>NZ_JADHDT010000004.1 GCF_016820445.1 Sphingomonas beigongshangi
GAACTTGTTCGTCGTCTTGCTCGTCATAGCCCCTTCCTCTCAGGAGTTAGAGCCTCCGACAAACCCGGCGCGGTTCATAGCGTACGGGGATCGTTCCCGATCTAACATGCTTTGTTAACTCGGCAGGGCCATGATCACGCTATGGGAATAAACGCGCTTGGCATCGCGATCGAGCGCGCGGCGGACTTGGTCGCCACAGAGGTTGAGCCGCTCAGGACGGCGGTAGATCATTGCCAGACCGCGCGCGCTGCTGGCGATATGCCTGACGCCCAGTCATGGCTATCGGCAGCCGTGATGGTGGTTAAGTCGGAAATGTTGGAGCGCTAGGGAGGCGGCGGATCACTGATGCCGCTGCACTCTCTGCATCACAGCCGCTGTCGTCTCATCGAGGTCAGGGCACAGCACCTCCGTCGAGTGCATCTGTTCGACGTGGAAGGTGGCAAGATCGATATGCATCTCAGCCACCGAGGTGGCGGAGGCTGAAACCGCGAGCGCGACATGCGCCTTGGCTTCGTCAAGCAAGCCTTCAACGATGTCGTCGCAGTCCTTCATCGCGGACGTCTCACACGGCGGGGTTAATGGGCAGTGAAACGGCGATCTTGCAAATAGCGGCCATCAGTCCCATTTAGGCAGAACCGTGCACTCAACCGAGCCTTGCACGGCTGAGAGACATCGCGCTCCCGCTCGACGGAGGCGCTGGTATGGACCTTAACTACATCCTTGGGCGGGAGCAGGTTTCCCTCCATAACGCGGACATCGCGGTCGATGTGTCGGCGCGGTTCGCACACCGCGAGCTGGCGCGATCGTACGGACGCCTTCTCGAGCAAGCCGGCTTTCCGCATACCGATGCGACTCGCACCGAAGCCGAGCGCGCTGAAGCGCACAATGATATCTGCATCGATAGAAAGGGCGCAGCATGAGCCGGGCAATCAACGTGAACCTAGAAGTCTCGACCGTTCGAAATTTGTCGGCGAAACATGGTGCTGCGATCAGTGCTATCGAAGCGATCCTGTCGGGGGGCACACGCGTCGTTTATATGAACGCGGCTGCCGCTCAAGAAATGCGCGCCGTGATGACCAAGTCCATCATCAACGGGTCGGTCATCAGGACGAAGTGGGTTCGAAATGCTTGATCCCAGAGCAACACCTAGATGGACCCAGACCGACATCACCGGTCTTCGCGATCTTCTTTCGACGGGGGCGGGTATCGATGGGCTAATGAACGCCTTGCACCGCTCGGAAGCTGACATCTGCCGCATGGCGCGACGACTGCAACTGTCGTTGAGAGCGTAAATCGGCGCGGCAGGCATGCCTGCCCTGACGAAAAGAGAGCCGGTTTTCTCATAAAGACCGGACCAGAGACGGGGTGAGGCTCAACTTGATCGAGGACTCTACCTCAAACTGGAGGAGCTTCAGGGGAGCACGTCAACTGCTTTCGAGATCGCCGCCTAGCCGAAAGACCAGCCGGTGTTCGACGCGGTGAAGCTTGCCGCCGTGACGGGCCTGCGCCGCGAGGATCTTGCCTGGCTGACATGGGCAGGCGTGCGCGAGTTCATCTTGGTCAAGGAGGCGGCGAATCGCAGTGCGGGCAAGAGGCGCTTCGCCACCATTCCCAGGATTCCTGAAGTTGACACGGTTCTTGCGGATCTACGGGATCGTCACCGGGCACCGGGCACCGGGCGTGGATACGGTAGCGGTTACTGCCCTGGGACAGTAGTGGAACCTGGACACCTTGTCGAAGGAGGTCACCCGCTTGGCGAAGACGGCTGGCGTCGTGCATGTCGACACGTCCAAATCAGGCCAGCCTCCGCGCATCCGCCGCAAGCACCTTCACGACTTCCGCGGAACCTTCGTGACACGGCTGATGACCACGACCGATCTGACCGACGAGCAGATCGCCGACATCATGGGCTGGTCGCCCACGGATATCCGAAGGATCCGGACGATCTACGTTGACGACTACGCGAGGAGTGTGGCACTCGGCCGTCGAATCAAACGCGGGTCTGTAAACCGGGATTGTAAACCGGAGCCCCGCAGGTGGTCAGATCAGCGCTAAGTCGTTGATATGCGGGTGTAGCTCAATGGTAGAGCAGAAGCTTCCCAAGCTTCCCGCATCCCTAGATTTCAGCCGATCCTCCAGCAAAACAGCGACGAAAACTATCGTTTGGAAACAAACGCATAGGTTTTCGCGGCAAAACAAATTGGCCCTACCCGGACGGCAATCCGAGCAGGGCCGACCAACCTGCATGGAGGTGCAGAATGGCTGACACGCACTTACTGGATAAGGCTGCCCTCGCCAAAGCCCATTTGCTCCGGTGCATGGCTGATAAGCGCCCTCGCCCTCGCAAGCTTGTTCAAGGGTACGTCTATTTCTGCGGTCCGATAGATGGACCGATCAAGATAGGATTTTCGAAAGATCCACGCGAGCGGCTGTACCGGCTGCAAACCAACCGCCATGATCGGCTGCACC
The DNA here is from genome assembly GCF_016820445.1 of Sphingomonas beigongshangi. Classification (GTDB taxonomy): domain Bacteria; phylum Pseudomonadota; class Alphaproteobacteria; order Sphingomonadales; family Sphingomonadaceae; genus Sphingomonas; species Sphingomonas beigongshangi. The sequence continues at coordinate 2,470 of NZ_JADHDT010000004.1, forward strand.
TTTGGGCAGAGACGCCGGGAACAGATGTCGACGAGGCATCCTACCATAACCGGTTTTTCCGCTTTTCGATCGGCGGTGAATGGTTCGCCCGTACGCCTGAGATTGAGGCCGAGATAGCTCGCCTCAACGCGGGATCCGCCTAATGTGGCTCTGTCGCATCCTGTCCGACCTACTCCGCCTGTCGGCATCGAACCGCTGGGAAGCACCAGAGGGCTACAGGCGTGTACTCGATCCCGGCGAGCTAAGCGGCTTTGCGCCGGGCTTCTCCCCAGACCGTCAGTACCGTTTCCTACGGTATGGAGAGGATAGACCCAAGGTGTACCGGCTGAGTGACAAGCCTGCCTCGTTCAATGAGACGGGGCTGTATTTTGCGGAAGTGGGAGAGGGTCGGTGAATATGAACTCGACATGCGAATCTTGCCGATTTTGGGACAACGTCCGGCAGAACCAATATTCAGGCATGGCGGAATGCCGTCGCAACCCACCGCTACTCAACAAACCTCATGCCTATGGGGATGTAGTCGCTGTGTGGCCGAGAACAGCAGGCCATAATTGGTGCGGTGAATTTTTGCCAGTTGACGCCACCCCTTCTGACGCCCCTACACGATAAGGAGAAGAGTGATGGACTTGCTCCAATTGGCTGAGCGGTGCGAGGCGGCGAGTGGGCCGGATCGCGAGCTTGACGAAGCTATCCACATTGGCCTTGGCAACCCTCGGTGGCACCGAGGCGCTTGCCGGCCGTTCGGAACTAATTACACTGCCTCCATCGACTCTGCGCGATCGTTGATTGAAGAGCCGCAGTCGTTCAGCCTCAGCCACGCAGGCAATTGCATCGCGAAGGTGCAGATTATCGGCGGTGATCCTTGCGAGCCTGAGCCGGAATACGAAGGCTACGGAGAGACGCCGCCTCTTGCACTAGCTGCTGCTGCCCTCCGCGCTCGCGCGGCGTCGCTGGGAGAGGGGTAATGCTAGGTACACCGCTGACCCTTGAAGTTCTGCTGCATAGCTATTTCAGCGCTGCGCCTTTTGAGCGCCATGCCACTGAGTCCGCTAAGGAGGCGCGCGCCAGGCTCTTTCGCAACAACATGATCGATCGTGAGGACGAACATTGCCAAGCGACCGAGCGCGGTAGGTTCTTCATCAAGCACCTACTTTCTGTCCCGTTTCCGGTCATGTCCTTCCATATCCCGGAGCCCTCCCATGACTGAAGCCCCTGCATTTGGACGGTGGGAGCCGATCGAGACGCACGCAACCGACGGCCGCGCCGCACTTGTTGGATGCTGGGTAGTCAACCAAGATGAACCGGACAAACCGCCGATATGGTCGTGCTGGGCGACGTTTTTCGATGGGATGGACTTGGGCTGCGACGGTGCTTGGGGCGATGAACCGACGCACTGGCACGACATGCCTCCGCCCCCTCCCGCTCCCGAGGTGACCCATGGATAAGCTGTCGGAAGCGATCACGCTCGCTACGCAGGCTCATGCAGGCCAAGTAGATAAGGGTGGGGCGCCGTACATCCTGCATCCACTCAGGGTTATGCTCGCCTGCAAGACCGAGGACGAGCGCATCGCCGCGGTGCTACATGACGTGGTGGAGGACACCGCCGTCAGCGCATACCAAGTGCTACGTCAGTTTGGCATGGCGATCCATGACGCCGTGTACGCTCTCACCCGCCGTCATGACGAAACCTATTCGTGCTTCATCGAACGTTGCGCTGCAAACCCGATTGCACGCGTCGTGAAGCTGGCAGATATTGCCGACAATATGGACGTGAGCCGCCTAGGCCGCGATCCCACGATGGCCGACCTGCAACGCCTCAACCGCTACGGGGATGCGCGCAACGTCCTGATGAACGCCATCCGCAGCATGGAGGTAGAGTGATGCGAGAGCCGACAGACGCTGAGGTGGAGGCTGTGGGTCGGGCGCTCTACGGGGAATATATCGAACGCCCCGACATAGTCCGGGAAAGTGCGCGCGAAGGGCCGCTGCCATACTACAAGCCGGCATGGGTTAAACTAGCCCGCGCCGCGATCATCGCGCTTGATGAGGTGAGGGGGAAGTGAGGGACATCCATTTCGTCGGTTTCCAGGGAGGTTTAAATGGATTTTTTTCAGGCTAAGCAGTTTGGGGCGGAGCAATCAAACTCACCGCAAGTCTTCGTACCGGTCACTGTGGCGGGGCGAACCGTTCATGACGTGGGTCTAAACCCGGTTGGATGGGAATGGGTCATTGTGGACAACGCAGGGGGCGTAATTGCGAAATGCTTCTCCGAAGGGTTTGCCAAGCGGATCGCGACGTTGGTAAATCAGGATGCTGGCTTCGGGCCAGGGCCATATTCCCCGACCGCCTAACCTGCTATCACTACCCCATGACCGGCCTACGATTCCCTCCCGACATGACCGACCCTCAAGAGGATGATTGGGCTGTCTACCTGATGGTCAGGACGCCAAAGGATCAGGCACCTGAGATAGCCCATCTTCACCCATGGGGGCAATGGAAGGAGACGCCGCTAGAGGTGCGCGAGTTCTTCCGGGCTAGGGTGCGCAGGCTGATGGACCATGGGGATACCGGCGTCATACCGATGGTGGATAGCCCTACTTTGCGGTGAGGGTGCCGGGCTTCCACCGACTGCCAGCAGATCAGATCGGGCCATCGTCCAAGACCCCCGCTGTCTGACGATCAGCCGCAGCGTCACGTCTCGCGCAATCCCTATTGCCAGACTCGGAGCTCAAATGCTACCGCAATCTTCGGCTGCGGTTGGCGGAACCGGTAGACGCTAACAGTCGCAAGGCAAAGCTGGATGGAGCGCAACCTCTACGCTCTAGAGGACCAGCGTATTCCGGGTTCGAATCCCGGCCCGCAGCTACTTCACCACTGGACAGCTTACCGCGACACCCTGCGCAGCCAGCGACCGACAAATACGGCCCCAGGCACGCGATACCCCCTCACCCCATAGCTCAAGATCAGCGCTGTACTGAGCCGACGCAGCATCGTCGGTGAGGGCGGCATCTGGCATGACCGGCTTGGTCTTGGATGCCGCGGCTGCATCAACGGCACTTAGCTGAATAGGTTGGGGAGGCGGTACGTCCTGCCGCGCGCATCCTTGCGCAGCCCAAAGCAAGGGTAGCAGGGCCGGGAGCAGTGCCCTTTGGCGCAGTCGAGATCGCATGAGTCAGGTCGTCCTTCATCTGGTCTATCTTGCTGTCGTCCATCGCCCGTTCGGCATCGGCTTGGGCCATGGCCTTGACCTTGCGCTCGGCAGCTTCGGCACGGGCAGTCTGCGTGGTTAGCTGCGTCTGGAGCTTGTCAGCGCGGTTGTCGGCATGGCTCCAGCCCAGCCAGAGCCACGCGACGATCGCGGCCACCACCAGCGGCGGGGCGGCGTAGCGGAGGACCCAGGCGGGGATCATGCTGTTGCATCCGTGGTGGCTGGGCCAGCCGGCGGCATAGGCGGTGTAGCCGGGAGCGATCCGGTGCTTTCCACGACCTTCGCCGTGGCAACGTTTCGGTCCTTCAGGGCCACCGCGCCGGCTATCGCGCCAACGGCAACACCAAGCCCGGTCGGGAAGGCAATGCAGAAGGCCGTGACATCGAACGCCCGGCCTTTTTGCATCACGTCCCAACCTTCAAAGGCGATGGCCGAAACGACGTAAGCGATAGAGCCGAACGCACCGACAAGCCGGTTGATCTCGTATTCGCCGGATATGCCTTTCAGGGCATTGGTCAGCTTCACAGCAGCAACTCCTTCGCTTTCGCAAGCTGCGCCTGCCGATCGGCAAGGCCATTCGTCCCGCCGTTCACGCGCTTGGTGATGGTCAGGACATCGTCAGCATCCGCTAGTTCGTTGAGGCCTCGCATCTGCCAGAAGTGGCATGCAGCCATCAGGCCGACCGAGGGGAGGGCGACGATCTCGGGATGCTGTTCGAAGTCGATACCCAGCGCGCGGCCGAACAGGCGGTAATTCGCCCGGCCCGTAAGCTGGATCGGCCCGCGCCCCTTGTATCGGTAGCCGTCGCCGGGCTGCGTGTTCCCAAGCAGGCCACGCCCCTCATAGGCGCGCTGCGCGTCTGTCGGCCCCCAGATTTCTTCCATGTATCGGAAGCCACCGCTTTCGTGCGCGACCTGCGCCATGAAGTGCGCGAGGCGCAGGGGCTTGTCCGCGATGCCATAGGTGTTGAGGTGCACCGCGGCGGACAGACCAAGCTCAGGCGCGATCGTCGGCAGCGCGCCAAATCGGGCGAACAGAGCGCGGTAGGTGTCGCGGCCGGCAATACCGTCCTGCATCAGCCCCAGCCGCCCTTGTAGGCGCTTCGCGTCGTCTACGGTCATTCGTCGTCCTCTGGTAGGTAGTTGCGGCGGCCGTCCCTTCCGAGAAAATGAGCGGTGGATTTGCTATTCTGAGCGATGGCGCGCTTCAGGCCCGACACCTCGTCCTCAAGGCCCTTGATCTTGATATCCTTCGTGCGGCCTTCTGCCTCTAGCTCGGCAATGCGGTGCGTCAGGCGCGTAGTGTCTTCCGTCCAGCGCCTGCGCTCACGGTCGAACTCTTCGGTCAGGCGCTTGATCGCCGCTTCGTGCGCGTCGACAAGTTCCTTCCATTTGCCGAGGATCATGGCGCTTTCGTCCACGTCGGTTTTCCGGCGCGTGGAAAGGAAGACCAGCGTCGGCCCAACCGCAGCAGCGATCCACCCGCTGACGGCGCCCCAATTCGCCTCCAGCCAGCTCATTTGTGTTTCCAGACTCGCCAGAGGCCGCGGTACATCAGCACGACGGCCCACACCCCCAAACCGGCCCCGAGCGAGCCAAGCGCCTGCACAAGCGGGTTCTGGATGTCCTGCGAGCCGAACCAGAAGGTAATCGCGGTCAGTCCCTGGACGACGAAGAACGCCCCGAAGGCGAAGGACGTAAAGCGCAGGTTGAGGACGGCTTTCATGCCGCGTTCCGTCACGAACGGGCCAAGCCGAAAGACGCGGTTGAGCGGACGCACCGCCCATAGCCTGATGGACAGCACGAGAAAGCCTAGCCCCAGCGCGAGCATGGCTGGGCCGACCAACAGGCGCGCGTCGAACATCAGGCATAAGCCCGTGCGCGTCGTACGAACGCGATCAGTTTCGCCAGCACATCCGAACCATTCGGGTCGCTTGCTTTCAGCCAGTGGCGGACAGCCTTGCGCCATTCTCCCGAGGCAATCAGGATGATCGCCTGTGCGACCGACAGGCCATACACTGCCCATCCGGCTAGGAACGGCTCATCAATTTGGTACGCAGCGGCGACCGACAGGGGCACGAACAGCGCAGCAGATACGAAGCAGGTGAACAGCCTGGCCTGATGCATGGCTACCATCCCGCACATGGCGAAGATGACCATCTGCGATATCGGCTCGTTATAGCCCATGTCATAGGCCGCTTGGGTGCCAAGCCGGGCAGCGACGACCAGCGCCGCCACCCGGTTGATGGGCGCCAACGGCAGAACACCGAACATAACCAGTGCCCAATATGCATAGATTGGCGCCCAGCCCGACATTAGCGCGTCGGGGTCGGCGTGGGAGTGGGCGTGGGCGTGGGCGACGGGGTCGGCGTCGGCACGGGGTGCGACTGATCGTCGTCAAGGGGCGTGTCGGTATCGGGCATTACTGGTCTCCTGCCTGATTAGCGTCAGGCTGCGCATCTTTCTGCTGCTGCTGAAGCAGCGCCTGCATCTCGCGCTTTTTGCGCCCTTCCGGCATGGCTGCGATGTTCGCTGCCAGCAGATCGTCATCAGGCATCACACGACCTCCGTAATTGCGTTCTGGTTGGAAGAATTACGGTACCATTCGCCCGGCCCAAGACCGGCTGCGCGCGCGTCGCCATTGCTCGGGAACGACGGATTTTGCTTGACCAGCGTGCCACCGAATGGGTTCAAAAAGAGGGGTCGGGATTGGGTGCCGCCCGTCTGCCCTGCCTGCACCCATGCGCTGGTTTCGTCCGCGCCCATCGATACAACGTTGCCCGCTGGCGATCTTCCCGCCGGGTCGCCGGGGCCGACGAAGCTTGGAGATACCGCGCCAATGTCGGAGGCAGCGGTGACCCCATGAACAGGGCGATCCACGCCAGCAGCCAAGCGGGGGGCATAGGCCAAAGCCCGATCCCCAGCAGCCTGCCGGTCCATCACCAGTCGCCCAGACGCAACACGCGATCCATTCACAGCGCCAAGAACGCCACATCCGCTGCTCGACGGATCGAACATAATGCCTGCGCAAGGCTGCCCGTTTGCCTCTCCGAAGCCACTCGACGGGTGCACCGTGTTGACCACGTCGGTAATTGTGCCAGTACCTACCCTGATGTCGCGGCAGTTGTTTGCGGTTCGAATGCCGCCAAGGTTGGCCCTGCTGAGATTGAACACATCGATCGCGGCATTGATGGTGCGGTCGTTGAAAAAAACGCTATAAGTACCCGAACCAACACACTGAATGTTGACCATATTGATTGCGGCGCAGAGCCGGTCGAAAAGAATGTTATTTCCTGCGGTTCCACCATCAGGGTCTTGGCCAAAAAGGTACTGGTGGATATTGACGTTGGCGATATTGATACCAAGCACATTGTCAAAAAACGTCAGAGCCTCGTCGCTCTTTAGGTCGCTCGCGGTAAAATCCTGAATGTTGATGCGCTTTGCCGATCGAAAACCAAGCCCGGTCGCGACCACATTGCGAACGGTCAAGTCCGGCGACGAAAAGCCAATCGTGTTTTCGATGGATGCCCCAATGTAGCGCACATCCTCTAGGATCGTCTTGCGCAGCCGGATATTGCGGGCGAGGTTGAACCGAAGACCACCGCCGCCACCACCGCCGTTGACGTTCGAAATCCGCGCGTAACCGTCAAACAAGACGTTCTCAACTGGCGCATACACCTTGTAGATGCGGATATTCGCAGCAGTCGGCATGTCGACGTTTAGCATATCGCGCACGGTGATGAGCGATGGGGTCGTCACCTGAACTTCCTGCGGCTCAAGCACCAAGGCAGCCGGGTCGGTGACATCCACGATTTGAATCATGTCGCCAGAGACAAGCGTCTCTCCGCTCGTATTGGTGAACTGGATTTCACGCTGCCCTCGCACGATCGGGGCGTTTACAGTGCCGATGTTTCCAGTCGTTAGCCCCAAGCCAAACAAGCTGAAATCGTTCACATCGGCAGTAATGCCAGACCCGCGATCGAAGTTGTGCCGCTGGTTGGATTTCAATGCGACCTGCTGTTCAAGAAGCACCTCAAAGCCCTGCGGGTAGTCAATCTGCGCAGGATTGAGATTGATCATCTCCTGGTAGTTTTCGGCGTCGTTGCTTCCGGCGTTGTTGCAATAGTCGGTGACCTTTACGGTTTCGCCGTTGCGATCACGCAACAGCCGGCGGATGGCCGGGCCTCCGAGCGGGTTTTGGAACGTAATGCCTTCATCGCCCTGCCGAACAAGCGCTCCGGTCGTTAGCGGTATGCTGTTGAGCGCGATGATGTTGACGCCATCGGCCGTGTAGGGGGCGCCGGAGGTTTGATAATTGAAGAGGCCGTTCGGAACCCCGCCATCGCTCCCCGCTTTCGCCGCGAGGCGGGGGGAAGGGTAGAGCGTTGGATCAATAGCTTTCAGCGCCGCAAGCGTTCCGAATGCGCTGTCGGATGCGCCAGTCGGGCCAGCGAAGCTGTTAGCGACTAGCGCCGTTGGACTGCCCGTGCTCTGATCGAAACCCAGCAACATCCCTGCACGCGCGGAGGCAGAGGGCAGGGTACCGGCGTCTTCGTTGACCGGAACCAGCAAAGCCCGCTCTTTGAGCTGGAGCGCATCGACCATCGTGATGTTGGTGGTGCTGATCTGCACCGTGCCCGTCATGACCGTGATCGTGTATTTGCCGTCAGCGACGTAGAAGGCATACGAGCCGAGCTGGTCGGTCAGGATCGGCTGCCCCAGCGGGGAGGTACCTGCCTCATCGGCGTAGATCGTTGCCAGCGATCCGTCCGACGTCTGGTAGACGTTGACCTGCGCGCCGTAGATCGGCTTCCCGTCGACCGCGCTGGCGACAGAGTTCTGATACTTGATCATCAGCGGCCCCAGGAGAAGTCGGCTTGCACCATGACCTGCGCGGTAAGCCCGTTCGCATCGGTTACGGTGTCGGTGAAGAAGGCCACGTCGGACGAATAAGGGTCGCCCGTGCCGGGGCATGTGAACGTCGTGGTATCGCTGGACGGTGAAGTAGCTCTTGCGGGCGATCCGGCCGAGACGGTCCACACATGGCTGTAAGGCGCCGTGCCGCCGTCTACGGACACGGTCACAGCAGACGTGACCGCCGGCCGGAAGGATGAAGTCGAGTACCCGCTGACGGCGTTCGGATTGGCGCTGAGACGGATGCCGCGGCGATAGAACAGGCTGAGCCCATCCGGCGTGCGGATCATCATGCGGTCGATCGGGTTAAGCGTACCGTCAGCCTTGCGCACCCGCGCTTCCGTGGCGAGCCGTAGCGCAGCGGTATCGCGGATGCGCAGCGTCACGAGAGGATGATCCAGATGTCGCCAGGCAGGCTCGTAGGATCTGCTGCACCGGATGCCGTCACGAAAATGCGGCCCGACGTGAAGGTGCTGGTAGCGTGGTAGAGGTGAGGCCCTGCGCCCTGACGGACGAGATTGCCCGTCATCTGGTCGCTACCCTCGGTGCCCACAGCCTTAATCGCCGTGCGGGCATCTGCGATCGTGTTCGCGGAATAGAAAGTGCCAAGAGCGCGACTGAACGCAGCACGCAGCTGCGCCATAATCTCGCGACCCATGTTGTTCAGGTTGCCGGGCGGGCAGTTCTCTCCGATGAACACGGACCCTACGGTCGTGTTCTCAGATGCTGTCGTGCTCCAGTCGCTGAAGGCCATGCGCGTCTCCGTTTCCTTGTGCGAAAACGGCTGCGCGAAGGCTGGGCCTGTGCTGATTACTTAGCGGAAATTGGGGGGGATGGCAAGAACGTTGACGGTTGAATGCCCCTGCCATATGGCCTACAACGAGCTGTGCTTTATGTTGCTTGCGCCCTGCTTGCTGCGAATATGCTGGCCGTATGCTATTGGGGCATGCGAATATGGCTCATCTTAGTGCGTGCTAGCGACCTTAACCTTTCTAGCCAAGAACAGACGAGGCAAGTTGTTGACGAGGTTAGCGCCCGCCTAGTTGATGTTGAGCGCATTGCCAGGCGCATGATGTCGTGACATGGACAACCGCCTTCGTCATCGCATTCAGTGTGTGCGCCGGCAACCTCTTGTTTGGCTTATATGACCGATGGCGGGCCAAGCTTAATAAGCGGGTGGAAATCCCCGCGTATCGGAATTGGCGCGGGGTTTATGTGCCCGACCTTCACTTAATCCGCGCAAAGCGCGCCGGGATTGCGGCCTACATCATCGGCTTCATCGTTATTATGGCGCTGTCTTACTTCTTCTTGACGCACCTACCGCCCGATCTGGTTCGCAGCACCCACTGATCCACCGCTGAACATCATGCCAAGCCGCTTAGGCCGAGTGGCCTCGACTAGCCTCTGGTAGGCATCTTGCGCGGCAATCAGCTCATCGATTTTCGTCAGATTCTGAGCAGGATTAATGTTCAGCAAGGATGGAGCAATCGCGTCGGCCTTAGCCACCGCAAGCTTACCGACGCCGAATTTACGTGCATCACGCACATAGTTTCCAGCCATTGCGCGAAGCATAGTGGTGACCGGCATGCCGCCAGCCAAAACGCTTGCACCTATGTCGATGCCAGCTTGCGTCATTGGATTCTCCAAGAATCCTTCGTCCGCAATCTGTCGCTGAGCTGTCTTGGAGTTGCCAAGCACGGCGTTGCTGGTCTGCTGCATCGAGCGCTCTAGATCGCGCTGACGCAGCAACTGGCTTACTCCCGGCGTGTTGCCGTAGAGCGTGCTCAGCCGCTGCTCTGCCGCCGGTGTCCCCAGCGTGGCCTCGAACGGATTGGTGCTGTAGCGGACGTTATTGCCCTGCTTCATCAACTGGTCCCGGTAGCCAAGCTGCATTTGCGCAAGATGCTCGGGGCTCTGCGTGCCAACCTGCATCGCCAATTCGTCGGGGTTCAGGCTGAATGCGTCCTGACCTCGCGCAAGTGCATCACGGGCCTGAACAGGGCCGGCGTAGGCATTGCGGGCAGCGCCATAGGCGGGGTTTATCCTGTCAACCTCGTTGAGGAACTGACTGCGAACTTGGTTCTGAGCGCGGCCCGCCTCATCTAGGACCAGCCGTCCGGTGATCGGATTGCGCTGCTGCTCCAGCACATCATCCATGCCCCGCTTGACGTAATCAAGCGTCTGCGTGGTGTAGCCGGGGACGTTTGCCGGCAGCGACGGGTCGGGCGCTTGGTTCAACGCAAACTCTGCCTTTCGCAGCCCGTCACGGGCTGCCGTCAAGCGATTGCGAGCCGCGTCCATCGTTCCCGGCTGGTTCTTAGCCGCGCGGTATGCCTCCTGTGCCGCATCCAGTTCAGCACGAGCCGCGAGGTGGTTGGCAATGGCTTGGTTCGGCCGCGGGTTCAGCACGACATTGCCGGCCTCATCCTGCGCGAAACCCAGCTCCATTGGGTTGCGGCGCTCGTTGGCGGCGATCGTGTTGGCGCGAGACAGAGCCTGACGCCCGAATGGCGTGTTGAGTGTCGATTGAATTTCGGGCGTGCTCACCACTGGCTGGGCATAAGCACGATCGTACAGCGGACCAGCAGCGATGCGCGCCTGCTCCGTCATATCGGCCGCCATCTGCGGGATGTTTGCAGTCGGCCCCAAATCGCGCGTTACAGCCTGCCCTAGACGGTCAATCTGACCGCGGTTGCGGGGTAGCAACGTATTCTCAGCAATGGCTGAAGCAGTCGGGGAGCGCCGGACCGCCGCACCAGTAAGCTCGCGCAACTCTGGATGCGTATCCGCCAGAGTCATCGGCAATCCGAGGTTCTGTGCTTCGGCCAATTGGCTGCGAATGTCAGCAACACCCGCTTTTGAGGCCGCATTAGCAATCATTGCGTCGGCCGGTGCCAGCGCTGGGGCAGTAGCACGCTGCTGACCAAACAAGCCAAGCACGCGCTGTACGGGCTGACTGCGAACAGCAGCGCCGACCGGGATCGAAAGCAGATCGCCCGCCGCCTGACCGCCCACGCCAGCCAAGGCGCCGATACCGGCACCGGTAAGACGATCCTTATTGTTCTCAAGGGCACCAGTGGCTCCGCCATATGCTGCCGCACCAATGTATGGTGCGTATTTTCCAAGCGATGCGGTCAGTCCCGCAGCACGCGCGCCGGCGCCTAGGCCCATGAACCCAGCAAGGCTGCCCGCGGCATTCCCAACCAGCGACGACTTCCAATTTTCGTTGGCCAGCGCCTGCTTGCGGTCATCCATGGCCGGGATTGATTGCGACAGCGGGCGCCCGGTGACGAGCGAGTCAATGCCCCCCAAGACCTCGTCCGCCGCGCCTCCCGTCAGGCCATTACCCGCGCCGATAACAGCAGAGGCGACAGGAGACGCCGATAGTCGGTTCCAGAGTGTCGTCGGAGCAGCAACCGAACTATCGAACGTCGGCCCCTTGTAGCCCTTCTTGACGGCATCGCGCATCGCGTCGAGCTTAGCGCCGTCGATGTCCATGCCTCCCATCGCTTTGGACGTGGCGTTGATGGTGTCGTTGCTCGCGCCCGAGCGCAGCAGAGCATCCAGCGCCTTCTCACGCTCGGGATTGCGGTCCAGCTTCGTGCCGCCAGTAGCGAGAGGACCAATCGGTGCTGGACCGCTGTCACCATTCGAGCCATCGTCGGCCTGCACAGGGCGACCATAGAAATCAAGCTGCCCCTCCTTCCTGCCAAAAACGCGCTCGGTGATCGGGCGGAACATCTCGCCAGGGTGTCGGCCCACCACGTCAAGCGGGTCGACGCCGTTACGAAGCGAGTTTTCTTTGTAATTAACCCGATCGGCAATGAACTGGCGGTTTAGTTCCGCCATGCGCCGCGCCATTTCCTGGCGTAGCTCCAACCTGTATTGCGGCGTGAACTGCCCGGTGCGGTCAAGCTGGTTCTTCAGCCGTGCCGTGATACTGTTGATCATGCTATCGGCGTTGGCCACCGATGCCTGCTCACGCTCGCGAACCACGCTGTTCGGGTCCATGATCTTCGCATAGGCGTAGATCAGGTCCTGATCGCCGGCCGGGTTGGCCTTCGACTGGAGGCCCGCAGCATAGGCAGGAAGCGCCTGCGTGTAATTCTTGACGGACGGAAGCTGCTGGTAGTCATTGCGCAGCTTGCCGGCACGGTCGAAATTCTGGTTACTCTGCTGGTTAGCGGCGGTGAACGCGGCAGTGCCAGCCTGCGCTACCGTCTTCTGCTGCTCGGCTGCGTTGGTCGCCTGGGTCTGCGACATATCGAGTCGCAGCTTGTCAAGTTGAGCCTGCTGCGTCGCGTCCTTCAGAGGGTCCTTTGGCAGGGAAAACACCCTCCCCTGCGCAGACGGCGCGTTGTCGTACCCGACGACCCGGACATTTCCGTTGCCCAGGTCCTCGTAGATCACGCCATCGTGCTTGAACGTCTGCGGCATCAGTTCACCCCCAGCCGCGACAGGACGGCGCTGGCATATGCGTTGGTTTTCGGACCCCACAGCCGGCGGTTCGGGCCACCATGGTAATAGCGGAGGGCATCAGGCAGATTGCCGGTCTTCTGAAGCCCCTCGTTGAAGTAGGCCTGACCAAGCGCGCGCTGGTAGTCAGCGGCCACGCCCGTCGTACCGGTAAGGAGGTCTTGGCGGTAGGGGAGGCCAAGCTTGTCCGCCATGCTGCGAGCTGTGCCCGGAAGCATCTGCGTCATGCCGAGCGCGCGGCCGTACTGCGTCTGCGGCCCAACTGCGCCGGCCCGGCCCCCGCTTTCCTGCTGGATCACAGCGTCAAAAGTGCCCTGGGGCACGAAAGCCGGGCTGCCCGGAAGCAGCACCTCCCTTCCGGGGGTCGGCAATCACGCTGCCAATCTGGGGGCGTTGAGGGGCAGGGGCGGTCGATCCAGCCAGCGCGCCACCAAGCCCAGACCGCGGGCCAGCGTAGATGCGGTCCTGCCCAAGCGGCACGGTCACCATGGGGTCGCCAAGGTTGCGCAGATACTGGTTGGCCGCATCTGGGCCGAGCTTACCGGCAATGAAGTTGTAGTCGTTGACGGTGTCGTTGTTCGGTGTCCCCACCTGCTGATTGATAATCTGCCCGGTAACAGGGTTGAGCACCGCAAAGCCGCCATTGCCGGTCGATTGAACGACAGGGCGGTTCATCTGCATGTCCAGACGCTTCTGCGCGATATCCTCACGACGCTGCTGCATCCGGTCCTGCATCAGGGCTGCGCCTGCCGGGTTGCCGCCATAGGACAGCAAAAGCGCGCCAAGCTGGCCGAGCTTATCACCCCAGCCACCCGCCTCGTTGAAGCCGGGCTTTTGCGCTCCGAACATGCCCGCCGGGGCCTGAAGCACCGGCGATTGATCAGGGCTATAAGGCGCCATTGGGAACCGCGTGTCCTGCTGGAACGGGCTAGGCGATCCAAACAGGCTCATCGAAGCGCCCCGTAATCGACGCGAGCAAACCCATTGACCGGCGCGGCAAGGGCATGCGGCGCGATCGTCGCGACCTCATCAGCCATCACGCCGCGCCGGACAGGCCCGCCCCACAGATAACGGTATTCGTAGATGCCCAAGCCGTCTGCGCGCGTGCCAACCCGGCGAACGTTCCGCTTCAGCCGGCGATCAGAGAACAGTGACGCCGCGGTCAGGCCCAAGCCGACCACATCGGACAGACCGGGGCTTTTGCTCTGCGTCGTCGTCGTGGAATTGCCCCACAGGCCGCCGACCCCATTGGCATACTGACTTGCCACCGACTGCGGCAGCTGCGCCGTGCCGGTGAGATACGCCAGCAGCGTCGCGATCCCCTGGTTGCCGGCGCTCGAAAGCCCGGCCGCATTGCCAACCGCGCTGTCCATCCGGGAGCGCTCGTTGTTGTAGTCAGTGTAGCGAAGGTTGCTCTCGTTCTTGGCGAGCTGGCTGGCGAGAAGCTGAGTCTGCGCGCTACCACCGGCCAAACCGCGGCTGCCGATCGCGCTGTTGACGCTGTCGGTCACGCTGGCGTTGGTGTTGGCGATCTGCTGGTCAAGGTACGGGTTACCGGTCAGGTATTTTCCGCCCAGCACGTCCTGTGTGTAGGTGTTTGCCGCCGAGAGTGTCGGGTTGTTCAGCGTCTGGCCGAGCACGGTCGGCAGGTTCGACTGCAATACGTTGACGCCCTGACTGGCCAGCGCGGACGACTGGCCGTAGGCGCTATTCAGCGCGCCCGTTGCCGCGTTGAGGTTGGGCAGGGCAGCCGCAGACGGCCCCGTCGTGGTTTTCGTCTTACCGCCCATGTGCGTCCACCACCATGACAGGTCCATCCATCTTGATCTGAGGGAAGATGCGGCGCCAACCAGGGCGGCCGACCATCTGGACGCTGTGCATCCCAGCGTTGCGGGCGGCTTTGCGGAGCGCGCTCATGCCCCAAGCCGCCCATTCACGAAAATTGGTTCCTGCCGCAGCGACGATTTCCAGAGCTTCGCCTTCGCGAGTGAGCGCCGACCGGATCACCGCACACGCCAGTAGATCGGGATCACGCTCCTTTCTGATTGCGACGACCTGCATCTCCCCGGCCGCAATGGCCGGTTCGATATCGTCCCACGACAGGTTGCCGGGCTTCAGAGCAGGGGTGAGCATAGACCGCAGGCGCGGCCAAGCAGCCGCTTCCATCGGCCGCTCAATATACCCGATCTGCAATGAAGTCGTGCTCATGCCATCCTTTCGAAAACGGACGGCTGCGCGGGAGGGCGCTGGGCACGTGGTAGTAATACCCGAAACGGGCAGGCAAGTCTAGGCGTCAGCTAACACGCCAGCCTAACGTTCCATCAGGCTTGCGATATGTGCCGCCCACTGGGACGCCGCCAGTGTTGGCGGCGCTGTCATCGGCAAATGGCCCCGGCAAGGGTGCTTCCGATGCCTGGATCAACTGGTTGATGGCGGTGGCAGCCTTGCGCACCCACTCCACCATGTTACCGGCCGTGACGGGTACGCGAAGGATGTTCATCAGCGGCCCCCTCCGGCTGCATAGATCGGTTCGACACCCTGAACGCTGGTCCACGGCGTACCCGCTGACATGGTCATGGTCAGGGCGATATACCGGCCAGACGCCCGTACCGGCACATCACCGGAGGGCATAAGCGTAGAGCGCGAGGTAAGCCCCGTCACGTCGCCGAGGCGCTGCCGGCAGTCCATGGTGATCGTGATGCCGTCGACAGCGTCGGTGATCGGCCGGATCGCACGCAGCCGAGTCCCCCGACCGTCCGAATACTCGATGTACGGCGTCGTCATGAACGCGGCCATATTGTCGCCAGATAGCGCCCCGATCGCCCCCGCATTGTCCGCCAGCAGCAAGAGAGGATCGCCGCCCGAAAATCGTGTGCTGTCGAGGCTGAACGGGATGGTGTCGAGGCCGCCAGGGTAGAGCGCGTTCAACTGTTCAAGCGTGATGGAGGAGGTGAATCCGCTGAACACGGCGACGGCATCAAGGGCGATGATCGTCCACTTATCCAACTGCCAGTTATAGACCCACATCTTGCCAGGCGAGCCGGGAACCAGCCAAGCCACCGTCGACCGGCGGGGGTCGATCGCCGCGTACATCGTGTCGAGCTGCGCGCGGCTGTAGCTGGCAAAAAAGGTCGCATCGACCCGCTCGGTGCCGATCGGCGTCACGTCGTTGCCGTCGCAGAACATGAAGCCGCGGTCGGACAGGAAGTATACCCGCCGGCCGCTCTGCGCGATTGACCCCTTGGAGATGGCTCCCACCTCGGGCGCGATCACGTCGAACTGCCAAGGCACGGTGACATCGCCCTCGGTCACAGGAGCATAGGTCATGCGCCGAACGGTCGAGCGCTGAATGATCAGCCCATATTCTCCGGAGGCGATGCCCTGCACGTCGCCGCCATCCAGCATCGGCTGGTAGCCTGCCTGATCCTGCCCCGGCGTGTTCTTCGTGTAGTCGTTGAACCCCGACCACTGGACGAGGGCGGCGTTGCCGTTCGCGCCGCCATAGACGACGAAATCCCGTACCGTTGCCACGCTGGTCGCGGACGGCGCGCCAGTGACGGGAGAAGCCGTTCCGCCGGTTAGGTCGACCGCGTAGGTTGTGCCGCCATTGACCGCGATAGCCACGTCGCCGAACTGCGTGAACTGCCACCGGGATTGCAGAGCAAGCCCACTGACGATCGGCGACCAGCCTGCGGCATAGCGGTAAAGGTTGGTCGCAGTGCCGGCGATAAGCGTGCCCGTCTCCGAGCTATCCACGAACGCCGCGCCACCATTGAACTTGCCCGGAAGGTTGTCCGTTACGGCCTCGAATTGCCCCACTGGCGCATATCCGTTGGCGGTCGGGTACACGTTCGCGATGTCCGACAGACCATCCGTCAGAAACTGCGCGTTATCGGGCGAATACGGACCGAAGAGGGTGCGCTGTCTCACCACCGTAGGCCAATCCTCTCATGCGTCGGCGGCTTCATCGCCAACGGGCCAGCGCCATAGCGCTGCCGGGTGCCTGCCTGCATCACCTCGCCCAAAGCCTCATCCAGGGCCGCCTTGATCAGGGGAACACGCTCGTCGTTCCAGCCGTAGGCCTCCGCCTGAAGGATCGTGCCGTAGAGGTACACGTCAGGGTGCTTTGCGAGCAGCCAGTTGCTATCGAGGGCGGGGCCGAGCGCCGGAATATTGACCCGATAGGTCATGTTGGCGGCATAGGCTTTGTCCGGTGCCGGCCAGAACAGCATTTGCCCCGATACGATCGCCATCTTGGTCGGCTGGCCGGTCAGTGGGTCGCCATTCGCCCCAAGCGGCAATGCGCTGAAGTCGGCTGGCGATACCTGATCGAATGGCTGATACCCAGGGATGCCGATCGCGCGGATGCTATCGAAGTCCGCGGGCAGGGGCACGGACGCGGTCGGCGTGAGGGTAACCGTTGCCTCCATATCCGGCATCACCAGCACACGGCGGAAGCGAGCCTCTGCCAGACGGATGAAGTCCGGCACGTCGTCCTGAAGATCGGTGCGGCTCAGCCAGCGCTGTACGCTCGTCACCAGCCCCGTGTAGTTGGTGAGGTTCGATAGCTGCTGTGCGTCGATAAACAGCGTCATCAGGTCACCTTGTAGATGGCGATGTCACGAACCTGCGGGTTGCTCGGCCCCGCGGCGGGATAGGTGAGCCCGCTCACGACGCGATACTCGCCGGAGCATCAACCAGCCTGGGCGAAGCGATGAGCGGCAGCGGTCCGCGCTTCAGCATCGTGCCGTCGCCAAGCTCGCCATCGGAACAGTTGAGCATCTTGCCGATGCACTGGCTGGTCCAGGTGTCGCGCGTCTGCGGGTCCCATCCCTCCATATAGTCGGCGTGGAAGGTCGTGCCGCCGGTCATCGTCATGCCGTTCATGCGGTCGGACGAGAACCAGACGTCGCCGTCGTCGGCCGCGATCGTATAAGCGATCTGCTGCGTCAGTTCGGGGATGATGTAGGGATGCGTCGCCGGGCATTCCGCATAGACCTGCCCCTGATAGGTGGCGTGGGCGAGATGCGAGCGGTGGTCGGCGCTGTCGAGCTGACCGTTCCAGCAGTTGCCGAAGTTGATCGCGGTCATGATCTGGCCCGAGCCGCCGCAATCGCTGATCGCGTCCGCCAGCGTCTGGCGGTGGATCGACGGCTTGCCCGGCGAAATGCACCGATGCGTGAACGTGATGTTCTCCGGCTGGGCCTCGCCCATCCGCTTCATGTCATAGCCCGACACGACGCGCAGACCGGGCGGGATGCCGACGCAGCCCTTGGCCGATTCCTTGAGGCACATCGGGTCGCCGTCCGGCAGTCGCTTGTAATAGATCGAAAGATAGTCGGGCTGGATCACCTTGCCCGCGGCATTCATCAGCGCCGGCACCCAATAGGCCGAGCGGTTGAGCATGTTCGAACAGGTGCTGTCCCCCGACGCCCGCAGCGTGGCGTAGGTGGAGGCGTAGTTACCCGCGGTATTGCCGTACCATTGGTGGAGGTGCGGCGAGCCGCCCTTGACGCCGGGGTAGAGGATCGGGTCGTCGTAGTTCATCTGGCCGGCGGTGCAGATGAAGCGGAACGCACCGACGACGTCGGGCGCCATGGACGGTGGCAGATTGCCCGGGATGCCGTGGTCGTAGCCGGTCACGATCAGCGGTGCCCGGTCGAAATTGCTGGCGATCGGCGTGACGGAACTGGGCTGCGTGGCAGCAACGGCCGGGGCGGACAGTGCGTCCAGGGCGGCGAGGTAGATGCGCGCTAGGCGCCCCTCCCCACCGGAAAGGTCGGTCCCGCCATCGGTCGGATGGAGACCATCCTTGTAGAGCGTCTTGTCGCAGGCCGCAGCGTCGGAACCGAGCGCGTCGTCTGCCGCGAAGTCGAGCACGCCGTCGATCTTGCTGCCTACCGCCGCACGGATGGCCGGATTGACGATCGCACGGCGCTGGTTGTGCCGGTCGTAGTTGCACTGTGGCAAGACCGTCGCGACCGCCACCTTCGCGCCCGTTGCCTTCCAACCGGCGACATAGGCCCACAGCGCATCCAGCCACGCCTGCGGAGTGTCATAGCTGCCATCGCCAAGGTCGTTTGCCCCGATGAAGATCGTGACGACGGCAGGCTTCAGGGGCTTATCCGCAGCGAAACGTTGAACGAGGCCATTGCCACCCGCCGTATCGCTGATGCGCGACCCGCCGACAGCCTTGCCCGTAATGGACAGGCCGGGTCGCAAGCTCTTGGCAATGCCGACATAGCTGCCGCCCCAATCGATCGAGATGCTGTCCCCCTCTGCCAGGATACCCGACAGTGCGGATGGGGCAGGTGTAGGCGTAGGCGTTGGAATCGGAGTGGGCGTCGGCGTTGGTGCAGGCGAGGGTGCCGGCAGGCCATTGATCTGGTCCCACAGGTCCTTGACCGTCTTGGCGGGTGCTTTCCCGGATGCCTTGCTGATCGGCCCTTTCAGGTTCGTCAGCGTCAGCGACTGGTTGGCGGCCGGCGTGGCGGCGAGTGTAGCGACAAGAGCCGCGGTCCAGATCTTCATCGTTTTACCCCGATGTCGTCGGCTTGGCCGACTTGTACGGATGGTTTGCGGGGAGATTGGCCTGAAGGCCGAACTTCCATGCGAGATATCCCTCGACCAGCTGACGCTCGGTCGTCGTCGGAGCGGCGTTCAGATCAACGATCTCCGCCATATAGCCGTCGTAATAATCTCCGATGCCCGGAGAGCAGCCGATCTTGGGTGCGGTACCGACCGATACGGTGTTGGCAGAGAAGTTGCCGAAATCCGTGCCGTCCTGACTGATGCGCCAGTCGTTGGGAGCAGACTGGATCATGAACTGGTGCCAGTCGGTCGTCGTGCCGGGCGGGTTCATGTTGTCGCGGCGCGTGTTGGTGCCGTAGCCGGAATAGACCCCGCCGTCCGTATAGATCCAGTAGTCGCCCGTCTCGGTACCCCAGCTTCCCAGCGGCGCGCCAAAGTTGGCCGTGTTCGGATCGAGTGTGTTGCGGGAGATGAAGAAAGTGGCGAGCGAGGTGCGTCCGGTCAGCAAAGACGTCGGCGGCTTGAGGCCTGCGTTCTGCGCCGGGTCGAAGCGAACGGCCTTCAGGCTGTTGATCGCATTGGCTACGACCTTGGGCGTACCCGAGCCCGCCGTGTCAATCGTCAGATCGTTGCCCTTACCACTCTGGTCAGCCCAGACGTTGACCGCCGTGGTGTCGGCGCCCAGCGTTTCCGGCTTCTGCCACATGGCGAGCTTGGCACCCAGGTCAGTAGGCACCCAATCGCGCGATCCTGCCCCTGCGGTGGTGACCGTGAACGTCGCGGACGTCGTGCCAACGGTCAGCGTGGCGTTGACCTGCCCAGCCGCCGTGGTGGAACTGCGGATGCGCAGCGCGAGCGTGTCGCCGTTGATGACCGATCCCGTGCCGGCAAGGGTGAAAGCCCCGCCATTTTTCGAGACGTAGGCGCCGGAGCCAGCCTGATACGGCCGGCTCTCGCCTGCATGCAGGCCGCTCACGGTATAGGTGGCGCTGGTGATGTCCGTGTTTGCCGTCGCGTTCGTCGCGGGCGCAAACGAGAAGTTCAGCGGCTCGTTCGGGATGCCGAGCAGGTAATTCCACGGGATCTGGTAGACCTGAAGGAGCGCGGCTTGCCCGGCTGCGGTAGGATGCAGCCCGTCGACATAGTTGGCGGTGCTGTTCTCCGCGCCGTCCTGCCCCATGTACGAGGTGTCGAAGTCGAAGACATCGTCAATGCGCGAGCCGACAGCGGCGCGGATGAGCGGGTTCACCTGCGCACGGCGGGCGTTCCAGCCGGTTTGACCGGTGCGGGGCAACACAGTGCCGACTATCACCTTCGCGCCGGCCTGCTTGTACCGATCGGTCAGGGCAAACAGCGCGTTCACGAACGACTGCGCGTCGGCATAGCCGATCATGTCGTTGGCGCCGTCGAAGATGGAAACATGGGTAGGATTCAGCGCGAGATTGCTCGCGAGGCGGCCGTACAGGCTGTTCGTGCCGGCTGCATCGCCGGGCGTGCCGATGATCGACCCACCCACGGCAACCACGCTGTAATCGACGCTCGGGTGAGCGGTCTTCCACAGGCGCGCGTAGCTGTCCCAACCGTCGCCAGCGGCCTGCGAGTATTTCGTGATGCTGTCGCCGTCAGCCAACGCCTTGATGACGTTCGAGGCAATGGCAATAAGCCCGCTGGTGGTGCGTGGGCTGTTCGTGGCCCCCGCCAGCGTCTCAACGATATTGACCGCGCCCGCCGTGGTAGGCGTGCCGCTGATCGTTGTGCCGCTGATCGACAGGCCCGGTGCCCCTGCGCCAGTGAGCGAGAGCGTGCTGCCGCTCGTTGCGCCGCTGATCGTGGAGGTGAGGGCGCTGCCGACCGTTCCCGTGCTATTTGACACCGAGAGCGCGTTCAGGGTCGGAGAAGGCGTAGGGGTGGGCGCGGGCAGTGGCACCGCGGCACCGGCCCGCTGCCCCGCCCCCAGCGGCCACCCCTTCAGGATCGCGCGGCTGGTCACGGAAGGCGGCTCAGCGAGGCGTAGAGGCCAGTCGGCGTTCCGCCGCTGATCGTGATGCGGACCTTGGCGTTCGATCCGAGGCCAATACCGGTGCCGCCCGTCGTGTCATTCGCGGTCTTGGCGCTGCCCAGGTTCTGATAGGTCGTGCCGTCAGGCCCAGCCGATTGAAGCTGCACCGATGCGCCGTTGAACGCGCCTGCGGTCACGCTGAAAACGTAGTCGCCCCCGTAGACCGTCGTTGCCGGCTGGTCGCCCGTGGCGCTGAGATTGCTGGCGAGCGTCACGTTCTCGCGGATGCTGCCATCGCTATACTGCTGATCGTTATAGGCCATCGTGCGCCCCCAGGAAGAAACGGGGGCCGGTTTCCCGACCCCCTAGGCGCTCAGAGCGCAGGCTCGTTCGCTGCCTTGATGGCCGCGATCAGTTCCTTCTTGCTCATGCCGGTCGGGTCGACCTTCAGCGTGAGCGCGAGGGCGCGCAGGGCGTCGACCGACTGGCCCTCCAGCGGCACGTCAGCCGGAACCTTCTCGGTCGCCGCCTGGATCGCATGCGCGTCCTTCGGCTTGACCTCTGTCCAGTTGTCGTTCGGCTCCGCATCCGTCACGAACACGTCGCCCGCCTTGTGGTAAGCGCCGGCCGTGTGAACGTCTTCCGGCGCCGTATAGGCCTTGGGGTTACGCTTGGTCATGTCATCCGCTCCTTACAGGACCTGGTTGGTCTGGTTGCCCGCGGTGATGCTTGCGGTGATGCGGCCCGTGGTCGGAGCAGTGCCGGTCACCGTGTAATAGAGGCGGTGATAGCGGCGGTCTGCGCTGACCGGGACTTCATCGGGGAGGATGTGCGCGGCGCCGGCCTGAAGCTGCGCGAGCGTGTACGGGCCGCCGGTGATGACGGTCGTCAGGTTCTGGGTGAACGCCGCATCGTCCGCCACCTGATAGCCAACGGTGAGGTTGGTCAGGTTGTTGAACGACTCCGTGACGCGAATGGCCAGCGGCAGCTCGTTGCCCTTGCCCATGTCACGACGCAGCGGGGAAGCCGCGCCATAGACGGTGCCGGTCGCGCCGGTGTCCCAGACATTGGTGGACGCCGTGGTTGCCGTGATCGGCTGGCGGTCGGAGAAAAGCTCCGTGCGATCAAAGATCATGGTTCCTGTCTCCCTTACGAAGCCGCAACGACGCGGGCTTCCGCGTTGATGAGCGAGTCAGTTTCGCGAATGGGCATGGTGCGGTACGTGAGCACCTCACGGCCGGCGAGTTCGTCCGGGGTCAGCCGGATCTTGTTGTCCGACGCGCCGCTGTTGGTCTGGAGCGAGTCCAGATATTCTAGCACGGTACGGTTGGCGTACATCACGGTCTTGCCGGGGCTGACCATGCCGCCGTTGCCGATCTTGGCGTTACGACGGGTCTGGAGCTTGTAGTAAGCCGACCGCAGGTATTTCATCAGGTCGAGCGTGCCGGCCTGCATAGCGCTGACCGAAATGTTGGCGATGCGCGCGTTGAAGCGCCAGTCACCGACACGGCAGCCCAGGTGCTGACGGAACAGCTCTTCCTTGGCGTAGTAGGGGTTGCCCACGTCATCCAGGACGCGCTGGTCGCCCATGTCCTGACGCGAAACGCCCGCCGTGGTGCCCTCCGGGTAGATCAGCGACGTCTGGTTCTCGCCCCAGGTGATGAACCAGATGGAGGTGTTGTCGTTGCCGGTGCCGCCAGCGTCCACGATCTGGTTGCCCGCGCCCTGACCGCCGATCGCGTTGTAACGCGCCGCAACGCCCTTGAAGCGCTCCGGAGTGGTGGCCGTGTCGGCGTAGAAGAAGTTCGTGGTCGCTTCCTGCGACATGGCTTCAAGGTAGGGCTGAGCCTCCGACATGCGCACGGCAGCCGGGTTCTTGCTGATCTCCAGCAGGCGCTTGTCGATGGTCGACAGGCCTTCGAAGAAGCCCGTGGTGTCTTCGACCTGCGTGGTCGTGGACTTGCCCTGCGGAATGCCCTGATAGAGACGGCCCCACGTGACCTGCGGCAGACCCGTGCGGATCGTGGACAGGTGCTTGGTGCCCTGGTTCGCCTCGATCATCACCGCGTCTTCCATGAGCGGGTTGATGATGTTCAGCGCTTCGATAACGGGTACGATGTTGCGGTTGTTGTCGGAGCGGCGGTAGATGTCCGCGAGCCCCAAGAAGCTGTTTCCGATGGTAGCCATATGGCCTCCCTTTGAGCGTGGAGGCCGTCAGGCCTCCGTTAGCGGCGGATGTCGTCGGGGTAGAGCAGCGAGGCGGCGTCAGCGGGGGTGGGGTTGCCACCTGTGATGCCGGGACGCGCTGCGGGCGGAAGCTGGGACTTGGCTGCCCTCACAGGCTCCATCTTCTTCTTCATCAGCTGGTCGTACTTGTCGGCCTTGGCCTTGAAGTCTCCGATGCGACGAAGGGCGAGGATGTCGGCCGCACGGGCCTGCGCCATCACTTCCTGCGAATATCCGAGTTCTGCCGCGATGGGCTGCAACTTCTCAAGCAGCTTCGCACGCTCCGATGGGTCGGACCATTCGGTACCTAGTGCGTCTTCCAGTGCGTGGTGTTCGGCCTGAATTTCGGCCTGATACTGCTGCTGGGAGATCGCGTCGGCGTGTTGCCGGGATTGTTCGATCTGCTGCGAGATCGCGTCTCGCTGGGCAGCGGCGTAATCATACTCCGCTTTCTGCTGATAGTAAAGATCACGATGTTGCGGATCACCACTCGAAAGCAACCGCGGGTCCGGTATCTCAGGGACTGGCGGCAGGAACTGCTGGAGCGCGCGCTGATGGTTCTCCATGATCGTGCTGAGCGCCTGTCGCGCCTCGCTCTCGACCGCCTGCCGCGTGCTGGACGCCTCGCGGCTCTTCTGTTGCAGGAATTTCTCGCGATCGGCCTCGCGCTGCGCGATTACCTCCTGCGCCTCACGGGGGAGGGTGCCGAACACTTCCTTCGCGTCCTTGGCCCAACTGGTCGGCGCGGCAATCGGTTCTAGATCGGGCTGCTGTCCTCCGTCTCCGGACTGCTCTTCACCCTCAGGGGTTTCGGCCCCGGCGTCCGGGTCCTGCTGCGGCTCGGCCTCATAGCCTTCCTGCGGCTGTTCGACGGTATCGACGGGCTGCTCGACGGGGGTTTCAATGTCCATGGTTCCCTGCTCCCTCAAAATGGCTTCCACAGGCGCGAGCGGATGCGATGGCGCTCTCGGGCCCGTTCCTCGGCTTTGGTGATCTCTGCGCGCTCTGCGTCGGTCATGAGCGCTGCCGCCCGCTGTGCCGCGATAAGGCGCTGGTAAGCGTCATCAGCCGCCGACATAGGTCAGTAGCTCGCATAACGGCGCTGCTCGGTATTCAGGCGAGCGATGTTGCCGGCTCGATCGGCTTCGGCCTGCGCCTGCTGGCCATCCGCAATCAGCGCGGTCATCTGCACCTCGACTTGGTCAAGGATCTTCAGCGCTGTGGACAGCTTCTCGACCATAGCCAGCGGTTCACCACGCATCGGATGCTTTGCAGCGACCTCGCGGAGCTTTGCCAGATAGTCGTCTCGGATCACCGACAGCGCTGGCCCGACGAACTCCTTCATCGCGGCGTCGGCCCGTTCAGCACGGGCCATGCGCATTGCTTCATCGGCCATTGCGGTTGCTCCAAATGCGAGGGATGAAGCGAAGCCATGCCCAAGGCGACCTTTGCCGCTCAGGCTCGTTGCCCAATGCCTCCCTCAGTGCGACGGCATAGAAGATCGGGTTCATTGCCGCGGCTCCGCTTCTACGAGGGTGATTTCCTGCGGCTCGCCAGTCACGAAGCTGACGATCTCGCGCGCAGTGCCGACGCAATCGCCGTAGCGACCGCACTCGACGGCTTTCTCGACGGCCCAGCACCGGATTTCGATCAACTCGTCTCGGGTCACTGGTCCAGCTCCCCCCCAGGACGGAAGCTGCTGATCGTGTCGTCCTTCTCGTCAGCCTGCTCAGCTTTCTGCTGGGCCATCTTTTGGTCGAAGGCGAACCGGCGTTCAGCTAGGTCCATCTCAAAGTTTTGCTGCCGCTGCGCGAGTGCTGTCTCAAGCTCCTGCGACTGCTGCTTCAAATGCGCATCCAAGGCTGCCCGCTCGCGCTGCATCTGGAGGTCGAAATCCTGCTGGCGCGCGGCTAGCTCGTTTTTGGCATCCATCTGCTGTGCGTCGAGCTGGAGCTTCGACATCGCATGTTCGTGAGCCTGCTGGTCCTTTGCCGCCTGCACCTGAGCATCGGTCTGCGTCTTGACGATCTCAGGGTTGGGCTGGGGCTCTGCCGGGGGAAGGTCGGCCGGGTTCAGCACGTATTCCGAAGGCGACCCGAGCCCGCTGTCTTCCACGTAGCCGCGCAGGTTCTGGTAGACCTGCTCTTCGCTGACGATGCGCCCGCCGGCTGCGACGATCCCCTGCTGAATCTGAAAAAGCTGCATCCGGGCAGCGATCTTCTGATCCTTGTTACCCGTGCCGATGCCGACGTTGATCAGCATGTCGATGTCTTCAGGCCACTTGCGCGGATCGATCTGGCGGTATTTGCCCTCGATCTTCATGCGGAACGGCAGGCCGAACTTGCGCATCAGCCGGTACCGCTTGGCGAACATCGGGGCGATCAGGAACTCCACGAAATTGCGGGTCACGTAGAGTTCGATCTGCTGCGACTGCGCCATGAGCATGCCCATGCCGGTCGCGGTCTTGTTCATCGTGTCGGGGTTGAGGCCCTGCGACTGCCGGGTGACGCCGGTACGGCTTTCCCGCTCGGCAGACATCATCTCCATGCCCTGGAACGCGGTCGGGCTAGTATCCTGCTGCGCCAGCGGGGCAGGGGCATTGGTCCCGGTGTAGCGGACGAGCCCACCAGGCCGCACCGTCAGCAGGTCATCGATCGTATCAACCGTCATCGAGTCTTGGCTGACCAGCGTGCGAGGGCTGGTCGACAGGTAGAGGCTGTCCAACCCCTGACGCAGCAGAACCGAGCGGATGCGCTGGATGTCCATAACCTTGTCGGCCGAACTATCACCGACCAGTCGATGCTGGCGCGGGAAGGGCGACCACAGCGAATAGGGCTGCTCGTCAACTTCCATGACCTTCAGCACCACGTTCCCGACGCGATGCACGAACAGGCGTTCAGCAATGCCGTCGCCGTTCAGATCGTAGAGAACGTACTCTTCCTCAAGCCAGATGATCTTGTTGGCGCCCGTCCGCTGGCCAACACTCTGCACTGTGACGCTACGGCGCTCGTCTCGCGCCTGCTCCACGGTCGTGTTGGTGTTGCCGGTACCCCAGACATTCTCAAGCTCAGTGATGTCGTAACCGAGCTTGACGAGATCGGACGTGGTGCGGCGCATCCGCTCCCCGACATAGATCGCCTCATCCAGACAGTCGGCATCAGGCGAGACCCGGAAGAACTCGTTCGGTACGGCAACGTCACGAAACATCGGCGGCTGTGGAATCTCGACCACCGCGTCAAACAGCAGGTCCTCGCCATCCATCAGCGGCTCGGCCTGGACGATGCGCAGACCATCGGCCGTCATCAGCCCAGCGTCGTCGTGCTCCAGGATTTCGTCAGCCATCAGCCGACGCGGCTCGCGCTTAGGCGGCTGCGGTTCGGCAAACGTCTTGACGATGCCCGTCATCTCCATCTGCCCAGCCTTCAGGGCATCGTGCAGAACGCGATAGCCGTTTTGCTTTCTAAGGAACTGGTAGCGGACAGCGGCGGTCGCTTCCTCGCCATAGTCGATCATGACTGGCTGTTGCGTCTGCTCGTTCAGCACCGGCTGGCCATCGTCGCCGATCTGCGGCTCGGCTTCCGTCTGGAACTCGACCGCCTTGCCGCTCGCCAGGATCGTGTTGAGGATGCCGACCTGCTGCGTGTCGATGACCTCCGCAACGTCGCGGGTGACAGCTTGGCTGCGACCCTCGACCTCATCGCCATAGGGACGGCCATCGTAGAACTCGATCGCCGTTGCACGCCGATCCTCCAAGGAGGCATCGTAGCCGCGGCCCTGCTCGGTTTGCAGAAAGTTGATGAACTCGGATGGGACGTCAACGGCCATCAGAATTGCTCCCAATAGTCGGCCTCATCGACCGCAATTTTGGAGCCAAAGAGGACCGCCCAAGCGTCGCCTGCTCTTCCAACAAGCCGCTTGGCTTTCGCCACCTTCCGCTGCCACCAAGTAGGATTCAGGTTGATCGCTTCAGGCCCCCAGGACAGATCCCAACGGCACATGACGGGCTCCCCATCATGGGGCACCGAGGACATAAGCGCCCCGTCAGGATGTCCTCGATAAAGGTCAGCCAGTTCTTTCGGGCTGCCAGTCACGACAAACCGTTTGATTGGCTCAACGACCATCACACAATCCCCCTCGAAAGCTGCGAATAGTCGATGGCCCGAGACTGGACGGGCGGCGTGTATGCGACCGCCGCCAAGCCGAAAGCGTCGGCCCCGTGGCTCGACCAATCGTGGTTCGGCCCAAGGCCAATGCCGCGAGCCTCGTCCCGCTTCTCGTGGTACCAGCCGATGGCCTCTAGACCGCCAGCACAGCGCGACTCATCGAACCACATTTGCGGGAACAGCCGGCGCCCGGCCTCGACGCGCTGCATCGCTGCACCTGCGCCCTGGTTCGGAATGACGCGCGTCGCAAAGCCCGCTTCCTTCAGCGCGCCCTCGTAGGTCGTCTGCTGGATCTTGTCGTGCTGGGCGCCGTCGTGCGGCAGGACGCACAGCGCTTTGCCGTAGCCGTTATCACGCAGCCAATTGACGTGGGTAGCCAGCGGTTGGCCTGACGCCTCGTAATAGTCGAGGAAGCGTATCTCGCGGGCGATGTACTGGACGATCCAGATCGCCGTCGCGTCGGCCTTTGCACCGGTGCCGCCGATATCCCAGACAGCGTACAGCGTCATCAGGGGGTCAGCAGCTACCCGGCCGACCCGCCCTTCTGCACGAGCCGCCTTGATCTGCTTGGCGTAATAGGCGCCTTCAACGATGCTGACGTAATCGCCCTCCCAGATGTGGTCATAATCGTCGGGGGTTAGACGGAAGCAATCGTCGCGCTCCTGCTTCAGCTCGTTTGTCAGCCAAGGGTTATCCCGCCAGTTTGCCGTGACCACGACGGCACCTGTCGGCTTGTTCGCGCCGGTGAACATGACGTCGACGGGATCGCTCTTGCGCCGTGGATTATAGCTCCACCACATCTGCGAGCCAGCCGCACGCATCGTCGGTCGGTACAGGCCGATGCTGGTCTTGCTCGCCCCGTGCGCCTCTTCCCACCAGCCGCGCTTAAAGCCCTCCAGCGACTTGATGCTGTCGGCGGTGTAGTCGTTCATCCCCTTGAAGATGATCAGGCCATCACCGGGGGTTGCGATCACGTCGCGATACACCTTGAAGCCGTCGCCTTCCCCTAGGCGGAAGTCGCTCAGCTTCTTTTCGATCAGCGCTTTGGAGGACTGCGCCAGGTCCTTCTGCACCTCACGGATGCAAACCGATCGCAGGCCCTCGCCACCGCTCTCGCCAGGCTCGGCCATGCTGTCCTCAACAAGCATGCCGGCGAAGAAATGGGATTTGCCCGATCCCCGACCGCCCTTGGCAACCTTGTCGCGTGCCGGCTCCAGCAGCGGGACGAACACCCGCGCCGTGGGAATGTCGAGCGAGGCCATCAGCCCTGCGCTTTCGGGTCGAAGATCGTCCGCGTCACCTTCTCGTAAGTGACGCTGCCGCTGTGCTCGTTCTCAACCTTGTCTCGCCAATCTCCCTGACCGGCGTTTTTCAGCGCAAAGATCGTGGAAGTGACGACCGGACCTTCAGCGGCGGTTAGCAGGCGGCGTTCGAGAAACGCCTGACGCTTTGACTTAGCCAAAGCTACCAATTCACCAAAATCGGGGTGCTGCTCGGCCCACTCATAGACACGCTGGCGGTGGATGTCGCATTCGCCAGCGGCAGCAGCCAGAGACAAACCTTCGGCCATCAGGGCAAGGATTTGCTCGCCAAGTTCAGGTGTGAAGATAGTGGGGCGGCCTGCCATAACGCCGCCCCGGTTACACCACGCGAGTCTTGCGTTTTAGGGAGGAAAGTCGATTGCCGAGAACGTAATTGCGGCGACGGCGTTTCAACTCATCGCCGCCACATTCGCTGATGGACCGCTTGAACCGCGGCGTGTCCATGCCGAGTGCTTCCTTGGCCTCCCAGCCCATTTGCTCGAAGACCTCAGCGAAGTCGGCAGGTGCGGGCAGGAATGGCCGGCCCATCACTTTACAGTGTCCGATAATAGTTCTTCTCGGACAGTCGGAATGGGCATCCTACCCCTCCCTTTCGACGTGTGATTGGCGGCCAAAGCAGGCGACGACCCCCGAGCCCATGACGATGGATACGATCAGTCGACGCGCGATCTGGTCCAAAGTCGCGTTGCTCGGCGCGAAAGTCGCCAGCAAGCCAAACATGACCGTGAAGCCGATGCAGAACCTGCGGAAGTCGCTCACTTCCCCGCCTCCGCAAGAGCTCGGCCGCGTTTGATGGCAGCGAGGGCGATGCCAACGACGCTATCGTCTTCAACATCAGCATAGTCGGCAGGATAGCCCTGTGCCCCGACAAGCTTTCGCGCCTCGATCAGATCCCCATCTACCGGATCAAGCAGGGCGCGAGCCTTAGCGACCAAGCGGTCTTGGTCATCTGCGAAGGGCTGCGTTTCAGCTACCTCGCGAACAAATGCCTCAAGCGCCTCCATCCGCTCCCTGACCTCGTTGGTGGGGGTGGGCTGGGTGTAGTAGGGGTGATCGGCGGGGAGGCGGATAAAGACGCGGCCTTGGTTGCCCGTCCAGTTGCTACAGCGCGCTCCTGACGAGCGCCGCCATTCCCATCCTTCATCAGCTTGCCACATGAACTGGTCAGCATCCGCCAACCACTCCGGCCGCTTGCCGTTGACCGGGATAGGAACGCCCCAGTCGACCTTCGTATCTTGGGTCATCATGACCGCATCTCCCGAAAACCAAGAACGACCAGGACAGCAAGGCCAACGGCAATCAGCCCTAGAGCGACGGTCAGACCGTAGCAGGCGCTGTCAAAAGCTAGTCCCGCTCCGAGCAACATCAGGGCACACCAGCCGCTTGCGGCAGCAAGTCCTTCTGCCTCCCGACGCCCGCTCATTCCCCATCCTCCTTGGTCTTTGTCTCTTGGGTGGGGAGGGTGATTGCTCGGAGAATTGCACGGGCGCCGACGCGGCCGGTCCAGTCCATGTCGAGGCTATCGTCGATGATCTCAGCGAGCCGGTCCTCGTCCAGCAAATCACCAAGGATTTCTCCCAGCATCTGCGCCGCCTGATCCACGGTCAGCAGGTTCGTGCCGTACCGCTGGTGCGGGTAGTCCGCCCGAGTCGCGCATAGATCGGCAGCGACGCCCTCTGGCAGAGGCGTGGCTACAAATCGGTTTGCCAGCGCGTTCAGCGTATGCGCCATCTCCTTCATCGTGTTGTCTCCTGAGAATACAATGAGTTAGCCTTTACGAGCGCGTCCTTCGGACCAGGCTGTCGCCCTGCGGGCCGAGCCCGTGCCGGTCTCGTCGCTTCGCGCTTCCATCCTTCGCGCAGGGTGCGGGTGCATCGTTGCGCCACAGCCCCAGCACTTCGGATTGTCGAAGCTGCGGCAGCCACAGTGGCAGACCCAGCGTTCGGGGGAGGGGTCATGCATTGGCCGCCTTGAACGGGCCGTGGTACAGCGCCCGGCTAACGTAGCTGCCGTTGCGGAGCCGGCGCATGGCGCCCTGCTCGACCGCGATCCGCTTCCAATGCTCGGGAACGTCACCAATAGGCTGACCATCCGTCAGATTGGCGATCCAGCGGTCGAACTGGTTCGACGTGTAATCCTGGCACAGCCGCATCGCGACTTCCTGATCCGACACCGGCGGCCGGTATTCAGCGATGATGTCGAGGCACTGACGCGGCGTTGGGAACCAGTCGAGCGTCATGCAGGCCGTGCGGGCCATATAGGCCAGCGCCTCGTTGCTCTGCCCGCCAAGGATGCTGGCGTAGACCGCGGCCTTCCGCTTGCCGGACATCTCGTCCAGTCCCTTCGACGGCAGGGCCGCAGCCATGAATTCCAGGTGGCGGGCAAGCTGGTCGATCGTTGCTGTCGCCGGCCGCTCGGGCTGCGAGGTCTGCGCCCATTCGCGCAGCGCATTGCACTCGTCGTCAGTGGTGGGGAGCCGCAGATCGGGCTTGTCCCATTTCGCCAAGGGCGCTGAGGAAGCCATCTCGGGATTGCGGAGCCGATCCACGATAGCGCTGAACTGGTTCATGTCGGTCTTCCTTCGGAGGGAACAGGCCCTGCCATGAGTTGAGGATGGAGTTGTTCAGGACATCACCTGGCGGGTATCCGGCCTCCGCCAGCTTGCGGAGTTTGCCGATCGCAAGGTCGCGGGCTTTCGCGGTCATGGGCTTGCCAATCCGGCGCCGCATTTCCTCGTATCCGTCCCATTCTGCTTCCGGGATGTCGCTCGGCGGAACAAAGGACGGCGCGACCGCGCGCTTCTTCGGAGAAGACGAAGTCTTCGGAGAAGTAGGTTCCTTAACAGTATCCGTGCCCCGTTTTTGGGGGGCTTTCGGTTCAAAAACGGGAGGCTTCCGGTTTTGGAAGGCTTCCGATTCCGGATGGCTTTCAAGGTTCAGTTGGTAGACCTTGACCTGTTTTGTGCGACCGGCACGCTCCCCGGTATCTGCGATAAGACCAGCGGCAACGAGGCGGTCCAAAGCGGTCGTTGCCGTCTTGTGATCCATCTCGCCAAAGGCGGCGATTGCAGCGGTCGAGGGATAGGCGCAGCCGTGTTCATCGGCATAGTTGGCGAGCGCCAGCAACACCGACTTGGTGGCTAAGCCCCCGGTCTTCTGCTTTGCAGCCCATGCCAAAGCCGCGAAGCTCATGCGGGCTTGCCCCCAGCGGCGAGAACGTAGCGGTCCGCATGAATGGCCGTGCGAGGCTTACCCCGCGCGCCGATGCACTGACTGCCGGGAAAGGTGCCGCAGGTAGGGCAGAAGCGCTTGAGCGCAGCTAGGCGACGGCTAACAGCAGTCATGCACGCACCGGCACGTTATGGCTGCGCAGGAACGCCGCTACGTCCTCAATGGAGCGTGCGACGGTCCAGCCGCCACCAGCGCTGACGATCGCATCGCAGGCGTCCTTCTGTGCGTCAGTCAGCTTGCCCTTGGCCGTCTTCAGCTCGACGGCGAAGAACCGCCCATCCCAGACGATCAGAATGTCGGGCGTGCCGTTCTTGACGCCGGCCTGCTTCATGCGGCGGGACTGGATAGCCCGACGCTTCACGTCGCCGCCCAGGAACGCACCATTAGCGGTTGCAGTCCACCATGAGGCACGCGGCAGAGCCACGTTGAGATAGGCGGCGACAGACGCCTGTAGGGTGTCCTCGGGGCGCATTAGAAGAGCCCCAGCTGCTCGCCATAGGTCTGGACCAGCGCTTCCTTCTCGGCGCGCTTGTCACGGTCCATGGCGCGGAGCTTGATGCACTCCTTCATGGCGGGAGCGTCGAAGCCAACGGCCTTGGCCTCCGCGAAAACATCGCGGATGTCGTCGTTCAGGCCCTTGCGCTCTTCGAGCAGACGCTCGACGCGTTCCACCAAGAGCCGAAGCTGGTCGGCTGTGCTGTTGTCGGTCATGCGGGGTTCGCCAGAATGACGCCATCACGGACAAACCGGATGCCGTCGTTTTCGAAAGCCTTGACCGCAGTGGCGACCTTGGCAGTGCTGACAGGGTTTCCCGCTTCGAACAGACGCAGGGTCGTGATCGGGAACCGTGCCTTGTGGCAGAAGCCTTCGCGGGAATACCCGAGAAGGGCGCGCGCAGCCTTGAACTGGCGCGGCGTGATGAGATCAGGCTTCATGCGCGCCACCCCAGGTTAGCGACACGACCGTCAGCGACGCACTGGCGCAGCTTGTCGGTCATGGCATCGCGGCGGGCGCGGGCAGCAGCGATACGGGCGGCGTTGAGGGCGCGACCAGCATCGGACGGGGTAGGGGTGGGCGCGGCAGGGCGCAGACGATCCCAGAGAGACATTAGCGAGCCTCCTTGCGAACCGGCAGGGGCTCGCTGACAGGGTGAAAGGTGAAGGTGCCGCTGCGGGTCTTCACGACCAGAAGGGCAGGCAGAACGACGGCGGGCGTCATGCTGCGAACCTCGATTGCTCGATCAGCACGTCCAGCGCTTGCCGGGCCTCGCGCAGCTTGGGGGCAAGTACCCGCAGCTCGTTGATCGTGATCTTGACGCCGCCATCGCTTGCAGGGGACTGCGCCGCGATCAGGGCATGCAGCACGCCCGACAAGCTCATGGTCGCGTCCTGTGCGTCGTCGTTCGTGCAGTCGGTCGGGATGGCGCGCGAACCGCCCAGCGCAAGGAACGGATCCAGCGCGGCGGGGCCAAACTCATATTCGACATTGGCGAGCGTAACGCCGTCGAGGTTCGTCGCCTCGGTGCGGGCGTTCTTCACCGTGCCGGCGGAGCAGCCAAGGCGCTCGGCAAGCTCGGCGTCATGCAGACCGTGCGCAGCCTGAACCCCAATGATGATCTGCTTTACCGCAGCGCGGTAGGACTTTGTGGTGGGACGGCTGCGACGGGGCAAGCCATTGGCGAGAGGCATCAGTATACGCTCCCATTGTGATGATGATTTTCGAACCGGTCCTGATCAGCGTGTTCGTCGCTGCCGCCCATGAGGGCGCAGAAGATCATTGCGGCTATGATGCTGGCCAGCAGCCAACCGGCGAGGAAGTAGAGGGCGATCATGCCGACACCGGCGCTTCAGTGCGGCTTAAAACCCTCTCAAATGCAGTGATGATATTGAGGGCCAGCGCGATGCGCTCGGCGGCCTTCTCGTCTGCGGCGTCGGCATAATGGTAGCCATGAGACATAACCTGCTTCCCGACGTGCGTGAAAGCCGGCGAAGTCATGCCGCCTGTCCTTCGACGGGGCGGGGCCGACGCGCTGCGGCAGCTTCCGCAAGCTCGCCAAGGTCGGCTAAGCCTTCTGAAGCAAGCGCCGCCCAATGTTCAGCAGGAATGCTATCACGGGCCGCCCAAGAGCGGACTGTATGCAATGACAAGCTGCGAAGCTGCGCAAGGCGATCGACGCCGGCTTGCGTCACGATTTCCGAATGCGTCCTCATTTTCCAATGATGCATTATGCACTATCAGAAAGCAAGTGCCTTTTGCATCATGCGCGGTTCTATCGCGAGGGGATGGGCACCGCGAATGATAGACTGCGCCAGGCGCGATCAGCGAAATACGCAACCGCGGTGGACGCGGCGCAGGCAATGGGCATCAAGCCGCCGACTTACATTCAGCATGAGAACGGCACACGCGGGTCTGGCAGTATCCCTCGGGCGGCCGCGCAGCGATATGCGGCATTTTTCCGCGTCAGCTTGGACTGGTTGCTGACTGGGAAAGGCGAAGGGCCAGACGCGACGGCAGAGCCTAGTGTCGAAGACCTAGAGCAAATGATCCGCGAGATCGTGGACGGGGAGTTGACCGTGCCGCTGCGACTCGCGGACTTGCCGCATATCTTTGCGCCAGCTTTGCATGAGCAGCTAGAGCGCTTTCGATCGGATCGCGCCAGTCAGCAGGGCGGCGGGACAAAGAGCGCTCTCGGTAAAGGCGCTCAATCTCTCTCTCCCACCAAGCAAGCCGACTAGGCAAGATCGCACACGACATTAGACAGGTTGAGCAGCCTATTTCGCAGGCCGGCTCACTTAGCGTAAGGGGGCTCGGGGACTGATCCATGTTCTACACATGTTCCTTGAAATCCAACAAGTCCATAGCCTTATTTGCTGCCGTTATGGCCCTAGCGTCATGCGCCAAGCCGGCCTCACAGGGGGATCGATCTGCTGAGCTGGAAGCCAGGTTGCAGGTGTTGGAAGGCGAGGTGGGCAACCTGCGTAACGAACTATATCAGAAAACGTATAAGACCACGGAGACCGTATGGCTGACACCTACGGAAAAGGGGTTCGGATTTCTTGAAACCGAAGCGGGAACGTTGGCCTTTAGCGTTGAAGGTATACACGCGAGAGGTGATGGTTCGGAGGTAGACGTTCGCATTGGCAACGCGACTTCGGCAACCATCACGGGCTTGAAATTCCATGCGGCTTGGGGGCCTGTGGGCTCTGACGATGCTTTCGTGCAGGGGCGCTACAGGGAGGCAGACAAGGACATAAGCGGCGCCATCCTCCCTGGATCGTGGAATCGGCAAACGCTTTTGTTCGCGGGTATCCCGCCAGCCCAGATGGGGCGGATCGTACTGTCCAAGCCAGAGATCGGATCAATCCGGCTCAACACCATGTGATGCAAAAAATGCGACCATGATGCATTTTGCACTTGCTATTACGTGATGCATAATGCATTACGTCTCCACACCGGCACTGAGCCGGCAGGAGACGCAGGATGGCTCTCAATTGGAATCAGCCGCTTCGCACGAAGCATAGCCCGTCGCGTGAAGCGACGTTGTTGGATGGATCTGGCCCGCGCGGCCAGCGCCGCGTCGCGGTGTTGGGTGACTTCGCCGCATCGCGCCCGAAAAATGACCCCAAGAGCCAGTGGCTCACCACCTTCCTCTACAACGAGAACGGCACGCTCGACGCTGATACCGGCGCTTTCACGCTGGAGAATGCGGCATGACCCACATCCCAAGCCCCACCGGCTGGACGGGTGACACCGCTGCCCTAACGATCGACCAGATAAAGGACATGGCGCTTGGCTTGGCGCGTGAGCTGCCGGCCATGGCCCAGGTCGAATTGATCCGCGCGCTCAACGAGAACCTGTCGTTCTCCTACGGCTCTGATCGCATCGAAAAGGGGTGCGACATGGTCGAGGACGATCTGCGCACCGAAGAGCAGCAGGCGACCGACCCGTGGCACTTCCCGCGGTTGCCGACGATCACGACCCGCGCCGTTCCTCTCAACCCTGATGCGTGGAGGGCGTGATGGCTTCTACATTTATCCGGCCTTCTGACCCTTCGGCGGTACGGCTTGTTGTTTGTGCCCCTATCGGCGCGGACTGCGGCCAGTGGACAATCGAGAATGGTCCCGGCCGGCTGGCCGACTTTGACAAGGAATACGTTAACTTCGGCGGCTACTTTGGTCAGCACGATCCGCACGTCTTTGCCGCAGCGCCTGAGCTGCTGATCGCCGCCCAAGCAGTGGTCAAGGCCGCTACTAAGCGTGCTCTTCATGGTCGCGATCATGTCCCGTCAATGCGCGACGAACAGGACGCGCTTGGCAAGCTGCGCGCAGCCATCTCCCGCGCCACTCAGGGAGACGCCTGATGAGCGAACAATATCTCATGCTCAAGTGGGGCACCCTCAAAGGATGGAACCTCACCGGCAACGAAGCCGCCATCGCTGCTGCCCAGCGGTACAACGGGGCTGGCCTCACGTCGATGAGCGCCATGGCGCAGCACGACAACGCGGAGCAGAAGCAAGCCATTTGCGACATGATCGACGCCATTGACGGCCCTATCACCAATGATTGGTCTGGCGAGAGCATGACCAAGGACGAGGCCAAGGCCTACGTCATGGGATATGACCGGTGACCGCCGCCCTCTGCCTCTACGCTGCTGGCATCACCGCTTTCGTCGTCTGCCACGGCTGGTGGCGCAACCCCACTGATCATCTCACCCGTACGCTGTCCTTCATTAGATCGGCAGCCTCTCACCTGTTCAGCAACAAAGGAAAGCGGGCATGAACGCGCTGACCAAAATCGAACCGGCAACTGGCTTGGCGCTACTGCGCGCA
Organism: Sphingomonas beigongshangi; assembly: GCF_016820445.1. Lineage (GTDB taxonomy): Bacteria > Pseudomonadota > Alphaproteobacteria > Sphingomonadales > Sphingomonadaceae > Sphingomonas > Sphingomonas beigongshangi. Next base: position 39,366 of record NZ_JADHDT010000004.1, read on the forward strand.
CCATTTCCGCCCAATCAGATCAGTAAGCTGCCAAAGCCGACGAAGCAGCAGACTGAAGCCGTCAAGAACGACTTCAAGAAGGGTGTTCGCTGCAAAATTTGCGGGACGTGGCATCACCCTGAAGTGATCCACCTGGATTATGTCGGGCATGCCGCGCTGACTGACCGGCTGCTAGATGCTGATCCCGCATGGTCATGGGAGCCGCTGGCAACGAACGAAGGACTCCCCGCGCTTGATCGCAATGGGGGGCTTTGGATCAAGCTGACTGTCTGCGGCATCACTCGCCTAGGCTACGGTTCCGCTGACGGCAAAAGTGGCGGCGATGCGGTCAAAGAGATTATCGGCGATGCCCTCCGCAATGCCGCCATGCGGTTCGGCGCGGCACTCGACCTTTGGCACAAGGGCGACTTGCACGCTGACGACGAGCCGGCAGCGGAACAAGATCGACCCACACCGCAACATGATCCTGCGACGCCTGCGTTGATTACCGATGCGCAGCGGCAAGAACTGATGACACTTGCCACAGCCAAGAACATTGACGCCCGCACCCTGTGCGAGGTCGGCAAGATCGACGCTGTGAAAAACATGCCCGCCGGGATGTTCGACAAGGCCAAGCAGTGGATCGCCAAGCAGCCGAAGCGCGAGCTTGCGCCGGCTGGCGGGCAGGCCAGCGACATCATTGACGACGACATCCTCTATTAAGGAGAACGGACGTGGCAACTGCACGTAAGGCCGTTATCGGCGACAACAACCCGCCCGAGCCGACTCCTTTGGAGGCGTCGCGCGAGGAACTGAGCAACCTTGAACTGGAAGCTGGCAATTGGTTCGACGGCGCTGAGGTCGAGAACCAGGCGCAGGCGGACGAGGTTTCCCGGCTGATCGACACCGCTCGCAAGGCAGGCAAGCGGTTCGATGGTTTCCGCAAGGCTGAGAAGCAGCCGCACATGGATGCCGCGAAGGCTGTGGACACGGCGTGGAAGCCGCTGACCGATGCAGCCGAACGCGTGGCAGAAGTCGGCAAGGCCGCCCTGACGCCGTACCTGATGGCGCAGGAGAAAGCCAAACGCGAGCGCGAGGCCGAAGAGCGTCGCAAAGCAGATGAGGCGGCTGCGGAGGCCCGACGATTGGCGGCGGAGGCCGATGGTTCGCTTGCTGCCGCTAAGGCCCGCGACGAGGCTATCGAGGCGGCGAAGGCTGCTGAAGCCAAGGCTGCTGCTGCCGAGCGTGAGAAGGCGGGCGCAAAGGGGCAGGGCATGGCCCGCACCGTCTCGCTACGCACCACGTGGCGGGGTCAGGTCACCGACCGCCGCACCCTGCTCAACCACATTGCTCGCACCAGGCCTGACGACTTGTCGGCTTGGCTCGACCAGTGGGCCGCATCGGCCATCCGCGCGGGTGCACGCGATCTGCCCGGCGTCGAAATCTACGAAGAGAAGGTAGCTGCATAATGGAACGTCTCGACGCGCTTTGTGTCCGTGAAAGCAACGGCAAAAGCTATTTCACCAAGATCGGCGCCGCCTTCCCGAACAGGGACGGCAAGGGCTGGTCCATCCTGCTCGACGCGGTGCCCGCTTCGATCGATGGCCAGTACAAGATCATGCTTCGCGAACCGCTGCCGAAGGATGGCGATCGGCAGCAATCGCAACAGCGTAGCCAGAATAGCGCGCCGGCCGACGAATACGACGATTGGGGTCGGTAATGCCGCTTACGCGCCGCACGCCTTTGCAGCCTAAGCCCATGGCACCTCGCGCCACGCCTGTCCGCAAGGCAGGCAAGCGGCGGGTGGCTCGTGGGGTCAAACCGGATGCCGCCGCCCTCGCCTATTGGGCGACGCTTGGCGACCTCTGCGAGGCGTGCGGCACCACCGGCACTGTCGTGCATCACATCCTCGCCAACGCACCGGGGAAGGGAAGCCGCCGCGATCACATGCTGGTCGTGAAGCTCTGCCCCGACTGCCACAACATGAAGGACGGTAGCGTGCATCTACTCGGTTCTGAGGCAGCGTTCCTGCGCGTCCGTGGTGTCGATCTGGTCCAGATCGCTATCGATCGCCGCGACGAATATCTGATGGGGGAACTGCTGTGAGCCTCAGATATCCGGCCGTGAAGCTTCGCGGCCCTAGCCAGCGCGCCTACGCCAAGCAGCTGATTGACCAGGCGCCGGATGGCTATGTCGTAAGGATTGCAGCCGAGACGCGCCGCGATGCGCAGAACCGGAAGCTGTGGCCGATGCTGAGTGATCTGCAACGCCAAGTGCCGGCGATGGCGACCTATTCCACCGAGGACATTAAGCTCCGCTTCCTGAACGCGCTGGGCAGCGAAATGCGCTTCCTGCCGGCGCTGGAAGGCGAGGGCATGTTCCCGGTCGGCCTCCGGTCTTCAACCCTTACCGTGCAGCAATTCAGCGCACTGGTCGAACTGATCTACGCGTTCGGAGCCAAGCATGACGTGCGCTGGTCCGAGCCTCATCCGCTGAAGGAGGTTGCATGACCTACCGCGACATTCTGGCGCGCTCTGAACGCCTGCGTCCTGACGGGACGCCTGTGTGGCCGCTCGGCTTCCGCGACCGCCCGCGAACGATTGAAGCCCGACAGGGTGGAGACGCGCATGCGGCTCCATCGCGCAGCGACGAAAGCGTGACCCGCAGGGGCGCGGCACCCCTCTATTCCAAGGACCATCCCCATGCATAGCACCAAGGTAGAGCTACTACCGTTCCAAGCGCGCGTGCAGCCTTGGATGATGGCATGCTTTGGCGAGATGATCGCGGGCGACCGCGAGGAGCGCAATCACCGCTTTCTGGAAGAGGCGCTCGAACTGGTGCAGTCGCTTGGATGCACGTCGAGCGAGGCGCACCAGCTGGTCGATTACGTCTATGGGCGCGATGTTGGCGATCCTCCCCAAGAGGTTGGCGGCGTCATGGTTACGCTTGCGGCTCTATGCCTAGCCAACAACCTCGACATGCATGCTAACGGCGAAACCAAGCTGGCCCGCATCTGGACGAAGGTCGAGGCGATCCGTGCCAAGCAGGCCGCAAAGCCGAAGCATTCGCCGCTGCCCATGCATGTTGCTTCCTCACACGGGGGAGAAGAACTGCGGGAGGCAGCACAGTTCCTGTCGGATCGGCTTGACGACCTGGAGTGGATAGAAGGCGACCTGGAAGCCACGTTGCGCGACTTCATGGGGCACGTTGATCCTGCGCATGCTCGCCTAAGATCCCTTCTCGCATCACCGCCCCCGGTCGACAGGGCCGAGGCGATTCCGGCCGGAATGAAGCCGTGGCATGGCGGAGATTGCGCCCCGTCCGATTGGGACGGTGGGCCGGTACTTCTGGGGGATGGGCGGCACTATGCCGCCAATGTCATCGCAGGCGAGCGACTGGCTTGGTCGCATCGGGGCGGCGAGTGGGCGCATGGTGACATCGTCGCCTACACCCCCAAGCCCGCCGCCCAACCGTTAGAGGGGCTGACGAGCGATCAGACCTTCACGCTCGCCGAAGTCAAGAAAATGTGGGCGACCGCTGTCGAGGCGGGCGGCATCCTTGCGGGCAAGGGCGACGGCACGCCTGATCGCGCAACGGTCGAACTGTGCATCGACATCTTGCGCGGTAATTTCGGGGCCGGCCGCGGAGGCGAGGCCCTGCAACAGCGCGATGATGACATCGCCATTCTGCAAAGTCTGCTGACGGAGGACGCACGATGACCACGCATCAGGAATGGCCCGAGCGCGCCATCCGCATCGCCGAAGAGCTTGAATTCCGCGTCATGACCGAGCGTGACAGCTCGCTGTGGTGCAGCCTGTGCAACGCCGATTGCGGTGCGGACGGGCGTGGCCATGCACGGCACTGCGTCCTGTTCAACGACGCTGATGCGGAGGGGCTGACGAAGGGGGAGGGGGTGCCCGCGCGACAGATGCCGTTCGGCCTTGCCCCGAGCGATGACGAGCTGCGGACGATGCACGAGGCGAGCAAGCACGACATCATCCCGGTCGGGTCTACGATCCGCGTGCTTATTGGCGAAGTGCTATACCATCGCGCCAATGCCGCAGCCGCATGGAAGGAAGCGACCGCCATTGCCGACGATGCCGCGATCAAAGCGGCTGCGCTGGAAAAGGGCCGGCTCGCTTCGGCCCGACTTCAAATCACCGAAGAAGGTCGCGCGATCGAACGCGCCAAGGCGGATGTTCATGCGACCGAAGCCGCATCGGCAACGGCAATCGCGCGGGCGATCTATGCACGCGCTCAACAGAACGGGGTGACGGCATGACAAGCCCAACTGACGCCGCACGCGCGGTTTTCGACCAGTGGGACAAGCACCCCGACGCGCCGCAATACTGGCACCACCTTCCTAGCTGGGTGCAGGAACTGGCGGCTGCATGCGCGTCCCCGTTAGAGTGGCTGACGAGCGGGGAGGGGGTTAAGTGGCGAGAGCGCTGGTACGGATCGGAGCCGCAGCGCGGATCGGCCATCGTAGATGAGCGCGGAAACCTCGTCGCCTATCTTGGCGGCGATGAAGCAACGCACACCATCACCACCGCCATCGTTGCGGCGCACAACGCTGCCCTCGCCGCCAGCCCGTCCAATCATGCGGGAAGCGTGGGGGAGGCGAAACGCTGCGCAACATGCGGCGACACCAGCCCGCTCGCTGAATGCGCCGATTGTGGGGCGTACCCCATCGACAGCCGCGCTGCACAGGAGAAGGTGGTATGAGCGGGGCATACTACAACGAGATTGATCCAGACGCTGCGCACATCATGCGCGCGCTGATCGCAGACGGCGTCCTCGCATCTGGCGAGGTCGACACCCGGCCTATTCAAGAGGTAGCCCCTGATGACCTCCGCTCGTTCACGCAGTGCCATTTCTTCGCAGGAGGCGGCCTCTGGTCCGTTGCAGCTCGACTGGCTGGATGGCCTGACGACCGGGAACTCTGGACCGGTAGCTGCCCCTGCCAGCCGTTCTCGATCGCGGGGAAAGGCGGTGGTGCCAAAGACCCTCGGCATCTGTGGCCCGACTTCCTTCGCCTCATCGGTGCCCGCCGGCCCGCTGTCGTCGTGGGAGAGCAGGTTGCGGGACCGGCTGGCTATGGTTGGCTCGACGGAGTGCGCGCTGATCTGGCGGGAGAAGGCTACGCCAGCCGGGGCGTCGATATCCCGGCTTGCGCCGTGGACGCCCCCCATATCCGATCGCGCCTCTACTGGTGCGCAGTGGCCGACCCCAAAAGCGTCGAATGCGGGTCCAGACTTCGCGAAGATGACGCGATCCGCGACGGGACTCTCGTTGCAGACGGTCATGGCTGCGACGTGGTCTACGCCGCGGGCTTCGGATGGGGAGAAGGGCGGTCCCAACCAGAGCTTCGGGGCAGGCGGCCAGCCTTTGCCAGCGCAAATGCACCAAGCGGCTACCTGGGTCACACCAACCGTAGCGGAGCGAGTTCGCAACCCGAAGACGCTGGCCAAGTGCGCCGACTTCCGGAAACGCAACGCGAACCAGAACTCAGTGCCGCTCTACCTCGGCGAGCAGATGGCCGAAACGGAAGCTGGTGGGCAGACCACGACTGGATCGCCTGCCACGACGGAAAGGCGCGGCGCACCGAACCCGGCGCACGCATGCTGGTTGATGGGCTTCCCGGCCGAGTGGGTCTCTGGCGCGTGGCGGGCAATGCAATCTCGCCCATCCTCGCGGCGGAGGTCATCGGCGCGCTGATGGACACGCTGCCTGCCGAAAGGCTCGCCGCATGACCCTGAACCACGACGTATCCGCTATATGCGATAGCGTTTGCCCCGATGCTGACGATCCTTGCCGGTTTTCGGCTCAACTCCGCTATCAACCAGGTCCCGGCAAACAGGGGTTCGTGATAGGGCGTGGGCTGACACCGGATGCGGCCATAGCAGATGCTTGCCGGCTCGTGCGAGAGGCGCTTGCCGAGGGAGGCCAGCAATGATCCGCCCTGACATAGACGGACGCATGGCAATGCGCCTGCGGGAGATAGCCGCGCTTGAGGTCGACACGGTCGAGGTGTCGGACGGCGCACGCATCATCATGTCTGGTACAGAGAAAGGCCGCATCATCAATCTCGTAGCCGACCTTCTGGAAGAATACATCATGGAGCGGAAGGCATGACACTCCCCTTCGACATCACTCCGCCCCAAGGCGATATGCGCGGCTACACTAGGCTAACGGTAGGCGATGGCCGTCAGATCGTCGCACACGATACCGGCCCTGATGCTGAAGCCGCTGTCCTGGGAAAGTGGGAAGAGGCCATGCTCCTTGCGCGTATCGAGATACAGGAGGGGCGGGATGGGTAGCGCCGTAAACGTCCGATATCCGCGCAAAGCCGAGATCGAGCGCGCGGTACAGGCAGCCAAGGCATGCGGTATAGACGTGGCAGGCTTTGAGATCGCTCCAGGCGGAATCATCAGGATTATGGAGCCGCGGGCAAATGCCGTGGTAGCCAATGACTTCGACAGGTGGGCGGACAAGCTCTGATGGCTGTTCAGTATATCCGGGATCGGACGAAGCGGAAGTGGTTCGTCTACGCCTACAAGGGCGGCCCCCGGATCATGACGCATGAAGGCCCGCGCAAACCCAATCTAACGGCTGAGGCGTCACGCAAGCTGGCTGAAGCCTTAGCCGCCAAGGATGCCCCTGATGCCACGCGCTTCCGGGCGGTAGTGCGCGCGTGGATGGCCTCAGAGGCGTGGAAGGGGCTAGCCCCCGCTACCCGCAAGGTATGGCAGCGCCACGTTGATCGCATTGAGGCCAAGTGGGGCGATGTGCCGATCGGCGTCTGGAACGATAGCCGCATGACTGCGAAAGTCGTGAAGTGGCGCGACGAGCTGGCCTCGACTCCCCGAACGGCGGATATTGGCGTCACGGTGCTGGTTGCGCTGTTGAAGTGGGCGCGCCTTCATGGCCAAGGAATCAGCATCAACGTCGCTGCCGATATACCCAACCTGTATAAGGGCGCGCAGCGGGAGGAAATCGTCTGGCTGGCCGATGACATCGCACGATTTGAGGCTGCGGCCATTGAGGAAGAGCAGCCATGGATCGTTGACGGCCTACGCCTGTGCGCCCTCACTGGTCTGCGTCGGCAGGATCTTGTGACGTTAACGTTTGACCACGTTGGTGAAGTCGCGGTGTCCAAGACCGCGCTCAAGAAGAGCCGCGGCAAGCGACGCAAGGCCAACGTGCCGATGACCGAGGAACTGGCGACGTTCCTAGACGAGATGCGTCAGCGCACGCGACAAGAGGGCGTAAACACGGTCCTGGTCAATAGCTTCGGTCGCCCTTGGTCAGGCGACGGCTACGGCGGATCGTTCAACCGCATTAGGGACAAAGCTGGGATCGTTCATGTCGATGAGGATGGCACCGAGCGCAAGAAGCACCTGCATGATGTCCGCGGCACCTTCTGCACCATGCTCATTGCCGATGTCGGGCTGACCGATCAGGAGGCATCCGACATCATGGCCTGGTCGAAGGAGCGGGTTGCCCAAATCCGAAAGACATATGTTGACGACGCGAGGGTCGTCGTGGCAATCGGAGAACGCATTGCAGCGCATGCCCGAGCAAAACGGGAAGCAAAACAATGACGCTGGGATGCTCCGGAAACGGCAGAAATCCTAGGGATTGCGGGTGTAGCTCAATGGTAGAGCAGAAGCTTCCCAAGCTTACGACGAGGGTTCGATTCCCTTCACCCGCTCCATACCCGGCCTGGCTCAGCCACGCGACGGCTTCGGCCGGCGCTCGGTAGCGCCGACCGATCTGGCAGAGTCAGCGGCAGCGCACGTTGTTGCGATCGATCGCCTGGCCTGCAATCGCGCCGCCTGCCGCGCCGAGCAATGTGCCCAACGTCTGCGATCCCCCTGCGGTCAGCGCCGCGCCCAGCGCGCCGCCGGCCACGCCACCGACGATCAGTCCGGTCGTGCCATCGCTGCGGCGGCAATAGTAGCGCCCGTCCTGGCCGGCGTAGACGCGGTCGCTGGTGCGCAGGCGCCGTTCGCGGTACCGTTGATTGTCGACATAGTATCGGTCCGCATAATAGCCGCCATAGGACGGATCCGGCCGGTTCCAGTCATAGGCGTAGCGGGGGCCACCGTAACCGCTGTCATAGGTGGAGCAGCCCGACGCAAGCGTCGCGGCACCGACCAGTGCGAGGGTGATTGCACGCATCCCGACCTCCCTTGATTGTGGAGCGGATCAATCGCGCGGGGGCGACAAAAGTTGCGCGGTGGCCCGTCTCATCCGCCGGGGGAGCCGCGCGACAGCGCGGCGGCGACCAGCCGCCGGGCCAGCGTCCAGGCGGCAGTGCCGGGGGCGATGAGTTCGACATGCCCCGTCGCGGGAACCGTGTGCAATGCGACGGCGTCGCCCGCCGCCTCGGCTGCGGCGCTATAATCCGTCGCGAAGCGGTAGGGGATGATCCGATCTTCGCGTCCGTTGACCAGCTGTTGCCGGACGCCGAGCGGCAGGAGCGGCGGGATCGACGTGTCGGTGAAACGATTGGCGCGATCCGTCCCGACCAGACGGTCGATGACCGCCGTGCCGCAGCCATTGTCGGGGCTGGCCGCCACGGCTTCCAGATCGGGCAGGGCGCCGAGCGCGATCACCTCCGGTACGCCGAGCGCGTCCGCCGTGAACAACGGGCTTGCTGGAGAAAGGCGTCCGCGTGCGGCCAGCCAAAGCGCCAGGTGCCCGCCCGCCGAATGTCCCACCGCGACGAGGCGCGACGGGTCAAGCCGCCACTCGGCCGCCGTCGCGCGCAGAAGGTCGGTCGCGGCCGCGACGTCGCGGAACGTGCCCGGAAAGCCGCCGCCCGCCCGGTCGACGCCGCGATAGTCGATGTTCCACACGGCGAAGCCTGCGGCGCGCAGGTCGTCCGCCGCCCAGTCCATCAGCCGCCGATCGGCGATCTCCGTCTGCCAGCAGCCGCCGTGCACCATCAGCACGACCGGATGCGGTCCGTCCCCCGCCGGCCGCCACAGGTCGATGCGATGCATCGCGTCCTCGCCATAAACGATCGTCGCGTCGCAGGCGGGGCGGGGGCGGCTGGTCAGGTCATCCCAGGTGAGCATCCGCCAGCTCTAGGATGGCCGGCGCCGCCACGCAAAGCGGCGTTGCAGGGCGGGGACGCTCGACGCTTTGACGCACGCCCCGCACCTGCTAATCGTTCCCGTTATGGCCACCGATTTCCAGGAGCCGCCGATCGGCGTGCTCGACGCGCCCTTCGACAGTGCCTTGTCCGAACGCTACCTCGTCTACGCATTGTCGACGATCACCGCGCGTTCGCTGCCCGACGTGCGCGACGGCCTGAAGCCGGTGCACCGTCGCCTGCTTTGGGCAATGCGTCTGCTCCGCCTCGATCCCGCTGCGGGCTACAAGAAGTGCGCGCGCGTCGTCGGCGACGTGATCGGCAAATATCATCCGCACGGCGACCAGTCGGTCTACGACGCCATGGTCCGCCTCGCGCAGGATTTCGCTTTGCGCTACCCGCTCGTCGACGGACAGGGCAATTTCGGCAACATCGATGGCGATAACGCCGCCGCCTATCGCTACACCGAAGCGCGGCTGACGCAGGTCGCGATCGACCTGATGGATGGGCTGGACGAAGACGCCGTCGCCTATCGTCCGACCTACAATGGGGAGGAGCAGGAGCCCGAGCTGTTCCCAGGTCTGTTTCCAAACCTCCTCGCCAACGGCGCCGCCGGCATCGCGGTCGGCATGGCGACCAACATTCCCCCGCACAATGCCGCCGAATTGCTGGACGCGGCGATCATGCTCGTCGACCATCCGGACGCCACGGACGCGATGGTGCTGGATCATGTGAAGGGACCCGATTTCCCGACCGGCGGCCTGGTCGTCGATCCGCAGGCGGTGATCGCCGAAAGCTACGCCACGGGGCGCGGCTCGTTCCGCATCCGCGCGCGGTGGGAGATCGAGCGCGAGAAGGGCGGCGGTTGGCAGGCGGTCGTCACGGAGATTCCCTATGGCGTCCAGAAGGGGAAGCTGATCGAGCAGATCGCGGCCCTCATCAACGAACGCAAGCTGCCGATCCTCGCGGACGTTCGCGACGAATCGGACGCGGTCGTCCGCATCGTGCTGGAGCCGCGCAGCCGCACCGTCGATCCGCAGGTCCTGATGGACGGCCTGTTCCGCTTCTCGGATCTGGAAACGCGTTTCGGCCTCAACCTCAACGTCCTCGATCACGATCGGACGCCGCGCGTCATGTCGCTGCGCGAGGCGCTGAAGGCCTGGGTCGACCATCAGTTCGTCGTCCTTCGGCGCCGTACCGAGCATCGCCTCGCCAAGATCGCGGACCGGATCGAACTGCTGGACGGCTATCTCGTCGCCTATCTCAATCTCGACCGCGTGATCGAGATCATCCGGACGGAGGATGAGCCCAAGCAGGTGATGATGGCCGAGTTCGGGCTGACCGACCGGCAGGCGGAAGCGATCCTGAACATGCGGCTGCGCTCGCTGCGCCGGCTGGAGGAATTCGAGATCCGGGGCGAACGCGGCAAGCTCGACAAGGAACAGGCCGAGCTGACGACGCTGCTCGGCTCGGAAGCGCGGCAGCGCACGCGTCTGAAGCGCGACCTCGGCCGGATCCGCGAACGCTACGGTCCCGAAACCGCCCTCGGCAAGCGGCGTACCGCGATCGAGGAGGCAGGGCCGACGCGCGACATCCCGCTGGAGGCGATGATCGAGCGTGAGCCGATCACCGTCATCCTGTCGCAGCGCGGCTGGATCCGCGCGATGAAGGGCCATGGCGATCTCGCCTCGGCGGAGACGCTCAAGTTCAAGGAGGGCGATGGCCCCGCCTTCGCCTTTCATGCGCAGACCACCGACAAGTTGCTGCTCGCGGCGGAGAACGGGCGTTTCTACACGCTTGCCGCCGACAAGCTGCCGGGTGGACGCGGGTTCGGCGAGCCGGTTCGCGCGATGATCGACCTCGATGGATCGGTCGGTGTCGCCGCCTTCCTCAACGCCCGCGCGCAGGAGCGGTTGCTGATCGCGGCCAGCGACGGACGGGGTTTCATCGTTCCGGTGGCGGACACGATCGCGGAGACGCGCAAGGGCAAGACGGTGATGACCCCGCGCGCCGGCGCCAAGCTGATCGTCGTGCGCCCGGTCGCCGCGGACGCGGATTACGTCGCCGCCGTGGGTGACAACCGCAAGTTCCTGGTCTTCCCGATCAAGGAGCTGCCGGTGATGAGCCGTGGGCAGGGGGTCCAGATCCAGCGGTTCCGCGAGGGAAGCCTTTCGGATGCCACGACGTTCGTGTTCGCGCAGGGACTGAGCTGGCCGATGGGGGGCGAGACGGGCCGTATCCGGACGGAAGCGGATTTGTCGCTGTGGCGCACCGCGCGTGGTGCGGCTGGCCGTACGCCGCCGACGGGCTTCCCGCGCGACAATCGCTTCTGGGGCTGATCGCGCCCGTCGGACGAGCGCTTTTCACGGGCGGCCTTCAGCGCGTCTTAACGATCGTGCGGTAGCAGGCTCGCATGGCAAGCGCCCCGACCGATGTCGCGACGACGCAGTCTGCCGAGCTGGAGATGCTCGCGCAGGACCTAGAGTTGATCCCGATTCCCGCGGTGCAGGTGGTTCGTGACGGCGAAGGCTTCGGTTTTCTCAGTTTCAACCGCGCCTATCGGCTTGCCGGACTGGGGGTCGTCGCGGAACGATCGGCGATGATCCATGCGCTCGCGCCGCGTATCGATGCCTTCCTGCGTTCGACGGACCTGCGCAGCGATTTCGACTGGTCGATCGGCGAGGTGATCGACTGTCGCTATTACCGGGTAACGCTCGCCCGGCCTGCTTCGACCGTGCGCGATCGTTGCCAGATCGGCCTCGTCGATCTGACCGCGCAGATCCACACGGAACGCTCGCTGCGGCGGGAGATGACGACGGACAGCCTGACCGGTTTGCCGAACCGCGAGGGGTTCAGCGATCTTATCGAAGCGATCCAGGCCGATGGTCGCCGGCACGCGGTACTTGTCATCGATCTGGATCGCTTCGGACGGCTCAACGCCTGTCTCGGCGGACTGGCCGGTGACGAGCTGCTGATCACGGTCGCGCGCCGGATCAAGGGCGCGCTGCGTGCGCGCGATTCGCTCGCGCGGATCGGCGGCGACGAGTTCGGTGTGCTGATGGGCATCGATACGGTGCAAAGCGAGGCGGATCAGCTGGCGGACCGTATTCGACGCGCGCTGGCCGCGCCGTTCCGACTTAGCGATTATGAGATCGGCGTCGATTGCGCGATCGGCATCGCGCACGGCGACGACGCGATCGACGATGTCGAGGAGCTGATCCGAAACGCGCAATTCGCCGTCAAGGCGGCCAAGGCCGGGACGCAGGTCGAGTCCTACCAGACCGATGCCTTCGCCATCGCGCGCGAACAGTTCGCGATGGAAACCGCGCTGCGGCGTGCGATCGAACAATCGCAGCTCCGCCTGGCGTTTCAACCGATCTGCGACCTCTCGAGCGGCGAGATCGTCTCGTTCGAGGCGCTCGCGCGGTGGTGCGATAACGACGGGGTGGAGCAGGATCCCGGCACCTTCATCCCCGTGGCGGAGGAATCGGGTCTCATCGTGCCGCTGGGCCGCTGGGCGATGGAAGAGGCGGCGCGCACGCTCGTCTGGCTCGACGAGGCATGCGGCGGCCATTGCGGCATGCGCATGGCGGTCAACCTGTCGGCCATCCAGATCCAGCGCGACGACATCGCCTCGGTGGTAGAGGGCAGCCTGATCCGGCACGGGTTGCAGGGCGAGCGGTTCACGCTCGAACTGACCGAAAGCGCGATCGTCAGCGACCCGGATCGCACGGCGCAGGCGATGCACGCGCTGCGCTCGCTCGGCACCGTGCTGGCGATGGACGATTTCGGCACCGGCTATTCCAATCTCGCCTATCTGCAGCAGCTTCCGATCGACATTCTCAAGATCGATCGCAGCTTCGTGACCGAAATGCTTGCAGACAGGGACAAGATTGCCATCGTCCGTGCGATCCTCAGCCTCGCGCAGGCGCTGGGCATGAAGACCACGGCCGAGGGCGTGGAGTCGAACGAGCTTGCGCAAACGCTCGCCGCGCTGGGCTGCACTTATGGTCAGGGCTATCTCTATGCCCGACCGCTCGAAGCGGCGGACGCGCTCGCGCTGGTGAAGCGCATCAGAGGGCAATCCACCGTCGCGTAGGGCCTGGCGGCCGGTCGGTCGGCCCGGCCATTGGCACCGCGCCGAACGGTCGCGAACGCATCAGGAACCGAAATCAGGCGTCGAGCCCGATCGCGACCTCGCGATCCGCGATGGCCGCCACGCGTGCCGCACCGGGAAAGCCTTCCGCGATCCAGGCCGTCTCGATCCTCTTCAGCGCGGCGGCGACGGCCGGGCCCTTGGCGAGCCCGCGCTGCACCAGCGCACCGCCGCCGATCGGCAATTGCGGCGGCTGCCAATCGCGCAATGCCTCCACCGAGCGTCCCGCGAGCAGCAGCCGATCGATCGCGCTCTCGGATCCGACGCGATAGGCGAGGGCGCGAGGCCCTTCTTCGCCTTCGCCCTGCGTCGCGGCGATCAGCCGCTTGCGGTCGGCGTTGGACAGTTTCAGCCGCGCGCCGATCGCGTCCGCCGCGTCTGCGGGAACGAGCGCGGCGAGGCGACGGATCGGGTCGGGCGTGATGCCGGCTGCCGCTTCGCGTGCGGCAAGCGCGGCGAGCGGGGCGGCATCGGTAATCTCGGGCAGCACCGCGCGCAGCACGCCGTGTTCGATCATGACGTCGACGACGTCGATCGCCTTCGCAGCGACCAGCAGCTTGAGCAGCTCGGCGGCGATCCGTTCCCGTGACAATGCCATCAGGTCGTTGGCGCGCAGGCGACATGCGGCCAGCCCCTCTGCGTCGATCGCGTCGCCGAATCGCGCATGGAAGCGGAAGAAGCGCAGGATGCGCAGATGATCCTCGGCGATCCGCTGCAGCGGGTCGCCGATGAAGCGGACGCGCCCGTTGGACAGGTCGTCGAGGCCGCCGAAATAGTCGAACACTTCACCGGAGCGGGGGTCCGCATAAAGCGCGTTGATCGTGAAGTCGCGCCGGGCGGCATCCTCGCGCCATGTGTCGGTGAAGGCGACGATCGCATGGCGGCCGTCGGTCGCCACGTCGCGGCGCAACGTGGTGATCTCGACCGGTCCCGACGGCAGCACCGCGGTAACCGTGCCGTGCGCGATGCCGGTAGGGATCGCCCGGATGCGGGCGGCCGCGAGCCGCTCCATCACCTCGGCGGGGGGCACCGTCGTGGCAAGGTCGATATCCGCCGGCGCGAGCCCTAGCAGCGTGTCGCGAACAACGCCGCCAACGAGGCGCGCGGCGTCGGGGCCGCCGATCGCGTCGACCAGCGCGTCGAAGCCGTCGCGGCGGCGGATGGCGTCCAGGGGCAGGTTCACGTCAGGCAGCCTCGCGTGGCCAGGCCAGCCTGCGCGACAGGTTGACGATCATCGCGGCGGTCGCGCCCCAGATGCGGCGATCTTCCCAGAGGATTTCATAGTAATGACGCCGCCGGCCTTTCCACATCGCGCTGGCTTCCCGCTGATTGGCCGGATCGAGCAGGAAGTCGAGCGGAACCTCGAATACGGAGGCCACCTCCGCCTCGCTCGCGCGCAGCGGCAGGTCGGCGGGAACGGTGGCGAGCACCGGGGTCACGGCAAAGCCGGTCACGGTCAGATATCGGTCGATCGGTCCGATCACGCTGACGGCGGAAGGAGGCAGCGCGATCTCTTCGGCGGCTTCGCGCACCGCGGCCTCGACGGCGGTTTCGCCGGGGTCGAGACGTCCGCCGGGAAAGGCGACCTGCCCCGCATGATTGCGCAGCGTCTCCGTGCGCTGCGTCAGCAGCACGCCCGGCCGCGGGCGATCGGTGATCGCGACCAGCACGGCGGCGGGCGTCAGATCGGCGTCCTCCCGCGTCTCGAGCTCGCGATTGTCGCCGGTCAGCAAGACCGGCGCATCGCGGCTCCCCGCGTCGAGCGCGTCGCGCAGCCGCTTGGCCAGCATCATGCCGCGACGTCCAGAGGGAAGAAGGCACCCCCGCTCCATACGCCGGCCGGCGTCGCATCGCCAGCGAGGGCACGCTCCGCCAACTCGTAATAGACCGGACGTGCGAGACGCGCCTCCAGCCCGGCACGCACGTGCAGATAGGGGCGCGGGCCGTCCGAGCCTTGCTCGAAGCGCAGCGCATGATCGGCATCGGCGGTGACCAGATCGCCGGTATTCAGCTGGAACGCCAGCCTCGCGTCTCGTCCCTCGCCCTCGGCCTTCATCCCGACCGCCACGAACGGCACGTCATCGACGGCGATGTCCAGTTTCTCGACCGGGGTGACGAGGACGTAGCGCCCGTCCGCCTCTCGCCGCAGGATCGTGGAGAACAGCCGGACCATCGCGGCGCGACCGATCGGGCTGCCCTGATGAAACCAGGTGCCGTCGGCCGCGATGCGCATCTCGCTGTCACCGCAATGCTGCGGATCCCACTTCTCGACCGGCGGAAGACGCCGTTGATCGACCAAAGCGGCGATCTCGGCGAGGCTGAGCGAGGCAAGATCGGGCAATGCGTCCATCGGCATGGACCGGGAGGTAGGGGCACGCGGCGAAGTCGTAAAGGTTCAGGCGACCGCCGCGCCGGCCGGGGACACCATTCCCGCCTGCGTCGGCACGGCATCGCCCTTGGCAAGCAGGCGCCGCATCTCCACAGGACCGGGAAGCCGCCAGGCGCCCGTGCGGGCGGCGTCGAACCCGAAGAAGCGGCCGTAATATTCCGGATCGCCGATCAGCATCATCGCGCCGTCGCGGCCGGTGTCGTGCGCGGCCCGCAGGGCGTGCGTCATGAGCATGCGGCCGATGCCGTCACGTTGCCGTTCGGGTGCGACGGCGACGGGGCCGATCATCACCATGTCGTGCTCGGTCCCGTCATCCGCCTTGAGGAGGACCGGCCAACACTGGATCGTACCGACGAGGACGGCATCGTCGACCGCGGCGAAACTGAGCGATGCGATCGCCCTGCCGGCGCCGTCGCCGCGGACCCGGTAGGCGGTGCGCTCATGGCGCCCCGGACCGAAGGCGCGGTCGAGAAGCGCCTCGACGGCGGTGGCATCGACGGTGCTGAGCGGCACGAAGGCGATCACGGACGAGCTCCGGACATGAAGCGGACGAGGGAAGGCGGAGGCGCGCGCATGCCGCCCCGGTCTCGCGAGCGCAAGCAGGATCGTGGCGGGGCGGGACGCGCCGACACGCGCGGCCATTGCCGTGCTCGTCCGCCGGGCCTAGGGGCGGCGCCATGCAAGACACGCTTCAGCTGGAGGTCCACGATCTCGAGGTCCAGGTTCTCACCGGCATATATTCGGAGGAAACGCACCTTCCGCAGCCGTTGCGCATCTCGATCACGGTCGATCTCGTCTGTCAGGACCATTTCGCGCCGGACACGCCGCTGACGGCGTCGAAGAACTACCTCGACCTGAAGCACGCCGCGACGACCGCACTGCCGCCCGGCGTGCACTTCACGCTGGTCGAAGCCGTCGCGGACCATATCTGCGAAACCCTGCTGATCGGCGACCCCCGCGTGCTGCGCGTCGAGGTCAAGATCGTCAAGCTGGCGATCGCGGAAGCGGGCGAGGCGATCGGGATCAGGCTGGTCCGCCATCGCCGCCAGGCGCCGGCGTAGCGCCGCGCGCGCGTCCGCATCGGCCCAGCCGCGCGATCACCAGCGCATAATCCTCCTGCGCTGCGGCCGCGTCGGCGGCGGCGAGCGCCGCGGTACTGCGCGCCGGCAGCGCCGCGGGGAGCGCGCAGGCGAGGCGATACCACAGCAACGTGTCACGCGCCGGCGGCCCCGCGGCTTCGTCGACGATCTCGGAGAGCGCGACCGCCCAGCGCGGCTGTTCTCCCGGCCGGCGCAGGATCGACAGCGAGACGGGCGCGCCGTTCGCCGTCGTGAGGAACACCTGTGTCTCGCTCTCCCCCGGCAGGGCGCCGGGAACGTGAAAGGCATTGCCGACACCGGTGATGACAGGCGGCGCATCGCTCGCCACCAGGTCGCGCGCGATCTGCCGCACGCGCCGATCGTCGTCGGCGTTCCACCACCTCTGGCCGTCCAGCGTGACCAGCTGGACCTGTGCAGGCGTCGACGGCACCGGTCTCGCGAACAGCAGCACCCGCGCCTTCTTCAGGCGCGGCGGACTGCCGTTCGCGTCGGGAAGCACGTCGACGATATAGCCGATCCGGGGCGGCAGCCCGTCGGCACCACGGACAAGGGCGGAAACGTCCGCCTCGACGTAGAAGCGGCTCCGCCCGGGGGAGACGCCGGCCGCGTCCGCGCCTTTTAGCCGGGTGGCGGACCTGATCGTCGCGTCGGCAATGATCGGCGAGGCCGAAACGAGATCTACCAGGTCGGCGTAAGGCGTTGCATCGCGAGACATTTCCGATTCGCGATCCGCAGAGGCGACAGCTTGAGCCCGAATCATGGCGGAATTGGGGAGAGCGAGCAGGAAGCCCGCGAGCGGGAAGGCGAGGCGAAAAGCGCGATTCATGCGGCTTTCCCTAGCTCTGACGCCCTGAACGATACAGAAATAAAAGTGTCGCAAGCCGATTGTACGTTTGTTGCGTCCGACAAAGCGTTTGCGTGTCGACGGGCGTGGCGATAGGACTATGCCACTGCGAAGCGCGGCGACAGCCGTGGCAGGGGTCGCGTGCGTTCTCCCCCGGGGCGACCGCGAACCGAGATTGAGGGAGTGTCGTTGCTGAATGGCCTATGCTGACCAGAAGATGTCCGGTGGCAGGGTGGTCGCGATCGTCATCGTCGCGCTGATCCATGCTGCACTGGGCTATGCCTTCGTCACTGGTCTTGCGACCAATTTCGTGAAGAAGGCCCAAGAAAAGCTTAACACGTTCGACGTTGAGGAGCCGCCGCCCCCGCCGCCGGACGAGCCGCCGCCGCCGCCGCCCGACACGCCGATGACGCCGCCTCCGGTCGTCTCGCCGCCGCCGATCGTGCAGAACCCGAACCCGCCGCCCGTCGTCATCGCGACGGTGCCGACGCCGCCGCCGGTCATCAACATGACCCCGATCGCGGCGCCGCCTGCACCGCCCGCGCCGCCGGCCGCGCCGCCGGCTCCGCCGCGCGTCGCATCGCCGGTGAGTGTCCGTGGCGACCAGAGCTCGTGGTTCCCGCAGGACAGCTATCCGCCCGCGGCGCGTCGCGCCGGTGCGGAGGGCCGCGTCAGCGTGTCGGTTACGGTCGGGACCAACGGTCGCGTGACCGCCTGCTCGGTAACGTCGTCCAGCGGCAACTCGGATCTCGATACGGCGACGTGCAACCTCGCCAAGCGCAACGGCCGCTTCAACCCGGCCAAGGACGCCAGCGGTAACGCGATCGAATCGACATACCCGCTCCGCGGCGTTCGCTGGAAGCTCGAGAACGAATGATCTTTACGGTGGCCGGACAGAGTCCGGTCACCGAATTACCAATTGAACGAGAGGGATTACTCACAATGCTCACCACCATCCTCGCGGCGGGCGGCACCGCGGCCGCCGAGAACCAGTTCGGTCTGCAGCAGGCGCTCAAGGAAGGCGGCCTGATCTCGCAGTCGGTGTTCTCGATCCTGGTCCTGATGTCGGTCGTCTCCTTCTACATCCTGTTCTCGAAGCTCTTCGAACAGCAGAAGATCCTCAACCAGGCGAAGCGCGTCCGCCAGGGCTTCTGGCAGTCGAACAGCCTGAAGGAAGGCTCGGCCAAGCTCGAGAAGAACTCGGCCTACAAGCAGCTGGTCGACGACGGCCTGGCGGCGCAGGAGCAGCATGCGAAGCTGACCGATCCGGTCGAGGCGCATGACTGGCTGCACGGTTCGCTGGCCCGTTCGGAAGCGGCGATCAACTCGAAGCTGGGCGGTGGTCTGGCGTTCCTCGCGACCGTCGGCGCGACCGCGCCGTTCATCGGTCTGTTCGGTACCGTGGTCGGCATCTACCGCGCGCTGATCAAGATCGGCGCATCGGGCGATCCGTCGATCGACAAGGTCGCCGGTCCGGTCGGTGAGGCGCTCATCATGACCGCGCTCGGTCTGGTCGTCGCGGTTCCGGCCGTGCTCGCCTACAACTGGCTGCAGCGTCGCAACAAGTCGATCGCAGAAGACCTGTCGGCCTTCTCGAACGACGTGCTGGGCTTCCTCGCCTCGAACGGCGCGGTGAAGCCGTCGATCGCCGGTGCGGCGCCCAAGGCGCCGGTGAAGCCGGCGGCGGCGACCACGACCGCCGGTCAGGCGGGCGGCGTGCAGACCCGTTCGTAAGAATGAAAGAGGGGTGGGACGGCGTCCGCGTCGTCCCGCACCCCGGCCGATGTATCAGGCGTCGGCCACATTGAATGGATAGGATGGATCGCGCATGGCGATGAGTGCTGGCGGGGGCGACCCCGAAAAACCGATGTCGGACATCAACACCACGCCCCTCGTGGACGTGATGCTGGTTCTGCTCATCATCTTCCTGATCGCGGTTCCTGTGGCGATCCAGACCGTCAAGGGCATCAAGCTGCCCCAGGTCCGCTTCGACCCGACCGTGACCAAGCCCGAGAACGTATCCCTCTCGGTCACGACCAAGCCGGACGGCAGCTGCGCGGTGTATTGGGGCACGGCGCCGGTGACGAGCAAGGAATTGCTGGATCGCGCCGTTGCCAAGCTGAAGGCGGAGATCGATCGCCAGGGCGGCCCGGGCAACCCCGCGCTCGAACTGCCGGAAGCGCATATCCGTGGTGACGTGAACACGCCGTACAAGTGCGTGGGCGGCACGATCTACACGATGCAGCAGGCGGGCTTCGCGCGCGTCGGATTCATCTCGCAACCGCCGGCCGGCGGCGGCGCATAAGCTGCGGCCAGGAGTGGAGTAAGCCGATATGGCAATGAGTGGTGGCCGCGACGACGGCGAGCCGATGATGGAGATGAACACGACGCCGTTGATCGACGTCATGCTCGTGCTCCTCATCATGTTCATCATTACCCTTCCGATCCCGACCCATGCGGTCAAGGTCGACCTGCCGGTCAACGACCCGCGGCAGCAGAAGCCGCCCGTCGACCCGCAGAAGAACAAGATCACGATCGACGCGGCCGGAACCGTGTCGTGGAACGGCACGCCGGTGGATCTGGTGACCCTGCGTCAGTATCTGGACGTTGCGGCCAACATCAATCCGGAGCCCGAGCTGCACTTCCAGCCCGATCCCACGGCCAAGTACGAAAAGGTCGACGAGACGCTGGCGGTGATCAAGCGTTCGAACGTGACCAAGCTTGGTTTCATCGGGAACGAGCAGTATCGCAACGACTTCTGATACGTTTCTGTATCGGACGTGAGCATGGCGGCCTCTTCGGAGGCCGCCTTTTTCCGTGCCTGCAACGATTGCCGCGCGCGGCGTTCATCGGGCGGCCGGGACGCCAATGTGGTCGGGGTACGCCCGGCGACTTTCTGCATGCCGCTTCGTCGTCGTTCGCAACCGTTGCGCCGCGGGCCGGTCCGATATGCAGGGATCATGGGACGGCAATGCGTCGAGGCGTCGCTACCGTGTGCCGGCCATCCACGGTAGCGGGCTGAGGTTACGCGAGGTCATTCGCTCGCGGGTTGTCCCGACGGCGGCGTGCGCCGACGCCCATTGCAGCGGCACGCCACGCCGGACCGAGCCCGCATTAGCTGTCGCGATGATGATGGACGGCCCCGCCGATCGCATCACGGTAAGCGGGTAGTGCACCGTACCGACCCGATTTCGACGGCTCCGTCTACGCTGGTGTTTGGATCAGTCGCATCACGCGTGTCGCACGGCATCGGGCCGACGGTGGGCGAACCTGCCTGCGATGATCGTATCTTGGAAGTGAGGACGCGGCCGGGACGTCGCCGTTCCGCTTTCCCCGATCCGTGCTGTCGCGATCGGGGCTGTCGCGGACGAAGCCTATAGCCTCGGGAGGGTGACGCCGCGCTGGCCCATGTACTTGCCGGCGCGGTCGGCATAGCTGACCTCGCACGGTTCGTTGCCCTTGAGGAAGAGGAACTGGCACGCGCCCTCGTTGGCATAGATTTTCGCGGGCAGGGGCGTCGTATTGGAGAATTCGAGCGTAACGTGGCCCTCCCAGCCTGGTTCGAGAGGGGTCACGTTGACGATGATCCCGCAGCGCGCATAGGTGGACTTGCCGAGGCAGATGACCAGGACATCGCGCGGCACGCGGAAATATTCCACCGTACGCGCCAAGGCGAAGCTGTTGGGCGGGATGATGCATACGTCGGTCTTGCGATCGACGAAGCTGTTCGAGGCGAAGTCCTTCGGGTCGACCAACGCATTGTCGACGTTTGTGAAAATCTTGAACTCATCCGCCACGCGCGCATCATAGCCGTAGGAGGAGAGGCCGTAGCTGATGCAGCCGTCGCGCCGCTGCGCTTCGACGAACGGCTCGATCATGCCCTGCTGCTGCGCAGCCTCACGAATCCAGCGATCGGACAGAATGGACATCGGCATTTCCCCCAGGCGGACGCGCGTTCCATCGCCGGATTGCGCGTCGAGGGCAAGCGCGCGCCAGGCGCGGCTGCGACGAACGCCCCGAGCAGGGTGGCCCTTAACGGCTGCTGGTACCACGCCCGCCGAGCGTGCGTGCAGGAGCGTCGAGGGAAAGCGCGCGCCGGGGGCGGCTACGACGAACGCCTCGAGCTGGGTTGCCCTTGCCGATTGATGGGATCAGGATTGCCGAGCGCGCGTGCAGGCGCGTAGACGGCAAGCGGGCGCCGGGGGCGGCTGCGACAAATGCTTGGAGTTGGGGCGCCTTCGCGGATTGATGGCACCAGGACCACCGAGCGCGCGTGCAGGCGCGTCGAGGGCAAGCGCGCGCCGGGGACGCTTCCGACAGCCGCTTCGAGCTGAGTCCTTGCCGATTGATGGCGCCGGGACCGCCTATTTTGCGTGCAGGCGCGAGGTCGATGCGCACGCACGGATGTCAACACGCGCCCCGCAAGCGTCGTGCGTGTCCGCGTCCGCGCGCCATCCTCCGCGACGGGCGGGGTCTTGCAAACGGCAAGGCGAGGGGACGCCCCGAGCGGCTGTGCGCATTGGAGACAGCGAGCGGGGACGAACCGGCACCGTGTCAGCCCCGCGGCGTATCCACCATGCTCCGCCGCAGGATGGTCCGGCGAAGCGTCAGCCGATCCCCAGATCCGCGGGTCCGAATGCGACCGGAAGGAGCTGCGACAGGCGGTAGCTCGCGACCGCCTCGCCCTCCGCTGCGCCGCAGTGGATCACGATGTCGCGACCGCCCATTTGCGCGGCTTCGTTCAGCACCTGGCGACACCTGCCGCAGGGGCTGACGGGCGCGGTTCCGGTCGCGCGTCCGTCCGCATCCATCGCACCGCCGATGACGCCCACTGCCACCACGTCGCGCAGCCGTCCCGCCGCACTGGCCGTAGCGATCGCGACCGTCTCCGCGCAGAGCGACAGGCCGTAGCTCGCGTTCTCGACATTTGCCCCCTGGACGATGCTGCCGTCGGTCATCAACAGCGCGGCCCCCACCGCGAACCGCGAATAGGGGGCATGGGCATTCGCCGCCGCGGTCCTGGCAGCGGCGATGAGCCGGTGGACGTCGGAGTCAGGCGTATTGGTCATGATGCTACTACGTCCCAGTTCACGGGGCCTTCGATGCCGTCGATGCGGCGGAAATCGCTCGATCGCCACATGCGCCACGGGCGTTTGGCGTAGGACGGCGCAAGGATGTTGCCGATCGCCCACAAGGGGCGGTCGATCGCGCCGCTGATCTGATACGCCCGCTCGACGGGCTTGGCGACGCGCAGCAGCACGGGTTTGCGCATATGCGTCTCCACCATCGCGATGAAGCGCGTCAGCTCCGCGACCGCCTTCGCGCGCTCGGGGCGATCGGGACAATCGTCCCTGAACGAGATGTCGACGGCCGGCGGCAACGCATCCGCCGCGCGGGGAACGAACGCGTTGAAGGCGTTGGCCTGCGCGACGGCAGGCTGACAAAAGGAATAGAGGTGGACGGCGCCCCGCCGCAGACCCGCCTCGGGAAGCGCGGACCAATTCCATTCGAAGGCCGCATCGCGGACATCGGCGCCGTCGGTGGCGACGAGATAGGCGAAATCCGCGCCGCGTGCCCGCACCATTCCCCACTCGATCGGGCGCGGGTTCCGGTCCAGATCGATGCCCTGCAACGGGTAACGCTCGGCGCCGGGATGCCACGCCGTCGCATAGCTCCAGCCGGCGATGGCGATCGCGCCTGCCGCGATCAAAGCGCCGACGCCCTTGAGGAATGCGTAGGCCATCAGCCGCGCAGATGTAGGACGCAGATGAGGGTGAACAGACGCCGCGCGGTGTCGAAATCGACGTCGATCTTCCCGGCGAGGCGGTCGCGGAGCATGTCGGCGGCATCATTGTGGATGGCGCGGCGGGCCATATCGACGGTCTCGATCTGTTGCGGGGTCGCCGCCCGTATCGCCTGGTAGTAACTATCGCAAATGGCAAAATAATCTTTGATCGGCCGACGGAATCGGCCGAGCGCCAGGACCAGCGTCTCGAGATGCGAGTCGTCGGCGCGATGGATGTGGATGCCCAGCCGCCCCTCCGCCGATTCGAGCCGTATGCGGTAGGGACCCGCATAGCCGTCCGGATGGACGCGCTGCGGAGCGAAGTAATTCCCTTCGAGAATGTCGAAGATCGCGATCCGCCGCTCCTGCTCGACGTCGGCGGAGCGCCAGCCGATGCTGGTCTCGTCGAGGTCGATGGCGATGATGCGCGGATCGGGCATCGTCGTCGGATAGAGGCGTTGGCCGCATACGACAATTCCGAGTTTGTCGCGCACCGATCCCCGGGGGTATGAGGGGCGAATGGCGACTCTGGCATTCCCGACCCCCGCGGCTGCGGCCGAACCGATGCACCTGCCCCGCAACGTCGAGGCGGAAGCCGCGATGCTCGGCGCGATGATGATCGACAATCGGCTCGCCGACGACCTGGTCGACCGACTGGAGCCCGCGCATTTCTACGAACCGGTTCACGGGCGTATCTTCGCCGCAATAAAAACGCTTCGTTCCAATGACATGCTTGCGACTCCTGTCACGCTTCGACCGATGTTCGAGGCCGACGAGGGCATGAAGGAGCTGGGCGGTCCCGCCTATCTGGCGCAGCTGACGGGATCGGGCGCCGGCCTGATCGGCGCCCGCCAGTTCGCCACCCAGATCTACGATCTCGCAATGCTCCGCGCGCTAGTCAGCGTCGGCCGGACGCTGGTCGAGCGGGCGATGGACACGTCGGAGGAGGTCAATCCCCGCGCTCAGATCGAGGCCGCCGAGGAGGAATTGTACAAGGTCGCGGGTGACGGCGGGGTCGAGAACTCGATCAAGAGCTTCGCGCAGGCGACGACCATGGCGGTCAAGATGGCCGAACGCGCGCTGAATTCCGGCGGCAACCTGTCGGGCGTCACGACCGGCCTCGATTCGGTCAATGCGAAGATCGGCGGCATGCACCATTCGGATCTGATGATCCTCGCCGGCCGCCCGGGCATGGGCAAGACGTCGCTGGCGACCAACATCGCCTTCAATGCGGCGCGGCGCTGGATGCGCGACATGGCGAACGGCATCCCCCCAAGCGAATCGGTCGGCGCGAAGGTCGCGTTCTTCAGCCTCGAAATGAGCGCGGATCAGCTGGCGACGCGTATCCTCGCGGAACAATCGGGCATCAGTTCCGAGAACCTACGCATGGGCAAGATCAGCAAGGCGGAGTTCGGCCAGCTCGCCGCCGCTGCCGCCGAACTGGAAAACCTGCCCTTCTTCATCGACGACACGGGCGGCCTGTCGATCAGTGCGCTGCACACGCGCGTCCGCAGGCTGCAGCGCCGGCACAACAACCAGATCGGCCTCGTCGTCGTCGACTATCTGCAGCTGCTGACCAGCGGCAAGGGCAGCAACGAGAATCGCGTGCAGGAAATTTCCGAAATCAGCCGCGGTCTGAAGACGCTGGCCAAGGACATGAACGTGCCGGTGCTGGCGCTGTCGCAGCTGAGCCGTGCGGTCGAAAGCCGCGAGGACAAGCGGCCCATGCTGTCCGATCTGCGCGAATCGGGATCGATCGAGCAGGACGCGGACATGGTCTGGTTCGTGTTCCGCGAAGACTATTACACCGCGCAGCGCGAGCCCAAGCGTCCGATGGAGGGCGACGATACCAAGATCTTCGAAGATCACGCCAAATGGGCCGCCGACATGGAGCGCGTCTATGGCCTCGCCGAGTTGATCGTCGCCAAGCAACGTCATGGCGCGACGGGCAAGGTGGTCCTGAAGTTTGACCCGACGATCACGCGCTTCTCGGACTATGCCGGCTATTGAGCGATAGGACCGCGGCGGAACCTGCGCGGATGTGAACTCGTTTCCGCCTCCTGTTCATTGCAGGAGGAGCGAAGATGCACAGGTTCCTGAAACTGGCGACCGCCGTGTCCGGTCTGGCGCTGATCGCCGGCCCAGCCCTTGCCGAGGGCAAGACGGATCGCGCCCGGGCCGCGATCGCTGAGGCGCGCGGCAAGGTCGAAACCCTCGGTACGATCAATGCCGCTGGCGACGTGCCCCGCCTCGTCGCCCAGGCGCAGGCCGCATTGCGGACCGCGGAGGACGACCTGAAGGGCAGTCACAAGGAACAGGCGATCGCCGATGCGCATCGTGCATCCGAAATCGCCGATACCGCGATAGGCCTGTCGCAGAAGCAGCAGGCGCAGTCGCAGGCGGCGGACGTCGCCGCGGCGGCCGCGACGACGGCCGCCGCGGAGCGTCAGGCCGCCGATGCAAATGCCCGTGCCGCTGCCGCCGAGCAGGCGGCCGACGCCGCGGCCGCGGATGCCGCGGCGGCGCGCACTGCCGCGGCGACTCCCGCGCCGGCGCCCGCACCGCAGCCGGTGACTGTGACGACCGAAACGACGAAGGTCGCGTCGGCCAGCACGACGCAGGCCGCCCCCCGCCGCACGGTTCGCCGCGTCGTACATCATCGTACGACCAAGCGCGCGCCGACAGTGACGGAAAAGACCACGACGACCGTATCCACCAACTGATCCGGACGCCGCCTCCCTCGCCTGAGGGCGGCGGCCCCGACTTCAGGCGGCGCGCGCGATCACCCGCGCGCGCTTCGCCGCATAGAGTTCACGGTCGGCCCGACCGATCGTCGCTTGCAGCGCATGATCGTCGTCGCTCCAGCGCGCGATCCCGAAGCTGAACCGCCACGCGGGTACTTCGTCGTGCGACTTGCTCATCGCTGCGAACCGTCCGGCCAATCCGGTCATGCCGGTCGGTTGCGCCGGCAGGAGGACGAGGAATTCGTCGCCGCCCAGACGTATGGCTTCGCCGCCGAACCCGTCCGCCTCGGTCTTCAAGACCTTGGCGATCCGCGCAAGGACGATGTCCCCGGCCTCATGACCGTGTGTGTCGTTGATTTGCTTGAAATGATCGACATCGATGATGACGATGGCCGTCCCGTTCCTGGCCCATGCCGGGCCGTGGTCGGTCAGCCAGGCCCGGTTCCGCAATCCGGTCAGCGCGTCGCGATAGCCACTGGCACGCAGTCTTCCGATGGCGCGGGCGCCCGGCATCGCCAGCAGGCCGACATAGACGATCAACAACAACGGAATGTGGCTGAGGTAGGCGACCCGGGCAGCCGCATCGAGCGCCGCGTCCTGATGGAAATGGCTGGCGAGCGAAACGAGATAGCTCGGGACGAAGCCGAGCATCGTCCAGCCGACGATCCGGCGCCAGCCGG
The DNA here is from genome assembly GCF_016820445.1 of Sphingomonas beigongshangi. GTDB lineage: Bacteria > Pseudomonadota > Alphaproteobacteria > Sphingomonadales > Sphingomonadaceae > Sphingomonas > Sphingomonas beigongshangi. The sequence goes on from NZ_JADHDT010000004.1 coordinate 66,146, forward strand.
TGTGCGGCACGGGCAGGGCGCGGGCAAGGCTGACGCCACCCATCGTCAGCGAGAGCGTCAAGGCGATCGCCGCGGGGATGGTGATGCTCCCGGCGGGAAGGTACAGCGATCCGAGGGCGAAGGCGGCGGGCGGCGGTAGCGCGATGACGGCGGTCATCGCCACGGAAAGCGGTGTCCGCTCGAACCGGCGGATGCCGCTGACGATCAGTGCCGTCGATCCGGCCAGCAGCAGGTAACTGAGCACGCCCAACGGCCGCGACACGGGCGCCGGCGGCATCAGCTGGGCCAGGATGCCCGCGCCATAGGCCAGGCCCGCCGCCGACCATTCCAGAAGGTATCCCGCGTAGAGGTAGCGCGTCCACAGCACCAGAAAGGCCGCGCCGAACGTGAAGGCGATCAGCGCGGCGGCAAAGCAGATGGTGAAATTATCGATCGGCAACATCATCACCGCGATGATGATCCAGATCAATTAAACATTGCTTGATGGCGACGGCACACGCGCCGACTTTTACTCAGGACGCGGCGCATCGCCGACAATTGGGGCAACATGGATGCCGCATTCCACTTTGTCCCAGCCGCGCCAACGACCCGCGCGGGGGTCCTCGCCAGGTCGCACCTTGCTGGTGCAGGGCGCACATCCGATCGACAAATATCCCTGTGCCTCCAAGGGGTGGCGGGGAAGGTCGTGGTCGGCGAAATAGGCATCGAGGTCCGCCTTGGACCAGTCCGCGAGCGGATTGATCTTTATACGACCCGCATCGTCTTCGAACCGGGGCAGGGCGGCGCGGGTACCGGCCTGGAAGCCCTTGCGGCCTGAAATCCAGGCGTCGAAGGGCGCCAGCGCGCGCGCCAGCGGCTCGACCTTGCGCAGCGCGCAGCAACCGTCGGGGTCGTAGGACCAGCGCGTGCCCGCGGCGTCGCGATCGGCGATCCGTCGGGGATCGGGCCGATAGACGCGAAGATCGGTAAGGCCGAGCCGCTCGACCAGCATGTCACGATAGGCGAGCGTCTCTCCGAACATCTTCTGCGTGTTGGTGAAGATGACGGGGAGGTCCGGGTCGATCGCCGCGACCATGTGGAGCAGCACGGCGGATTCGGCGCCGAACGACGATACCGCCGCGACGCGACCGTTCAACGGCCCCGCGAGAAGGTCGCGGAGCATCGCCGGCGCAGCGACGCCGGCGTACCTGCGCTCCAGTGCCTCCGCATCGGCGGGCGTGAAGGCGGGCAGCGTATCGATGACGTCGACCTGTCGCCGGGGCTCACCCATGACGGCGCTTCCACACCGGTACGCTATCGTCCGCGGCGGCCTGGTAGCGGTAGGCATAGCGATCGAGCGCGCGCGCGACGGCCGCATCGTCGAGCGGCACCTGCGGCGCGAACCCGTCGAAGCCGCAGCGCCGCATCAGCGGCAGCTGATCGACGAGGACATCGCCGGCGGCGCGCAGCTCGCCCGTATATCCCGCCTCGCGCAGGATACGCGCGGAGGAATAGCCGCGACCGTCGCGGAACGTGGGGAAGCTCACCTCGACCAGCCGCAGCCGATCGAGATGCGGGACGAGCGCCCGCGCATCCTCTCCGGCCTCCAGCCGCACGGCGGTGGCGTTGCTCTGGCCGAGGAAGGCGTCGAGCGTGACCGCGGGTTCGTCCTGCGCTTCGTCGTCGCGGAAGCGGAGCATTGCCTCAGCCATAGATCGCCTCCTTGAACGGTGCGAAGCCGACGCGCCGATAGGTGTCCAGGAAACGCTCTCCCGCCTTCCGCTCGGCCAGATAGCGGTCGGTGACCCGCTCGATCGCGTCGACCACCCCGTCCTCGTCGAATCCCGGCCCGGTGATCTTGGCGAGGCTGACGTCCTCGGCGCCGGAGCCGCCCAGCGACAATTGGTAGTTTTCCGTGCCTTTCCGATCGACGCCGAGAATGCCGATATGCCCGGCGTGATGGTGGCCGCAGGCGTTGATGCAGCCCGAGATCTTGAGCTTCAGTTCGCCCAGCTCCCGCTGCCGGTCGCGATCGGCGAAGCGGGTCGCGATCTTCTGCGCGAGCGGGATCGAGCGTGCGTTGGCGAGGCTGCAGTAATCGAGGCCGGGGCAGGCGATGATGTCGGTGATGAGGTCGAGGTTGGGCTCCGCGAGCCCCGCCTCGACGAGCGCGCGCCACAGGTCTTGGAGATCGCGCTGGCGGACATGCGGCAGCACGATGTTCTGCGCATGGGTGACGCGCAGTTCGTCGAACGAATAGCGCTGCGCGAGGTCGGCGAGACGGTCGATCTGGTCCGCGGAGGCATCGCCCGGAATACCGCCGACGGGTTTGAGGCTGACGTTGACGATCGCATAGCCCGGCGCCTTGTGCGGCCGGACGTTCTGATCGATCCAGACGGCGAAATCGGGGTCGTCGCGCTCGACATGCGCCGACAGGCCGGTCTCGAAGGCGGGGGCTGCGAACATCGCGGCGATCCGCTCGAGCTCGGCGCGGGGCGGATCGAGGCCGAGCTGCTTGACCGCGACGAACTCCTCCTCGACCTGGCGACGATATTCGTCCGCGCCGATCTCGTGAAGCAGGATCTTGATGCGCGCCTTGTAGATGTTGTCGCGCCGTCCGTATCGGTTGTAGACACGTAGACACGCTTCGAGATAGCTCATCAGATCGTCGGCGGCGACGAAGTCGCGGATCAGGTGGCTGATCATCGGCGTGCGGCCCATGCCGCCACCCACGTAGATCTGCGCGCCGATCCCGCCGTCCTGCGCGACCAGCCGGATGCCGATGTCGTGCAGCCGCATGGCCGCACGATCTTCCTCAGCGGCGATCACCGCGATCTTGAACTTGCGCGGCAGATAGCTGAATTCCGGGTGGAAGGTGCTCCATTGCCGGATCAGCTCCGCCCAGGGGCGCGGGTCCGCCACCTCGTCGGCGCTGGCGCCCGCATATTGATCGGCGGAGATGTTGCGGATGCAATTGCCGCTGGTCTGGATGGCATGCATCTCGACCGTCGCCAGCTCGGCGAGGATATCTGGCGCGTCCGCCAGCTTGATCCAGTTGAACTGGATGTTCTGCCGCGTCGTGAAGTGGCCGTAGCCCCGGTCATAGGTGCGCGCGATGTGCGCGAGCATCCGCATCTGGCGGCTGTCGAGCGTGCCATAGGGCACCGCGACGCGCAGCATATAGGCGTGCAACTGCAGATAGAGTCCGTTCATCAGCCGCAGCGGCTTGAACTGGTCCTCCGTCAGCTGCCCCGACAGGCGGCGTTCCACCTGATCGCGAAATTCGTCGACGCGCGCGTCGACGATGCTTTGGTCATATTCGTCGTAACGGTACATCTTGCGTCTTCCTCCCGCCCCGAGCGGGGCAGGAAATGGTTGGGCCGACCCGCGCCTTAGCGGGAAGGGCGTTCGTCAGATGACCCAGTTGCCCGCCAGCGGATCCGCGGGCTTCAGCGTCAGGTCCGGCCGCACCGTGGGGCCGAGCGCCCGGATGCGGTCCTTGATATGCGCGGGGCGAGGTCCGTCCGGCGTGGGCGTCGCATCGATCAGATAGGGGACGTTGACGCGCCGGGCGCCTTCCTCCGCTTGCAGGATCGCCTCACCGGACGCGCCGACGTCGACCGCATCCTCGACATGCCGCGACCAGCCCTGTCCGCTCCACCAGACGACGTCGCCGGTCGCGAGGTCGTTGCCCGTCAGCAGCCTCATGCCGACAGGCCCTCGGCGACGCGCGCCCAACGGGCGAGCTTGTCCTGGGCGTCGGACAGCTCGACGACCTCGCCGACGACGATGATCGCGGGGCTCTGCACCGTCTCGCGCGCAACCATCGGACCGAGGTCGGCAAGCAATGTCCGCAGCGCGCGGCTGCCGGACAGCGTGCCACGTTCCAGCACCGCGACCGGCATGTCCGGCGCGACGCCGTCCGCCATCAGCTTGTCCGCGATGTCGCCGGCGGTGGCAACCCCCATATAGATGACGAGCGTGCGCCCCTGGCCGGCGAGGCCGGCCCAGTCCTGTTCCGACAGGCCCTTGCACTGCCCGGCCACGAAGCTCACCGCGCTGCTATGGTCGCGGTGCGTCAGCGGCAGCATCGCCTCGGCCGCGCAGCCCAGTGCGGCGGACACGCCGGGGATAACCTCGACCGGCAGGCCTGCCGCGCGCACCGCCTCCACCTCTTCGCCGCCGCGGCCGAAGATGAACGGGTCGCCGCCCTTCAGCCGGACGACGACGCTGCCCGTCTTCACGTGGGCGACGATCAGCGCGTTGATCGCCTCCTGTGGCAACGTGTGCCGGGCCCGCCTCTTGGCCACGGAAATGCGCTGTGCCGCCTGCGGCGCGAGGTCGAGGACGCGCGGGTCGATCAGGCCGTCGTGTACGACGACGTCCGCCCCGCGCAAAGCCTCCACGGCGCGCACGGTGAGCAGCCCGGGATCGCCGGGCCCGGCACCGACGAGTATGACGCGTCCGCGCGCGCCCGGATCGAGAAGCGTAGCCATGATGGGGAGATGCGCTTGCCGCGCCACGCCGGCAACGGAGCGATGCTTGGGCCGGCGGTAGGGCAGCTATCTCATGCGTCGCGAAGGCCGATCCCGATATTGGCGCGGGCGGAGTCCGCCTCGTTGCTGACCACCGGATAAGCACAATAATCGGCGGCGTAATAGGCGCTGGGCCTGTGGTTGCCCGACCAGCCGATACCGCCGAAGGGCGCGGCGGAACTCGCGCCATTGGTCGGACGGTTCCAGTTGACGATTCCCGCCCGTATGTTCGCCCAGAAGCGGTCGTAGAGCGCGGGCGTCTGGCTGATCAGCGACGCCGACAGGCCGTAGCGTGTGTTGTTCGCCTCCGCGATCGCCTGATCGAAGTCGTCGGCGCGGATGACCTGCAGGATGGGGCCGAACAGCTCGATGTCGGGCCGGTCCGCCATGCCCGTGGTGTCGATCAGCGCGGGGACGAGGAAGGGGCGGTCGTCGGACAGCCTCTGAAGATGGCGGATCGGACGGCCGCCGCGCATCATCAGTTCCAGGAAGCTCTCGGTGAGCATGTCGGCGGTCGCATTGTCGATCACCGGCCCCATGAAGGGCTGGGGATCGTCGAACGGGCTGCCGACGATGAGCCGGCCGATCATCTGGTTGATCGTGTCGACCAGCGGATCGAACATTCTGGTGTCGACGATGAGACGGCGTGCGGCGGTGCAGCGCTGGCCCGCCGTGGTGAAGGCGGATTGGACGACGAGTACCGCGGCGGCGTGGAGGTCCGGCGTATCCCAGACGACGATGGGATTGTTGCCGCCCATCTCGAGCGCCAATATCTTCTCCGGCTTGGCGGCGAAGGCCCGGTTCAGCGCGATGCCGGTCCGCGCCGAACCGGTGAAGAGCAGGCCGTCGATGTCGGGATGCTCGGCAAGGGCCTTGCCCTCCGCGGGTCCGCCGATGACGAGCCCGGCGCAGCCCTGCGGTACCCCGGCGGCTCGGTAGCAATCGATCAGGAATGCGCCCGTCGCCGGCGTCTTCTCCGACGGCTTGAAGATCACCGCATTGCCCGCGAGCAGCGCCGGGACGATATGTCCGTTGGGCAGATGCGCGGGGAAATTATAGGGGCCGAGCACCGCAAGGACGCCATGCGGCTTGTGACGCAGGGCCATGCGGCTGCCCATCGGCGAGTCGAGACGGCGCTGCGCGGTCCGTTCCGCATAGGCGGTGACGGAGATGTCGACCTTGGCGATGACCGTGTCGACCTCGGTTCGCGCTTCCCACAGCGGCTTGCCGGTCTCGCGCGCCAGCAATTCGCTGAATTGGTCATGACGTTGCCGCACGACATTGGCGAAGCGGCGCATCGTTTCGATGCGCACGGCGAGCGGCTGCGCCGCCCAGGGCGCCCAGCTCGCCCGCGCGGCGGCGACTTCCGCACCGACGTCGCCGACCGGGGCACGCCACAATTCGGCACCCGTGGCGGGTTCGTGGGAAATGATCTCGGCCATGTCGCCCCTCTCGCTCAAGCCTAGGCGGTTAGAATAAGGCCGGCATGGCGACAAGACGCCGTCATGCGTGCGCTTCGCCCATCGTGCGGATGGCGGCGACCTTCGCATGCAGGCGCGACCAGTCGTCTCCGTCGGCGATCGGAGCCCAAATCGCCTCCACCTCGTCGATCAGCATCGCGCATGGCTCGCCCCGCCAATAGGCGTGGTCGCGGGACTTGCGGGGGGCATGGGAGGCCAGCGCGGTGCGCAAATCGTCCCATTCCGGGCCATAGTCCTCCGGCAGCTTGCCGCCGAACAGATCGAAGAACAGTCTGTCGAGCGGCGCGGACGTGGCGCGCACCGCACGTTCAAACGTCTGGACCAATGCGCGATCGGCCTCAGCATCGCGCGGCAAGACCCCGATACGCCACAGCAGCGCCCTGGCGACGGCAGCCTGATACTGTGACGCGAAGGTCTGCAACGTCTCGATCAGCGGCTCGCTCTCGGCCACGAGGCGCAGCGAGGCGGCAAGCTGCATCACGTTCCAGTGGATCGCCTCCGGCTGGCGACCGAAGGCATAAAGACCCGCATGATCGAAATAGGCGGCGGTGAAGCCGGGATCCCAGGTCGGGGCGAACCGCCACGGACCATAGTCAAAGCTCTCCCCGGTGATGTTGATATTGTCCGAATTGAGCACGCCATGGACGAAGCCGGCCGCCATATAGGAGGCGGCGAGCGTCGCCGCGCGTTGCACGACCAGTTCGAGCAGACGGACGGGGTCGGCGCCGTCCTCGCGATACAGCGCCCGTAGCACGTATCCGACCAGGCGCCGCATGCCCTCCTCATCCTGGAGATAGGCGAGCCGCTGGAACGTCCCGATCCGGATATGGCCATGGCTAAGCCGCACCAGCACCGCCGATCGCGTGGGCGAGGGTTCGTCGCCGCGCGCGAGTTCCTCGCCGGTCTCGATCAGCGAGAGCGTACGGCTGGTGGGTACGTTCAGCGCCTCCAGCATCTCCGTGGCGAGGATCTCGCGCACGCCGCCCTTCAGCGTCAGCCGCCCGTCGCCGAACCGGCTATAGGGGGTCTGGCCCGACCCCTTGGTGCCCAGGTCCATCAGCCGGCCGCCGCCGTCACGCAGCTGCGCGAAGGTGAAGCCGCGACCGTCACCGATATCGGGATTGTACTGGCGGAACTGATGCCCGTGATAGCGCAGCGCGAGCGGCTGTTGCAGCGTACCGGGCAGGGGCGCGAAGCGACCGAAATGGCGGATCCATTCCTCGTCGGTAAGGCCGGCGAGTCCGACCTCGTCCGCGGCGCGGTCGTTGCGGAACCGCAGCTCGGCCGAAGGAAACGCCGCCGCCTGCACCGGATCCCAGAAGGCGTCGCCGAGATCGAGCAGGGCGGTCTCGGGGCGGTAGGCTTGCGGCGTCACGGGCATGCGTGGATATGGAGGGCGCCACTCCGGGGACGCAAGGCATGCACGCGTACGAAAACTGCTATTGGATGTCCGCGGACGGATTGAAGCTGCACTATCGGCAATATCCGGGGGACGAGAGCCGGCCGCCGATCCTCTGCTTTCCGGGGCTGACGCGCAACGCGCGTGACTATGATGCCCTCGCCGCCCGCCTGGCGGGGCGGTGGCGGGTGCTGGCGATCGATTTTCGCGGTCGCGGGCGCAGCGAATACGCCAAGGATCCGATGACCTATGTCCCGACCACCTATGTGGCGGACGTGCAGGCGCTGCTGGCGGAGCGTGGCATCGATCGTTTCGTCGCGATCGGGACCTCGCTCGGCGGGATCGTGACGATGCTGCTGGCCGCCGAAGGCGCCCGCATCGCCGCGGCGCTCATCAACGACGTCGGACCGGAGATCGACCCTGCCGGGATCGCGCGCATCCGCGGATATGTCGGCAAGGGCGGCAGCTGCCCGACCTGGATGCACGCCGCCCGTTCGATCGCGGAGACCAATGCCGACGTCTACCCCGATTTCGAGATCGAGGACTGGCTGGCCATGGCGAAGCGGCTGTACCGCCTGAACAGCGGCGGGCGGATCGTTCCCGACTACGACCTCAAGATCGCCGAGCCGTTCCGCGTCCCCGGGAACGAGCGCGGGCCCGACATGTGGGGCGCGCTCGCCAGCCTCAGGGACGTGCCGACGCTGATCGTCCGCGGCGGGCGGTCGGACGTGCTCGCGCCCGCCGTGGCGGATCGGATGGTGCAGGCGCTGGATCGCGCTGAGCTGGTGACGTTGCCCGGCATCGGCCATGCGCCGATGCTGACGGAGGAGGCGTTGCGCGATCCGATCGACCGCCTGCTCGACCGTGTGGCGTAGACACCGTCTTAGCGCAGTGGTACACTGTCGGCAGCAACGACGCGGGGGTGCGTGATGGCTGGAACGGGGGCGCCGCATGCGGCGATCGCGGGGGCGATCGAACCGGATGGTGCGCCGCGGATCGCCGTTCTCGACATGCTGCGCGGGGTGGCGATTCTCGGCATCCTGTTCATGAACGTCAACGACATGGGCGGCTCCATCACCGCTTCCGAATCCGATGTCCGGCATCTGGGCTGGACGTCCGCCGACCAGATCGCGTGGCTGGTGCGGCAGGTGCTGGTCGACGGCACGGCGCGATGCCTGCTCGAAATGCTGTTCGGCGCCGGCATGCTGATCCTGACCGACCGGATCGCGCGCTCGGGCGAGGCACGCTGGGCCGTGCTGCGTCGCTATGGCTGGCGCAATCTGATCCTCTGGGCGTTCGGCATGGCCCATATGTTCCTTCTGATGTGGCCGGGCGACATCCTGCACACCTATGCCGTCGCGGCGATGGTCGCATGCTGTTTCCGGGCGCTGCCGGCACGGTTGTTGCTGACGATCGGGCTTGCGATGACCGCGCTCAACCTGGTCGGCGGCACGATCGGAATCATCTATACGCAGGCGAGCAACGCGAAGCAGCCGATGCTGGAACGGAAGGCCGCCGCGCACGAGCGGCTGTCGACCGCAGAGACCAGGATGCTCGCCGACATGCGGAAAGCGGCGTCGGCGCGTGACCAGGCAAAGGCGGAGCGGAAAGCCGCCATCGTCGCCGAGGACGCTTATGGGCGTGGCTCGCCCGCGCAATGGGTGCGTGGACAGTGGGCGATGAATCTGCAGCGGCTGGGCCCGATGGAACTGGGGTCGATCTGGGAAGCGGCGTCGGTGATGCTGATCGGGGCCGCGCTGTTCAAGCTCGGGATCCTGCAGGGACGGCGCCGGCGCCGCGTCTATCTCGGAATGATGGCGATCGGCTGGATCGGGGGCGGGGGGCTGCGCCTGGCGGCGGCGCTCGCGATGATGCGGTTCGACGGCCAGCCGCACATCGGCTGGGCGACCTATGAGGGCGCGCGGATCCTGATGACGCTGGGCCATGTCGGCGCGATAAACCTGCTCGCGGGCTCGCGCCTGATGCGACCGTTCGTCGCCGCGGGCAGAACGGCATTGACCCTCTATGTCGTGCAGACCCTGCTCGTGTCCTGGCTGATCTTCTCGCCTCTTGGCCTCGGTCTCTATGCCCGTTTCGGCTGGGCGGAGATGATGATCCTGTCCGTCGCGGTCGACCTGTTCCTGCTGCTCGGCGCCAACCTGTACCTGCGCCATTTCCGGATGGCGCCGGTCGAATGGGCATGGCGGTCGCTCGTCGAGCGGCGGCGGCTGCCATTCCGCCACGTCGTGCCGGCGCGGCGCGGCGCCGCGCTCACCTGATCGCGGCGACGGCATGGTCGGGCGCAGGCGCAGCCGCTAAGGCATCGGCATGGCGTCTCCGATCAACATCCTGCATCTGCATTCCAGCTTCGATCTCGGCGGCAAGGAGGCGCGCGCGGTCCGGTTGATGAACGCGTTCGGCGATGCGGCGCGCCATACGATCGTATCGGGCATGCCCGACCAGCTCGGCGCGCGCGCGGCGATTGCCAGGGGCATCCGCTACGAGATCGCGCAGGATCCGCCGCCGCTGACCGGCCGTCCGTCGGTCGCGCGCTACGAGGCGCTGGCGCGCTACATGCGGCGGTTCGATCTCGTCCTGACCTACAATTGGGGCGCGATCGACGGCGTCATGGCGCGGCGCGTGTTCGGCAGGGCCATGCCGCCGCTGGTCCACCACGAGGACGGGTTCAACGCCGACGAAGCAGCGGGGCTGAAGGTCGAGCGCAACATGTACCGCCGCGTCGCGCTGCCCGCGGCGGCGGCGCTGGCGGTACCCTCCTTCGTCCTGGAGGACATCGCGCTGCGAACCTGGAAGCAGCCGCCGGCGCGCGTCCATCGCATCGCCAACGGCATTCCCACGGCGCTCTATGCCGCCAAGCCCGATCCGCGCGCCATTCCGGGCTTCGTCCGCACCGGGAAGGACGTCGTGATCGGCGCGCTGGCGGGGTTGCGGCCGGTCAAGGACCTGCCGATGCTGATACGGGCCTGTGGCGGACTTGCCGGTCGCATCCGTCTGGTCATCGTCGGCGAGGGCCCGGAGCGGGACGCGATCGCCGCGACCGCGCGGCAGATGGGCATGGACGCGACCGTCGTCCTGCCGGGTTTCCTCGAGCGACCCTATCGCTTCGTCGGTCACTTCGACATCCTCGCGCTCTCCTCGAAGAGCGAGCAGCAGCCGATCAGCGTCATCGAGGGGATGGCGGCGGGATTGCCCATCGCCAGCACCCCGGTCGGCGACGTCGCGCAGATGGTGGCCACCGAGAACGCGCCGTTCATCGCCAGGGAATCGTCCGAGATTCGGCTCCGCGACGCATTGCAGCCGCTCGTTCTCGATGCTGCGCTGCGTCGAACGGTCGGGATCGCCAACCAGGCGAAGGCACGCGCCGAATTCGACGAGGGCGTAATGATCGGCCGTTACAAGGCGTTGTACGAGGCGGTGCTCGCGCGCCCGGGCGCCCTTGGGTGATCGCGTGGCACTGGTGCACTGCAGCGACGCAATCGTTTGAATTTCGGCGATCCTGTGTTATCATGCGGGCGGCCGGGACACCCCGGGTGAACGCGAGGGCCCGGCTCCTTTTGGAGAGGATGGGCCATGACCACGATCAAGCATATGGGCGAATATGGCGTCGTCGCACTCGTCGGGGCGGCGCTGATGGTGGCTGCGACGGGCTTCGCAAAGGTTGCCGCCGATGCGGTGGTGCTACTGGGCGAGACGCTGATGCGATGATCCGCCTCGGCCGGAACGGCGGCTGCGGCGTCCCCGGCTGCGCGACGCAATTTCTTCGCATCGCCGGAACCTTTCGGATATAGGCTAGTGGTTTGTTTCCTGAGAGGTGCCGTTTCCCGTGTTCAAGGGCCTGAAGCCGATCGTCTACAATGGCCGCGAAGTCTGGCCGCTCGTCGAAGGTGGCAAGGGAGTTGCGGCGACCAACCACGCATCGGCCGGCGCCTGGGCGGCGGCGGGCGGGATTGGCACCGTCTCCGCGGTCAATGCCGACAGCTACGATCCCGACGGCAAGATCATTCCGCAGATCTACCGCGCGCTGACCCGGCGCGAGCGGCATGAGGAACTGATCGAATATGCGATCGAGGGCGCCGTTCAGCAGGTGCGGCGCGCGTTCGACATCGCCGGCGGCAAGGGCGCGATCAACATCAACGTCCTGTGGGAAATGGGCGGCGCCCAGCGCGTGCTGCACGGCGTGCTCGAGCGGACGAAGGGCCTCGTCTCCGGCGTCACCTGCGGCGCCGGCATGCCCTACAAGCTCTCCGAGATCGCAGCGTCCTACCAGGTCAGCTATCTGCCCATCGTCTCGTCGGGCCGTGCGTTCCGCGCCTTGTGGAAGCGCGCCTACTCAAAGGCCGCCGAGTGGCTGGCGGCGGTCGTCTACGAGGATCCGTGGCTCGCGGGCGGGCATAACGGCCTGTCGAACGCCGAGGATCCGCTCAAGCCGCAGGACCCCTATCCGCGCGTCAAGGAATTGCGCGAAACGATGCGCGAGGGGGGTATCCCCGACACGACCCCGATCGTGATGGCGGGGGGCGTCTGGTATTTGCGCGACTGGAACGACTGGATCGACAATCCGGAGCTGGGCACGATCGCGTTCCAGTACGGAACGCGTCCCCTGCTGACGCAGGAGAGCCCGATCCCCGAAGAGTGGAAGGCCCGGCTGACGCAGATCGAGGAGGGCGGGGTGCTCCTCCATCGCTTCTCCCCGACCGGCTTCTACTCGTCGGCGGTCCGCAATCCGTTCCTGCGCAACCTCGAGGCGCGGTCCGAGCGGCAGATCGCCTTTTCGACGCAGGAGGCGGGCGACCACGTCTTCCAGCTCGACGTCGGCGTGAAGGGCAAGAACTTCTGGGTGACGCGGGGCGATCTGCTGCGCGCGCGCGAGTGGTTCGGCGCCGGCTTCACCATGGCGTTGAAAACCCCCGACAATACGCTCGTCTTCGTCACGCTTGAGGAGGCGAAGGAAATCCGCAAGGATCAGGCGGATTGCATGGGCTGCCTATCGCAGTGCCTGTTCTCCAGCTGGGCGGACACCGAGACGAACTCGACGGGGCGTCTCGCCGACCCGCGCAGCTTCTGCATCCAGAAGACGCTTCAGGACATCGCGCACGGTGGCGACGTCGACAACAACCTGATGTTTGCAGGGCACGCGGCCTATAACTTCAAGCGCGATCCCTTCTATTCAAACGGCTTCGTGCCGACGGTGAAGCAGCTGGTCGACCGCATTCTGACGGGCGATTGATCGGGGCTGGTGATCCATCGCTGATCAAGACGCTGGCGGCGGTCGCAGACGCGATGTCGCCGGCGTTGCGGCCATGGTGGGTCATCGGCAGCGCGGCCGTCGCCTTGCATGGGGCGGATGCGGGGAAGGTCGGCGACGTCGACATCCTCGTCGATCCGTCGGACGTGGACGCGCTCTTCCGGCGCCTCGGCGTGGCGGCGCTTGACCTGCCGCCGCATCCCCTTTTCCGCTCGGAGCGCTTCGCGCGATGGGCCGTGCATCCCTTGCCGGTGGAGATGATGGCGGGATTTGCCGTCGCGACCGATGGCGGATGGCAAAGGCTTGAGCCGGCGACGCGACATGGCATCGCGGTCGATGGGCGGAACATTCACGTTCCGGCGCGAGAGGAGCTTGTCGCGATACTGCGGCGCATCGGGCGGCCAAAGGACGTGGCGCGCGCCGCTGCGCTGGAGGGGCGGGAGCCGGGTTGAGGCTGTCGGCTCCCGCCCGTCCGCTTATTTGGCGACGGTGCCCACGACCGCGCCGGCCGTCCCGCCCACGGCGGCGCCCTTTTCGACGCTGCCGCCGGTCGCCGCGGCGACCCCGGCACCGCCCACGGCGCCGATGCCCGCACCCTTGAGGGTCGAACATCCCGACAAGGCGGTGGCGGCGACGAGCAAGGCGGCCGAGGCCGCACCGAGCTTCCGGGTCATCACGATCATCCTTTCGCTGTGAACGGCGGACCGAATGCCCTGGCGCGGTCGCAGGTTCCGCAGACCGGGATACGTCAGACCCAGCCGTCGAGTACCTGATCGGGCGGGCGGTGCCCGTCCGCCCACATGCGGATGTTCTGGATGACGCGTTCCCCCGACGCCTGCCGCCCTTCGAAGGTCGCGGAACCCATGTGCGGCGTCATCACGACATTGGGCAATGCGAGCAGGCGCGGATCGATGCGCGGTTCGTGCTCCCAGACGTCCAGCCCCGCGCCGGCGAGACGGCCGGCCTCGAGCGCCTCGACCATGGCCACTTCGTCGACGATGCCGCCCCGCGACGTGTTGATCAGGTAGACGTGGGGCCGCATCAGCGCGATCCGGCGTCGATCGATCAGGTCGCGGCTGCCGTCGTTGAGCGGCGTGTGGATCGAGACGATATCCGCATGGGCCAGAAGGTCGTCGAGCTCGGCGTGGAAGATCGCGCCAAGCTCCTGCTCGACGATCGCGGGCAGGCGATGCCGGTTGTGATAGTGGACCGACAGACCGAAGGCGCGGGCCCGCCGTGCGACGGCCTGCCCAATGCGACCCATGCCCACGATGCCCAGGGTCTTGCCGCCGATGCGGTGGCCCAGCATGCCCCCGGGGCTCCAGCCGTGCCACTCGCCCGACCGGACCAGCTTCTCGCCCTCCGCCAGCCGACGCGGCACCGAGACGATCAGCGCCATCGCCATGTCCGCGGTGTCCTCGGTCAGCACGCCCGGCGTGTTGGTGACGATGATGCCGCGAGCACGCGCCGCCCTCAGCGCAATATGGTTTACGCCCGCGCCGTAATTGGCGATCAGGCGCAGCCGCGGCCCTGCCTGCGCGATCAGCGCCGCATCGATGTCGTCGGTGACGGTCGGCACCAGCACGTCGCAGTCCGCCATCCCCGCGGCCAGTGCCTCGCGCGTCATCTTGGCGTCGCCGCGATTGTTCGTCGTGTCGAACAAGGCCTCCAGCCGCGCCATCACACCCTCGGCCAGCTCGCGGGTGACGATCACCTTGGGATGGGGGCAGCGCGTGTCTGTCATCGCGATCATGGCTTGGCGGAGGGGAGCCGCCCCGTCAACGGAAGGTTGAAGCCGCCGGCATGCACGCTATGCAGGCGGCTTACAGGGAAAAGGACAGGGAAGATGCGCCTTATCGCTCTCGCCGTCGCGGCGCTCGCGATGGTCTTCGCCGACGCCGGTGCGATCGCGGCCGATACGAAGAAGGCGCCGCCGTTCTTCGGATCAATCGCGGCGGGTCGGGCGCGGATGCGGACCGGGCCCGGCCGGACCTATCCCGCCAATTGGCTCTACCAGCGCGCCGATCTGCCGGTGCGCGTGATCGCGGTCTTCAAGGAATGGCGCAAGGTCGAAGATCCCGACGGCGCGCAGGGATGGATGCTCGCGGCGCTGATCAGCGAGAGGCGGACCGCGATCGTACGCGGGTCGCAACCGATCGATATGCGCGAGCGCCCGTCGCCCGGCGCGCGGTTGATGTGGCGCGCCGAACCCGGCGTCGTCGGTCGTCTGAGCCAGTGCGGCGGCGGTTGGTGCCGCCTCGACGTCAAGGGGCAGGCGGCCTATGTCGAGACCCGGGATCTGTGGGGCATCGATCCGGGCGAAACGCTTCCCTGATTTGCGATCAGGCAAGGCCGGATAGGGACGGTAACGCTTCAGCGCCCGTGGATCAGCCGCCAGACGTAGGACCTCGCCTCAACGGACGGCAAGGGGCCGCGGTGCGAGGCGGGTGGGCCCGGTCTCCAAGAAACCGGGCCGTGCGGTGCCCTGGCGTGCCGGTCGCGCTTACAGCAGTTCCACCGCCATCGCAGTGGCTTCACCGCCGCCGATGCACAGGCTGGCGAGCCCGCGCTTCTGGCCGCTGCCCTGCAGCGCCGACAGCAGGGTCGCGAGGATGCGCGCCCCGCTCGCGCCGATCGGATGACCCAGCGCGCAGGCGCCGCCGTGGATATTGAGGCGCGCATGGTCGAGGCCAAGATCGTGCATCGCGATCATCGACACGGCGGCAAAGGCCTCGTTGACCTCGAACAGGTCGACCTGATCCTTGCTCCACCCCGCCTTTTCCAGTGCCTTCTGCATGGCGAAGACCGGCGCCGTGGTGAACAAGGCGGGCGCATGGGCGTGCGCGGCATGGCTGACGATGCGGGCGACGGGCGACAGGCCCAGCCGCTCGGCGACGCTTGCACGCGTCATCACCAGGGCGGCGGCGCCGTCCGAGATCGAGGAGGCATTGGCCGCCGTGATCGTGCCGTCACGCGAGAAGGCGGGCTTCAGCGTCGGGATCTTGGCGACATCGCCCTTCGCAGGCTGTTCGTCGAGCGAGACGGTCGTCGTACCCTTGCGGCCCGCGACCTCGACCTCGACGATCTCGCGATCGAAGGCGCCGGACGCCTGCGCCTTCTGCGCCCGATGCAGCGATTCGATGGCATAATCGTCCATCGCCTTGCGCGTGAACTGATATTCCGCGGCGGTATCCTCCGCAAAATTGCCCATCAGCTTGCCGGGTTCGTAGGCGTCTTCCAGCCCGTCGAGGTACATGTGATCGTACAGCGTATCGTGGCCGATGCGCGCGCCGCCGCGATGCTTCTTCGACAGATAGGGGGCATTGGTCATGCTCTCCATGCCGCCCGCGACGAGCAGCTCGGCCGAACCCGCGGCCAGGGCGTCGGCCCCCATGATCGCGGCCTGCATGCCCGATCCGCACATCTTGTTGACGGTCGTCGCCTCCACGTGCGTGCCGAGGCCGGCGTTGATCGCCGCCTGGCGTGCGGGTGCCTGGCCGAGCCCGGCGGGCAGCACGCAGCCCATGTAGATGCGCTCGACCGCCTCCGCCGTGACACCGGCGCGCTCCACCGCCGCACGCACCGCCGTCGCGCCCAATTCGGTGGCGGTCGCGCCCGCCAGTGCGCCCTGGAAGGACCCCATCGGCGTACGCGCGTAGGACAGGATCACGATCGGATCGGTCGACATCATTCTCTCCGGACTTTGTGTTGCTGCGCGATCTAGGCGGTCGGCAGGCGTGCCGCAACGTGCTTGATCTGGCTCAACCACGAAGTGGTCGACTTGCCGCGAACGTCGCCTAAGCCACCGACGATGGAACAGTTTGCTGAACCAATCCGGTGGTTTGCCTCGATCAGCGGCATGATCGCGGCAACGATCGTGTCGCTCGACTGGGGCAGGCGCGACACGGGTTGGGGCATGGTCCTGTTCTGCCTGTCGGCCGTCGCATGGATCGCGGGAGCGGTCTTGACCCGCGACTGGGCGCTGGGCACGCAGAACAGCGTGCTGCTGCTCATCGATCTGCTCGGCGTCTACCGGTACCTGCTGCGCGACCGCGGCGCGGCGACGGACGACGATGGCTGAGCGCTGGGTCTGGTCGATCGGACTCGGCGCGGCAGGCCTTCTTGCAGGCAGTTTCGTCGCGGCCCTGGCGGTGCGCTGGCCGGACGGACGATCGGTCATGCTCGGTCGCTCCGCCTGCGATCATTGCGGAGGGACGCTGGCGCCGCGCGAGCTGATACCGCTGGCAAGCTTCGTGCTGCAGCGTGGGCGATGCCGCCGCTGCGGCGGCAGTATCGCGCCGCTGCATCCGATCGTGGAGGCGATCGCGCTGGTGATCGGCGGCACGGCGGGCCTGGTCGCGCCGGGACTGGTCGGCATGGCGGGCGCGCTGTTCGGCTGGCTGCTGCTGGC
Organism: Sphingomonas beigongshangi; assembly: GCF_016820445.1. Lineage (GTDB taxonomy): Bacteria > Pseudomonadota > Alphaproteobacteria > Sphingomonadales > Sphingomonadaceae > Sphingomonas > Sphingomonas beigongshangi. The sequence goes on from NZ_JADHDT010000004.1 coordinate 83,217, forward strand.
GCTCGCGACCCTCGACCTGCGTGCCTTCTGGTTGCCGGACCGGTTGACCGGGACGCTCGCGATCGTCGGCATCGGCAGTGCGTGGCTCGCTGTGCCGCCGGATGCGACCGACCGGTTGCTGGGAGCGATCGGCGGCTATGTCTCGCTTGCGGGAATCGCGTGGTGCTATCGCGCGGTGCGCAAGCGGGACGGCATGGGCGGCGGCGACCCCAAGCTGTTCGGCGCCATCGGCCTGTGGCTGGGATGGCGGATGCTGCCGGCGGTGCTCGTGATCGCCGCCCTGATCGGACTGGGGGTAGCGCTGTTTGCGCATGTGCGCGGCCGCTCGATTGGCGCCGCAACGGCGATGCCCTTTGGCGCCCTGCTGGCAGCGGCGGCTTACCCTGCCTGGCTTGCGATGATAGGGGGGGCGCCATGATCGCGCTGCTCCTTCCGATCGCGCTTCAGGCGGTGACGCCGGCGCCGCCGATGCTCGGCCCCATCGGTCGGCAGGCGCTGCCGGCCAAGGGGTGCGCCGCCTATCTGTGGAGCATCGTGGATCGCCAGCTGGTCGCCATGGCGTCCGCGACTCCTGCCACGCTGCGCATCGCGCCGGAGGGCAAGGTCGCCGATCTGGCCAAGGTCGGGGAGGCCGGGGTCGGCGACCTGGGCTTCGCGGCATCGACCAGCTATCGGGCGGGCGACATGACCGCGACGCTCGACCTGACGATCGTCCGGCAACAGGCGTTGACCGACGGCGCCCGCGTCGGATCCGCGACGCTGCGCATCGACCGGCCCGGCCAGGACAGCGTCATCCTGCCGCTCGCGGGCCTCGTCGGCTGTGCGCATGCCGCGCCCTGATCGTCGCGCGGACGCGGCGCACGGCCCGTCGCGAAAAGCCTGACCCGCCTGCAACCATATGCCTGTCGTTACGTTTGCCGTACGATCGGGGTGAGTCGAACGCGAACGCTCCAGGCGTAGCAAAGGGGGTCGTTCGCGCGTGTCGGGAGTTTCGGGAAGACATTTCTGGCTGGCGGCCGCGCTGCTGGCAGGGTCGCCGGCGTCGGCGCAGTTGTCGCAGCAGCAAGGTCGCGCGCCCGCCAAGGGTCCAGATGCGCCAAAGTCGCAGACCCCACCCGAGGAAGGCCAGGCCGCCGATCCCAAGGGCGATGCACCCATCGTTCCCGACGCGACGTTCAATGCCGCCCTGCCGCCGCTGAGCGGCGACATCAACGCGCCGCTCGAACCGATGCCGGTCCTCCCTGCGTCGCCCGGTACGACCGCCGCGCCCCAGACGGGTACGCGTCCCGCCGAGGGCGCCGGAGCGGCCGAGGCGCTGCCGCCCCCCACCGCCGAGAACCCGGAGCTGGCCCAGCCACTGGTGCCGCTGTCGAGCTTCGATTCGACGCCCCTGCAGACGGCGGCCGACCTCAAGGACGCGGCGGCCCCGCAGATCCGGTACGACACCGTCCTCAAGGGACTGGAGGGCCTGAACCTCGAGTCCGAGTTCAAGTCGCTGTCGGCGCTGCGCGATGGCGGCGGCAAGGCCGCGAACGCGACGCAGGTCGCCGCACGGGCGCGCGAGGATGAGGCGCTCGCGGTGCGGCTGATGAAGTCGCTGGGCTATTACGACGGGACGGCGATATCGACGATCGAACCGATCGCAGGCGAGGCCGGCCGTCTTCGTGCCACGGTAAGCGCAACGCCGGGACGGCTCTATCGGCTGTCGTCGGTTGCGGTGAAGGCCGACCCTGTCGTGCCGGCCGACCTCATCACGCACAATCTGCCGCTCAAGATTGGCGATCCGATCGAAGCGGCGCGCATCCAGGGCGCAGAGGCCAATGTCAGCCTGGTGCTGCCGCAGCAGGGCTATCCCTTCGTCAAGGTCGGCGAGCGGGACATCCTGCTCGACGACCAATCGGAGAAGGCGACGGGTGCCTATACGCTGCCGGTGGATACCGGGCCGCGCGCCACCTTCGGACAGCTGACGACGACCGGCGACGCGGTCTTCGGGCTCGATCATCTCAATGTCTTCCCGCGCTTCAAGCAAGGGGACCTTTACGATGCGCGCAAGACCGACGACCTGCGCGACGCGCTGGTCGCCACCGGCCTGTTCCGCGGTATCGCGGTGACGCCCGAGCGGACCGGTCGCCCGGGGCCGGACGGCACCGAGCAGGTCGACCTGCTCGTCCGCCAGACGGAAGGGCCCGCGCGCAGCCTTGGCGGCACGGTCGGCTATTCGACCGGCCAGGGCTTCCGCGCCGAAGGCACCTGGACGCATCGGAACCTCTTCCCCCCCGAGGGCGCGCTTATCGCCAGCGTGATCGCCGGCACGCAGGAACAGGGCCTGTCAGGCACGTTCCGCCGCTCGAACGCAGGCAAGCGCGACAGGACCTTCCAGATCATCGCGTCTGCGAACCGCAACAGCTATGACGCCTATGAGGCGTTCACCGGCACGCTCGGGGTCCGGTGGAGCTACGACTCGACGCCGATCTGGCAGAAGCGGATCACCTATGCCTATGGCGGCGAGCTTGTCGGCACCAATGAGAGCGTGTGGGACTTCACGCGCAACGAACGTGTCCGCCGGACCTATGGCATCGTCGCATTGCCGAGCCAGGTGCAGTGGGACACGTCCGACAGCCTGCTCAACCCGACGCGCGGCTATCGGCTGAAGCTCAATCTCAGTCCCGAGACGTCCGTTCAGGGCAAGGTGAGCCCCTATGCCCGCACGATGGTGGAGGCGACCTTCTATTATCCTCTGTCTACCTCGCTGACGCTGGCGGGTCGCGCCCGCGCCGGGTCGATCTTCGGCATCGCGCGGGACGATCTGGCGCCGTCGCGGCGCTATTATGGCGGGGGCGGCGGCTCCGTGCGCGGCTACGGCTTCCAGCGGCTGGGGCCGCTCGATCCGCAGGGCAATCCGGTCGGCGGTCGCTCGCTCAACGAATTCGCGGTCGAGGCACGCTATCGCTTCGGCAATTTCGGCATCGTGCCGTTCGTCGACGCCGGCAACAGCTACGCCTCGGTCTTTCCCACCGCCTCCGACCTGCGCTTCGGCGCCGGCATCGGCGGCCGGTTCTACACCAATTTCGGTCCGCTGCGGCTCGACGTCGCCACCCCGCTCAATCCGCGCAAGGGTGACGGAAAGGTCGCGCTGTACATCTCGATCGGACAGGCCTTCTGATGGTGGACGAGACGCAAGCCGAGGCGCCGCGAACCGTCGTCATCCGCCGTCCGCTGCGGCAGCGCATCGTGAAATGGATCGGCGTCGCGATACTCGGCCTGCTGCTGCTGGTCGCGATCGTGGTGTTCGGGATCAATACCGATCCCGGCCGACGCTTCGTCGCCAATCGCATCGGCGGCTACACCACCGCATCGGGCCTCAGCATCAAGGTCGGGCGGATCGACGGCTCGCTCTACGGGCAGATGGTGCTCAGCGATGTGCGCGTCTCCGATCCGAAGGGCGTCTTCCTCACCAGTCCCAAACTCAGCGTCGACTGGCGGCCATTCGCATTCGCGCGCAATCACGTCGACGTCCGCGCGCTGTCGACGGACCTGGTCACGCTGGCCCGTCGACCGGCGCTCAAGGCGACGCCGCCGAGTCCCCAGAACCAGCCGCTGCTTCCGGATCTCGACATCGACGTGAACCGGCTGCACATCGGCCGGCTGGTGCTGCAAAAGCCGGTGACCGGCCAGACGCACATCGTCGGTATCGACGGATCGGTCCATATCGCCGACCGTCGTGCGCAGCTCGTCGCCGACGCCGCCGCACTGCGTGGACCAGGCGTCGCCGGCGGCGATCGCCTTCGGCTCAGGCTGGACGCGGTGCCCGACAAGGACAAGCTGGACGTCGACCTCAAGCTTGCGGCTCCCGTCGGCGGCGTCGTCGCGACCATGGCCTCGCTCAAGGCGCCTCTCGCGGTCAGCGTCGGCGGCCGCGGCAGCTGGGCGTCGTGGCAGGGGCGTGCCGCCGCCACGCTGGGTCAGGGGCAGCTGGCCGACCTGGGCGTGACCGCGCGAAACGGGCACATCGCGGTGCGCGGCTACGCGACGCCCGGCCTGTACCTGCAAGGCCCCGTCGAGCGCCTGACCTCGCCGCGGCTCGATCTGGCGATCGACACGACGCTCGACCAGCGGCGGGCCGACACGCGGCTGACCGCCCGATCGCGGGCGCTTGCACTGGAAGCCGGTGGCATTCTGGACCTCGCGAACAGCCGTTTCGGCAATTTCGCGGTCGACGCACGGTTGCTTACGCCCGGCGCGATCGCGCCGAACCTCAACGGTCGCGACGTCCGCGCGCGCGTGGTGCTCGATGGCGCCTTCGCGACGCCGACCGTCAACTACAAGATCAGCGGCGCGTCGATCGGGTTCGGCACGACCGTGGTGCAGGACGTCTACGCCGAGGGTCTGGCGCGGGTGAACGCCGACAGGATCCTCGTTCCCGTGCAGGCGCGTGCCCGCCGGGTCACGGGGCTGAACGCGGCCGTCGGCGGCCTGACGAACAACGTGCGCATCGCAGGCGATTTCGCGATCTCGATGCCCAATATCCTGTCGGACAATCTGCGCATCCGCTCCGATAATATCGACGCGACGGCCGTCGTCGTCGCGAACGTCAGCACCGGCCGTTACACCGGCGCGCTGAAGGGGCGGATCAACAATTATCGTGTCGAAAGCATCGGGATCATAAACCTGACGACCGATGCGCGGCTCGTGCCGGGGCCGAGCGGTGGCTTCGGCGTCACCGGGCGTGTGGTCGCGCGCACGCAGCAGCTGTTCAACACCGGCGTGCGGTCCTTCCTGGGCGGCAATGCGATCGTGCGCGCCGACATCGGCTACAGTCCCGAAGGCATCGTGAGCTTCCGCAACGTACGGCTGAACGCGCCACAGTTCCGCGTCACCCGCGGCGAGGGCAGGTTCGATCCCGCCAACGGTGCCCTGCTGGTCAACGCCGACGCCTATTCCAGCCAATATGGCCCACTCTCCGCTCGCGTGACCGGCAGCGCCACCAACCCCGTGGTCCTGTTGCACGCGGCACGTCCCGGCGTCGGCATCGGCCTGGTCAATCTCGATGCGCGGGTCGTGGGTCGCGACGGGGCCTATGCCGTCACGGCGAAGGGCGGGACCAATTACGGCCCGTTCACCGCCGACGTGCTGGTGCGACCGAGCCCGAGGTTGACGGTGGACGTCCGCAGTCTTGTCCTGGCCGGGATCACCGCGCGGGGGCAGATCGCCGCGACGCCGCGGGGTCCGTTCGCAGGCCTACTGACCTTCGCCGGTCGCGGAATCAGCGGAACGGTGCGTCTAGCGGACCAGAACGGCGTCCAGCGCGCCGATATCAACGGCCGCGCCTATAATGCGACGATCCCCGGCGCGGCCGATTTCACGATCGCGCGCGCGCTCGTCAGCGCCAGCGTCGTCCTCTACCCGAAGGCGCCGCAGGTGATCGCGGACGTCCAGGTCGCGGATACCCGCTATAATGCGTTCGTCATCGAGGCGATGCGCGCCAAGGTGAACTACACCGGCGGACGCGGCACCGCGCAGGCGCTGCTGACCGGATCGAGCGGCGTGCCGCTGCGCGTCGCGCTCAACGCGCGGTTGTCGCCCGGCGACTACCTGGTGGCGTTGCAGGGGCAGGCCAACGGCATCCCGTTCCGCACCGGCAACCCGGCGCGGATCACGCAAGGTCGGCAAGGCTATGCGCTGGCACCGACGCGCATCGATTTCGGCCAGGGCCCGAACGCCGGCGCGGCCCGCCTCGCGGGATCCTATGGTGGCGGGGTGACGGCGGCGCAGATGCGGCTCGACCGGATGAACCTGTCGATCCTGTCCGCCTTCGTTCCGAACCTCGGCCTGTCCGGAGCCGTGAGCGGCAGCCTCGACTACCGGCAGCAAGGTGCCGCCATCCCGCAGGCGGACGCGCGGCTGACCGTCGCCAACTTCCAGCGCACCGGCATCGCCGCAGTCTCGGAGCCCGTCGACATCCAGTTCGTCGGTCGCCTCCTGCCCGACGGGGGCGAAGCGCGCGCGCTGGTCAGGCGCGGCACAATGACGGTCGGCCGGATGCTCGCGACGCTGCGTCCGCTGCCGCCGGGCGAAGGATCGTGGACGACGCGTCTGATGCAGGCGCCGCTTGCCGGCGGCTTGCGGTACAACGGTCCGGCGGCGGTGCTGTTCAGCCTGGCGGCTCTGCCGGGACAACAGCTGACGGGTCCAATCGCGGTCGCCGCGGACTTCTCCGGACGTGTCGCAGCACCGCAGCTCAATGGTCTGATCCGAGCCGATAATCTTACCTATGATAACGAGACATACGGCACGCGCCTGTCGCAGATGAAGATCGCGGGGCGGTTCAGCAACGACCGGCTCGAGCTCACCAGCCTGACCGCGCGCGCAGGCGACGGCAGCGTGCAGGCCCAGGGCAGTGTCGGCCTGGCATCGGACAGCGGCTTCCCCATCGACGTCACCGCGCGTCTCGACAATGCGCAGCTCGCCAAGAGCGATGCACTCGCGGCGAAGACGTCGGGCACGATCCGCTTCACGAACAGCAAGGACGGCGCGCTGCTCAAGGGCGACTTGACCGTCCCGGATGCCCGCTACCAGATCATCCGCCAGGGCGCCGCCGAGGTTCCCGAGCTGACGGGGGTTCGCCGCAAGAGCGAAATCCGTGTCGCGCGGCCGACCGACCGACCGGCGGCCCCGCCAAAGCCTGCGATGCTGGTCAAGCTCGACCTGCGGGTGCGCGCGCCCAACCAGCTCTACGTTTCCGGCATGGGGCTCGAATCGGAATGGTCGATGGACCTGCGGATCGGCGGCACGTCGGCCGCGCCGACGATCAGCGGCGGCCTCGACCTGATCCGGGGTACCTATTCGTTCGCGGGCAAGCGTTTCGACGTCAGCCGCGGCACCATCCGCTTCCGCGGCGGTGCGCTGACCGATCCGGACATCAACATCCAGGCGACGACGACCACCAACGGCATCACCGCAGTGATCAACATCACCGGTACGGGCCAACGCCCGCAGATCGCCTTCACCTCGACGCCCGCACTGCCGCAGGACGAGGTGCTGAGCCGCCTGCTGTTCGGCACCAATCCGGAAAACCTGTCCGCCATCGAGGCGATCCAGCTGGCGAGCGCGCTCAATTCGCTGCGCGGATCGGGCGGTGGGGGGCTCAATCCCCTGGGCAAGCTGCGCTCGGCGGTGGGCTTCGATCGGTTGCGCGTGCTCGGCGCGGATCAGGCGAGCGGTCGGGGCACCAGCCTCGCGGCGGGCAAGTACCTGACCGACAACATCTATGTGGAGGTGGTGACGGATGCGCGCGGGTTCACCGCGACGCAGCTGGAGATATCGCTGACCAAGTCGCTCAGCATCCTGACCTCGACGGGCTCGTTCGGCGGATCCGACGTACGTCTCAAATATTCGCGGGACTATTGAGCGCGGGACGGGATAGTTGCATCCTGCCACTGACAAAAGTGTCAGCGAGAGGGTTAGGCGTATGGCGGAGCATGTCGATGTCGTGATCGTCGGTGCCGGCCTGTCCGGCGTCGGCCAGGCCTATCACCTGCAACGGCGCTGTCCCGATCGTCGCTACGTCATCCTGGAGGGACGGGCGGCGATGGGCGGCACCTGGGACCTGTTCCGCTATCCCGGCATCCGCTCCGACAGCGACATGCACACCCTCGGCTTTGCGTTCCAGCCGTGGACGGAGGCCAAGGCGATCGCCGACGGCCCATCGATCCGCCGCTATATCGAGGCGACCGCGCGCGAGCATGGGATCGACCGGAACATCCGCTACCGCCATCACGTGCGTTCGGCGTCCTGGTCGACGCCGGATGCCCGCTGGACGGTGGAGGCGACGGGACCCGACGGGCAGCCCGTGACGATCACCTGCGACTTCCTGTGCATGTGCTCGGGCTATTATGATTATGCACGCGGGTATGCGCCCGATTTCCCGGATCAGGAAAGCTTCGCGGGCACAATGGTGCATCCGCAATTCTGGCCGGAAGACCTTGATTATGCCGGCAAGCGTGTCGTCGTGATCGGCAGCGGCGCGACGGCGGTGACGCTGGTGCCGGAGATGGCGAAGACAGCGGCGCAGGTGACGATGCTGCAGCGTTCGCCCACTTACGTGGTGTCGCGGCCGGCACAGGATGCCGTCGCCAACTGGCTCCGCGCGCGGCTACCGCGCAAGGCGGCCTATGGCATCACGCGGTGGAAGAACGTCCTGCTCGGCATGCTCTTCTATCGGATCGCGCGAAAGCGGCCCGAGAAGTTCAAGCAGCGGCTGATCGGCATGGTGCGCGATCATCTGGGACCCGATTATGATGTGGGTACCCATTTCACGCCGCGCTACAATCCCTGGGACCAGCGGCTGTGTCTGGTTCCCGACGCCGATCTGTTCGAGGCGATCAAGCAGGGGCGCGCCTCCGTCGTCACCGGGACGATCGACCGTTTCGTCGCGGACGGCATTCGCCTGTCGTCGGGCGAGACGCTGTCGGCCGATATCGTCGTCACGGCTACCGGGCTGCAGTTGCAACTGCTGAGCGACGTGGTCTTCTCGCTCGACGGGCGACCGATCGATCTGTCGAAGGCGGTCCAGTACAAGGGCATGATGTTTTCCGACGTGCCGAACCTTGCCTATACCTTCGGCTATACCAATGCGTCCTGGACGCTGAAGGCCGATCTCGTGGCCAATTACGTCTGTCGGCTGCTCAACACGATGAAGCGCCGCGGCCTGCGCCAGGCGACCCCGCGGATCGCCGACCCCGCGATGGCCCGTGCCCCCTTCGTCGACTTCACATCGGGCTATGTCGCGCGGGCCGCGCATTTCCTGCCCAAGCAGGGCACGCGCAAGCCATGGCGGCTCAATCAGAATTATGCGCTCGACGTGGTGGCGCTGCGCTTCGGGTCGGTGGACGACGAACTGGAATTCTCCAATCCGGTGCCCGCCGGCGATGCGCGTGCGGCGTGAAGCGGCTCCGCGGCACTTTTCGGGTGCTCCTGCGTCTTAGCGCATGTTAACACGCGGGCAACAAAACCGCGGGGGTCAAAAGGGGCCGGCATGAGCGAAAACGAACCGCGCGACGAGGCGCAGTCCGATACCTCGGACGCGCGGCGCGAAGACGAGGGCAAGGCGCACGGCTCTCGCGAGCGTAAGAGCGAGGACGAAGACAAGGACGACGACAGCGGTTCGGGCGATGGCGGGTCCGAAGACGGCGATTCCGACGAAGAGGATGCGCAGGACGGCGACGAAAAGAAGAAGCCTTCGATCTTCAAGAAGCCGCTGTTCTGGATCATCCTGATCGTCGTCGTCTCGGCGCTCGTGATCGGGGGCACGCTCTATTACCTCCATGCTCGCCAGTTCGAGAGCACGGACGACGCCTTCGTCGACACGCACATCGTGCGCATCTCCGCCCAGTCGCCGGGACGGCTCGTCCAGGTCGCCAATCTCGACAATCGGCACGTGGAGGCCGGTCGCCTGCTGGCGGTGATCGAGCCGTCGGGTCCGGAGGCGCAGGCGGCGGAGGCGCGCGCCAATGTCGTGCAGGCGCAGGCGCAGGTGCAGCAGGCACTCGCGCAGGTGTCCGCCGCGATCGCCAATCGCGAGCAGGCCGCCGCCGCAGCGCGCGTGCCCCTGGCGCAGGCGCAGAAGGCGCAGGCCGATCTGTCCCGATACGAGACACTGCTCCGCCTCGATCCCAATGCGGTCGCGGGCCAGCAAATCGATCAGGCGCGCACCCAGGCGCGGGCCACGGCAGCCGACGCCGCGGCCGCACGCCGCCAGGTCGCGGCGGCGGAGGCGCAGGTCACCGTCGCCACCCGTCAGGTCAAGTCGGCCGAAGCGGTCGTCGGGGCGCGACAGGCGCAGGTGTCGCAGGCGAACACGACGCTCGGCGATCTGCAGATCAGGGCGCCCGTCCCGGGACAGGTGGTGAACCGTCAGGTCAATCTCGGCTCCTACGTCCAGGCGGGGTCGCAGCTGCTGGCGATCGTCCCCGACCGGATGTGGGTTACCGCCAATTTCAAGGAAACGCAGCTGACGCTGATGCGCATCGGTCAGCCGGTGACGATCAAGGTCGACGCCTATCCTGACGTCAAGTTCGTCGGCCGGGTCGATTCGATCCAGCGCGGCGCGGGCCAGGCCTTCGCGCTGCTGCCGCCACAGAACGCCACCGGCAATTACGTCAAGGTCGTGCAGCGCGTCCCCGTGCGCATCCTGTTCGACGTGTCCAATGGCCATCCGGATCCGCGCCGTTACCCGATCGGGCCGGGCATGTCGGTGGTGCCGACCGTCAAGGTTCGCTGAGCGTGGCCAAGACGGGCACCGCGAAGGGCGGGGGCAAGAGCAAGGGGGGCGGCGGTGCGGGCGAATGGAGCCCCAGCCGCTCCGCCGCCGGACGCTATTCCCCGTGGCTGATCGTCGCGATCATCTCGATCCCGACGTTCATGGAAGTGCTCGACACGTCGATCGCGAACGTCGCGCTCGACCATATCGCCGGGGGCCTGTCGGTATCCAACGACCAGGCGACCTGGGTGCTCACCAGCTACCTCGTCGCCAATGCGATCATCATCCCGATCTCGGGCTGGCTGTCCGACGCGATCGGACGCAAGCGCTATTTCCTCATCTCGATCGCATTGTTCACGCTGTCGTCGCTGCTGTGCGGCCTTGCCCCGAACCTGTCGACGCTGGTGCTGGCGCGCGTGTTGCAGGGGGTCGGCGGCGGCGGCCTTGCGCCCGTGGAGCAGTCGATCCTCGCCGACACGTTTCCGCCCGCCAAGCGAGGCATGGCCTTCGCCGCCTTCGCGATCGTCGTCGTGGTCGGTCCGGTCCTGGGACCCACGTTGGGCGGCTATATCGTCGAATATTCGACCTGGCACTGGGTGTTCCTGATCAACGTGCCCGTCGGCATCGCCGCCTGGTTCCTGGTCGAGGTGTTCGTCGACGAGCCCGAACAGGTGCAGAAGGACCGCAAGGAGAAGTTCAAGAACGGCCTGCGCATCGACTATGTCGGTGTGGCGCTGGTCGCCCTCGGGCTCGGTTTCCTGGAAATCACCTTCGACCGTGGCGAGCGGGAGGACTGGTTCTCGAGCCCGCTGATCCTGGGCTCGGCCATCATATCGGCGACCGCGCTGATCTCGCTCATCGTGTGGGAGCTCAACCACGACGATCCGGTCGTCGACCTGCGCCTGCTCAAGAACCGCAACTTCGCGCTGACGATCGGCGTCATGGCGATCACCGGCATGATCCTGTTCGGCACGACGCAGCTCATTCCGCAGATGCTGCAACAGGTGCTCGGCTATTCCTCGCTCGACGCCGGCCTCGCGCTGACCGCGGGTGGTCTTGCCACATTGGTCGCCGTTCCCTTCGCGGGCAGGCTCGCGGGCGTCGTCGACGTGCGCTTTTTGTTGTTTCCCGCGCTGATCGTGCAGGCGGCGGCGCTGTGGAACATGTCGCATCTGACCGCCGACATCACCTTCTGGGACGCCGCCACCGCCCGCCTCTACCAGGCCATGGCGCTGCCGTTCCTCTTCGTGCCGATCAACGCGATCGCCTATGTCGGCCTTCGGCAGAACCAGACCGCGCAGGCGTCCAGCCTGTTGAACGTCGCGCGCAATCTTGGCGGGACGATCGGCATCAGCCTGTCCCAGACCCTGTTGTCCAACGGCTTGCAGAAACATCAGAGCGAGCTGGTCCAGCCGCTCAACCCCCTCGACCCCAATTACAACCAGTGGCTGGCCACCGCCGGCAAGGCCTTCGCGGGCCAGGGCGATCCGTCCACCACGCCGCTCGCCGTCCTGTACAGCCAGGTCCAGCGACAGGCTTCGATGCTCGCCTTCCTCGACGTGTTCCGCACGCTGATGATCGTCGTGCTCGTGGTCGCGCCGCTGGTGCTGTTCATGCGTGCCAACAAGACGGGCCAGGCCCCGCAGGGAGGACATTGATGCGCCGGTCGACCTCGATCGCGCTCGCGGCGCTGCTCGGCGGCTGCACCGTCGGGCCCGACTATACGCCACCCAAAGCGGAGGTGCCGAATGCGTTCGTCGGACCGCAGGCGGCTGCCAGTACCATGGACTTGTCGCAATGGTGGCGCGCGTTTGGCGATCCGCGGCTGGACAGCCTGATCGCGCGCGCGCTCAAGGACTCGCCCGACATCGCGATCGCTGCGTCCCGCGTGCGCGCCGCGCGATTGCAGGAGATCGCCGCCCGCGCGCAGGGCCTGCCGCAGGTCAATGCCAGCGCCAACGTGACGCATGTCGAGTTCAGCAAGAACGCGGGCTTCTCCTCGCTCGCGCGGCTGTTCGGGGGCCAGTCGGGCGGCGGCGCCGGTGGCGGCGGCAGCTCCGGTGCCGGTTCGGGATCGAGCGGTGGCATCGCCTTGCCGGGCAGCGGCATCACGACCTATGCGGCCGGCTTCGACGCGAGCTGGGAACTCGACGTGTTCGGGGGTGTCCGCCGACAGGTGCAGGGCGCCGTCGCACGGACGGTAGCCGCGGAGTGGAGCCGGCGCGACGCCGCCACGATGATCGCGGGCGAGGTGGCCCAGGCCTATTTTGCGCTCCGCTTCGACGAGCAGCAGATCGCGATCGTCGAGGCCGAGCTTGCACGGCAACGCGGCGCGCTGAAGATTGCCGGCGATGTCGCACGCGTCGGACTGGTGCCGCCGATCGACGTCACCCGCCAGCGAGGGACGATCACGAGCACGGAGGCGCGGCTGCTACCGATCCGGGCGGATATCGCGGTGCGCCGCCACGCCCTCGCGCTACTGCTCGGCCAGTCGCCAGGATCGCTCGATGCCGCACTGGCGGCGCCGATCCCGGCGGCGCTGCCACCCGTGCCGGCGATTCCTGCCGGGCTTCCGTCCGACCTGTTGCGACGGCGGCCCGACGTCCGCGCGGCAGAGCGCAATCTCGCGGCCGCGACGGCGGACATCGGCGTGGCGGTGGCCGATCTCTACCCGCGGTTCAGCCTGACCGGCATGGCGCAGCTGATCTCGACCGCGCTCTCCAACCTCTTCAGCGGCGACAGCCTCCAGTTGACCGGCACGGGCGCCGCACAATTCCCGCTGCTCGATTGGGGCCGCCGCAAGGCGACCGTGGGCATCCGCAAGGAGGCGCGGGAGCAGGCCTATCTGCAATATCGGCAGACCGTGCTGCAGGCCTTGCGCGACGTCGAGGACGCCTTGGTCGCCATCGACGCGGAGCGTAGCCGGCGTGTTGTCCTGACACGCGCGGTGGCGGATGCGGAGGCCAGCGTGCGGGCGACATCCGCACAATATCAGAGCGGCTTCGTCGCGCAGGACGCCGTGCTGAATACCGAAGCGCAATTGCTGTCGGCGCGGGAACAGGTGGCGATGAGCGATGCGCAGCTACGCCAGCAGACGGTGGCGTTGGCGAAGGCGCTGGGGGGCGGCTGGGACCAGTCGGAGGACCAGCCGGAAGTTGCTCGGCACTGACGGCCGACCTGGCGGTATTGCAGAATTCCAGACAACCGGCCCGGGCGCCCGATGAGGGGGTCCCGGGCCGATCTATACGATTACCAGGGCTTGATATCGATCCCGATGACCGCCTTGATGATGAGCGCCAGCATGGTTTTTCTCCCTTATGGTGCGACCAGAGGCCGCACCACGATAGTTAATGGAAGATTTACCATTTTACAATCCGCTGCGTCTTTCCTTGATTAACGCTATCTTAGGGGGCGGCGCATAGGGCGGGAGGGTGATGATCCCTGCAGAGCGCCTCGTCGCCCCGGTCGGACCCGTCGAATCCTCCGTCACCACGGAGCGTGACGCGATCCACTGTCACCTGCTGGTCGAGCTCGCCAATTTCGGCGCGCTGCGCCGGCGCCTGGGCTGTATCCGAGCCGATCTGCTGGCGGGTCTCGCGGCGGAACGTCTCGGTCGGCTCCTGCCGACCGCGAGCGTAGCGAAGGTGGGGCCATCGCTCGTGATGTGCCAATTCCGGGTCAGCGATGTCGCGGACTGCGATCGTCGTATCGCGGCGATCGAAGCGGGCTTCGTCCGCCACTTCATCATCGACGAAATGTCCGTGCGGATCGAGCTGACCTTCGGTGCCGCCAGCGGTCCGACCTGCGTCGACGACGTCGCGCTGGTCGAGCAGGCCGAGGCCGCACTGGCGGAGGCGCGGACCGCCTATCGCGCGGTGCGTCACGACGTTGCGCCCCGCGCGCAGGGCGACATCGTCCGCATCGCGCGTGAGCTCGATCACGCCATCGACGCGGACGAACTGATGCTGATGTATCAGCCCAAGGTCCACGTCCGGCGGCAGGAAATCACCAGTGCCGAAGCGCTTATTCGCTGGCGGCACCCCGAGCGCGGTCTGGTCATGCCGGGCGACTTCGTCCCGGTCGCGGAACAATGCCAGCTGATCGACCGCATGACGCTCTGGACGATTCGCCGGGTGATCGACGATCAGGCGACCCTGGCCGCGCGGGGACATGCGCTCCGCCTGTTCATCAACATATCGGGTCAACTGCTGGGCGACGCCGCCTTCGTGGAGGAAGCCTGCCGTCTCGTCGGTGCGAGCGACGCGAAGCTCGGCTTCGAGATCACCGAAACCTCGGTGATCCGCGATCCGGAAAGCGCCATCGCGAACCTGCAGCGCTTCGCGGATTTCGGCATCACGATCGCGATCGACGATTATGGCGCGGGCTTGTCGTCGCTCGCCTATCTCAAGCAGCTGCCCGCACGCGAGCTGAAGATCGACAAGTTGTTCGTGACGCAGCTGACAAGTTCCAACCGCGATCCGCTGATCGTTCGGTCGACGATCGACCTGGCCCATGCGCTGGAAATGGAAGTGGTGGCGGAGGGCGTCGAGACGCACGCCGCGCTGGCGCTGCTGACGGTCATGGGCTGCGACATGGTGCAGGGCTATCTCATCAGCCGCCCCGTACCCCTCGATGCCCTCGTCACCTATCTGAACGAGGGGGCGCATCGCCGGCCCGGACCTGATCCGCTGACCATGTTCGGGGGACTGAATTCGGTCAGGCGTGAGGCATAGGATGCAGGTGACCCGCAGCACGCTGCGCTGTCTTTGCATCGCGATCCTTTTCGTCGCGCAGCCCGTCGCAGCAGCCGCATCGTCTGAACATTTCGACGAACTGATCGCCGAAGCAAGAGCTGCCATGCTCGCCGATCCCAATGTCGCGATCGTTAAGGCGAAAGATGCGGAACGCTTTGCCGACACGCGACCCTCGTCGGCGCAACGGGAAATCATGCGAGCCACGGCATTGTGGCTTCGCGGCGAAGCACTGCTACGGCTTAACAAAGGTGCTGCCGCCAAGCCTCTCATCGCCCAGGCTTTGGCGATTGCAACGCGCCTTTCGCCAAAGTCGAAGCTTCAAGCCGACCTCCTCCTTTCGGACGGCTGGATCAACACCGCCGAAGCGAATGTCGCCAAAGCGCTCGTCGATTATCAGCAGGCGCATGCGTTGTTCGTCACGCTTGGCGAAGTGCGCAGCCAGTCCAAGGCGCTTCAGTCCATCGGTGCGCTCTACAGCAGCGCGCGAGACTTCAACAATGCGCTGAAATATTATGATCAGGCTATTGCGGCCTACAAGGCCGACCCGAACCTGTTGCTGTCCATCTACAACAACCGCGGCAATGCCCTGCGCGAACTGCGGCGCTACCGCGAGGCGGAGCAGCAGTTTCGCGAAGCCTTGAACCTGGCCGACTCGATGCAAAGCCCGATGCTGCGCGCGACCGTGCTGGGCAACATCGCCGAGACACAGCTTGCGGCCGGCAACGTGGCGGGGGCGCAGCGCAATATCGACGAGGGCCTGCGGCTCGCCAAGCAGCCGGAAGCCGCGGCCTTTCGCTCCTTGCTCGACTCGCTCGAGGCACTGGCGGCACAGGCCGCGTTGCAGCGAGGCGATCCTTCGGCGGCGGAGCGGTTGATCGAGCAACGCTTCGCGGGGCAGGATCTCGCGCGGACGACCGTCCTCGACCGGCCGGCGTTGAAGACCGCCTATGACGTCTATCGCGCCGTCGGGCGCGACGACCGTGCGCTTGCCCACCTGAGCGCGCTCAAGCGGCTCGACGACGAAGCGACCGACCTGGCGCGATCCACGAATGCCGCGCTGATGGCGGCGCGCTTCGATTTCGCGAACCAGGAACTGCGGATCGCCAATCTCCAGCGCGACGAAGCGCGGCGGAACGTCGCCTTCGCTCAGGCGCGTGCGCGGACGCAGCAGACGATCTTCATCGGGGCCGCGGCTGCCACCGCGCTCCTGATCGCGATGCTTGCGATCGGCCTGTTCACCATCCGGCGCAGCCGCAACCAGGCGCGGGCCGCCGCGGCCGACCTTGCCCGGAGCAACCGTGCGCTGGGCAGGGCGCTGGCCGCCAAGACGGAGTTTCTGGCTACCACCAGCCACGAAATCCGTACGCCGCTCAATGGTATTCTCGGCATGACGCAGGTCATGCTCGCCGATCCCGCATTGCCGGGTCATGTGCGCGAGCGCGTCGCGGTCGTCCATGGCGCGGGCACGACGATGCGCGCGCTGGTCGACGATATCCTCGACGTCGCGAAGATGGAGACCGGCAACCTGACCATCGAGGCCGTGCCGTTCGACCTCGCCGCGATGCTGATCGAGGCGAGCCGCATGTGGGAGGAACAGGCGCGCGCGAAGGGGATCGCCTTCGAGCGTGACCTGGGCGACGCGCCCGTCCGGATCGTCGGCGACGTCGCGCGGGTGCGCCAGATCGTGTTCAACCTCATGTCGAACGCGCTGAAGTTCACCGCCGAGGGACGCATATCGCTTCATGCCGTCGCCGTCGGCGATCGCCTCCGCATCATCGTGGCGGACACGGGCATCGGCATTGCAGCCGACAAGCGCGACCAGATTTTCGAATCCTTCCAACAGGCGGACACGAGCACGACGCGCCGCTTCGGCGGGACGGGGCTTGGCCTTGCCATCTGCCGGAACCTCGCCCGCGCGATGCAGGGCGACGTGTCGGTGGAGAGCGAGCCGGGCGTCGGATCCCGCTTCATTCTCGACCTGCCGCTGACGAAGGCGGAGGACGCGGACGCCGATGCGATCCGCCACGGTCCGGCCGCGATGCTGGTGGTGGATCGGGGGCCGATCTCGCGTGCCATGTTGCGCTCGATCGTCGCGCCGCACGTGGCCGACGTGGCCATGGCGGCGAGCGTGGACGAGGCCCTCGAACGACTGGCGGCGGGGCCCGTCGCGCGCCTGCTGGTCGACATATCCGTGCTGGGGGAGGCTGACGTCATGGCGGCAAGTCTCGAGCGGCTCCGGCTTGCGGCCGGCGATCGGCCCCTTGCATTGCTCGCACCGCCGGATATTCTTTCCGCGGCAAATGGTGTGTCAGTAATTGCCAAGCCGATCAGCGGGATGGCCTTGGTTGCACAACTTTTCACATCCGGCGATCTGCCGCTTGTCTCCAAGGCAGCATGAGGCGTAGACGCGCGAATATGCCTTCGTCGGTGACGCCCAGCGGGCCTGAAAAACGGCCATGAACGTCCTCTTCATCGAAGACGACCGGATGAATCGCCGTGTCGTACGCGATATGCTGGACGTGGCGGGTGCGACGATGGACGAGGCGGAAAGCGCGGAGGAAGGGCTCGCGAAACTGGCGGTCCAGCCCTACGATATGTTGCTGGTGGACCTTCGCATGCCGGGCATGGACGGCATCACCGCGATCCGCCACATCCGCGCGCGCGAGGACGAGCGGGCCGTGGTGCCGATCGTCGTCATCACCGCCGATACGGCGCTGGACCTGCGCGAGCGCTGCCTCGAGGCAGGGGCGGACGAGGTTCTGTTCAAGCCCGTGGCGATGGACGCGCTGTTCGAGGCGATGGGACGTCTGCTCGCCCGGGACTCCGGCGGGATGATCCGCTAGGCGCCTAGTCGCGCGTGCCGCGCAGCGCCTGCGCGAGCGAAGCGGTAGCGCTGCCGCGCCGGGCCGGGCGCGGCTGGGATTCATCGGGTGCCCAGCCCGTCAGGAAGATGATCGAGAAGCGTTCGGTCGTGCGGCCGTCCGGCCCCGCCGCCTCGGCGAAGGCGGCGGCGGCTCGCGCCAGTGCCCCGCGGGAAAGCGGGCTGCGGTTGGCGAGCAGGTTGGTCGCCGCCATGCCGCGCAGATCGTCGAGCAGGCGTCCGAAGCTCGCGTAGCGCACGTCCAGTGTCTCGACATCGGCGACCGGTAGCGTGAATCCGGCGCGTACCAGCAGATCCCCGGCAGAACGGACGTCGATCTGCGGGTGAAGACGCGCCGCAGGCCGATCGCCATCGGCGGCGCGCATCGCGGCCCGCAACGCCGGCAGGCTGCCGGCGCCGAGAAACGCGCCGACGAACAGTCCGTCCGGCCGCAAGGCGCGGCGGATCAATGTCAGCGCGCCCGGCAGATCGTTGACCTGGTCGAGGACGCCGGCGCTCACCACGCAGTCGAAGCTTCCGTCGGCGAACGGCAGGCGATCCTCGTCCGCCTGCAGCCCGCCGGTCGCGCGGGCGAATCCGAAACCGGGATCCAGCCGGGCCATGCGGGCACCGGGCACGATCATCGAGCGGTCGCTCGCGCCGATATCGAGGGCTTCCACGAACGGTCGCTTCACGGCGTCCAGCCGCTCCAGCAACCCTTCGATCATCGCATCGCGGAGAAAGGCGTGTGCGGCGGGATCACCCGCTGCGGCGCGGTCGCGGCGGCGCCGGCGGGCGGCGCGATCGAAAATGTCGGTGGCGGTCACGACGGCGGCTTGTGCCGACATCGGGCGCGGGCGACAAGCGGCTATGTCGGTCATACGCGCGATCGCAGCACGCTGGGCCGGCGCGGCGCTCGCGCTCGCGCTGCCGCCGCGTTGCCCGGGATGCGCCGTGCCGGTGGAGGCGGATCACCGCTTCTGCGCCGCCTGTTGGTCGGGACTGCGCTTGCTGGCACCGCCTTGGTGCGCAGCATGCAACCGGCCTTTTGCATATGACCGGGGAGGGGGTGTGCGCTGCGCCGCATGCGTCGCATCGCCGCCCCTCCATGCCGGCATCCGCGCGGCCGTCGGCTATGGACCCGTGGCACGCGCGATGGCGCTTCGTCTAAAATACGGTGGACGGATCGGCATCGCTGTGACGATGGCGGCACGTATGGCACCGATCGTGCCGGATGGCTTGGACCTGCTCGTCCCGGTGCCGCTGCATCGGTGGCGGCTGTGGAGCAGGGGCTACAATCAGGCGGCGCTGATCGGCGGCGCGCTCGCGCGGCGGACCGGGATACCGCACGATCCGCTTGCCCTGGTGCGAACGCGGGCGACGCCGCCCCTCCGCGACCTCGGCGGCCGGGAGCGGGCACGGACCGTGCGCGGCGCCTTCGCACTGCCCGACGAGGCCCGCGTCGCGGGACGGGCGATCGGTTTGGTGGACGACGTCTATACGAGCGGTGCGACGACCGACGCGTGCACGCGGATCCTGCTGGCGAGGGGGGCCCAATCGGTCACCATCCTGTGCTGGGCGCGGGTTCTGCCCGAAGCCGACGATTGACAAGTGCCCATCCAGTCCACACCTCTCACCCATGGCGAAGGTCGAGATCTATACCAAGGCATTCTGTCCCTATTGCAGCCGTGCGTTGCGCCTGCTCGCGAACAAGGGCGTCGAGCCGGTTGAATATGACATCACCATGGGCGGGCCGAAGCGCGCCGAGATGATCGATCGCGCGAACGGCCGCACGACGGTGCCGCAGATCTTCATCAATGGCGCGCATATCGGTGGCTCCGACGATCTCGCCGCGCTCGACGGGCGGGGGGGACTCGATCCGCTGCTCGCGGGCTGAGGGATCGGTGCGCATCGCGCTTTTCCAGATGACGAGCGGGATCGATCCCGCTGCGAATGCGGGCATGCTGATCGACGCCATCGAGGCGGCGGCGGCCGGCGGCGCGGGGATGATCTTCACACCCGAAATGTCCGGCCTCGTCGATCGCGATCGGGAGCGCGCGGCGCGTTCGATCCGGGGCGAGGGGGATGACCACGTGCTCGCCGCGGTCCGGTCTGCCTCCCGGCAGCATGGGATATGGGTCCATCTCGGCTCGCTGGCGATCAGGCGGCCCGATGGAAGGCTGGCCAACAGGGGCTTCGTGATCGACGCCACGGGTGCCATCCGCGCGCATTACGACAAGATGCATCTGTTCGACGTGGATCTCCCGACCGGTGAAAGCTGGCGCGAATCGGCCAGTTACGCGGCGGGCGAGCAAACGCTCGTCGTCGACACGCCGGTCGGCCCGCTCGGGCCGAGCATCTGCTACGACCTGCGCTTCGGCGCACTCTATGCGGCCATGGCGGAAGCGGGCGCCGATGTGCTGGCCGTGCCCGCCGCGTTCACGCGGCCGACCGGTGCGGCGCATTGGCATGTCCTGCTGCGTGCGCGCGCCGTCGAGAATGCCTGTTTCGTCATCGCTGCGGCGCAGACGGGAACGCACGCCGACGGTCGCGCGACCTACGGGCATTCGCTGGTCGTCGACCCGTGGGGCGAGATCGTGCTTGATATGGGAGAGGCACCCGGACTGGGCTTCGCGGAGATCGACTCCGCCCGCGTCGTCGAGGCGCGATCGCGCATCCCGGTGCTGGCGCATCGTCGCCCCATTCCACGGCCCGCGCGCGCATGATCGTCTTCGATCTTCGATGCGCTTCTGGGCATGTGTTCGAGGCCTGGTTCGGGTCCAGCGACGCCTACGCGGACCAGCGAGCGGCGGGGCAGGTCGCGTGCCCGCTGTGTGGCGATACGGCGGTCGACAAGGCGGTCATGGCGCCAAACATTCCGGCCAAGACGAACAGCCGGCCCGAGCCCGCCGCGCGCGGCGCCGAAGCGGTTAAAGGGCTGTTGCGCGACCTCGCGCAGGCGCAGGCGCGGCTGCTGTCCACCTCGACCTGGGTCGGGGCAGATTTTGCCGATCGCGCCCGCGCGATGCATGATGGCGACGAACCGCACGCGACCATACACGGCCAGGCGTCCGCGGGTGAGGCCAAGGCGCTGATCGACGACGGCGTGGCTGTCATGCCGCTGCCGTTCCCGGTGATCCCTCCCGAGACCGCGAACTGACGTCGCTCGTCCACCGGCAACAGCCGCGATTGACCCGCGCGGGCCACGAACCTAGGAACGGCGACGTTGCCCCCGTAGCTCAGCCGGATAGAGCGACGGTTTCCTAAACCGCAGGTCGGAGGTTCGAGTCCTCTCGGGGGCACCAAACACGAGCCGGACGCCCGATGTGGCTCGATCCGGGCGGGTGTTAGGCCCCAGCGTAGCCCTTTCACCCCTAAGCCGCTAACATACTCCCGTGCCGCGACATTCCTGCAGCGTGCCGCTTGCGCGCGGAGACGGGACGCGTCAGGCTGGCGGCATGATCCGTTGGCTTCCGCTTCTGCTCCTTTCCGCGACGAGCGTCGCTCCCAATGAACCGCGCGTGCCGATCCTGTCGCCCGACCGCATCAAGGCCGATGTCCGGACGCTCAGCGCCGACGACTTCCACGGCCGCGGCCCAACTCAGGTGGGCGAACCGATCACACTCGCCTTCCTCGAAAAGCGCTTCGCGCAGCTCGGCCTGAAGCCGGAAGGTGACGCGGGATATCGCCAGACGGTGCCGCTGCTGCGCTGGACGCGCGACGCGGCGAGCTTCGATCTGACACTGAACGGTATGTCGCGCGCGCTGCATCCCGGGGTCGAGATCGCGGCCTCGTCGCGCGTCGTGGGGACCAGCGCGCTCGCCGGCGCACCTGTCGTCTTCGTGGGCTATGGCGTGGTCGAGCCGCGGCTGGGCTACGACCCCTATCGCGGCCTCGACGTGCGGGGCAAGGTCGTGGTCGCGCTGGCGGGGGATCCTGACGTAGAGGCGGGTCGCGATTTGGGCTTCGGCGGGCGCGCCTCGAGCCCGGCCGCGCGCACCAAGCTCGCGGAGGCGCAGAAGCGCGGCGCCATCGCGTTCTTCCAGATCCACGATACCTTTCCGTCCAGCTATCCCTGGCTGCAGCTCGCCAATGGCGACGCCGTGCCGGGCTATGCGCTCGACACGGGGACGATACCGCCCGCGTTCGGGATCCGCGGCACGCTGCGCAACGACATCGGCGTCGCCATGCTCCGTACCGCCGGTCTGGATTATGCGCAGGCGAAACGGGCCGCGCAGTCCGCCGCCTTCCGCGGCGTCGAGCTTAAGGGTGTCGCGCTTTCCGGCACTGTGCGCACCAGCCTCGATCGCGCCGTCAGCCACAATATCGTCGGCATCCTTCCCGGTACCGATCCGGCGGGCGGCAGCATCCTCTATGGCGCGCATTGGGACGCCTATGGCGAGAATGCCTTCGATCCGCCGGCGGACCGTATCCGCAACGGCGCCGTCGACAATGGTACGGGCACCGCGACCCTGCTCGAGATCGCGCGCAATTACGCGCGGGCGCCGCGTCTGCGACGAACCGTCGTGTTCGCCCTATGGACCGCCGAGGAAAAGGGGCTGCTCGGCGCGACCTGGTATGCCGACCATCCCGCCCTGCCGCTGGATACCACCGCGGCGCAGTTCAACCTCGATCCGCACGTCGTCCTTGGCCGGACGCGCGATCTGGAGCTGATTGGTGTCGGGCGCACGCCGCTGGAGGCCGAGCTGACGCGGGTCGCGGCGGCGCAGGGACTGCGGATCGTCCCGGAGGAGAATACCGAGGCTGGCTGGTATTACCGCTCCGACCATTATGCCTTCGCCGCGAAGGGCGTACCTGGTGTCTACTTCCGCGCTGGACGCGATCTGGTCGGCGGAGGGCTGGCGGCGGGCGAGCGCGAGCGGGCGCGGTACAATGCGCAATGCTATCACCAGACCTGCGACGCCTTCAATCCGCGCTGGGACATGACCGGCGCGGCGCAGGAGGGCAGCGTCGCCTATGCGCTCGGAAGGGAGATCGCGGGCGGCACGCAATGGCCGGTCTGGAACGCCACGGAGCCCTTCGCTACCGAGCGCGCGAAAAGCGACTCGGCCCGTCGCTGACGACGCTGCCGCGGCGGCGCGCTTCTTCCCGCTTTGCCGAGGTCGCGCGCTACTCGCCGGGATGGTAGCGGCGCTCGATATGCCCGGTGAGCTCGTCGGGGTAAAAATAGATCTGGCGCAACTGCCCTGACGCGTAGCGGGCAATCTGGTCGGCGAAATGCGGGGAGGCGGGGTCGCCGCTCTGTCCGCCGGCCATCACGGCGCTGGCGCGGACGCGGGGGCCGAACTCGACGACGGCGACGAAGCTGTTGCCGCTGGTGCCGTAATAGCGTTTCGTCCCTGGCCACGTCCTCGCGCCGAACGACGCGAGGCTGCCCCATTGGGCGGAGGTGAAGGGGACCGGCAGCGACGGGCGAGCGTCATCGAAATGCGGTTGGATCGCATCGTCGAGGCGCTGGAACCGGTTGATCGTCTGCCAAGGCGTCCGCCACGTGCCAAAATCGCGCGTGAGGCGTGCGACCGCGGCATGCAGCGCCGCGAGCCTGGTCCGCGCGTCGACGCGGGTCGCGATATAGTCCGGCACGTTGATGCGCTCGGCCTGGGCGAAGCTGCCGACCTCCCGCCAGAGCTCGTCGCCCCAAAAGACCGCGAGGCTGGTCGCGATCGAAGGTCCGGCCCAGCGATAATCCCAGTTCGAGAGCGTCGCGATCGGCTCGGCGAGCGCCCGACGGCGCGGATCGCCCGGCGGCAGCGCCCGCCATGCGTCGACCAGGCCTGGCACTAGCCGCGCGAACGCAGGCAGATAGGGATCGTAGGCGGCATCGCGCAAACCGGCAGGCGTCCAGCCGCGCTTGCCCGTCAGCAGCAGGTCGGCGTGCTCGCCGCGCGCGTTGCCGCCGATCTGGTCCATGTAGCGGGGATAATCCTTCGCCTTCGGACTGTCGGGTCCGGCGGCACTCCAGGGCCAGTCGTTTGTGTTGTGCACCCAGCCGACGCGCGGATTGGCGACGCTCGGCAGGCTGGCGAGGCTGTGCAGGCCACGCCAGTCGGTCGCGGGATCGCTGCCGTCGACGGGGCGCGTATAGTCGAACCGCGCGTCGCGCACCGGCATGAACTGCGGCATCAGAAACGCGATCTCGCCGCGGTCGTCGGCGAAGAGCGTGTCGTTCGAGGAATTGGCCTTTCGCTCCGAGACGCGCAGGAAATCGGCGAGATTGGCCGTCTTCGTGCGCAGCCAGCTCTGCTCCAGCGCGGGTACGGGCCGCCACATCAGCGCGGTCGCGATCCAACGACCGTCCTTCGCCGCCACGATCGGGCCGTGATGCGTGCGCCACGTGTCGAAGCGGCGTTCGCCCAAGCTGCCGTCGGCACGGCGATAGCGCAGCGTGACCTTGGCCGCCATCACCGGACGCAGCGTTCCGCCATGGCGGTATGCCCAGCCGTCCGGTCGGCGGATCACGCGCTCGGCGAACTGGTCGACGTTGTCGACGGTCGACGAGGTGTGCATCCAGCCGGCGTGCGCATTGAATCCCTGGTAGACGAAGAACTGCCCCCAGGTGCTGGCGCCATAGGCGTTCAGGCCGGCATCGCTCGTCACCTGCGCTTCGGACCGGAAATAGAAGCTGGTATGCGGATTGATCAGCAACAGGGCATGGCCGTCGCGGGTCAGCCGGGGCGCGATGGCGATGCCGTTCGAGCCCGATGGCTCGCGCGCGACCATGCCGAGCTCTTCCGGGCTGGGCGGAGTCGGCTGCCCGTAGAAGGTCTTGAGGTCGGCAAGCGAGATCCGTTCGATGTCGCCGCCGATGCTGCCCTCGGTGAAGCTCAGCGCCATCCACGGTTCGAAGCGGGTCAGCACCCGTGGCTTCGTCCTGGGATGCGTCGCGAGATAATAATTGAGGCCGTCCGCCCAGGCTTGCATCAGCGTGCGCAGCCAGTCGGGGCTGGCCGCATAGCGTGCGCGCAGATCGTCCGGATCGACGAACAGCCGTTGGCGCAGGTCCGCCCAGATCGCCTCCTCGCCGTCCGCTTCCCCTGTGCGACCGAGCGCGGTCAGGTAATTGGCCTCGACCCGCGCGAAATCGTCTTCCGCCTGGGCATAGGACATGCCGAAGACCGCGTCGGCATCGCTGCGGCCATGGATGTGGGGAATACCCCAGTCGTCGCGCGTGATCGTCACTCGTCCGGCCTCCGCCCGCCAGCGTGCCATCTCGGCATCCGGCGGCGCGGCCGCCGCCGTCGCGAGCAGCATCGTGAGGATCAGCGGATTGCGTGCGCGCGGAAGAAGCCTATCCATGTCCTTGATCTATAACGGGGAGCGGACGATGACCAAGCGCTGGCTGACGGTCGTGGCGGCGTTGCTGCTGGGGGGTGCGACGCTGCCCGCCGAGGAGCCCGTGCCCGCGACCTTCCTGCTGCGGCCGGCGGGCGTGTTCGACGGCGTGGATGGCCAGGTGCATGCCGGCTGGCAGGTGCTGGTGCGGGGTGACAGGATCGTCGCGGTCGGGGCCGCCCTTGCCGTTCCGGCGGGCGCACAGATCGTCGATCTTGCCGGCGATACCCTCATGCCCGGCATGATCGAAGGCCATGCGCATCTCTTCCTCCACCCCTATGACGAGGCGAGCTGGGACGATCAGGTCCTTCACGAACCGCTCGCGCTGCGCACCGCGCGTGCGGTCGCCAGCGCACGCGCGACGTTGCGCGCCGGCTTCACCAGCGAGCGCGATCTCGGCACCGAAGGCGCGGGCTATGCCGACGTCGGGCTGAAGGCCGCGATCGACCAGGGGATCGTCGAAGGTCCGCGGCTACATGTCGCGACCCGCGCGATCGTGGCGCTGGGCGCTTATGGGCCCAAGGGCTTCGAACCCGGCGTGGCCATCCCCCAGGGCGCGGAGGAGGTGTCCGGCACGGAACAGATGGTCGCGGCGGTGCGTCGTCAGATCGCGGCCGGCGCGGATTGGGTGAAGCTCTATGCCGACTATCGCTGGCGAGCGGGCGAGGACTCGCGTGCGACGCTGAGCCTCGACGAAATCCGCGCTGCGGTGGCTGCGGCGCACGATGCGGGGCGACCGGTCGCCGTCCATGCCGCGACCGCCGAAGGCATGCGCCGCGCGATCGCGGCGGGGGTCGATACGATCGAGCATGGCTATGGAGGCACGCCCGCCGTGTTCGCGTCCATGGCGGCAAAGGGCATCGCGCTGTGTCCGACCCTCGCGGCGGCCGATGCGAGCGCGCGCTATCGCGGCTGGACCGGATCGGAGCCAGCCCCCGCGGCGGTGCGCGCCGCGCGGGACAGCTTTCGGCTCGCACGCGCCGCCGGCGTGCCGATCTGCATGGGCGGGGACGTCGGCGTCTATGCGCATGGCACGAACGCGCGCGAGATGGTGCTGATGGCCGCGGCCGGCATGCCCGCGGCCGATGTGCTGATCGCGGCAACGTCAGGTAACGCCCGCTGGCTGCGCGTCGGCGACCGGCTCGGCGCCGTGAAGCCCGGCATGATAGCCGATCTGGTCGCCGTCGCCGGCGATCCGATCCGCGACATCGCCGCGGTCCGGACCGTACGGTTCGTCATGAAGAACGGCGGGATCGTCGTCCGTTAGGGTTTGATCCGGCACCCCTGGAGGGTGGCGGCGGGGGCCGGCAGCGCTTCCACGCAAGCGGATCGGACCCTGCCGTCTGGCGGCCGATCCCGCCCGCCCGTCACGGGATCAGACGGCCGGCGCGCAATCGCTCGAACAGCGCGAAAAAGGCGTCATCGGTGGGCTGATAATCCGTAAAGCCGAGGCGACGGCTCTTCGACATGTCCGTGACCACCTCGATCGGCCGGCCCAGGTCCGCGTCGGTATGCCAGGGCGAGGCGAGGCGTGCGAGCTCGGGTTCGGCAAGCCCCTCCCGCACGGCGATCTCCCGCCACGTACCGGCATCGTCCGCCATCTGCCGCTCCAGCGGTCGAACGACGCCGTCGAACGGCGCCGGCTCCAGCCCGAACCAGTGCGCGATACGACCCCACATCCATTGCCAGCGGAAGACATCGCCGTTGACGACGTTGAACGCCTCGTCATGCGCTGCGGGCGTCTCCGTCGCCCATAGCAGGTGGCGCGCGAGCAGGCCGGCGTCCGTCATGTCGGTCAGTCCCGCCCATTGCACGGCCGAACCGGGGAAGATGAAGGGGCGCCCCGTCTCGCGGCAGAGGGTCGCATAGGTGGCGAGCGTCGTGCCCATGTTCATGGCGTTGCCGACCGCGAGGCCGATCACGGTGTGCGGCCGATGGACGGACCAGGTAAAGCCGTCGCGCCGTGCCGCGGCGAACAGCGCATCTTCCTGCGCATAATAGAAATTCTCCACGTTGAGCCGCGCCTGTTCCTCGCGGAACGGCGTCTGCGGCAGACTGCCTTTGCCATAGGCCTCGAACGGCCCGAGGTAATGCTTCAGGCCGGTGACCAGCGCGACGTGGCGCGGTCGCGTGCGCGGGGGCAGGGCGTCGAGCAGGTTGCGGACCATCGCGGCATTGACGCGGATGTTTTCGGCCTCGCTGTCCTGCCGCAGCCAGGTGGTGATGAAGACCGCGTCCGCATCCACGTCGCGGAGCGCGGTCGCGGTCGCCGCCCGATCCTGCAGGTCGCCGGCGATGGGCCGCACGCCGGGCTGGGTTCGGGGACGGCGAGCCAGTCCCAGCACCGTCCAGCCGCGATCCGCCAGCAGCGCGGCCGTCGCGCCACCGACGATCCCGCTCGCGCCAACCACCAAAGCCGTCTTCGTCATGAGCATCTCCTTGTCGCGGCGGACCTAGGCATCGGAGTGCGGCGCTTCTAGACGGCACCATTTGGGGGCCCAGGCACCAGGAGGTAACCGCATGTCGCCAGGGACGCATGACGACGAATGGCGGGAGGATTGCGCGCCGCGCCGCGTCCTCGAACTGTTCGCGACCAAATGGACCAGCATGGTGCTGCACACGCTCCATGCCCGCCATGCGGGCGTCGCGCGCACAGGCGTTCTCCAGCGCAGCCTGCCTGGCATATCCAAGAAGATGCTGACCCAGACGGTGCGGGAAATGGAAGCGAGCGGACTGCTGAGCCGCCATGTCCGCAGCACCATTCCGCCGATGGTCGAATATCGGCTGACCGTACTCGGCCGGCGGTTCGTCGAGCCCGTCGAATTGCTTTACGCGTGGGGACGCGACAATGCCGATGCGCTCGACCAGCTCGTGCCGAGGCCGAGTTCGCGGCGAACGTAGCGCGTCCTTCAGACCGCCGCGGTCGTGCGTCAGGCGGTTGGATGATCCTCGTTCGCGGCCGCCGCGCCGGCCGTCGCCGCCAGCAGCGTGCCGATATGCGCATGCTCGACCTCAAGATGCCGCATCAGCGTCTGGCTCATCGCGATCATCTCGTCGCGATAGGTCTGCCAGTCGCCCGACACGTCGACGTGCTGCCACCGATCGAAATAGGCGCCGAACGTTTCGCCCATGAGGAGACATTCGCACTTGAGGGCGCGTGCCGTCGCGGATCGCGCCGTGTCGCCTTCCTTGATCACCGGATCGAAGATCGACGCATGCTTGAACCGCTGATAGCGTCCCAGCAGGGCATGGACCCGCGCGCGGTCGGCATGCAGCAGCCGGGCGGCGCTGCGCTGATCGCGTACGACGCAGGATCGGGCGCGCGTGATCAGGTCGACGGCTTCGTGCAAGAAGCGATCGGCCTCGGCCTGGAGGCACGCGGTAGATCCCGATGGCTGGTGGATGAGCTCCATTTCCGCCGCGGTGCATGACGCAGGTTAATATAATCGTACGGTGTCGCGATGGCGCGGTCTGGCGTGCGGTAACGCACCAACGCATAGGGGACGCATGACCCGTCCCCGCAAAGCACCCGACATGCGCGGCTTTCTCGCACTTGCGATCTTCCTCGCCGGGTTCGGCGCGATGATCTGGGCCTTGTCCTCGGCCGCGGGACTGTTCTGACGACCCGTCGGGCGCGGGAGCGGGGCGCGCTTGTCCGCGTCGTGGTGGCTCGATAGGGTCCGACACCTCCCCTGGAAACGGCGCCCACCGCCTTTTCGACACGAAGCGCAAGGTTGCCGTCATGATCGATGATCCCTCCGCCCTGTGGAGCCGCCGCGGCGTGATCGGCGCGGCGGCGGCCGCGGCCGTGCTGCCCACGCGCGCGCTCGCGGCGGCGCCGGAGACCTTGTTCGCCGGAACCTACGCGGCCGAGGGCGGCGCGGGGCTTGTACCGCTCTCGGCCACCTCCAGCGGCTGGACGCCCGGCGTGGCGCGGGCCGCGATCCGTAACGCGTCCTTTGGCGTGCGCAGTCGGGCACGCACGCTGCGCTATCTGGTAGACGAGCAGACCGCGGGTAGCCTGCGCATCTACGATGCGGCGTGGCGGCAGCGGGCGTCCGTGTCTACGCTGGGCGCCGACCCTTGCCACGTCGCGCTTTCGCCTGACGGCGGGATGCTCGCCGCGGCCAATTATTCGAGCGGCAGCGTGGCGACGTGGCGGCTGGACCGGGCCACCGGCCTGCCGCGCGGCGAGGCCATGGTGGTGCGGCACGAGGGACATGGCCCGAACACCGCGCGCCAGGCCGGCCCCCACGCCCATTGGGTCGGCTTCACCGCCGACGGCGCCGTACTGCATTCGGTCGATCTCGGCGCGGACCGCGTCTTCGCGCATCGCATCAATCGCGCGGGCGGCCGGATCGCGGATACCGCCATCGCCTATCAGGCCGCGCCTGGGTCCGGCCCCCGGCACCTGGCGCGTCATCCACACATGCCGGTCGCCTATCTGGTCGCCGAACTCGCCAATACCGTCACGGTGCTGCGCTCGCTACCTGGCGGGCGTCTTGTCGAACATGCGGTCCATTCGACCTTGCCTCCCGGCTTCCGGGGCGAGTCGTTCGCCGCGCATATCGCGATCGATGCGTCGGGAAGGCGGCTCTATGTCTCCAACCGTGGCCACGACAGCGTCGCCGTCTTCGCGATCGACCCTGTCGGGGCGCTGACCCCGCTGCAGCACGTATCCAGTGGCGGGCACTGGCCACGCTTCTTCCGCCTGGTGGAGACGCGCGGCGAGATGCTGGTCGCCAACGAACGGTCGGGCGCGATCGCGCGCCTGCCGCTGCGGCCGGACGGCACGCTCGGCACGGCGGCGGGCGCCTTGCGATTGCCCGGCGTCGTCTTCCTGATCGACTAGGAATGCTGCAATCGATTGTTGCCTGAAGCATGTCGACCCTCTATGCAGGTGCGATCCCGCATAGACGGGCGGACCCATGCGAGAGGCGCCGATGCGATACCCGGACTCCAAGCCAAGATTGTCGCTGCCGCGCATTCTCGAGATGAACCTCGGCTTCCTGGGCCTGCAATTCAGTTTCGGGCTGCAGCAGGGCAACATGGCGCCGATCTACAGCTATCTGGGCGCCTCCGAGGCCTCGCTGCCGCTGCTGCAGCTGGCCGGCCCGATGACGGGCCTGCTCGTCCAGCCGCTCATCGGCGCGCTCAGCGACAGGACCGATTCGCGCTGGGGCCGGCGGACGCCCTATTTCCTGTTCGGTGCCGTGCTGTGCGCGGCGGGGCTGTTCTTCATGCCGCTGAGCCATTCGATCCTGATGGCGGTGTCGCTGCTCTGGCTGCTGGA
The DNA here is from genome assembly GCF_016820445.1 of Sphingomonas beigongshangi. GTDB lineage: Bacteria > Pseudomonadota > Alphaproteobacteria > Sphingomonadales > Sphingomonadaceae > Sphingomonas > Sphingomonas beigongshangi. Next base: position 113,735 of record NZ_JADHDT010000004.1, read on the forward strand.
CGCCGGCAACAACATCACCATGGAGCCCTATCGCGCCTATGTCTCCGACCGCCTGGACGAAAGCCAGCACGAGATGGGCTTTCTGACGCAATCCGCCTTCACCGGGCTGGCGCAGATGCTGGCCTTCCTGACGCCGTCGCTGCTCGTCTGGGCCGGGATGAACCAAGACTGGGTCGACGCACACAACATCCCCTACACCGCGCGGATCGCGTTCATGGTCGGCGCCTTCCTGTCGCTATCGACCATCGTCTATTCGATCCTGCGCGTCCCGGAGCTGCCGCTGACCACGACCGAGCGGGCGCGGATCGCGGCGCAGCCGCGCGGGCTGGCCGCGGCGGTGCGCGAGATCGGCGCGGCGATCGCGGACATGCCGCCGGCGATGCGCAAGCTGGCGGTGATGAGCCTGTTCCAATGGTATGCGATGGCGGCCTATTGGGCCTATGTCATCTATGCGATCGGCCGGTCGGTCTACGGCACCGCCGATCCGAACTCGACCGGCTTCCACTCCGCGGTGCTGACGAACGGCGTGATGGCCGCCTGGTACAATGGCGTCGCCTTCGTCGCGGCCTTCGCGATGGTGCCGCTGGCGCGGCGCGTCGGCGCGGCGAAGCTGCATGCCGCCTGCCTCCTCCTTGCCGGACTGGGCATGGTCGCGCTGCCGCACGTCACCCAGCCGTGGATGCTCTTCGTGCCGGCGATCGGCGTCGGCATCGGCTGGGCCAGCATCATGGGCAACCCCTATGTCATCCTCGCGGGCGCGATCCCGGCGGAGCGGACGGGTGTCTACATGGGCATCTTCAACATGATGATCGTGATCCCGATGCTGCTCTTCTCGCTGACGCTGCCGCTCGTCTACCGGCCGCTGCTGGGTGGCGACCCGCGCAACGTATTGACGCTGTGCGGCCTGCTGATGCTCTGCGCGGCGGTGGCGGTCTATCGCGTGCGCAGCCGCGCCGGCCGCGTCCAGGGCGCCGCGGCATGAGCGCCAGCGTCTGGACCCGCGCCGCCGCCGCCCGCGCGCGCTTCGACGAAGGCGCGCGGCTGCCGGTGATCATCGCGCGCGACGTCGTGCCGATCGATCCGGCGCACGACGTCTGGGACATGTGGCCGATCGCCCGCCGCGACGGCCGCACGGCGATGATCGGCGGTCGCGACTGGTGGTTCTTCCTCGCCGTCCCGCACGCGCCCGATCCGGAGGCGCGGCACGATGCGGCGCGCATCCATCTGTACAGCCGCGGCCCAGACGGCTGGCACGCACATGGTCCCGCCTTTCCGGACGGTTTCGCGCCCGGCACGCGCGAATGGTCGGGCAGCGCGGTGATCGACGACGACGATACCAGGCTGACAATGTATTTCACCGCCACCGGCGATCCGGCACGCTTTTCGCAGCGCCTGTTCGAGACGACGGGTCGCTTCGACGGCGGGCGGTTGAGCGGGTGGAGCGCGCCCGCCGAAACCGTGCAGGCGGACGGCATCGACTATGCCCGCACCGATCAGGACGCGCCGCTTGACGACAGGATCAAGGGCTTTCGCGATCCCGGTTATGTCCGCGATCCGGCGACGGGGGAGGAGCATCTGCTCTTCACCGGCTCCGCCGGTACGCCGGGCGAGGTGCACGACGGGATCATCGGCCTCGCCACGCGGGTGGACGACCAATGGGCGCTGAAGCCGCCGCTGCTGGCCGCGATCGGCGTCAACAGCGAGCTCGAGCGACCGCATGTCCTCGTCCGCGATGGGCTTTACTATCTGTTCTGGTCGACGCAGGCGAAGCGCTTCGCGCCCGGTCTCGACGCGCCGACCGGACTCTATGGCATGGTCGCCGACCGGTTCGCCGGCCCGTGGCGCCCGATCAACGGCAGCGGACTGGTCGCGGCCAACCCGGATGCGGAGCCCACGCAGGCCTATTGCTGGTGGGTGACGGGCGAAGGCGAGGTGATCAGCTTCGTCGATTATTGGGGGCTTGGCGGCAATGCCGTCGGCGATGACATCGCCCGTCGCCGCGACCGCTTCGGCGGCACCGCCGCGCCGACCTTCCATCTCGCATTCGACGGCGACCGGGTGCGGATCGCACGATGACGCGCCGCGGGTCGACGTGGCTCGCAACGATCGTCGCCGTGATGGGGAGCGTAAGCGTGGATGCGAAGGTGACGGCGCCGGCGGGCGCGACGGTGTTCCGGCTCGATGGCGCGGGCGTGACCTATGCGCTGGGCGTCGACGACAAGGGGTATCTCCAGCCTTTGTACTGGGGGCCGCCGCTCGGGACCAAGGATCCGCTCGGGACGATCGATCCGGCGCGTTCCGGCGAGCCCGTCTTGCTCAAGGCGCCTGGCGAGCTGTCGGGGTTTGATCCCGCAGGATCGGTGACGCCGCAGGAATATCCCGGCCAGGGCGAGGGGCTGGTCAGCGAGCCCGGCGTCAAGGCCGTGTTCGCCGACGGCAATCGCGATCTCGTCCTCAAATATCGGTCGCACCGCGTAGAGGGCGAGACCTTGCTCGTCGAACTGGCCGATATCCGTCGGCCGCTGACGGTCGTGCTGCGCTATGCGATCGATCCGGAGACGGGGGTGCTCGCGCGCTCCGCCACCGTGCGCAACGGCGGCGACAGCCCGGTGCGGATCGACCAGATCGCCGCCGCGGTCTTCACCCTGCCGGCGGGGGACGATTATGCCCTCCATTATCTCACCGGTCGCCATGCCGCCGAATGGCAGAAGAAGCGGGTCGCGGTCACGCCCGCGCTGACATTGCTGGAAAGCCGGCGCGGATCGACGGGGCATGGCAACAATCCCTGGTTCGCCATCGGACGTGAGGGTGCGACGGACGAGGATCACGGGCCCGTCTGGTACGGGGCGCTCGCCTGGTCGGGATCGTTCCGGATCAGCGTCGGCCAGGACAATCTTGGCCGCGTCCGCATCGCCGGCGGCTTCAACCCCTACGACTTCTCCTGGTCGCTGAAGCCGGGCGAGACGCTGGACACGCCGACATTCTATGCCGGCTATACCGACGGTGGCATGGGGGCGGCGTCACGGGCCTTTCACCGGTTCCAGATGGCCCATGTCATCCCGCACGGCGACCGGGCGAAGCTGAGGCCCGTCCTCTACAACAGCTGGGAAGCGACCGCATTCGACGTCACCGAGCGGGGGCAGGAGGCGCTGGCGGAAAAAGCCGCCAGGATCGGCGTCGAGCGCTTCGTCGTCGACGATGGCTGGTTCGGCGCGCGCGACTCCGACCGGGCCGGGCTGGGCGACTGGACGGTGAACCGGACCAAGTTTCCCGACGGTCTCAAACCGCTGATCGACAAGGTGAAGTCGCTCGGGATGGAGTTCGGCCTGTGGGTCGAGCCGGAGATGGTCAATGTCGACAGCGACCTCTATCGCGCGCATCCCGATTGGGTGCTCAACTTTCCCGGCCGGCCGCGGACGGAGGGACGCAATCAACTCGTCCTCAACCTCGCCCGTAGCGACGTCCGCGACCATGTGCTGAACGTGCTCGACCGGCTGGTGCGCGACAACGACATCGCCTTCCTCAAATGGGACTATAATCGCAACTGGACCGAGGCGGGCTGGCCGGAGATGCCGCTCGCGGATCAGCAGCGCGTCCATGTCGAATACGTCCGCAACCTCTATCACATCCTCGCCGAACTGCGCCGGCGTCACCCGTCGCTGGAGATAGAGGCCTGTTCGGGCGGCGGCGGCCGCATCGACCTCGGCATCCTCGCCTATTCGGACCAGGTGTGGACATCGGACAATACCGATCCCGCCGACCGGCTCATGATCCAGGACGGCTTCACGCAGGCCTATGCGCCCGCGGTGATGATGGCCTGGGTGACCGACAGCCCGAACTGGGCGAACACGCGCGTCACCAGTCTCGACTATCGGTTCCTGTCCGCCATGCAGGGCGGGCTCGGCATCGGCGCCAATCTCAAGCACTGGCAGGATGCCGATTTCGCCACCGCCGCCAAATGGGTGGCGGCTTACAAGACGATCCGGGCGACGGTGCAGCGTGGCCGCCTGTATCGTATCGCACCGCCGTCGCGCGACGACGGCACGTCGGCGACGATGTACGTCGCGACGGATGGCCGGCAGGGCGTGTTGTTCCAGATGCTGCACTCGTCGATGTGGCGCGACAATCCCTCCGCGCTCCATCCGCAGGGTCTCGACCCGGCGCGACTGTACCGCGTCCGCATGCTCGGCGACGGTGCGCTACCGGAGGGGATGCCCCGGCAGGCCAGCGGTGCCTTCTGGATGAACATCGGGCTGTGCGCGCCGCTGAAGGGCGATTTCGTCGGCGCCGCCTTCGTCTTCGACGCGGTCGACTGAACCGGTCGGCATCGACCACGTCCGATCGCGTGCCGCGGCGCGCGGCGGCGGAGGGTCAGGCGCTGTCGCGCAGGACCAGTTCGGGCTCCATTGCCACGGACGGCCGATCCTCGCCCGCGATGCGGGCGAACAGCGCATCCAGCATCGCGGCCGCGCCGGCGGCGAGGTCCTGGCGCACCGTGGTCAGTCGCACGCGGGCCTGCGCCGCGATCGGCAAGTCGTCGAAGCCGGTGACGGGAATGTCGTCCGGCACGCGCATGCCGCGCGTCTCGAGCGCGTCGATCGTCGCCATCGCGATCACGTCGGAGGCGGCAGCGATACCGTCGACCTGACCCGCCACGCGATCGAGATTGGCGGCGATCTCCGCCGCCATGATGTCGGACGCCAGGTGCGTATCGAGCTGCAGCGGCGGCGCCAGCCCGGCGGCCTCTGCCGCCGCGCACAGACCGCGGTGCCGTTCGATGAGCTCCAGCGTGCGGACCTCGCCCATGAAGGCGAGCCGGCGGCAGCCGCGCGCGATCAGACGCTCGCCCGCGCGCCGGCCCCCCAGGAAATTGTCGACGCCGATCGCACAATGCACCTGGCCGGGGAGGGCGCTCCCCCAGACGACGAGCGGACGATAGCGGCGTGCGACCGCCTCGATCACGTCGAGCTGGTCGGACTGGCCGATCAGCAGCACGCCGTCGAGCATGCCCGACAGCACGATATCGTCCAGCCAGTCATCGCTGTCGGGTTCGACGCGTGACAGCATGACGTCATAGCCCCGCTCGGTGATTCCGTCGGCGAGGTGACCCAGCAGCGCCATGAAGAAGGGGTCGGAGAGGTGCTGCCGGCGTTCGTGACCCAGCGGCACCGCGATGCCGATCACGCCCGTGCGCTGCGTCCGCAGGCGGCGGGCCATCAAATTGGGGCGGAAGCCGTGTTCCGCCGCGATGTCGATGATACGCTGGCGCGTCTGCTCGTTGACGAGCGAACTGCCCGCGAGCGCGCGGGATACGGTGCCGGCGTTGACGCCGGCAAGGCGGGCGATGTCCTTGAGGGTGCGGATGGGCCGCTCGGCCGTGACGGTCATGCAGGTGACATAGGCCGCTTATCGCTCAGACAAAAGGCGGAACCGCGAGGAAGGGCGCGGTTCCGGCCAGGTGGGGACGCGTTCGCGCGGGCGGGTGCCGCCCGCCTTGCGATTTTGGGACCTGTTCACGCCGGCAGGCACCGGCTCCAGGCCCGTCGATCAGACCCTAGAACCGGTAACGGACCGAGCCGGTGACCGTCCTGCCGTAGAGCGCGGTATTGCTGAACACCGCGCTGGTCGACGACAGGATGGGTCCCAGGTTGGCGTTGCCGTTGCGGAAGCCGAGCGTGTTGAACAGGTTGTTGGCGTTGACGCTGAACTCCAGCCGCTCGACCGGGCGGACGGTCACGAACCCGTTGACCGTGGTCGTGCCCTTGATCGTGTAGAGGTTGAAGTCGTCGGACTTGGTGCTCGACTGACCGTTGACGCTGACGCCGAAGGCCACGGGGCCCGCGTCATAGGACGGCGAGACGACGAACTGGAACCGCGGCAAGCCGCCCGGCCATTTGTCGACCAGATTGGCGGTCGCACTCTTGGTGATTTTCGAGGAGGCGTAGGTGGCGTCCGCGGCGAGGTGGAAATTGCCGGTGTTGAAGCGGCCTGTGAACTCGACGCCGATCGAGCGATAGCCGTTCGAGATGTTGGGGTTGTTGTTTGGCGCCGGATTGTTGATGCGCGTGAAGTCGTAGTTGTTCTCGGTCAGCGTGGAGTGGAAGCCGGTGATCTCGACGGAATAGGAGCCACCTGCGATCGCGCCGCGCTGCTTCAGGCCGATTTCCTGCTGGTTGAGGAAATTGACCGACGTCGCCTGACCCTGCGCATTGAGCGAGCCGTCCGCATTGAAATTGCCCGACAGCACGCGCCGGTCCGCGTTGAACCGGCCGCCCCGGCTGACGCGGCCGAAGATGCTGGTGTCGCGGCTGAACGCGTACAGCGCGCCGAACGACCAGCTGACGTAATGGTCGGTGTAGTTGATCTTTTCCGCCGTCGGGCTGAGCACCAGCGAGGGCAGGGTGGCGCTTCCCAGCGCATCGCTGACCCGGGTGTTCGGACCCGCGACGCCGCCCTGCGCGGTTCCTTCGCCGTGCACGCTGTCATAGCGCACCGAGCCGTCGAGGTTGAGGCCGCCAAGCTCGTAGCCGACCTGGAGGAAGGGCGCGGTATCGGTATAGGTCAGATCGACCCGCCGCGCGCAGCAGCTGCCCCAATTGTCGTTGAAGCCTGCCTGGCCCGCCGCCGTCAGCTGCGTCCCCGTCGTGGAGAACAGGTCGAGGGGCACGGCATTCTCGCCGCTCAACGTGCTGTACTGGCGGTTGACGTGCCAGTCCTGGCGGATGTTCTGCTTCATCACGAACAGCCCCGCGGTGACCCGCGCCCGCCCCGACCCGACGTCGAACTTGCCCGTCGCCGTCAGGTTGTTGGCGAAATTGTCCATGTTCTTCATCAACGTGTTGATGTTCGGGTTATTGTTGACGTAGCTGCCGGTGTAGGCCTGTCCCTGGTTGGGCCCGGTCGCGTAGCGCACGGCGCCGACGACCTGGCCGTTGACCGTCGATCCGATCAGGCCACCGCTGCCGGTCAGCGGCTGCACGTTGACGAATTGCGTGGTGAAATTGCCGCTGATCCACTGGTAGCGGATCGTGTCGTCGATCGTCAGCCAGTCGTTGGCGTCGACGTGCAGCTGTGCGCCAAGGCTCGTGACGCGCGGGTGGATGCCCTCGATCTCGGCGCTGCGCACCTGCCCATCGAAGTCCAGATACTGGAAGGACCGGTTGTAGATCGAATAGGACGAGCCGTTGCGGCCGTCGAAGGTCGGCAGCGGCGCGAAGCCGGTCACCCTGTTGCCGTCCAGCGTCGCCAGCGACGGGGTCGTCGTGTTGGTCGGCGCATGTTCGTCGAGACGCTTGAAATACAGGCGGATGAAGCCCTTGCCGTCGGCGAAGTCGCGCGTCAGGTTCGCCTTGATCTGGTAGCCGCGCAGGATGTTGAACCGCTCGTTGGTCAGGCCGCCGCCCTCGCGCGCATAGCCGCCGATGTGGAAGCGCGTCGCGTCGTCGATCGGCGCACCGTAATCGAAGTCGAGCCGGTGCTCTCGATAGCCGAGGCCGTTCGAATAGGCGATCTGGCCGCCCGCGACGTCGCCGGTCTTGCTGATATAGTTGATGACCGCGCCCGGCGCCTGGCTCGCGAAGGTGGAGGCGGAACCGCCGCGCACCGCCTCGACGCGCTGCACGTTCTGGTCGAAGCGCAACCAATAGTCGTTGTTGCCGAAGTTGATGTCGCCGAACAGCACGGTCGGCAGCCCATCTTCCTGTAGCGCGACATATTCGGATCCGCCCGTCGACACGGGGATGCCGCGAACGCCGATGTTGGCGTTACCGCCCGGGCCGGCGGTGTCGCCCGGCTGGATGCCGGGGATGTTGCGCAGAACCTCCGCCTCCGAGCGCGGCGTGAAGTTCTGGATCGCCTCCTGGCTGATCTGGCTGACCGAGATGGAGCTGCGGAAGCGCGAGCGGTCGCCGGCCGTGGCGGTGACGACGATGTCGTCGGTCGACTGCGGCGGCTGCGTGGCGGCGGCGTCGCCCTGCGCCGTGGCCGGCGGCGCCACCTGTGCGATTGCCGGCAGCGCGATCAGCCCGGCGGCCAAGGCGCCCATGGAAGCGCACGCATTGAAAATGGATCCCCGCATCATCCCTCTCCTGCTTCGCGCCCCGAGTCGAGGTCGCGTTTGAGTTTGGGGTAATGGCGTCAGCAATCGATTGCAACGAAAACTGCAAAGGATTGCATCAAAGGCTTGGCATGTGGCCAACTTGCAACATAGATCAGGGGTGGCTCGGGCGGCGCACCCGTCGTGCCGTCAGGCGCGTGCGCCGATCCGTTTGATCCAGTCGGCATGCGTCGGCATGGATAGCGCCATCGATTCGATCGCCGCCGCCAGCCTGGTGACGAACGCGCCGCTGGCCGCGGGATCGGCGCGGTAGGCGAGCAGCGGGTCGAGGTCCTGCGGCAAATTGCCCTGGCCGATGTGCACCGCCAGCCAGCTGGCGGCGCCGAACAGGTCGTTCTCGCGCTGGACCAGGCGGCCGCGGGCGCGGAAATGCTCGATCTTCGCCGCGAGCGTGTCGGGCACGGACATCGCCGCCGCCGCGCGCCACATCGGCTCGGGCCGGTCCGCATTGAGCTTGTAATGCAGGATCAGGAAGTCGCGGATCCGCTCGAATTCGGCAATGGCGACGCGATTATACTCGTCGATCGCCAGCGGATCCGGCTGCCGGGTGGGCAGATAGGCGAGGAGCTTGGCGATCCCCGCCTGGATCAGGTGGATCGACGTCGACTCGAGCGGCTCCATGAACCCGCCAGCCAGCCCGATCGCGACGACGTTGCGGTTCCAGAACTTGCGCCGCCGCCCGGTGACGAACCGCAGGAAGCGCGGCTCGCCCAGCGCCGGGCCGTCCAGGTTCGCCGCCAGCGTCGCCGCCGCCTCGTCGTCCGAAACATGCGCGCTGGCATAGACATAGCCGTTGCCGGTGCGATGCTGCAGGGGGATGCGCCATTGCCACCCGGCGGCGCGCGCGGTCGACCGCGTATAGGGCGTCATGCCGTCGCCGCCGGTGACACAGGGCATCGCCACCGCGCGGTCGCAGGGCAGCCAATGCGTCCAGTCCTCATAGCCCGTCGCCAGCGCGCCCTCGATCAGCAGGCCGCGGAAACCCGAGCAGTCGACGAAGAAGTCGCCGGCGAGCGCCCGTCCGTCCGCCAGCCGCACGGTGGCGATGTCGCCGCCCAAAGGATCGCGCTCCGCCGTGAGCACCTTGCCCTCGATCCTGGCGACGCCCCGCGCTTCGGCATAGCGCCGCAGGAATGCGGCATAGAGCCCCGCGTCGAAATGATAGGCGTAATCGAAGGTCGAGGCGACGCTGCGCGGATCAGCGACCGGCGCGGCGAAGCGGCCGTGCTTCGCGGCGCCCCAGGCCATCGACAGCGCGTCGAGCGGCGGCAAGGCGCCGTCCGGCGACGAATCGCGCGCGGCCAGCCAGTGCTGGTGCACCGCGATCAGGTCGAACGGCTTGCCGTGGGTGCCGAAGGGGTGGAAATACCGGCGGTCAGGGCCGCCCCAGCCGACGAACTCGATGCCCAGCTTGAAGCTGCCCTTCGTGTTCTTCAGGAAATCCGCCTCGGCGATGCCGAGCGTCTCGTTGAAAAGGCGGATCGGCGGGATCGTCGCCTCCCCGACCCCGACCGTGCCGATCTCGTCGGATTCGATCAGCGTGATCGCGCAGCCGCGCGGCATCGCATGTGCGAGAGCGGCCGCGGTCATCCAGCCGGCGGTGCCGCCGCCGACGATGACGATCGAACGAAGTGCCTGATCGTGCACGACTACCCCTCCTGCAACGCGCTTTTGCAATCCATTGCAGGCGCCTTCTGCGACGACAAGCGCCATTTTGGTCCCGCACGTAATTTACCAACGTTCGCCCCTTGTTCCATGGGAACAAACGTAGTACATGGCGTGGCAACCGCGTTGCCCTGGGCCAACGCATGGCTTAAGCGAGGGAGATTCCCAATGGCCGCCAATCTGAAAGTGATCGACACCGGCATGGCAACCGCAAACGCAGACCGTCAGAAGGCGCTCGACGCCGCCCTCGCGCAGATCGACCGCGCATTCGGCAAGGGCTCGGCGATGAAGCTGGGCCAGAAGGAGGCGATGCAGGTCGAGGCGATCTCGACCGGCTCGCTCGGTCTGGACATCGCGCTCGGCGTGGGCGGTCTGCCGCGCGGCCGGGTGGTCGAGGTCTATGGTCCGGAAAGCTCGGGCAAGACGACGCTCGCGCTGCATGTCATCGCCGAGGCGCAGAAGATGGGCGGCACCGCCGCCTTCGTCGACGCCGAACATGCGCTCGACCCCGTCTATGCCAAGAAGCTGGGCGTCAATATCGACGAACTGATCGTGTCGCAGCCCGACACGGGCGAACAGGCGCTGGAGATTACCGACACGCTCGTGCGCTCGAACGCGATCGACGTGCTGGTGGTGGACTCGGTCGCGGCGCTGGTGCCGCGTGCCGAGATCGAGGGGGAGATGGGCGATAGCCACGTCGGCCTGCAGGCACGCCTGATGTCGCAGAGCCTGCGCAAGCTGACCGGCTCGATCAGCCGCTCGCGCTGCCTCGTCATCTTCATCAACCAGCTGCGCATGAAGATCGGCGTGATGTACGGCAATCCGGAGACGACGACGGGTGGCAACGCCCTCAAGTTCTACGCCTCCGTCCGTCTCGACATCCGTCGTACGGGTGCGATCAAGGACCGCGACGAGGTCACGGGCAATGCCACCCGCGTCAAGGTGGTGAAGAACAAGGTCGCGCCGCCGTTCAAGCAGGTCGAGTTCGACATCATGTACGGCGAGGGCATCTCGAAGATCGGCGAGATCCTCGACCTCGGCGTCAAGGCGGGACTGGTCGAAAAGTCGGGCGCGTGGTTCAGCTACGATAGCACGCGCATCGGCCAGGGTCGTGAGAATGCCAAGAACTTCCTGCGCGAGAACCCCGACATGGCCGATCGCCTCGAACGGGCGATCCGCCAGCGGACGGAAAAGGTCGCGGAGGAGATGATGACCGGCCCGGACGCGGACGACGATCTTTGATCGCCGCGGCGCGCATGACGAATACGAGGGGAGGCTCGCCGGTGACGGCGGGCCTCTTTCCGTTCTGACAGGACGCATGCGCATGGCCGAAACACCGTGACTTTTGTGACCTTCCGGAAACAATCTGGAAACAATCGACGTACCAAAGGCGTGCGTCCGTCGATCGCGGTCGCACGCAGCCTTCGCCGCGCCATGTGCCTCGTGCGTCACGCGCATCTTATGGGCGTCCCGGCATCGTCGGACCCTGCATGGACGGCGTGCTCCGGCCCGAGACGCGGCGGCGGAGGCCTATCGAAAACAGGCCTGCGACGGCTACGATCCGGGCGGCCGCATGCGTGCTTCGACGGCGCGTGCACCCGGGCGGTGCGATGACGAGGTGACACTATGACGAGCCATTTCGACTGGACCGGTCGCGTCGGCGACGTATGGGCGGAGGAGTGGCGTCGGACAGACCGTGCCTTCGCCGATCTCGCCAGGCATCTCGACGCGGCGATCCTCGCTGCGGCACCGGCAGGCGCGATCGCGGCGCTCGACCTCGGCTGCGGCGCGGGGGTAACCAGCGCCGCGCTTGCCCGTGCCCGACCAGATGCGCGGGTGCTGGGTGCCGACCTGTCCGACGCGCTGATCGCCATCGCGCGGGACCGGTTCGCCGACGTGCCGAACCTGGGCTTTGAACAGGGGGATGCGATCGCCATCGCCGAGGGTCAGGCACCGCTCGACCTCGTCGTCTCGCGGCATGGCGTCATGTTCTTCGCCGATCCCGTCCTCGCCTTCGGCCGGCTGCGTCGCACGATGACGCCTGGCGGCGCGCTGGTCTTCAGCTGCTTCGCGCCCGCTGCGGAAAATCCATGGGCCGTCCTGCTTGCGCCCGCCGCGCCGCCTGCCGCCGCCTATGTGCCCGGCCCCTTCTCGTTCGGGGATCCGGATCGGGTCGGCGCGATGCTTCGCCAGGCCGGCTGGGAGGCAGCCGCGCCGGCTCGCGTCGCCTTTGCCTATCGCGTCGGCGCGGGGGAAGACCCGGTCGCCGACGCGACGGCTTTCCTTACCCGGATCGGGCCAGCGGCTCGACTGCTGCATGATGCCCCGCCCGCGGATCGGCCCGCGCTGGTCGCGCGCCTTGCGGATCGCTTGGCGGCGCAACGAAACGCGTCCACCATCGATTTTCCTGCCGTGGCGTGGCTATGGACCGCGCGGGCAAGAGGGGAGCTGTCATGATCGTCGTCCACCATCTGGAGAATTCGCGCTCGCAGCGCGTGCTGTGGCTGCTCGAGGAACTGGGGCTGCCGTATCGGGTCAAGCGCTACGATCGGAACCGGCAGACGATGCTCGCGCCGCCGGAATTGAAGCGCGTTCATCCGCTCGGCAAGTCGCCGGTCATCGAGGACCTCGATGCCGGTGGTGGCCGCGTCGTCGCGGAGACGGGCGCGATCGTCGAATATCTGGTCGAAAAGGCGGACGGCATGCTCGGGCCGCCCGCGCATCGCGAGTCGGCGCTGCGCTACCGATTCTGGCTGCATTATGCCGAAGGGTCGCTAATGCCGCCGCTCTTCGCCAAGCTGGTGCTCAGCCGCGTGCCGATCTTCGGCAAGGCGGGGCAGAAGCGCATCCAGCCAATGATCGACGTCCATCTCGATTACGTCGAGGCGGAGCTGGCGCAGCGGCCCTGGTTCGCGGGCGATGCCTTTACCGCCGCCGACGTGATGATGAGCTTCCCGCTCGAGGCGGCGCGCAGCCGGGCGGGCCTCGATGCGTCGCGTCCCGCCACGACGGCCTGGCTGGACAAGGTCCATGCCCGCCCTGCCTATCAGACCGCGCTGGAGAAGGGCGGGCCCTACGCCTACGCCTGAGGCGCCGTCAGCCGCCGATGTCGCGGAAGCTGTCGGGCGCGCCATGCGGCGGCGCGGGAACGGCGGCGACCGCGATCTCGGCGGGTTCGGCGGGGTCGAGGCCGCCCTCCCATTTGGCGATCACCGCACTCGCCACCGCATTGCCGACGACGTTGGTGGCGGTGCGGCCCATGTCGAGGAAATGGTCGATGGCCAGGATCAGCAGCAGGCCCGATTCGGGGATCTTGAACACGGGCAGCACGGCGGCGATCACCACCAGGCTGGCGCGCGGCACGCCGGCGATGCCCTTGGACGAGATCATCAGGAACAGCAGCATCGCGATCTGCGTGCCCAGCGGGATGGCGATGCCATAGGCCTGGGCGATGAACAGCGACGCGAACGTCATGTAGATCATCGACCCGTCGAGGTTGAACGAATAGCCGAGCGGCAGGACGAAGCTGGCGATGCGCGGCGGCACGCCGAACCGGTCCAGCGCCTCCAGCATCCGGGGATAGGCCGCTTCCGACGAGGCGGTGGTGAACGCGACGAGCAGCGGCTCGCGGATGTAGCGCACGAGCGCCCGGATACGGCCGCCGATGAAGAGGAAGCCGATGCCGAGCAGGATTGCCCAGAGGATGACGAGCGCGAGGTAGAAACTGCCCATGAAGAAGGCCAGCTGCCCGATGACGCCGGCGCCGCGCTCGGCAAGGGTCGCGGTGACCGCGCAGAAGACCGCTATCGGTGCGAAGCGCATGACATAGTCGGTGATGCGCAGCATCACCGCGACGAGGCCGTCGATGCCACGCACGAGCGGCTGCGCCTTCTCGCCGACCGCGGTGATCGCGACGCCGACGAAGACGGAGAAGACGACGATCTGCAGGATCTCGTTGGTCGCCATCGCGTCGACCATCGAGGCGGGCACGATGTGCGTGATGAACTTGTCCAGGCTGAAGCCGGCGGTGGCGACGCCGGCATCGGCGGTGACCGGCGGCAGCGGCAGGTTGATGCCGACGCCGGGGCGCAGCAGGTTGACCAGAACGAGGCCCAGGCCGAGCGACAGCAGGCTCGCACCCAGGAACCAGCCGATCGCGCGCGCGCCGACGCGGCCCAGCGCCGACGTGTCGCCCATCTGCGCGATGCCGGAGACGAGGGTCGCGAACACCAGCGGCGCAATGATCATCTTGATCAGGCGCAGGAAGACGGTGGTTCCGATCGAGAAATAGCCGGCGATCGCCTTCAGCCGCGCCGCCGCCGCGGGCGTGCCGTCATCCAGCCAGCCGTTGAGCACCAGCCCGAGCACGATGCCGAGCAGCAGCCCGATCAGAATGTAGAAGGTCAGCCGCTTGGCCATCGATACGCTCTCCCCAATCGCGGGCTAGAGAGGGGATTGCGACGTCCGGGTCAAGCGCCCTATCCGTTGGCCTCGATGACCTTTACGCCTTCCCGCCGCTCGCTCCTCGCCGCCTGCGCGGCGGTTCCGCTCGCATCCGCCGCCGTCCTGCGTGCCGCCGAGCCGGACCTGTCGGCGCTTGCCGACATCACCGGCAAGGCCGTGCCGATCGGCGCGGCGGAGCGGGCCGGGCGGCTGGCGCGGGCGCAGGCGCTGATGAAGGCGGCCGGCATCGGCGCGATCGTGATCGAGCCGGGCTCCAGCCTGATCTATTTCACTGGTGTCCGCTGGGGGCGAAGCGAGCGGCTGACCGCCGGGATCATCCCGGTCGAGGGTGAGCCCTGCATCGTCACCCCGTTCTTCGAAGAGCCTTCGGTCCGCGAATCGCTGGCGGTGCCCGCCGAGGTGCGGGTCTGGCAGGAGGACGAGAACCCGCTCGCCGTGGTCGCCGGGTTCCTCCGCGACCGAAAGCTTGATCGGCACACGGTCGGCATCGAGGAGACGGTCCGCTTCTTCGCCTCGGACGGGCTGGCGCGGGCGCTTGGCCATGCGCGGCTGGTGTCCGCCGATCCCGTGGTGCGCGGTTGCCGGATGATCAAGACACCGGCGGAGATCGCGCTGATGCAGTGCGCCACCGACGTGACGATCGCCGCCTATCGCTGGCTGCATCCGCGTGTCGAGCCCGGCATGACCGGCGCGGAGATCGGCGCGCTGATGAACGCCGCGACGCGCAAATTGGGCGGCAGCCCCGAATTCGCCCTCGCGCTGATCGGACCCGCCGCGGCGCTGCCGCATGGCAGCCGCGAGGTGCACAGCGTGACCCCCGGCGAGATCCTGCTGATGGACTGCGGCTGCACGGTGCAGGGCTATCAGTCCGACGTCTCGCGCACCTGGGTGCCGCGGGGCAATGCCAGCCGGGCGCAACGCGACGTCTGGACTCTCGTCGCGCGGGGCCAGCAGACCGCGCTCGCCGCCGCGCGTATCGGCGCGCCGGCGGGCAGCGTCGACGATGCGGTGCGCGCCTTGTACGAACGCGCCGGCTACGGCCCGGGCTATCGCCTGCCGGGCCTGTCGCACCGGACCGGCCATGGCATCGGCATGGACGGGCACGAGCCGGTCAATCTCGTCCACGGCGAGGCGACGCCCCTGGCGGCGGGCATGTGTTTCTCCAACGAGCCTGGCCTCTATCTTCCCGGGCGGTTCGGCGTGCGGTTGGAAGACTGTTTCCACATGACCGCCGCGGGTCCGCGCTGGTTCTCGACGCCGCCGCGCTCGATCGACGAACCGATGGGATGACGAGCCGCCTTGAGGCGGGGCGCGCTCTCGCCTAAGTCGCCAATCCTATGACCTCGACCAACGACATCCGCCGCGGCTTTCTCGACTTCTTCGGCAAGGCGGGGCACCAGATCGTGCCCTCCGCCCCGCTCGTGCCGCAGAACGATCCGACGCTGATGTTCGTCAACGCGGGCATGGTGCCGTTCAAGAACGTCTTCACCGGCCTGGAGAGCCGTCCGTACAGCACCGCGACCTCGTCGCAGAAGTGCGTGCGCGCCGGCGGCAAGCACAACGACCTCGACAATGTCGGCTATACCGCCCGGCACCACACGTTCTTCGAGATGCTGGGCAATTTTTCGTTCGGCGACTATTTCAAGGAACAGGCGATCCTCAACGCCTGGACGCTGCTGACGCGCGACTGGGGCATCGCCGCCGACAAGCTGACCGCCACCGTCTATCACACCGACGACGAGGCGTTCGCGCTGTGGAAGAAGATCGCCGGGCTGCCCGACCATCGCATCATCCGCATCCCCACCAAGGACAATTTCTGGGCGATGGGCGACAGCGGACCCTGCGGTCCCTGTTCGGAAATCTTCTACGATCACGGCGAGCACATCTACGGCGGGCCGCCGGGAAGTCCGGAGGAAGACGGCGATCGGTTCGTCGAGATCTGGAACCTCGTGTTCATGCAATATGAGCAGGAGGCGAACGAGATCGTCGGCGAGCTGCCCAAGAAGTCGATCGACACCGGCATGGGGCTCGAGCGTGTCGCGGCGGTCCTGCAGGGCGTCCACGACAATTACGACACGGACACCTTCAGGGCGCTGATCGCCGCATCGGAGTCGCTGACCGCGACGCATGCGCAGGGCGCGCAGATGGCCTCGCACCGGGTCATTGCCGATCACCTTCGCTCGTCGGGCTTCCTGGTCGCGGATGGCGTGTTGCCCGCGAACGAGGGCCGCGGCTACGTGCTGCGCCGGATCATGCGTCGTGCGATGCGCCATGCGCATCTGCTGGGCGCGAAGGAGCCGCTGATGCACCGCCTGGTGCCGGCGCTCGTCGCGGAGATGGGCGCCGCCTATCCGGAGCTGGTCCGCGCGCAGCCGCTGATCGAGGCGACGTTGCGGCAGGAAGAAACGCAGTTCCGCAAGACGCTCGACAAGGGGCTCAAGCTGCTCGACGAGGCGACCGTCGGCATGACGGAGGGCGCGACCCTTGCGGGCGAGACCGCGTTCAAGCTCTACGACACCTATGGCTTCCCGTACGACCTGACCGAGGACGCACTTCGGACGCAGGGGCTGCACGTCGACCGTGCCGGTTTCGACGCGGCCATGGCCGAACAGAAACGCGCCGCCCGCGCTGCGTGGAAGGGCTCAGGCGCCAAGGCGTCGGACGACCTCTGGTTCGACATTGCCGAGGAAACCGGCTCGACGGAGTTCACCGGCTACAGCGCCGATACGGGCGAGGGCGCGGTGCTGGCATTGGTCAAGGACGGTGCGCGGGTCGATCACGCGGCCGCCGGCGACACGGTTGCGATCATCGTCAACCAGACGCCCTTCTATGCGGAGAGCGGCGGCCAGGTCGGCGACACCGGTACGATCAGCACCGATGCCGGGCTCCGGGCGATCGTCACCGACACGTCGAAGCAGCTTGGCCGGCTCTTCGTCCATCATGCCGAGGTGCAGAGCGGTTCGATCAAGGTGGGCGAAGCTGTAAAGCTGCAGATCGATACCGCGCGCCGCGCGCAGATCCGCGCCAATCACTCGGCAACGCATCTGTTGCACGAGGCACTGCGCCAGCGGCTGGGCGGCCACGTCGCGCAGAAGGGATCGCTCGTCGCGCCGGAGCGGCTGCGTTTCGACGTTTCCCACCCCGTGGCGATGACCCCCGCGGAGCTGGCGGACGCGGAGGCGGCCGTGAATGCGCAGATCCGTGGCAATGGCAGCGTGACGACGCGTTTGATGACGCCGGACGAGGCGATCGCCGAGGGCGCGATGGCGCTGTTCGGGGAGAAGTACGGCGACGAAGTGCGTGTCGTCTCGATGGGCACGGAAGACGGCGGCAAGACCTATTCGCTCGAATTATGCGGCGGTACGCACGTTGCGGCGCTCGGCGACATCGGCCTGTTCAAGGTGGTGGGCGAGGGGGCCGTATCGTCGGGTGTCCGACGGGTCGAGGCGCTGACGGGCGAGGCGGCGCGTGCCTATCTCAACGGTCGCGACGACAAGCTGCGCGAGGCGGCCGCGACGCTGAAGACCACGCCGGACGAGGTGCCGGCGCGCGTCGCCGCGCTGGTCGAGGACCGTCGCCGGCTGGAACGTGAACTCGCCGATGCCAAGAAGGCGCTGGCGATGGGCGCGGGTGGTGGCCAGGCGGCTGGTCCTGAGCAGATCGGCGATGTCGCCTTCATCGGGCAGGTGCTGGAGGGCTTCGAGGCCAAGGGGCTCCGCGGCGCGGTGGACGAGGCGAAGCAGCGCCTCGGCTCCGGCGTCGCTGTGATGGTCGCGGTCAACGACGGCCGTGCGTCGCTCGCGGTCGGCGTCACCGACGACCTCGTGGGCCGGTACAATGCGGTCGAACTGTTGCGCACGGCCGTCGCCGTGCTGGGTGGGCAGGGTGGCGGCGGCCGTCCCGATATGGCGCAGGGCGGCGGCCCCGACGGTAGCAAGGCGGCGGACGCCGTGGCAGCCGTCAGGACGGTGCTCACCGGCTGACCGACTCGTCGCTCCGCCGATACGAAAAGGGGCCCCGGCTCGCGCCGAGGCCCCTCGATAAGCCCAAAGCGGATTACTTGCCGCTGGTCGTGCCTGCCGCGCCGGCGGTCGCCGCCGCGATCTGCTCCGCGGTGAGGCCGACGATCACCTGACCCTGCGCATTGGCGCTGAAGCCGTTGATCGGCAGCTTCACGTCGCCCTTGGCGGTCGTGACGGTGACGAATTGCGCGTCCGCCGCCTTGACGGTGCCGACGGGCGTGCCGTTCAGGCCGGCTACGGCCGTACCTGGCACCAGCTTCGCCTTCAAAGCGGCCTGCGCCTGCGCCTGCGACGAAGCGACCGCCGCGTCGAGGTCGGCCTTGGTCATCGCCATCGCAAAGCCCTTGTCGGTCTTGCCGATCGACGAAGGGGGAACGGGAACCTGGGCGGTGCCGGTGTTCAGGATGATCGCCTGCGGCGTCACCTGGGCGACCGTGCCGAGCGAAACACCGGCGGAATCGTAGATCGTCGCGCCCACCGTGGGCGTGGCGGCGGTGGCCTGCGCCGCGGGGGCGGCGGGGGCAGCCTGCTGGGCCTGAGCCGCGGCGGGCACCAGCATCGCGGCGCCGATCGTCAGGGCTAGGGTACGCATCGACATGTCTCCATTGTTGCAGTGTCGTTGTGACACGGAAACGATGGGGTGTGCGTGCGAGTTCCGCTCGTCGGATGCGGCTAACGGAGCGGTGGGCGCGATCAGCCGGTCACCGGAAGCTTAACCCGGCCCTGTTCATCGCGCTCCAGCGGCGAATAGGCGACCACGGTATCGAGCAGCAACACGCCATAGAGATGCGGGAAAAGCTGTCCGCCACGCGATTCCTCCCATTTCACCGGATCGTCCTGCGCCGCGAGGTCCACCGCCGCGACGTGGAGGTCGTGCTGCCCGGCGAAGTGCTTGTCCACCGTCTCCGTCAGCTGCGCGGCGGTCGACAGGTGGATATATCCATCCGCCAGGTCGACCGGCGCGCCGGTGAACCGGCCGTCGCGTTCCAGCGCCGCCATCTGGTCGGCGGTCAGCACCTTGTACGCGATCAGCGGCCGGTCACTCATGCTTCGTCCTCTTCACCCTCGTCGCTCTCGTCGACGCGTTCGCCCATCGTCTGCGGCCCGGTGCCGTCGTCGAGATGGATCGCCTCCGAGTCATCCGGGGCCGGTGTTTCCGCCAGTTCCTGCGCGACCAATGCCTCGGCGGCGTTCTCCGGATCCTCCTCCTCGTCGATACGCGCGGCCGAGACGACATGTTCGTCCTTGGCGACGTTGAACAGCGTGACGCCCTGCGTGTTGCGACCGGTCACCCGCACGTCGCCGACCGACATGCGGATCAGCTTCGCCTGATCGGTGACCAGCATCAGCTGCTCGCCGTTGTGGGCAGGGAAGCTCGCGACCACGGGGCCGTTGCGTCCGGCGGAGACGATGTTGGTGATGCCCTGGCCGCCACGACCGGTGCGCCGATATTCAAACGCGGAGGTACGCTTGCCATAGCCGTTGGCGGTGACGGTGAGGATGAACTCCTCCGCCGCCTCGAAGGCTGCCATGCGTTCCGGCGAGAGCGTCATCTCGCGATCGCCCTCCTTCCACGGAGCGGCCTTCAGATAGGCGTCGCGCTCCTCGGTGGACGCGGCGAAGCCGCCCAGGATCGACAGGCTGATCACCTCGTCGCCGTCACTCAGGCTGATGCCGCGCACGCCCGTCGAGGTCCGCGACTGGAACTCGCGAACGTCGGTCGCCGCGAAGCGGATCGCCTTGCCCTGCCGGGTGGCGAGCAGCACGTCGTCCTCCTCCGTCAGCAGCGCCACGCCGATCAGGCGATCGTCGCTGCCCTCGTCGAAGCGCATGGCCAGCTTGCCGTTCGACGGGATGTTGGCGAAGGCATCCATGGCATTGCGACGAACCGTCCCGTTGGCGGTGGCGAACATGACGTGCAGGTCGCCCCACCGCGCCTCGTCCTCAGGCAGCGGCAGGACGGTCGAGATCGTCTCGCCCGGCGCCAGCGGCAGCAGGTTGATCATCGGGCGACCGCGCGTGGCCGGTCCGCCTTCCGGGAGGCGCCACACCTTCTTGCGGTACACCTTGCCATGGTTCGAGAAGAAGAGGACCGGCGTGTGCGTGCTCGTCACGAACAGGCTGGTGATCGCGTCCTCGTCCTTGGTCGCCATGCCCGCGCGGCCCTTGCCGCCACGCTTCTGCGCCCGGAATGCGTCGAGGGGCGTGCGCTTGATATAGCCCTGCACCGTCACGGTGACGACCATGTCCTCTCGCTCGATGAGGTCCTCGTCGTCGATGCCGTCCGCGGCCGCGGCGATCTCGGTCCGGCGAGGCGTCGCGAAGGCGGCGCGGACGTCGACCAGTTCCTCGCGCATCACCTCATAGAGGCGGACGCGATCCGCGAGAATGGCGAGCAGCTCGGTGATCGAGTCGGCGAGCGTCTTGAGCTCTTCGCCGATCTCGTCGCGGCCGAGTGCGGTGAGGCGGTGCAGACGAAGGTCGAGGATCGCGCGCACCTGCACGTCGGTCAGGCGATAGCTCTCGCCGGTGGCCTGCGAGTCGACCGCCTCGACCAGGCGCAGGTAGGGCGCGATCTCCGCCACCGGCCACTCGCGCGCGAGCAGCGCGGCGCGCGCTTCGGCGGGGCTGGCGGAGCCGCGGATGATCCGCACCACTTCGTCCAGGTTGGTGACCGCGATCACGAGTCCGAGCAGGATATGGGCGCGGTCGCGCGCCTTGGCGAGCTCGAACTTGGATCGCCGAGTGATGACCTGTTCGCGAAACTGGACGAAGGACTGGATGATGTCCTTGAGGTTCAGCGTCTCGGGACGTCCACCGCGGATCGCGAGCATGTTGGCCGGGAAGGACCCCTGCGCCGGCGTATGCCGCCACAGCTGGTTGAGCACGACGTCGGGCGTCGCATCGCGCTTCAGGTCGATGACGATGCGAACGCCTTCGCGGTTCGACTCGTCGCGAATGTCGCTGACGCCTTCGATCCGCTTGTCCTTCGCCGCCTCGGCGATCTTCTCGACCAGCGCGTTCTTGCCCTGCTGGAACGGGATCTCGGTGAGGACGATCGAGCGACGATCGCCGCGTCCTTCCTCGATGACGTGACGGGAGCGCACGATGATCGAGCCGCGGCCCGTGTTGTAGGCGGACCGTGCCCCCGCGCGCCCGAGGATGATGGCGCCGGTCGGGAAATCCGGCCCGGGCACGATCTCCATCAACTCCTCGACGGTGATCGCACCGTTGTCGATGTAGGCGAGGCAGGCATCGACGACCTCGCCCAGATTGTGCGGCGGTATGTTGGTCGCCATGCCGACCGCGATGCCGCCGGCGCCGTTGACCAGCAGGTTGGGGAACCTTGCCGGCAGGACCTGCGGTTCGCGCTCGCTGCCGTCGTAGTTGGGCTGGAAATCGACGGTATCTTTGTCGAGATCCTCCATCAGGTAATTGGCCGAGCGCGCCAGGCGTGCCTCGGTATAGCGCATCGCGGCGGGCGGATCCGGATCCATCGAGCCGAAGTTGCCCTGACCGTCGATCAGCGGCAGCCGCATCGACCAGTCCTGCGTCATCCGCGCCAACGCGTCGTAGATCGCGGTATCGCCGTGCGGGTGATATTTACCGATCACGTCACCGACGATGCGCGCCGACTTGCGATAGGGCCGATTGAAAAAGAAGCCGCTCTCCTGCGCCGAGAAGAGGATGCGGCGATGCACCGGCTTCAGCCCGTCGCGCACGTCGGGCAGCGCACGGGCGACGATCACGCTCATCGCATAGTCGAGATAGCTCGACTTCATCTCGTCGACGATGGAGATCGTCGAAATGCCCTCGGGATGGGCGGGGGGTTCGGCGAGGACGGTCTCGTCGGCCAAGGATCAAGCTTTCGAAGATGGGGGTGAAACGAACCCCTATCTAGGCACGAGTCGCACGAATGTCACGCGCACGCACGCACGCGAGGGAGCCTGTCGCGCGCGACCGGCGGCGACGGTGCCGCCACCGGTGCTTGCGGTCCGATCGGCAGCAGGCGCGAATGCGGCCTGCCGCCGGTCGGACGATTACTTGCAAGCCTTCTTGTTGGCGTTGCCGGCCTTGCTGCAATTATAGGTGACGGTCTTGCCGGTGGAGGTCTTGGCGGTGACCATGCGCCCGTTGGCGGCAGCCTTCTTCGTCACCGTCGTGTTCGTCGTTGCCTTTGCGGACGCGGCGCCCGCGGGCTTTGTCGTCGTCGTGGACTTCGACGTGACCGTCGTCTTCGCCTTGGCGGAACCGGCCGGGCTCATCCCCTGCGCATCGGCAACCGTGGCGGCGCCGAGCAGCGCGGCGGCCGACAGGAACAGTACGGGCAGCGACTTGGTCATGATTCTCTCCTTCTCATGCACCGATCGTCCGGCGTTGCGGACGTCGTGGCCGCATGGATGCGCCCAATACGCTGTCGCGTCCATGGCAGGATGGTGACATGTTTGTCATCATACCGGCGCAACCCTCTGACTACGGAAGGATCTCCTTGCCCTCATGGTCGAAGACCTTGCCCGTGTCGGGGGTCTTCAGCCCGTCGATGACGTCGAGCAGCTGCGATGCGGCGCGATCGGGCGTGAACAACGTGCCGGGCCGGACATTGCCCTGGAAGGGCTTGGAGAGGGCGGTGTCGACCGTTCCCGGATGAAGGCCGACGACGATCGATCGGTCGTTGCGCCGTCGCTCTTCGATCGACAGCGTCCGGACCAGCTGGTTCACCGCCGCTTTCGCCATGCGATAGCCGTACCATCCGCCGAGGCGGTTGTCCGAGATGCTGCCGACCCGCGCGGACAGGATCGCGAAGACGGTCCGCCCCGTCCTGGGCATCAGCGGCAACAGGTGCTTGGCGACGAGCGCCGGGCCGATCGCGTTGACGGCGATCGTCCGCGCGAGCCACGCGCCGTCCAGATCGCGGTAGGTCTTCTCGGGGCCTTCATCGCCGTCGTGGAGCAGGCCGCTTGCGACGATGACGAGATCGGGCGCGGGGCCGGCGGCGATCGTCGCAGCGACCGCGGCGATGCTTGCCTCGTCCTCGAGGTCGATATGGTCGTCACCGACAGCGCTGCGGGACAGCGTGCGCACGACGTCGTATGTGGCTTCGTCGCGCAGAGCCTCGACCAGGGCCGCGCCGATGCCCCCGGAGGCGCCGATGACGATCGCCGCGCTCACCGGCGGAACGTCCATGAGGCGCCGTCGCTGGTGTCGGCATCGAAGGCATAGCCGTCGCTGTCGAAGCCTTTCATGGCGTCGATATCCGTGACGCGATGCTCGATCATCCAGCGGGCCATCATCCCGCGCGCCTTCTTGGCGTGGAAGCTGATGAAGCGCTCGCCTTCGCGGAAATCGACCCCGATGACCCTGACCGTCGGCGGAAGCCGACCCGCAACCGCGGCGAAATATTCCTGGCTCGCCAGGTTGAGGATCGTGTCGTCGCCCCCCGCTGCGAGATCGTCGACCAGCCCCTTGGCGATGCGATCCCCCCACCAGTCCGTCAGTTTCGTCCTGCGGGGCGCCCAGCGCGTGCCCATTTCCAACCGATAGGGACGCATGCGGTCCAGCGGGCGCAGCAGGCCATAGAGACCGGACAGCAGTCGCAGGTGATCCTGCGCAAAGGGAAGCGACTCCGGCGGCAGCGTCTTCGCTTCGAGACCGGTGTAGACGTCGCCCGCGAAGGCGAAGAGCGCCGGCCTTTCCGGCGCTTCGGGAAAGTCGCGGAACCGGTCGGCGTTGAGCTTTGCCAGGGCGGGAGAGATGTGCATCAGCTCCTGCAGTTTCTTCTGCGTCAGGTGCGATGCCGCCCTGGCAAGGGTTGCCGCCTCGTCGGCGAAGCGCGGCTGAGTCGCCGCGAGGTCGGGCAGGGGGCTTTCGTAATCCAGCGTCTTCGCCGGCGACAGGAGCGCGATCATGGCGCCCGGTTAGCCGCCGCCGAAGAGTCGTTCAATCGTGGTTCACCCGCTTGCGGCGATTGACGAAAGTGATGCTGGCACAGGCGGCCGCTCGGCTTGAACGCCGTCGCCCGGACCTTTACAGCCGCCCCACACGTTCCCCGGTGGCAATGCCCCCAAATGGAGAGAGTTTGCATGAAGACCCTTTCGAAGCTCGCGCTGGCCGCCGTGCTGGCCACCGGCGTGAGCGGGATCGCCCTGACCGCGCCCGCCGCGGCCAAGGACAAGAAGGAGCAGGCCGCGCAAGGGCCGCAGTTCAAGCTCAGCAAGCCGGTGCTCGCCGTCGCCGGCCAGGCGCAGACCGCGATCCAGCAGCGTAACGTCGCCGCCGCCGAGCCGCTGGTCGCGCAGATCGAGGCCGCCGCGACGACCGACGACGACAAGTATATCGCCGCCGCGCTCCGGTACGACCTGGAGAATACCAAGCTCGTCGTCGCGCAGCAGGCGAACCCCAATGCGCCGCTCGACGAGACGGTCCTCGCCAAGCCGCTCGACGCGCTGATCGCCGCGAAGAGCACGCCTGCCGCCGATCGCGGCAAGTATCTGTTCCGCCGCGGCGCGCTGGCGGCAAACGGTGGCCAGGCTCAGGTCGCCGTGCAGTATTTCACGCAGGCCAAGGCGGCGGGTTACACCAGCCCGGACCTCGATCTGCAGCTCGCCAAGCTCAAGGTGCAGTCGGGCGACGTGGCCGGCGGCCTCACGGACCTGTCCTCGGTCATCGACGCACAGAAGGCCGCCGGCCAGACGCCCCCGGAAGCCTATTACCGCTATGCGATCGCGACGGCGAACGCCAAGGGCATGCGCGCCCAGACCGTCGACTGGATGAAGAAGTACCTCGTCGCCTATCCGACGCCGAAGGTCTGGCGCGACGTCATCCTGCAATACGCCTTCGCCCAGAATGCGCCGGTCAAGGCCGACAAGCTGCAGCAGATCGACCTGTTCCGCCTGATGCGCGCCAGCAATTCGCTGGTCGACCAGGCGGCCTATGAGGAATATGCCCAGGCGGTCTACGATCGCGGCAATCCCTATGAGTCGGCGGCGGTGCTGAAGGAAGGCATGGCGTCGGGCAAAATTCCGGCGACCAGCACCTTCTCGAAGCGCCTGCTTGGCGACGCGAACACCGCGATCAAGAACGAGGGTTCGCTCGCGACCAGCGAGAAGCAGGCGGCAGCGTCCAAGGACGGCAAGCTGTCGGCGCAGACCGCTGACGCCTATCTCGGCCAGGGCAATTACGCCAAGGCGGTCGAATTGTATCGTCAGGCGCTGAGCAAGGGCGGCGTCGACAAGGACGAGGTGAATACGCATCTCGGCATCGCGCTCGCGCGCTCGGGCGACAAGGCGGGTGCGCAGACCGCGTTTGCCGCTGTCACGACCGAGCCGCGTGCGGGCATCGCCAGCCTCTGGACGACCTGGCTCCAGGCCGGCACCAGTGCGGCTGCGACGCCGGCCGCCTGAGCCGGACCTTTTCGGCTGACGACAGGGGCGGTCCGCGTGCGGGCCGCCCCTTTCCTTTGGTCGCTACAAGGAGGCGCATGCATGGCTGAGGCTTCGCTCACCCCCGACCGCCGGATCGCTGTCGCCAGCGCACCGCAAGGCGCGCGGCATGCTTTCGCCGCCTTGCTGGGGCTCGATCAACGCCTGGGTGATATCGTCCGGGCCGCGCGCGATCCGATGATAGGGCAGATGCGGCTCACCTGGTGGCATGAGGCGCTGGGACGACTGGATTCGGCGCCCGCGCCGGCCGAACCCCTGTTGCGGGATTTGGCGACGCATGTCGTCGCCGGTGGCATCCCCGGTGCCATGCTCGCCGGTCTGGTCGAGGGCTGGGAAGTCCTGCTCGACGAGGTCACGGAGCAGGAGCCGCTCGGCGTCTATGCGCGTGGCCGCGGCGGACTGCTGTTCGACCTCGGCACGCGCCTGCTCCGGTCGACGGCGGAGCCCTATGTCGCCGCGGCTGGACAGGCCTGGGCGTTGGCGGACCTCGCAAACGGGTCGGCGGACGGCCGGGTGGTCCAGGCCGCGAGGGGGGCGGTCGCGGGACTGTCCTGCCAGGCCTTCGCGCACCGGTGGCCGGCGCCCATACGACCGCTGGGTATCCTTGCCAAACTTGCGATTGCGGGGGGCGAGCCAGGCAACGCGCTGGCCAAGTCCATGGCAATAGCACGGTTTCGCCTGATTGGTCGATAACGGATATATTTCCCGTTGCTCGCCCGGTCGGTCTTGCTACCCTGCGTTTCGACGGGGAGCAGGCAGCATGTGGCGGTATTTGATCGGCGGCGCGGCGATCGTGGCGTTGGGTGGCGCCGGTATATCCTTGCTTCGGGGGCATGCCTCGCCACCGCCGATCCTTCCCAGCCCGCGGCCTGTGCCGGTGGCCTCTGCTGACCCTCCTGAGCGCGATGACGCGGCGAAGGTGCCGGAGGCGCTTCCGGCTACGCGGGAGCAGAAGCGGTTCGACCGCTACGACAAGGACCGAGACGGTAAGGTCAGCCGCGAGGAATATCTCGCCGCCCGGCGCAAGGCTTTCGCCAAGCTCGACGCGAACGGCGATGGCCGGCTCTCGTTCGACGAGTGGGCCGTCAAGGCGGAGAGCAAATTCGCCGCTGCCGATCGTGACCGGTCCGGCGCGATGGACCGCGCCGAATTCGCCACGACGGCGGTCAAGCGAACGTCGCGGCCTCGCGCGAAATGTCCGCCGTCCGAGCCGGCGCCGGCTGCGGAAGACAGCTGAGCCACTGGTCGAGCGCCGCGCGTGCGCGCGCCGTGTACATCTTCTTGCGGTCGGCCTTCTTGGTCCGCCCCTCGATCGGCGGCATCAAACCGAAATTGACGTTCATGGGCTGGTAGCTTTCAGCCTCCGCGCCGCCGGTGATGTGCCCCAGCAAGGCGCCAAGCGACGTCTCGACCGGCGGCGGCGGCAGGGTGGCGCCAGACAGCTCCGCAGCCGCGAAACGGCCCGCGATCAGGCCGATGGCGGCACTCTCTATATAGCCCTCGCACCCGGTGATCTGGCCGGCGAAGCGGATGTTCGGCCGGTTTCTGAGCCGGAGCGTCGGGTCGAGCAGTTCGGGCGAACGGATGAAGGTATTGCGGTGCAGGCCGCCGAGCCGGGCGAATTCCGCATTCTGCAACCCGGGGATCGTGCGGAACAGCCGGACCTGCTCGGCATGCTTCAGCTTGGTCTGGAAGCCGACGATGTTCCACAAGGTGCCCTGGGCATTGTCCTGGCGTAGCTGAACGACCGCATAGGGCCAGCGCCCGGTCCGCGGGTCGTCGAGGCCGACGGGCTTCATGGGACCATAACGCAGTGTGTCGACGCCACGCTCGGCCATCACCTCGATCGGCATGCAGCCTTCGAAATAGGGGGTGTCCTTTTCCCAGTCGCGAAACTCGGTCTTCTCCCCGGCGAGCAGCGCGGCATGGAAGGCGAGATATGCGTCCTTGTCGAGCGGGCAGTTGATGTAATCCTTCCCGTCTCCCTTGTTCCAGCGGCTCTGGAACCAGGCGATGTCCATGTCGATACTGTCGCGATGAACGATGGGCGCGATGGCGTCGAAGAAGGCGAGGGCGTCCGTGCCGGTGGCGCCGCCGATCGCTTCTGCAAGCGCCGGGGCGGTCAGCGGACCGGTGGCGAGGATCGCCGGGCCGTCGGGCAAGATATCGACGCGCTCGCGAACGATCGTGATGTTGGGGTGCGCGGACAGTGCGGCGGTCACGCCCGCCGAAAAGCCGTCGCGATCCACCGCCAGGGCGGAGCCTGCCGGCACGCGATGCGCGTCGCCCTCGCGCAGGATCAGCGAACCCAGGCGTCGCATTTCCTGGTGCAACAGGCCGACGGCGTTGCTTTCCGCATCGTCGGAGCGAAAGCTGTTCGAGCAGACGAGTTCAGCCAGCCCGTCGGTGTGGTGCGCGGGCGTGGCGTCGCCGCCACCGCGCATCTCCGACAGCTTCACCCGGAAACCCGCCTCGGCGAGCTGCCACGCGGCTTCCGAGCCGGCAAGGCCGCCGCCGACGATGTGGATGTGATGGTCGCTCATGAAATCGCTTTGCCAGGCTGATGGTAAATCGCGGCCCTTAGCGGGCTTGCGACGCAATGCCTATATCGCCGCCATGACCAAGATATACACCATCGGCTACGAAGGCGCGACCATGGCCGATTTCCTCCATGCGCTGACGGCCGCCGGGGTGAAACGCGTGATCGACGTCCGTGCGCTGCCGGCGTCGCGTCGCCCGGGCTTTTCGAAGACGCCGCTCGCCGCCAGTCTCAAAGAGGCGGGGATCGATTATGTGCATCTGAAGGCGCTGGGTACGCCGAAGCGCGGTCGCGATGCGGCGAAGAAGGGCGATATCGCGACTCTGCGCGAGGTCTATGACGCGCAGCTGGGCCTGCCGGAAGCGGAAGTCGCGTCGGCTGCGATGCTCGATCTCGCCGCAGAGGTCCCCAGTGCGCTGCTGTGCTACGAACGGGAACCCGGCCATTGCCACCGCACGCTGCTGCTCGCCGCCGTGGCGCGATCGGCGACGGTCGTCGACCTCTATGTCTGACCTTGCGCGGCATCACCCATCCGCCGCACGCGGCGGATGCGTGGCTCGCGGTCGATCGCGGCGGCTGCACGGATCGTCTGGCGGAGTTCGTCGCGCTTCTCGTGGATCGAGGCGATGACGGGGCCCATGGCGATTCCCAGATCGACGAGCACCGCCTCGGACAGTTGCAGCGAGCTTTCCAAGGTCTCCGGCACGGCGTCCGTCACCCCGGCACGATAGAGTTCCGCGGCATGTTCGGGATCGCGCGCACGGGCGATGATCGGCAGGTCCGGCGCGATCGCGCGCATTCGCCGGGTCAGGCGGACGGTCAACACAGGATCGTCCATCGTCAGGATCAACGCGCGGGCCCGCGCGATCGCCAGTCGCTCGACGAGTTCGGCACGGGCGATGTCGCCGAAGACGATCGGATAGCCTGCCGCACGCGCCTCCGCGACGGCGTCGATGTCCGCTTCGACCGCGACGTACGTCTGGCCATGCACCGTCAGCAGGTCGGCGACCATTCGCCCGACGCGGCCGAAGCCGATGACGACGGCGCCGTCCGCCTCGGGCTGGGGCGCCGCGGGCTCGGCACGGATGTCGATGCGCCGCGCGACGATCTGGCCCGCGCGCGCGAGCAGCGGCGTGATCGTCAACCCGATCGCCGTCACCGTCTGCCAGAACGCGGCGGTCTGGCCGGTGATCAACTGGGCCTGGGTGGCGGTCGCCAGCACGATCAGCGTCGTCTCGGACGGGCTACCCATTAGCAGGCCTGTCTCGACCGCGAGGCCGCGGCGTGCCTGTGCCACGCGCAACAGCAGATAGGTGACGACCGACTTGACCAGGACGACGCCGACGACGGCGAGCAGCAGCCCCGGCCAGTTGGCGAGGATGAGGCGCAGATCGAGGCTCATGCCGACCGTGATCAGGAACACGCCCAGCGCCAGTCCCTTGAAGGGCGCCGTGATGACCTCGACCTCGGTATGATATTCCGTTTCGGCGATCAGCAGGCCGGCCAGCAACGCGCCGACGATCGGTGACAGGCCTGCCGCCGTGGTGGCGACGCTGGCGACGATGACGACGAGTAGGGCAGCGGCAAGGAACAGCTCGGGGCTTTTCGTCCGCGCCGCCTGCGCGAACAGACGGGGCAGGAAGACGCGGCCGCCGATGTAGATGGCGGCCACCGTGGCGAGCCCGCGCGCGGCCACGCCTGCGATGCCGACCCAGCCCTCTTCGCTCGCGGTCGGTGCCATGGCACCCAGCGCGAAGATGATCGGGACGAGTGCCAGATCCTCGAACAATAGCATCGCAAAGGCGCCGCGTCCGACCGGGCTGGTCGTGCCCACCAGCGGGAGGACGAGGGCGGTTGAAGACAGGGCCAGCGCCAGCCCGAGGCCGGCGGCGCCCGCCCAGGGCTGACCGAGCAGGTGCAGCGCGATCCCGATCAGCGCCGCGGATCCCAGCAACTCGGCCGGCCCGGTGCCGAACACCTGACGGCGCAGCCCCCAGAGGCGACGAAAGGACAGTTCCAGGCCGATCGAGAAGAGCAGCATGACGATGCCGAATTCGGCGAACGGCTCGATCGAATGGGGGTTGGAGATGGTCAGATAGTAGAGCCACGGCAGTTTCGGCACGAGGCTGCCGAGGCCGGCCGGGCCGACGAGCATGCCGACGAGGATAAAACCGATGACAGGGCTGACCTTGAAGCGCGCGAAGGCTGGAATGACCAGGCCAGCGGCGCCCAGGATCACCAGCGTGTCGGAGAAGCCTTCGTTTTCCAGTCCAATCGCCATCCCGGGACCCTAGCCCGTCCGGCCACGCTTTGTCAGGCGAAAGTCACGCTAGGGTGTGATTGCCCGCAAGTTCCCCGATCGCCGCGACCAGGAACGGGCGGACGGTCGCGGGCCGGTTCACATAGATGGGGCGGCGCGCGGCGTGGAGCCGGTCCTTGCCGATGCGCGTGAAGCAGACCTGATCCGACTGATTGCCGCCCAGCACGTGGAAGGCGGACGCATCCTCCGCAACATAGAGGCCGACGTGGCCGGCGGTACCGTCGTCGGTGCGCCGCAGGAAGGTCAGCACGTCGCCCAGCATCGGCTGGCCCGCCGGCTGGCCGAACGTCGACCAATTGAGCGCCCAAAGCGGATCGGCCGGTGGCGTCTTGCCGGCGCGCTTTGCCACCACCGCCATGAACAGGCCGCACCAGGGGACGGAATCGTGCGAGTAATGCGAGGCGACGTCGCCGCCGACCTCAGACGCCCAGGCAAGGATGGCGGGATTGTCGCCTGGGCCGGCGAGCTCATGGGTGCCGATCAGCGCGCGTGCCTCGCTGATCATGCGCGGCAGCTGGCCGATGTGATCGAGCCAGGAATAGCGGGCCGGGTCGATGGGCATGGTCGCATCTCCACGTGCCGGCATCGTCCCTGATGCCGATGGACCATCCTCATGCCAAACGGTCCGGAGCGCCAGCGTGATCGTGTCCGGAATGGATCTGAAGTCGCGCTATAGAGAAGACCGACGCGCGACGGGGCATCGGCTTGCGCCATAAAAAAGGGGCGTGGCATCGCTGCCGCGCCCCTTCGGAATTGCGTTCGAGAAGCGTCAGGCCCAGCTGGCCATCTTCGATTCCAGGTTCGAACGGACCGCTTCGAAGAACTGCTCGGTGGTCATCCAGGGCTGATCCGGGCCGATCAGGATCGCGAGATCCTTGGTCATCTGGCCGTTCTCCACGCACTCGATGCAAACCCGCTCCAGCGTCTCGGCAAAGCGCACCACGTCCGGCGTGTTGTCGAACTTGCCGCGATACTTGAGACCCCCGGTCCAAGCGAAGATCGACGCGATCGGGTTGGTCGACGTCGCCTTGCCCTGCTGGTGCTGGCGATAGTGGCGCGTGACGGTACCGTGCGCCGCCTCCGCCTCGACGGTCTTGCCATCCGGCGTCAGCAGAACCGAGGTCATCAGGCCCAGCGAACCGAAGCCCTGCGCCACCTGGTCCGACTGTACGTCGCCGTCGTAATTCTTGCAGGCCCAGACGAACTCGCCATTCCACTTCAGCGCGGACGCGACCATGTCGTCGATCAGGCGGTGCTCGTAGACGATGCCCGCTTCCTTGAACTTGTCCTTGAACTCGGCCTCGAACACCTCGGCGAACAGGTCCTTGAACCGGCCGTCATACGCCTTGAGGATCGTGTTCTTGGTCGACAGATAGACCGGCCACTTGAGGTTGAGGCCATAGTGCATCGACGCGCGGGCGAAGTCGCGGATCGAATCGTCGAGATTGTACATGCCCATCGCGACGCCGGACGAGGGGAACTGGAAGACCTCCTCCTCGATGACCTGGCCGTCCTCGCCCTGCCACTTCATTGTCAGCTTGCCCGGACCGGGCACGCGGAAGTCGGTCGCCTTGTACTGATCGCCGAACGCATGGCGCCCGACGACGATCGGATGGGTCCAGCCCGGAATCAGGCGGGGCACGTTCTTGATGACGATCGGCTCGCGGAAGACCACGCCGCCCAGGATGTTGCGGATCGTGCCGTTGGGCGACTTCCACATCTTCTTCAGGCCGAATTCCTCGACGCGCGCCTCGTCGGGCGTGATCGTCGCGCACTTGACCGCGACGCCATATTTCTGCGTCGCCTTGGCGGCGTCGACGGTGACCTTGTCCTCGGTCGCGTCGCGATGCTCGATGCCGAGGTCGTAATAGTCGAGTTCGATGTCGAGGTACGGCTTGATCAGGCGCTCGCGGATCCATTCCCAGATGATCCGCGTCATCTCGTCGCCGTCGATCTCCACGACGGGCGTGTTCACCTTGATCTTCGCCATGCTGTGCAATCCTATGGATGGGGAGTTTGGCGTCCGTCTAGGCACAAGCGGGCAGGGGATCAACCGTGGCATGCCTCCCTGCGGAGGCACGCGCGCCGCGCCCATGGACGACCGGTGGGTGCGCGCGCCGCCACCATCGCCGGCGTCGCGCCACCGCCGAACCATCGACCGCCGTTGTGTTGCAGGAACGACACGGTTACACCCGCGGGTTATGCCATCGCTCGAAAAGCCTCCCCATACGCCGCTGCCGACCACGACCGTCAAATGGCGCTTCCCCTCGGTCCACCCGGAGGGGCACAAATATGCCGCCATCGCCTTCGGCATCACGCTGCTGGCGACGATCGTGACCAAGGTCCTGTTCTGGCCGCTGCTCGGCGTCGTCATCTGGGTGTTGACCTTCTTCCGCGATCCGGTCCGCACGACGCCGACGGGCGACGGACTGATCATCGCGCCGGCCGACGGCCTGGTGACGATGATCCAGAAGGTGCCGGTGCCACGCGAGCTCGTGGCCGAGCTGGGCGAGGCGCCAATGACCCGCGTCTCGATCTTCATGTCGGTCTTCGACGTCCACATCAATCGCACGCCGATCGCCGGCACGATCCGCCAGGTCGTGTATATCAGCGGCAAGTTCCTCAACGCCGACCTGGACAAGGCGTCGGATGAGAATGAGCGGCAGCACATCGTCGTCGAGGGGCGGGACGGCCGCCGCATCGGGTTCACGCAGATCGCCGGTCTGGTCGCGCGCCGTATCGTGCCGTTCGTCAAGCCGGGCGACATGGTCGCGACCGGGCAGCGGATCGGCCTGATCCGCTTCGGCAGTCGGGTAGACGTATTCCTGCCTGACGATATCATCCCGCAGGTGACGCTGGGTCAGCGTTCGATCGCCGGCGAGACGGTGATCGGCCGCGTCGGCGGAACGGCCGTGACCGGGATCAGCCAGTGATCGATCGGGACGGTCAGGGGATCCGGCGCCGGCCGGTACGACGGCTGCGCGCACCCGCCGGCGGGCTGCCGCTCCGCGCGGTCGCGCCGAACGCCGTGACCGCCCTGGCACTTTGCTCCGGTCTCAGCGGTGTCCGCTTCGCGATCGGCGGCGAATGGCAGAGCGCGGTGACGATGATCATGATCGCCGGCGTGCTGGACGGGATCGACGGCCGGATCGCCCGATTGCTGCGCGGCGAAAGCCGCTTCGGCGCCGAACTGGACTCCCTGTCGGATGCCATCTCCTTCGGCGTCGCGCCCGCGCTGATCCTCTATCTGTGGTCCTTGGCCGCTGTCCCGCGTCTCGGCTGGATCTGCGCATTGGTCTTCGCCGTCTTCTGCGCGCTGCGTCTTGCGCGCTTCAACGCCAGGATCGACCTCGACGAGCAACCGCACAAGTCGGCTGGCTTCCTGACCGGTATCCCCGCGCCGGCCGGTGCCGCGCTGGCGATGGTGCCGCTCTATTTCTGGTTCTGGACCGACGAGCCGATCTTCGCGTCTCCCAAGCTCGTCGGCCCCTGGGTCGCGTTCATCGCATTGCTGATGGTGTCGAGCGTCGCCACCTTCTCGTGGAGCTCGTTCCGCCTCCGTCGCACCGTCCGTTTCGAGGCTCTGGCCGGCGTCGTCCTGCTGGGGGCGGCACTGGTGTCGATGCCGTGGCACACATTGTGCGTCTTGTGCCTCGGCTATCTGGCGACCATCCCGTTCAGCATCGCCAGCTATGCGCGGATCAAGCGGCTGCGCGCGACGGCTGCGCAGGCGACGGAGTCGAGCCCGACGCCCAGCGCCTGACCGCGATCCGCCGCTCGACGGAAGCGATATGCGCCAGCGGCGTGAATGCGGGTTCGACATGGCCGTCCATCATACGGACGATGCGGCGCCATTGCGGTGCCACGGTCGCGACGATCACGCCGATGGAGAGCGCCAACGCGCCTGCAAAAATCAGAATGCTCACCATTGCAACCATGTCCGCCTCCCTGGCGCGAACTTTTCTGTGGATAAGTCCGCTTAACCGTTCATTAACCCTTCGGTTCCGCCCACCAGACCGGAAAACCATGATTTCTCAGCAATTTTGCTGAAAATCACGTTCTGTTCCGGTTCTTGGTCACTGTACGAACCCTTTATGTTCCATTTACGTTCCTGCTGTCAAGCGTTGCATTATTCGCGCCTGTCGTCTAAGAGCGCCCCTCTCAACCCCGCATGGGAAGCAACATAGCCCGGTGCGTCGGCCGTCAGGTCGCACGTCATCCGCTTCCCAGAGGCTCAACCGGAAGGAGTTATCCCTATGGCGGCACCCGTCGTCACCATGCAGCAGCTGATCGAAACCGGCGCGCACTTCGGCCACCAGACGCACCGCTGGAACCCGAAGATGAAGCCGTATCTGTTCGGCGATCGCAACGGCGTCCACATCATCGACCTCTCGCAGACCGTGCCGCTCTTCGCGCGCGCGCTCGAGTTCGTTTCGTCCACCGTCGCGGCCGGCGGTAAGGTGTTGTTCGTCGGCACCAAGCGCCAGGCGCAGGAAGCCGTCGCCGATGCGGCGCGCCGTTCGGGCCAGCATTTCGTCAACCACCGCTGGCTGGGCGGCATGCTCACCAACTGGAAGACGATCAGCAACTCGATCAAGCGTCTGAAGGCACTGGAAGAGCAGCTGTCGGGCGACACGCACGGCCTGACCAAGAAGGAAGTGCTGCAGCTGACCCGCGAGCGCGACAAGCTCGAGCTGTCGCTGGGCGGCATCCGCGACATGGGCGGCGTTCCCGACGTCATGTTCGTGATCGACGCCAACAAGGAAGAGCTGGCGATCAAGGAAGCGAACACGCTGGGTATCCCGGTGGTCGCCATCCTCGACTCGAATGTGTCGCCGGACGGCATCGCCTTCCCGGTGCCGGCGAACGACGACGCAAGCCGTGCCATCCGCCTGTATTGTGAGGCGATCGCCATCGCCGCCACGCGTGGCAACGTCGAGCAGCAGCAGCGTCGCGGCGTTGATCTGGGCGCGATGGAAGAGGCGCCGGTCGAGGAAGTGGTGTCGGTCGAGCCTGCGTCCGAGTCGGCCAGCGCCGAGGCGGAGGCCGAGCGTCAGATCGACGCCTGAGCCCGCGCAAGCGTCATCGAACTTTCATGCGGGCGGGGCAGGGCGGGTGGCGCTCCGCCCCGCCCGCAACCACATTCGAACGTAGAGGATAGTATAATGGCCGATATCACCGCAGCGATGGTCAAGGACCTGCGCGACAAGAGCGGCGCGGGCATGATGGACTGCAAGAAGGCGCTGAACGAGACCGGCGGCGACATGGACGCCGCACTCGACTGGCTGCGCACCAAGGGCCTCGCCGCCGCGCAGAAGAAGTCGAGCCGTACTGCTGCCGAGGGTCTGGTCGGCGTCGCCGTTGCCGGCACCAAGGGCGCGGTCGTCGAGGTGAACTCGGAGACCGACTTCGTCGCGAAGAACGACCAGTTCCAGCAGTTCGTCCGCGACGTCGTGCAGATCGCGCTCGCCAGCCCGAACGGCGGCGACATCGAGGCGCTGAAGGGCGAGGCGATGCCGTCGGGCGGTACCGTCGCCGACGTGCTGACCAACAATGTCGCGACTATCGGCGAGCACCAGACGCTGCGCCGCGCGAAGCGCCTCGAAGTGTCGAAGGGCGCGATCGTGAGCTACGTGCACAATCAGCAGGCGCCGGGCCTCGGCAAGATCGGCGTTCTGGTCGCCCTCGAGTCGGAAGCGAACGACGAGGCGCTGCAGGCACTCGGCAAGCAGCTGGCGATGCACATCGCCGCAGCGTTCCCGAAGGCGCTGAACGAGGACGACCTCGACGAGGCCGAAATCGAGCGCGAGCGCGCGATCGCCACCGAAAAGGCCGGCGAGAGCGGCAAGCCGGCAGACATCATCGCCAAGATGGTGGAAGGCTCGATCGCCAAGTACCGCAAGGAGCACGCGCTCGTGAGCCAGCTGTTCGTGATGGACGGTAAGACCAAGATCAGCGACGTCGTCGCCAAGGCCGGCAAGGACGCCGGCGCGGAGATCAAGCTGGTCGATTACGTCCGGTTCCAGCTGGGCGAGGGCATCGAGAAGGAAGCGTCGGACTTCGCCGCCGAAGTCGCCGCAGCCTCGGGCGTGCCGCAGAAGCAGTAAGCCGATAAGGCCGTTTCGAAGGGGCGTCGTCCGCGAGGACGGCGCCCCTTTTTCGTGCCGATACCCGCCGCAGGCAAAGGCGGGCCAGCGTCCGGATCGGCGAGATGCCAGCATTGGCCGATCCCGCCATGCAGACGATGCGTTTCGGCACCGCCAGGCGGAGACGCTCGGCGTTCCTCCCGGAAGCGGTGCACGCGCTTGTCGTGGCTGTGCCGTCCCTCGTCGCCATTCGCTCGATGCTTGGAATGGCGAGGCCGCTCCGACGCGAACAACGGGTGCAATACAGCCGTAACGGAACGGTCACCGCGCTGTCCCGCTGCCCCCTTACCGCCGCGACGGACCTTTTGAGGGGGAAATGAACGTGTTGACGAAGTTCGCGCTGCTCGCCGGTGTTGCGGCCTTGTGCCTGTCCGCGCCCGCCACCGCTCAGGAGGCCGCGCCCGGCGGGCCGGTGGTGGCCGCTCAGGCTGCCGTCGACCAGACGGGCGGACAGGACAATAGTGATATCGTCGTCCTCGGCTTTGGCGAAAGCCGCCAGGTGCAGACGGTTTCGGCGATCGACATGGAGCGGCTCACGCCCGGCACGTCCCCGCTCAAGGCCATCGCCAAGCTGCCCGGCGTCAATTTCCAGTCCGCCGATGCCTTTGGCGCCTATGAATGGTCCACCCGCATCAGCCTGCGTGGCTTCAATCAGAACCAGCTCGGCTTCACGCTCGACGGCGTGCCGCTGGGCGATATGTCCTATGGCAACGTGAACGGTCTGCACATCAGCCGCGCGATCATCTCGGAGAATCTCGCGAGCACGACGGTGGCTCAGGGTGCGGGCGCGCTCGGCACCGCTTCGACCAGCAATCTCGGCGGCACGATCCAGTTCGCCAGCCGCCGGCCCTCCGACGCGATCGGTCTCGCTGCTTCTGGCACATATGGCAGCGACAACACCTGGCGCGGGTTCGCCCGGCTGGACACGGGCGACCTCGGCGGCGGCCTGAAGGGCTACGTCAGCTACGGTTATCTCAGCACCGACAAATGGAAGGGCTTCGGCGTGCAGCGCCAGCACCAGGTCAATGCCAAGCTCGAGGAGGACCTGGGGGAACGCGGCAGCATTACCGCCTTCGTCAACTATTCCGACCGGCGCGAGAACGACTATCAGGATCTGAGCTACGACATCATCAGCCGGCGCGGCCTGCGCGACGACAACATCACGGATAATTACGCGCTCGCGCTGCAGATCGCGCGGGTCTACCAGAATCAGGTCGCGCTGGCGGCCTATCAGGCGGCGAACAAGGGCTCTGCCGCCGGCTTCGTCGCTCCCTGGACGGGGGCGGGCTTCGCCCTGCCGACGGGCTTCGGGACGGTCGACGATGCCTATTACGATGCGGCGGGTCTTCGCCGCGACTGGCTGGGCGGCGTCACCTTCGACGGCAAGCTGACCGATGCGCTCTCCATCGTCTCGACGACCTATTACCACCATAACAAGGGGCAGGGGTCGTGGATCACGCCTTATTCGCCGACGCCGGCGGGTGCGATTGGCGGTGCCGGACAGCCGCTTCCACTCGCCTCCAGCGCCGCATATGGTTATGCCTCCCCGCTCGGTTTCCGTACGACGGAATATAGTATCGATCGCGGCGGCAACCTGACCCGCCTGACGCTGGATACGGGTGCCAACCAGCTGCAGGTCGGCGGCTGGTACGAGAGCAACAGCTTCACGCAGGCGCGCCGCTTCTACGGCATGTCCAACACGGCCCCCGATCGCAACGCGCGCGACTTCCAGTCCAATCCGTATTTCACCCAATGGAACGGAAAATACGACACCGAGACGCTGCAATATTTCGTTGCCGATACGCTCAGGCTGGGCACGCTGACGCTGAACGGCGGTTGGAAGGGCATGCGGGTCAAGAATCAGGCGAACCTGCTGACGGGGACGCTGGTCAACGGCAGAATCAAGGCCGAGGACTGGTTCCTGCCACAGGTCGGCGCAGTGTTCGGGCTGGGCAACGGCGCGGAGATTTTCGCCAGCTATACCGAGAATATGCGTGCCTTCGTGTCATCGGCGACGACCGGGCCGTTCGCCACGACGCAGGCCGGCTTCAATGCCATCTCTAATACGCTGAAGCCCGAGACATCCAAGACGATCGAGGGCGGCGCGCGCCTTCGAAGCGGCGGCCTGCAGCTATCGGTGGCCGGCTATTACATCGACTTCTCGAACCGGCTGCTGTCCTTCTCGAACGGGGCGGGCATCATCGGCAACCCGCCGACGCTCAACAACGCCGGCAGCGTGCACAGCTATGGCGCGGAGCTGTCCGCCTATTACCGGATCGTCCGGCCGCTCAGCCTGTTCGCCAGCTATTCGTACAACAAGGCGACCTACGAGGACG
Source organism: Sphingomonas beigongshangi (assembly GCF_016820445.1). GTDB lineage: Bacteria > Pseudomonadota > Alphaproteobacteria > Sphingomonadales > Sphingomonadaceae > Sphingomonas > Sphingomonas beigongshangi. Next base: position 152,782 of record NZ_JADHDT010000004.1, read on the forward strand.
ATGTGCGCAACGCGGCGGGAACTGTGCTCACCGCCACTGCGGGCAAGACCGTAGTGGATACGCCGGAGCATATGGCGAAGGGCGAGATTGTCTATGACGACGGCGCTGTCTTCGCGCGCGCGGGCGCCGATTACATGTCGAAACGCTACTTCACCTATCTCAACGACCAGTCGGTCGGCGGGCGGGTCCTGGTGGATGCGAGCATCGGCTACCGGTTCGGCGCGGGCGGCGGCGTCCTGCGCGGCTTCGCGATCGAGGGTAGCGTGACCAATCTCACCGACAAGAAGTATGTCTCGACGATCGGTTCGAACGGCTACACGGCGAGCGGCGACAATCAGACCTTGCTCGCCGGCGCGCCGCGGCAGTTCTTCGTGACGCTGCGCACGGGCTTCTGACCGCGCATCGCCCCTCCCGGCAGCGGGAGGGGCTTCTGCACCGAAAGCTCACAGGACGGCGGCGCGTCGAGGTTGCTCCCGCGCCGCTGTCCGCCTAAGGTCCGCGCCGCTTTCCCCATAACCCCAAGGACCTCATGAGCCCCGCGCCGCGCTTCAAACGCATCTTGTTGAAATTGTCCGGCGAAGTGCTGATGGGCGACGGCGGCGGTCTCGCGATCGATCCCGCCGTCACCGCGCGCGTCGCCGCGGAGATCGCCGACGTGAAGGCGCAGGGGTTCGAACTCTGCATCGTCGTCGGCGGCGGCAACATCTTCCGCGGCATCTCCGGTGCGGCGCGCGGCATGGAGCGCGCGACGGGCGATTACATGGGCATGCTCGCGACCGTGATGAATGCGCTCGCGGTGCAGAATGCGCTCGAGCAGATCGGCGTCGAGACGCGCGTCCAGTCCGCGATCCCCATGTCGTCGGTGTGCGAGCCCTTCATCCGACGCCGTGCGATGCGCCATCTGGAAAAGGGGCGCGTGGTGATCTTCGCCGCCGGCGTCGGTTCCCCCTTCTTCACCACGGATTCGGGCGCCGCGCTGCGCGCCGCCGAGATGAACTGCGACGCGCTGTTCAAGGGGACGAGCGTCGACGGCGTCTATGACGCCGATCCGAAGAAGGACCCGAACGCCAAGCGCTACGCCACCGTCAGCTACGACACGGTGCTGGCCCACAACCTCAAGGTCATGGACGCGAGCGCCGTGGCCCTGTGTCGCGATTCGAACATTCCGATCGTCGTCTTCAACATCCGAGAGCATGGCAATTTCGCCGCCGTGCTGCACGGCGAGGGCGTGTCGACGGTCGTCCAGAAGGAAACGGAGTAACCCATGGCCGCCTACGACAAGTCCGATCTCGAGCGCCGCATGGCCGGCGCGGTCGAATCGCTCAAGCATGACCTGAACGGCCTTCGCACCGGGCGCGCATCTACCGCGCTGCTCGATCCGGTGACGGTCGAGGTGTACGGCAGCCACATGCCGCTCAATCAGGTCGCGACCGTCTCTGCGCCGGAGCCGCGGATGCTGTCGGTGCAGGTGTGGGACAAGTCCAACGTCGGCCCGGTCGAGAAGGCGATCCGCTCCGCGGGCCTCGGCCTCAACCCGATCAACGACGGCCAGACGCTGCGCCTGCCGATTCCCGATCTGACCGAGGAGCGTCGCAAGGAGCTGGCGAAGCTGGCGGGCAAATATGCGGAAGGGGCGCGCATCGCGGTGCGCAACGTCCGCCGCGACGGCATGGACAGCCTGAAGACCGACGAGAAGAAGGGCGTGTTCAGCGAGGACGAGCGCAAGCGCCACGAGGCGGAGGTGCAGAAGCTGACCGACGCGACCATCGCCGATGTCGACGCGGCGGCGGCGGCCAAGGAAAAGGAAATCCTGGGCAAGTGACGCGCGAACGGCACTTGCTGTCGGGCGCATGCCGGGGGCGTGCGCTGCGTCTCGCTCCCTGCGGAGCGTCGGCATGAGCAGCGCGCCCCTTCTGTCCGCCGTGCCCGAGACCGGTCCCGTCCCGCGCCATGTCGCGATCATCATGGACGGCAACGGACGGTGGGCGAAAGCGCGGCATCTGCCGCGCGTCGCCGGGCACAAGGCCGGCGTGGAGGCGGTGCGCCGCGTCACCCGCGCCGCGCGCGCGATGGGGATCGAGGCGCTGACGCTCTACGCCTTCTCGTCCGAAAACTGGCGCCGCCCGGAAGAGGAGGTCGGCGCGCTGATGGGATTGCTGCGCCTGTTCATCCGCTCCGATCTGGCGGAACTGGTCGCGGAAAACGTCCGGCTGCGGATCATCGGCGACTATCGCCGCTTCGCGCCCGACCTGGTCGCCATGGTCGACGACGCGGTCGCGCGTACCGCCGCCAACACCGGCCCCGTCCTGGCGATCGCGCTCAACTACGGGTCGCAGGCGGAACTCGTCGCCGCGACGCGACGCCTGGCGGCGCGCGCGGCGGCCGGCGAGATCGATCCCGCCGCGATCGGCCCGGCGGATATCGAGGCGGAGCTGGACACCGCGGACCTGCCGCCGCTCGACCTCGTCATCCGATCGTCGGGGGAGCAGCGGCTGTCCAATTTCCTGCTGTGGCAGGCGGCCTATGCCGAATTGCTGTTCGTCGACACGCTCTGGCCGGATTTCGACGCTGAAAGCCTTGCAGAGGCGGTGGCGGCATTCGGTCGGCGCCAGCGGCGTTACGGCGGCCTGTGAGCGCCTCCGACCAGCCGCCACGGGGGCGGCGGCCGTCCGAGTTGATGGTGCGCACGCTGACGGGCCTCGGACTGATCGCGCTTGCCATGATCTGCCTGACGTTGGGCGGCTTTCCGCTCTGGCTGCTGACGGCGGTCGCCGGTGTGTTCATGATGGCGGAGTGGAGCGATCTGCATGCCGCCACGCCGCGCGACAAGCGGCTCGGCCAGTTCGCGCTTTTCGCGGCGCTGGCGATCATGAGCCCGCTCGCCGCGGGGCCGGACTTCTTCGCGCTCGGATTGCTCGCGGGCGTGTTCTTCTTCATCACCATCGTCACCCGCCGCCCGCAGCTTGGCGCCGGCGCCCTCTATGTCGGCCTGCCGATCTTCGCCGTGCTTCTCATCCGTGAGCAGAAGCCCGACGGCATCGTCTATACCCTCTGGGCGCTTGCCTTGGTCTGGGCCACCGATATCGGCGCCTATTTCGCCGGCCGCGCGATCGGGGGGCCCAAGCTCGCGCCATCGATCAGCCCCAACAAGACCTGGGCCGGGCTCGTCGGCGGTCTCGTCGCCGCGACGCTGCTCGCGGTGGCGATCCACGCCGCTTATGGATTGCCCGTGCGGCTCGTGCTGGCGACCCCCGTTCTGGCGGTGCTCGCGCAGGCGGGCGACCTGTACGAAAGCCATCTCAAGCGACGGGCCGGCGTCAAGGATTCGGGCAGCATCATCCCTGGCCATGGCGGTGTGCTGGACCGTCTGGACGGCCTCGTGCCCGTCGCTCCCGTCGCGGCGCTGCTGGTCGTGCTGCCGATGCTGCTTGCCGCATGAAGACGATCAACATCCTGGGTGCGACCGGCTCCGTCGGCACCTCCACGCTCGATCTGGTCGAGCGCGAGCCGGACCGGTTCCGCGTGCGCGCGCTCACGGCCAATTGCGACGTCGACCGGCTTGCCGCCGCGGCGATCCGGACCGGCGCAGAGCTTGCCGTCGTCGCGGATGCGACGTGTCTGCCGGCGCTGCGCGACGCGCTCGCCGGGACGGGCACGCGAGCCGCGGGCGGGCGACAGGCGGTGTGCGAGGCCGCGCGCGGTGCCGACTGGACGATGGGGGCGATCGTCGGCTGCGCGGGCCTGGGACCGGTCATGGCCGCGATCGAGGACGGCGGTACCGTCGTCCTCGCCAACAAGGAACCGCTCGTCTCGGCGGGCGAGGTGATCCTCGCCGCGGCCGCGCGCTCGGGCGCGACGCTGCTGCCCGCCGACAGCGAGCATAACGCCATCTTCCAATGCCTGGAGAAGGCGCATCCAGAGCGGGTCCGGCGCATCATCCTCACCGCCAGCGGCGGCCCGTTCCGTGACTGGTCGACCGAGGCGATGCGCGCGGTGACCCCGGCGCAGGCGGTCGCGCATCCCAATTGGTCGATGGGGGCGAAGATCAGCGTCGACAGCGCGACGATGATGAACAAGGGGCTCGAGCTGATCGAGGCCGCGCGCCTCTTTCCCGTCCCCGCCGACCGCATCGAGATCGTCCTGCATCGCCAGTCGGTGATCCATTCGATGGTCGACTATGTCGACGGGTCGATGCTCGCCCAGCTCGGGCCCAGCGACATGCGCGTGCCGATCGCCCACACGCTGGCATGGCCGGACCGCATGACGACGCCGATGGAGCCGCTCGATCTCGTGCGCATCGGAAGGCTCGACTTCGAGGAGGCGGACCCCGTTCGCTTTCCCGCGCTGCGGCTGGCGCGCGAAGCATTGGATGCGGGCGGCGCACGTCCCGCGATCCTCAACGCGGCCAATGAGATCGCGGTCGCGGCATTCCTCGCGAACCGGATCGGCTTCCTCGAAATTGCCGCAATCGTCGCCGATACCCTCGACCGGTTCGATCCGCCGCCGCCTGGTACGCTCGAGGATGTCCTCGACGTCGATGCCGAAGCGAGACGATTGGCGGAAGACCTGATACAGGGGTCCGGTTCGCGCGTTGAGGATTGCGTAGTTTGATCCAGTCTCCCGGCATCCTGTTGGCCGTCGTCGCCTTTCTCTGTGCGATCGGGCCGCTCGTGTTCATCCACGAGATGGGACATTATCTTGCCGGCCGGTGGTGCGGCGTGCAGGCGGAAGCCTTCTCGATCGGCTTCGGCCGCGAGGTGGCGGGTTTCACCGATCGCCGCGGCACGCGGTGGAAATTCGGTTGGCTGCCGCTCGGCGGCTATGTCCGCTTCGCGGGGGACATGAACCCCGCCAGCCAGCCCGATGCGGCCTGGCTGTCGCTCCCCGCGGCGGAGCGGATGCGCACCTTCCAGGCCAAGCCCTTGTGGCAGCGGGCGATCATCGTCGGTGCAGGGCCCGCAGTGAACCTGATCCTCGCGGTGCTGATCCTGGCGGGCTTCGCCTACGGCTATGGCGTGGACAAGACGCCGCCCGTCGTCGGCAGCGTCGTTGCGGGAGGACCTGCGGCCAAGGCGGGGCTGGCGGAGGGCGACCGGATCGTCGCGGTGGACGGCCGCGGCGTCGACACCTTTTCCGACCTCGCGCGCTTCGCGCTGATCCGGCCCGCGCAGACGGTGACGATGACGATCGATCGCGGCGGCCGACAGATCGAAACGCCGCTGACGATCGGCACGGTTCATCAGCGGGACCGTTTCGGCAACGAATATCGCATCGGGCGCATCGGCATCGCCAGCGGGGCGCCGGTCCTCGCGCCGGTCAGCCTCGTCGAAGCGCCCTTTGCCGGCGCACACATGACCGTGGACATCATCGGCGGTACGCTGGAGACGCTGGGCCAGATCATCAGCGGGCGCCGCTCGATCGACGAACTCGGCGGCCCGATCCGGATCGCCAAGATCTCGGGTGAGCAGATGGCGCTCGGCCTTCCGGCGTTCGTGTGGCTCGTCGCCATGCTGTCGATCAATCTGGGGTTCATCAACCTGCTGCCAGTGCCGATGCTCGATGGCGGTCATCTGTTCTTCTACGCGATCGAAGCGGTGCGTCGTCGTCCCCTCGAACCCCGCGTTCAGGAATGGGCTTTTCGCGGCGGGCTGGCGATGGTGCTGGCGCTGATGCTGGTCGTGACCTTCAATGATTTGATTGCCGTTGGCCTCTGGCAACGGCTGGCCGGGTTGATCGGCTGAACCGCTTGGGGCAGGGCTTGCGCCCGGGCCTTGTCGCCTGATGTATTTGGGGTGGGTTGAGTGACCGCGATGAAGAGTTCCAAGTTCGCGCAGACGGGTGCGCTGCTGCTGGCCGGCACCGTCCTGTCGGGCGTACCCGCGATGGCCCAGACCGCTCCTGCCGCCGCGCCCACGCCGCAGGCGACGCCCGCGGCTGGTGCGCAGGGCAAGGCGCCCGCGACCACGGCCGCCCCGCAGGCACAGCGGATCATCAAGACGCTGCGCGTCGAGGGATCGCAGCGCATCGAGCCGGAAACGGTGCTTTCCTATACCAAGCTGCGCGTCGGCATCCCGTACACCGCGGAAACGCTCGACCAGGCCTTGAAGGACCTGCAGGCCTCCGACCTGTTCGTCGACTATACGATCTCCGGCGTGGAGAGCGGCGACATCGTCGTCCGCGTGCGCGAGAATCCGATCATCAACCGCGTGATCCTCGAGGGGAACAAGGCGCTCAAGAGCGACAAGATCACCAAGGAGATCAAGCTCGCGCCGCGTCAGATCTTCACGCGTACCGCGGTGCGCCAGGACGTCGCGCGCATCATCGAACTGTACCGCCGCCAGGGCCGATTCGCCGCGGTCGTCAGCCCGAAGATGGTCAACCTCGACCAGAATCGCGTCGACGTCGTGTTCGAGATCACCGAGGGGCCGAAGTCCAAGGTCCGCCAGATCAACATCATCGGCAACGAGGTGTTCAGCGACGACAAGCTGCGCGGTGAGATGGCGACCAAGCAGTCGCGCTGGTTCCGGCTGCTGTCGTCGAACACGAGCTATGACCAGGACCGCCTGAACTACGACCAGCAGAAGCTGCGCCAGTTCTACCTGACGCAGGGCTATGCCGATTTCCGCGTGACCAGCGCGGTCGCCGAGCTGACGCCCGACAAGCGCGACTTCATCATCACCTACGTGGTCGAGGAGGGTAAGCGCTACAAGTTCGGCGACGTGACCGTCGACAGCGAAATCCGCGACTTCGACAACAAGAAGCTCGCCTCCTCGCTGCCGGTCAAGAAGGGCGACTGGTACAACGCCAAGCTGGTGGAGGATTCGATCGATCAGCTGAGCGAGGCCGCCGGCCTGTTCGGCTATGCCTTCACGCAGGTCGATCCGGAATACAACCGCGACCCCGAAACGCTGACGATGGGGCTGAACTTCCACATCGGGCAGGCGCAGCGAACCTATGTCGAGCGGATCGAGATCAACGGCAATACGCAGACGCAGGACAAGGTCGTCCGCCGCGAAATCCGCCTGGCGGAGGGCGACGCGTTCAACAGCTTCCAGGTGAAGCGCTCGCAGGATCGCATCAACTCGCTGGGCTTCTTCCAGGACAAGATGGAGATCAAGCAGAACCCCGGTTCGTCGCCCGATCGCGTCGTGCTGGAAACCAATCTCGAGGAAAAGTCGACCGGCGAGCTTCAGCTGTCCCTCGGCTATTCCAGCCTCGAGCGCTTCATCGTCCAGGCGAACATCACGCAGCGCAACTTCCGCGGCAAGGGGCAGGAGCTGCGCGCCGGCGTCAACTATTCGGTCTATTCCAAGTCGATCGAGCTGGGCTTCACCGAGCCCTATCTGTTCGACAAGAACGTCGCCGTCGCCGTCGACGTCTTCCGGCGCGACTATAATTCGTTCAACTACATCGGTACGCAGCGGCAGACGACCTATTCGCAGGTGTCGACCGGCTTCCAGGTCCGTGCGGGCGTGCCGCTCACCGAGTATTGGCAGCTTGCGGGACGATACGGCCTGTCGTACGATCAGGTCGGTCTCGACCAGGCGACCTATTTCACCAACGGCGTCTGCGATCCGCTCAAGGCCGGCCGTTACCTCTGCGAGGCGATCGGCAATCGCTGGACGTCGTCGATCGGCTATTCGCTGATCTACGACAGCCTCAACAGCCGCCTGCGTCCGACCGCGGGGCAGCGCTTCACCTTTAGCCAGGACTTCGCCGGCCTGGGTGGCGACGTGAAGTATATCCGCACCCGCGCCGAAGGCTCGAAATTCTGGGGCCTGGGCAAGGGCTTCGTCTTCTCGACGCTGGCCGAGGGCGGATACATCAAGTCGCTCGAGGGCAGCCGCGGGCCCGGCATCGATCCGGTGCGCATCACCGATCGCTGGTACCTCGGCGAACCGCAGTTCCGCGGTTTCGACATCCGCGGCGTCGGCCCGCGCGTGACGCGCCAGGCCTATACGACGGATGCGAACGGCAAGCAGGTGCTGGTCACCGACCGCAACCAGCTGGTCGACGACGCGCTGGGCGGCACGGCCTATTATCTCGCCCGTGCGGAGCTCGAGCTGCCGCTCGGCGCCGGCGCGCGCGAGCTTGGCCTGCGCCCGTCGATCTACATCCAGGCGGGCAGCCTGTGGGGTCTGACGCGGCCGCTGCCGACCGCCAGCTTCCCGACGGTCACCGACGCGAACGGCAACGTCACGGTGCTGCCGATCCAGCGACTGTTGGTCGACGGATCCGGCAACCAGATCTACATCGTGCCGTCGACGGCCACGTCGAACGCGGGTCTCGCGACGACCTGCGCGATCGGTTACGCCGCTACCGTCGGCGCGCCGTGCGTCGGTTCCTCGACCAATAGCCTCGCCTACCAGACGCCGATTGCTCCATTCAAGGAAACCTATTACGGCTCGACGGCCCTGCCGCGCGTGTCCGTCGGTATCGGCGTCAACTGGAATTCGCCGTTCGGCCCGCTGCGCATCGATCTTGCCAAGGCGATCGTCAAGCAGCCGGGTGACGACCCCAAGCTCATCACCTTCAACGTAGGGACTCAGTTCTAATGAAGACCATGACCAAGACCTCGCTCGCGGCGCTCGCCGGTGCCGCCGCCGCGCTGGTCGCGGGCGGCGCCATGGCGCAGACGGCAGGCATCGCCACCGTCCAGCCCGATGCGGTGATCCTGAGCGCGAAGGCGTTCGACGCGGCGAACCAGCAGATCTCGACCACCTACAAGTCGCAGCTGGATCAGGCCTCGCAGCAGCAGACCGCGCTGAACACGCAGCTGCGCACGCTGCTCGACACCAACAAGGACGGCCAGGTCAGCCAGGCGGAGCTGCAGGCGGCGCAGACGCCGAACAGCGCCATCGGCAACCAGGTCCGCGCCGCGCAGGAAAAGGCGGAGCCGCAGATCGAATCGCTGCAGCGTCCCGCGACGCTGGCCCAGGCCTATGCGATCGAGCAGATCTCGCAGAAGTATGACGCCGCGCTGCGCGCCGTCGTCACCGCGAAGAAGATCAACATCGTCCTGACGCCCGGCGCGATCCAGTACGCCCCGGCGTCGACCGACGTGACGCGCGATGTCATCGCGGAGATCGACCGCTCGACCCCGACCGTGCCGGTCACGCCGCCCGCCAACTGGCAGCCGACGCAGGAGACGGTGCAGCTGCTCCAGCAGTATCGTCAGATCGTCGCCGCCAATGCGCAGCGTCGTGCGCAGGCCGCTCCGGCCGGAGGCACCCCCGCCGCGCCGGCTCCGGCGGGCAAGGCGCCGACGGGTCGCTGAGCGTCGCACCGGTGAGCGATAGCGATACGACCACCGGCGCGGCCAAGGGCGCCATGACCTCGTACGACGTGACGAAGGTCATGGCGGCCCTGCCGCACCGTTATCCGATGCTGCTCGTCGACCGGGTCGAGGAACTGGTGCCCGACCAGTCGATCGCCGCGATCAAGGCGGTGACGATCAACGAGGGCTTCTTCCAGGGGCATTTCCCCGGTCGGCCGATCATGCCGGGCGTGCTGATCGTCGAGGCGTTGGCGCAGGCGGCGGGCGTGCTCGCGGTCGAGAGCCTGGGCCTCGCGGGCTCGGGCAAGCTCGTCTATTTCATGGCGATCGACGGGGCGAAGTTCCGCAAGCCGGTCGAGCCCGGCGTGCTGCTCCGCCTCGAGGTGACGTTTGTCCAGAAGCGCGCGAGCGTCTGCAAGTTCGCCGGCGTCGCGAAGATCGACGGGCAGGTCGTCGCGGAAGCCAATTTCACCGCTATGATCGCCGATCCGCCCGCAAAGGGCTGACACCCGACTTTGTACGACCTTTGACAAAAGGCTGTGTGCCGTTTAGTGGCGCCGCCTTCCCCACAGGCTGGTCGGAACCAGCCGCTTCGAGGACGAATGACATGAAGGCCGATACCCACCCCGACTACCATATGATCAAGGTGCAGATGACCGACGGCACCGTGTTCGAGACCCGCTCCACCTGGGGCAAGGAAGGCGACACGATGCAGCTCGACATCGATCCGCTGGCGCATCCGGCCTGGACCGGCGGTCGCGGGACCATGCTCGACGCGGGTGGTCAGGTCGCGCGGTTCAACAAGCGCTTCGGCGGCGGTCTCACCCTGCGCAAGGGCTGAGCGTCACCGTCATCGTCAACGCGGCATTAACCGCTCCGGACCTAAGGTCGGGTCATGTTTGCCGCGGAATATGAAGATGCCGAGTTCAACGGCCGGCGCCGCGCCCCGCGTGCGCCGGTTTCGTTGGATGCGCATATCGGCAAGGCGGCGCGGACGCTGTGCAAGGTTGTCGATATCTCGATCCACGGCGCCCGGCTGCAGACCTATTCCGCCCTCAAGAAGGGTTCCACCATCTGGCTGACGCTGCCCGAAGGCGGGTCGGTGGCGGCCGACGTCATGTGGGCGGATGATTTCGTCGCGGGTTGCCAGTTCCACAAACCACTCGAGATGGACGTTTTCGATCGCCTCCTGGCGATGCAGCGCTAGGCGCGCGATCGTCAGGAACGGCTCGGCTGACGCGTTGCCCCGAAGCGCGCCTTCTGCTTAATCGTGCGGCATGAAGATGCTGCTTTCCGCGAGCCTGCTCGCTCTCGCCCCCGCCGTCCTCGCACCGTCCCCCGCGGATGCCCGCCAACTGACGATCGACGATGTCACGATGCTGCGCCGCATCGGCGCGCCGACCGTATCGCAGGACGGTCGCTGGCTGGTATGGGCGCAGCGCGAGACCGATATCGCCGCGGACCGCGGGCGGTACGATCTGTGGCGGCTGGATCTGCGGCGAAAGGGCACGGCGCCGGAAAAGCTGGTCGGCGAACCTGATGTCGACGAGAACTCGCCGCAGGTCGTCGGCGACACCGTCTATTATACCGCCAACAAGGGTGGCGAGGACGCGATCTGGGCCGTGCCGGTCGCTGGCGGGACGCCGCGCAAGCTGACGGATTTCCGCGGCGGCTTCGGCGGGTTCAAGGTCGCGCCGACGGGCGACCGCATCGCCGTCTGGGCGGATCGCAAGCCCAACGCGCCCAGCCTCGAGCCCGCGGTCGAGAAGAAAGCCGCCGACGCCGGCGCGGCACGCGTCTACGACAAGATGTTCGTTCGCCACTGGGACAGCTGGGCCGACGGCACGCATTCGCAGCTGTTCGTGCTGCCGCTCGGTCCGGACGGCGCGCCGGGCAATGGCGTCGCGGTCGAGCACGGGCTCGACGGCGACACGCCGTCCCGACCCTTCGGCGGCGGGGAGGAAGTATCGTGGAGCGCGGACGGTCGCACGCTGTATTTTGCGCTGCGCGTCGCGGGCACCACCGAACCCTTGTCGACCAATCTCGACATCTGGTCGGTGCCGGCCGACGGCTCATCGGCACCCGTCAACCTGACCGAGGCGAACAAGGCCACCGACACGTTGCCGACGGTGTCGCCGGACGGCAAGTCGCTCGCCTGGGTCGCGATGCGGCGGCCAGGCTATGAGGCGGACCGACAGGTGCTGATGCTGCGCGATGTCGCCAGTGGTCAGGTTCGCGCGCTGACGGAGGGCTGGGACCGTTCTGTCGGCTCGATCACCTGGTCGCCCGATTCGAAGCGCATCTACGTCACCGCGCAGGATACGCAGGAAATGCCGCTCTGGGCGGTGGATCCGAAGTCGGGCAAGGTCGAGCGTCTGACGCAGCAGGGCCATGTCTCCGCCGTCGCGGCAACGCCGGCGGGCGCGGTCGTCGCGCTCAACAGCCTCACCGCGCCGGATGACTTCTACGCGATCGCCGGTCGCGGCAAGCCGCGGCGCCTGACCAGCGTCAACGCCGACCGTCTGGCGGGTATCGACATGCCGACGGTGACGCGGTTCAGCTTCACCGGGGCGAACGCCGATACCGTCTGGGGCTATGTGGTGAAGCCCGCTGGCGCGACCGGCAAGGTCCCCGTCGCCTATATGGTGCACGGCGGCCCGCAGGGATCGAGCGACAACAGCTGGTCCTATCGCTGGAATCCGGCGGTGTTCGCCGGGGCGGGCTACGGCCTCGTCGCGGTCGATTTTCACGGGTCCACCGGTTACGGCCAGGCCTTCACCGACGCGATCCGCAACAATTGGGGCGGATGGCCGCTGGAGGACCTGCAGAAGGGGATCGCCGCCGCGACCGCGAAGTTCGGCTGGCTCGACGGCGACAAGGCCTGCGCGCTCGGCGCGTCCTACGGCGGCTACATGATGAACTGGTTCGAGGGTCGCTGGCCCGACCGGTTCAAGTGCATCGTCCAGCACGACGGCGTCTTCGATGCGCGCGCCATGGCCTATGAGACCGAGGAGCTGTGGTTCGACACCTGGGAACATGGCGGCAAGACCTATTTCCAGGATCCGGCCGCCTATGAGAAGTGGAATCCGGTCAACTACGTCACCGCGTGGAAGACGCCGATGCTGGTCATCACCGGCGAAAAGGACTTCCGCATCCCCTATACGCAGGGCCTGGCGGCTTTCACCGCGTTGCAGCTGCGCGACGTGCCGTCGCGGCTCGTCGTCAATCCCAACGAGAACCACTGGGTGCTGAAGCCGAGGAACTCCCGCCAATGGTATCGCGAGGTGCTCGGCTGGATGGATCGGTGGACGAAGGACGCGCCCGCCCGGTGACGTGGGTCGGGCACGACCGCGGCGCATGATCGGTCGGGGGTGACGGGGGCGGCGGCGCTGGCTAAAGCCCGCTCACTATGAGCGAGCTTCCCAAGACCTTCGACCCCGCCGCGATCGAGACCCGCTGGTACGACCATTGGGAGCGCAACGGGCTGTTCCGTCCCGATCGTCCGGGCGCCGAGCCCTGGACGATCGTCAACCCGCCGCCGAACGTCACGGGGTCGCTGCACATCGGGCATGCGCTCGACAACACGTTGCAGGACATCCTGACGCGTCACGCCCGCCTGAAGGGCAAGGATGCGCTGTGGGTGGTCGGCACCGATCACGCCGGGATTGCGACGCAGATGGTCGTCGAGCGCCAGATGGCGGCGAAGGGCGAGAAGCGCACCGACTATAGCCGCGAGGACTTCGTCGCCAAGGTTTGGGACTGGAAGGCGGAGAGCGGCGGCGCGATCACGCGCCAGCTGCGCCGGCTCGGCTGCTCGATGGACTGGGCGAACGAGCGGTTCACGATGGATGAGGGCTTTTCGAAAGCCGTGCTCAAGGTCTTCGTCGAGCTGCACCGCCAGGGCCTGCTCTATCGCGACAAGCGACTGGTCAACTGGGATCCCGGCCTCGGCACCGCGATCAGCGACCTGGAGGTCGAGACGCGCGAGATCGCCGGAAAGTTCTGGCGGTTGCGCTATCCGCTGGCCGACGGCAGCGGCCATATCGAGGTCGCGACGACGCGGCCGGAGACGATGCTGGCCGACATGGCGGTGGCGGTGCATCCTGACGACGCGCGCTACACCGCGCTGATCGGCAAGCAGGTGCGCCTGCCGATCACCGGCCGTCTGATCCCGATCGTCGCGGACGAGCATGCCGATCCCGAACTCGGTTCGGGCGCGGTCAAGATCACGCCGGGCCACGACTTCAACGATTTCGAGGTCGGCCTGCGCGCCGGCATCGCCGCGCGCGACATGCTCAACATGCTCGATGCCAAGGCTCAGGTCGTCCAGACCGCCGATGGCCTGATCCCGGGCGATTTCCTCGGCCTGTCGACGGCGGATGCGCGCAAGGCGGTGGTCGCGCGGCTGAAGGACGAGAATGTCCTCATCCTGCACGTCGACAAGGACGGCAACGAGCATGACGCCGAGCCCCGGACGATCCAGACGCCCTTCGGCGACCGGTCGGGCGTGGTGATCGAGCCGTGGCTGACCGACCAATGGTATGTCGACGCCGCCACGCTCGCCAAGCCGGCGATCGAAGCGGTGCGAAGCGAAACCATCAGGATCGTCCCCAAGACCTGGGAGAAGACCTTCTTCAACTGGATGGAGAACATCCAGCCGTGGTGCGTCAGCCGGCAATTGTGGTGGGGTCACCGCATTCCGGCCTGGTATGCCGACGACGGTCGCGTCTTCGTGGCGGAGACGGAAGAGGACGCGCAGGCGGAGGCGGGGGACGGCGTCGCGCTGATCCGCGATCCCGACGTGCTCGATACCTGGTTCTCCTCGGCGCTGTGGCCGTTCGCGACAATGGGGTGGCCGGATCAGAGCGATCCGACGCTCGGTAATCGCTATCCCAACGACGTGCTCATCTCCGGCTTCGACATCCTGTTCTTCTGGGATGCGCGGATGATGATGCAGGGCCTTCACTTCATGAAGGACGTGCCGTTCCGCACGCTCTACCTGCACGGGCTGGTCCGCGCCGCCGATGGCGCCAAGATGTCGAAGTCGAAGGGGAATACCGTCGATCCGCTCGGCCTGATCGACCGATATGGTGCCGACGCGCTGCGCTTCTTCATGGCGGCGATGGAAAGCCAGGGCCGCGACATCAAGATGGATGAGAAGCGGGTCGAAGGCTATCGCAACTTCGCGACCAAGCTGTGGAACGCCGCGCGCTTCTGCCAGGCCAACGGCATCGTCGGCGCGCAAAGCCCCGCCGTCCCAGCCGCGACGCTGCCGGTGAACACCTGGATCATCGGCGAGACGATCCAGGCGGTGCAGGCGGTCGACCTCGCGCTCGCCGACTATCGCTTCGATGGCGCCGCGAACGCGGTCTATCAGTTCGCCTGGAGCCGGTTCTGCGACTGGTACCTCGAACTGATCAAGCCGACGCTGAACGAGGATGCCACTACCCAGCCGCAGCATGCCGAGGAGACGCGCCGGGTCGCCGGCTGGGTGCTCGACCAGATCCTGGTGATGCTCCACCCGTTCATGCCCTTCATCACCGAGGAACTGTGGCATGCGATGGGCACGCGCGACGCGGACCTGATCGTCTCGCCATGGCCAGAGGTCGATGCCCGTTCGATCGACCAACAGGCGATCGCCGACATCCAATGGCGCATCCGCCTGATCGGAGAGGTGCGCGCCGCCAAGAACGAGCTGGGCATCGCGCCCGGCACCATGCTGCGCGCCTATGTCCGCGACGCCAGCGTCGAGACGGCGAACAGGATCAATGGTGCCTATACCACGCTGCGCAAACTCGCGCGCCTCGAGGAGGTGTCGATCGAGCCCGCGCCGGCGGGGGCGGCGATCCAGATCGTCGTGGACGAGGCGACCTACATCATTCCACTGGACGGCGTGATCGACATCGATGCCGAGCGGGCGCGCCTGACCAAGGGGATCGCTGCAGCCGAAAAGGAACGCGACGCGCTTGCGGGACGTCTCGGCAACCCGAGCTTCGTCGAACGCGCCAAGCCCGAGGCGGTGGAGAAGGCCCGCGCCGACCACGCGGAAAAGGCGGCGGAAGCGGAGCGCCTGTCGGCGGCACTGGCCCGGCTGGGGTAAACGGGAGGGCGGGGCTCGTCACCCCGGACCTGATCCGGGGACCATCGATCCACGGGCACATCGGGCGCGGTTTGGTTGCTTGATTAGCCTCATGCGGGCCAAAGCAGTCGGGGCTTGGGTTCACCCAAAACCCGCCGTCATCCCGCGAAGGCGGGAATTGATTGTCACGCTGGTATTGATGGGAACCGAGAGGCCAGCCGAAATCGATCCCCGCGTCCGCGGGGATGACGACGGCATAAGCCCCGGCGCTTGCCTTTTCCGCACGCCTCGAACACGTCTGCGCTACCCACCAACCAGAGGCGACCCAGATGGCGAAACCGCAACGCGACCTGACGAGCGGGCCGATCGGACGCACGCTGTTCCTGTTCGCGCTGCCGACGCTCGGCTCCAGCGTCCTCCAGTCGATCAACGGATCGATCAACGCGATCTGGATCGGGCAGCTGCTGGGCGAGCGGGCCCTGGCGGCGACCACCAACGCGGGTCTCGTCATGTTCCTGCTCGTCTCGGCGGTGTTCGGCTTCGGCATGGCCGCGACGATCCTGATCGGCCAGGCGATGGGACGTCGCGATATCGACGCCGTGCGCCGCGTGTTCGGCAGCGCGCTTGGCCTGTTTTCCATCCTGTCCCTGCTGGTCGTGGTCGCCGGCTGGCTGCTGGCGCCCGCGATCCTGACCGCGCTGCGCACGCCCGCGGATGCCTATCCGCTCGCGCTCGCCTATCTGCGCGTCATCTTCGTGGCGATGCCGACCGGCTTCCTTTCGGTGCTGGTGACGATGGGACTGCGCGGCACGGGCGATTCGATGACGCCGCTCAAGTTCATGGCGCTCGGCTCGGCGATCGATGTCGCGCTCAATCCGCTGTTCATTCGCGGTTGGGGACCGGTGCCCGCCTTCGGCATATCCGGGTCGGCGATCGCCACTTTCATCGCCAATACCGTATCGTTCGTCGCGCTGCTCGCCTTCGTCTACCGCCGCGATCTGGTCTTGCGGCTGCGTGGCGCGGAGCTGCGCTATCTCATTCCCGATCCGGCGCTGCTCCGGCCCATCGTGACCAAGGGCGTCCCGATGGGGTTGCAGATGCTGGTCGTCACGGCATCGGCGCTGGCGATGATCGGATTGGTCAACGGCTATGGCACCGGTGCGACGGCCGCTTATGGCGCCGCCAACCAATTGTGGACGTACATCCAGATGCCGGCGATGGCCGTCGGCGCGGCGGTCAGCGCGATGGTCGCGCAGAATATCGGCGCGGACCGCTGGGACCGCGTCGCGCGGATCACGCGATCGGGCGTGCTGATCAACCTCGGCATGACGCTGACGCTGATATTGGTCGTCACCGTGCTCGATCGCGCGGTGCTCGGCCTGTTCCTGGGAAGCGATTCGGACTCGATCGACCTCGCCGCGCACATCAATGTCATCGGATCGGCGAGCTTCCTGTTGTTCGGCGTCTCGATGGTGCTCTCGGCCACCGTGCGGGCCAATGGCGCCGTCGTCGGGCCATTGGTGATCCTGGCAATCGCATTGTTTCCGATCCGGCTGGGGCTGGCCTGGACGATGCGACCAGCCTGGGGTGCGGATGCGATCTGGTGGAGCTTCCCCGCCGGCTCCGCGGCGTCGATGCTGATGACGATCGCCTATTACCGCGCCGGCGGCTGGCGCAAGGGACGGCTGATCCCGCCGCAACGCGGCGAGGCGCAGGCGTTGGCCGACAGCCAGCCGGCCGGGAAGCCGATGCCAACCGGCTGAAAGGGTCAGGCGGGCACCATCACGTCGATGATCCCCGCCGCGATATGCGCGGTGACGGGGGTGTGCGCCAGAAGCTCGCCGTCGATCGAGATCGGCAACGGCGGTTCGGTGGCGATCCGCACCGACTTGCCGCGAAACGTGACGGTATCGTGGTGGCGCACATCGGAGCCGATGACGCTCGCCGCCCAGTTGCGGACGAGGCGCAGCTTGTAGTTGCCGACCACGGCCTGGACGACGATCTCGCCCGAATCGACCCTGGCGTCGTCGACCAGCCAGGTCCCGCCGTGATAGGGGCCGTTCGAGATACGCACCTCCGTCACGCGCATGCGCTTCTCGCCGCTGCCGTCGTCGATGATCAGCGTGAACGGCTCGAAGTGCACGAACTGATAGGCAGCCCAGCCGAGATAGCCGACGCGCCCGAGCACCTTTTTCAGGCCGTGCGGCACGGTCTCCGCAATCTGCGGGCTGATGCCCATCGCGGCGCAATTGGCGAAATAGTCGCCGTCGATCATGCCGAGATCGATGCGCCGGCGTCGCCCGTGGCGGATCACGTCGACCGCGCCCTCGACGTCGATCGGGATGCCGAGCGTGCGCGAAAAGCTGTTCGCCGTGCCGAGCGGCAGGACGCCGAGCACGACGCCGCGGCCGACCAGATGATCGACCAGGCCGCTGATCGTGCCGTCACCCCCGCCCAGCACGACGAGATCGGGACGCTTGTCGAGCGCGCGCTTGAGCGTCGCCTCGAGCTCCTTCGGATTCTTCACCGCATGCGCGTCGACGGGGAAGGGCAGCCCCGACATGGCGGCGCAGGCGCGTTTGAACAGCTTGCGGCCGCGCCGTGACCTCGCATTGACGATCAGGGCGGCGGAGGCGAATTCGGGCATGGGATCTTCCAACGGTTTCGCCAAAGGTTTCGTGTGCGCAACGCTTGGCAAGCGGCTTGCGATCCCGCATGGCCAATCGGTCATGAACGCTGCCTATCCCGCGCTTCGCCTGCGCCGTACGCGCGCCTCCAGCTGGAGCCGCCGGCTCCATGCCGAAACCGTATTGACGCCTGCCGACCTGATCTGGCCCCTGTTCATCGTCGAGGGGGAGGGCGTCGAGCAGCCGATCGCGAGCCTGCCCGGCGTCTCGCGCTGGTCGATCGACGGTATCGTCGCACGCGCCCGCGAGG
Source organism: Sphingomonas beigongshangi (assembly GCF_016820445.1). Taxonomy (GTDB): domain Bacteria; phylum Pseudomonadota; class Alphaproteobacteria; order Sphingomonadales; family Sphingomonadaceae; genus Sphingomonas; species Sphingomonas beigongshangi. The sequence continues at coordinate 171,075 of NZ_JADHDT010000004.1, forward strand.
CCCGCGCGCTCGGCATCCCCTGCGTCGCGCTGTTCCCCTATACGCCCGCGCATCTCAAGACCGAGGACGGGCGAGAGGCGCTCAACCCCGACAATCTGATGTGTCGCGCGACCCGGGCGATCAAGCATGCGGTGCCGGACCTCGGCGTGCTGACCGATGTCGCGCTCGATCCCTATACCACGCACGGCCACGACGGACTGGTCGATGCGGCGGGCTATGTGCTCAACGATGCGACGGCGGACGTGCTGATCGGCCAGGCACTGAACCAGGCACGGGCGGGGGCGGACATCGTCGCGCCATCGGACATGATGGACGGCCGGATCGGCATGATCCGCGGCGCGCTGGAAGGCGAGGGCGCGCACAACGTCCAGATCATGAGCTATGCCGCCAAATATGCCAGCGGCTTCTACGGCCCGTTCCGCGACGCGGTCGGCAGCCGCGGTCTGCTCAAGGGTGACAAGAAGACGTATCAGATGGACCACGCCAATGCCGAGGAGGCGCTGCGCGAAGTCGCGCTCGACCTGGCGGAGGGCGCGGACAGCGTGATGGTCAAGCCGGGCCTGCCCTATCTCGACATCATCGTGCGCGTGAAACAGCGGTTCGAGGTGCCGGTCTTCGCCTATCAGGTGTCGGGCGAATATGCGATGCTCGAGGCGTCCGTGGCCGCCGGCGCGGGCGATCGCGACGCGCTGGTCATCGAGACGCTGATGGCGTTCAAGCGGGCCGGCTGCTCGGGCGTGCTCACCTATCACGCCGCGCATGCCGCCCGCCTGCTCGGCGCCTGAGTGAAGTCCCGCGGGGACGTTAGCACGGCCATACTGGGCCGGGCGGGGCGGTCGCTGTTCGTCGCGACCATCCTGCTCGGCTCGTTCCTGCTTTTCCTCGTCCAGCCGATGGTCGCGCGAATGGCCTTGCCGCGTCTCGGCGGCGCGCCGGCGGTGTGGAATTCGGCGATGCTCGTCTATCAATTGCTGCTGCTCGGCGGATACGCCTATGCGCATGCACTGGCCCGGGTGCGCCCGTGGCTGCAGGCGGCGGTCCACCTCGCGGTGCTCGCCGCCGGAGCGCTGTGGCTGCCGATCGGGCTGAGCACGACGGGCGAGCCGGGCGGCGCGGATCCGGTGATCGGCGTGCCGATCCTGCTCGCGGCATCGATCGGCCCACTGTTCTTCGCGGTCTCGGCGCAGGCGCCGCTCGTGCAGCGCTGGTTCGGCCTTGCCGGCGGCGCCGATCCCTACGCGCTCTACGCGGCGTCCAACCTCGGCAGCTTCGTCGGGCTGCTCGCCTATCCGCTGCTCGCCGAGCCGCTTCTGTCGCTCCAGCACCAGAGCGCCTGGTGGAGCCGCGGCTATGTGGTGCTGGCCCTGCTCGTCATCCTGTGCGCCAGCCGCCTGCCGCGTGCGGAGCGTGATGCCCCCGCCCCGCCGACCAGCCGGCCGGCGCCCCGCGCGCGTGTCGCGCACTGGATCGTCCTGTCGCTCGTGCCGTCCGGGCTGATGCTCGCCACGTCGACCTACATCACCACCGATATCGTCGCGATGCCGCTGCTATGGGTCCTGCCGCTGGGGCTCTACCTGCTGAGCTTCACGATCGCGTTCGCCGCGCGGCGCGACATCGCCGATTTCCTGACGCGGGTCGCGCCGATCACGATCCTGCTCTTCGGCGGCATCATCATCGGCGGGTTCAATACGCAGCCGCTGGCGAATCTCGGGATCGCGCTGGTGCTCCTGTTCATGGCATCGGTCGCGCTGCACACGCAGATGTACCGGCTGCGCCCGGCCGCGGATCGCCTGACGGGATTCTATCTGGCGATGGCGCTGGGCGGGGCCCTTGGCGGGGTCTTCGCGGGTCTCGTCGCGCCGGTGGTGTTCGACTGGACCTATGAATATCCGCTGCTGATCCTCGCGGCGGGTCTGTTGGTGCCGCAGGTCTATCTGACCGGCTGGCTCCGCGATCTGTGGTGGGGGCCGCGGCGGTTGCTCGCCTGGGCGGTCGTGATCACCGCGTGCGCCTTGCTCGCCGCCGCCGCGCTGCTCGATCCCGAAGGGCGGTTTGCCGAGCGGCATCAGGGCATCGCCTTCGTCCTCGTCGCCGCGGTCGGTCTTGCCGCGATCGGAACGCGGCGGGCCTATGCGCTGGTGCTTGTCTCGTCGCTGATCCTGTTCGGCGGCTGGCGCGCCGTCGAGCTGACGCTGGAGAAGGGCGCGCGCACGCGCAGCTATTTCGGCGTCTACACCATCCGCGACGGCGAAGGGCGGCGCGAGCTCGACCATGGCACCACGGTGCATGGCATCCAGCTGACCGGCAGCCCGCTGCGGGAACGAATGGCGACGACCTATTACGTGCCCGGCTCCGGTATCGGTCAGGCATTGGGGCTCGCTCCGCAACTCTACGGCCCGGCGGCGCGGATCGGCATCGTCGGGCTGGGGACGGGAACGCTCGCCTGCTATGCGCGGCCAGGTCAGCGCTGGCGCTTTTTCGAGATCGACCCCGCCGTGGTGACGATCGCACGCGATTCGGGCCGGTTCACCTACCTTTCCCGCTGCCTGCCCGGTGTCCCGATCGTCATGGGCGATGCGCGCGTCAGCCTGACCGGGTCGCCCCAGGCCAGCCTGGACGTGCTGGCGCTCGACGCCTTCGCCTCCGACGCCATTCCGATGCACCTGATGACGCGGGAAGCCTTTGCGACCTATGCCCGCGTGCTGGCGCCGCACGGATTGCTGTTGGTGCATATATCCAACCGCTTCCTTGACCTGGAACCGGTCGTTGCCGCGGCCGCGCGGGCAAACGGCTGGCACGCCGCGGAATTCTATTATCGACCGTCCCCGCTGGATGCCGAAGCGTCACCCAGCCAGTGGATTGCGCTGTCGCGCGACCCGCGGATCATGGCGGTGATCACGCATGCGGCTCCAGGTTGGCGCCCACTGGCCCCACGCCCCGGCGTACCGGCATGGACCGACGATTTCTCGTCCATCCTGCCGGTGCTCAAATGGTACCGCTAGGCACGCGCCAGCCGCGCCTGGATGCGGGCGATCGTCTGCGCCTGCTGGTCGGCCTCCGCCGCGATGGCGTCGCGGAGCGACCCGAGCGCCGGATAGGGTGGTGACAGTTGCGCGCAGCGCTCGGCGGCTAGCAGGTCGACATCGGTGAGAAGCGAGGAGGTCTGCGCCCGCCAGTCGTCCAGCTGCGCCAGCGCGGTCTGCGCGTCGAGCCAGGAATCGCTGCCGGCGGCCGCGCCGCGGGCACGATCCGCTGCGCTATCCGCCTTTGCGGCATCCTCGGCGAAGCCGCGCGCCAGCGAAGACAGCGTCCCGCGTAACGCGCCGATCCGCGCATCCAGCGCCGGGTCCGGCTTGGCGACCGCGACCTGCACCTTGGGTTCGGCGAATCCCTTTTCCTCGACCGCGCGGGGGGCGAGGGAGGGGTAGGCGCGCGTGTCCCGCGCGCAACCGGCGAGCGTCAGAGCGGCGAGGGTGAGCAGGGCAGGGGCTTTCATCGGAGCCGTCCTATTGGGCGAAGAAAAAGTGCGCAATGTACTTGCGCGTTCGGAACCGTCTGCTATCAGCGCGCCTCCGGTTGGCGCCCGTAGCTCAGCTGGATAGAGCATCAGACTACGAATCTGAGGGTCGGACGTTCGAATCGTTCCGGGCGCGCCAAAATACCCCGCCAGGTCATCGACCCGGCGGGGTTTTTGCGTCTACGGCCCGCCGCACCGGTAGCGCGCGGGTCTTCATGGCTGGTCGACAGTCGCAGACACGGCGCATCGAATGTGTCGCATGCAGTCGCCGTGGCGCGCGCCGCACTCGCATCGTCCGGCGAAGCGGGTAAAGCGACCCGATGCTTCGCCGTCTGCTGTCGCTCTTCGAGCCGTTCATCCTGCTTCTGCTTGCTACCGTGCTGCTCGCCTCGATCGTGCCGCCGCGCGGTGCCATGGCGGGGGTCGTGGCGACGGCGGCAGAGGTCGGCATCGTCCTCCTCTTCTTCCTGCATGGCGCCAAGCTGTCGCGCGAGGCGATCTGGCAGGGCGCCCGCAACTGGCGGCTGCATCTCGCGGTGTTTCTGACGACCTTTGCGCTGTTCCCGCTGCTCGGCGTCGGGCTGCGCCATGTGCCCGGCATCGCGCCGCTCGTCGCCACGGGCCTGTTGTTCCTGACGCTGCTGCCCTCGACGGTGCAGTCCTCGATCGCCTTCACCGCAATCGCGCGCGGCAACGTGGCGGCGGCGGTATGCAGCGCGTCCTTCTCGAACCTGATCGGGATCGTGGTGACGCCCGCGCTCGTCGCGCTGCTCATCGGCGGGATCGGCGGACAGGGAACCGGTGTCTCGCTATCTGCGGTGGAGGCGATCGTCTTCCAGCTGCTCGTTCCCTTCGTGGCGGGACATCTCCTACGCCCGTGGATCGGCGGTCTCGTCACGCGGTGGAAGGGGCTGGTCGGCATCGTCGACCGGGGATCGATCCTGCTCGTCGTCTACTCGGCGTTCGGCGCGGCGGTGGTCGAGGGGCTGTGGCACAAGGTATCCGCCGGGGACCTCGCGCTGATCGGGGAACTGTGCGTCGCGCTGCTCGCGCTCGTCCTGGCGATCACCTGGTTCATGGGACGCGGGCTCGGGTTCAGCCGCGAGGATGCGATCGTGCTGCTGTTCTGCGGATCGAAGAAGAGCCTGGCGTCGGGCGTGCCGATGGCCGGCGTATTGTTCGCGCCGGCCCAGGTCGGCGTGGTGCTGTTGCCGGTGATGCTGTTCCACCAGATCCAGCTGATCGCCTGCGCCGTCATCGCCCGGCGCTATGCCGCGATCAGCGAATAGCCGCGATCGCCGCCAGCACCGACGCCGCCAGTTCGGGCCGGCAGATCAGAAGGTCGGGCAGCAGCGGGTCGGCGCTATTGTAGACGAGCGGGCTGCCGTCGATCCGCGACGCATGCAAGCCCGCGGCGAGCGCCACCGCAGCTGGGGCGCAATTGTCCCACTCATACTGGCCGCCGTCGTGGAGATAGATATCGGCGCGGCCATCGACGACCGCCATCGCCTTCACCCCGGCCGACCCCATGCCGTTCTGCGTCGCGGCCAGCGCCGTGCCGACCTGGTGGACGAGGTCGGAGGCGCGCGTGCGGCTCACCACCATCCGCGGGGGCGCGCCGCATGTGGTCGCCGCACGCTGCGCCTGCGCCGTGGTATAGACCCGTCGCTGCGTGGGAACCGCGACCGCGCCGATCGCGGGACGTCCGTCGATCGCCAGTCCGACGTGCACCGCCCAATCGTCGAGCCCCTCGGCATAATCGCGCGTTCCGTCCAGCGGATCGACGATCCATACCCGCCGCGCGCCACACCGCTCGCTATTGTCCAGCGACTCCTCGGAAAGGATGAAGTCGTCCGGGCGCGCCGCGCGCAGGCGTTCGATGATCAGCGCGTTGGCGCGCGCATCGCCCGCATCGCCGAGCGCCTTGCCGCGCGCATCGCCGCGCGCCCGGATCGCCAGCAGCAGCTCGCCCGCTTCCTCGGCGATCGCAGCGGCGAGATCGACATCCGTCAAAGCTCTAAACTCCACACGCCCAGCACATGCTCGACGATCCGTTCGGCGGCAGCTTCGGCGCTTTCGGTGCGCGTGTCGATCCTGATATCGGGGTGCTCCGGCGCCTCATAGGGGCTGGAGATGCCGGTGAAATGCTTGATCTCACCCGCCCGCGCCTTGGCGTACAGGCCTTTGACGTCCCGCGCTTCCGCATCGGCGAGCGGCGTGTCGATGAAGATCTCGACGAACTCACCCGCCGGCAGCAGGCCGCGTACCATCTCGCGTTCCGCGCGAAACGGCGAGATAAAGGCGGTCAGCACGATCAGGCCGGCGTCGCACATCAGCTTCGCCACCTCGCCGACGCGGCGGATGTTCTCGATCCGGTCGGCATCGGCAAAGCCCAGGTCCCGGTTCAGGCCATGACGGATATTGTCGCCATCCAGCAGGAAGCTGTGCCGGCCGAGCGCGTGCAGCTTCTTCTCCACCAGGTTCGCGATCGTCGACTTGCCGGATCCGGACAGGCCGGTGAACCACAGAAGGCGCGGCGACTGTCCCTTCTGACGGGCATGCGCCTCGCGACTGATATGCGTCGACTGCCAGTGCACGTTCTGCGCACGGCGGAGCGCGTGATGGATCATGCCGGCGGCGACCGTGGCGTTCGTCTCGCGATCGATCAGGATGAAGCCGCCCAGAACGTGGCTCTGCGCATAGGGCGCAAAGACGAGGGCGGCCTCGGTAAAGACCTCTGCGACGCCGATGTCGTTGAGCGCGAGCGTCTCCGCCGACAGATGCGCCTGGGTGTTGACGTCGACGACATAGGCCGGCGGCTGCACCGTCGCGCCCACCGTCTGCGTACCCATCTTGAGCCAATAGCCGCGACCGGGGACGAGCGGCGCATCGTTCAGCCAAACGAGGGTCGCTTCGAATTGGGTCGCGGCTTCGGGCGGGGAATCCGCCGCCGCGATGACGTCGCCGCGGGAACAATCGACCTCGTCCGCGAGCACCAGCGTCACCGCCTCGCCCGCGACGGCGCTGCCGCGATCTCCGTCGAAGGTGACGATGCGCGCGATCGACGTGGTGCGGCCGGACGGCACGATGCGAACCCGGTCGCCGACCCGCACCGATCCGCCGGCGATCGTTCCGGCGAATCCCCGGAAGTCGAGGTCCGGCCGATTGACCCATTGCACCGGCATGCGGAACGGCGTCATCGCCGCCCGATCGGTATCGACCGGTATCGCCTCCAGATGCGGCAGCAGCGCCGGGCCGCGGTACCATGGCATGGCGTCGGATCGCGCGGTGATGTTCGCGCCGGTCAGGCCCGACAGGGGAATGGCGGTGAAGCCGGCGATGCCGATGCCGGCGGCGAACTTTGCATAGTCCGCGACGATGTCGTCGAACACCGCCTGGTCATGTCCGACGAGATCCATCTTGTTGACCGCAAGGATCAGATGCCGGATGCCGATCAGATGGGCGAGGAAGGAATGGCGCCGCGTCTGGGTCAGGATGCCCTTGCGCGCGTCGACCAGGATTACCGCCGCGTCGACGGTGGAAGCCCCGGTGATCATGTTCCGGGTATATTGCTCGTGCCCCGGCGTGTCCGCGACGATGAACTTGCGTTTCTCGGTCGCGAAGAAGCGATAGGCGACGTCGATGGTGATGCCCTGTTCGCGCTCGGCGGCCAGTCCGTCGACGAGCAGCGCGAAGTCGATGTTCGTGCCCTGCGTCCCGACGCGGCGGCTGTCGGCCTCGAGCTGACGCAGTTGGTCCTCGAAGATCGTCTTGGAATCGTAGAGCAGCCGGCCGATCAGCGTCGACTTGCCGTCGTCGACGCTGCCGCAGGTGATGAAGCGCAGCATCGACTTGGACTGATGCGTGTCGAGATAGGCATGGATATCGGCGGCGATGAGCGCGTCGGGGGTGTAGACCGTCATCAGAAATAGCCCTCGCGCTTCTTCTTCTCCATGCTCGCCGTCTGGTCGTGGTCGATCGCGCGGCCCTGGCGTTCGGACGTCGTCGTCAGCAGCATCTCCTGGATCACCGCCGGCAACGTGTCCGCCGCGCTCTCCACCGCGCCGGTCAGCGGATAGCAGCCGAGCGTCCGGAATCGGATCGAGCGCTCCACCGGCATTTCGCCGGGCGCGAGCGGGAAGCGATCGTCGTCCACCATCAGGATCAGGCCGTCGCGCTCCACGGTCGGGCGCGGCGCGGCAAAATAGAGGGGGACGATCTCGATCCCTTCACGCAGGATATATTGCCAGATGTCGAGCTCGGTCCAATTGGACAGGGGAAACACGCGGATGCTCTCGCCCCGCCTGATCCGCGCATTGTAGAGGTTCCACAATTCCGGGCGCTGCGCCTTGGGGTCCCAGCCCTGGCTCGCGGAGCGGAACGAGAAGATGCGCTCCTTCGCGCGGGCCTTCTCCTCGTCGCGCCGCGCCCCGCCGAAGGCGGCGTCGAATCCGCCGGCCTTCAGCGCCTGCTTGAGGCCCTCGGTCTTCCATAGGTCGGTATGGCGGCTGCCGTGGTCGAACGGATTGATGCCGGCGGCCAGCGCCTCGGGATTGCGGTGGACGATCAGCTCCATGCCGGCCGCCGCCGCCGCCTTGTCGCGCAGATCGTACATCGCGCGGAATTTCCACGTCGTGTCGACGTGAAGCAGGGGAAATGGCGGTGTCGCGGGGTAGAAGGCTTTCCTGGCGAGATGCAGCATCACCGCCGAATCCTTGCCGACCGAATAGAGCATCACCGGGGATTGGGCCTCGGCGACGACTTCGCGCAGGATGTAGATGCTTTCGGCCTCGAGCCGATCGAGATGCGTGAGCCCGCTCATGCGTGCCGAGATAGTGCCCGCGCGGGCGGGCGCGACCAAGTTATCCTGTTGCCCGCAAAAGGTGATGCCACGTCATTCGTGGCGGCGCTGCTCGACCGTGTCGATCAAAATGCCGCCGACCATGAACACCGACAGCGGACAAACCGCAAAGAGCAGCCAGCCGCCGAAACCGGGGTAGAGGTCCAGATAGTGCACTCCGCGCGCGACCGCGCCGGTGGCGAGCGCATAGATGACGAGGAACGCCTCGAACTTCGTCGTGATCGTGAACAGACGCTTCAATCGGAGCCACATGGCAAATCGTTAAGCAAGCGCGATGCCAATGCCGCAATTCCGCCGTTTCCGCCTTAAGCGACGTGGTTAATCGTAAAGCAATCCGACAGGTCCAGCGCGTCCAGCAGCGCCCTGTGCGCGGCCTCGATCGCCGCGACGAGCGCCGGATCTGCAAGCTCGGCGGGGTCGATGGTTTCCGGCCAGCAGCGCCGAACGACGTCTTCGATCAGAGCGATCTTCTCGACGTCCACGAGGAAGCGCGGATCGACGCGCGCGGGGTCCGCGACGACGCGCAGGCGCAGGCAGGCTGGGCCGCCGCCATTCGCCATGGATTGCTTGACGTCGACCACCTCGACCTGTCGGATCGGCCCGTTGCCGGCGCGATGCCGCTCCAGCCAGCGCCACACGGCCGCATTGGCGCGCGCCTCTGCCGGCACGATCAACGTCGGCCCGTCGCGCGTCGTCACGAGCTGGGCGTTGAAGAGATAGGAGGCGATCGCATCGGCCAGGCTGACCTCCGCCGCCGGGACCTCGACGATCTCCACCGCCGGCATCAGCCGACGCAGATCGGCGTAGAAGGTTTCGCGCTCCGCGAAGGCCTGCTCATGCGCGAACAGCACCCGCTCGTTCGCCACCGCGACGACGTCGTTGTGGAAGGCGCCCGCCGCGATCGCCGCTGGCGACTGTTCGACGAAGAGCGTCTTTGCCGGATCGAGCGCGTGGCGTCGCGCGACGGCGGCGCTGGCCTCCGGATGCTGGCGGGCGGGGAAGGGGCCGCCGGCGATCGTGTAGACGAACACCTCGACGCCAGGGGCGTCATGTGACGCGCATAGGCGCATATGATTGGCCGCGCCCTCGTCGCCGAAGGGGGGAGGCACCGGCGCGTGGACGGCGAAGGCCGGGTCGGCGAAGGCGAGTCGCAGCTGCGCCAGCGTCTCCGGCCACTCGTGGCTGCGATGCGGCATCGTCAGCAGATTGGCGACCGTCAGGTGACAACGGCCGTCGGCGGCGTCCGGCGCGGGGGACACGGTCGCCGCGTTGGCGGCCCACATCGCGGAGGCGGACATGGCCTGCGCCCGCAGCAGCGGCGTCGCCCGTGCATGATCCGTGGCGAGGCTTGCCAGCCACCGGTGGTCGGGTCGCCGATGCGGCAGCAAGATGCCCTGCGTCAGCCCGAGCGCCAGGTTCGCGCGCATCTTGGCCAGCCCCTCCAGCGCGGCGGCGCGTGGATGGGAAATGCGACCGGCATTGTGCGTCGCTGCCAGGTTGCCCGCCGACAGGCCGGCATAATTGTGGCTCGGTCCGACGATCCCGTCGAAATTGATCTCGGTCTGCATGTCTCTCACCACCGCGGCACGTGCAGCACGACGTCATCCTCCCGCACGCCGAGCAGCGCGGCGCAATCGGCGGACAGGACGATATCCTCGCCCACCTCGCGCACGCAGCCGAACGCGCAGCGGAAATCCCGCAGCCGGCCGATCGCGACCAGCGATTCCACGCCGCCCTGGTCGCCGTCGACCGCGACGACGCGGCTGGCCATCGCCCCTGCGATCGACCGGACGCGGTCGGTGCGTGCGGTCATCGTCGGTCCACCGTCGAAGATGTCGACGTAATTCTCGAAGTGGAAGCCCTCGTTCTCCAGCATCCGCATCGCCGCACGTCCGCTCGGATGCGGCAGGCCGATGGCGCCGCGCGCTGCCTCCGACAGCATGGCGGTATAGATGGGGTGCTTGGGCATCAGGTCGGCGATGAATTGATGGCCGTTTATCGCGTTGAACTGGTCGGCATCCTGGAAGGTCATGCCGAAGAAGCGGCCGGCGAGACCGTCCCAGAAGGGGGATCCGCCCGCTTCGTCGATCACGCCGCGCAGCTCCGCTAGGATACGGTCCGCGAATCGATCGCGGTGCGCGCGGATGAAGAGATAGCGGCTCCGCGCGAGCAGAAGGCCGAGTCCGCCGGCGCGCTCGCCGGGGTGCAGGAACAGACCGCCCACCTCGCACGAGCCCTCGAGATCCGTGGTGAGCGTTAGCATCTCGGCGCGGAAGGTCCGGCCGAGTTCGCGGCTGTGCTGCGTCAGCGTGCCGATGCGATAGCTGTAGAATGGATGCTGCTGGCCGACCTGGGTGAAGATCTGGCTGGTCCCGCGCACCTCGCCCGTCGCGGCATTTTCGAGGATCAGCACGAAAAGTTCGTCGGCGACGGGTCCGCCGTCGTTGGAAATCGCCGCTTCGCTCCGCTCGAGCTTGGCGCGCAAGGCCTTGCGATCCGGGGGCAGGTTGGTGAATCCGCCGCCAGTGAGCTTGGCCATCTCATAGAGGTGCGGCAGGTCGCGACCGTTCGCGGCGCGGATACGGAAGGTCATGCGTGGCCCCTTGCGATGATTCGGCGGATCGTCAGGATCGACAGCGCGGCGCGCTCGACGAGACTGTCCGCGATCAGGAATTCCTCGGCGGAATGGATCGCGCCGCCGCGTACGCCCATCGTGTCGACGACGGGCACGCCCGCCGCGGCGATATTGTTGCCGTCGCACACGCCGCCGGTGGCCCGCCAGGCGATCGGCAGGCCGAGCGTGCCGCCCGCTTCCGCGACGGTGGCGAAGAGACGCTCGCTGCCGGCGTCCATCGGCTTTGGCGGACGATTGAAGCTGCCGTGGAGGGCGATGTGCACGTCATGCTCCGATCCTATCGACACGATGGTATCGCGGACGGTCTCCTCCGCGCGCGCGATGGCGGACGGGTCACGCGGGCGGAAGTTGACGCGCAGCACCGCCAGATCCGGTACCACGTTGTTGGGACCGCCGCCGTCGATCCGGGCGGGATTGACGCTCAGGCCATCGCCGCGCGCCTCCGCCAGCCGCACGGCGATCGCCGCCGCGGCGACGATCGCGTTTCGCCCCTCCTCGGGATTGCGGCCGGCATGCGCCGCGCGGCCACGCACGACGATCGAGAAATTGCCGGTCCCGCCCCGCGCGCCTGCCAGCGTCCCGTCCGGCAGCGCCGGCTCGTACGTCAGCGCCGCGACCTTTCCGCGCGCCGCCTCGGCGAGCAGCGCCGATGACGAAAGCGATCCGGTTTCCTCGTCGGAATTGATCACCACGGCATAGCCGAGCCTTGCCGCGTCGGGATCGCGCTCGATGGCCGCGAGCGCCGCGAGCAGGACGCAGAGCCCGCCCTTCATATCCGCAACGCCAGGCCCGTTGACGGTGCCGTCGCTACGATGGGTCACCGCCTGGAACGGGTGATCGGCCGGATAGACGGTATCCATGTGGCCCGTGAACAGCATCTGCACGGGCGCGTCGGGGCGCACGGCGAGATACAGGTGGCGGCCGTGCGAAAGCGCCGCGACCTTGCCATCCGTGCCCACCGTGTCGACCGGCGCCGGCTCCATCAGCCTCGTCTCGCCCGGGAGCACCGCGAAGGCATCCGCCAGCACGGCGGCCATCCGGGCCAGCCCGGCAAGGTTGCGCGTCCCGCTATTGATGGCCGCCCATTCGCACGTCCTGGCCAACATAGCCGGGCCGTCGAGGGCCGCGATCACAGCCCGCGCCTCGTCCGTCATTCTCTCCATCGCCGCCTGCTAGCCGAGGCGGCGTCGGAAGGGAAATCCGGCGCCGGCCTTTCCCGTGTCGCAGCGGCACAGGCGGCAGCGCCGCCGTCGCGTCAAAAGCTGTAGACCAGCGACGCGCGACTGGTCGTGTCCGTCGATACGGAGCCGACCGGCGGCTGGCTTTCGTACTGGACATTGTATGACAGAGCTGCCGACAGCGGGCCGAGCAGCTTCGCGTTCAGCGCCGTCGTGCCGCTCACCGTCGAATTGAACCGTTCGACATAGGCGGCGGCGTTCTGCGTCACCGACAGGCCCGGCAGCAGCCGCCAGCTGAACGCCATCGTGCCGCGCGCCGCGAGGCTTCCCTCGATCAGGTCGTTGGTGAAGCTGGTCCGCCGAAAGGCGGGCCCCAGTTCGACGTCCAGCCGGACGCGGGGCGTCTTGACCGCGCTGTAGCCGATCCCCGCCGATGCCGAATAGCGATCGAAATAGCCGAGGAAGCGATCGCTTTCGAATTGCGCGGCGCCATAGATGTAGGCGCGATCATCGAATTTGTAGTTGGGCTCGTAGCTGGCCAGATAATGTTCGCGCGTGGTGATCCCCGCGTTTTCCTGATAGTCGGCCTGCGCATGGAACTTGTGGCGCCACTGGAGCCCCTCGCGCGTCAGGTCGAGAACCGCCGTGCCGCCTTTGGAATTGGTGTTGCCCGTGGTGATGTAGCCGCCGAGCTCCGCCCGACCCGACCATAGATCGAAGATGTTCGCCTGGCGTATCGTCTCGCTCCGCGCCGCCGCGCGCTCGCTGCGCCACTTCTGGGCGATCGCGAGCACCTGGTCCGCACTCGCCGGGTCGGCGAGGCGCGCGTATTTGACGACGACCGAGACATCCCCGTCGTTGCCGCTCTCGATCGCGGCGTCCAGCATCGCCTTGATCGGTCCCGGGATCGGCACCGCATTCTGATCGGGTGCCGGATTGCCCTCCGCGTTCGCGAGCAGCAGGGTGGCGAGCAGCAGGATCGGCAAGCGGCGCATGGAGAGTGGGCCTAGGGACTGGGGTGCGACAGGCAAACCTACCTTGTTTCGCTTGCGGCGAGATGGGGCTGGAATGCGGTGAGCACCGCTTCGTACAGCGCCTTCTTGAACGGCACGATCATCGTCGGCAGGTCTGACGGATCCGCCCAGCGCCAGGCGCGGAATTCCTTGTGCGCCGTGTCGATGTCGACGTCGCTGTCCTCGCCCAGGAACCGGAACAGGAACCAGCGCTGGCGCTGGCCGCGCCACTTGCCCTGCCAGACCTTGCCGACCAGATCGTCCGGCAGGTCGTAGTAGAATTCGTCAGGCGCCTCGGCGACCAGCGTGACCTTGTCGGGCGCGACGCCTGTCTCCTCGCCAAGCTCGCGGATCGCGGCCGTCAGGGCGTCCTCGCCGGGATCGATCCCGCCCTGCGGCATCTGCCAGGCTTCCAGCGTCGAGTCGACTCGCTGCCCGACGAAGACGCGGCCATCGCGATTGACCAGCATCACGCCGGCGCAGGGGCGATAGGGAAGATCGGCCTTGCTCATGCGCCGGCTCCCGCAGCCTGCGTCTGGACTCGGGCTGCCTCGGCCTCGAGGATGACGTCCTTCAGCGCCGAGAGATAGCCCGCCACGTCTCCCTGGGCGGACGGAATCGCCTTTCGCAGGGTCACGAAGCCGTGGACTGTGCCCATCGCCTCCCGGAATACGACGGGCACGCCCGCCTGGACCAGCGCGGCGGCATAGGCGCGCCCCTGGTCGCGAATCGGGTCGAGGCTGGCGGTGACGATTACCGCCGGCGGCAGGCCCGCGACATTGCCGAGCAGGGGAGATCCCCGCGGATGCGCGACATCCGCCTGATAGGCGTCGACGAACCACAGCATCGTATCGCGCGTCAGCAGGTAACCGTCGGCGAATGCGTCGAAGGAGGGGTACATGCGCGACGAATCGGCCGCCGGATAGATCGGTGCCTGGACGATCACCGGAACGGCGGCGGGGGCGTCGCGCAGGTCCATGGCCGTGACGATCGTCAGCGTCCCACCCGCGCTGTCGCCGGCGAGAACCAGCGAGGTGACGCTTCGCCCGAGGTCGGCGGGGCTCTCCGCGACCCAGCGCGCCGCCGCCTCGCAATCGTCGGGCGCCGCGGGCCAGCGGTGCTCCGGCGCCAGGCGATACTCGACGGATACGACGGGCAGGTCGAGCACGCGCGCCATCTCGGCGCAGAAGCTCGCATGCGTGTCGATCGTGCCGATGACGAAGCCACCCCCGTGGAAGAAGACCACGGCTGGTCCCGGCGCGCGCGTTTCACGGGCGTCGAACAGTCGCGCGGCAATCGTGCCGGCGGGGCCGGGTATCGACAGGTCGCGGCTCGTCGCGAGCTGGCCCACCGGCAGGTCCGCGACGTCCTTCATCGCGATATACACCTGCCGCGCGTCGGCGGGCGTCATCTGGTGCGTCCGCGGACCGGGAACCGCATTGAGATAATTGAGGAACATGCGGACGTCCGGGCGGACGAAGGGCGGGGTGTCGGACGTATCTGTCATGCGTCTCTCTTGGGCGGCGGCGGCTGGCGCCCTACCTAGGACGCGTGATCCCGATCGTCCATCACCCCGCCTATGTCGCGCCTGCGCCCGCCCGTTCGACCTATCGCTGGAACAAGAACGGCTTGATCCGTGACCTGCTGCTAGCCGAAGGCGAGCGGCTGACCTGGCACCAGCCCGAGCTGATGGACGTGCGGTGGCTGGAGGCCGTGCATGATCCGGATTATGTCGCCGAGGTGCTGGAGGCACGCGTTCCGCCCGCCAAGACGCGGCGGATCGGCTTTCCCGTCACGCCTGCCGTCGCCGCACGTGCGCAGGCGGTACCGGGGGGGACGTGGCTCGCGGCGCATCTCGCGCTTCGCCACGGCTTTGCCGCGAACAGCGCCGGTGGCAGCCATCATGCGCTTGCCGATACGGGAGCCGGCTATTGCGTGTTCAACGACCTCGCGGTCGCCGCGGTCCGGCTGATCGAGGAGGGGACGGTCGACCGCCTCGCCGTCGTCGATTGTGACGTGCATCAGGGCGATGGAACAGCCGCGCTGCTGGCCGGCCGGCCCGGTATCGTCACCTATTCGATCCATGCGGAAAAGAACTTTCCTGCCCGCAAGGCGCGATCGACGCTGGATGTTTCGCTGGCGGACGGCCTGGGCGACGAGGGCTATCTGGCCAAGCTGAAGGAGACGCTGGCACCCTTCCTCGCGGAGCATCGGCCACAGCTGATCCTGTACCAGGCGGGCGTCGACCCGTTCGAAGGGGACCGGCTCGGCCGCCTGTCGCTCAGCCTCGCCGGGCTTGCCCGTCGCGAGCATGTGATCGCCGGGCTCGCCCGCTCCATCGACGCGCCGCTCGCGAGTACGGTCGGGGGCGGCTATGGCGACGATGCGCTTGAAATTGCTCGCCGTCACGTCGCGGCGATCCTTACCTTGGGCGAGGCATTCTCCCCCGCGTCGGCCTGAGCGTCTTTCGTTCGTCCGGATCCTCGGGCATGGGCGCGCGCATGGCCGCACGTTTCTCCCGCCTGATCGCGATCCCGTTCCACCGCCTGCTCGACCGCATTGATGCAGGGCTGACAAGCGGCGGGATCGAGGCGCGCCTTCCCGACGGGACACGCCGGCTGCTCGGGGGCCGTAAACCGGGGCCCGTGCCGATCGTCACGATCATGTCGTGGCGCGCGCTGATTCGGCTCGCGACCGAGGGGTCGGTCGGCTGGTATCGGGCGTGGGAGGCCGGCGAATGGTCCAGTCCCGATCCTGTGCCGCTGTTCGACCTGTTCATGCGCAATCGTTCCACGCTCGGCGGCACGGCGCGGGCCGGGGGGCTGCCGAAGGCGGCGCTACGCGCCTGGCATCGGGTCCGCCGCAACGACCGCAAGGGCGCGCGCCGGAACATCGCCGAGCATTACGACCTGGGCAACGATTTCTACCGCGAATGGCTCGACGAAAGCCTCACCTATTCGAGCGCCATCTACGGGCCGGGCGACGATCTGGCCCGGGCGCAGGCGCGCAAGCTCGCCGCGATCCTCGAGCGCACCGCGACCCGCCCGGGCGACACGATTCTCGAGATCGGCTGCGGCTGGGGGTCGTTCGCGGCGACTGCCGCGGCGGCGGGGCGCTGCGTCCACGCCCTGACGCTGTCGACCGAGCAGAAGGCGGCCGTGGACTCCCGCGGCCTTCCCGGTGTCACCGTGGCGCTGACCGATTATCGCGACGTCGCCGGTACCTATGACGCAGTGGCGAGCATCGAGATGGTCGAAGCGGTCGGCCAGGATTACTGGCCGGCCTATGTCGACACGCTCGTCCGCGTGCTGAAGCCGGGCGGCCGCGCCGCGATCCAGTATATCAGCATCGCCGACGACATCTTTCCCGCCTATGCAGGCAATGTCGATTTTATCCAGCGCTACATCTTCCCCGGCGGCATGCTGCTGTCCGAGAGCCGCTTCCGCGCGCTCTGCGAGGCGCGGGGCCTCGCCTGGACCGACCGGCAGGGCTTCGGCCTCGATTATGCGCAGACCCTGCGGCACTGGCGCGAGCGATTCGAGAATGCCGACCGGGCGGCCCGCCTGCCGTCCCGGCTGGACGCGCGGTTCCGCGACCTGTGGCGCTATTATCTGATGTATTGCGAGGGCGGCTTCCGGGGTGGCGGCATCGACGTCGCGCAGGTGACGCTGATCAAGGCCTAGGCCGGATCAGCCGACCCGTTCGAAATGCCCCGGGGCGAACCCGTCGGTCGCCAGCGCCACGATCCGTTCCGCCACCACCTCCGGCGCCTTCACCGACTGCGGATCCTCGCCCGGATAGGCGCGGGCGCGCATCTTGGTCCGCGTCGCGCCGGGATCGAGGATCGCGGTACGGATCGCACTGATCTCGGCGGTCTCGTCGCCATAGGCGCCGATCAGCGTTTCGAAGGCCGCCTTGGACGCACCATAGGCACCCCAATAGGCGCGCGGCTTGCGCGCGACGCTCGAGGTGACGCCGATCACGCGCGCGCCCCTCGACCGGCGCAGCATGGCGTCGAATGCGGCGAGCATCGCCGCCTGCGAACTGACGTTGAGCGTCAGCACCTCTGCGAACTCCTTTGGCTGGATCGCCGGCACCGCCGCCAGGCTGCCAAGTGTGCCTGCGTTGAGCACCAGGATGTCCAGCGCCTGCCAGCGCTCGCCCACCGCCGTCGCCAGCCGTGCGATCGAGTCGCTTTGCGCAAGATCGAGCGGCGCGATCGTCGCCGATCCGCCTGCCTGGAAGATCGTATCCTCTACGCTTTCCAGATCCTTGGCGGTGCGGGCGGTCAGCACGACGTGCGCACCGGCCTTGGCAAGCGCGATCGCGGTCGCGGCGCCGATGCCCCGGCTGGCGCCGGTGACTAGCGCCAGTTTCCCGTCCAGAGCCTTGCTCATCTCGCTCAATTTACCCGTTCCGCAAGCATCGCGAATTGGTCGACAGGGGCCGCATCGTCATGGTCGGTCAGCGTCGTCGGATAATCGCCGGTAAAGCAAGCATCGCAGTATTTGGGCCGGATGTCCGCACGCTTGGCCTCTCCCAGCGCCTTGTACAGGCCGTCGATCGAGACGAAGGCGAGGCTGTCGGCGTGGATGAAATCGGTCATGCCACCGACGTCGAGCTTGGCGGCGAGCAGCTTGGCGCGCTCGGGCGTGTCGACGCCGTAGAAGCAGCTGTGTCGCGTGGGCGGGCTGGCGATCCGCATGTGAATTTCCGCCGCGCCCGCATCGCGCATCATCTGCACGATCTTTAGACTGGTCGTCCCACGCACGATCGAATCGTCGATCAGGACGATACGCTTGCCCTGGATCAGCGCGCGATTGGCGTTGTGCTTCAGCTTGACGCCCAGGTGACGGACCTTGTCGCCGGGCTGGATGAAGGTGCGGCCCACATAGTGGGAACGGATGATGCCGAGCTCGAACGGGATCCCGGACTGCTGCGCGTAGCCGATCGCCGCCGGCACGCCCGAATCGGGCACCGGGATCACGAGGTCCGCCTCGACCGGCGCCTCGATCGCCAGCTGCGCACCGATCTCCTTGCGGACCGAATAGACAGACTGATCACCCGCGATCGAATCGGGGCGGCTGAAATAAACCCATTCGAAGATGCAGGGGCGCGGCGCCATCGGCGCGAACGGCTTGATCGAACGGACCTCGCTGCCCTGGACGATAACCAGCTCGCCGGGTTCGACCTGTCGCTCGAACGTCGCGCCGCACACGTCGAGCGCCACGGTCTCGGAGGCGAAGATGATCGCATCGTCCAGGCGACCCATCACGAGCGGCCGGATGCCGAGCGGGTCGCGGCACGCGATCATGCCCTCCGGCGTGGTGACGATGAGCGAATAGGCGCCCTCGATCTGCTTGAGCGCATCGATGAAGCGGTCGAGCAGCGTGCGATAGCTGGACGTCGCGACGAGGTGAATGATCGTCTCGGTGTCGCTGGTCGACTGGAAGATCGACCCGCGCCGGACGAGCTCGCGGCGCAGCTTCATCGCGTTCGAGATATTGCCGTTGTGGGCGATCGCGAAGCCGCCGGTCGAGAGGTCGGCGTAGAGCGGCTGGACGTTGCGCAGCGCGGTCTCGCCGGTTGTCGAGTAGCGGACATGGCCGGTTGCAACGTTGCCCGGCAGCGCGCGGATCACGTCGTCGCGGTCGAAATTGCCGGCGACATGGCCCATCGCGCGATGGCTGTGGAACAGGTGGCCGTCGAAACTCGTGATCCCGGCGGCCTCCTGCCCACGATGCTGCAGCGCGTGCAGGCCGAGCGCAACGAGCGCGGCCGCGCTGTCGCTGCCGGAAACACCGAAGATGCCGCACTCTTCGTGCAGCGTGTCGTCGTCGAAGGGATGTGTGGTCAGCATGGCCCGGCCTGATGTCGTGCGAGCGCGCATATAGGCACGCGAAACAGGTTTGTCGCCTGTTTGTCATGCGGATGCGGGAGCGTTGGTGCTTTCCGCTCGTTCGACGGCGGAAGGAGATCCGCGATGGCGAAGGACCACGGCGCCCAGATCAAGGACGATGCGCTCTACGAAGAGTTGCGCAAACAGGGCAATTCGAAGGAGAAGGCCGCCCGGATCGCCAATGCGAAGGCGGCCGGCACGCTGGACCACAAGTCGACGCGCCTGGAGGATCGCAGCAAGGCGGACCTGCTGAAGGAAGCGCGCGAAATCGGCATCGCCGGCCGGTCGAAGATGGACAAGGCCGAGCTCGCGAAGGCGATTCGCTCCAACCGATAGGGTGAGAGACGACGCACAACCGGCGTGACGCCATCTCCCCGCGCGTCTAAACGACCGACATGTCCGAACCGCGCGAAACCGAGCTCGTCCTAGACCCCAAATACGACGGCGCCGGCCTGATCACCGCCGTCGTGACGAACCGCGAAGGCGCGTTGCTCATGGTCGCCCACATGAATGCGGACGCGCTCGCCGAAACCCGGAACAGCGGTCACGCGACGTTCTGGTCGCGCAGTCGCAATCGGCTTTGGAAGAAAGGCGAAACCTCAGGAAATATCCTGTCGGTGGTCGAGATGCGCGTCGACTGTGATCAGGATGCGATTTGGATCATCGCGGATCCCGCCGGTCCGGCATGCCACACGGGGGCAGATACGTGCTTCTATCGCCGGATCGAGGGCGATCGGCTCGTTCGCATCGTATGAGGCTGTGTACGACGGCGCTGCTCGCGACGTTCGCACTGCTGCCCGCGTGCCGGCGGCAGCCGCATTCGCAAGCACCATCTGCCGGTGCCCGGTTGGAGAACGCTGCGGTGGCAGCGGGCATGGTGGTCGATCCTCGGCGCGTGACGCTCATCGGCGCCTGGTCGCGGGAAACCGATCGCCTGTGTGTCGTGCCGGGGCATGCCGGTACGCTGCGCGTCGGTGTCCTCATCGACTATGGAGAAGGGCAGGGATGCGCGGCGGCCGGCACGCTTCGCCAGCGTGGCGACTCAGCCCGCCTCGCCTTCGGGTCGTGTCGGTTCAATGCCGCGATCGATGGCGATCGCATCGTCTTTCCGGCGGCGCTTCCGTCGGCCTGCGAATCGCTTTGTACCGGGCGTGCTTCGCTATCAGCGCTTGCCGTCGATCGCGTCAGCGCTTCTGCTTCGGAAGCGGCGCAACTGCGTTCGCCGGCGGGCCGGCCTCTTTGCGGCAGTTGACGTTGACGTAAAGGTAAGCTAATTGACGGGCATGGATCTGACGCCTGCCTATGCGCCTATCGCGCCGCGGGATGACCGCGACAGCTATACGATCTCCGACCTGTCGGACGAGTTCGGCGTGACTGCCCGTGCGCTCCGCTTCTACGAGGACGAAGGGCTGATCGCGCCGGAGCGGCGGGGTACACAGCGTATCTATTCGCATCGCGACCGGGCCCGCCTGGCGTGGATCCTGCGCGGCAAGCGTGTCGGCTTCTCGCTGGGCGAGATTCGCGAGATGATCGACCTGTACGACGTCGGGGACAACCGACGCGCACAGCGCCAGGCGACGATCGACCGCTGTCGCGGCAGGATCGCGCTGCTCGAACGGCAGAAGCACGACATCGATGCCGCCATCGCCGAACTGACCGAATTCGTGAACGTCGTCGAAGCCGTTCACGCCCGGGACGCCTGAGAGGAAGCCTTTTCGATGCCCCAGTACACGCCCCCCGTCCGCGATACCCGCTTCGTTCTGGAGCATGTCGTCGGCCTCCAGAACTTTTCCAACCTGCCTGGCTTCGATGCAGCGACGCCGGATGTCGTCGACGCGGTGCTCGAAGAGGGCGGCCGCTTCGTCGCCGAGGTGTTGTTCCCGCTAAACCAGTCCGGGGACCAGGAAGGCTGCACTCGGCACGAGGATGGCAGCGTCACGACGCCGGCTGGGTTCAAGGAGGCGTACAAGCGCTATGTCGAAAGCGGGTGGGCAACGTTGGGCAATTTGCCCGAATATGGCGGGCAGGGGATGCCTCACGTCGTGTCGACCGCGTTCCAGGAATATATGATTTCGTCCAACATGGCCTTCGCCATGTATCCGGGCCTGACCCATGGCGCGATCGCCGCGCTGCTGGCGCAGGGGTCCGAGGCGCAGAAGCAGATGTACGTCCCCAAGATGGTGTCGGGCGAATGGGGCGGCACGATGAACCTGACCGAGCCGCAGTGCGGCACGGACCTCGGGCTGATCCGCACCAAGGCGGAGCCGCAGGCCGACGGCAGCTATGCGATCACCGGCACGAAGATCTTCATCTCGGCGGGCGAGCACGACCTGACCGGCAACATCATCCACCTCGTCCTCGCCAAGACGCCGGGCGCGCCGGACAGCTCGAAGGGCATCAGCCTGTTCGTGGTGCCGAAGGTGCTGGTCAATGACGACGGATCGCTCGGCGAGCGCAACGCGGTGACCTGCGGCTCGATCGAGCACAAGATGGGCATCCATGCCAATTCGACGTGCGTCATGAACTATGACGGCGCCAAGGGCTGGCTCGTCGGCGAGGAGATGAAGGGCCTCGCCGCGATGTTCATCATGATGAACGCCGCCCGCCTCGGCGTCGGCCTGCAGGGCCTCGGCATCGCCGAGGTCGCCTATCAGAACGCCGTCCAATATGCCGGCGACCGGCGCCAGGGCCGCGCGTTGACCGGCCCGCAGGAGCCGAACGAGAAGGCGGACACCCTGTTCGTCCATCCGGACGTCCGGCGGATGCTGATGGAGGCCAAGGCGTGGACGGAGGGCCTTCGCGCGCTCTGCCTGTGGGGTGCGCTCCAGGTCGACCTCGAGCACCATGCCTCGACGGACGAGGACCGCGAGATGGCAGGCGATCTCGTCGGCCTGCTTACCCCGGTCATCAAGGGCGTCGGCACCGACAAGGCCTATGAGGTCGCGACCAACGCGCAGCAGGTCTATGGCGGCCACGGCTACATCCAGGAATGGGGGATGGAGCAATATGTCCGCGATGCGCGGATCGCGATGATCTACGAAGGGACCAACGGCGTCCAGGCGATGGACCTCGTCGGCCGCAAGCTCGCGCAGAAGGGCGGCCGCGCCGTCCAGGCCTTCTTCAAGATCGTCGGCGAGGAAGCGGCGGCAGGAAAGGCCGATCCGGCGACGTTAGCGATCGCGGAAGCGCTGGAGAAGGCGCTCGGCCAGATGCAGGCCGCGACCATGTGGTTCATGGCCAACGGCATGAAGAACCCGGAAAACGTGGGTGCTGGCGCGGTGCCTTACATGCACCTGACCGGCCTGGTCGCGGTCGGCCTGATGTGGCTGCGCATGGCGAAGGCCGCGACCGCGCTCAAGGCGAGCGGCGAGGGCGACAGCGCCTTCCTCGACGCGAAGCTCGTCACCGCGCGCTTCTTCGCGGAACGCATCATGCCCGACGCCGGCGCGCTCCGCCGCAAGATCGAGGGCGGTGCGGACACGGTGATGGCGCTGCCGCCGGAGATGTTCCGGGCGGCGTGATCCATCGCCGCCGCCCCATCGGCGGAGCGGCGGTCCAAAACGCAGGCGCGGGTGCCGTCAGCGACGGCGGCACCCGCGCCGGCCACCTCATGGTTTGGCCGGGGGCCGGGCCGTGGGGGATGCGGCAGGAGCGGGATCGCCCTTTCGTCGCACGCCGCTCAACTCGGCGACAGCATGATCATCGGCCGGTGCGGGAGGGCTGGCGACCGACGCGGGTACGGCGGTCATCAGCACCTGCTGCTTCATGCACTGGGATTTTTCGGCCCGCGCGAACTGCTGGCAGTTCCACAGGCTCTTCTCGATACCGGCCGCGCGATCGCGCAGATAGCTGAAGGACATGCTGGCCACCTGCGCCGTGCCGAGCGGCAGTGCGGCGGGCACGTTTGCCGCGTCGGCCCATCCCGAGAACTTGCAGACCGGTCGATCGCCGCACGCTTTCGCGGCGACCTGCGGGAAATCCTCCGCCAGCATCGTGCGGGGAAGGGCGACGAGGAAACTGTCCCCCGTGCCCGTCACCGGAACGAGGGCGCCGCCCGATGGTGAAGCGACCGCGGCCTCGGCAAGCGCCGCCTTGGCCTCGGCGAGTGCCGCCCCGGTCTTGTGCGCATCCGAAACGGGCGCCAGCTGCGCGATCACCGGTTCGCCGCCCGTCCAGCGGCGATTGAACGCGGGCGGCGTGCCCCACCAGCCGCTCCAGCGGAAGAACAGGTGGCTGTGCACCGCCGCGATCTTGTCGAGGCTCGCCTGCCAATAGGGTACCACCCAATCGGTATGGTAATGTGTCGCATAGCCCACCGGCTTGTACACCGATCCGGACAGCGCCATCGCCGCCACCCCGCGGGCACGTTTCCACGCTGCCTCGCCCGGCTTCCAGCGCGTCAGGGCACCGTCGCAGCTGAAGGTAAACTGACACCCCGTGCTGCGGTCCTGCCCCTCGAAGACGACGCCGCATACGGTCTTCGGAAAGGCTGGATGACGCAGCCGGTTCAGCACCACCTGCGCAACCGCGCGCTCCCCCTGCGCGTCGTCCCCCGCTTCGTACAATACCCCGGCCGCCAGACAGTCGGTCGCGCGCGCCAGATCGTCCGGTCCACCGGCGAAATGGAACGGTCGGGCCGGCGGATTGGGCGCCGTCGAGAAGGGAACGTCCGCGTTGAACGCTCGGGCATCGTCGGGCGACAGATCGATCAGTCGCACCGGCTCGACCGGCGGCAACTCGGCCGGCGGCACGATCCGCCGCGGCGGCAGCTTCACATGAAGCCGCGGCGCGACGCGGATCGCCGGCGGATGCGTCACCACCCAGGCGGGGATCGCCAGCGCGAGCGCCGAGGTCGCCGCGAGAATAGCGGGAAGGGCGACCCGGCGGGCGCGGGCGCCATCGCCGGACGACGACGCACCTTTCGACGTCCCCGCCGCGGCGAGGACGCCGTCATCGTTCGTGGGCATGGTCACTGTTCGGGCAGGAAGTCCGGCACCGACAGATAGCGTTCGCCCGTATCGTAGTTGAAGCCGAGGACCCGCGTGCCGTCCGGCAGGTCGGGAAGCTTCTGCAGGATCGCCGCCAGCGTCGCCCCCGAGGAGATACCGACCAGCAGACCCTCTTCACGCGCGGCGCGGCGCGCCATGTCCTTGGCGACCGCCGCATCGACCTCGATCACCCCGTCGATCGCCTGCGTGTGCAGATTCGCCGGAATGAAGCCTGCGCCGATCCCCTGGATCGGATGCGGGCCGGGCTGGCCCCCGGCGATGACCGGTGACGCGGCAGGCTCGACTGCGAACACCTTCAGGTCGGGCCATTCCTTCTTCAGGGTCTCGGCGACGCCGGTGATATGGCCGCCGGTGCCGACGCCGGTGATGATCACGTCGATCGGCGAATCGCGGAAATCGTTGAGGATCTCCTGCGCCGTCGTGCGGACATGGACGTCGATGTTGGCGGGGTTCTCGAACTGCTGCGGCATCCAGGCGCCCGGCGTCTGATCGACGATCTCGAGCGCACGTTCGATCGCGCCCTTCATGCCCTTCTCGCGGGGGGTGAGGTCGAACGTCGCGCCATAGGCGAGCATCAGCCGTCGACGCTCCAGCGACATCGACTCGGGCATGACGAGGACGAGCTTGTACCCCTTCACCGCCGCGACCATCGCCAGGCCGACCCCGGTATTGCCGCTGGTCGGCTCGACAATCGTGCCGCCGGGTTTCAGCCGGCCGTCCCGCTCCGCGGCCTCGACCATCGCGAGAGCGATACGGTCCTTGATCGACCCGCCCGGGTTCGACCTCTCCGATTTGATCCACACTTCGGAACTGGGAAACAGCCGCTGGATGCGGATGTGCGGCGTGTTGCCGATCGTCTCCAGGATCGTGTTGGCCTTCATGGCTTGGCTTCTCCGTGTTGGGGTTCGACCTGTAACATATCCGGCGGATCGAAGGTCCGCGCCTGCTTCAGTTCGGGAAAAAGGCGCGACCAGGCGAGCGTGACGACGATCGCGGCGCATCCGCCGAACACGACCGCGCCGACCGGGCCGAGCAGCGACGCCATCAGCCCGCTCTCCGCCTCACCCAATTCGTTCGAGGCGGAGATGGTCAATTGCGACACCGCGCTCACCCGTCCCCGCATTGCGTCCGGCGTGTGCAGCTGGATCAGCGACTGGCGGACATAGACCGATACCATGTCCGCGCCGCCCGCGACGATCAGCGCGCCGAGGCTGAGCGGGAACCAAGTCGACAGCCCGAAGGTCAGCACCGCCAGCGCGAAGACGATCACCGCCGCCAGCATCTTGACGCCGACGTTGGACGACATCGGTCGGACGGAGAACCAGACGGCGGTCGCCGCCGCGCCGATGCCCATTCCCGCGGCGAGCAGTCCCAGCCCCTGCGATCCAACGTGCAGGATGTCGCGCGCATAGATCGGCAGCAACGCGGTCGCGCCCGCAAGCAGCACCACGAACAGATCGAGCGTGATCGTCGCCAGCACCAGCCGGTTGTTACGCACATATTGGAAGCCGTCCAGAATGCGATGGATCGGGCGACGGTCCTTCTGCGCGGGGGGCTGCGGCACCTTGCCGATCAGCAGCATCGTCACCAGCGCGAGCACGAACAGCCCGGTGATCGTCGCATAGGCGACATCGGGATGGATGGCATAGAGCAGGCCGCCGACGCTTGGTCCAGCGATCGAGCCGACCTGCCAGGCGATCGACGAGATGGCGATCGCGGTCGGCAGGCTGTCGCGCGGGACGAGGTTCGGGGCGAGCGCCGAATAGGCGGGGCCGGTGAAGGCGCGCACGATTCCGATCAGGACCGCGGCGACGAACAGCGCCGGAAGCGTCAGCGCGCCCGCCCAGGTCAGCACGCCGAGCGCGCCCGCGGTCGCGGCGATCAGCGCGGTCGTCGCGCGCACAATCCAGCGCCGATCGACGCTGTCGGCGACCAGCCCGGTGACGGGGGTCAGCAGGAACAGGGGCACGAACTGCGCGGCGCCGATCATGCCCAGCAGGAACGCGGCCTGCCGGATGTCCATCGTCTCGCGGGCGAGACCATAGACCTGCCAGCCGATCACGATGGCCAGCGCGGTCTGCGCGATCGTGCCCGACAGGCGGGAAAGCCAATAGGCGCGGAAGTTGCCGATGCGGAACGGGTGGACGGATGTGCTCATCTTTGCTGCGGTTTGGCGCGCGCGGGGGCAAAGGGCAACAAACTTGCGCTATCGACCGCGACAGCGGGCCGGTCCCTGGTGGATGTCGTTGTGGCGTTCCTGCGCCCCCAGCGGTGCGAGGGGTCTCTCGATCAGCTCGTGCAAGACGGGGGCGCCATGATCGGTGAGGCGGGCCGGACGTAAACTGTGCGCGTTTCGCGTAACAAGATTGCGCAAAAGCGGGTAAATTGTGGCGGGAGCCGTGGTTGCGACGTGCGCCCGACGCTACGTCGCGGCCATGTTGCGGCAGGGAATTGATGTTCCGACGAAACCCGGCCTATAGGCGCTCGCACATTCTTCCCCAGGACCGTCGAGGTATTACGTGGCCAAATCGCCTGCCGCTCGTCCCGCCGAACCGCCGCTGAGCAATCGCGAGCGGCCCGCCGAACCCAAGCCGTTCGAGGCGAACAAGGACCAGCTGCTCGACTTCTACAAGCAGATGCTGCTGATCCGCCGTTTCGAGGAAAAGGCGGGACAGCTCTACGGACTCGGCTTCATCGGCGGCTTCTGCCACCTGTACATCGGCCAGGAGGCCGTCGCGGTCGGGCTGCAGTCCGCGCTGAACGGCGATACGGATTCGGTGATCACCGGCTATCGCGACCACGGTCACATGCTGGCCTATGGCATCGATCCGAAGATCATCATGGCCGAGCTCACCGGTCGCGCCGCGGGCATCTCGAAGGGCAAGGGCGGGTCGATGCACATGTTCTCGACCGAGCATAAGTTCTACGGCGGCCACGGCATCGTCGGCGCGCAGGTCAGCCTCGGCACCGGCCTTGCGTTCAAGCACAAGTACAGCGCCGACGGCGGCGTCTGCCTCGCCTATTTCGGCGACGGCGCGGCCAATCAGGGCCAGGTGTACGAGAGCTTCAACATGGCGGAGCTTTGGAAGCTCCCGATCATCTTCGTGATCGAGAACAACCAATATGCCATGGGCACGTCGGTCAACCGCGCCAGCAGCGAGGACCAGCTGTATCGCCGCGGCGAGAGTTTCCGCATCCCGGGCATCCAGGTCGATGGCATGGACGTGCTCGCCTGCCGCGGTGCCGCCGAGGAGGCGCTCGCCTGGGTGCGCGCGGGCAAGGGGCCGGTCATCCTCGAGATGAAGACCTATCGCTATCGCGGCCATTCCATGTCCGACCCCGCCAAATATCGCAGCCGCGAGGAAGTGCAGGCGGTGCGCGACAAGTCCGACCCCATCGAGCACGTCAAGAAGCTGCTCGAGGGCCATGGCGTCGGCGAGGCCGACCTCAAGTCCATCGAACAGGAGATCCGCAAGGTCGTGAACGAAGCCGCCGATTTCGCCGAAAGCACGCCCGAGCCCGAAGCGGGTGAATTGTATACCGACGTGCTGGTGGAGAGCTACTGAGATGGCGATCGAGATCAAGATGCCCGCGCTGTCGCCGACCATGGAGGAAGGCACGCTGGCCAAGTGGCTCGTCAAGGAAGGTGACGTCGTCAAGTCGGGCGACATCATGGCCGAGATCGAGACCGACAAGGCGACGATGGAATTCGAGGCGGTCGACGAAGGCACGATCGGCAAGCTCGTCGTCGCGGAAGGTACCGACAATGTGAAGGTCGGCACGGTGATCGCGACCCTGCTCGAGGACGGCGAGAGCGCCGCCGATGCGGCCGCCGCGCACGCCGCGACCAAGGACGACCGCCCGAAGGGCGACGCGACGGCGGACGAAAGCGGCAAGACGGTCGATACGGTCGAAGATTCGGCGCATCCCGCGCAGGAGAAGGTCGACACTGGCGCGCGCCAGCTGTTCGAGGCCGCCGCGCACGAGGGCCGCACCGATCCGGCGATCCCGGAAGGGACGGAGATGGTGAAGCTCACCGTTCGCGAGGCGCTGCGCGACGCCATGGCCGAGGAGATGCGCGCCGACGATCGCGTCTTCGTGATGGGTGAGGAAGTCGCGCAATATCAGGGCGCGTACAAGGTCACGCAGGGGCTGCTGGACGAGTTCGGCGATCGCCGCGTCATCGATACGCCGATCACCGAATATGGCTTCGCGGGCGTCGGCACGGGCGCGGCGATGGGCGGTCTGCGCCCGATCGTCGAGTTCATGACGTTCAACTTCGCGATGCAGGCGATCGACCACATCATCAACTCGGCCGCCAAGACCAACTACATGTCCGGTGGCCAGATGCGCTGCCCGATCGTGTTCCGCGGCCCCAACGGCGCGGCGAGCCGCGTCGGTGCGCAGCATTCGCAGAATTATGGCCCCTGGTACGCCAGCGTGCCCGGCCTGATCGTCATCGCGCCCTATGACGCGGCGGACGCCAAGGGGTTGCTCAAGGCGGCGATCCGCTCCGAAGACCCGGTCGTCTTCCTCGAGAACGAGCTGATGTACGGCCGTTCGTTCGAGGTGCCGAAGATGGACGATTACGTCCTCCCGATCGGCAAGGCGCGCATCATGAAGCCGGGCAAGGACGTCACGCTCGTCAGCTACTCGATCGGCGTGGGCATCGCGCTCGAGGCGGCCGAGACGCTGGCCGGCGAGGGGATCGACGCGGAGGTCATCGACCTGCGCACGCTCCGCCCGCTCGACAAGCAGACGGTGCTCAAGAGCCTCGCCAAGACCAACCGCATCGTGGTGGTCGAGGAAGGCTGGCCCACCTGTTCGATCGCGTCCGAGATCGCCGCGTTCGTCATGGAGGAGGGCTTCGACGACCTCGACGCGCCGGTGCTGCGCGTGACCGACGAGGACGTGCCGCTGCCCTATGCCGCGAACCTGGAGAAGAAGGCGCTGATCAACGCCGACAAGGTCGTCGCCGCGGTGAAGAAGGTCACGTACAGAAAGTAGGGCGAGGGGGCCCTTCGGGCGCCTTTGTCGCGGCATGGGCCCCTGCGGCATGCGGGGGCCATGTCACGCCACCGGCCGATCGCGCGCCCTGATGCCGCGACCCAAGGCGGGACGGCTCAGTCGGCGGAGACCGGAATACCCGACACCGCCTTCGCCGTACGGATGGTCAACGACGTCTTGACGCTCGCGACATTCGGTGCGGGCGTCAGGTGCGTGGTCAGGATTTCCTGGAAGCTCTTGAGGTCGGCGGCGACGATCTTGAGGATGAAATCGATCTCGCCGTTCAGCATGTGGCATTCGCGGACTTCGGGGATGCCCGCGACATGCGCCTCGAACGCGGCGAGATCATGCTCGGCCTGGCTGCGCAGCGAGACCATCGCGAAGACGGTGATCGGAAATCCCAGGCTGGCGGGGTCCAGGTCCGCGTGATAGCCGCGGATGACCCCCGCTTCCTCGAGCGCGCGCACGCGGCGGAGGCAGGGCGGCGCCGTGAGCCCGACGCGCTCGGCGAGTTCGACATTGGTCATCCTGCCGTCGGCCTGGAGATGCGCCAGGATCTGCCGATCGATCCGATCGAAGGACATTGCGTTGAACTCTCCCATTTCGCGCCGAGGATCGGCTGGCGCCGCCTGTAAACATAATAATATTACGGCGCAACGCAATTGTCCCACTATGCGACGGCGCGTAATTGGCAGTTCCCACAGCGAATCCA
Organism: Sphingomonas beigongshangi; assembly: GCF_016820445.1. GTDB lineage: Bacteria > Pseudomonadota > Alphaproteobacteria > Sphingomonadales > Sphingomonadaceae > Sphingomonas > Sphingomonas beigongshangi. The sequence continues at coordinate 200,906 of NZ_JADHDT010000004.1, forward strand.
TGGGGGTAGGACGAGGGCGCGTCACCATCGGCCGTGGTACGCAGGAGTAGCCGCCGCTTGCGTTTCGATGACAGCCTCAAGACCGTGCTTTCCGGCGATATGGAAAGCGGCTTCGGCGCGCAGTCGGCGTGGCGGCAGCTCGTCGACCTGATCGGTCGCGGGCGCGTCGCCCCCGATCCCGCGGCGATCGCACGGTTGACGGCATTGCGCACCGCCGTGCCCATCGAAGTGCGGGCGGCCAGCGGTCGTGCCCTGGCGTTCGCCCAGCCCCCCGCGGCGCTGGTCCGCCTGTTCGCGCTCGACGATCTTTCGGTGTCTGCGCCCGTCCTGCGGACGGCGCAGCTGCCGGCGGAGGCGTGGCTGCCGATACTGTCCATGCTCCGGCCCGAAGCGCGGGCGATCCTGCGCCATCGACGCGACCTGCCAGGCGACGTGGTCCGTGGACTGGAAGCATACGCGCCGGTCGATTTCGTCCTGCCGGATGCCACCGCGTCCGATGCCACCGCATCAGTTGCGATCGCATCGGATGCGGACGGGGCGCCGCCCGCGCGCGAGATCGAGAAGGTCGCCTCGGTCGTCCCGATCGCGGCCTTCCGGCCGGCATCGGCGCCGCCGGTCGCCGAACCACCGTCAGCGCAAGACGAGGAACAGCCCGCCATCGATCTCACCCCCGCACCCGATGGCGGATTCCATATCGCCGATGTGGTGGCGCGGATCGACGCCTTCCAGCGGCAGCGGGACGAGGCGGAACCCGCCGCCCCTACGCCCGTCATCGCATCGAGCTTTCGCTTCGAAACGGACGCCAGCGGCGTGATCAGGGCAGTGGATGGTGTCGCGCGCGGACCGCTGCTCGGCGTGTCCCTCGCGCGGGCGGTGCCGCAGGGACTGGTTGCCGTCGACGCAGTGATCGCCGGCGCGTTCCGTCAACGCCAGCGCTTCAACGCCGCCCGGCTTGATATATTTGGCCTGTCCGACGCGGCGGGGGCCTGGCGGGTCGCGGCCGCGCCGCAATTCGATGCGGCGACGGGACGCTTCACGGGGTATGTCGGCATTGGCCGTCGGCCGCGCAGCCACGAGGATGCGACGCCGCAAGCCCGCCGGGCGGTTTCCGAGTCCCTCCGACAGCTCGTCCATGAGCTGCGCACCCCCGCCAATGCGATCGCGGGCTTCGCGGAGCTTATCGAGGCACAATTGCTGGGTCCGGTCAGCGAGGTCTATCGGGGGCATGCCTCGACGATCCAGGAAGAGGCGATGCGCCTGATCGCAGCGATCGAGGACCTCGATACCGCCGCGCGCATCGAGGGGCGATCGCTGGATCTGCGGTCGGAACCCGTCGACCTGGGGGCGTTGATCGATCGCGTCGTCGATGATCTGGCGGCGCTTGCCTCGTCGCGACGGACGGGGTTCGACATCCATCCCGTGGCGGCGGATCAGATCGCCGCGATCGACGAGCGGGCGGCGGAACGGCTGCTGTCCCGACTGCTGGCTTCACTCGCCGCGTCGGCGAGCCCGGGCGAGCGGATCGACATCGCGGAAGCGCCTGCGCCGGACGGGGAGGTGGCTCTGTGCTTCGCCCGTCCGATCGCGCTCGGAACGGGCAAGGTGGAAGATGCGCTGCTGACCCTCGACGAGGAAGGTGATGGCGGCGACGCCGCCGGTGCGCTGCTGGGCGTCGGGTTCGGCCTCCGGCTCGCACGAAACCTCGCGCGGGAAATGGGCGGTTCGCTGACTTTCGGGGAACACCTCTTGACTTTGCGGCTGCCGGCCGTCGTTCATGCGCGCATGGAGCAGGCGACCCCCTGATCGTGACCACGACGCCGCGCTCGTCGTACCGGGTTCCTCCGCCTGTCGCTGATGCTCTGGTGCGGTGGCCGGATGACTTTGGTCGACGGTTCGTCCTGTTCGTCGATGTCGAAGAGGAGTTCGACTGGTCGCGTCCGCTGGATCGCACCGCGCGCTCGGTTAGCGCGATGAAGGCGCTGCCGGCAGCGCATCGTCGTTTCGCGGAGGCTGGCGCCGGTCTGGCATGCATGGTCGATCACCCGGTCGCCGCCGATCCCGAGGCGGTCGAACTGCTGCGTCGGATCCTTGCGGATCCCGCCTGTTCGCTCGGCGCGCAGCTCCATCCCTGGGTCACGCCACCCTTTGTGGCGCCGACGGTTGGCGACAGTTTCGCCGGAACGCTTCCCCGGCACGTGGAGGCCGCGAAGATCGACGCCATCACCACCCTTTTGTACGACGGGCTGGCGCGACGGCCGATCGCCTATCGCGCCGGACGCTATGGGATCGGACCCAACACGCTCTCCTTGCTCGCGGAACGGGGATATCGCATCGATACGTCGGTGCGCGCCCGCTACGACTATTCTTCCTTGGGCGGCCCGAATTTCAGCGCGCTGGGGAACGACGCCTTTCGTCGCGACGGCATGATCGAGCTGCCGCTGACAACCGTCTTCACCGGGGGATTGCGGCGCTGGGGGCCGTGGCTGCACGTCGCCGCGGGCGGGCTGCCATTGCTTCCGGCCATGCTTGCGCGCGTGCGGCTGCTCGAACGAATCGCCCTGACCCCTGAAGACATGCCGATTCGCGCGGCGCGTGATGCTGTCTCGATCGCGCTCGATTCCGGTATCCCGCTGCTGGCCTTCTCCTTTCACTCGCCCTCGCTCGTCCCTGGCCATACCCCTTATGTGCGGGATACGGCGGACTTGCGCCGGTTCTGGCGATGGTGGGACGATATGTTGAGCCACCTTGCGCGGCTTGGTGTAACGTCCGTGACGCTCGACGAAATTGTCGCTGTCGCCGGTTGACGAAACGCACCGTAGGACGTGATCTCGTCTTTATCTGCAACCGTTCGAGTTTTACTTTTGCACCGCTTTGCTCTCAAGACTGGCACGTCTTGTCGGATTATATAGGTTCTGTTCGCCATCGGGCCTTGAAATTGGTTTCGAATCTGCGATGGAGCGATCTCACCATCGAAGGGGAGTATTATGGTTTCCAAGACTCTGATGGCGCTTGCGGCGGCTACGCTCGCGGTTGCCCCGGCCGCTGCGGCGCCCGCCAACCCGGCTGCCAGCCTCTCGGTTGCCAAGTCGGTCCGCACCGGCTCGACCTCGGCCAAGAAGAACGATCTCGCCGGCGGCGGCATCATCGTGGCGGTCATCGCCGCGGCGGCCGTGGTTGCGGGCATCATCATCGTTGCCGACAGCAGCGACAGCAACTGAGATCGTCGAAGGTCGCGCGGCGGGGTTCCCAAGACGCGCGTCGGCGACCTGACGGTTACGCAAAGGGGGCTTCGCGCCCCCTTTGTTGTTTATGCGGCATTCTCACCGTCCGATTCCCGTCCTAGCGCCAGCCGAGCGATGGCGCGACGTGGGTCAGGATGGCCTCGATCACATGGGCGTTGTATGTGACGCCCAGCTGGTTCGGCACGGTCAGCAACAGCGTGTCGGCTTCGGCGATGGCCTCGTCACCACGGAGCTGGTCGACGAGGCGGTCGGGCTCGTCCGCGTAGGAGCGGCCGAAGATAGCGCGCATGTCGTCGATGACGCCGATCTGATCGCGCGTTCCGTCGGCACCGAAATACTGGCGATCCTGATCCGTCACGAGCGGGAAGATGGATCGGGAGACCGACACGCGCGGCGCGCGCTTATGCCCTGCCGCCTGCCAGGCTTCCCGATAGGCGCGGATCTGCCGTGCCTGCTGGACATGGAACGGCTCGCCCGTTTCGTCGGCCTTGAGCGTCGAGCTTTGCAAATTCATCCCCTGGCGGGCCGCCCATACGGCGGTCGCGTCCGACGCCGACCCCCACCAGATGCGGTCGCGCAATCCCTCCGAATGGGGCTCGATACGCAACAGCCCCGGTGGATTGGCGAACATCGGTCGCGGATTCGGTTGCGCGAAACCCTTGCCGCCGAGGATCTGAAGAAAAACCTCGGCATGTCGGCGTCCCATATCCGCATCGGTCTCTCCCGGCGCGGGCGCATAGCCGAAATAGCGCCAGCCATCGATCACCTGCTCGGGCGACCCACGGCTGATGCCGAGCTGCAGGCGGGAACCGGCGATCAGATCAGCGGCACCTGCGTCCTCGGCCATGTAGAACGGATTTTCGTAGCGCATGTCGATGACGCCCGTGCCGATCTCGATCCGCCGCGTCCGTGCACCGACGGCCGCGAGAAGCGGAAAGGGCGAGGCGAGTTGCCGCGCGAAATGGTGCACGCGGAAGTAGGCGCCGTCCGCGCCGAGTTCCTCCGCCGCAATCGCCAGATCGATCGACTGCAGCAGCACGTCTTGCGCCGACCGCGTCGCCGATTGTTGCGACGGCGACCAATGGCCGAAGGACAGGAAACCGATCTTCTTCATAAACCCACACTCAAAGCGCGCGGCGGCCGCGACGATCCCAACATCGGGGTTCCAGGCTGGCGCGGCAAGGCGCGACGGCTCTTGAACGGCCGACGGTTCTCCGGCATCGGGCTCGGGCCGGCAGGCGCGGTCTCATCCGCGACGATGCGACACGCGCCGGCACCTGGGTGGATGGCCGAGTGGTTTAAGGCTCCAGTCTTGAAAACTGGCGAACGGGGAACCGTTCCGTGGGTTCGAATCCCACTCCACCCGCCAAACCGATTTTGGCGCCAGCGCCAGTTGGGGTTACGCATCTCCAACTCCACGACCCGCGCGCATGCGCAGGGCCAACTATCGAAGATGTGAACACCGGCGGCAAAATCAGATTTTGCCGCCGGCGAATTGCATGCGTCAGAATTTCGCTGCGATACCTGTATAGATGTATCGGCCGTGTACGTCGAAGATGGCGCTGCCGCCGCCGATGCCGGTTGCATTGAGCGGTGGATGGCGGTCGCCGATGTTCTCAACTCCCAAATACCAGTTGAACTTGTCCGTGGCGTTCACCGCCACACGGACATCGTGATAGGCGACCACCGGATAGTATCGATAATCCGCGTAATATGGATCGGTGGGCGGGTTGCCGTTAAGCGGATTATAGTATTCGAAGGCGCCGACATACTGGCGGCCGATCCAGCGCAGCTTGTAGCCGAGCTCGACAGCGCCCGTACGCAGACCCGTGTCGAGCACGAAACGATCGATCGGCTGGCCAAGATTGCCGCGACCGCGGCTCCTATTCGATGGATCGGTCGGATCAAGATAGTTATCCTGCTGGATGACGTGGGAGTAGTTGAGATTGATGGTCACGCGTCCGAGGCCGGCTACTTCGTTCGTGTAATTCAGCTCACTATCTATTCCCCGAGCGCGGAGAAGCGCGAAGTTGACGCCTGCGGCCAACAGGGAATTTTCGATTATCTGGAAGGGTTCCTCGCCGTGCGGCCCGGGGCCCGAGGTAATATTCCGCTGAAAAAGACCGCAATAAGGGTTATTGAGACTGGAACTGTCGTAGCATTGATCGACGATCGTCTGCGGGTCCAGAGCCGCTATGACACTCCTTACCTTGATGTTGTAATAGTCGGCAGAGAACGAAAATCCTCTAATCCAATGCGGCTGCAAAACGACCCCGTAGGTATAGGAGTCGGATTTTTCCGCGTTTAGATTCGGATTGCCGCCGCTCAGATATCCGAGCGTATTTGAATACTGGAAATCGTAACTTGCGGGTCGGCCAGCGGCGGCGCAGTTTGCGGCGCGTTTGGTCGGATTGATGCCGCCATTGATATTCGACGCCGAGCAGGGATCGGCTAGCCCAGTATAGTTTTGACTAGCCGGTGCATAGAGTTCACCCAGATTCGGCGCACGGACCGCCCTGGAGTAGTTTGCGCGGAAATGAATGTCCGAAAAGGGTATCCAATCACCACCGACATTATAAGACCAAACTGTCCCGGCACGCGTGTTGTAATCGGAAACGCGCGCGGCCGCGCTCAAGCTTACTTCTTGGGCTAATGGCAAGTCCTTGAGCAACGGAACGCGCAGCTCGCCAAATGCCTCCTTCACCGCCAGCGCCGGCGCGGTAAAGGTGGGAATGCTGTTGTAAAAGGTGTAACCCTGTTCGACCAGCGGGTCCTGATTGTAATAGTTGGTTTCCCTGCGATATTCTCCGCCGATCGAAAACGCGATCGGGCCCCCGGGCAGGGTGAACAGCTTGCCAAGATCGCCGGTCAGGCTACCCGTGACGTCGAATTGCGTGATCTTGCCCATCGCAGTGGTATTCTGCAGCAGGTACGCACGCTGCGCGTCCGTGAATTGACCGCCCATGACATTGATGGGCGTGCATGCAGCGACGTCCGCCGCGAGCACCGAGGGGTTTCCTGCCAAATCGGATCCGGCTGCAGCCGAATTGACCTGGCTCCGGCACACGATCTGCCCAGCCGTATTGCGAACGGCGTCATTCGCCAGCAGGAAGCGCTGCTTGTTGAGATTGCCGAGGATTGTCGTCTTTTCTTGCAGTTCCCCATAATTGGCCGATAGATCATAGTTCCAGTTGCCGAAGATCGAGCCCCTCACGCCGGCAACGGCCCTGTAGGTATCTCTGAACGAGCGCTCGGCCCGGACGCCCAAGCCGATCAGTCTCTCACGCACCGCGAAGGCCGTTGCGCCAGGCCGGTTCGCCAGGATTATGCTTCGCGCTTGGTCGGTCAGATATGGGTTGTCTATACGGATCGTCTCACGAGGGTCGCCCGTGATGGTGCCGTTGATGAAGGCGGGGCCGCTGGATCCCGAGCCGAAGACCGTGGTATGCGACCAAGTCGCTTCGACATAGGGTTCGAACGCGTCGCTGAACGTATAATGCCCGATCAGGTTTACGTTGATGCGATCGAGTTGCGGCTGCAGCTGGAATTCGTTGCCCTCACGGAAATTATCGCCGTTACCGCCGATAAAGTTACCCGTTGGCGCCAGCCCGATGCGCTGCCCCGTCAAGGGGATGAGCTTCCCATCCGACGTGAACGTGTACGGGCAATTGTAGAAGCCGCCGTTGAGGGCTGTGCCGCAATTCAATCTGGCCGTACCGCCGAACCGTACCAATCCGGTATTGCTGTAGGATGCACTCCGGACATCATGGAACAGAATATTCTCAGGCGAGCCGGGCGATCCTGAGCCTGCGGGACGCACTGCGATAAAGGCTGTCTGACTGGACAAATAGGGCCTGGAACTAGCGAAATACTGAGTCTGATGGGCAAACTCGATATTTACGGCGATGTTGCCGCGGCCATCCGCGAAGTTCTTGCCGGCGAGTGCGCTCACGAAACTGGAACCGGCGTCTTTATAGTCGCTTACGCCAGCCTGGCCACGGAGTTGCAGGCCGTCGAAGTTCTGCTTCAAATTGAAATTGACCACGCCGGCGAGCGCGTCGGAGCCATATACGGCAGAGTTGCCGCCGGTGACGATATCCGTTCTCTCGATCAGATCCGTCGGGATCGTATTGACGTCGACGGATACGCCCGAATTCAAGATGTCACCCGCAACGTGGCGACGGCCGTTCACCAGGACCAGTGTGCGCTGCGTTCCGAGGCTTCTCAAATCGAGCAGATTGAGGCCAGCGGTCCCGAGAAATCGCGTCGAGTTCGATTGACTGAACGTTGGCGCGAGCTGCGGGAGCTGATTGAGCTGATCGCCCACCGATATTTGGCCCGTCTGGAAAAGCTGCTCCCCCGTCAGGCTCGTTATCGGAACGGTCGATTGCAGATTGGGGCGCGCGATCCGTGACCCCGTGACAATGATGTCGTTTGACCGTTCGGGCTTGCTCTCAGTATCGGAGGTGGTGTTCTGGCTAACGTCCGCACCCGATTTGTTGGCCAAGTCACTGGCATCTTGAGCAATCGCATTTTGCGCGGCAAAAGCCACAGCGGCGATCGTACTTGCTCTTGTCAAAAGTCGTAAGCGCATCGACATGTCCCCCTTGAAAGGAGACGCCAGCAAAGCACGATTCCGGTCGAGAACGGACATAATCCGTTTCGGCCTAGAAACAAACTTGCGCTGCGTGGCAATAATGTCACAGTACATGACGCAGATGTCATCTTGGCGTCATCTCGCCGGTCCGCCGTCCGTTGGGAACATACGGCAAGTGCTCAGCTACGCGGTGCTGCGTGCAAGAGGCGCGACGGTTCGGGGTTCACCCGCGGGGTAGGGTGTGGCACCGGCATCACCATGTGGGGGTTCCGAACACATCGCCGTTTCCAGTCGTGCCTGCTGGGCTTGACGCTCCTGATGTGCGATTCGCCGGCGAGCGCCCAGGATGAAGCCGGGTTTCAGGCCTATCTGCCGCAATTGAAGGCGCAGGCGGCCGCGGCGGGTGTCACCGCGGCGACGATCGATGCGGTGTTTCCGACGCTCAGCCTGAGCGAGCGGACGATCGAACTGGATCGCGCGCAGCCCGGCAATTCCGGAAGTACCGCCACGCCGCCGTTCGCGCCCTATCGGCGCAGCCACGTCGACGCAGCCCGGATAGCGCGCGGTCGTGCGACCTATCTTGCGCAACGCTACCGATTGGCGTCGGTCGAGCGGCAGACGGGAGTCCCCGAATCGATCATGGTCGCCATCTGGGGGCATGAGACGAATTACGGTGCCTATACGGGCAATTTCGATCTGTTACGCAGCCTAGCGTCGCTCGCGTACGAGGGCCGCCGCCGCGATCTTTTCGCGGGCGAGTTCATCGCCGGACTGAAGATGCTCGATCGCGGCGTGTCGCGCGAGCAATTGAAGGGCAGTTGGGCCGGCGCGACCGGTAATCCGCAATTCCTCCCCTCCGTCTATCTACGGCTGGGGCGCGACGGCGATGGCGACGGGCGGGTCGATATCTGGAACAGTCCCGCCGACACGCTCGCGTCGATCGGCAATTATTTCGCCAATGCCGGCTGGCGTCCCGGGCAGCCGTGGGGATTGGCCGTCAATGTTCCGCAGAGCCTGGACCGCGCCCAGCTGACCAATCGTCTCGTCTCGCCGCGATGCCCGCGTGTGTTCGAGCGTCACAGCGGGTGGAAGACGATGGCCGAATGGCGCGCGCTCGGCATCGTCCCGCAGCGCGGCGCCTGGCCCGCCGACGGCGTATTGGCGACGCTCATCGAACCGGACGGGGCGGGCAGCACCGCCTATCTGCTGACCGGGAATTATCGCGTCATCCTGGATTACAATTGTTCCAACTTCTACGCGCTGTCGGTCGGCCTGCTCGCCGATGCCGTCGAGGGATGACGTCACCGCATACTCCGCTTATGGAAGTGTCTTCTGCCCGTATCGCCATCCGTTTCGAAAGCGTCTGATCACCCCATGAACAAGCTGCTTGCCGCTCCGCTTCTCGTCGCCCTGCTCGCCAATCCGACGATCGCCGCCGCGCCGCAGTTCCAGGGAACCGCGCCGATCGCCTATATGGAAGACCTGTCGTCGGGCGCCGTGCTGTACCAGCGCGATGCCGACCGCCGGATGCCGCCCGCGTCCATGGCCAAGATGATGACGGTGTATGTAGCGTTCGACCTGATCAAGAAGGGGGAACTCAAGCTCGACCAAACGTTGCAGGTGCGCCCGGAGACCTGGCAGAAGTGGCACGGTCCGCAGGCGGGATCGACGATGTTCCTGTCGTCGGGCGAGAATGTCAGCGTCGAGAATTTGCTGAAGGGCATCGTCACGCTGTCCGGCAACGACGCATGCGTCGTCCTTGCGGAAGGCATCAGCGGCACGGAGCAGACGTTCACCGACCGGATGAACGACGCGGCCAAGCGCCTGGGCCTCACCAACAGTCATTTTGGCACGTCGAACGGCTGGCCGGACGGGGGCGCGACCTACGTCACCGCCCGCGACCTCGCGCATCTGGCGGCCGCTACGATCAAGGATTTCCCTGATCTCTACAAGCGCTTCTACTCGCTGCCGAACTTCACCTGGGGCAAGACGCTGGGCGCGGGCGCGGACATCACCCAGGCGAACCGCGATCCGCTGCTCGGGCGCGTCGCCGGCGCGGACGGCCTGAAGACCGGGCATACCGAAGAGGCGGGTTACGGCTTCACCGGCTCTGCCGAACAGAACGGCCGCCGGCTGGTGATGGTCGTGGCCGGACTGCCGACCTACACCGGGCGTGCCGAAGAGTCGGTCCGCTTCATGGATTGGGGTTTCCGCGCCTGGCAGGCCAAGCCCGTTGTCGCCGCGGGACGCGAGGTCAGCACCGCCGAGGTGCAGATGGGCAGCCGCAGCACGGTCGGGCTCGTCGCGCCAAAGCAGCTGACGGTGACGCTGCCCTCCGGCGCGGCCCCGAAACTGAGCGCCAAGGTCGTCTACGAAGGCCCGGTCCGCGCTCCGATCAAGCAGGGGCAGCATATCGCCGACCTCGTCGTCCAGTCGCCCGACATGCCCGAACAGCGGCTGCCGCTGGTCGCCGCTTCGGATGTCGGCGAGGCCGGCTTCTTCGGACGCGCCTGGGCCGGCTTCACCTCTCTGTTCGGCTGATCGCGTCTTGAGCGGGGGCGCGCTGCCGATCGGCAACGCCGATGCGCAGGCCGCCTTCCTCGCGGCGCTGCAAGGCGGGACGCTGCATCACGCCTGGCTTCTGGTCGGGCCCGAGGGTGTGGGCAAGGCGAGCTTCGCCGAGGCGGCTGCGCTGCGCATGCTGGCGGAGGCGAGCGGCGCGCGCGCCCTGCCGCCGGGGCTTGGGGTGCCGGAGGACCACCCCACGCGGGCGCTGGTGGACGCGGGCTCGCATCCTGACCTGCGCATCCTGCGGCGCCTGCTCAAGGATCCCGAGAAGCCGGACCAGGACCTCGCGCGGAGCATTACCATCGCGCAGGTGCGTACGCTGCAGCCGATGTTCGCGACTACGCCCTCGATGGGCGCGCGCCGCGTCGTCATCATCGACGCCGCCGACGATCTGGAGCGCGGCGGCGCCAATGCGCTCCTCAAGAACCTCGAGGAGCCTCCCGTCGGCACGATCTTCCTGCTGGTCAGCCACGCGCCCGGGCGCCTGCTGCCGACGATCCGGTCACGCTGTCGCATTCTGCGCTTCGGGCCACTCGACGACGACGCGATGGCGCGCGCGCTCGACCGGCTTCTGCCGGAGGCGGATCGCGACGAGATCGCGACCCTGGTCGCGACGGGGGAGGGTGCGCCTGGCCGTGCGCTCCGCCATGCCGGGCTTGATGTCGCGGCGCTCGATCAGGCGATCGTGGCGATCGCCGGGGACGGTGATCCGGGCAACGCTCGTCGGGCCGCTCTAGCTAAGGCCTTGGCGGGCAAGGCGAATGCGCGCCGTTACGAACTGTTCTTGGAGCGCGTGCCGACGCTGATCGCGCGCGAGGCCTACCGCCGATCCGGCGCCCGCCTCAAGACGGCGCTCGACGCACAGACCGCAGCGCGCGAGCTGGCGGGCGCCGCGATCGGCCTGTCGCTCGATCCGCAGGCAACCGTCTATGAGATGGCGGGGATCCTCGCGACGCTGCGCTGACGGGCGTCGGCCGGGGGCGGGCTTCACCTCGCCGGGACGATCGACTAGGGACGCCGACATGGCCGATCCCTATTACATCACCACCGCGATCCACTATCCCAACGGGCGACCGCATATCGGCCACGCCTATGAGATGATCGCCGCCGATGCCATCGCCCGCTTCCAGCGACAGGCGGGGCGCGACGTGCGTTTCCAGACCGGCACGGACGAGCACGGTCTCAAGATGGCCCAGACCGCACGCGCACAAGGCATGGAAACGCGGGCATTCGCGGATAAGATGTCGTCATATTTCAGCGACATGGCGTCCGCTCTTAACATCAGCTACGATCGCTTCATTCGCACGGTCGAGGCGGATCATTATACCGCGAGCCAGACGATCTGGCGGGCGATGCAGGCAAGCGGTGACCTGTACCTCGATCGCTACGAAGGCTGGTATTCCGTCCGCGACGAGGCGTTCTACGACGAGAAGGAACTGGTCGACGGGGAGGGGGGGCAGAAGCTCTCCCCCCAGGGTACGCCGGTGGAGTGGACGGCAGAGGAGACCTGGTTCTTCCGCCTGTCGAAATATCAGCAGCCGCTGCTCGATCTCTATGCGTCGAACCCGGATTTCATCCGACCGGAATCGCGTCGAAACGAGGTACTCCGCTTCGTCGAGGGGGGACTTTCGGACCTGTCCGTGTCCCGTACCAGCTTCGACTGGGGCGTGCCGGTGCCGGACAGCCCGGGCCATGTCATGTACGTCTGGGTCGACGCGCTGACCAACTATCTGACCGGCGCGGGCTATCCCGATGACGCGGCGATGATGGCGCGCTACTGGCCCGCGGACCTGCACCTGATCGGCAAGGACATCACGCGGTTCCACACGGTATATTGGCCGGCGTTCCTGATGTCGGCCAACCTGCCGCTTCCGCGCCAGGTCTTCGCCCACGGGTTCCTGCTGCACCGTGGCGAAAAGATGTCCAAGTCCTTGGGCAACGTGGTCGGACCCGACGAGCTGATAGACGCGTTCGGGGTAGATGCGGTGCGGTATTTCCTGTTGCGCGAAGTCAGCTTCGGCCAGGATGGCAGCTATTCGGCCGATGCGATCGTGACGCGCGTCAACGCGGAGCTCGCCAACAGCTTCGGAAACCTCGCACAACGCACGCTTTCGTTCATTGCAAAGAATCTGGGCGGAACGATGCCGGCGGAAGGCAGAGGCGATCCTGCGGATGCGATGCTGATCGAGGAGATCGTCGTCGCCTGTGCCGGGCTTCGCACCGCGTTCGACGATCTGATGATGAGCCAGGGAATCGAGGCGTGGATGCGCGGCGTCTTCGCCTGCAACCAATATATCGATGCGCAGGCGCCCTGGGCGTTGCGCAAGACGGATCCGGAGCGGATGCACGCCGTGCTGCGCACGCTGGTCCGTGCCATACGGATGCTCGCCATCGCGATCCTACCCGTCGTGCCGAACTCGGCCGGCAAGGTCCTCGATCAGATCGGCGCCGAGGCCCGCGATCATGCCGCGATCGACGATGATGGCTGGTATGCGCGCCAGGCTGCTGCAGGCTTCGTCATCGCGCCACCGACGCCTGTCTTCCCGCGCCTCGAATTGCCGGTCGCAGCGGAGGCATGATGTTCGCCGACAGCCACTGCCACCTCAACTACAAGGGCCTGATCGAAGATCAGGAGGCGGTGCTGGCGCGCGCGCGCGGTCGCGGGGTCGGCGTGATGCTGAACATCGCGACGCGCGAACGCGAGTGGGACGATATCGTCGCGACGGCCGAGCGGGAACCCGACGTCTGGGCCTCCGTCGGCATCCATCCTCACGAAGCCGATCAGCATCCCCATGTCGACACCGCCAAGATCGTCGAGCGTGCACGGCATCCCCGTATCGTCGGCATCGGCGAGAGCGGTCTCGATTATTTCTATGACCATTCCGATCGCGATCGCCAGCAAGCGAGCTTTCGCGCGCATATCGCGGCCGCGCGGGAAACGGGGTTGCCGCTGATCGTTCACACGCGCGATGCGGAAGACGATACGCTATCGATCCTACGCGATGAGATGGAGCAGGGGGCCTATACCGGTGTCATCCATTGCTTCACCGCTAGCGGCGCCTTTGCCGATGCCGCGATGGCGCTTGGTCTCTACATCTCCATTTCGGGTATCGTGACGTTCAAGAACGCGCGCGATCTTCAGGACACCGCGGCAAGGCTGCCGATCGACCGGCTGCTCATCGAGACCGATGCTCCCTTCCTTGCGCCGGTACCGCATCGCGGCAAGCCGGGCGAACCGGCCTTCGTCGCGGACACGGCGGCCTTTCTCGCGAAGCTGCGCGGTGAGCGGATCGAAGACCTTGCTGCACGAACCGCGGACAACTTCTACGCATTGTTCTCGAAGGCGGTGCGGTGAAAGTCCGCATCCTCGGCTCCGGCACGTCGTCGGGCGTGCCGCGGATCGGCAACGACTGGGGGGCCTGCGACCCGGCAGAACCGCGCAACCGTCGCACGCGTGCGTCTCTCCTCGTCGAGCATGAGGGTGTGCGGGTGCTCGTCGACACCAGCCCCGACCTTCGCGAACAGCTTCTCGCCGCCGAAGTCGCCACGGTCGATGCGATCATCTGGACGCATGATCACGCCGACCATTGTCACGGTATCGACGATGTCCGCCAGATCTTCCACGCGACCGGCCGACCGGTTCCGGGCTTTGCGCGGCAGCAGACGCTGGAAGCGCTGCGCGATCGGTTCACCTATGCATTTGCGGGACGCGCGGGCTATCCGCCCACGATCGACGGGACTCTGCTGCCCGACCAGATGACGCTGGGCGGCTTGACGATTTCCGTCGTCGACCAGCCGCACGGCAACATCCAGTCTGCAGGGCTGCTCTTTTCAGCCGGCGGTAGGACACTCGGCTATGCTACTGATTTTCATGAGTTAACGCCGCAAATGCAGGAGCTTTACGCCGGCCTGGATGTCTGGGTGGTCGACGCTCTGCGCTACGCGCCGCATCCCACGCATCCCGACGTGCCGACCGTTCTCGACTGGATCACGGCGCTGCGCCCGGGGCGGTCAGCCTTCGTACATATGGATCAGAGCATGGACTATGCCACGCTCCGCGCGACGCTGCCCGCCGGCGTGGAGCCGGGCTACGACGGGCTGGAATTCCATCTATGACACCGGATCTGGGCGGGCATGCCGCTCTGTATCTGCTACTTCTGATCCTGCCGATTTCCGCCCTGATCGCACGGCGTGTGCCGATCCTGCGGGTCGTCATCTCCCTTGCGAGCTGGGCGTTCATCGCCGTGGTGGCCCTGGTGGTCGTGAACGAGCGTGAGAAGTTCGATCCGTATCTGCAGCGCATCGCGGCAGTCCTCAAGCTCGACGACCAGACGGTGGTCGGCAAGGAAACGCGCATTCGGATGAGCGGGGACGGTCATTTCTGGGCTCGCGTGCGCGTCGACGGCGTCGAGCGGCGCATGCTGGTCGATAGCGGCGCGACGGTGACCGCGCTGTCCGTCGGGACCGCCAACGCTGCCGGCCTGAAGGTCGAGGCCGGGATGTTCCCGATGGTGATCAACACCGCCAATGGCCAGATCAGCGCAAAGACCGCCACCGTCCGATCAATCCGCCTGGGCGACATCACCGCGCGCGACCTGGGCGTCGTCGTGTCGCCGGCTTTCGGCGACACCGACGTGCTCGGCATGAACTTCCTGTCGAAGCTGAAGTCCTGGCGCGTGGAAGGGCGGACGCTGATCCTCGAGCCCCACCATCCACAGGATTTAACATAATACATATTATCGATCTTGGGTCATCATTCGTCCGGTACCGGTGATGCGCCCCCTCCTGACCTTTGAATGATCGGACCGGCTCGCTACAGGACGTGTCCGACAACGGGAAGCTGGAGGCACGGTGACACCGGACAAGGCGAATATCGGCAGGCTCGTTGCGATCATGGCGCGTCTTCGGCATCCGGAGCACGGCTGCGAATGGGATGTCGCTCAGACGTGGTCGACGATCGCGCCCTATACGATCGAGGAAGCCTATGAGGTGGCGGACGCCATCGCGCGCGAGGATGTGGGCGATCTCAGGGATGAACTCGGCGATCTGCTGCTACAGGTCGTCTTTCACAGTCGCATCGCCGAAGAGCGCGGTGCGTTCGATCTGAACGATGTCGTCGCGGCGATCAGCGACAAGATGGAACGACGCCACCCCCATATCTTCGCCTATGCCGCCGACGGCGGCCACCACCGTTGGGAGGACGTCAAGGCAGCCGAGCGCGCCGCCAAGGGCGCCACGAGCGCGATGGATGGCGTCGCGGCGGGACTCCCCGCGCTCCTTCGGGCGGAAAAGCTGCAGAAGCGTGCGGCGCGAGTGGGGTTCGACTGGCCGAACGCCGACGGTTCGCGTGCAAAGGTCGTCGAGGAGATCGAGGAGGTCATGGCCGCGGACAGCACGGATGCGCAGGAGGACGAGATCGGCGACCTGCTCTTTGCGGTCGTCAATTGGGCGCGCCACCTTGGAGTCGATCCCGAAGCGGCGCTGCGTCGCGGCAACGCCAAGTTCGAACGACGGTTTCGGGCGATCGAGATCGCCGGCGGCGAAGGCTTCTCGTCGCTGAGCCTCGAAGCGAAGGAGGCGCTGTGGCAGGCGGCGAAGACCGAGACGCTACCCGCGCTGTAGGAAGCGCTCGTAATCCCGTTCGGCCAGCCGCACCTCATATTGCGTCTGGAGGCCCTCGCCATGCTGACCAAGCACTTCGCCATGGGCGTGCAACCAGGCCGCCCCTGCGCCGTCGGCGGCATCGAGCGTTATCCAGTAGCGCCGATGTCCCGCCGTCAACTTGGCCGCCACTTCAGTGACGAGGGTGTCCACCCCCTCCCCGGTCAGCGCCGAAATCGCCACGACGTCGTCACGTCGAACCACCTCGCCCATCATGGCCGTGCGCGCGTCTTCGTCGAGCAGGTCGAGCTTGTTCCACGCCTCGAACCGCGGCGTCGCGTCGCTGACACCGATCTCCGCCAGCACCGCCTCTACATCGGCGCGTTGCGCCTCGCTGTCGGGATGCGCGATGTCGCGGACGTGGATCAACAGGTCGGCCGACACCACTTCCTCCAGGGTCGCCTTGAACGCCGCGACGAGTTGTGTCGGCAGGTCGGACACGAAACCGACGGTGTCCGAGAGGATGGCCTTGTCGATTCCAGGCAGCGAGATCTGGCGCAACGTGGGATCGAGCGTCGCGAACAGCAGGTTCTCGGCCATCACGTGCGCGCCGGTCAGCCGATTGAACAGCGTCGACTTGCCCGCGTTCGTATATCCCACCAAGGCGATGACCGGCCAGGGCGCGCGCTGACGGCGTTCGCGATGGAGGCCGCGCGTGCGGCTTACCTGTTCGAGTTCGCGACGAAGCCGCGCCATACGGTCGCGGATCAGGCGGCGATCCGCCTCGATCTGCGTTTCACCCGGCCCGCCCAGGAAGCCGAAGCCACCGCGTTGCCGTTCCAGGTGGGTCCAGCTCCGCACCAGTCGGCCCGCCTGGTAATCGAGATGCGCGAGTTCGACCTGCAACCGCCCTTCCGCCGTAGCGGCGCGCTCGCCGAAGATCTCAAGGATCAGCCCCGTCCGGTCGATGACCTTCGCTCCGAGGCCGGTTTCCAGGTTACGCTGCTGGACGGGCGTCAGGCTGGCATCGAATACGACGAGATCCGCCTGATCCTGCTGAACCTGCACCGCAAGCTGCTCGACCTGACCGCTGCCGATCAGCGTCGCCGGCTTCGGCTGACGGACGCGCAGTGCGATCCGGTCGGCCACGACAAGCCCGATCGCGGCGGCGAGGCCGGCGGTTTCCTCCAGCCGCGCGTCGGCGTCACGATGCGCGTCGCCCTGATCCGGCAGGACCACCAGTGCCCGACCGCCGCGGGCGAATTCGTCACGGTCGCGGTTGAAGCCGGTGCTCACTCGCCGTCTTCACCCTCATCCGCGAGATTGAGCGGACGCGACGGCTGGATGGTCGATACGGCATGCTTGTACACGAGCTGTGCCATGCCTTCGCGCTGGAGCAGCATGCAAAACAGGTCGAAACCAGCGATCTGACCCTGCAACATCACGCCATTGATCAGGAACATGGTGACGGGGTCTTCCGCCTTGCGTACGGCATTGAGGAAGATTTCCTGCAGCAGCGGTTGCTTGCGCTGCGCTTCGCCGACCGACTCGACGATAGCGGCGACATCCATCGGACCCGACGGCATGATCGTCGAAATCGCGTGCTTGTAGATCAGCTGCGACTGACCGTCGCGGCGCAGCAGCACCGAAAAATTATCGAACCAGGTGACGATACCCTGCAGCTTGACGCCTTTGACCAGGAACATGGTCACCGGGGTCTTCGAGCGGCGAAGTGCGTTGAGAAACAGGTCCTGCAAAGACCCTTGCTTGTCGGCCATGAAGTCAGCCCTTCGTGTTCTTGGCGGGACGTTCGCCCGCTGTCGCGCCGTTTCCCGGCGTCGGATGCCGCCCTGCGCGGGCGACGCCCCTATCTATGAACGCCGACCGCCCGCGTCCACCCGCGATCAATCCTCGCGCAGGTCGGTGATGCCCAACAGCTTCAACTTGCGGTGCAATGCCGAGCGCTCCATGCCGATGAAGCTTGCCGTGCGACTGATGTTGCCGGAGAAGCGACGGATCTGGACGCGCAGATATTCGCGTTCGAACGTCTCGCGGGCCTCGCGTAGCGGCGCTCCCATGATGGCGCCGCCACCACCGCCCAGATCGCCCTGGTCGCCAAGCACCTCCGCCGGCAGCAGGTCGAGATCGATCCGGCCGATACGGTCGCCAGGCGCGAGGATGATCGTGCGCTCGACGACGTTGCGAAGCTGGCGGACATTGCCTGGCCAATCATAGGATTGCAGCGCGACCATGGCATCGGGTGCGATCTCGGGCGTCGGCACGCGCCGCTCGGAGGCGTAATGGGCGATGAAATGCTCGACGAGCGCGGGTATGTCCTCGCGGCGTTCCGACAGCGCGGGGATGCTCACCGGCACGACATTGAGGCGGTAGTACAAATCCTCGCGAAACCGGCCGCCGGCAATCTCCTGCGTAAGGTCGCGCGACGTGGCGGAGACGACGCGGACATCGACCTTGACGATGCGGGTGCCGCCGATCCGGCTGAAGCTCTGATCGGTCAATACGCGCAGAATACGTGCCTGCGTCGCGACAGGCATATCGGCGATCTCGTCGAGGAACAAAGTGCCGCCGTGCGCCTGTTCGAGAAGCCCGGGGCGGACGAGATCACCCCCCTCCTCCACGCCGAACAATTCCTCCTCGACCCGCTCGGGCGTCATGCGGGCGGCGCTGACGATGACGAAGGGCGCGTCGGCGCGATTGCTCCACCCATGGAGAAGGCGCGCCGCGATCTCCTTGCCCACCCCCGCCGGCCCCATGATCAGCACCCGACTGCCGGTGGCGGCGACGCGCTTCAACGTCGCGCGCACGCCATTGATCGCGCCCGAGCTGCCGGTCAGATCGGTTTCGCGCCCGACGGTCGCACGCAGCGACGCGACCTCGCGCCGCAGCCGCTCCGTCTCGGTCGCGCGTGCGACGAGCAGCAGCAATCGCTCCGCCTCGAACGGCTTCTCGATGAAGTCCGACGCGCCGCGCCGGATCGCGGCGACGGCCGTGTCGAGATTGCCGTGGCCGGATATGACCAGAACTGGGATCGACGGATCGCGCCGCTTGATCTCGTCGAGCAAATCCAGCCCGTCTAGCCGCGATCCCTGCAACCATACGTCCAGCAGGACCAGCGAAGGACGGCGCATGGCGATGGCCTCCAGCGCCGCGTCGCTGTTGGCGGCGACCCGCGTTTCATAGCCTTCGTCCTCCAGGACGCCGGCGACCAGCTCGCGGATGTCGAATTCGTCGTCGACGACGAGGATGTCGAGGGCCATGGATTAGATCCGATCGGATTGAGTTAAAACGGAAAGCCGGCCCCCCGCTGCCGGCACGGGCGCATCGGCGCCCTGATCGAGGCGCCGCAGCGCCCCCGTGTCGAAGGCCATCCG
Source organism: Sphingomonas beigongshangi (assembly GCF_016820445.1). Classification (GTDB taxonomy): domain Bacteria; phylum Pseudomonadota; class Alphaproteobacteria; order Sphingomonadales; family Sphingomonadaceae; genus Sphingomonas; species Sphingomonas beigongshangi. Next base: position 220,306 of record NZ_JADHDT010000004.1, read on the forward strand.
TACGATGGTGCCGCCGCCCTCCCGGTCGGCGAAAACCATGGTGCCGTGATGCTCCTCGACGATCTTCTTGACGATCGCCAGCCCCAGCCCGGTCCCGCGCGCGCGCGTCGTCACATAGGGCTCGACGATACGGTCACGCTCCGGTGGCAGGCCGATACCCGTGTCCTCCACCTCGATCGTCAGGACCTCGCCGTCCTCGCGCATCCGCATGGTCACGGTCCCGCCCGGTGCACCCTTGCTTTCGATCGCCTCGACCGCGTTCTTGACGATATTCACCAGCGCCTGGCTCAACTGGCGCCGGTCGCACACCAACGTCGGCATCGTCGCCGGATGATCGAAGGCGAACCGGATGCCAGGATGCGCAACCTCGTGCAGGAACAGCGCCTGGCGACCGATGTCGACTGCCGATTCCTCGCGGAAGACGGGCTTCGGCATGCGCGCGAACGACGAGAATTCGTCGACCATCCGGCGCAGGTCGCCGACCTGCCGGACGATCGTGTCGGTCAACCTGGCGAAGGTCGTATCCTCGGCATCGATCTTGCTGCCGTAGCGACGTTGCAATCGCTCCGCGGCAAGCTGGATCGGCGTCAGTGGGTTCTTGATCTCGTGTGCGATACGACGCGCGACGTCGGACCAGGCGGCACGACGCTGATCGAGAAGTTGCTGGGTGATGTCATCGAAGGTCAGGATGGGGCCGGAGTCGGTACGCGCGATGCGTACCGCAAGTGTCCGCGGCTCTCCGGGACGCGCGATCTGCACGATTGCCTCCCGCTCGCCCGATGCGACGAAATCGGCGAGTTCCGGCGCGGCGTCGCTCAGCTTCCTACCGACGAGCCCATGACCTTCGGCCCCGAGAAGCTCCGTGGCGGAATGATTGACGATACGGATTTCGCCACCGGGAGCCGTGGCAACGACACCCGCGGATACACCGGCCATCACCGCCTCGATCAACGCGCGACGTGCGTCCAGCTGATCGTTCGCGGTCAGCAATTCAGTATTCTGCTCCTGCAGACGCCCCGTCATCTGATTGAACGCATGAGCGAGCGTGCCGATCTCATCCCGCCCACGCGGATCGGGTACGCGAGCGCTCAGGTCGCCACCGGTGACCCTGCGCGCCGCTCCCACCAGCTCGCCCACGGGCCGCACGAGGCGATCGGCGACATTCAGTGCGAACCAGACGGCGAATGCCACGATGAGAAGCGACACGACAAGCAATGCGGCATTGAAGCGCAACTGCAGGGTTCTCGATCGTGCCTGCATCGCGCGGAAGTCGGCGGTGATCTGCTCCCCGCGCCGCCACTGTGCCGCGGTCTCCGGATCGAATACCCGGGCGGCGTACAGATAGGCCCCCTCGCCATATTTCATAGGAATGATGACCGCGACCCGGTCCTTCGCCTCGATGACCACCTTCTTGGCGCCGGATCGCAGTTTCGCGACGATCTGAGGCGTGAGCACGCGGTCGAGACGGCGATGGTACGGATTGATGAAGGCCTGTGGGACCGCTTCGCCCTTAATGTAGAACGCCGCTTCCGAAAGGTTTCTGTTGAGCGCCTGGTATGCGATGCCCTGCGCGAAATATTCGCTGTCGACGGCATGATCGGTCAGATAATAACCAAGGTCGGTCGTCATCGCCTCAGTCTGGCCCGTGACGCGATCGAGTTCTTGGTTGTAGTTGATGCGCAGCAGCGACGTCGCATTTTCGAGCATGCCACGCGCGCGATCGGACGACCAGAATTCGACGCCGTACTGAAACAGCAGCGAGGCGAAGATCGTGACGAGAAGGGCCGGCACCGCGGCGACCGCGGAAAAGATTGCGACCAGCCGGACATGGAGCCGTCCTTCGCCGCCGATCAAGGACTGAGCCGCCCGCCGGCGGGCGATGCGGCGGCCAGCCAGCATAAGCAGGAGGATACCGGGCACGAGGTTCGCGACGAGCAGCAACGCCATCACGGGCGGAGACAGCGGCACCTGAGGCGCACTCGTCCCCGCGATGACGAAATAGGTCGCGCCGACCACCGCGAGCCCGACGAACAGCACGACGGCCTCCAGAGCCGGCGTGATCCGAAACCAACGGCGGGGTTCGTCGTGCGTAGGGGCGGCCGGGGCAGGCGCTGTCATCCTGCCCACAGTACAACGCACATTGTTGCACGGAAACCACAATCTTTTCTGACCGGATTTCGGTTCGTCACGCGCCGCCAAGCCGTCGGCCGCAAAAATATCGCGTCAATCCTCGTTCTTGGCCTGAATGCCCAGCGTATCGAGACGCTTGCGTAATGTGTTGCGATTCAGTCCCAGGGCGCGCGCCGCGCGCAACTGATTGCCGTGGTGGCGGGCGAGCATCGACTCGATCAACGGGCGTTCGACCTCCCCGATGACACGGTCGTACAGCGTGCCGTCATCGAGCGCGTCGGGCCGTTCGCGCGCGATCCGTTCGATCAGATGGTGCACAGCCGCCGCGATCTCCGGAACCGCGCGCTCGCCAGCCTCGATCGGCGCGCCGAGCATCGTGCGGATCGCGAAGACGTCGATCACCTCGTCGCGCGCCAGCGCGGCAAGCCGCCGCATCAGGTTCTCCAGTTCGCGCACGTTGCCTGGCCAGTCATAAGCGGCCAGCGCGGCCTGTGCGTCGTCGGTCAGGCGTCGACGCGGCAGGCCCTGCGCGGCTGCCGTTTCGAGGAAGTGGCGGGCGAGCAACGGAACGTCCTGCCGTCGTTCGCGCAGCGGCGGCAATGCTACGGGCACGACGTTGAGCCGGTAATACAGGTCCTCGCGGAAATGACCGGACGTCACCTGGCCCGCAAGGTCTCGATTGGTGGCCGCGACGACGCGCACATCCGCGCGCATGGCGCGCGCGCCCCCCACGGTCGTGAACTCGCCCGACTGGAGCACCCGCAGCAGTCGCGTCTGCGCCTCGATCGGCATGTCGCCGATCTCGTCGAGGAACAGGGTTCCACCCGCGGCCTGTTCGAACCGGCCGGCGTTGCGCTGGCCCGCACCGGTGAAGGCGCCACGTTCGTGCCCGAAAAGCTCCGCCTCGATCAGTTCGCGGGGGATCGCGGCCATGTTGATGGCCACGAAAGGTGCGTCGCGCCGATGACCCAGATCGTGGATGGCACGCGCGACGAGCTCCTTGCCGGTACCGGATTCTCCCGAGATGAGGACGGTGAGATCGTTCGAGACGACGCGGGCGATGATCCGATAGACGTCCTGCATCGCCGCGGATCGACCGATCAGTGGCAAGGCCGGGTCCTCGGCGGCATCGGCCTGTGGCGAGGGGACGCCCCGCGCCAGCGCGCCGGCGACGGCGCCCGTCAGCGCATCGAGGTCGAACGGTTTGGGCAGATAGTCGTAGGCGCCGACCTCGTTCGCACGCACTGCGGTGGTGAGCGTATTCTGCGCCGACAGGATGATGATCGGCAGCTGCGGCAGGCGGGCACCGATCTCCTTCACGCGCGCGATCCCGTCGCCGTCCGGCAGGACGACGTCGGTCACGAGCACGTCCGGTACGCGGGTGGCCAGGATGCGGTCGAGTTGCGCGAGCGTCTCGGCGGTCTGCACGTCGTGGCCCGCACGACGGAGCGCCTGGCTGACGACCGTACGGATCGCGGCGTCGTCGTCGACGACGAGGATCCGGTTGACGGCGCGAGTCACGAGGCAGCCCTCGGCAGCAGCAGGCGCAGGGTCGTCATCTCCGGGGTTCCTTCGCGGGCATATTGTACGATGCCGCCCATGTCGCGCATCAGCTTGTCGACGAGCGCGAGCCCAAGTCCCTGCCCCTCCGGACGGCCGGAGACGAAGGGATCGAACAGATGGTCCGCGATATCGGGCGGCGCGCCAGGCCCGTTGTCGATGACGCAGATCTCGATCGGCAGTGGTATGCGTGGCCGGCCCGGCGCGGCGCTGACCGACATGCCATGCCGATAGGCCGTCGTCAGGACCAGACGGGGCTGGCGCGTGTCGCGCGTGGCTTCCTGCGCGTTCTTGAGCAGGTTGATGAGGATCTGCAGCAGCGCGTCGCGATCGACCATCGCCGGCGGCAGCGATGGATCGAAGCGCTCCTCGATCGTCAGGCCACGTGCGAAGCCGGCAAGCGCGAGGCGGCGCGCATGCGCGATCAGCGGATAGATGTTTTCGGCACGGACGGGCAAAGGGCGCGTGTCGCTGAAATCCTGCATCCGGTCGATCAGCGCGGCGATGCGGTCGACCTCGGTGACGATGAGGGTCGTCAGCTCACCTGCCCCGATCAACTGGGCAGCACCGCGGATGCCCGACAGCGGGTTCTTGATCTCGTGCGCGAGCATCGCCGCAGCACCGCTCGCCGCCCGGGCGCTGGCGACGCGACCGGCGGAATGGCCCAGGCCCCGTGTGCTCGCGGAGGCGTGCAGGGATATCACGCGCCAGCCGGGATAGTCGGCGAGCATCGCCGCGGCATAGTCGACCCTGATGCGTCCGCGCGGAGTTGCGATGTCGACGTCGTAGACGGCCAGGCCATGACCGTCGCGCCCGTTGTCCTCCGGCGGCGGCAGGATCGCCGTCAGCGGCTGGCCGCGCATCACGCGCTCCGAGAGGTTGAGCAGGCCCTCCGCCAGGGCGTTGGCATGGGCGATGCGCGCCTCCGGGTCGACGACCAGCACCGCCACCGGAAGGGCGGCGAACAGATCGGCAAATCCCGGCCGACCCGCCAAGAGAGGTCAGGCCGCTTCTGACAGCGGAGCTGCGCGCAGCGAGGGCTGACGACGGAACGGCGCGTAGAAGTCGGCAAGCATGCGCTTGACGACGGTCGCGTCCGGCTCCTGGTTCACCGCATTTCGGAACTCGGCCGATCCATTCAGCCCCTTGGTATACCAGCCGATATGCTTGCGTGCCATGTTGACGCCGGTGTGGGTGCCATAATGATCGAGCATCGCTTCGTAATGCTCGGCGATGATGCGATATTGCTCATCCATATCAGGATCGGCGCGCCGCTCTCCGGTCGCAAACCAGTGCATCACCTGCCCCAACAGCCACGGCCGGCCGTAGGCGCCCCGGCCGATCATCACGCCGTCCGCGCCGGATTGCTCCAGCGCCGCCTCGGCATCCTCGATCGAGCAGATGTCGCCATTGGCGATCACCGGCAGGTCGACGGCATCCTTGACCCGACGGATGAACGCCCAGTCGGCTTGCCCCTTGTACATCTGGTTGCGGGTGCGGCCGTGAACGGTGATCAGCTTGACGCCGAGGTCCTGCGCGATTCGCGACAGTTCCGGGGCGTTCAGGCTGTCGTGGCACCAACCCATGCGCATCTTGAGCGTCACGGGCGCGGCCACGGCCTTGACGACGGCATCGATCAGCGCCGCGGCCAATTTCAGGTCGCGCATCAGGGCCGATCCCGCGTCGCCGTTGGTGACCTTGCGGACCGGGCAGCCCATGTTGATGTCGATGATGGCGGCACCACGATCCTCGGCGAGCTTGGCCGCCTCCCCCATCTCATAGGGGGTGCACCCGACCAGCTGCATCGAGACCGGCTCTTCCGAAAGGTGCCAGGCCGCCTTCTGTATGGACTGGCGCGTCTCGCGGATGGCGGCCTGACTGGCGATCATCTCGGTGACATTGAGACCGGAGCCATAGCGACGGACGAGCGTGCGGAAGGGCATGTCGGTGACGCCGGTCATCGGCGCAAGCACGACAGGTTGGTCGATCCGCACGGGGCCGATCTGGATGGGGGTAAGGGTACGCATCGGACTGCCTAAAAATCAGGCACGCCGTACCGCTTCGGCAGTGCGCTGGCAAGGTGCGACGACCGGAGCTAGGGCTGCGCCGATGAACGATCGACCACGAACGACTGCGCTGATCCTGGCGGCGGGCTCCGGCACGCGGGCCGGCGGTGCGATACCGAAGCAATTCGCCAAAATCGCCGGCAAGGCCTTGGTGTCCCATGCCTATGAGGCATTCGCCAATCATCCGGCGGTTGATTCCGTCGTCGTCGTGGTCGCGCCGGGCGCGGAGGCCCAGGCTCGGGACGTGCTTGGCGACGTTCGCCTGGTGACGGGGGGGCAAGCCCGTCGCGAGTCGGTGGCGTTGGGGCTGGCGGCGATCGAGGGGGAGCGCGTCCTCGTTCACGACGCCGCCCGACCTTTCGTACCCGCGGCCGTCATCGACCGCGTCGTCTCGGCGCTGGACCAAGCCGATGGCGCCTATCCCGTGCTCGCCGTCGCCGACACTTTGGTGCGCGACGGCGCAGTGGTGTCGCGTGACGGGTTGTCACGCGTGCAGACGCCGCAGGGCTTCACCCTCGAGGCATTGCGGTCCGCCCACCGCCAATGGCCGGACGGCGAGGAGGCGACCGACGACGCCCAGATGGTGCGGCGGCTTGGCGGACGCGTCGTTCTGGTGCAGGGCGATCCGATGCTCGACAAGGTCACGCATCCCGAAGACTTCGCTGCCGCCGAAAAAAGGGTGGCATGGGAAACACGTAGCGCCTCCGGATTCGACGTCCATCGTCTCGAGGACGGGGAGGAACTGTGGCTGGGCGGCGTCCTCATCCCGCATGACAAGGGCCTGTCGGGCCACAGCGACGCCGACGTCGCGCTGCACGCGATCACCGATGCATTGCTCGGCACGATCGCCGCGGGCGATATCGGCACCCATTTCCCGCCCAGCGATCCGCAATGGAAAGGCGCCGAGTCCGGTCAATTTCTCCGCCATGCCGCCGCTCTAGTGGCGGATGTCGGCGGTCGCGTCGACTTCGTCGACCTGACCCTGATCTGCGAATCCCCCAAGATCGGTCCGCACCGTTCCGCGATGCGGGCGCGGATCGCCACGCTTCTCGACCTGCCTGAGGCGCGCGTCAGCGTGAAGGCTACAACGACGGAGAGGCTCGGTTTCACCGGCCGCGGCGAAGGTATTGCCGCACAGGCCGTGGCGACGATCCGGCTTCCGGAGCAACCGCGATGAAGACTGCGCTGTTCCTCTCCGCCGCGATGCTGCTGCTCGCGCAGCCGGTCCAGGCACAAAGCCGCTGTCTCACCGCGCCGGAAGCCGAGGCGGTGACGCTCGTCGCGCTTCCGACCATCCTAGAGCAGACGGGTGTCGTGTGCGCGACGCGGCTGCCGACGTCGAGCCTGCTTCGGCAGAGCGACGGTCCGTTCCTCGCACGCTACAAGGATGCGGCGGAACGCGCTTGGCCCAACGCCCGTGCGGCGATCGTCAAGCTCAGTGATCCGCTGATCGATGGTCTGCTTCAGTCCGACTATGCCCGACCGTTGCTGACCGCCGCACTGGCGCCGTTGCTGGTCGGAAGGATCAACCCCGCGGATTGCGGCACCATCGATCGACTGGTAACGCAATTGTCTCCGCTCCCGCCGCAGAATGCCGCCGGCGTGATCGTCACCACGCTCGGCTACCTGAAAGCCGAGAAGGCGAAGGGCAAGGACAGCGCCGTGCCGGACCTGCCGCTTTGCGCAGGAAGCGCGCGATGATCGACAGCGTGCTCCCAGCCGAACTCGTCGCGGCGGCGACGAAAGTCATCGAGGCAAACCGCGCCGCGGGACGGATGGTCAGCGTCGCGGAAAGCTGCACCGGGGGCCTCGTCGCCGCGGCGCTCACCGAGATACCCGGATCCTCCGACGTGCTCGGCGCGGGCTTCGTCACCTATTCGAACGACGCGAAGCGTGCGCTGCTGAAGGTCAACGCGGACGTGCTGGACACGTTCGGCGCGGTGTCGATCGCGACCGCCTGGGCGATGGCGCAGGGCGCCCTGGCGCAAAGCGGAGCGGACGTGGCCGTGGCGATCACCGGGGTCGCAGGACCGGGCGGGGGATCGGCGAAGAAGCCGGTCGGCACCGTCATCTTCGCGCGCGCCGAGAAAGGCGCCGATCCGGCCGACGTCCACGCGGACATGAAGGCGTTCGGTGATCTGGGGCGCGGCGGCGTGCGACTTCAGGCCGCGCTGGTCGCGCTCGACCTGTTGTTGCCGTAGAGCTGCGCGGCACGCTCCTCGAACGCGCCGATCATCTTGCGAAGCGCCATGCCGAAGACCTGGCCCGCCAGCATTTCGAAAACGCGGTTCTTGAAGGCGAAGTCGACGACGAAGTCGACGGCGCATCCCTCCCCGTCGGGCCGGAAACGCCAGTCATTGTGGAGATACTTCAGCGGCCCGTCGATATATTCGACATGGATGCGGCCGGGGCGCTCCTTCTCGACCTTCGACGTGAAGGTCTCGCGCAGCCCCTTGAAGCCGACGATCATGTCGGCGAGCGTCGCCGTATCACTGTCCTGGCGCACGCGCATCGCGCTGACCCACGGCAGAAACTCCGGATAGTGCTTCACGTCGGCGACGAGATCGAACATCTGTTCCGGCGTATAGGGAAGCCGGCGCGTCTCATTATGCTTGGGCATGAACCGGCTGCGTCCCCGCCAACTTCGCCGCGCGCGCGGCCTTCATCTTCGCGAAATCGTCGCCGGCGTGATAGCTCGAACGGGTCAGTGGCGAAGACGCGACCAGCAGGAAACCCTTTGCCCGAGCGATCGACGCATAAGCGGCAAAGGCCTTCGGAGTGACGAACTCCGCGACCTTCGCGTGTCGCGGGGTCGGCTGCAGATACTGCCCCATGGTCAGGAAGTCGATGTCGGCGGAGCGCATGTCGTCCATGACTTGATGGACCTCCAGCCGCTCCTCGCCCAACCCGAGCATGATCCCCGACTTGGTGAAGATCGAGGGATCGAGCTTCTTGACGCTCTCCAGCAGCCGAAGCGATGCGTAATAGCGGGCGCCCGGCCGGATCGTCGGATAGAGCCGCGGGACGGTCTCCAGATTGTGGTTGTAGACGTCCGGGCGCGCCGCGACGATCGCCTCGACCGCGGCCTCGTGCTTGTTGCGGAAATCGGGTGTCAGGATCTCGATCGTCGTCGTGGGGTTCGAGCGACGGATGGCTTCGATCACCTTGACGAACTGCTTGGCCCCACCATCGGGAAGGTCGTCGCGATCGACGGAGGTGACGACGATATGCTCGAGCCCCATCTGCGCGGCAGCGTCGGCAACGTTCTGCGGCTCCATCGGGTCGACCGCGCGCGGCATCCCCGTCTTGACGTTACAAAAGGCGCAGGCGCGCGTGCACGTATCGCCAAGGATCATCACCGTGGCATGCTTCTTGGACCAGCATTCCCCGATATTCGGGCACGCCGCCTCCTCGCACACCGTCGTCAGGCTCTTCGAGCGCATCAGTTCGCGCGTTGCGGCAAACCCCGCGCTGGTCGGCGCCTTCACTCGGATCCAGTCGGGCTTGCGCTGCCGCTCGGGGCGGGCCACCTGCGTCATCTCGTTCATGGGCGCGAGATAGCGCCTGTGGCCGCCGGAAACAACGCGTGTGCCACGAAGCGTTGCTATGGGACCGCAAAGGCCCGACGCGCGTTTGCGCGGCGATACGAGCTTGGGAGACGAACGTGACCGATTTTGCCGACATGATCCAGGGCTACCATCGCTTTCGCGACACCGGCTGGGCGCAGCAGCGCGAGCGGTGGGACGAGCTGAAGGACGGCCAGAGCCCCAAGGTTATGGTGATCGCCTGCTCCGACAGCCGGGTCGATCCGGCGCAGATCTTCGACGTCTCGCCGGGCGAGATCTTCGTGGTGCGCAACGTCGCCAACCTCGTTCCGCCCTATGAGGTCGGCGGTGGGCGCCATGGCGTGTCCGCGGCGCTCGAATTCGCCGTGACCCAGCTGGAGGTGCCGGAGGTCGTGGTCATGGGCCATGCCTCCTGCGGCGGGTGCGCGGCGTCGCTGTCCGGCGCGTTCGACGGCCATGCGCCCGGCGACGGTGGCTTCATCGCGCAATGGGTCGGTCTGCTCGACGAGGCGCGTGAGAAGGTGCGCGCGGAAAAGCTCGACGGTCCCGAGGCGACGCGGGCGATGGAGCATGAGGCGGTACGCGTCAGCCTTGCCAACCTGCGTACCTTCCCGTTCGTGAAGGAGCGCGAGGACGCCGGCAAGCTCGCGCTGCGCGGGGCCTATTTCGCCATTGCCGATGGCGTCCTGCACGTCATGGACGATCAGGGCCGCTTCGCCGCGGCATGATGCCCGGCTCCGGACCCGTCACCCAAGCCGTGCCGGTGCGGTGACGGGCCGGAGCCGTCGGATAGCCGATTGCGCAGGTCTAGCGCAGACCCAGCGCCTCTCTGGCGACGCGTTCCAGTTCCGGGTCGAGCGGCGGTGGGGTCATCTCGACATGCTGCTCCAGGGAATCGGCGACAGCGGTCAACGCCGCGATCCGCGCCGATTTCTTGTCGTCGCCGGCGATGACCGTCCAGGGTGCGCCGCCGGTGTCGGTCCGCGCGAACATGTCGTGCATCGCGGTGAGATACGCCCCACGCCGCGCGCGGTTGCGGTAATCGTCGAGGCCGGTCTTCCAGCGCTTCCACGGGTCTTCGAGCCGCGCCTTCAACCGTTTGTCCTGCTCCTTCTGGCTGACGTGCACGAACAGCTTGACCAGCGCCGTGCCGCCTTCGATCAGCTCCGCCTCGAAGCGGTTGATCTCGTCATAGGCCCGTCGCCATTCCTCTTCGGTCGCATAGCCCTCGACGCGCTCGACCAGCACGCGGCCGTACCAGCTGCGGTCGAAGACGCTGATGTTGCCCGGCGCCGGCAGATGCTGGCGGAACCGCCAGAGGAAGTCGTGACGCTTCTCCTCGTCGGTCGGCGCGGCGATCGGAAAGACCTCGTAGCGCCGCTGGTCCCAGCGCTGGGTTAGCCGCTCGATGATGCCGCCCTTGCCGGCGGCATCCCACCCTTCGAGCATGACGACCGCGGCGCGCCCCTGGACGATATGCGCGACCAGGATATGTTCGAGCCGTTTCTGCAGCGCCTTGAGATCGCCGGCATACTCACCCTTGTAGTGGCGGTCGCTCTCATAGTCGTTCAGGTCTATCATCCGTCACCTCCGGCACGTGAACGCGCCAATCCCCGCGGCGACGCAGCACGAACCAGTAATAGGCCGCGGAGCCGAGGATCTGCAGCGCGGTCATGATCAGGCCGGGTCGCCCCTCGTCCGGGTCGAGCCAGCTCGTCCAGGTGACATATCCCAACGCGATCAGCGTCGCGACCGGGGCGAGCGGATAGAGCGGCATGCGATAGGCGGCATGCCCGGTCGCCCCCGTCCGCCGGCCGACGATCGCCGCGACGGCGATGCCCGCGTAGATCGCGACCAGCCCCGTTCCGCTGAGGACGAGCAGCAGCGTCAACGGCAGGAAGCAGCAGCCGACCCCCACCCCGCCGACGATCAGCGTCGCGACCCAGGGCGAACCGAAACGCGGATGGATCGTCGCCATCCACGCATCGAGCGGGCGCCCCCAGCTGCCGTCGCGCGCGGTGCCGTAGAAGAAGCGCGCGCAGGCGAGGATGCAGGCGATGATCGCATTGACGATCGCGACGACGACGCCGATCGCGATCGCATCCGCCATCCAGCCCCCTGCCCGCAGACGCGCGGCCAGGCCGAACGGATCGCCGGCGGTGACGGTCGCGTGCAGATCGCGCGCGCCCATCAGCAACGCCACCGTCGGCGCGATCTCGAACGCCAGCGTCAGTGCCAGGCTGGCGAGGATCGCCCTGGCGATGAGGCGGGACGGCTCCTTCATCTCCTCGCCGAAATAGACCGCGGCGCCATAGCCGTTGAGCGCGAATATGGCGATCGACGTGGCCAGGCCGATCGAGGCGGCGCTCGCCGGCACCAGCGCGCCACCGGCCGGCATCACGGGTGCCGCCAGCATCGCCGCCAGCGGCCGCGCGACGTCGATCAGCCCGAGCGCGGTGACGGCGACCAGGGCGAGGACCTCGCCCAGCAGGAAGATGCCCGTGACCCAGGCGTTGACCCGTATCTGCAGCACCGCGACCAGCGTCGACGCGGCGACGACGGCGACCGCGATCGGCACCGTGGGCAGACCGGGACAGACGGTCGACAGCACAGCGCTGATGCCGAGCGCGGCGACGGGCGGGAAGAACAGGTTGTTGAAGACGTTGACGCCCAGCATCACGAAGCCGGCGAGCGGCCCCAGCGTCCGGGCGACGGCGACATATTCGCCTCCCGCGACCGGCCAGGCGCTGGATAATTCGGCATAGACGAAGGCGGTCGCCACGCAGACGATCCCCGCGAGCACCATCGCCCAGATCGCGCCTGTGCCGGCGACCTGGAGCATGCCCGGTACGATGACGAAGACGGACGATGCGGGGGTGGCGACCGACAGCGTCAGGAACAGCACGCCTGTCACGCCCAGGCTGCGCACCAACGGCCGCGCGGCCCGGGGAAGCAGTTGATCGTCCAGCATCGTCCCCCGCGTCTACCCCGGCGGGGTAGTGACATGGTTAACGATCAGGCGAAAGGCCGTTTTCCCTTCCCATCCCCGGTTTCGGTGCATTATACGTGCAACGCACCCTTGGGGAGACGATCATGCCCTATGAGAGTCCGTGGCAGCCGATGCGACGTTCCGGCCAGGCCGACGACATCGATTTCGAGATCAAGGGCGAGGAGCTGCAGTTCCTCGAGATCGAGCTCGATCCCGGCGAAAGCGCGGTGGCAGAGGCCGGCGCGATGGTGTGGAAGGACGCCGACGTCGCGATGACCACCGTCTTCGGCGACGGCAGCGGCGCGCAGGGCGGCGGCTTCATGGGGGCATTGCTCGGCGCGGGCAAAAGGCTGGTGACGGGAGAGAGCCTGTTCACCACCGTGTTCACGCACGAGGGCCGGGGCAAGGCGCGCGTCGCGTTCGGCGCGCCGACGCCGGGGTCGATCATGCCGATCCGCCTGTCCGAGGTCGGCGGCCAGCTGATCTGCCAGAAGGACGCCTTCCTCGCCGCGGCGAAGGGCGTGCAGCTCGGCATCTATTTCCAGCGCCGCGTGCTGACCGGCCTGTTCGGCGGCGAAGGCTTCATCATGCAGTCGCTGACCGGCGACGGCTGGGTCTTCGTCCACATGGGTGGGACCGTCGTCGAACGCACGCTCGCGCCGGGCGAGGAACTGCACGTCGACACCGGCTGCCTCGCGGCGATGACCGCCACGGTCGACTTCGACCTCGTCACCGTGGGCGGCGTGCGCAGCGCGCTGTTCGGCGGCGAGGGCCTGTTCTTCGCGCGGCTGCGTGGGCCGGGCACGGTGTGGATCCAGTCCCTGCCCTTCTCCCGGCTTGCCGGGCGGATGCTCGCGGCGGCGAACGGACGCGGCGGCAATCGCGGCGAGGGCTCGGTGCTGGGCGGGTTCGGCGACTGGGTGAGCGGAAACGATTGAGCCGGCCGACCGCGCATCGATCAAATAAATGAGAATGCGGCAGGCACGACCTTAGCGCGCCGGCGAAAGGTCACAAAAGTCGCACCCTTTCGCCTTGCGCCACGGCGTGCCGCTGAAGCTGGTGATCCGCGAACGATGTCAAAGAGCCGCAGGACACACCGATAAGCTGGTGGACGCTATCACGATCGCGCCGTGTAGGAAAACGAAGATATATCCGAAACGGATCGTCCTGACGGCGAGGTCGACTCCAGCGCATGCGCACTGACCGCGTCGTCGCATGAGGGACGGACATGTGCGTCCGCCTTCGGTGAGCATCACGGATGGGGTGGTGACGCGGAAAGGGTCAGACGGTCGCCAAGGTTCGCCGCTTTGCCGACCAGTCACGTCGAACCGCGATACCGGATGCAACCCAGAGCGCACCGGCGGCCATGAAGCCGGTCAGCTCGCCGCCCGTCGGCGCTCCCACCAAGAAACCCATGATCGACGCGCCGATCAGCGCCGTTCCGAGAACGAGATACGGGCGAAATCCAGCAGCCAAAGCGATCGGGAGAAAGTGCAGGCCGACGACCAGCGCCATCGATGGCAGCAGGAGGTCGGGCCGATGCAGGTTTATGACGAGGTTGGCGACAAGGAAAAGGCCGACGCCTTCCCCGATGCTGCTCCACATGATCGCGCGTTCTTCCTTCGGTGACGGCCTTATGCCCTCGCCGGGAATGCGGATCACATAGCCTGCGGCGGCACCGATCAGGACAAATGCCAAAAAGGGTAAAGCCAAAGGCGCCCCGGACACATGCCACTGCCAATATAGCGTCAACGAAGCGAACACGGCTCCGAAGAAGCTCATGATCAGCGCGCCCCATGCCCCCACGGATCGTCCCCTTCTCCCCACGGATGCCGCCGACGATACGCCCGCCGTTTGGCCTGGTCGAGAGACAGACGGACAGGCGCTACGCCGACCCCAGCCGGCCGCACGGGCCGACCGAGAGCGTCCGCCGACTTGAACGATCACGGGCCATCGGGCCCGAGGCTTGCGGGCGACGCGCGCGAAGCGCCGGCCCGCCCGCGTCTCGCGCGGCGTTGCAGCCTCCATGCCGGATCTGGTCCAGCATGGCGAAGGACGCGGCTCGCCGACCGGCCGAAGATCAGCCCGCGCTTGGTGCCACGGTCGCGGTCACGCCCGGTGCCGGCTCGACCGGCACGGTGGAACGGATCGCCAGTTCGCGTAGCTGCTTCGGCGCCGCGGGGCTGGGCGCCCCCATCAGGAGGTCCTCGGCGCGCTGGTTCATCGGGAAGAGCGTGATCTCGCGCAGGTTCTGCGCGCCGCAGATCAGCATGACGATGCGGTCGACGCCCGCCGCCATGCCGCCGTGCGGCGGGGCGCCGTACTGGAAGGCGCGGTAGAGGCCGCCGAACCGCTCCTCGACGTCCGCCTTGGACAGGCCGACGAGCTCGAACGCCTTCACCATCAGCTCGGGGCTCTGGTTGCGGATCGAACCCGAGGCGATCTCGAAGCCGTTGCAGACGAGGTCGTACTGGAACGCCTTGATGGTGAGCGGGTCCTGCCCCTCCAGCGCCGCGAGGCCGCCCTGCGGCATCGAGAAGGGGTTGTGCGCGAACTCGACCGACTTCGATTCCTCGTCCCATTCGTAGAAGGGGAAGTCGACGATCCAGCACAGGCGGAAGGCGCCCTGCTCGATCAGGCCGAGCTGGTCGGCGACGCGGGTGCGCGCGGCGCCGGCGAGCTTGGCCGCCGCCTCCGCCTTGCCCGCCGCGAAGAACAGGCCGTCGTCGGGCCCGAGGCCCAGCGCCGCGTACAGCGCCTCCATCTTCTCCGGGCCGTGGTTCTTGGCGATCGGACCACCGAACTCGCCGCCCTTGCGGGTGACGTAGCCAAGGCCGGCATGACCTTCGCCGCGCGCCCATTCGTTCATGTCGTCGAAGAACTTGCGGCTCTTGTCCGCGGTGCCCGGCGCGGGGATGGCGCGGACGACGCCGCCCGAGCCGACGATCTTCTCGAACAGGCCGAAGCCGGACTGGGTGAAATGCGCCGAGACGTCGGTGATGATCAGCGGGTTGCGCAGGTCGGGCTTGTCGCTGCCGTATTTCAGCATCGCCTCGTCATAGGGGATGCGCGGGAACTGGCCGGTCGGCGTCACGCTGCGGCCGTCAGCGAAGGCTTCGAAGATGCCGCCGATCACCGGCTCCATCGTCTCCCACACCTCTTCCTGGGTGACGAAGCTCATCTCGAGGTCGAGCTGGTAGAATTCGCCCGGCAGGCGGTCGGCGCGCGGATCTTCGTCGCGGAAGCAGGGCGCGATCTGGAAATAGCGGTCGAAGCCGGCGACCATCAGCAGCTGCTTGTACTGCTGCGGCGCCTGCGGCAGCGCATAGAATTTGCCGGGGTGGATGCGGCTGGGCACGAGGAAGTCGCGCGCGCCCTCGGGCGAGGAGGCGGTGAGGATCGGCGTCGAATATTCGGTGAAGCCGGCGGCCTCCATGCGGCGGCGCATGTCGGCGATCACCTTCGTCCGGCGTACGATATTGGCGTGCAGAGTCTCCCGGCGCAGGTCGAGGAAGCGATAGCGCAGGCGGATGTCCTCCGGATACTCCTGCTCGCCGGCGACTGGCATGGGCAGTTCGTCGGCGGCGGACAGCACGGTCGCGGCACGGGCGAACACCTCGATCTCGCCGGTGGCGAGATTGGGGTTCACGGTGCCGGCCGACCGCGCCTTCACGCTGCCGTCGATCGTCACCACCGACTCGACGCGGACCTGCTCCAGGATCGGCAGCGCGGGCGAGTCGCTGTCGGCGACGATCTGGGTGATGCCGTAATGGTCGCGCAGGTCGACGAATAGCACGCCGCCGTGATCGCGCTTGCGATGGACCCAGCCCGACAGGCGGACGGTCTCGCCGACGGCCGAGGCACCGAGCGCGGCGCAGGTGTGGGTACGATAGGCGTGCATAGTCAGGTTCCAAACACTCTTCCGTCACGGCGAACCGCACGGGGATGACGTTTTGTCGATGGGCGCGCCCTCCCCCGTCCATCCCCTCTTTGTCAACCCGCGGTCGCGGTCTATGAGAGGTCGAATGCACATCCACCCGTTGATTACCGACAGCGCGACCCTCGCCAATCTTTGCAACCGCCTCGCCGATGCAGACTTCGTCACGGTCGATACCGAGTTCATGCGCGAGAGTACCTATTATCCCGAACTCTGCCTGATCCAGATCGCCGATACCAACGAGGCGGCGGCGATCGATCCGATGGCACCGGGGCTGGACCTGTCGCCGCTGCTCGCGCTGCTCACCGACAACCAGGACGTGCTCAAGGTCTTCCATGCCGGGGGCCAGGACATCGAGATCATCTACAACCTGACCGGCAAGACGCCGCATCCGCTGTTCGACACGCAGGTGGCGGCGATGGCGCTGGGCCAGGGCGAACAGATCGGCTATTCGAACCTGGTCGACAGCTGGCTCGGGATCAGCATCGACAAGGGCGCGCGCTTCACCGACTGGGCCAGGCGGCCGCTGGACGCGCGCCAGATCGAATATGCGATCGGCGACGTCACGCATCTGTCGCGGATCTTCCCCAAGATGCTCGAACGCCTGAAGAAGACCGGGCGCGGCGCGTGGCTGGACCAGGAGATGGAGCGGCTCGCCGATCCCGCCAATTATGCCAATGATCCCGACAGCGCGTGGAAGCGCGTGCGCATATCGGGGCGCAAGCCCGACGTGCTCGGCCGGCTGAAGGCGCTGGCGCGCTGGCGGGAACTGGAGGCGCAGGCCAAGGACCTGCCGCGCGGCCGCATCGTCAAGGACGAGACGCTGGGCGATATCGCGGGTCATCCGCCGCGGCGGCAGGCGGACCTCGCCAAGGTGCGCGGCCTGTCGGCGACCTGGGCGTCGAACGATATCGGCGGCCGGCTGATGGCCGCGCTCGAGGAGGCGAAGCCGCTGTCCGCCGACGAGATGCCGCCGCGCGACGATCGCAAGCCGGGGCTGGGCAAGGACGGGGCGCTGGTCGCCGACCTGCTCAAGCTTCTGCTGAAGATTCGGGCGCGCGACATCGACGTCGCATCGCGCCTTCTTGCCCGGTCGGACGAGCTGGAGATGCTCGCCGCGGGCGTGCGGACCGGCCTGCCGATGCTGCAGGGCTGGCGCTACGACCAGTTCGGGCGCGACGCGCTCGACCTCGTCGAGGGGCGGCTCGGCTTCGCGGTCAAGGGCGGCAAGCTGGCGATGACGCGCGCGGAGGAGGCGGCATGAAGGCAGGGACGATCGGGGCGACGGTGAGCGCGCTGGCGCTGGCGGGCTGCGCGACGATGACCGAGGCGCCGCTAACCGGCCCCTGCCACGTCACGCAGGCCATGCACCAACGCTATGCCGGCGCGACATTCCGCGAACGCCTGCGCCGGACGATCCAGCGCGACGCCAACGCCCCGGTCGCGCGCATCCTGCGCGACGGCGTGCCCGCGACGATGGATTTCCGGCCCGAGCGCATCGATATCCACCTCGACGACGGCGGGCGGATCGACGGGCTGCGCTGCGGCTGATCAGTCGGCCAGGATCGCGCAGGCGGGCTTGCGCTTCATCGCCGTCGCCAGCGCCGCGTGGCGGCGTTCCACCATTTCCGCATAAAGCGGGGCATCCGCGCGCGACAGCGTCAGCGTGAGGTCGCGCGGCGTCACCGTCAGCGCGCCGCGCTGCAGCGGCCCCGCGAGGCCGGCGCTGAACCGCTGACCGAAGCGCATCGCCAGCCCCCAGGTGATCGCCGCGGCGAGCTGCGCGCCGGTCGCGAGGCCGAGCAGCAGCGGATGCGGCGTGGTCGCGCCGCCGAAGCTGGTATGGAGTGCCTGCGCGAGCATCGCGCGCTCGGCCGCATCGATGCCGACCCAATTGCCGTGCAGCGCGATCTCGAAGCCGCGCTCGTCGCGAAACTCGGGATTGGCGTGCCAGCCGACGTCCGCGAGCAGGCAGGCGGCGTGGCGCAGGCGCGCGAGATGCGGCGTCTCGTCGGCGAACAGCGGCGCGATCCAGGTCGCGAGCAGGTCGCCATGCTCCGGAAAGCGGCCGAGCAGGCGCCCCTCCTCGCGCGCGCCGACGATCAGCGGATCGAGCGCGCGCGTCTTCGCGTCGAGCGCGGCATAGAGCAGGCCCTCGCGCAGCCCGAAGGTGGAGGCGACGCCCTCGCTGCTGCCCAGTTCGCGCATCACCACGCCCAGCAGCGCGGTCGCGTCGCCGAGCGCGGCGGCGCGGGCGGCTGACATACCGGGCACCGCGCGCAGACGCTGCCGCGAGAGATGCGCGATGCTGCGCCCGAGCCGCCCGACGGTTTCCGGCGCGAGCGCATAGCCGTGGATGATCGGCAGCGGATAGTGCGTCAGGCTCATGTCGAGCCGCGCCAGCGCCCGCCACGAGCCGCCGACCATGTAGAGGGGCAGACCCCTGCCCCGCCCGGTCCAGCCCGCCTCGCGGATCATGCGGGTCACCTGCCGGTCGAAGCCGCTGCCGCGCTGTTCGCGCAACGCGGCGATGCGGAGCACGCCCAGCGGGAAGGAAATGCGGTCGGTCACCGTGCCAGCGACGACGCGGACGAGTTCCAGACTGCCGCCGCCCAGGTCGCCAACGATGCCATCGGCCTCGGGGATGGCGGACAGAACGCCCATGCCGGCGGCGGTCGCCTCCTGCTCGCCCGACAGCAGCTCGACGGTCAGGCCGAGATCGGCCGCCGCGGCGATGAGGTCGCGGCCGTTCGACGCATCGCGCACCGCGGCGGTCGCGACGGTGCGGGTCTTCGCCTCCATCTCGCGCGCCACCGCCGCGAAGCGCGCCAGCGCGCCCGTCGCCAGCGCCATCGCGCCGGCATCGATCGCCCCCGTCGCCGACAGGCTGCGCCCGAGGCCGGCCATCACCTTTTCGTTGAACAGGGCCGCGGGCACCCGCGGATGCCCCTGGTAGACGACAAGCCGGACCGAGTTGGAGCCGATGTCGATGATCGCGGTACGGGGATAGGATCGGGTCAGGACGGCTGCCTCCGCCGCAGCGACAGCGTCGGCACCGCGCCGCTTTCGGACAGCGCCTGGCCACGGCCCGACAGGGACGGGTTGGTCATGAAATAGCGGTGGAGGTTGAAGGGCTTTTCCCCCGGCACGTCGCGGATGTAGCGGCCGTCCGGTTGAAGCTCCCAGCTCTGCTCGGTGTCGAGCAGGTTGGCGACCATGACCTGGTCCAGCACCTGGTCGTGCACGGTCGGATTCTCGATCGGCAGCATATACTCGACGCGGCGGTCGAGATTGCGCGGCATCCAGTCCGCCGACGAGATGAACACCTTCGCATCGTCGTTGGGGAGCGCCGCGCCGTTGCCGAAGCAGAAGATGCGGCTGTGCTCCAGGAAGCGGCCGACGACGGACTTGACGCGGATGTTCTCCGACATGCCCGCGACGCCGGGGCGCAGGCAGCAGATGCCGCGCAGCACCAGTTCGATCTGCACGCCGGCGTTGCTCGCCTCGTACAATTTGTCGATGATCGCCGGGTCGACGAGACTGTTCATCTTCGCCCAGATCATGCCGCAGCCGCCCGCGCGCGCGGTGGCGATCTCCTCGTCGATCAGTTCGAGCAAGCGGCGGCGCAGGTCGCGCGGCGACAGGCTGAGCTTGGCGATGTCGGTAGGCTCGACATAGCCGGTGACGTAGTTGAACATCTGCGCGGCGTCGCGGCCGATGCGCGGATCGGCGGTGAAGAACGACAGATCGGTGTAGATGCGCGCGGTCACGGGATGGTAATTGCCCGTGCCGAAATGGCAGTAGGTGCGGAACTGGCCGTTCTCGCGCCGCACGATCATCGACACCTTGGCGTGCGTCTTCCACTCGAGGAAGCCATAGACGACCTGCACGCCGGCGCGCTCCAGCGCGCTCGCCCACAGGATGTTCTGTTCCTCGTCGAACCGGGCGCGCAGCTCGACGACGGCGGTGACCGACTTGCCTGCCTCCGCGGCGGCGATCAGCGCGTTGATGACGGCGGACTGCTTGCCCGCGCGATAGAGCGTCTGCTTGATCGCGATGACGTCAGGGTCCTGCGCCGCTTGCTTGAGGAAGGCGAGCACGACGTCGAACGTCTCATAGGGATGGTGGACGATGATGTCCTTGGACCGGATCGCGGCGAAACAGTCGCCGCCGAATTCGCGGATCCGCTCGGGAAAGCGCGGTACGAAGGGCAGGAACTTGAGGTCGGGCCGGTCCTCGTCGATCACCGCATCCAAGTCGCCGATCCCGAGCAGATTGCCGCTCTCGGTGACGATGGCGTCGCCGCCAAGCTCGTCGCGCAACACTTCCGCGAGCGCGTCGGGCATGCCCGTCTCCAGCTCCAGGCGGATGACGCGGCCGCGGCGGCGGCGCTTGATCGCATTGGCGAAGTAGCGGACGAGATCCTCCGCCTCCTCGTCGATCTCGATGTCGCTGTCGCGCAGCACGCGGAAGGCGGCGGCGCCGTTGATGTCATAGCCAGGGAAGACGAGCGCGGCGAAGCGCTTCAGGATCGCCTCGATCGACACGTAGCGCGCCGGTTCGCCGGGCAGGCGCACGAAGCGGCGCGCGCTCGCCGGGATCATCACCAGTTCGCGCACCGGCTCGCGATCCGACTGGCGGACGAGGTCGAACATCACCGACAGCCCCTTGTTGGGGATGAACGGAAAGGGATGGGCCGGGTCGAGCGCCTGCGGCGTCAGGATCGGGAAGATCTGTTCGCGGAAATGCTGTTCGAGCCAGGCCGCGGCGTCGCTGTCGACTTCGTCGCGGCGCAGGACGTGGAGATTGGCGGCATCGAGCTGCGTGCGCAGGTCGCCCCACACCGCCTGCTGGTCCGCCATCAACGCGTCGGCCTGTTCGTTGATCGCCGCCAGCTGCTGCCCCGCGGTGAGCCCGTCGGTGGAGCGGCGGTCGACCTCCTTGAGCTGCTGTCCCTTCAGCCCCGCCACGCGGACCATGAAGAATTCGTCGAGGTTCGAGCCGGAGATCGACAGGAAGCGCAGCCGTTCGAGCAGCGGATGCGCCGGATTGCACGCCTCGTCGAGCACCCGCCGGTTGAACGCCAGCCACGACAGTTCCCGATTGAAATAGCGGTCGTTGACCTCCGGGACGAAGGGATCGTCGTCGGCATCGGAAAGATGGGCGAGATGTGCTGGCTTGGTCATGCGTCGTCGGTAGGTAGCAACGATTGCGGTTGCGTGACGATCCCTGCCTGCCCGAGCACGCCGCGGGCGAGCGGGATCGACAGTCGCCGGCGATGCTCCAGCGCGGCCTGGTCGAGCGCGTCGACCGTCCGCTCGATCGCGACGTGGCTACGCTCGATCCGCGTCGCCAGCCAGTCGATCAGGTCCGGCCGGGCGTCGAGACCACGCCGGTCGAACATGTGGGCCAGCAGGTCGCGGACCAGCGCGTCGTCGGGCGCGTCGATCGCCGCATGCGGGCTGGCGGCAAGCCGCGAGCGCAGATCGGGGAGCGACACCGCCCAGGCAGGAGGCAGGGCGTCGGCGACGATGACGAGCGGCCGCCGCTCCGCCTGCGCGCGGTTCCAGGCGTGGAAGATCTGGGTCTCCGCGACGCTTTCCGCGTCGTCGATGATCGCGCCGCCGCTCTTGGCCGCGAAGATGCGTGCGAGCAGGCTGCGCCCGGACTTGCGCGGCCCGGTCAGCACCGCGGTCATGACCGGCCACGCTGCCCAATGTTCGAGCGTGTGCGCGGCGCGGGCATTGGACGGCGTGACCAGGAAAGCATCGTCGCGGGGGTCGGCCGGCCAGCCGAGCGGAAGCGCGAGCTGCGTCATCCGGCGGGTTGCGTGTCTGGGGGAAGATTGGGCAGCTGAAGCTGCGGCGCGCGGCGGATGCGCAGGGTCTGTCCCGAACCGGTCACCTGATAGCCGCGCACCTCCAGCGCCGCGCGCAACGCCGCCGGATCGCCGTCATAGGTCACGCGCACCAGCGAGACGCCGCCCAGCGCGAGGCTGGTCGTCGTCGCCGCGCGGACGCCGGCTATGCCGCGCAGCAGCCCCTCGATATTGGCGACCGAGCTTGCACTCGGCGTATCGGCCTGGACGACGATGGGAATGCCGGCCGAGGCGGAGGCGGTATCGCCCACGATCTCCGCCAGCGTCTCGCCGCTGGCCTCGGTATCCTCGGGCGCGACCACCGGCTCCGGCGCTGGCGGGGGCGACAGGCTGGTGTCGGGACTGAGATCACCGCCGCGCAGCGCCCGCTGATAGAGCGCGTCGAGGCGCGTCACGCCCGCATCGAGCAACTGCGCGAGACCGGCGGCGCTGCCCACGCGCAGCGTGAAGCTGCCCAGGAAGCGGTTGTCGGGGCCATGGCGTGCCTGGAACACCCCGATGATCGGGCCACCGGGATAGGTCCGGTACAGCCGGACGACCGGAATCAGCACGTCGGACGCGCCATATTGGTCGATGATCGTCCGCCACCAGCCGCGACCCGGCCGCGCGATCTGCCCGGCGTTGAGCAGCAGCGAATCGGCGCCGCTGCCGGACGGCCGGATATAGTCGATGGCACTGTTGCCGGTGCGGAACCGGGCCCAGGCCGCCTGCCACGCGCTCGGCTGCTCGAACGCGGTCTCGACGCCGCCGGACACCATCAGCGGGACGACCAGCATCGGCCGCGAACGGTCGGCATAGGCACTGACGCCCAGCAACCCCGCCGCGCGCGTGCGATCGAACAGCACCCCCAGCTTCGCGATATAGCGCGTCGGGCCGATCTGCTCGTTCTCGACCACGATGCCCGACACAAGTTGATCGAGCGTCCCGTCCGACACCAGGCCGCCGCCGGCACCGAGCCGCTGCGACAACTGGACCCAGGCCTTGCGCTGCGCGAGCCGCCAGCCGCCGAGCCGCGCCGCCTCCGCCGTCTTTGCGGCGACGTCGACGCTGACGCCCGCCACCTCGTAATTGCCCGCGCTGTCGATGGGCGCGACGCCGCGGCTGCCCTCGATCTGGGCAAGGGCGCCGGCGCCCGCGAGCAGCGCGGCACAGGCGAAAAGGGTGTACGGGGAACGCAGACGCATCGTGCCGAGCCTTTTGGCGAAGCAGACGTGGAAATCCAAGCGCGATGTGGCTAGGTGCGCCGCCATGAGTCACGATCCCGACGCCAACGCGCCCTACACCTACGCCAATGCCGGCGTTTCGATCGCCGCGGGCAATGCGCTCGTCCGTGCGATCGGCCCCCTCGCCCGCGCGACGCGGCGGCCGGGCGCGGATGCGGACCTCGGCGGCTTCGGTGGCTTCTTCGATCTCAAGGCGGCGGGCTTCACCGATCCGCTGCTCGTCGCCGCCAACGACGGCGTCGGCACCAAGCTCAAGCTCGCGATCGAGTGGGATCGGCATGAAGGCGTCGGCGTCGACCTGGTCGCCATGTGCGCCAACGACCTGATCGTCCAGGGCGCCGAGCCGCTCTTCTTCCTGGACTATTACGCCACCGGCAAGCTCGACAACGGTATCGCGGAGCGCGTCGTCGCCTCGATCGCAGAGGGATGCCGCCAGGCCGGCTGCGCGCTGATCGGCGGCGAGACGGCGGAAATGCCGGGCATGTACGCGGACGGCGACTATGACCTCGCCGGCTTCTGCGTCGGTGCGGTCGAGCGGGACCGCGTGCTGACCGGCCGCGCGATCGCGCCGGGCGACGTCATCCTCGGCCTTGCCTCCACCGGCGTCCATTCCAACGGCTATTCGCTGGTCCGCCGGCTGGCGGCCGACAAGG
Source organism: Sphingomonas beigongshangi (assembly GCF_016820445.1). Lineage (GTDB taxonomy): Bacteria > Pseudomonadota > Alphaproteobacteria > Sphingomonadales > Sphingomonadaceae > Sphingomonas > Sphingomonas beigongshangi. The sequence continues at coordinate 244,308 of NZ_JADHDT010000004.1, forward strand.
GCTGGAAGCTCGACCTGCCCGCGCTGTTCGACGCGGACCGGCTGCTCATCGACACGTTGATGGCGCCGACGCGCATCTATGTCGCGAGCCTGTTGCCGCTGGTCCGCGAGGGGCGGATCAAGGGGCTGGCCCATATCACCGGCGGCGGCCTGCTCGAGAACATCCCGCGCGTGCTGCCGGAGGGCGCGCACGCCGTGGTCGACGCGGACGGCTGGGACCAGCCGCGGCTGATGGCGTTCCTGCAGGCGCAGGGCGGCATCGAGCCGGAGGAAATGGCGCGCACCTTCAACTGCGGCATCGGCATGGCGGTGATCGTCGCGCCGGACGCCGCCGACGGCGTCGCCGCGGCGCTGGCCCAGGCGGGCGAGACGGTCCATGCGATCGGCCGGGTCGAGGCGGGACCGCGCGGATGCACGGTGCGCGGGTCGGCGGAGACCTGGTCCGCGCGCGCCGACTGGATCGCAACGCATACGCACGGCTGACGCAAGGTGAAGCGTGTCGGCATCCTGATCTCCGGCCGGGGATCGAACATGATGGCGCTCGTCGACGCCGGGATCGACGTCGCCCTGGTCGCGTCCGACAAGCCGGACGCGCCGGGGCTCGCCTGGGCGCGCGAGCGGGGTCTGGCGACCTTCGCCCTGTCGCCGAAGGGGATCGGCAAGCCCGCCTACGAAGCCGCGATCGACGCCGCGTTGCGCGAGGCCGGGGCCGAGGTGATCGTGCTGGCGGGCTACATGCGGCTGCTCTCCGACGATTTCGTCGCACGCTGGCGCGGGAAGATCGTCAACATCCACCCCTCGCTCCTCCCCAAGTACAAGGGACTCGACACGCATGCCCGCGCGATCGCGGCGGGCGATCGTGTCGCGGGATGCTCGGTGCACATCGTCACCGAGGAACTCGATGGCGGCGAATTGCTTGGACAGGCGGAGGTACCGGTGTTGCCCGACGACACGCCCGACGTCCTGGCGGCGAGGGTGCTGGCGGCGGAACATCGCCTGTATCCCGCCATAGTGAAGGAGTTCGCCAGCCGATGACCGCCCCGCTCGACCGCATCCGCGCCATCGCGCTCGTCCTGCCCGACAGCGAGGAGCGCGAAAGCCACGGCCAGCCCACCTTCTTCGTCGCGGACAAACAGTTCGCGCAATTCCGCGACGACCATCATGGCGACGGCCGCACCGTCGTCTGCGTGCGGACGAGCGGCGACGACGAACAGGCGATGCTGCTCGATGCCGCGCCCGCGACCTATTCGCGGCCGGCCTATCTGGGGGCGAAGGGCTGGGTCGCGATCGACCTGGCGGACGATGTCGACTGGACTTTGGTCGAGGACCGGATCGCGCGCAGCTGGGAGCTGAGCGCGCCCGCGGCCCTGCTGGAAGCGGGCGGCAGATGAGCGAGACCGCGGATCAGGCGCGCACGCGCCGCCGCTGGATCACGCTGGCGGAACTAGTCGCGGTCGCGGGTGTGGTGATCGCCGCGCTGACCTTGTACCTCAACGTGTCCGACCGGCGGGCCGACGAGGCGGCGCGCGCCGCGGCCGCGCAGAAAGATGCGACCGCCCAGTCCCGCGTCGCCCTGACCGGGACGGTGGACGACGCATCGGTGACGCTGAAGGACCCGCGCCACGACATCACCGACACGACGATCCTGTTCCCCAAGGCGCTCGGTGTCGGCAAGCAGGCTCCGGTCGAGCCGCGCATCGACGCGGAGATGTTCCGCAAGCCGCTGCTCAAGCTGACCGACGGCGGGCCGGATGCGCGCACCGGGCGACTGCCGGTGCTGATCACGACCCGCTATTGGGATGGCGATGCGACGCGCAGCGCGCGCGGGCTCTACGACATAATCTGGCGCACGCACGGCCGGCGATTCTTTGGCCGCGCATTGACGATCGAAGGGTTCCGCCTGCGCCAGACCGGCGGCGATGCCGCGGCGCTGGAGAGCGCTTGGGCGGCGGCCAAGCCCCGCTGAGGCGTCAGCCCCGCCGCTTCAGCAAAGCGGTGCGCAGGCACTGGCATACCGTCTCGTCGCGCTGGTTGAGCATGACGTGGCGGAAGGTGACGAGGCCGGCGTCGGGCCGCGACTTGCTGTCCCTCAGCTCGACGACCTCGCTCTCGGCGCGCAGCGTGTCGCCCAGGAACACGGGCTTGGGCATCACCAGCTTGTCGTAACCGAGGTTGGCGACGAGCGTCCCCAGCGTCGTATCGCCGACCGACAGGCCGACCATCAGCGCGAAGGTGAAGGTGCCGTTGACGAGGATCTGGCCGAATTCCGACGCGCGGGCGGCCTCCGCATCGAGATGCAGCGGCTGCGGATTGTGCGTCATGGTCGAGAACAGGAGATTGTCCGTCTCCGTCACCGTGCGACGGATCTCGTGGACGAGGCGATCGCCCACCTGCCATTCGTCGTAGAAGCGCCCGGCCATCAGGCGTCCTTCTCGATCCGCACCAGCACCGTGCCCTCCGTGACCTGGCCGCCCGCCTCCGCGTTGAGTTCCGCGACGGTTCCGGGGAACGGCGCAATGAGCCCGTGTTCCATCTTCATCGCCTCCAGCGTCACCAGCTTCTGCCCCGCGACGACGCGTGCGCCGGCGGTGACGTCGACCGCGATGATGCGGCCGGGCATCGGCGCGAGGATCGCGCCGTCCGCCGCGCCGCCCGCGGCCGATGCGGTGGCGCGCCATGGGCGGACCTCCCAGGTCTGCCCCCCCTCCGACACGAGCAGGCGCGGGCTGGCGACGCCCGGCGAGGGTGCGTCGCCGAACTCGACCTCCACCAGGGTGCCGCCCACGTCGAGGCGGGCGACGCGCCGGCGCGGCGCGTTGAGGCGCAGGCCGCCGAGCAGACCGGCGCCGGCGATCGCCGCGGCGGCGTCAACCAGCGCTTCCTCGCTCGGCAGCGGCGGCGGCATCAACGCCTCGCCCTCGCGCGCGATCAGGCCGGTATCGACGGCGCCGGACACGAAGTCGGGGTGGTCGAGCGCCTCCACCAGGAAACCGGCATTGGTGCGCAGCGGCCAGACCAGCGCCTCGTCCAGCGCATCGGCGAGCAGTTCCCGCGCCTCCTCGCGCGTGTCTGCGTGCGCGATCAGCTTGGCGATCATCGGATCGTAGAAGGGCGTGATCGTCGCCCCCTGCTCCACCCCGGTATCGATGCGCACACCCGTTTCTGCCGGGTCGCCGAGGTCGAAGGCGTCGAGCCGGCCGATCGAGGGCAGGAAGCCCTTCGCCGGATCCTCGGCATAGAGGCGCGCCTCGATCGCATGGCCCTGGATCGCGAGATCGTCCTGCGTGAGCGGCAGCGGCTCGCCGCTCGCGACTCGCAACTGCCATTCGACCAGGTCCTGGCCGGTGATCGCCTCGGTCACCGGATGCTCGACCTGGAGGCGGGTGTTCATCTCCATGAACCAGATACGATCGGCGCGCAGCCCATCGCTCGCGTCGGCGATGAACTCGATCGTGCCGGCGCCGACATAGTCGACCGCCTGCGCCGCACGCACCGCCGCGCCGCAGACGGCGGCGCGGGTCGCGGCGTCCATGCCGGGCGCGGGCGCTTCCTCGATCACCTTCTGGTGGCGGCGCTGAAGCGAGCAGTCGCGCTCGAACAGATGGACGACCTGGCCGTGGGTGTCGCCGAACACCTGCACCTCGATATGCCGGGGCGACAGGACGTATTTCTCGATCAGCACGCGGTCGTCGCCGAACGAGGACGCGGCCTCGCGCCGGCAGCTCGCCAGCGCGTCGGCAAAGTCGGCGGCATCGTCGACGCGGCGCATGCCCTTGCCGCCGCCGCCCGCCACCGCCTTGATCAGCACCGGATAGCCGATCGTGTCGGCCTCCGCGCGGAGCCGCTCGGCGCTCTGGTCCTCGCCCAGATAGCCCGGCGTGACCGGCACGCCCGCCGCGATCATGCGCGCCTTGGCCGCGTCCTTCAGCCCCATGGCGCGGATGCTCGCGGGGGGCGCGCCGACCCAGACCAGGCCGGCGGCGATCACCGCTTCGGCGAATTCGGCATTCTCGCTGAGGAAGCCATAGCCGGGGTGGATCGCTTCGGCCCCGCTGTCGCGGGCGGCGGCGATGATGCGGTCTGCGACGAGATAGCTTTCCCGCGCCGGGGCCGGCCCGATGTGCACGGCATCGTCCGCCTCGCGCACGTGCAGCGCCTGTGCGTCGGCGTCCGAATAGACGGCCACGGTGCGGATGCCGAGCCGCCGCGCGGTCCGGATGATCCGGCAGGCGATCTCGCCGCGATTGGCGATGAGGAGGGACTCGATCATCTTCAAATCCTTCATTCCTCCCCGGCACGGGGAGGTGGCAGCCCGTAGGGCTGACGGAGGGGAAGTCGCGCACGGGCGGCGGCGACGATCTGGCTCACGACCGCATCGAGGTCGCGCAAAATGTCCGCGGCTGTCACCCGCATGGTGGCGATCCCGTGCAGCAGCAGCCAGGCGTCTCGGTCCTTGTCGAAGCCCGGCTGATCGCCATGATCATGCGCCGCGCCGTCCACTTCGATGCAGAGCCGGGCGGCGGCACAGAAGAAGTCGAGAACATAGACTCCGGCAGGATGCTGCTTGCGAAACTTGAGATCGGCCGGGCGGCCTCGCAGCGCACGCCACAGCACGATTTCCGGCAGGGTCATCGTACGACGCAGGCGTCGCGCCCGAAGGACGGTCGGGGCAGATGCCCTCAGCATGATGCACGCCGATCGAGGGAGCGGCACGTGCGTCTGCCCCTCCACCGCGCCGCTGCGCGGCGCGATCCCCCTCCCCGTTCCGGGGAGGAGCTGAAGGGCATGCGGCGGCGCCTCACATCCGGAACACGCCGAAGCGGGGCGCTTCGGCAATGGGGGCGTTGAGACAGGCGTCGAGCGCGAGGCCGAGCACGTCGCGCGTCTGGGCGGGATCGATGATCCCGTCGTCCCACAGCCGCGCGGTCGCATGCCAGGGATTGCCCTCGTCCTCGTAGCGCGCGCGGATCGGCGCCTTGAACGCCTCCGCCTGGTCCGGCGACCAGCTCTCCGCGTCGCGGTGGACGGTGGCGAGCACGCTCGCGGCCTGTTCGCCCCCCATCACGCTGATCCGGCTGTTGGGCCAGGTGAACAGGAAGCGAGGCGAATAGGCGCGGCCGCACATGCCGTAATTGCCCGCGCCGAAGCTGCCGCCGATCAGGATCGTGATCTTGGGCACGCTTGCCGTCGCCACGGCGGTGACGAGCTTCGCACCGTGCTTGGCTATCCCCTCCGCCTCGTACCGGCCGCCGACCATGAAGCCGCTGATGTTCTGCAGGAACAGGAGCGGCACGCGGCGCTGGCAGGCGAGTTCGATGAAATGCGCGCCCTTCTGCGCGCTCTCGCTGAACAGCACGCCGTTGTTGGCGAGGATCGCGACGGGCATGCCATAGACATGCGCGAAGCCGCAGACGAGCGAGGCGCCGTAGAGCGCCTTGAACTCGTGGAACTCCGATCCGTCGACCAGCCGCGCGATCACCTCGTGCACGTCATAGGGTGCGCGCACGTCCTGCGGGATCAGGCCATAGAGATCGTCGATCGGATAGAGGGGATCGCGGGCCTCCTGGCGGTTGACCGGCGCATTGTGCTGCGGCGGCAGCGTGGCGACGATGTCGCGGACGATCGTCAGCGCATGATCGTCGTCCTGCGCAACGTGATCGACGACGCCGGACCGGCGGCCGTGCGTGTCGGCGCCGCCCAGTTCCTCGGCGCTGATCACCTCGCCCGTCGCGGCCTTCACCAGCGGCGGGCCGGCGAGGAAGATCGTCCCCTGCCCCGCGACGATCACCGTCTCGTCGGACATGGCGGGGACATAGGCGCCGCCCGCGGTGCAACTGCCCATCACGCAGGCGATCTGCGGGATGCCGAGCGCGGACATGTTCGCCTGGTTGAAGAAGATGCGGCCGAAGTGATCGCGATCCGGAAACACCTCTGCCTGGTGCGGCAGGTTGGCGCCGCCCGAATCGACCAGGTAGATGCACGGCAGCCGGTTTTCCTGCGCGATCTCCTGCGCGCGGAGGTGCTTCTTCACCGTCAGCGGATAATAGGTCCCGCCCTTCACGGTCGCGTCGTTGCAGACGATCATCACCTGCCGGCCCGACACCCGCCCGATGCCGGCGATCATGCCCGCACCGGGGACCTCGCCGTCATAAAGGTCGTTCGCCGCCAGCTGGCCGATCTCCAGGAACGGGCTGCCCGGATCGAGCAGACGCTCGACGCGGTCGCGGGGCAGCAGCTTGCCACGGCTGGTGTGCCGTTCTCGCGCCTTGTCGCTGCCGCCCAGCGCCGCCCGCGCGACATCGGCGCGCAGTCGCTCGGCGAGCGCGCGATTGTGCGCGACGAGCGCGGGATCGATCGTCGCGGTGGCAGGGATGACGGGCGCGCTCATCACAGATGCCTCACTGCGCGACCTTGGGCGCTGCGCCGATCAGCTCGCGCCCGATCAGCATGCGGCGGATCTCGTTGGTACCCGCGCCGATGTCGAGCAGCTTGGCGTCGCGCATGAAGCGCTCGACCGGCCAATCCTTCGTATAGCCCGCGCCGCCCAGCGCCTGGATCGCCTCCAGCGCCACCTTCACCGCATTTTCGGACGCATAGAGGATCGCACCCGCTGCGTCGAAGCGCGTCGTCTTGCCCGCGTCGCAGCTTTTCGCCACCGCATAGACATAGGCGCGCGCCGAATTGAGCGCGACGTACATGTCGGCGACCTTGGCCTGCATCAGCTGGAACTGGCCGATCGGCTGGCCGAACTGCTTGCGCTCGCGAACATAGGGGATGACGACGTCGAGGCAGGCCTGCATGACGCCGAGCTGGATCGCGGCGAGCACCGCGCGCTCATAGTCGAGGCCGCTCATCAGCACGCCGACGCCGCCATTCAGCGGGCCCATGACGTTCTCGCGCGGGACCTCGCAGCCGTCGAACACCAATTCGGCGGTCGGCGAGCCGCGCATGCCCATCTTGTCGATCTTCTGCCCGATCGAGAAACCGGGCATGTCCTTCTCGATCAGAAAGGCGGTGATGCCGCGGCTTCCCTCGCCGGTCTTCGCATAGACGACGAGCGTGTCGGCATAGGCCGCGTTGGTGATCCAGAATTTCGTGCCGTCGAGCACATAGCCGCGATCGGTCTCCCGCGCGCGCAGCTTCATCGACACGACGTCGGACCCGGCGTTCGCCTCCGACATCGCGAGGCTGCCGACATGCTCGCCCGAGATCAGCTTCGGCAGGTATTTCGCCTTCTGCTCCGGATTGGCCCAGCGGCGGATCTGGTTGACGCAGAGGTTCGAATGCGCGCCGTAGCTCAGCCCGATCGACGCGGATGCGCGCGAAACCTCTTCGACGGCGACGACATGTTCCAGATAGCCGAGACCGAGGCCGCCATCGGCTTCGTCGACCGTGATGCCGTGCAGGCCGAGCTCGCCCATCGCGGGCCAGAGCTCGTCGCGCGGGAACCAGTCGTCCGCGTCGATCCTTGCCGCGAGCGGCGCGATCCGGTCGGTCGCGAACCGCTGCGTGCTCTCGCGGATCATGTCCGCCGCCTCTCCGAGGGCGAAATCGAAATCGGGTGTCAAACCGCCACCTCTCCAAATGTCGTTTCAAATGCGACTAGCAGGACGGCCGCCCGGATCAACCCTCGACGCTTGCGGCGGGCGCGCGCCTTGCCTACCGCAAGCGTCAATAACGTACCGGAGCCTGCCGCCATGAAGACCCGCGCCGCCGTCGCCTTCGAAGCCAAGAAGCCGCTGGAGATCGTCGAGCTCGACCTGGAGGGCCCCAAGGCCGGCGAGGTCCTGGTCGAGATCATGGCCACCGGCATCTGCCATACCGACGCCTATACGCTGGACGGACTCGACAGCGAGGGGCTGTTTCCCAGCGTGCTCGGCCACGAGGGCTGCGGCATGGTGCGGGAAGTCGGCGCGGGCGTGACCAGCGTCGCGCCCGGCGACCACGTCATCCCGCTCTACACGCCCGAATGCCGCCAGTGTAAATCCTGCCTCAGCGGCAAGACCAACCTGTGCACCGCGATCCGCGCGACGCAGGGCAAGGGGCTAATGCCCGACGGCACGACGCGCTTTTCCTACAGGGGCCAGCCGATCTTCCATTACATGGGCTGCTCGACCTTCTCGAACTTCACCGTCCTGCCCGAGATCGCGGTCGCGCGGATCCGCGAGGACGCGCCGTTCGATACGAGCTGCTACATCGGTTGCGGCGTCACCACCGGCGTCGGCGCCGTCGTCAACACCGCCAAGGTCCAGCCGGGCGAGAATATCGTCGTGTTCGGGCTGGGCGGCATCGGCCTCAACGTCATCCAGGGCGCGAAGCTGGCGGGCGCATCGCGGATCATCGGCGTCGACATCAATCCCGACCGCGAGGCATGGGGTCGCCGCTTCGGCATGACGCATTTCCTCAATTCGAAGGGGATGTCGCGCGAGGAGACGATCGCCGCGCTCCTGGCGCTGACCGACGGCGGCGCGGATTATACGTTCGACGCGACCGGCAATACCGAGGTGATGCGCACCGCGCTCGAGGCGTGCCACCGCGGCTGGGGCACGTCGATCATCATCGGCGTCGCCGAGGCGGGGAAGGAGATCGCGACGCGACCCTTCCAGCTCGTCACGGGGCGCAACTGGCGCGGCACCGCGTTCGGCGGCGCGCGCGGCCGCACCGACACGCCCAAGATCGTCGACTGGTATATGAACGGCCTGATCGAGATCGATCCGATGATCACGCACCGGCTGACGCTGGAGGAGATCAACAAGGGCTTCGACCTGATGCATGCGGGCGAGTCGATCCGCAGCGTCGTGATCTACTGACACCAAGGATAGGGAGAGGATTTATGTTCAGTCACGTCATGCTCGGCGCCAACGATGTCGAGGCATCCAAGGCTTTCTATGATGCGGCGCTCGGCGCATTGGGCGCGGCGCCGGGTCGTGGCGACGACAAGGGTCGCGTCGTCTATGCCAATGGCGGCGCCCTGTTCATGTTGACACGGCCGATTGACGGGCAGCCGGCGTGCCACGCCAATGGCGGCACGGTCGGCTTCAGCGCGAAGAACACCGATGCGATCGACGCCTGGCATGCCGCCGGCCTGGCGCATGGCGGCAGCGCGTGCGAGGACCCGCCCGGCTGGCGCCAGACGCCCTTCGGGCCGCTGTACCTCGCCTATCTGCGCGATCCCGCCGGCAACAAGGTCTGCGCGGCATTCCGCGAGGCGCGCTGATGGATATCGTCTCGACCGCGCGTGCGCATGGCGGGACGCAGGGCGTCTACCGTCATGCCAGCGCGGCGACGGGCACGGACATGACCTTCGCGGTCTTCGTGCCCGATCACGCGCCAGGCGCGACCCTGCCCGTGGTCTGGTATCTGTCGGGCCTGACCTGCACCCATGCCAATGTCATGGACAAGGGCGAATATCGCCGCGCCTGCGCAGACCTCGGCCTGATCCTCGTCGCGCCGGACACCAGCCCGCGCGGCGACGACGTGGCGGACGACCCTGCCGGCGCCTATGACTTCGGCCTTGGCGCCGGTTTCTACGTCGACGCGACGCAGGCGCCCTATGCGGCGCACTATCGGATGTGGTCCTATGTCACGGACGAGCTGCCGGCGCTGATCGGCAGTGCCTTTCCCGCCGACATGGTCCGCCAGTCGATCATGGGACATTCGATGGGCGGACACGGGGCGCTGACCATCGGCCTGACGTTCCCGGAGCGGTTCCGGGCGGTGTCAGCCTTCGCGCCGATCGTCGCGCCCAGCCAGGTACCGTGGGGCGAGAAGGCGCTGGGCGGCTATCTAGGCCAGGATCGGGCGGCATGGCGGCGGCACGACGCGGTCGCGCTGATCGAGGACGGCGCGCGCGTCCCCGCCCTACTCGTCGACCAGGGGGATGCGGATCAGTTCCTGCGGGAACAGCTGCGGCCCGAGCTGCTGGCGGGCGCCTGTGCCGCGGCCGGCATCGACCTGACGCTGCGCATGCAGGCAGGCTACGACCACAGCTATTTCTTCGTCTCGACCTTCATGGCGGACCAGCTCGGCTGGCACGCGGCACGGCTGCGCTGAGGTTCAGAGGTTCCGCGCGTAGACGAAGTCGTCGCACCAGGTCACGCCGACCTTGAAGCGGCGTTCGGCGACGACGGCGAAGCCGTGGCGCTCATAGAAGGCGCGGGCGCGGGCATTTCCCGCGAACACGCCGAGCAGCATGCGCGTCGCGCCGAGCGCACGCGCATCAGCGACCGCGCGGGCCATCAGCGCCGGGCCGAGGCCGGTGCCCTGCATCCGGGACAGCGTGTAGATGCGGCGCAACTCGATGTCGCCGACGCGCGTCTCGCCCACCTCCTCCGGCGGGGTCAGCAGCGAATAGCCAATCGGCGAGTGGCCGGACGCATGCTCCGCCAGCGTCAGGACGCTGGCCGGATCGCGGCTCCAGGCGTCGAAGCGCGCCGGGCTGCTCTTGGCGGCGAGATGCGCCAGGATGTCGACGCCCGCCAGCACGCCGGCGAACGTCTCCAGGAAGCTGGCCTGCGCGACCAGCGCGACTGCGGGCGCATCCTCGGGAGACGCACGCCGCAGCCGCCAGTCGGTCATCAGCCGACGATCTCTTCGGGTTTGAAGAAATAGGCGATCTCGATCTCGGCATTCTCGTCCGAGTCCGAGCCGTGCACCGTGTTCGCCTCGATTGATTCGGCCAATTCCTTGCGGATCGTGCCAGGCTCGGCGTTCGCTGGGTTGGTCGCGCCCATGATGTCGCGGTTGCGCTGCATCGCGTTCTCGCCCTCGAGAACCTGCACGACCACGGGACCCGAGATCATGAATTCGACCAGATCGTTGAAGAAGGGGCGCTCCTTGTGCACCGCGTAGAAGCCTTCGGCCTGTTCACGGGTCATGTGGATGCGCTTCGAGGCGACGACGCGCAGGCCGGCGTCCTCCAGCATCTTGGTGACCGCGCCGGTCAGGTTGCGACGCGTGGCGTCGGGCTTGATGATCGAAAAGGTCCGGTTCGCGGCCATGATGGTCACGGAGCTCCTGTGGTTGGGCTGTCGTTGGAAGTGGCGCTGCCCTAGTGGCCGGAACGGGACTTGGCAACAATCAGCGATCGGCAGGCGCGATCAGGCGGCGCGCTCCCAGCGGCCGGTGTCCGACTGTTTCCAGTATCGCCGTTCGACATCCGCCGCGTCGCCCAGTCCCCGCCAGGCCGTTCGGGCCGCCTGGATATGGTCTTCGCCGAAAAAGTGGAACGCGCGTTCGAAGGTCAGCGCCTCGTCGCGCCAGCGGCCGTCGACGATGGCGACATGGCGCGCGCCGTTCGCCGCATCGACGCTGCCCGCGATCAGCACCGGCTGCAGCGCATCCCCACCCCCGCCGGCCTGGGCATGCGGCAGAAAACTTTCGGGATCGTAGATCCAGAGCAGGCGGTCGAGCTGCGCCCGCTGCTCCGGATCCTCCGCAACGATCAGCAGCCGCGCGCCGCTCGCCACCACCTTCTCGGCGATCTGCGGCAGCGCGCGGTCGAGCGGCGTCGTGGTCAGGTGATAGAAATCGACCTGCATCAGCCCTCGAAATTGGCCGAGACGAACCGGTCGAGCAGGCGGACGCCGTAGCCGGTCGCACCCTTGTCGTGGTGGCTGCCAGGCTTGTCCGCCCACACCACGCCGGCGATGTCGAGATGCGCCCACTTCACGCCGTCGTCGACGAACCGCTTGATGAACTGCGCGGCCGTGATCGAGCCGGCGCCGCGCGGCCCGACATTCTTCATGTCGGCGATCGGGCTGTCGATCAGCTTGTCATAGGCATCGGCGAGCGGGAAGCGCCACAGCTTGTCGCCGCTCGCGCTGGCCGCGGCCAGCAGCTGCTCGGCAAGGCCATCGTCGTTGCTGAACAGCCCGGCATGCTCGTTGCCCAGGCTGATGATCATCGCGCCGGTCAGCGTCGCGAGGTCGACCAGCGTGGTCGGCTTGAACGTCCGCTGCGTCCAGGTGATCGCGTCGGCGAGCACGAGGCGCCCCTCGGCGTCGGTGTTGATCACCTCGATCGTCTGTCCCGACATCGACGTCACGACGTCGCCGGGCCGCTGTGCGTTGCCGTCGGGCATGTTCTCGACGAGCCCGCAGACGCCGACGACGTTGACCTTCGCCTTGCGCAGCGCGAGCGTCTTCATGACGCCGGCCACCGCACCGGCGCCGCCCATGTCCCACTTCATGTCCTCCATGCCCGCCGCGGGCTTGATGGAGATGCCGCCGGTGTCGAAGGTCACGCCCTTGCCGACGAAGGCGATCGTCGGCGCGCCTTCGCCGCCGCCGTTCCACTTCATTGCGAGGATGCGGCCATCGCGCACCGAGCCCTGGCTGACGCCGAGCAGCGAGCCCATGCCGAGATCGCGCATCGCCGCTTCGTCGAGCACCGTGATATCGAGCCCGAGGCCGTCGACGTCCCGCCGGACGTGATCGACGAAGCTTTCCGGATACAGGATGTTGGGCGGCAGCGTGACGAGCGTGCGCGTCAGCGCCATGCCCGCGGTGACCGCGGCGGCATCCGCCCAGGCGGCGTCGGTCCCCTGCGCCGAGCCGGCAATCGTCACGACGCGCAAAGTCGGCTTCTGCTTTTCGGGAAGCTTGGTGCGATAGACGTCGTAGCGCCAGGCGCGCTGCGCGGCGGCGGCCGCAAAGGCGGTGACGGCGGCCGCCGTGGCACCCGAGGCGGATACGTCGACCGCGACCTCCTCCACGCCCGAGGTCAGCAGCTTGGCGACGAGCGCACCTCCGGCCTTCTGCCAATCCACCTCGCTGCCCGCGCCGGTGCCGACGAGCAGCACGTGACGCGCATCGGACCCGGCGGGCACGAACACGTCGACCACCGCGCCCGCGTCGCCCCCGAACCGCGCCGCCCTTGCGGCCGCGGCGACGACCGCGCCGCCGCCGGCCAAGTCGGGCAGCCCGGCGCCCTTGGCGACGGGAACGGCCACGACGGCGGCGTCGGGCGAAACGGCGGGAGCGAAACGAACGTCCATGCGAACAAATCCTGTGTCTTTATCGTTGAACGCCGATCTAGGACCCGTCGGCGATAAGCACAACGATTGCAGGGCCGCACGGGTGGTGCGATAGGCGAAAACCGCATGCGTGCCGTTCAGGGCGGCGCAACTGCCGCGTATTGAAGGGGTGAGTTTTTATCATCGTGTCGCGTCTGCAACTCCTGGCCGGCTGTGCGCTGCCGCTCGTCCTGTTCGCCGCGCCGGCTGTCGCCCAGTCGCTGAGCGACAGGCCCGTCTCCCCTGCCCCGGTCTCGGACCCAGCTTTGGCCCAACCCGCGCCGCCGCCGGCGGCGGGTGAGGACCAGATTCGCTTCAGCGCGGACGCGCTGGAGTATGACACCAACACCGACATCGTGACCGCGAGCGGCGAAGTGCGCATGTATCGCGAGACGGAACGGCTGCGCGCCGACCGCGTGGTGTGGAACCGCAAGACCGGCCGGGTGACCGCGACGGGCAATATCGCGGTGACCAACCCGCAGGGCGATACCGCCTATGGCGATTCGATCGAGCTGACCGACTCGCTCAAGGACGGCGTGGTCGACAACATGCTGATCGTGCTCAACCGCGGCGGCCGCCTCGCCGCCGAAAAGGGCACGCGCGACGCCAATGGCGTGGTGGAGCTGCAGACCGCCGCCTACACGCCCTGCGCGGTCGCGACCTCGGCCGGCTGCCCGAAGGAACCGTCGTGGAAGATCACGGCGGTGCGCATCACCTACCGTCCGGATCGCAAGCGACTCTATTACGGCGGCGGGTCGTTCCACCTCTTCGGCCTGCCCGCACTGCCGCTGCCCGCCTTCTCCACGCCGGTCGGCGGCGGATCGGAGAGCGGGTTGCTGATGCCCGATTTCCAGATCAGCCAGTCGAACGGGCTGGAACTGATCGCGCCCTATTACGTCAAGCTCGCCCCCAACAAGGGGCTGACGCTGACGCCGCATATCTTCTCCAGCGAAATCCCCATGATGCAGGCGCAGTATGAGGCGCTGGGACAGACGGGCGCCTTTCGCATCACGGGCTATGCCACCGAAAGCCGGCGCAGCGACGACCTGACCACGATTACCGCCAACCAGACCGAACGCGCGTTCCGCGGCTATCTGGACGGCGTCGCCCGTTATCAATTGACCCCGGACTGGACGCTGAGCGGATCGCTGCGACTGACGACGGACCGTACCTTCCTCCGCCGCTACGACATTTCGCGCGACGATCGCCTGCGCACCACGGCGTCGCTCGAACATATCGATGCGGACAGCTATTTCGCGATCACCGGCTGGTACGTGCAGACGCTCCGCGTGGGCGACGTCCAGGGGCAGCAACCGATCGCCCTCCCCGAGATCGACTATCGCCGCCGGCTCGACCTGTTCGGCGGCAAGTTGCAGCTGCAGGGCAATTCGCTCGCGATCACCCGCACCGCGGGCCAGGATACGCAGCGGGCCTTCGTTGCCGGTCAATGGGACCTGCGGCGGCTGACCAACTGGGGCCAGGAGGTGACGCTGACGGCCTATGCGCGCGCCGACGTCTACAACACCGACAATATCGCGAGCACCGAAGTCGCAAGCTATCGCGGCCTCGACGGTTTCCACGGCCGCGCGATCGGCGCGCTGGCCGCGGACGTCAAATGGCCGTTCGTCGGCAGCTTCCTCGGCGGCACGCAGGTGCTGACGCCGCGGGTACAGATCGTCGCTTCGCCCAAGGTCGCCAATCTCGACGTGCCCAACGAGGATGCGCGCGCGATCGACCTGGAGGATTCGAACCTCTTCGCGCTCAACCGCTTCGCCGGCTACGACCGGTTCGAGGATACGACGCGCGTGACCTATGGCGCGGAATGGGCGATCAACATTCCCGGCGTGTCGTTCAATGCCGTCATCGGACAGAGCTATCGCCTGACGCAGCGTCCCACGATCCTGCCGCAGGGTACGGGTCTGTCGGACCGTTTCTCCGACATCGTGGGCAGGACCGAACTGCGCGTCCACGATTTCGTGTCGATCACCCATCGCTACCGCCTGGACAAGGACAGTTTCGCGGTGCGGCGCAATGAAGTGGACGCGACGGTTGGCTCGCGCAGCACCTATGTCCTCGTCGGCTATCTGCGCCTCAACCGCAACATCACGCCCAGCATCGAGGACCTGCAGGACCGCGAGGAACTGCGCCTCGGCGGCCGCTTGCAGGTCTCGCGGTTCTGGTCCGCCTTCGGCTCGACGGTGATCGACCTCACCAACAAGTCGGAGGACCCTCTGTCGCTGTCCGACGGATTCTCGCCGGTCCGGCATCGGTTGGGCGTGCAATATGAGGACGACTGCCTGCGGCTTGGCGTGACGTGGCGGCGAACCTACCAGGACACGGGCGACGCGCGCGGGGGCAACGCCTTCCTGTTGTCGCTGGCGTTGAAGAACATCGGTCGCTAAGCCCGCATTCAGCCGGCCGAGGGCATAGGTCGGGTCAAGGCGGACGGATCAAGGCGCGCGGCCTGCGCGCACAGCTGTAGGATAACGGGAACACGTGACGCATCGAATTCGACCGGCGGCCCGGCTGGGCCGGATCATGGGGTGGGTGGCGCTGACGGCGATGGCCGGCGGCGCGGTGGCGCAGACGGTGACCGATCAGAGCACGCCCGAAACCGCGCTGGACATCCCGGCCAATCTGCAGATCTTCGGCAAGGTCGATCCCAACGTCCGCAAGCCGACGGCGATCGTCAACGACTTCGTCATCACCGGCACCGACGTCGACCAGCGGCTGGCGCTGATCATAATGAGGAACGGTGGAAAGGCGCCGCCAACGGAGCAGCTCGAACAGCTCAAGCTCGAGATACTTCGGCAGCTGATCGACGAGACGTTGGAGATTCAAGAGGCGAAGAGCGCCGATATCACCGTCACGCAGGCAGAAATCGAACAGGCAATGAACGGCCTGGCGAAACAGATGGGACGGTCCGTCAGCCAGCTACGCGGCGACTTGCGCGCTGCGGGCTCTTCGGAACGCTCTGCCCGCCGCGCGATCGAGGGCGAGCTTGCCTGGACCCGGTACCTGCGCCGCAAGGTCGAGCCCTTCGTCAACGTCGGCGACGAGGAGGTGAAGGCGATCATCGACCGCCTGCAGGCGTCGAAGGGCGCGGAGGAATATCACCTTCAGGAAATCTACCTCAGCGCCAACGACGCCAACCGCGAACAGATCGCGGCCAATGCGCGGCAGATCATCGGCGAGCTGCAGAAGGGGCAGCAGCCGTTCGAATTCTATGCCCGCAGCTATTCCGAGGCTTCGACCAAGGCGGTCGGCGGCGATCTCGGCTGGCTGCGCCTGGCGACGCTGCCGCAGCCGCTGGCGGAAGCCGCGCAGCAAATGCAGGTCGGCCAGGTCGCCGGCCCGATCGCGACGCCCGGCGGCTTCTCGATCCTCTATCTGCTCGACAAGCGCACGGTCGGCGCGGCGGACCCGCGCGACGCGCGGCTCAGCCTGAAGCAGCTGACGATCCACTTCCCGGCCAACACGACCATGGCGCAGGCGCAGGCGCGGGCGGGTACGTTCGCCCAGGCGCTCAAGCAGATCCAGGGCTGCGGCAGCGTGGAGAAGGTCGCCGCCTCGGTCGGCGCCGAAGTCGTCGACAACGATTCGGTGCCGGTGCGCAGCGTCCCCGATCCGCGGCTTCAGCAGATCCTGCTCGGCCTGCAGGTCGGTCAGGCGACGCCGCCCTTCGGCTCACCGCAGGACGGCGTTCGCTCGCTCGTCCTTTGCGGCCGCGACGATCCGCAGCAGAGCAATCTGCCGAGCGCGAACCAGATCCAGGGGCAGCTCGAGCAGCAGCGTGTGAACCTGCGCGCGCAGAGCAAGCTGCGCGACCTGCGGCGCGACGCGGTCATCGAGTATCGCTGACGTGACCGACCTGGGCACAGCGCGCGTGGGACCGGCGACCGCCCCGCTCGCGGTGCCGCTGGGCGATCCCGCCGGGGTCGGGCCGGAGATCATCGGCAAGAGCTGGGCGGTGCGGGGCGTCCGCCGCCTGCCGCCATTCATGGCGGTGGGCGACCGGCGCGCGATCGCGCGGGTCTGGGACGGCCCGATCGCGACCGTCGCGGACGCCGCGGAAGCCCTGGCGGTGTTCGACCGCGCGCTGCCGGTGCTGCCCGCGCGCGAGGCGGGCGAGATCGTTCCCGGTATGCCCGATGTCGCCGGGGCGCACGCCGCCTTCGACGCCCTGGAAGTCGCGACGCGCGCGGTGCTGACCGGCGAGGCGCGCGCGCTGGTGACCGGACCGGTATCCAAGGCACAGCTGTACGGCGTCGGCTTCGACTGGCCGGGCCAGACCGAATTCGTCGCGGAACGGTGCGGCGTCGCGGAGGAGGATGCGGTGATGATGCTGGCCGGTCCGTCGCTTCGCGTCGTGCCGATCACCACGCACGTTCCGCTGGCCGAGGTTTCTCGCCTGCTGACGGTCGACCTGATCCTAGCCCGCGCGCGCGTCACGGCCGCCGGCCTGCGCACGGGGTTCGGCATCAAGGGACCGCGGCTCGCCTTCGCGGGGCTCAACCCGCATGCCGGAGAGGGCGGCGCGATCGGGCGCGAGGAAATAGAGGTGATGGCGCCCGCGATCGCGCAACTGCGCGCCGAGGGGATCGAGGCGACCGGCCCCTTCGCGGCCGACACGCTGTTCCACGCCCGCGCGCGGTCCGCCTATGACGTGGTCCTGTGCCCCTATCACGACCAGGCGCTGGTGCCGATCAAGACGCTGCATTTCGACGAAGGGGTCAACGTGACATTGGGCCTGCCGATCGTACGCACGTCGCCCGATCACGGCACCGCATTCGGCCTCGCCGGGCGCGATACGGCGCATCCCGGCGCGATGATCGCGGCGATCGCCATGGCGGGCCAGATCGCCGACCGTCGCTTCCCCGCCGGCGTCGCCGCGGTCGCGGCGTGAGCGCGTCGCCGGTCGGGGGGCCTCTCCCCCCGCTGCGCGAGGTGATCGCGCGCTACGGTCTCTCGGCCAGCAAGGCGCTGGGCCAGAATTTCCTCTTCGACGGCCAGCTGCTGGCGCGGATCGCGGCGGTGCCCGGCGATCTCGACGGCGCCGAGGTGCTGGAGGTCGGGCCGGGCCCGGGCGGCCTGACCCGGGCGCTGCTGCTCGCGGGCGCGCAGGTCACCGCGATCGAACGCGACCGCCGCTGCATCCCCGCGCTCGAGGAACTGGGCGCCGCCTTCCCCGGCAAGCTGCGCCTGATCGAGGGCGATGCGCTCGCGGTGGACGCCCCCACCCTCTTCACGGGGCGGCCGCACATCGTGTCCAACCTGCCCTACAATGTCGGAACCGCGTTGCTGGTCGGCTGGCTGACGGGACCTTGGCAGCCATGGTGGCAATCGCTGACGCTCATGTTCCAGAAGGAAGTCGCCGAGCGGATCGTCGCGACGCCGGGAAGCGACCATTACGGCAGGCTCGCGGTGCTGGCGCAGTGGCGCAGCGCGGCGAGGATCGCGATGCCGGTCCATCGCTCCGCGTTCACCCCGCCGCCAAAGGTGATGTCGGCCGTCGTCCATATCACCCCGGCCGAACCACCTGCGGGCGTCGACGTGGCGGTGCTGGAAAGGGTGACCGCCGCAGCTTTCGGCCAGCGCCGCAAGATGCTGCGGCAAAGCCTGAAGGCGGTACCGGGTGCGCTCGCAGCGGCGGAGGCGATCGGGATCGACGCGTCCCGACGCGCGGAAACGCTGACCGTGGCGGAATTCGTCGCCATTGCGCGCGCGGCGGGCGGCTGATCGCATCCTCCGACCCGCTGCTAACGATCGCGATACCCGATCCCGCCACCGCCTGACCGCACCCTCATACGGCGACTGCGTCAGTCCTTGGCGGCGGTCGGCTTCGCCTGCGTCTGCGCGGTGGTGATCGGCGGCCCCTTTGCGATGGCGGCCGCAAGCTGGTTCGCCTCCGGGCATGCGCCCTTGCACAAGGTCCGGATCTTCGCGAGATTGGCCTTGGCCAGCGTCACCGCCCCCTTGGCGACCAGCGCCTCGCCCTGGCCCTGCAACGCGGCCACGTCATTGGGTTCGAGCGACAGCGCCTCGCGGTAGAGGCGGATCGCGGTGCCGGGCAGGCCGCGTGCGTCCGCGGTCTCGGCCAGCACGACATAGGCCTGGCGATTGCGAGGATCGACCGCGAGCGCGGTCTCCAGCAAGTCCGTGGCGCCGTCGAGATTGCCGGCCGCCTTTGCCGCCTTGCCCTGAGCAAGCAACTGCATCGAACGGGCGTCGATCTGGTCGTCCGGCCGCTGGCCGTGCAGCGAGGTCGACACGCACACCAGGGTCAACGTGGCGGCGATGGCGACGGAGGTCACGCGCATGAAGGTCTCCACAGGGGGCACGGCCCGGAAGCTAGCAAAGCCGGATCAGCCGCGCGACAAAAAAGCCGTCGGTCCCGTCGTGCGCGGGATCGAGGCGCAGGCCGCTGCCGCGCGGCCGGCCGGCAGGCAGATCGAGCGGCTCGGCACGCCAGCCGGGAGAGGTGGCGAGGAAGGCGTCGACCTGTGCCGCCCCCTCCGCATCGAGCAGCGAGCAGACGATGTAGACCAGCGCCCCGCCCGGCCGCACGAGCGGCGCCGCGAGCTCCAGGACGTGGCGCTGCTGCTGCGCGAATCGTTCCAGCCGCTGTGGCGTGAGGCGCCAGCGCGCCTCGGGATTGCGACGCCACGTCCCGGTCCCCGAACAGGGCGCATCCACCAGGACCGTATCCGCGGCGCCTGCAAAGGGCGCGAGCGCTGCCGCCTCGCGTCCCGCATCGAGCAGCAGCGGCCTGGCGATCGTGACCCCCGCCTTTTCCGCGCGCGGCGCCAGCCTCGACAGCCGGGCGCGGTCGACGTCGCTCGCGATCAACTCGCCGCGATTGTCCATCGCCGCGGCGAGCGCGAGCGTCTTGCCGCCGCCACCTGCGCACAGGTCGATGATGTTCTGGCCGGGCTCCGCGCGGGCGGCGAGGCTGACGATCTGGCTGCCCGCGTCCTGCACCTCCACGCGCCCGGCGAGCGGTTCGACGTTGGTGCCACTGGGCAGGCGCAGCGCGTCGGGCAACCCGGCCACGGCTTCACCGCCGATCTCCGCACGGATCGACGCGACGTCCGTGCGAAGCCGGTTGACCCGGATATCGAGCGGCGCGCGCGCGACCAACGCCTGCTGAGCCGAAGACGGGACGTCCGATGCGATCAGCGCCGCGCTGAGCCATGATGGCATGACCCCGGCAGCGGCGGCGGGCTCGGCCGGATCCAGCGGCGCCGGTCCATGCGCCGATCCGTCGAAGGTTGCGGCAAGGGCATCATCCTCTCGGGCGAGGCCGACCAGCGCGGCGCGACCGTTTTCGGGCGCTTCCCCGGCGCGGCGGATCGCCGCATAGACGAGGTCGCGCACCGCGCGCCGGTCCTTGGCACCGGCATAGCGACGGCTCGCGAAATAGCGCGCGACGAGCGTGTCCGCCGCCGCACCGCCGCCGCGCGCCGCGTCGACGACCTGGTCGAGAATGTCGATCGCGGCCTGGCTGCGCGCTGCGGGCGTCATCGGCCGGCTCCCGTCACCGCTGCCTCATCGGGTCGGATAGTTCGGCGCCTCGCGCGTGATCGTCACGTCGTGGACATGACTTTCCTTGAGCCCCGCGCCGGTGATCTGCACGAACTGCGCGCGGCTCTTGAGGTCGGGGATCGTCGCAGAGCCGGTATAGCCCATCGCCGCCTTGATGCCGCCGACGAGCTGGTGGATGACGTCGCGTGCCGGCCCCTTGTAGGCGACCTGCCCTTCGATCCCCTCCGGCACCAGCTTCATCTGGTCCTTGATATCGCCCTGGAAATAGCGGTCGGCGGAGCCGCGACCCATCGCGCCGACCGACCCCATGCCGCGATAGGATTTGTACGCCCGTCCCTGGTACAGGAAGGTCTCGCCCGGCGCCTCTTCGGTGCCGGCCAGCAGCGATCCGACCATGCAGGTCGCGGCCCCCGCGGCCAGCGCCTTGGCGAGGTCGCCGGAGGTGCGCAGGCCGCCGTCCGCGATCACCGGCACGCTCGACTTGGCGGCCTCTTCGGCGCAGTCCATGACCGCGGTGAGCTGCGGAACGCCGACGCCGGCGACGACCCGCGTCGTGCAGATCGATCCCGGACCGATACCGACCTTGATGCCGTCCGCGCCCGCGTCGACCAGCGCGCGCGTCGCCGCCGCGGTCGCGACGTTGCCCGCGACGACCTGGACCGAGTTGCTGAGCTTCTTCACCCGCTCGACCGCCCGAGCGACATCGCGATTGTGGCCGTGCGCGGTGTCGATCACGATCAGGTCGCATTCCGCGTCGACAAGGGCCTCCGTCCGCTCGAAGCCCTTGTCACCGACCGTGGTCGCCGCGGCGACGCGCAGGCGGCCGGCCGCATCCTTGGTCGCGTCGGGATAGGTGACCGCCTTTTCGATATCCTTGACCGTGATCAGCCCGACGCAGCGATAGGCGTCGTCGACGACGAGTAGCTTCTCGATGCGGCGCTGATGGAGCAGGCGGCGCGCCTCGTCCTGGCCGACGTCGGTCGAAACCGTCGCGAGATTGTCGCGGGTCATCAGTTCGGCGACCGGCTGCTTCGGATTGCCCGCGAAGCGGACGTCGCGGTTCGTGAGGATGCCGACGAGCCGACCGTCCGCCTCGACGACCGGAATGCCGCTGATCCGATGGTTGGCCATCAGCGCCTGCGCCTCCGCCAGCGTCGCGGTCGGGGCGATGGTGATCGGATTGACGACCATGCCCGACTCGAAGCGCTTGACCTGGCGCACCGCCGCGACCTGTTCCTCGACGGTCAGATTGCGGTGGAGGACGCCGATACCGCCGAGCTGGGCCATGACGATCGCCATGTCCGCTTCGGTCACCGTATCCATGGCCGAGGACAGGATCGGGATGTTGAGCGCGATGCCCCGCGTCACCTGCGTGCGTGTATCCGCGCTGCTCGGCAGGATATCGGACTCCTGCGGCACGAGCAGGACGTCGTCGAAAGTGAGGCCGAGCCGGATATCCAAGATGCCGTTCCTCGCATGGCGTGGGGAAGTGGCGGGCCATGTAACCGCGGTCCGCCCGATTAGCTAGGGGGTCACCGACATGGCCTTACGGTTCGGCCGCGCGGGGTGCTATAGCGATATGGGGCACCGGCGCGTGAGTCGGTATCCCGGGGAGGGCCGACATGGGGATTACCATCGCAGCATTCGCCTTGGCACTGGTGCTGTTCTACCTGATGACCAGCATCAAGATCGTGCGCCAGGGCTATCAGTACACGATCGAGCATTTCGGCCGCTACACCACCACCGCCGCACCGGGCTTCAATTTCTACCCGGCGTTCTTCTATCGCGTCGGCCGCAAGGTGAACATGATGGAGCAGGTGATCGACATCCCCGGACAGGAGATCATCACCAAGGACAATGCCATCATCTCCACCGACGGCGTCGTCTTCTTCCAGGTGCTCGACGCGGCCAAGGCAGCCTATGAGGTTTCGGATCTGTACGTCGCGCTGCTCCAGCTGACGACGACGAACCTGCGCACCGTCATGGGGTCGATGGACCTGGACGAGACCTTGTCGAAGCGCGACGAGATCAACGCGCGCCTCCTGTCGGTGGTGGATCATGCGACGGTGCCGTGGGGTGTCAAGATCACCCGCGTCGAGATCAAGGACATCCGCCCGCCGGCCGACATCGTCGCCGCCATGGGTCGCCAGATGAAGGCGGAGCGCGAGAAGCGCGCCAACATCCTCGAGGCGGAGGGCACGCGGGCCAGCGAGATCCTGCGGGCCGAGGGGCAGAAACAGGCGCGCATCCTGGAGGCGGAGGGCCGGCGCGAGTCCGCCTATCGCGACGCGGAAGCGCGCGAGCGCGCGGCTGAGGCAGAGGCGAAGGCGACGCAGGTCGTGTCCGACGCGATCGAGAGCGGGTCGACGCAGGCGATCAACTATTTCATCGCGCAGAAATATGTCGAGGCCGTCGGCAAGTTCGCGACCAGTCCCAACGCGAAGACGATCCTGTTCCCGGTCGAGGCGACCAACTTGATCGGCACGCTGGGCGGCATCGGCGAACTCGCCAAGGAGGCCTTGGGCAAGCCGTCCGCGGCGTCCGCCGAGCCGCGGCGCGGGCCGTTTGAGCTGCCCAAGCCGTGACGCTCGACGGGATCGGCGGAGCGGCGGGCGCTTGGCTGATCGCGGCGCTGGCCCTCGGGCTCGCCGAGCTGGTCATCCCGGGCGTGTTCGCCGTCTTCCTGGCGATCGCCGCCGGGATCGTCGGGCTGACGCTGTTGGCGTTGCCGGAACTGCCCGTCGCGGTGCAGATCGCTGCCTTCGCCGCGTGGAGCATCGTTTCGGTGCTGATCGGCCGTCGCTGGTATCGCGACTATCCGGTCGAAACCAGCGATCCGCAGCTCAACGACCGTGCCGCCCGCATGATCGGCCAGGTGGTGGTCGTCGAGCAGCGCGTCGATGCGGAGGGCGGCCGCGTGCGGGTGGGTGACGGCAGTTGGCCCGCGTGCGGTGCCCCGGCGGACCCTGGCGCACGCGTCCGCATCAGCGCGATCCGCGACGGCGTCGCGATCGTCGAACCGCATGCGGATTGATCGACACGTCCTCCACTTGGCGCATTCTGGCCGATTGTCGCTGCGCTGCCATCAATGCGATGCTATATACGCCGGGTGAGCGACAGCATCCCCTTCGACGTGCCGATCGGCGTCGACCCCGCCGACATCGACTTTATGGGTCACGTCAACAATGCCAGCTACCTGAAGTGGGTGCAGGAAGCCGTGGTCAGCCACTGGCAGAAGCTCGCGCCCGCGGACGCGGTCGCCACCCACCTCTGGGTCGCGCTGAAGCACGAGATCACCTATCGGAAGCCGACCTTCCTCGGCGATGACGTGATCGCCACGGTGTTGCTCGAAAAGGTGCAGGGCGCGCGCGCGTTCTACGGCACCGTCATCCGGCGCGGCGAAGAGGTGCTGGCGGAAGTGAAATCGAGCTGGTGCTGCCTGGACGCCGAGACGCTGAAGCCGGCGCGGTTGGCGCGCGAGGTCATCGACCGCTTCTTCCAGCCACCCGATCAAGCCACCGCCTGACATCCCGTACGACGCCGCAGCGGGCGGGCCGAAGCACCGTTCCCCTTCACCTGCCGGCCAAGGGGAACAGCGCTTCGGTTCTCGACCGGCAGGCGGCGCCGAGGATCAGGCCGCCTCGGTGCTCCGGGGCGCAGCCTGGCGGACGCCGTCGTCGACATGATCGGCGAACTGCGCGAAATTCTCCACAAACAGATCGACGAGCCTCGCTGCAGCGGCGTCATAGGCGGCCTTGTCCGCCCAGGTCGCCCGCGGATCGAGGATCGCGCTGTCGACTCCCGGGACCGCCACCGGGACCTTGAACCCGAAGTTCGGATCGGTACGGAATTCGGCGTCCTTCAGCGACCCGTCGAGCGCGGCGTTGAGCAATGCTCGCGTGGCCTTGATCGGCATGCGATGCCCGACACCATATTGGCCGCCCGTCCAGCCGGTGTTCACCAGCCAGCAATCGACACCGCCCCTGGCGATCCGTTCCTTCAGGAGATTGCCGTAGATCGAGGGATGGCGCGGCATGAAGGGGGCGCCGAAACAGGTCGAGAAGGTCGCGTCCGGTTCCGTCACGCCGATCTCCGTACCGGCGACGCGCGCGGTATAGCCGGACAGGAAGTGATACATCGCCTGATCGGGCGTCAGCTTGGCGATCGGCGGCAGGATGCCATAGGCATCCGCCGTCAGCATCACGATGTTGCGCGGCACGCCGCCCATATTCTCGTCGGACGCGTTCGGGATGAAATCGATCGGATAGGCGCCGCGGCTGTTTTCCGCGAGGCTGTTGTCGTGCAGATCGAGCTGGCGCGTGACCGGGTCCATCACGACATTCTCCAGCACCGTGCCGAAGCGCTTGGTCGTCGCGAAGATCTCGGGCTCGGCCTCCGGCGACAGGCGGATCATCTTGGCATAGCAGCCGCCCTCGAAATTGAAGACCGCGGTATCGGACCAGCCATGCTCGTCGTCACCGATCAGCGTGCGCTGCGGATCGGCGGAGAGCGTCGTCTTCCCCGTGCCCGACAGGCCGAAGAACACGGCAGTCGATCCGTCGGCGCCCATGTTCGCCGAGCAATGCATCGGCATCACGCCACTCGTCGGCAGCAGATAGTTGAGGATGCCGAACACGGACTTCTTCATCTCGCCGGCATAGCGGGTTCCACCGATCAGGATCAGCTTCTCGGTGAAGTTGACCGCGATGACGGTCTCGCTGCGGCAGCCGTGGCGGGCCGGATCGGCGCGGAAGCTCGGCAGGTCGATGATCGTATATTCCGGCTCGAACCCCTTCAGCTCGTGCTCCTCCGGCCGGACCAGCATCGTCCTGATGAAGAGGTTGTGCCACGCGAGCTCGTTGATGACGCGCACTCGCACGCGGTGCTCGGGCTGGGACCCGCCGTACAGGTCCTGCACGAACAGATTCTCCTTGTCGCGTAGCGCGGTCAGGAAATCGGCCTTGAGCGCCGCGAACGCCTCCGGGGTCATGCCCTTGTTGGTCTTGCCCCACCAGACCGTGGCGTCGGTCTCCGCATCGCGGACGATGAACTTGTCCTGCGCGGACCGGCCGGTGTGCGCGCCGGTTTCGACGACGAGCGGGCCGTCGGCGCTGAGCTTGCCCTCGCCGCGCGCGACGGCGGCCTCGACCAGCCTCGCAGTGACCATGTTCCAATGGAGATCGGCGCGCGTCTCGATACCCTGCCGGTCGAGACCTGCGTGCGGAATACGCTTGTTCACAGGCAACATCCTCCCACGTCAAAATCGCCTGCGCGCGCGTCCTGGGGAGGGAAAGTACGCGCGCCGGCCTGTACCTTCTCGCTTACGCAGCAAAACCGCAGGCGTCAAACCGGCGGTTTCCGTAACGTCATGTCCGATACGGTTGAGCCGGGCGCCGCTTTGACGTACCGCGGAGGCGATGATCAGCAAGGCCTGCCCCGCATGACCGCGACGATCGCGCTGGTCGACGACGACCGCAACATCCTGACCTCCGTCTCGATCGCGCTGCAGGCGGAGGGCTTTTTGACCCGCGTGTACAGCGACGGAGAGGCCGCGCTGAAGGCGTTGACCGACAATCCCCCCGACCTTGCGATCTTCGACATCAAGATGCCGAGGATGGACGGTCTGGAGCTGCTGCGGCGCTTGCGCGAGAAGAGCCAGATCCCCGTCATCTTCCTGACCAGCAAGGATGACGAGCTGGACGAGGCGCTCGGCCTCGCGATGGGCGCGGACGACTATATCGCCAAGCCGTTCAGCCAGCGGCTGCTGATCGCGCGGATCCGTGCCATTTTGAGACGGACGGACCTGGCGATGCCGCAGGGAAGCGGCAACGATGTCGTGGAGCCGACCCAGCCGATCGAGCGCGGACGGCTGAGCATGGATCCGGCGCGGCACCGCACGACCTGGGCCGGTGACGTGGTGACGCTGACGGTCACGGAATTCCTGATCCTGGAGACGCTGGCGCAGCGCCCCGGCATCGTGAAGACGCGCAACCAGCTGATGGACGCCGCCTATCACGACGACATCTACGTCGACGACCGGACGATCGACAGCCACATCAAGCGCCTGCGTCGCAAGTTCCGCCAGGTCGACCCCGAATTCGACGCGATCGAGACGCTCTATGGCGCCGGATACCGATTCTCCGAAGAGTGACGGCGGCGAAGGGCGCGACCTCGCGCTCCGCTGGTCCGGCCACATCTCGCTCACGCGGCGTATTCTCGCCGTCAACATTGTTGCGCTGCTGCTGCTCGCGGGCGGCTTCTTCTATCTCGATTCCTACCGCAGCCGCATCGTCGACAGCCGCGTCGCGCAGACGAGCCGCGAATCGGAGCTGATCGCTGAGTCGCTGGCGATGGTGGAGCCGGCACAGCGCGACGCGTTGATCGAACGCCTGTCGCGCGACACCGGCACGCGCCTGCGCATCTTCGACCGCAACGGCGCGACGGTGGCGGACAGCCGAGCGCTCGGCGTCCGCAATGCCGTGCTGCTCGATCCCGACAAGCAGCCCTGGAACCAGACGGTCGCACGTTTCCTCGATGCCGTGATCGACACCGTCGTGGGCGCGGCCCGGGCGCCCCTGTACCGCGAACGGACCGATGGGCGGCAGTGGCCGGACGTCGCCGCGACCGCCCGCAACGTCGTGTCGACCAGCGTCTGGCGTGCGCCGGACCGTACGCCGGTGATCACCTCCGCCGCACCGTTGCCGCAGGGACAGGCGGTGATGACCACCGTCAACGCGCGCGACATCACCCAGACGGTGCGCATCGAGCGGTTCCGCCTCAGCCTGGTGCTGGCCGGCGTGACGCTGGTCTCGATCCTGCTGTCGCTGTTCCTCGCGCGGACGATCGTGCGCCCCTTGCGGCGCCTTGCCCGTGCCGCGGTGCGGGTTCGGCTGGGACGTGCGCGCGAGGTCGTCGTTCCCCGCCTTCCCTCACGACGCGACGAGATCGGCAGCCTGGCGCGCGCGCTGTCCGACATGAGCCTGGCGCTGCGGGCGCGGATCGACGCCACCGAAGCCTTTGCCGCGGACGTGACGCACGAGCTGAAGAACCCGCTGGCCTCGCTGCGGTCGGCGGTCGAGGGGCTGGGCCATGTCAAGGACCCGGCCTTGCAGGAGCAACTGCTCGCGATCGTGCGTGACGACGTCCATCGGCTGGACCGGCTGATCACCGACATTTCGGAAGCGTCGCGGCTGGACGCGCAGCTCAGCCGGGCCAAGTTCGAGGCCGTCGACGTCGGTGCTATGATCGCAGGGCTGGTCGCGCAGCGTCAGGCACGCGGGCTCGCGCACGGCGTGCGCCTGGTCTTCGATCGCGCGGAGGGCGACTTGGTCGCGAACGGCGAAGGCGCGCGGCTGGAGCGCGTATTCGACAATCTCATCGACAACGCCCTGTCCTTCTCTCCCGACGGGGGCCTGGTCGCGATCTGGGCCGGCCGGCAGGATGCGATGATCGTCGTGCGCGTCGAGGACGAGGGCCCCGGCGTCCCCCAGGAGGCGCGCGACATGATCTTCCGGCGCTTCCAGTCGATCCGGCCGTCGACCGAGGCGTTCGGCCAGCATTCGGGACTGGGCCTTGCCATTGCGCGCACCATCGTCGAGGCGCATCAGGGCACGATCGCGGTCGAATCGCGCGAGGATCGCCTGAGCGGCGCGCGATTCGTCGTCCGCTTGCCGGGCGCCGAGGTTCAGTAGAGGCGATTGAACGAAGAGCATGGCCATCCTTTCGTCGGAGACTCTTCACGCGACCGCGGTCGCCATCGATGGGCACGCCGTGCTTCTCGAAGGGCCGTCCGGCGCGGGCAAGTCGGATCTCGCGCTGAGGCTGATCGACCGCGGCGCGGTCCTGATCAGCGACGATTACACGCTGCTGGTCCGACGGAACGGCGATCTGGTCGCGCGGGCACCTGACACCATCCGCGGCAAGATGGAGGTCCGCGGAGTCGGCATCGTAACCTTGCCGCACGTCGAGGACCTGCCGGTCCGCCTGGTCGTGCGGCTGGACGGGCAGCCGGTCCGTCTGCCGGAACGCCGAATTCGGCGGATCGCGGGCGTCGCTGTTCGCGAGATCAGTCTCGACCCGCACCACGCGTCGACCCCGATCAAGGTCGAAATGGCGCTGCGCCAGCCCGAAGCGACACCGGCATGACCGATCGCAAGGACATCCTGCTCGTCACCGGCCTCTCCGGCGCGGGGAAGTCGACCGTTCTGAAGACGCTGGAGGACATCGGCTGGGAAGTCGTCGACAATCTGCCGCTGCTGCTGCTCGACCGCCTGCTCGACGCGCCGCTCACCGAGGGGACCGGCGACGCCGGACAACCGCTCGCGATCGGCATCGGCACGCGCACGCGCGACTTCGATCCCGTGCGGATCGTCGAGCGCATCCGCAGGCTGCGGGACGTGCACGACCTCGACATCGGCATGCTGTTCCTCGACTGCGCCGGCGCGGAGCTGGAGCGGCGCTATTCGGAAACGCGGCGCCGCCATCCGCTCGCGCCGGATCGACCGGCGAGCGACGGCATCGGCCGGGAGCGCGAATTGCTCGCTCCGCTGCGCGACTGGTCGAATCGCCTGATCGACACGACCAATCTATCCAGCCACGCCCTGGCGCAGCAGATCCGCGAGACGTTCGCACGCGCCGGCAACGACGAACCCGTGCTTTCCGTCCTGTCCTTCGGTTTCGCCCGCGGGCTGCCGCGCAACGCCGACCTCGTCTTCGATATGCGTTTCCTGCGCAATCCGCATTGGAACGCCGCGCTTCGCCCCGGGACAGGGCTCGACGCGGACGTCGCCGCCTATGTCGCGGCGGATCCCGCCTATCCCGAGGCGATGGACCGGATCGAGGGGCTGCTGAAGCTGCTGCTGCCGAGATATCGGGCGGAGGGAAAAGCCTATGTCACCGTCGCGATCGGCTGTACCGGGGGACGCCACAGATCGGTCCATGTCGCGGAGACGCTCGCCAGCCGGTTGCGCGCGGACGGTTTTTCGCCCACCATCACGCATCGCGACCTGGGGGCCGCGCCGCAGGACTCGCTCGAAGGGCCACCGGCCAAAGCATGAGTAATACGTCTGAGATGATTGGCCTTGTACTGGTGACCCACGGGCGGCTCGCCGAGGAGTTCGTCGTGGCGATGGTTCACGTCGTCGGTCCGCAGGAGCGGATCGCGACCATCTCCATCGGCCCCGACGACGACATGGAGACGCGGCGCGCCGACATCGCGGCGGCGATCGCGGCGGTCGATGCCGGTCGCGGCGTGATCGTCCTGACCGACCTGTTCGGCGGTACGCCGTCGAACCTCGCCATCTCGCTGATGGAACGCGGACGCGTCGAGGTCATCGCGGGCATGAACCTGCCGATGCTGATCCGGCTGGGCTCGGCGCGCAAGTCGATGAAGGTCGTCGACGCGGTTGCCGCGGCACGCGAGGCCGGCCGCAAATATATCTCGGTCGCGTCCGAGGTATTGGGGGAGGCCGCCGCATGAGCGCGGTGGAGCGCACGGTGCTGATCACCAACAAGCGCGGGTTGCATGCCCGCGCCAGCGCCAAGTTCGTCACCCTCGCCTCGACGCAACCCTGCGAGGTGCAGGTGCGCAAGGACGATGGCGCCGTCACCGGCACGTCGATCATGGGATTGATGATGCTGGGCGCCGCCAAGGGCGATTCGATCACGATCAGCGCCGCGGGCGATGGCGCGGATCAGGCGGTCGCCGCGCTCTGCGAGCTGGTCGAAGCGAAGTTCGGCGAAGATTGAGCTTGCGGACCCGCCCGCCGATGCGGGAGGGACCCGGACATGCCGCGAGAGATCACCGCCTTTTCAAATCCCCTCGTCAAGCGGGTCCGGGACCTGCGGGACAAACGCCATCGCCGCGCGGCGCGCCAGTTCCTCGCCGAGGGCCTGCGCATCCTGACGGAGGCGCGCGAGACGGGGCGAATACCCCGGCTGCTCTTCTATGCGGTGCAGAGCGCGGGCCATCCGCTCGTCCATGCCCTGTCCGTCGAGGTGGAAGCGGCCGGCGGCGAGTCGATCCAGACCACGCCGGACATCCTGTCGAAGCTGAGCGGCAAGGATAATCCCCAGGCGGTGGTCGGCGTGTTCGACGAATTCGACGTGGCGCTGTCCGATCTCGACCGTACTGAATCGGGCATCTGGCTGGTCGCGGAGCGCCTGCGCGACCCCGGCAACCTGGGCACGATCCTGCGGACCGGGGACGCGGTCGGTGCGGGCGGGCTCATCCTGATCGGCGAATGCGTCGATCCCTTTTCGGTGGAGGCTGTCCGCGCGAGCATGGGGGCGCTTTTCACCATGAAGGTGGTGCGCAGCGAATGGGCACCGTTCCTCGCCTGGCTGCGCGCGGGATCAGGACAATTGGTCGGACTGAGCCTGGATACGGACCAGGATTATCGCCGCGCGGTCTATGCCGCGCCGACCTTCCTGCTGACCGGCAACGAGGCGCAGGGCATGCCCGCGGATTATGCCGCCGCGTGCGACACGCTGGTCAAGATTCCGATGCTGGGCAAGGCGGACAGCCTGAACGCCGCGGTGGCGACGGCGGTCATGGCCTATGAGGTGCTGGCGCAGCAGCGCGGCGGCTGAATCGTCGGGTCAGGCGAGCCCGGTCACGAGCACGCGCCCGCCGTCCTGCATCACGCGCCCGGCGATGAGGCCCGATACCTCGGCCTGCGCGCCCTGCTCGACATGCAGGTCGCCGCTGATCATCGCCGAGATCCTGACCCTGCAACCGCGTCGGACGATGACGTCGCCGACGATGCGACCCTCCAATACGCCGTCGTGATCCATGACGACGGTGTCCCGCTGCATCCCGCTCACATCGCTCTCCTAAACCGTCAGAATTGCTGACTGGTCACCATCGAGAACGTCGGTTGCGGCAATAATATCCGGCAGCTGCGGAGCCTTTTGCGTTGAGCGAAGTTATGGCGCGCTATTCTTCGAGCATCGCGGCAATCGTCCCGGCGGGATCGAGCGCGAATTCCCGGATCAAGCGGTAATGCGGCGTCTCCGCCAGGGTCATGCGATCGAGCCCACCACGCGTCATGCCGACAAGGTCCGCGCCGGGGAGGGCCATCAGGATCGGCGAATGCGTCGCCATGATCACCTGCGTTTCGCCGCCGGCCTGCATGCGGCGCAGCAATTTCAGGAAGTCGAACTGGCGCGTCGGCGACAGCGCCGATTCAGGTTCGTCGAACAGAAAAATGCCCCGCCGCTCGCAGCGCTCTTCGAAGAAGCGAAGGAAACCCTCGCCATGGGAATGGGAGAGGAAGTCGGGCGGCGCCGCGCACGATTCGCGTGCCGCCTCGTCCAGATAGCGCGCGACCGCGAAGAAGCTTTCCGCGCGGAAGAACCACCCCTGCCCGACCTTCGGCAGCCAGCTCGCCCGCATAACCGAGGCAAGCGCGTCGCCGTTGCATTCGAGCGCACGCGAATGATCGAGCGGCCTATACCCCGGCCCGCCACCCGCCTGATCGAAGCCCGCAAGCGCGGCCACCGCCTCCAGCAGCGTCGATTTGCCGACTCCATTTTCGCCGACGATGATCGTCACCGATTGTTCGAAGGTGAATTCGAAATCGTCATCCCGCAGGACAGGCAGCGAAAAGGGATAGGCGCTGCGATCGATCGCGACGTCGTGGCGGAATGCGATGCGCTTCAGGAACGGGGGCGGCAACCGTGTCGGCCGCTGCCCCCTCGCCATGTCACGCAGCCTCGTCCGACAGCGGCACCAGCTTCGTCAGCGGCCGCGCGGTCTGTTCGCCGACGGGAAGCGCGTCGATCGCCTTACCGCCGGTATCGATGTTCAGCGCCTCGAAGCGCTTGGCGCTGGTGAGCACCTGGCTCTCGAGGCTGCCGACAAAGGCGTTGTACGCCCCCATCGCGGTATCGAGGTTCTTGCCCAGCCGCGCAACATGCCCCCCCATGACCGTGAGGCGCTGGTACAGTTCCTTCCCGAGCGCACCGATCTCGCGTGCCTGACTCGCGAGCTTTTCCTGCCGCCAGACCGCGGACACGGTGCGGGCGATCGCGATCAGGTTGGTCGGCGTCGCGAGAAGCACGCGCTTGTCGAACGCAAAGTCCCACAGCGTCGGATCATGTTCCAGCGCTGCGGAGAGGAAATGCTCGCCCGGCACGAACATGATGACATATTCGGGCGTGTCGTCGAACTGGGCCCAATAGGCCTTGTTGCCGAGGCCGTTGACGTGGACGCGCATCGACTGCGCATGGGCGGCCAGGCCGATCTGACGCTCCGCCTCGTCCACCGCGCCAAAGGCGTCCTGATAGGCGTTCAGCGAGACCTTGGCATCGATGATCAGCGACTTGCCGCCGGGAACGCGGACGATGGCATCGGGGCGGAGCCGGCCGCCGTCGCCGTCGGCGACGCTGACCTCCATGGCGAAGTCGGTATGCTCGGCGAGCCCGCACGTCTCGAGCACGTTGCGCAGCTGCTGCTCGCCCCAGCGACCACGCGCCTTGGGGGCATTGCGCAGCGCATTGACCAGCTTGGCCGCCTCGCCCGACACACGCTCCTGCCCCAGGCGCATCTGCTCGATCTGTCCCTTGAGGTCGCCGAACGCGTCGCGGCGCTCCGCCTCGACCTTGGCGACGCCCTCCTCATAGCGTGCGAGGCGCTCGTTGACCGGCTGCAGCAGCGCCTTGAGGTTCTGGCCGGCCAATTCCTCCGACTGGCGGAACCGCGCGTCGGCGCGCTCGAGGAATGCCTTCTGCGCGTCCGAAAGCAGGCGGTTGGCCACCTCGCCGAACTGCGCGGACAGCACCTCCTTCGCCTCGCGCAGTTCGACCAGCCGCGCCTCGAACGCCTCGGCCTGCGCCCGCAGCCCGGCGATCTCCGCGCGGGCCGCATCGCGATCGGTCCGGATTGCCGCGAGTTCGGCATGGAGCCGATCAGCGAGCCCCGCGCGCTCTTCGTTCTGCGCGCGCAGCGACGCGGCATCCCGCATCGCGTCGTTACGTTCGCGCTCGACCGCGTCGCGCGCCTGCCGGACGAGGTCCGCGTCCCGTGCCCGTGCCTCGGCGACGGCGAGATCGGCGGCAAGCCCGGCAGCGCGACGACCGGCGATCAGCCAGCCGAGAAGCAGCCCGACGGCCAGCGCCAATATCGCCACGACGACCAGTTGCTCCACGCCTATTCCCCAAAAGTCTCAAAAGTCACGGTGTCCGGACATTCTCCACGCACCCGAACCGCGTTGAGGCATGCCGGACCAGCAGGAACATAGATCGAACGACGGGACGGGGACAGCGGTTTTTGGATCAGCCCGCCTTGCGCGTCTTGTTCAGCTTCTTGAGCAGCATATCGCGCTTCAGGCGGCTGATGTGATCGATGAACAGCACGCCGTTCAGATGGTCGATCTCATGCTGCATGCAGGTGGCGAGCAGGCCGTCCAGCTCTTCCTCGTGCGCCGTCCCCGTCTCG
Organism: Sphingomonas beigongshangi; assembly: GCF_016820445.1. GTDB lineage: Bacteria > Pseudomonadota > Alphaproteobacteria > Sphingomonadales > Sphingomonadaceae > Sphingomonas > Sphingomonas beigongshangi. The sequence continues at coordinate 278,305 of NZ_JADHDT010000004.1, forward strand.
TCCTGCCAGCGGACGCGACACCGCGCCGGGCGCTTCACCTCGGCATATTGCTCCGGGATCGACAGGCAACCCTCGTTATACGTCGACAGTTCGTCCGACGTGGAGAGGATTTCAGGATTGATATAGGCATGGGGCTTGCGGATCGGCTTGCCCTCCTCGTCCTCTTCCTCCTGCAGGTCGATGACCAGGATGCGGCTGTCGACGCCGACCTGGATCGCGGCGAGACCGATGCCATGGGCATCGTACATCGTATCGAGCATGTCCGCGACGAAGGCGCGGGTTTCATCGGTGATCGCCTCGACCGGCTTGGAAACGAGGCGGAGACGCGGATCGGGAATTTCGACGATGGGAAGAACGGCCATGGCGGGTCAGCTATGGTGCGGCCGGCGGGGCGTCAAGCCGTGCGGCGGTCACGCGACCGGGCGACGCGCACGCAATGCCTGGGCAAGCGTGCCCTCGTCGAGATAGTCGAGTTCGCCGCCTACCGGCAGGCCATGCGCGAGTTGCGTCACGCGGACGGGAAAGCGCTCGATGCGATCCGCCAGGTAATGCGCCGTGGTCTGCCCCTCCAGCGTCGCGTTCATCGCCAGCACGACCTCGTCGATTCCCCCGGCCTCGATCCGGCGGATGAGCGCGTCGATGGCGAGATCCTCCGGCCGGACGCCCTCGAGCGCGGACAACCGCCCCCCGAGGACATGGAAGCGACCCGGGAACAGGCGCGAGCGTTCGAGGGCCCAGAGGTCGGCCACCTCCTCCACCACGCACAGCGCGCGCTGGTCGCGGCGCGGATCGGCACAGATCGCGCACGGATTCGCCGTGTCGACATTGCCGCAGACGGCGCATGTCTCGAGGCGTTCGTCGACCGCCTCCAGCGCGGCCCGGAGCGGCCCCAGCGCCGCCTCGCGCTTCTTCAGGAGATGCAGCACCGCCCGTCGTGCCGAGCGGGGGCCGAGGCCGGGCAACCGCGCCAGCGCCTGGGTCAGGGCTTCGATTTCGGGAGACGCCATGAAGGAACAGATAGGGGGTTGCGCCGTCCGCCGCCAGCGCGTTGAAGGGCGGCCATGCGGATCGTTTTCATGGGCACGCCGGAGTTTGCGGTGCCGACGCTCGACGCGCTGGTCGCGGCTGGTCACGACGTCGTGGCGACCTACAGCCAGCCGCCGCGGCCAGGCGGACGTCGCGGCAGGGAATTGGTCCCGTCCCCCGTGCATCGGCGCGCGGAGGCGCTCGGCATCGTGGTGCGCACGCCCACGTCGCTGAAGGATGCCGATGCGCAGGCGGCCTTCGCCGCGCTCGCGCCCGATATCGCGGTCGTCGCGGCTTATGGCCTGATCCTTCCCAAGGCAGTGCTTGCGGCGCCCGTTCATGGCTGTCTGAACGTCCATGGCTCGTTGCTGCCGCGCTGGCGCGGGGCCGCGCCGGTCCAGCGCGCGATCCTCGCGGGCGATGCGGAAACGGGTGTCGGCATCATGCAGATGGAGGCCGGGCTCGACACGGGTCCCGTCCGGCTGGAGGGGCGCGTCGCGGTCGACCGAAAGACGACCGGCGAACTGACCGCGGAGCTCGCCCAACTCGGCGCGCGGCTGATGGTGACGGTGCTCGCCAACCTCGACGGCCACCCCCCGGTCGCGCAGCCCGAGGAGGGCGTCACCTATGCCGCCAAGATCGACAAAGCGGAGGCGCGGATAGATTTCACCCGAAGCGCGGTGGCGGTCGAGCGATTGGTGCGCGCGATGAACCCGGCGCCCGGTGCGTGGTTCGAGCTGCGCGGCGAACGGATCAAGGTGCTGGCGTGCGAGGCGCTACCCTTCACCTTTCCCGGCGGCGCCGGAGAGACGGTGGACGATCGGCTGACCATCGCCTGTGGCGACGGCGCCATCCGGCCGGTGCTGGTGCAGCGCGCGGGCCGGGGCGTGACGAGCGCCGAAGAGCTGCTGCGCGGATTTCCGATCGCGTCGGGCATCGCGCTTTGACGCGGTTCGCACTGACGGTGGAATTCGACGGCCGCCCCTTCATGGGCTGGCAGCGGCAGGCGCACGGGCCGAGCGTGCAGGGCGCGATCGAGGCTGCGGTACTCGCGGTGACCGGCGAGCCGGCCAACGTCCATTGCGCGGGGCGGACCGATGCGGGGGTGCACGGCCTGGCGATGCGCGCGCATGTCGACATCGACAAGGCCATCGCGCCGTTCCGCCTGATGGAAGCGCTCAACGCGCGGCTTCGCCCTGCCCCCGTCGCCATCCTCGCCTGCGACACCGTCGCGACGGATTGGCATGCGCGCTTTTCCTGTGTCGGCCGGGCCTATGCATATCGCATCGTCAACCGGCGCGCGCCGCTGACCTTCGAGCGCGGGCTCGCCTGGCAGGTGCCGCAGCCGCTCGACGAGGTGGCCATGCAGCACGCCGCGCAGCGACTGGTCGGACGTCATGACTTCACCACGTTCCGATCCGCGCATTGCCAGGCGGACAGCCCGATCCGCACGCTCGACCGGCTGGACGTGGTGCGCGCGGACGACCGCATCACCGTCCATGCGGAGGCGCGATCCTTCCTGCATCATCAGGTGCGCTCGATGGTGGGCTGCCTGGCGATGGTCGGCATGGGGCGCTGGACCCCCGACGATCTCGCCGCGGCGCTGGCGGCGCGTGATCGCGCGCGCCTGGGCCTGAACGCGCCGCCCGACGGCCTGTTCTTCGTGCGGGCCGTCTATCCTTGAGGTGGGCGGACGAACCGCGCGGCTAGCTCCACATGCGTCGACCAGCGGAACTGGCCGACGGGCTGCACCCAGTCCAGTCGCCAGCCGCCGTCGCACAGGATCTTCGCATCGCGGGCGAAGCTGCTGGGATTGCAGGAGACATAGCCGATCACCTTGGTCTGGCAGGCGGCCAGCGCCTCGACCTGCTCGCGCGCGCCGCTGCGCGGGGGATCCAGTACGATTGCGTCGAACCTGTCGAGCTCAGCGACCGTGAGCGGGCGGCGATAGAGATCGCGATGTTCGGCGAAGATCGGGCGCTGGGCGAGTGCGGCTGCCGATTTGAGCGCCATGATCGCATCGCGCGCGCCTTCGGCGGCATAGACGCGCCCGGGCATGGCAAAGGCAAACGTGCCCAGGCCGCTGAACAGATCGGCGACGGTCCGCGCGCCATCGACCGCTTCGCGCATGGCGGCGACGAGCGCCGCCTCCCCCTCCCGCGTCGCCTGCAGGAAGGACGCGGGCGGCAACGGCACAGGCACGCCACCCAGCGTGACCGTCACCGCCTGCGGCTCCCACCGCCCTTCCGGCCCCATGCCGTCGTCGAGCGCGAACCGCGCGATCCGCTGTGCCTCGCAGAAGGCGGTGATCGCCTCCGCTGCCGCAAGCCCATCCGCCGCGATGCCGCGGACGAGCACGTCGACACCTTGGTCGGCGAGCGTCAGGTGGATGTCGGCGCGACGCCGCAGGCCGAGCCGCTGCAGCAATCGCCGCAACGGTGCGACGAGCGCGAACAGTTCGGGCAGCAACACATGGCATTCGACGATATCGACGATGGCATGGCTCTTCTCGCCGGTGAAGCCGAGCTGGATGCGGCCGCCCTTCGCCTCCGCATGGAGGGTCGCGCGGCGGCGGGTGCCGGGCGGCGATACCAGCGGGGCGCGCAGCGGCGCGGCGAGCCCCTGCGCATCCAGCGCCGAGGCGATGCGATCCGTACAGAAGCCGGCGTAGCTCGCCTCGTCGAGATGTTGGAGCTGGCATCCGCCGCAGGCGGGGAAATGACGGCAGGGCGGCGTCTGATGGTGCGGGCCGGGAAGGACCAGGCCATCGCCGGTCAGCGTGTCGCCGGGCGCGGCGAAGGCGGCGTGGCGCCCGTCGGCGGTGATTCCGTCGCCGCGCGCGGCGACGCGCAGGATCGTGCTGCTGTCGGAGGTCTTGTCTGTCACGCCCCCGCTCTGGCGGGGGTGAGCGCGCTTGCCAAGTCGTCAGCGATGAAGCTTTTGCCTGCGATCTGCGCGGCGCGTGCATGCAGCCAAACGCCCGCGACCGCCGCCTCGAAGGGATCGGCGCCGGGATGGGCAAGTTGCGCGGCGATGGCGCCGGCCAGAACATCGCCCGTTCCGGCCGTCGACAGCCAGGGATTGCCGGTCTGCGTGACGATCGCGCGCCTGCCATCGGCGATCACCGTCGTCGGCCCCTTCAGCACGACGACGGCGCCTGCGCGGCGGGCGGCGGCGGCAGCACGGTCGATCGCGCTGCCTTCCCCCTCGCCGAACAGACTGGCAAATTCACCGGCATGCGGCGTCAGCACCGTTGGCGCGCGCCGGCGGCTAAGCGCCTCGGGCGTGACCAGATGGAGCGCGTCGCCGTCGACGAGCAGGGGGGTATCCGCATGCGCGAGGGCGGTTTCCACCCTGCGTCGCGCCTCGTCATCGCGGCCGAGCCCCGGTCCGATCACGCATGCACCGATGCGGCGATCGTCCAGCGCGTCGGGCGCATAGGGGCGGTGGACGATCGCGGCAGGTCCACCCTGCCCCGCGTCGCCGTAGAGCGCGACATAGCCTGCACCCGCGCGCAACGCCGCCTCGCCAGCGAGCCGCACGGCGCCCGCCATGCCGCCCGTGACGATCGCCACCATGCCGCGACTGTATTTATGCGAATGCGGTCCCGGTTCCGGCAAGCACGGGTGTCCGGCGACGTACGTGGTCGCATCATGGTCCGTCAGTCCGATGTCAATCAGGCGCACCGTGCCGCAGGCGCCGGCGCCAGGCTGAAGAACATGCGCCGGCTTCACCGCGCCTAGCGCCAGCGTCAAGTCGACCGACGCCTCTGCCAGCCAGGGCGGCAGGCGCCCGCTGTCCGCCTCGACCCCGGTCGGCACGTCGACCGCGATTATGAATCGGGCCGCCGCCCGACAGCGGGTGAGCACGCCGTCGAGCGCCGGATCGAGCGGCCGGTCGGTGCCGATGCCGAGCAGGGCGTCGACGACGACGGGCGCGGCGGGGGCATCGGCGAGCCGTTCGATCCTGCCGGACCAGGCAGCGCGCGCGCGGGCCGCGCAGGGTGTGCGAGACTCACCGACCGCCGCGATCCGCACGGCATGGCCCATGTCGGACAGCCGGCGCGCGGCGACATAGCCGTCGCCGCCGTTGTTACCGTTGCCGCACAGAACGAGGATTTCGTCGCCGCCCGCGAAGCGGCGAGCGGCCAGCGCGATCCCCTCGCCCGCCCGGTCCATCAGCGTATCGGCATCGGTGCCGGCGGCGAACAGCCGAGCCTCGGCGTCGCGCGTCGCGGCCGCGGTCAGGATCGGCCGACCGGCAACGTCGATCATCGCGCGCGCCGGACCGTCGCGGGCAGACGGTACCGGTCTCCGCCGATCGCCACCTCGATCCCGTCGCCCGCGATGGCGACGACGGCACGCTCCGCCCCGTCCGCCGCGACGACCCCGCGGCCGTCGCGGGTGACGAGCAGACGGTGAAAGCGTCCGTCGTCCGCGTGGCGCACGGTCAGCACCAGTCCGCTGCCCGTCTGCATCTGTTCCACCGTGCAGGTACGCGCCAATCCTGCATCGCCGTGCGCGCAGAGAATGCGACCGTCGTCGCTCGCGGCCTCGCGCTGCTGCGTCTCGAAGCGTGCGACCGCCTCGGTATTGGCGGTGCGGTCGGCGTGGCCGGAACAGGCGGCGACCAGCAGCAGGCCGCCACCCGCGACGAGGTCAGATATCCGCGTAGACATGGGTTTCGGCGCGCGCTCCCGGGTGGGTGACGGCGCCCTTGTAGGCCGGGCCGACATTCTGGGCATAGCGCCACAATGCACCCGAGCCGTAATCGTTCACCCGTCGCGTCCATGCCGCGCGGCGTTCGGCGAGTATCGCGTCGTCGACCAGAAGGTCGATCGTCCCGGCTTCCGCATCGATGCGGATCGCGTCCCCGTCCTCGACCAGCGCGATCGGACCGCCCTCCGCCGCCTCCGGCCCGACATGGCCGATGCAGAACCCGCGCGTGCCCCCGGAAAAGCGACCGTCGGTGATCAGCGCGACCTTCTCGCCCATGCCGAGGCCATAGAGCGCCGCCGTGGTCGACAGCATCTCGCGCATGCCGGGACCACCCTTCGGCCCTTCATACCGGATCACGATGACCTCGCCCTCGCGGATCGCGCGCGCCTCGACCGCGGCAAAGGCGTCCTCCTCGCGATCGAAGCAGCGCGCCGGCCCTTCGAACTGGAGCCGGTGCATGCCCGCGACCTTCACGATCGCGCCGTCCGGCGCGAGGCTGCCGCGCAGACCGACGACGCCGCCGGTCGGCGTGATCGGCGTCCGGACGTCGTAGATCACCTTCTGGTCCGGATTCCAGGTCACCTGGTCGATGTTCTCGCCGAGCGTCCTGCCGGTGACCGTCAGGCAGTCGCCGTCGAGCAGGCCCCCCGCCAGCATCGTCTTCATCAGCATGTAGACGCCGCCCGCCTCGTACATGTCCTTCGCGACATACCGGCCGCCGGGCTTGAGGTCGGCGATATAGGGCGTCGATCTGAAGGCCTCCGCCACGTCGAACAGGTCGAAGTCGATGCCGGCCTCGTTCGCCATTGCCGGCAGGTGGAGCGCGGCATTGGTCGATCCCCCCGTCGCGGCCACGACACGCGCCGCGTTGACGAAGGCGGCGCGGGTGCAGATGTCGCGCGGCCGTAGCTGGCGCGCGACAAGCTCCATCACCTGCGCGCCCGCCGCCACCGCGATCTGTTCGCGGCTGGTATAGGGGGCGGGCGTCATGTTGCTGTTGGGCAGGCTGAGGCCGATCGCCTCGCCGACGCAGGCCATGGTATTGGCGGTGAACTGCCCGCCGCAGGCGCCATGGCCGGGGCAGGCGACCTTTTCCAGTTCGTGCACCTCGGACAGGGGACAGCCGCCGGCGGCATATTTTCCCACCACCTCGAACACGTCGACGACGGTGACGTCGCGATCGCGGAAGCGTCCCGGCAGGATCGACCCGCCATAAACGAAGATCGAGGGGATGTTGAGGCGCAGCATCGCCATCATCATGCCGGGCAGGGACTTGTCGCAACCCGCGAAGCCGACGAGCGCGTCGTAGCAATGGCCGCGCACCGACAGTTCGACCGAATCGGCGATGACCTCGCGGCTGACGAGGCTGGCCTTCATCCCCTGGTGCCCCATGGCGATGCCGTCCGTGACGGTGATGGTGTTGAAGCGACGCGGCAAACCGCCGCCCTGCACCACCCCGGACTGCGCCGCATCCGCCTGCGCATCGAGCGTGGTGTTGCACGGCGCCGAGTTGTTGCCGGCGCTGGCCAGCGCGACGAACGGCTTGGCGATGTCCTCTTCGGGAATGCCCATCGCATAGTAATAGGACCGGTGCGGTGCGCGCTCCGGGCCGACGGACACATGGCGACTGGGCAGGCGGGACTTGTCGAACTGGGTCATGGCGCAGCCCTATGTCGCGGGACCGCCCCTCAACGCAAGCTTATTACGCGTAATAGCGTATGCGCGCCCGCCGCAGCGTGCGATCCTCGAGCGAATAATAGAGCGAGATCATGCCGTCCTCGACCACGGTCGATGCGGCGAAGGCGATATCGGTCTTGCTCCGCTCCACCGGCGGCGGCGGCAGGATCACCGGTTCGAGCCCGCGTCCGGTCACCGTCGCGAAGTCGGCCGAGAAGCTGACCCATCCGATGCGCCAGCGGGCGTCGAGGGTCGCGCCATTGTAGAACATTACCGGATCGGCGCCCGGCAGCTGACAGATCGGGCCCGTCGACAGGTGCCAGTTATCCCACGAATCCGCGCGGATCGGGAAGGGATCGGCGAGTGACACCCAGCGATCGTGAAGCTGCGCCGCGCTCGCGACGCCGACGCGCGATGCGCCTATCCCCTGCTCTTCCGCCGCGGCATATTCGTAGAACAGCCGCCAGTCCCCGGCCGGCATCTGGACGACGGTGGCTTCCTTGATGTTGCCCTCTCCGGGCGGCGCGGCGAGCACGATGCGCTGCTTCTTCAGGCTTTGCAGCGTCGGGCCGGTCGCGACGATCATCACGCCCTGCGAGCGTGCGGCATCGACGCCCGTGTAATAGACGACGTAATCGCCGTTACCGTCGATCAAGACGGTGGGGTCCTCGCACCCGCCGGCATCCGCATCCGCCGGGTCGTCCCCGGGCGCGATCGCGATCGTGTCGTCCAGCGTGAAGGCCAGCCCGTCATCGCTCCAGCCGCTGGCGATCAGGCCGGTGGGATCGTGCGGGCCGAGCGGGTCCGGCACGCCGCGCACCAGCATCCGGTAGCGCCCGCCTTCGCGCCAGACGAAGGGGCTCATCAGATCCATGCCGTCGAGCGGCGATCCGGCGGCGATCGAGACGGTGTCGAGCTGTTCTACGGCATAGGTCGGCATCGTGTCGCGCTCAGGCTCCCTGTGCGATCACCAGCGACAGCGCGCCGTCGATCGTGACGGTGGTGCCGGTGATATAGTCCGCCGCAGGCGACAGGAGGAATGCGACCAGCGTCGCGACCTCGTCCGCCGTCCCCGCACGCCCCCAGGGTATGTTCGCCTCCAGCTTGTGCCGATAGTCCTGGTCCTCGACCGCGTGCTGGTTCATCGGCGTGAGGATCATGCCCGGCGCCACGCCGTTGACCGCAATGCGCTGTGGCGCGAGCTCCAGCGCGAGCGTCGCGGTCAGCTGCGCGAGGCCGCCCTTCGCCGAATCGTAATCGACCCCGCCAGGCCGTGGCGCGCGCTCGTGGATCGACGAGATGTTGACGATCCGCCCGCCGGTCTTCGACGGCGTCAGCGCGCGGACGAAGCGACGACAGGTGAGGAACGGGCCGACGAGATCGGCGTGCAGCACGCGGTCGAACTGCGCGAGCTCCATGTCGACCAGCTTGACGCCGCTCATGTTGAGACCGGCGGAATTGACCAGCCAGGTGACCGGGCCGAACGCCCGCTCCGCGGCGGCGAACAGCGCCTCTACCTGCGCCTCGTCGCCGACGTCGCATTGCACGGCCAGCGCCTTGCCGTCGCCACCCGCCGCGGATGCGACCTTGGCCGCGGCATCGGCGTCCTTGAAATAGGTGAAGGCGACGCGCGCGCCGGCAGCCGCCAGCGCGTGGACGCAGGCGGCACCGATGCCCGATTCGCCGCCGGTGACGATGGCGACGGGCTGTGGCTTGGATGGCTCGGTCATGTCGGCCGAGCGAACAAGGTCCCCTGCCGGTTCCGTGACATTCACGTCACGAGCCGGCGAAGGCGATCAAAGCGCTTCGAGGGCCTTGGCGACACCGTCCATGGTGAACGGCTTCTGCAGCACGGGCCGATCGCGGAACTGGGCGTCGACGCTGTCGTCGCCACCGCCGGTCGCGAAGACAAAGGGAATGTTCTGCGCCGCCAACGCCTCCGCGACGGGCGTGCTCTTCTCGCCGCCCCGCAGATTGACGTCGAGGATCGCCGCGTCGATGCCGCCGCTCGCCACGCGGTCGAGCGCGCCCGCGACCGTGTCGACGGTGCCGACGTGTTGCTTGTCGAGCACCTCGAGGAAATCCTCGAGCATCATGGCGATCAGCGGTTCGTCCTCGACGATGAGGATCTGTGTCGGCGATGGCATCTGCCGGCCTTACCGTCGCCGACCACGCATTGCCACCATCTTGTTGCGCAGCCGGTTCAACGCGCCGCGAGCACGTCCCGCGCGGCTTCGGCCAGCTGCTGCACCGAAAAGGGCTTGGGCAGGAAGGCGACCGCATCGATGTCGATCGACTTGCGCAATTGCTCCTCCGCATAGCCCGACATGAAGATGACCGGCAGGTCGGGATAGCGATCGCGCGCATGCCGGACCATCGTCGGCCCGTCCATGCTGGGCATGACCACGTCGCTGATCAGCAGGTCGGGTCGCCCGTTCCGGTCGAGGAGGTCGAGCGCGGCCTCGCCGTTCTCCGCGGTCATGACCGTATAGCCCTGCCGCGTGAGCGCGCGCTCGGCGACGGCCCGGACCATGTCCTCGTCCTCGACCAGCAGGATCGTGCCCGTACCCCACATCTCGACCGGCTTGGCCGCGGGCTTCGGCGGTTGCGGCCTCGCCACCGTCCCGGCCGCATGGACCGGCAGGTAGATGGAGAAGGTCGCGCCCTGGCCGGGTTTCGAATCCGCGAAGATCCAGCCGCCCGACTGCTTGACGATGCCGTAGACGGTGGAGAGGCCGAGGCCGGTGCCCTTGCCCACCTCCTTGGTGGTGAAGAAGGGCTCGAAGATCTTCGGCAGGACGTCCGGCGAGATGCCGGTACCGGTGTCGCTGACGACGAGCGCGGTATAGTCCGCCACGGGCAGGATGTCGGACGCCATCGCCCGCACCTCGGCGGCGGTCACCGCCTTGGTCTGGATGGTCAGCGTCCCCCCGCCACGCGGGTTCGCCGCGAGCATGGCGTCGCGCGCGTTGACCGCGAGATTGACGACGACCTGCTCGAGCTGTCCGGGATCGGCGCGAACCGCGCCAAGGCCACGGCCATGGCTGACGTCGAGCCGGATCTGCTCGCCCATCAGCCGCTTGAGCAGGTTCGATACCTCGGCCACCACGTCGGGGAGTTGCAGGACCTGCGGCCGCAGCGTCTGCTGACGGCTGAAGGCGAGCAGCTGCCGGGTCAGGCTGGCCGCGCGGTTCGAGTTGGTGCGTATCTGCTGAATGTCGTCGTAATCGCTGTCGCCTGGCGAGTGGCGCATCATCATCAGATCGCAATGGCCGATGATCGCGGTCAGGATATTGTTGAAATCGTGCGCGACGCCGCCGGCGAGCTGGCCGACGGCCTGCATCTTCGTGGCCTGCGCGACCTCGCGCTTCAGCCGGCTTTCCTCGCTATTGTCCTTCAGGCTGAGCAGGACCGCCGCATCGCCGAGGCCGCGCGCGCCTGCGATGGTCAGCGCGACGGGTTCCTCCGGATGGTCCTTGAGGCGCACCGCCATGTCGGACGAATGCGTCGCACCCCCCGCGAAGCGGCGGATCGCATCGGCGACCGCCGCCTTGTCCTCGCGCACCACCAGATCGCCGGGGTAGAGCGGCGCCGCCTTGGGATCGACCTGCGCGGCGCGCAGGAAGGCGTCGTTCATCTGGAGGAACCGCCCCTCGCGATCGACGAGCGCCATGCCGAACGGCATCAGGCTGACGAGACTCCGGACGTGCGCCGACGCGCTGGCGCCGATCGCGGGCGCGGTATCCTCGTCGTCGAGCAGGGCGACCAGAACCGGGGCGTCCTGGCCATCCAGAAACGGTATCTGGAGCACGCGCAGCGGCGTGCCGTCGAGACCCTCGCGCTCGAAGCGCACGAGGCCGCGACTGTCGGTGATCAGCAGGCGCCCGAAATCGCGCCCGATCAGCGTGCCGGGCTCGCCCAGTGCGCGCAACGCGAGGACGCGATTGGCGGCGCGCACGCGGCCGTCCGGCCCGAGCAGCGCGGCCATGACGCCCGCCCCCCCCAGCCGATCGCCGGTCGGTCCGCCGATCAGCTGCTCCGCCGAGGCGGCGAGGTCACGTTCCTTGACCACGGTAAACCGCCACACCAGCATGTCGCCGTCCTCGCCGGCGCGCATGACCCTGGCGACCAGCTGGCGCTCGTCCGTCCGCAGGCCGGAGGTCTCGCCCTGCCCCTCGCGCCAGGCGGTGCGACCGGCATCGCCCAGCCGCGCCACGTCTTCGTCGCCCAGCGGCAGTCCCGGCGGGGTCGGAAAGCCCGCGAACAGCTGTTCATAGGCATCGTTGGCGCAGACCAGCCTGCCGGCGCGATCGGTGATCGCCACCGCATCCGCGCTCGCCTGCGCAACTGCCCGGGTAAAGTCCCAGTCGACGCTGCGCACCGGCGCGACGGGCCGCGGAACCAGCAGCCGCAACGCGATCGCGACGCCCGTGACGACCAGCGCCGCGGCGAAGAAACCGGCGGCAAGGACCGCGTTGCCGACGAGCGCGAAGACGACGAACGTCGCCGCCACCGCCGCTCCGCCCGCGACGGCAAGCGCGATACGGGTCGATGAGGAACCGGCGGAAAGCGGAAGCGAAGCCATCCCCGCGTTCTTCGGGTGGATCATGGCGATCCGTCAAGCGATTGCAGGCGATCACGATCCGGACGCGCACATGGCGGACACGTCCGGATCGCTCGTCGCGACATGCTTACCAGATCCGAACGCGCTTCTCCGGCGGCAGGACCAGCTTGCCGGTCGGGGCAGGATTGAACGCCCCGTACCAGGGATCGAGATTGCGCACGACCCAGGCGCGCTGCTGCGACGGCGCATGCGGATCGGTCAGCAGCCGCTGCTTCAGATTGGCCTCGCGATAGTTGCGGCGCCACACCTGCGCCCAACCCAGGTAGAAGCGCTGATCCGCCGTATAGCCGTCGATCACCGGCGCGGCCTTGCCGCCCAGCGATGCCTTGTACGCATCATAGGCGACCGAGAGGCCGGCGAGATCGGCGGTATTCTCGCCCAGCGTCAGCGCGCCCTTCACATGCATGCCCGGCAGCGGCTCATAGGCGTCATATTGATCGACGAGCTGCTGGGTCAGCGCCTTGAAGCGCGTGACGTCCTCCGGCATCCACCAGTCGGTCAGCTGGCCGTGCGCATCGTATTTCGAACCCTGGTCGTCGAAATGATGGCTCAGCTCGTGGCCGATGACCGCACCGATGCCGCCATAGTTGACCGCGGGATCCGCCTTCGGGTCGAAGAACGGCGGCTGCAGGATGGCGGCCGGGAAGACGATCTCCACCATGCCGAAATTGGCATAGGCGTTGACCGTCATCGGCGTCATGCCCCATTCCCACCGCTGCAGCGGCTTGCCGAGATGCTGCACGTTATAGTCGTGTGCCCATTGCCGCGCGCGTTGCGCGTTGCCGAAGGCGTCGCCGGGCACGATCTTCAGCGCGGCATAATCGCGCCACCGGTCGGGATAGCCGATCTTCGGCGTGAAGGCGGCGAGCTTGGCATGCGCCTTGACCTTGGTCTCCGGCGCCATCCACTGCAGCGCGTCGATCCGCTTGCCCATCGCGGCGATGACGTTGCGGACCAGCTGGTCGGCCGCCGCCTTGGTCTCCGGCGGGAAATAGCGCTGGACGTAAAGCTTGCTGACGTCGTCGGACAGCGCGCCGCTGGTGAAGCCGACCGCGCGCTTCCAGCGATTCTCCTGCTGCGGCGTCCCCGACAAGGTCGTGCCGTAGAAGGCGAACTGTTCCTGATCGAAGGCGCTCGGCAGCACGCTGGCATAGCCGTCGAGCGTGCGGAGCAGCAGCTGGTCCTGCAACACCGCGATCGGCGCCGCGCCGACGAGCCGCGCGATCCCCTGGATCGCGCTCGGCTGCGAGACGATCAACGTATCGACGGGCGTGCCGATGCCCTTCAGATAGGTGACGAAATCGAAGCCGGGCGCGGACTGCGCCAGCTGCGCGACCGTCATCTTGTTATAGGTCTTGGTGGCATCGCGGCTGTCGATCCGCGTCCAACTGACCTGCGCGATCTGCGTCTCGAAATCGACCAGCGCCTTGGCGCGCGCCGCGGCATTCGGCTCGCCCGCAAGCGTGAACATCTTGGCGATATGCGCCTCGTACGCCGCCTTCTCCTTCGCGTTCTTGGCGTCGAGATAATAGTCGCGGTCCGGCATGCCGAGGCCCGACTGGCGCATCTCGACGACATAGGTCTCCGGCGCCTTGTCGTCCTGGCCGACGCCGGCGCCGAACGGCACGCCGATGCCGTTGCGATCCGCCTCGGCCAACAGGGCCGCATAGTTCGACCTGGTCGCCGCCTTGATCTTCGTGAGCCACGGCTGGACCGGCGCGAGCCCCTTCCTGTCGATCGTCGCGGTGTCCAGATAGGTCGCATAGGCGGTGCCGATCTTGGACCCGCGCTGCTTCGCCGCCGCCTCGAGGATCGTGCGCGTCCGATCGCGCGACAGGTCGGCGAGCGTGTCGAACGCGCCGAAACTCGCCTTGTCCGCGGGGATCGCCGTGGTCCTGGTCCAGCTGCCGTTGGCGAAGGCGTAGAAGTCGTCGCCCGGCCCGACCGACTTGTCCATGCCCTGTTCGTCGAAGCCGAAGCGGCCGATCTGCGGCGCGTTGGCGGGCGCGGTCTGCGCCATGCCGATAGTCGCGCCGACGCCGGCGATCGCCGACCCTGCGAGCAGGCCGGCGAGGACGATCATTCTCATATTCTCTCCCAAACACTGTGGTCTTGTTGACCCATCGTGTTGGCCGATAACGGAAAAGCAGAGAGTTACCAAATCCTGATGCGTTGATCCGGCGCCAGATAATATCGTTGCCCCGGCCGTGCCCCAAAGGCGGCATACCAAGCGTCAATATTGCGAGTCGTTAGCGCCCTTTGATGGTCGGGCGCGTGGAAGTCGATCTTCACCTGCTGCCGCAAGGCCGATTCGCGGATCTTGGTGCGCCACACCTGTGCAAAGCCCAGGAAGAAGCGCTGGTCGCCGGTCAGACCGTCGATGATCGGTGCCGGCTTCCCCGCGAGCGTAGCATGATAGGCGTCATAGGCGATCGTGATGCCGGCGAGGTCGGCGATATTCTCTCCCAGCGTCAGGTCGCCCTGGACGTGCACGCCCGGCAGGACTTCGTAGCCGTTCGCCTGCGCGACCAGGCGGTCGGTCAGCATCTTGAACCGCTTGACGTCCTCGGCCGTCCACCAGTCGACCAGCGCGCCGTTCTTGTCGTACTTGCGCCCCTGGTCGTCGAAATGGTGGCTGATCTCATGGCCGATGATCGCGCCGATCCCGCCATAATTAATTGCCGGATCGGCATGCGGGTCGAAGAACGGCGGTTGCAGCACCGCGGCCGGGAACACCACCTCGTTGAGCGACGGATTGGCATAGGCGTTGATTTCCATCGGCGTCATGAACCATTCCGCACGATCGATGGGCTGGCCCAGATGGTTGAGCTGCCGCTGGTGCTCGAAGCGGCTCGCGCGCATCACGTTGCCGACCAGATCGTCCCGTCGGATGAAGAGCGCGGAATAGTCGCGCCAGCGGTCCGGATAGCCGATCTTGGGCGTGAAGCTCGCGAGCTTGGCCACCGCCTTGGCCCGCGTCGCGGGCGCCATCCAGTCGAGCCGCCGCAGGCGCCCGTCCATCGCCGCGATGAGGTTGCGGACCAAAGTATCGGCCGCCGCCTTGGTCGCAGGCGGGAAATGGCGGGCGACATAATCCTTGCCCACGGCCTCGCCCATGAAGGTTTCCACGGTCTGCACGCCGCGTTTCCACCGGGGCTGATCCTCGGGGACGCCGTTCAACGCCTTGCCGCGATAGGCGAACCGCGCGGCGACAAAGTCCTGCGACAGATAGGGCGCATACCCATCCAGCAGGCGCAGCGCCGCATGGTCCTTGAGCGTCGCCAGCGGCGTGGCCGCGTACAGCCGCGCCTCTCCCGCAAAGGCGGTGGGCTGGCAGGCCAACAGGGCGGCGGACGCCTCCGCGCCCACAGCACGGAAATACGCGACCCATGGATAGCCCGGCGCCTTGGCCGCGAAATCGGCGGGCGTCCATTTGTTGTAGGCCTTGTCGACGTCGCGGGTATCGGCCCGCGTCCAGTGGGCAGCGGCGAGCTGCCGCTCGAAATCGAAGACCGCCTTTGCGCGCGCCGGAGCGTCCGCCGCGGACACGCGGCCCGACAAGGTCAGAAGCTGCGTCAGGTAGGTCAGGTACGCAGCCCGGTTGGCGGCGGTCGCCGCATCGTCCTTCAGATAATAGTCGCGATCCGGAAGGCCGAGGCCACCCTGCCAAAGCTGCGGGATATACTGGTCGGGCGCCTTGTCGTCGGGCCCGATGCGAAAGCGGAAGAAAGCGGAAACGCCCATCCGCTCCATCGTGCCATGTTCCGCCGCCAGCGCCTCGCGCGATGCGGCGGCATCGATCGCCGCCAGCGCGGGATGAAGCGGCGCGACGCCCTTCGCATCCGCGGCCGCCTGATCGACAAAGCTGGCGTAAAAATCGCCCGGCTTGCTTCCGGGCGTGCCGGCGTCTTCCTCCAGGATGGCGCGGGTATCGCGCAACGCCTTCTCGTCGAGCTCGTCCCAGACGCCGTAATAGGCGCGGTCCGCGGGGATCGCGAGCTGGCGCTCCCAGGCGCCGCTGGCGAACAGAAAGAAATCGTCGCCCGGCTGCACGGAGCGGTCCATGCCCGCGGTGTCGAACCCGAAGCTGCCGATCGCGGGTCGGACACTATCGCCCGCCAGTGCGCCGGTCGCGCAGGCCCCACTCAGCAGCGCGGCGGCGATCCATCCCCTCATGCTCTTTCCCCCCGAAAAGACATCCGCCCGCCGAATCGATCGGCGGGCGGCGGGAGGCTATCAAATCCGGTAACGCTTACCAGATGTGAATACGGTCGTTGGGCGCCAGATAATAGGTCTGGCCCTGCTTCACGTCGAAGGCCGGATACCAGGCGTCGAGGTTGCGCACGACATAGGCACGCCACTGGCCCGGCGTGTGCGGGTCGGTGGTCAGCTGGTTCTTGATCGAGGCCTCGCGTGCCTTGGTCTGCCAGACCTGGCCGAAGCCCATGAAGAAGCGCTGGTCGCCGGTATAGCCGCCGACTACCGGCGCGGGCTTGCCCTTCAGCGACAGCTTGTACGCGTCATAGGCGACGTTGATGCCGGCAAGGTCGGCCATGTTCTCGCCCAGCGTCAACTTGCCGTTGACGTGCGTGCCCGGGATCGGCTCGTAAGCGCCATATTGCGCCACCACCTTGTCGGTCAGCGCGTTGAAACGCTCGACATCCTGCGGGGTCCACCAGTCGGAGAAATTGCCCTTCGGGTCGAACTTGCGCCCCTGGTCGTCGAAGTGGTGGCTGAGCTCGTGTCCGATGACCGCGCCGATGCCGCCATAGTTCACCGCCGGATCGGCGTTCGGATCGAAGAACGGCGGCTGCAGGATCGCGGCCGGGAACACCACCTCGTTCATCAGCGGATTGGCATAGGCATTCACCGTCTGCGGCGTCATGAACCATTCGCTGCGGTCGACGGGCTTGCCGATCTTGTTGCGCTGGCGGTTGTATTCGAACTCCGCCACGCGCTGCGCATTGCCGAGCACGTCGCCCTTGACCACCTGCAGCGACGAATAGTCGCGCCACTTGTCCGGATAGCCGATCTTGGGCGTGAAGGCGGCGAGCTTGGCCCGCGCCTTGACCTTCGTCTCGGGGGCCATCCAGGTCAGGTTCTGGAGGCGGATATCCATCGCGGCGATCAGGTTGCGGACGAGCTCGTCCGCCTTGGCCTTCGCCTCGGGCGGGAAATACTTCTGCACATAGACCTGGCCGACCGCCTCGCCGAGGCTGCCGTTGACGAGGCCGACGCCGCGCTTCCAGCGATCCTTGAGCTGCGGCGTGCCGTTCAGCGTCGTGCCGTAGAAGGTGAACTGCGTATTCACGAAGGGCGACGACAGCAGCGGCGCGGCGTTCGAGATGGTGTGGAACGCCAGATATTCCTTCCACACCGGCAGCGGCGTCGCGGCGATGATCTTGGCGGTGCCGGTCAGCGCCGAAGGCTGGCCGACGATGACGCGGGTCTGGCTTCCCAGGCCCTGCGCGGCGAGCATGCCCTGCCAGTCGAAGCCCGGCATCGCCGTCGCGAGCTGCGCGACCGGCATCGGGTTGTAGCCCTTTTCGACCTGGCGCAGGTCGGCGCGATCCCAATGGACCTGCGCGATCTGCTTTTCGAGATCATAGATGCGCTGCGCCGCGCCCTGCGGGTCGGGCTGGCCGGCGAGGCGCATCATGTCGGCGATATAGGTGACGTACTTGGTGCGCGCCTCGGCGAACTTGGGGTCGTCCTTGAGGTAATAATCCTTGTCCGGCAGGCCGAGGCCGCCCTGGCCGAGGTAGACGGCGTAGACGGTGTTGTCCTTGAGGTCCTGCTCGATCCCCGCGCCGACCGGCACGTCGATGCCGTGGATCGTCGCATCGGCGAACGCCTTGGCCAGATCGCCCTGCGTGCGGATGGCGGCGATCTTCGCCAGATAGGGCTTGAGCGGCGCGGCGCCCGCCTTCTCGATCGCGGCCTGGTCCATGAAGGTCGCGTAGGTGACGCCGATCTTGTCCTTGACGCTCATCGGCCCGCTGGCGACCGGCGATGCGGCAGCCTCCTCGATCACGGCGCGGGTGCGCTTCTCCGACAGGTCGGCGAGGATGGCGAAACCGCCCCAGCTCGCGCGATCCGCGGGGATTTCGGTTCGCTTCATCCACGCGCCGTTGACGTAGTTGTAGAAGTCGTTGCCGGGCAGCACCGACTTGTCCATCGCGGTCAGGTCGACGCCGAAATCGCCAAGCTTGGGCTTGCCCGGGGCGGTCGTGCCCATGTCCGAGGTTCCGGTCTGAGCATAGACCGCGCCGGTGGCGGCGGAGGCGAGCAGAAGGGCGGCGAGAACCGTTTTGCGCATCGTAGGTCCTTGGAAAAGAAACGCAGGATGACGCGTGTTGTACCCGGTTAAGACGCCTCGTCAACGTCCAGTTTTTTCGTGTCGAAACCGCCACTTGCGCGCAATCCACAGCCGCCAGCCGAGCGCGGAGGCGCCATAGCCGGCGACCGCGCAGAGACTCGTCAGCACGATCAGCCCCAATGCGAACGAGGGCCCCTGCGCCCACAGCCACTGGAACGCGCCGGTCACCCGGTGCAGCCATCCGGTCGCTGCCTCGGTGGCAGGCTGGACGATCGTCGCCGCCTCGCTGTGCAGGAGCCAGGCGCCGATCCGGTAGGCGACGTACCACAGGAACGGCGTCGTCAGCGGGTTGGTGATGAAGGTCGTGAGGGCGGCGACGGGGACGTTCGCGCGGAACGGCAGCGCGAACACTGCGGCGATCGCGATCTGCGCGACCGGAAAGAGGAAACCCGCAACCACGCCCAGTGCGACGCCGCGCGGCACCGATCGGCGGGTGAACCGCCACAGACCAGGCTCCAGCACCCGGTGCGCGACCGGGCGCAGCAGCCGGTTGGCTTCCATCGACTCGCGTGTGGGCAGGTTGCGATGCCCCCAGGCGACGAGGCGCTGCCAAGGGGACGGCATGGACGCGCCGTCAGCCGCGATCGCGCAGGATGCGCGCGGCGTCGCGCTTCCAGTCGCGTTCCTTGATCGCCTCGCGCTTGTCGTGCGTCTTGCGCCCCTTGGCGAGCGCGAGCTCCACCTTCGCCCGCCCGCGGCTGTTGAAATAGACGGACAACGGCACGAGCGTCATGCCCTCACGCGCCACCGCGCCATGGAGCTTGTTGATCTCGCGTTCGTGCAGCAGCAGCTTGCGCGGCCGCTTCGCCTCGTGGTTGAAGCGATTGCCGTGGCTGAATTCCGGCACGTTGGCGTTAACCAGCCATACCTGCCCGTCGCGGACCTCCGCATAGCTTTCCGCGATCGACCCTTCGCCGAAGCGGAGCGACTTCACCTCGGTGCCCGTCAGGGCGATCCCCGCCTCGTAGACGGTGTCGATGCTATACTCGAATCGCGCCTTCCGGTTTTCGGCGACGATCTTCTTCTTGTCGAAGGTTGCGGGCTTGGGACGTGGCATGGACGGCCGGATGTAGGGATGTCCGCGCTCCAGGGGAAGCGCGCAACGCCCCTCAGATCAGTCCTGCGTGCGTCAATGCCGCATCGACCGCAGTCCGCGCGGCCTCCGACGGCCAGGTCATCGGCAGGCGAAGGCCGGCCGGGAAGCCGGGACGCACGCGCGTCATCGCATATTTGACGGGACCCGGCGACGCGTCCGTGAACAGCGCGTCGTGGAGCGGGTAGAGGCGATCCTGGTAGCGCAGCGCGGCGGCATAGTCGCCGGCCTGGCAGGCCGCCTGGAATTCGGCGCACAGACGCGGCGCGACATTGGCGCTGACCGAGATGCAGCCCCGCCCCCCCATGGCGTTGAAGGCGAGCGCCGAGTCGTCGTTGCCGGACAGCTGGACGAACGCGTCCGGGCAGGCGGCGCGGTGCTGCGACACGCGGGCGATCGCGCCGCTCGCATCCTTCACGGCGACGAAGATGTCGGGGTGGGCGTTGACGATCCGCACCAGCGTGGCGGGCTGGATATCCGTCACGGTGCGGGCGGGTACGTTGTACAGCACGATCGGCAGCGGCGCGTCCTTCGCCAGGAACGCGAAATGCTGGAAGATGCCCTCCTGGCCGGGACGGTTGTAATAGGGCGGCACCATCAGCGCGGCGTCCGCGCCCGCGTCCTTCGCGCGGCGCAGGTTCGCCGCCGCGACCATCGTGTCGTTGGACCCGGCGCCCGCGATCACCGGGACCCGCCCCCTCGCCTGGTCGACGCAGATCCGCACGATGCCGAAATGCTCGTCGGCGGTCAGCGTTGCCGCTTCCCCGGTGGTGCCGCACGGCACCAACGCCGAAGATCCTTCCGCGATCTGCCACTCGATCAGGTCGCGATACGCCTGTTCGTCGAATTGCCCTTCGCCATCGAAGGGCGTGACGAGCGCGGGGATGGAACCGGAGAACATGCCCCGCGCCGTGCGACGCGACCAACGACCTGTCAAGCGGCGGCGCGGCGTCTCCCGGCTTTGCGACGAACCGTTGCGCCGGGCGACGAACCGTGATCGCACGCGCTCTTTATTCAGGACAGATTACGGCGGAATCTCTATTCTTTGCCCATGCACCCGACCAGCGCGCCGATTGCCCTCCTGTTCGCGACCCTCGCCGGCGTGGTCGCCGTCCCCCAGCAGGACAGCAGCGACCAACTCGACCGCTATCGGACGCAGATGGCCAATATGTCGCCGGTGGCGCCGCAGTCCCCCACCGACGGCGCGATGGCGGCGACGATCGCCCAGTGGCGCGCGCTGCGTCAGACGGACGCGCTGCCGTTCGACAGTTATGCCGGTTTCCTCGCCGCGCATCCCGGCTGGCCGGGCGAAAACGCCAACCGTCGCGCGGCCGAGCGCCAGGCGGCGACGGCCTCGCCGTCCAGCGTCGTCGCCTTCTTCGCGCGCTTCCCGCCACAGACCGCGACCGGCCTGGTCGCGCAGGCGCGCGCGCTGCAGTCGCTGGGACGATTGCAGGAGGCGCAGGTTGCCGCGCGCGCGGCGTGGCGGATGGGCACGCTGACCCCGACGGACGAAAGCTTCGTCCAGGCGACGTTCGCCGGCGCCTTGTCACCCGACGACCATGACGCACGGATGGACGCCCTGCTGTGGCAGAATGCGACCGGCGCGGCGCAGCGACAGATCGGCTGGACCAGCCCGGCGCGACGCCCGGCATTTGCCGCGCGCCTTTCGTTCCGTACGAACGCACCCGACGCCGCGACACTCGCGACCACCACCCAGGATGCGTACGCGGGCGACCCGGGCTATATCGCCGACCGGGCGGCATGGCTGCGCAACGCTGGCGCGGCGCCCAGCGTGCGCAGCTATCTCGCCGGCCGGCGCCCGCTCGCGAGCCTGCCAGGCAATGTCGAGAAGTGGTACGAGGGGCTGCTCACCGTCGCGCGCGAGGCGGAACACGACGGCCAGTATCAGATCGCCTATGACATCGCGCGGCAGGTCGACGATGCCTATCCGGCGGGCACCGACGTCTCGAAGAAGCCCTATGGGGAGCGGGACGACTATACCAGCCTCGTGTGGCTGGCTGGGCAGACCGCGCTGCGCAAGCTTGGCCGGCCCGCCGATGCGATGGTCATGTTCGAGCGCTACGGCCGCGGCAGCATGTCGCCGCAGACGCGCGCCAAGGGCTTCTACTGGGCCGGCCGCGCCGCGGAGGCTGCCGGCAGGGCCGCGGACGCGGCGGGATATTTCGCGCAGGCGGCCGGCTATCGCGACCAGTTCTATGGCCAGCTCGCGCTCGAGCGGACGGGACGGCCGCTGGTGGCGCCGCCGGCGCTCGGCACGCCCCTGATCGCCGCCGCGACGCGACAGGCCTTCGCCGATCGCGAGACGGTACGCGCCGCGCGCTTCCTGGGGCAGATCGGCGACTGGCAGGACCAGACCGCATTCGTCCGCCAGATCGCGAGCGATGCCGAAAGCGAGACGGACCATCTGCTCGCGGCGGAGCTGTCGCGGCAGATCGGGCGGCCCGATCTGGGCGTGCTGGTCGGGCGCAGCGCGATGCAGAACGGGCTGACGGACTATTCCGCCACCGGTTTCCCGACCGTCAGCATACCGGCGGGCTATGAGGACAATTGGACGCTGATCCACGCGATCGCGCGGCAGGAAAGCCAGTTCGACCGGATGGCGGTCAGCCATGCCGGCGCGCGCGGGTTGATGCAGCTGATGCCGGCGACGGCGCGCGAGCAGTCCGCAAAGATCGGCGTGACCTACGCCGCCTCCGCGCTGACCGAGGATCCGAAGATGTCGATCATGCTGGGATCGAGCTATTTCCAGCGCATCTACGGCCTCTACGGCAGCTATCCGCTCGCCATCGCGGCGTACAACGCGGGCGGCGGCAACGTGAACAAATGGCTGCGCGCCAACGGCGATCCGCGCACCGGCAGCGTCGACATGGTCGATTGGATCGAGGCGATCCCCTATCAGGAAACGCGCAACTACGTGCAGCGCGTGCTCGAGAACGCCGTGGTCTACGACCTGATCAACCCGGCGCGCGCGAAGAGCCACGGGCCCGCCAACCTCAGCTGGTACCTCGGCAAGAACCGACCGGGCTGATCGCATGGACCGCCCCAACTACATCACGCCGGCCGGGTTCGCGGCGCTGCGGCGCGAATATGAGCAACTGTTCGCGTCCGAGCGACCGCAATTGGTCGAGACGATATCCTGGGCGGCGGGCAACGGCGATCGCTCGGAGAACGGCGACTATATCTATGGGCGCAAGCGGCTGCGGGAGATCGACCGGCGGCTAGGCTGGCTGTCGAAGCGGATGAAGGCGGCGAAGGTGGTCGATCCGGCGCAGCAGCAAGACCGCGGCCGCGTGTGGTTCGGCGCTTGCGTGACGATCGCGGACGAGGACGACAACGAGCGGGTGCTGACGCTCGTCGGCGACGACGAGGCGGATGCCGGAGCGGGCCGGGTCGGCTGGAATGCGCCGCTGGCGCGGGCCCTGCGGGGCGCCGCCGTCGGCGACCTGCGCCGCGTGACGTTGCCCGCGGGCGAACGCGAATATGAGGTCGTCACGATAGCCTATCCGACGGTGTGATGGCGCGGGACCGATTCCCGGCGCGGCAGGCGTCAATCATTGCCGATGACGCTTCCATGACACTATACTGTCACGGATTCCAATGCGTCGATTTCGGACGTTAATTATCTATTTTTCTCAGTGACTTGATCCCTCATTTCACCATGTTGCAAGCGACAGCCGATGACGGTTAGGTCATAATCTGTGACTGTTTGAGCACGGCCGATTTCGATCGCTCCGCGGCCCGCCCGCCGCCATTTACTCCTGCCCGGCGCGCCGCAATCCTCCCCTCACCACGTACCCTTTCGCGCAGCATGCGGGCCCGTCCGGTCCAAAAGCAATTCGGTCGCGTAAGGTTTTGAGGAGTTGAGCATGACGAATTCTTCGGCCCTTCGCGCCCTGTTGCGGTGTGGCGTCGCCGCCGCGCCGGTGGTGCTGGCGGGTAGCGCGTTTCTGACCGCCCCGGCGTTCGCGCAGGATGCGCAACAGGCGCCGACCGCGGCGTCGCAAGACACGTCGCCCGCTCAATCGACCCCTGCGCCGACGGCGGGTCAAGCCACCGGCGACATCGTCGTGACCGGCACCCTGTTCCGCCGCACCGATACCGAAACCCCCTCTCCCGTCACTGTCCTGACCGCCGATGCGCTGCAGAAGGCGGGCATCACCACCGTCTCCGACGCGATCCGGTCGATCTCCGCGGACAGCAGCGGCTCGATCCCGACCGCCTTCTCCTCGGGCTTCGGCGCGGGCTCGTCGGCGGTGTCGCTGCGCGGCCTGACCGTCAACTCAACGCTGACGCTGATCGACGGCCTGCGCACCGCCAACTACCCGCTGTCGGACGACGGCCAGCGCTCGTTCGTCGACCTAAACACGGTTCCCGACGCGATCGTCGACCGGGTCGAGGTGCTGAAGGACGGCGCCTCGTCGAGCTATGGCGCGGATGCGATCGGCGGCGTCGTCAACATCATCATGAAGAAGGAGATCACCGGCGTCTACGGTACCGTCGAGGGCGGCGTCAGCCAGCGCGGCGACGGTGGCGAACAGCGCGCGACGCTGACGCTCGGCACCGGCAAGCTGAACGACAAGGGCTACAATTTCTACATCAGCGGCGAATATCAGCACGATGGCGCGATCTATGCGCGCAACCGCGGCTTTCCGTTCAACACCGCCGACCTGACGTCGATCGGCGGCGACAATAATCAGGCGGGATCGGTGGTGCCCGGCACCACGACGAGCGCCATCGTCGCACCATCCCAGCAGCTGACGCCCGGCAACATCCTATCCGGATCAGGCGTGGTCACCGGCCCGTGGCAGGTGCTCAACCCCAATGGCTGTACCGGTACGACGACCCCCGTCAGCGGTGCGGCGGGCAATGGCTGCACGCAGAACACCGTCGCGGACTATGGCGTCATCCAGCCCGAGCAGACCCGCTTCGGCGTCACCGCGCATGCGACGGTGCAGGTCAACGACCGATCGCAGGCGTACCTGCTCGCGTCCTATTTCCAGAACGAGGTCTTCACCCCCGGCGGTCCTCCGAGCATCCGTTCGACCAACCCGATCAATACGCAGAACATCGTCCTGCCCGTGCTGCTCAGCAACGGCCAGCTCAACCCGAACAATCCCTTCGCGGCGGCGGGTCAGCCGGCCGCCATCCGCTACAGCTTCGGCGATATCCTGGGATCGTCCGACTATAAGAGCCATGTGCTGCGCGGCTCGGCGGGTATCGATGGCGCGTTCGGCGATGGATGGACCTACTCCGTGTCGGGCACGGTCGCGCATTCCTGGCTCGACATCACGCAGAACGGCTATCTGAACCTCGCTGCGCTGACCAATGCTGTAAACACCGGCAGCTACAACTTTGTCGACCCGACCCAGAATACGGCGGCCGTGCGCAGCGCGCTGTCGCCGGCTGTCCATACCCAAGCCACGAGCGACCTGGACATGATCCAGGGCGTCATCACGAAGTCCCTGTTCCAGCTTCCGGGCGGCCCGCTCCAGTTGGGCGTCGGCGGCTCCTTCCGCTACGAGGCCCAGAACGACCCGAACCAGAATCCGAACCTCACGACGATCGGCCTCAACCAATACACCGCGGTAGGCCATCGTACCGTCGAGTCGGGCTATTTCGAGATCAACGCGCCGGTGCTGACCAGCCTTGAGATCAACGGCTCCGGTCGCTTCGATCACTATGAGGAGGGCTATAACAAATTCTCGCCCAAGATCGGTGCCAAGTTCACCCCGATCAAGCAGGTCGCGATCCGCGGCACCTTCTCCAAGGGCTTCCGTGCGCCGAGCTTCGCCGAGTTGTCGGGCTCGGTCATCGGCTTCACGTCGGCCAAGCCGCCGTGCTCGCTTCAGCTTCAGCATGGCGCAACCGCGACGGCAACGGGCTGCACCGGCGGCAGCGCGTACAACCAGAGCTATTCGATCGGCTTCGCCACGGTCGGCGATCCGAACATCAAGCCGGAACTGTCGACGAGCTTCACCGCCGGCGTCGTCGTGCAGCCGACGCGTTGGCTTAGTTTCACCGCGGACTATTACAACATCAAGAAGACCGACGTGATTTCCGGCGGACCGCTGTCGAACCAAGCGCTTGCCGCCTATTACGGCAACGGCACGATGCCCGCGGGCTATTCCGTCACGCCCGACGTGATCGATCCGGCCTATCCGAATGCGCCCGCCCGCGCACTGTTCGTGAATTCGCCCTTCGCCAACGCCGCGGCGCTCAAGACGTCGGGTATCGACGCGTCCGCGCTCGTCACGCTCAAGCCGGCACCGGACGTGAAGTTCACGAGCCGCGCCGAGGCGACGTACATCCTGCACTATCTGTTCAAGTCGAGCGCGGATCAGCCCTATTCCGACTTCGTGGGAACCCAGGCGCCGTACATCACCTCGTCTGGCGCGGGCACGCCGCAATGGCGCGGCAACTGGCAGAACAGCATCGATGCGGGACCGTATTCGCTCACCGCAACGGCCTATTACGTATCGGGCTACAAGGCGGTCGCCTATGACCAGTTCGGAACCACGGATTGCAACGGCGGCAGCACCTATGGCGGCAGCGATCCCAACTTCAACTGCCACGTCCGCCGCTTCATCGACGTCGACCTGACCGGCAGCGTCAAGGTCAACGACCGCTTCACCTTCTACATGAACGTCATCAACCTGACGGACGCCAAGGCACCGCTCAACGGCGGCAATTACGCGGCGACCAACTACAACCCGACCTATACGCAGATCGGCGCAATCGGGCGGACGTTCCGCTTCGGTGCGAACATCCACCTGTAAGGCGAACGGCGGCGCGGCGAGCAGGGTTTGCCGCGCCGATCCGGCAATCCTGCGTCAGGAATGCCCTGGGAGGCGCCTCAGCCCTGGTCCTCATAGGCGAGCTGCAGCACGCCCCAATGCTGACCGCCGATGCGGATCGAGGCGATGACCTGCTTGAGCAGCATCACCCCGCCACCCGCCAGCGGGCGGCGGTATGCCTTGAGACAGAAGGGGTCGGTCATCGTGACCTGCTCCATCGTCTCCGGGTAGCGGAAGAACAGGCCGCAGCGCGCATGTTCGGCGTTCCACGCCGCATCGCCGGGCCGTTGCGGCTGCGAGCGCTCGGGCATCGCCACCGAACCGTGGCCGCGCCGGTCGGTGAAGCTGATCCCGAAGAATCCCGGGAGAGACCGCGCCGCATCCTGCAGCGGCCTTGCCCCCGCCGTCATCGCCGGTTGGATGGGATGCGTGAACAGCGGCGGATCGGAATCGGCGATCTGTCGATAATCCTCGCCCATCGCGGCATCGAGCGACAACTCCCCCCGCGCGATCGCGTCGTGCACCGCGGCAGCGGCCTTGGCCGCGGCGTCGAGCGCGAAGCGGATGTAGCGCGAATCGGGGATCTCGACGCCGCTTTCCGCCAGCATCTGCAGCATGCCGTTGGTATCGTTGCTGACGACATTGACGCGTTCGGACAGGCGTTGCAGCCCGCTGGCATTGTCGGTGGACGTGGTCGACAACGCGCCGAGGCCAAGGCCGACCTGATCGAGCGCGGTCGCCATCGACCGGATGCGGTCCGCGACGTTTTCGCTGTTGCGGGACAGCCCTTCCATCAGGCTGCCGAGCCGACCGACCGTGGATTCGATGTCCATCGTCCCGCGATGCGCCGAGCGGGCCTTGGCGACGCCCTTTCCGATGCTGTCGAGCATGGCCTGCGCCTCGGCGGTCAAGGTCGCGATCGACTGCTCGATCCGCTGCGTCGCGCCGGCGGATTGCGTCGCGAGCTTCTTCACCTCCGACGCGACGACCGCGAAGCCGAGTCCCGCATCGCCTGCACGCGCCGCCTCGATCGTGGCATTGAGCGCGAGGAGATTCGTCTGCTGGGCGATCGCCTGGATCGTCGCGGTGACCTGTCCCACTTCGGCAAGGGCCCGATCGAAGTCGCCCAGCCCGTCGTGGAGCCGCGTGACCTCCGCGATCAGGCTGACGACGTCCGAGGTCGCCGCGTTGATCTGCGTGGTCGAATCGCCGATGACGGCATGCGCCGCCGCCGTCTGGTTGCGGGCTTCCGCCGCAGCACCGGCGACCTTGTCGATGTCGCCGGTCAGGCGGTTCATCTCGCCGCCGATCTGGTCGAGCGTCGAGGCCTGCTCGCTCACCCGGCCGGCGAGCGCCGCGATGTCCGCCTGGAGATCGAGCGTACGGATACCGAGCTCGCCGGACATGCGCGCGGCGGAGAGAACGACCTGGTTGAGCGATCTTTCGGAGCCGATCATACACAAACGACTAGGGGTTCGTGGTTAAGGAACCTTCAACGGTCGTCCATGCCGGCCGTGAAAGCGGTCAAGGCGCCGCACCGCCATTGACGGACCGCACCGGAGCGGCGACGCAGGATCCATGTCCGACACCCCTACCCGCAACATCGCGCTGCTGATCGATGCCGACAACGCCAGCTGGCACGCGATCGACCCGGTCCTCACCGTGCTTGCCGAGCTCGGGACGGTCAACGTCCGGCGCGTCTATGGCAATTGGAGCAAACCCGGCCTCAAGGGCTGGCGCGACATGACGGTGCGGCACGGCATCGAGCCGCAGCAGCAGTTCGACCTGACCAAAGGCAAGAACGCGACCGACATGAAGATGACGATCGATGCGATGGACCTGCTGTTCCGCGGACGGATCGAGGGTTTCGGCATCATGTCGTCCGACAGCGACTTCATGCCGCTCGCGATGCGGATCCGGCAGGACGGCATCCCCGTCTATGGCTTCGGCAGCGCCAAGACACCGGAGGCATTCAAGCAGGCGTGCACGCGGTTCATCGACGTGGACGCGCTGATGACCCCCGTGCAGCCGCAAAAGCCCGTCGCGGTCGAGGTGCCGATCGGCGAATCGCTGCCCGCCGCGATCGGGGCGGCCGCCACCGCGAAGGCCAAGCCTATCGATCCCGACCTCGTCGCCCTGCTCATCGACACGTACGGTTCGGTGAAGCGCGACGAGCGGGGCTATGCCAGCCTGTCGGCGATGGGCCAGCTAGCCGGGAACCGCTCCAGCTTCGACGTGCGGAATTACGGCTATCGCCGCTTGTCCGACCTCATCCAGGCGGTGCCGAATTTCCAGAGCGAGCGCCGCGACGACGGGCGGGTCTTCGTCAAGCGCGTGCGCTGAGGGCCGGCACCGCTTCGCGGCGCCTGAATCAGACCCTACCCGCGCCGCCGCCAGAAGGCGAAGGCGGCGCGCTGGCGCTCCTCGATATGGGCGACGGCGTCGGGACCGTCCCAGGACCCCGCATAGCCGCGCGCGGCCGATCCGACCCACCAGCCTTGCCCCGGCAGCCGGTCGCTTTCGCGGACCACGAGCACGGCCAGCCCCGGCTCGCCGTCCTGCGCACCGGCCGTATCGATCGCATCGAGCGTCTTGCACAAGGCGCGCATCTTGGGGCGCGTAAAGCGATGCCCGAGCGCGCGGAGCAATTCGCTGTAACTCAACGACCGCCCATCGCGCGCGGCGGCGACGAGAAGGGTCCGCACGAGCGCCGCGTCGGCGATCGTGCCCGGTCCTTCCACCGGCTCGAAGCCGTTGGCGGCGAGCCAGCTGCCCAGGTCGTCCCCGTGCGGCCGGCTCGTCCCCATCAGCGCGTCAGCTTCTTGTAGGCAAGCCGCGTCGGACGGTCGGCCGCATCGCCCATCCGGCGACGCTTGTCCTCCTCGTACGATTCGTAATTGCCCTCGAACCATTCGACGTGGCTGTCGCCTTCGAACGCCAGGATGTGGGTGCAGAGGCGATCGAGGAAGAAGCGATCGTGGCTGATCACCACCGCGCAGCCCGCGAACGTCTCCAGCGCCTCTTCGAGCGCGCGCAGCGTCTCTACGTCGAGGTCGTTGGTCGGCTCGTCGAGCAGCAGGACGTTGCCGCCCTCCTTAAGCATCTTGGCCATGTGGACGCGGTTGCGCTCACCGCCGGAGAGCTGGCCGACCTTCTTCTGCTGGTCCTGGCCCTTGAAGTTGAACGCGCCGACATAGGCGCGCGTGCCCAGTTCCTGCTTGCCGAAGCGGAAGACGTCGAGCCCGTCCGAGATCTCTTCCCAGACGTTCTTGTTGGGATCGAGGTCGTCGCGGCTCTGGTCGACATAGCCAAGGCGCACGGTCGAGCCGACCTCGATCGAGCCGGAATCCGGCTGGTCCTGGCCGGTGATCAGCCGGAACAGCGTCGACTTGCCCGCGCCGTTCGGCCCGATCACCCCGACGATCCCGCCCGGCGGCAGGTTGAAGTCGAGGTTCTCGAACAGCAGCTTGTCGCCATAGGCCTTGGTCAGTCCCTTGGCCTCGATCACCTTGCCGCCGAGCCGCTCGGGGATCTGGATGAGGATCTGCGCCTTGCCGACCGCGCGATTCTCCTGCGCCGCCATCAGTTCGTCGAACGCACGGATACGCGCCTTGGACTTGGTCTGGCGGGCCTTGGGCGTCTGCCGCATCCAGGCGAGCTCGTCGGCGATCGCCTTCTGACGGCCCTGCTCCTCGCGCTCCTCCTGTTCGAGGCGCTTGGCCTTCTTCTCGAGATAGCCCGAATAGTTGCTCTCGTAGGTGTAGTAGCGGCCGCGATCCAGCTCGAGCACCCAGTTGACGACATTGTCGAGGAAGTAGCGGTCGTGGGTGACGAGAATGACGTTGCCGGTATATTCCTTGAGGAAATTCTCCAGCCAAGCGACGCTCTCCGCGTCGAGGTGGTTGGTCGGCTCGTCGAGCAGCAGGATGTCGGGCTTTTCGAGGAGCAGGCGGCAGAGCGCGACGCGACGCTTCTCGCCGCCCGAAAGATTGGTGACCGGCGAGTCGGACGGCGGGCAGCGCAGCGCTTCCATCGCCTGCTCGAGCTGCGAATCGAGGCTCCAGCCATCGGCGGCATCGATCTCCGCCTGCAGGTCGCCCATCTCCGTCATCAGGGCGTCGAAGTCGGTGTCGTCCTTCGGGTCGCCCATTTCGGCGGAGATGGCGTTGAAACGGTTGATCTTGTCGACGATCGGACCGGCGCCGAGCCGCACGTTCTCGATCACCGTCTTGTCGGGATCGAGCTGCGGCTCCTGCGGCAGATAGCCGACGCGCACGCCCTCCGCGGCCCAGGCCTCGCCCTGGAAGTCCTGGTCGATGCCGCCCATGATCTTCATCAGCGTCGACTTGCCCGACCCGTTGGGTCCGATGATCGCGATCTTCGCGCTCGGCAGGAACTGCAGGTGGATGTTGTTGAGCACGGGCTTGTTCGCGCCCGGGAAGGTCTTCGTCAGACCCTTCATGACGTAGGTATACTGGACGGCCATGTGCCGACGGCTCCTGATCGAGAAAGCTGGGAGGATTTGCACGTGCATGTAGCGACCGGCGATCCTCTGCGCAAATGCCCGGCTTGTGCACCCGGCCGGCAACCGCCAAACCGCGGCAACATGCACGATCCAAAGGGGAAATTGATGACGCGTTCCGCCCTTGCCCTGTTGGCGCTGGTCGCCTCCGCCGCGATGCCCGCCGCAGTCGGCGCACAGCGCGCCGCCCCGCCGCTGCCGGCGAAGGTCGACCCGAAGGTCGCGGCGTTGCGCGACGCCGCGCTCAAGGACGACGTCGCCTGGGACATCGTCGAGGGTTTGACCACCGAGGTCGGCCAGCGGCTCGCCGCGACCGAGGCGGAGGCGCGCGCGCGAAGCTGGGCGGTGGCGAAGCTCAAGGCGCTCGGCTTCCGGAACGTCCATGTCGAGACCTACCAGATGCCGGTCTGGCTGCGCGGCGAGGAAAGCGCACAGATCGTCGCCCCCTTTCCGCAGCAGCTGAAGCTCGTCGCGCTGGGCAATTCGGGCGCGACGCCCGCGGGCGGCATCACCGCCCCGGTGGTCGTGTTCAAGACCTATGGCGATCTCGCCAACGCCCCGGACGGCAGCCTCGCGGGCAAGATCGCCTATGTCGGCAATGCGATGCAGCCCGCGCAGGACGGGTCGAGCTACGGCACCTATGGCGTCGCGCGCTTCGTCGGACCGGCGCTGGCGGCCCGCAAGGGTGCCGTGGCGACGGTGATACGCTCGATCGGAACCGACCATCACCGCAACCCGCACACGGGCGGCACCAACTGGCCCGACGGGGTGACCCCGATCCCTGCCGCCGCGCTGTCGGTGCCGGACGCGGAATTGATCGAGAGGATGGCGGAGCGCGGCAAGCCCATCACGATGAAGCTCGTGCTCACGCCCCGCTTCGCGGGTACCGGTACGTCGGGCAACGTCGTCGCGGAGGTGCCGGGCACCGATCCGAAGGCGGGAATCGTGCTCGTCGGCGGTCACCTGGACAGTTGGGATCTCGGTACCGGCGCGATCGACGACGCCAGCGGCGTCGCGATCACGACCGCGGCGGCCAAGCGGCTGCTCGATGGTCCACGCCCGCGCCGTACGATCCGTGTCGTCTGGTTCGGCGCGGAGGAACCGGGCGGCTTCGGCGGCAAGGACTATGCCCGCGTCCATGGCAGCGAGCGCCATGCCACCGCCGGCGAAAGCGATTTCGGCGCGGACCGCGTCTGGCGGTTCGAGGTCAACCTGCCGGACAGCGCGAAGCCCGTCGCCGACCGGTTGCAATCGGCGTTGGCGCCGCTGGGCATCGGGCGCGGCGCGGGTGTCGGTGGCGACGGCACCGACGTCGGCCCGACCCTGGCGCTGGGCGTTGCGGCGATCGACCTGAACCAGGACGGCACGCGCTATTTCGACACGCACCACACGCCCGACGACGTCCTGGATCGGATCGACCCCGAACAGCTGCGCCAGAACGTCGCCGCCTGGACGACGATGCTTGCCATCGTCGCCAACGCGCCCGAGGAGATCGGCGCGGTGACGCCGCGCCGCTGAGCCGTCCGGCGAACGCGATTGCCCTCACCGATGCCGATCCAGCCGATCTCCGAGCGTAACGATTTGCCTCAAATCGGCCGCATTGGTTGCTGGCGGATGAATTTCAGCATTGACCGGGGGGAGTCGTGCGGTATTTGGGCTGTCTCGCGTCGGCAATCGGGTCGGCCGCGAACCTTTGCTTTGCTTGGGAGCAATCGAATGAAGAAGATCGCTTTCGTTCTCGCTGCCGCCGGCCTGATGTCCGTCGCTGCGTGCTCGAAGTCGCCGGAAGCTGCCGCCGTCGAGAACAACGGTGACATGCTGGCCGACAACATGGAAATGCAGGCGGACAACATGGACGCCATGGCCGACAACACCTCGAACGCCGCGGCTGCTGCGACGCTCGAGAACGCGGCCGACAACATGAACGCCGCTGCCGATAACGTCCGCGACGCCGCCGACGCCAAGGCCGACAACATGTAATCGCGCCCGCGTCGGGTCCGCCCGACGCGCCGGTGCATCATGTTGCACGTTCGAAAAGGGCGTTTCCCGATGCGGGAAGCGCCCTTTTTCTTTTTCCGGTCCTGCGCTAGGCGGGAACGAGGGTGGGGCCTGTAGCTCAATGGTTAGAGCTGGCCGCTCATAACGGCTAGGTTGCGGGTTCGAGTCCTGCCGGGCCCACCACTATCGCCTTGCAAGACGACAAAGGGTCGCGGGGGAGCACAGCGCGCGGCCTGCCGCGATCAACGCGGGGGCACCCTCGTCGACGACGACCGGGTGCTACAGCTTCCCCGGCATTTGTCGCGACGTCACGGGTCAGTCGGGCAATTTACGCGACCAGGGCTTCCACCAGCGCCGGGGTGCGAACAAGGTGATGCCCTTCTCGTCCGTCGCGCGATACAGATCCCTCGCCAGCGACCGCAACTGCCGGTCGTTCAGCGCGAGGTGCAGCTTGGTATAGCTTCCCTGCCGGAAACCTTCCGCCGAATCCGCGATCTGAAGAGTCAGCACCGTACCGCCGCGGGTCCGATTGCGGCGCCAGCCAGCCAATGCGCCAGCCATCTCGATCAGCATCAAACCCCTCCGGCAGGCGGCAGAACCGCCGATTCGGATTCAATTAACCATCTTTTCCGGTTGCGACCAGATGCCACGGACAGGCGCTTAGGCATTGGGGTGCAAGCCATTACCGATACGTGTCCGGGCATCCGCATGCCGCGGCCAGACGATGGGCCTCTCCCTTCCTTCCACGGCCACTGCCCGCCCGGTCATCGTGCCGCTTCCTGGAACCGATGCGCTTGCATGCACTAGCCCGCCCCATGTATGTCTTGGTTTTCCAACCGATAAGCGCGATTAATTGGAACCGGCGACCGCGTTAACGGTTTGTTTGCGATCTTCCAGGAGGGGAACATGGACCCGCTTATCATCGTCCTTGCCTTGCTGCTCGTCCTGCTCGTCGGATCGATCAGGATGGCCGGGTCGGAAAAGCGCCGCCGACGTCAGGCGTGGGCTGCCTATTACCGCCAACCGGACAGCTATGGTTCGAAGCGCTGATCCTGCATGAGCAAAACGGGGTGCGATAATGCCCCCAAGGACCATCATGAACCGGCGCGTGACGCCGGCTGCACATCGTCTGCCGCGTTCAATCTCGCCCGCTGCCTGCTTTAAGTCATGATCGACTGCAGAGAGACGTTCAGCGGTCGGCGGGCGAAGTCATCAAAGGCTTGCCTCGCGGCACATCTGTCCCTAGGCGCAGTCGCTCGGTCGGGGAGTGGCGCAGTCCGGTAGCGCGCCTGCTTTGGGAGCAGGATGTCGCAGGTTCGAATCCTGTCTCCCCGACCATCCCGCGATGCCGCGGTTATTCGTCAGCCTGATGGGATGCGCGCTGGTCGGTGAGGCGCGCCGTTCCGCGTGGCCAGCGGCTGATGAGGGCACGGATCAAGCCACCCTCATGGTACGCGGCACGATGCCAGGCGGCATAGCGGCGGCTTTTTATGCGCAGGTCGTGGCGATAGAGTGCGATCGCGCCGATCGGTGCGGCCGCGACTGCGCCGATAACGATCCAGTCCGTCAGATCGAGGTGCTGCCAATACATCGCGTCACCCATTGGGGCGCTCTGTCGGGAGGGAGTTCACGAGCCATCCGACAGAGCGTGCGCCGATCATGCAACCGTACAGAAACGGTAGCAATGACAATGATATGCCGAAAGCTGCTGGCAGTCCCCGATCGGGACGGGCCCGCCGCAGGCCGGGCATGGGGACAGGCCGTCACGCACGCGCACCGGATCAGCGCAGCACGGTGGCCAGCGTCCACCAGCCTCGCGCGCGCGCCGTATCGGCAGCCTCGTCGCGCCCCGCCTCGTCCTCGAACAGTGCGAAGCAGGTCGCGCCCGATCCCGACATCCGGGACAGGGTCGCCCCCGGCGCCGCGTCGAGCAACGCGCGTACGTCGGCGATGACGGGCGCAAGCGCGATCGCGGGCGGTTCCAGGTCGTTGCGTGCCGCCCGTGCCGTGGCCATCAGGTCGCTGCCCATCGAAAGGGGTCCGCGGTCCATACCGTCCCAGCGGCCGAACACCGCGGCGGTCGATACCGCCACGCCCGGATTGACCAGCAGCAGCGGCCGACCCGACAAGCCCTCGACTGCGGTCAACGCCTCCCCCTTGCCCGTGCCAAGGGTGGTTCGCCCGTCGAGACACGCGGGGACGTCCGCACCGAGCGCGGCGGCGATGGCGAACAGGCGTGGATCGTCGACCGCGACGCCATCGATACGGGCGAGCGCCCTCAGCGTCGCTGCGGCATCGGCGGAGCCGCCGCCGATACCGGACGCGATCGGCAGATGCTTGTCGAGCGTGATCGCCACGGCACCGCCGCCGAAGGTCGCGCGGAACGCGTCCCGGGCGCGCGTGACGAGATTGTCGGATGAGGCCGACAGACCATGACCGAAAGGGCCCGTGATCGCGACATCATCCGTTTCGGCTTCGACGACGGTGATCGTGTCCCCGTCGCGGGCGAAGGCGAACAGCGTCTCCAGCTCGTGGTAACCGTCCGCGCGACGGCGGCGGACGTGCAGCGCGAGGTTGATCTTCGCCGGCGCGATCTCCTCGATCATCGGGCGACGCGTCCTTCCGCGATCTTCCGTGACAGACGGGCCGACACGTCCGCGTTCGCCCCGAGGACGGCAGCTCGCCAAGCATAGCGTGCCTCGAACCGTCGCCCCAGCGCCCAATACAGATCGCCGAGATGCTCGCCGATCTCCGCATTGCCCGGCTGCGCCTCCGCCGCGCCGACGATCAGCGGCAGGGCCTCCCTGTCGCGTCCGACGAGATGATAGGCCCAGCCAAGCGAGTCGGCGATGGAACTGTCCTGCGGCTTCAGCCTGTGCGCGCGTTCGAGCATGGCGACGGCGCCTCCTCTGTCGTCACCGTGGTCGGCCATGGCATAGCCAAGATAATTGAGCGCCAGCGGTTCGGACGGCGCCAGCGCGACGGCCTTGCGGAGTGCTTCGCGCGCGGACGGCCAGTCACCGGCCTGTTCCAGCGCCCCGCCATATTGCAGCCAGCTTGCCCACTCGCCGCCGGCGCCCCGGTCGATGATACGGCGGTACCAGCGAGCCGCCTCCGCGTAGCGACCCGCGGCGAGCAGGCGGTCGGCATAGCGCTGCCAGTCACCGGCGGTGGAGCCCCTCGCCGTCGCGCGGTCAGCCGCGAGCGACAAGGCTTCTGCATCCCGTTTCGCCCCCGCGAGAACGTCGATCCGTGCGGCGGCGGCGGATGGCGCAAAGGGGCTGGTGGCCGGAACGGCGACGAGAAGCGCGAGCGCGCCGTCGGTCATCCCCTCCGCGGCCAGCGCGCTGGCGAGCAGCATGCGCGCACGATCGTTCGCAGGATCGGCGATCAGCGCGGTACGCGACAGCGCGACGGCCAGCACGGAAGGCCCCTGCCCGGCCAGATCCCCGGCGACACGCGCGAGCAGCCGCGATACGCCGAACGCCAGCGTCGGCCGTGCCCCGATCCCCTTTCGAAAGGCCGCGATGACGGGGTCGTCACCCGTCAGGAAACTCCGCGCGGGCTCCGGCTGCCCCTTGTCGAAGAGGAGTTGCGCAGCAGCGAGGCGCAGGTCGATGGGGGCACCGGTCGCCTGCATCGCGCGGACGGTCGCGACGCCCCGCACCGTGTCGCCACCCGCGATCTGGAGCAACGCGCCGGTCTCCATCGCAAGCCGCTGTGCGATGGGGTCCTTCAGCGCGGCGGCTGACGCGAGCGCCGGCGCCGGATCGGCACCGCGGACGAAGCTGGTCCAGCCGCGCAACGCGGGGGCGAGGACGCCGAGCGGCGTGTCGACCAGCCCCGCAATGGCACGATCCGCGGCCGCAACGTCGCCACGACGCGCAGCCTCCGCCAGGGGGAACAGCGCGAGATCGCCGGGCGCCTGCGGCGTTCCCTGAAGGATGCCGACGGCGCGTTCGGCAAGGGCAAGATCGCCCCCCTCCAGCGCCTCGCGATACGCACGCCCGGCGATTGCCGCATCGCCGGGCGATGCCATCAACGCGCGCGCATAGCTCGCGCTGGCGGCGTCCACCTGCCCCGCCGCGTCCGCGGCGCGGGCCTTCATATAGTCGGCGATCCCGCGCGAGGTGGCGCCGGTATCGGCCTGCGCCGGGCGGGCGATCAGAAGGATCGCCGCCGACGCAATCAACGAACGCTTACATATTGGGATAATTCGGGCCTCCGCCACCCTCGGGCACCACCCAGTTGATGTTCTGGGTCGGGTCCTTGATGTCGCACGTCTTGCAGTGGACGCAATTCTGCGCGTTGATCACGAACTTCGGGTCGCCGATCTCGACACCCACAACCTCGTAAACGCCCGCCGGGCAGTAGCGTTGCGCCGGCTCGTCGTACAGAGGCAGGTTGTGCTCGATCGGAACGTGCGCGTCCTTGAGCGTGAGGTGGACGGGCTGGTCCTCCTCGTGGTTGGTGTTCGAGAGAAACACCGACGACAGGCGATCGAAGGTCAGCACGCCGTCCGGCTTGGGATAGACGGGCGGCTTGACCATGTCCTTGCGCCACAGGCTTTCGTGGTCCGGATGATGCTTCATCGTGAAGGGCATGCGGATGCCGAAATGCTCGAGCCACATGGTCACGCCGGCCAGCCCCGAGCCCAGGAAGTCGCCGAACTTCTTGACCAGCGGCACGACGTTGCGGACGATCGACAGCTCCTTCTTCACCCACGACCGGTCGAACGCCTCCGGATAGGCGGCAAGTTCGTCATGCTCGCGCTGCGACAGGATCGCGTCGACCGCCGCCTCGGCCGCCATCATGCCGCTCTTCATCGCGGTATGCGTGCCCTTGATGCGCGGGACGTTGAGGAAGCCGGCGCTGTCGCCGATCAGCGCGCCGCCGGGGAACACGAGCTTGGGTAGCGACTGCAGGCCGCCGTCGCTGATCGCGCGCGCGCCATAGGACACACGCTTGCCGCCCTTCAGGATCGCGGCGATCTCCGGATGCGTCTTCCACTTCTGCATCTCCTGGAACGGCGAGATGTAGGGGTTGGAATAGTTGAGCCAGGTGACGAAACCGAGGCTGACCTGGCCGTTCGCCTGATGATAGAGCCAGCCGCCGCCGTTGGCGTCGTCGCCCAGCGGCCAGCCCTGCGTGTGAATGACGCGGCCGGGCTTGTGGAGCGCGGGATCGATGTCCCACAATTCCTTGACGCCCAGGCCATAGACCTGCGGATCGCTGTCCTTATCGAGCGCGAAGGTGCGGATGATCTCCTTGCTGAGATGACCGCGGCAGCCCTCGCCGAAGAAGGTGTATTTGGCGTGCAGCTCCAGCCCGGGCTGATAATCGGGCTTGTGCGTGCCGTCGCGCGCGACGCCCATGTCACCCGTGGCGACGCCCTTCACCCGCCCCTGCTCGTCGAACAGGATCTCCGCCGCGGCGAACCCCGGGAAGATCTCGACGCCCAGCTCCTCCGCCTTGCCCGCCAGCCAGCGGCACAGATTGCCCAGGCTGCCGGTATAGGTGCCCTTGTTGTGCAGGAAGGGCGGCGTCCACAGATGGGGTAGCACGGTCTTCTTCTTCGCCGACAGGACCCAGTGCAGATTCTCCGTCACGGGCACCTCGGCAAGCGGGCAGCCGTCGTCGCGCCAGTCGGGCAACAGC
Source organism: Sphingomonas beigongshangi (assembly GCF_016820445.1). GTDB lineage: Bacteria > Pseudomonadota > Alphaproteobacteria > Sphingomonadales > Sphingomonadaceae > Sphingomonas > Sphingomonas beigongshangi. Next base: position 316,818 of record NZ_JADHDT010000004.1, read on the forward strand.
TCGTCGAGCGTGCGCGGGTCGATCACCGCACCCGAGAGGATGTGCGCGCCGACCTCCGATCCCTTTTCGAGGACGCAGACCGAAAGGTCCGCGCCCTTTTCGGCGGCCATCTGCTTGAAGCGGATCGCGGCGCTGAGCCCGGCGGGGCCTGCGCCGACGATCACCACGTCATAGGGCATCGATTCGCGGTTCGACATCATCTCACTCCCGGATGCCGGTATCCGTAACGGAACGACCGCGCGTGGCGATCGGGCGCGGGCCGGCAACGTCTTGTCCACGAAACGCGATCGGACAAGTTGACGAAAACGTCAACCACGGTGAGAAGGCGCACCGATGGGGGCGGATCAACATCTCGACTGGATGGGCGCGGCGGCAAGCGCATTGTCCTGGTGGCAGGACGCCGGCGTCGACATGCTTGTCGACGACGCGCCCCGCGACTGGTTGGCGCCCCCATCGCAGGAACCGGCCGACCCGCTCGGAACGTCCCCAGGCGGAATTGCCACGCAGGCGCTCGCCGTGGCCGTACCCGCCCTCGCCATGCCCGAGACGCTCGATGCCTTCGTGGCGTGGCGCACGGGGCAGGACGTGCCGGAGGCATCATGGCGCGGCATTTCCGTAGCGGCCAGCGGCCCGGCGGATGCAGCCATCATGGTCCTGGCGGATTGTCCCGACAAGGACGACGGCGATGCCGGCACCCTGCTGACCGGCGCAGCGGGAAGGCTGTTCGACCGGATGCTCGCGGCGATCGGCCTCTCGCGTGACGCGGTTCATATCGCCGCGGTCTGCGCACGCCGTCCCGTCGCGGGTCGCATGCCGGTCGAGGTGGAGGAACGGCTTGCGGATATCGCGCGCCATCACATCGGCCTTGTCGCGCCCAAGCGGCTCTTGTTGCTCGGCAATGCGGCGAGCCGTGCGATTCTGTCGGCGGAAATGCCGGGCACGCGCGGGTCTTTACACCCGTTTAACCATAAACGCGGCACGACACAGGTGGTCGCGACCTTTCACCCGCGCTTCCTGATCGAGAAGCCGGTGGCCAAGGCCGAGGCGTGGAAGGACCTGCAATTGCTGATGGGGGATTGGCCCGCATGACCCGCACGCTGGCGCTCATACTGGCGACGACGCTCATTCCGGCTGCCGCGCATGCGGCGCCCGACTCCGCACCGGCCACGCCGGCCGCAATCAATGGTGCGTCGAACCCGGTCGAACAGGTTCCCGCGCAACTCGATGCAGCGCAGCGCGAGGGGTATCGCGCCGTCTTCCAGGCGATCCGCGAGGCACGCTGGCAGGATGCGCAGATCGGGCTGGACACGATGAAGCCGGGCCCGCTGCATGCGATCGCCCGGGCGGAGCTGTACACCGCCAAGGGTTCGCCGAAGGTCGAGATGGCGCCCCTCGTCGCGCTGCTGAACGAAGCGCCCGAGCTGCCGGAGGCGGCGGATCTGACGCGCCTCGCGAAGGCCCGCGGCGCGACCGACCTGCCCCCGCTGCCGATGGCGCAGCGGCTGATCTGGCAGGATGGCGCCCCGCGCCGCGTACGGGCGAAGGCGACGCGGTCCGACGAGATCGCGGCCACGCTGGCCGTGCAGATGCAACCGTTCGTCAAGGCGGACATGGCGCCTGAAGCGCGCGCGCTGCTGGAGACGACGAGCGGCTTGTCGCCCGAGGCGCAGACCGAATGGCAGGCCAAGGTCGCCTGGATGTATTTCCTGACCGGCGACGACGCCAACACCCGCGTGATGGCCGCGCAGGCCGGCGACGGTGCGGGCGACTGGAGCGTGCAGGGCCGATGGATGGGCGCCCTCGCCGCCTGGCGCCAGGGCGATTGCGCCGCGGCGGAGGCTGGCTTCGAAGGCGTCGCGGCACGCGCAACGGACGTCGATCTGCGCGCGGCTGCGCTCTACTGGGCGTCGCGGGCCGATATCGTCTGCGGTCGACCCGACAAGGTGCAGGCGCGCTTGCAGTCCGCGGCGCAATTCTCCGAGAGTTTCTATGGTCAGCTGTCGCGGCAGGCGCTCCTGATCCGCGACAAGGCGAAGCCCGGCAGCGGCGTCGTCGCGGCGGACTGGGAACGGCTCGAGAGGCGCCCCAATCTGCGCGTCGCGGCGGCCCTGGTCGAGATCGGCGAGACGGATCTCGCCGACGACGTGATCCGCCAGCAGGCGCGGATCGGCGATCCAGCCGAATTCGGCAGCCTCGTTCGCGTCGCCGAGGCGCTGAGCCTGCCGGCGACGACGGTTTGGCTCGCCCACAACTGCCCGCAGGGCGTCACCGCAACGGCCGAGGCCCGGTACCCGACGCCGAACTGGACGCCCGCCAGCGGCTGGCGCGTCGACAAGGCGCTCGTCTACGCCCACACGCTGGAAGAAAGCGGCTTTCGGAGCAAGGTGACCAGCCCGGCCGGCGCCTATGGCCTGATGCAGATCATGCCCGCCGCGGCGACCGACTATATGCGCGAGCGCGGGATGACGGTGGACAAGGCCGCCTTGTCCAAGCCCTCGACCAATATGGACATCGGCCAGCGGCATCTCGAAAGGCTGCGCGACATGGCGAGCGTGACGGGCGGCCTGCTGCCCAAGGTGATCGCCGCCTACAATGCCGGTCCGAAGCCGGTCGGCGAGTGGAACGCCATCGTCCGCGACGGCGGCGATCCGCTGCTCTACATCGAAAGCATCCCCTATTGGGAGACGCGCGGGTATGTGACGACCGTGCTACGCAACTATTGGATGTACGAGGCGCAGGCCGGTCGCAAGGCATCGACCAGCCGGTCTGCGCTGGCGCAGGGCCTCTGGCCTCGCTTCCCCGGTCTGCCCGGCGCGTCGTCGGTCCGCCTCAACACGCGCGCACCCGCCACGGCGATCGCGGTCAACGGCAGCGTCTCGCCACGCTCGACGACCACTGTCGCGCACGACTGACCGCAACCTTTCGTCACGCGCGCCGCGCTTGTCGCGGTTCCGCGATCGGGTATGTTGCCCCCGCCGACGCGATCCGACGTTCGGCGGATGGGAGAGGCGCGACGATGCTTGGCGGCATGCAGGATTTCGAACTTCGGGTTCCTTCGATCCTCGATCATGCGGCGCGCGAGCATAGCGCGCGCGAGATCGTTACGCATTGGGCCGACGGACGCGAGACGCGCACGACCTGGGCGGGTATCGCCCATGACGCGCGGCGGCTGGCACAGGCATTCACGCGCCTTGGCCTGCGACCCGGGGACAGGGTCGCGACACTGGCGATGAACCACGCCCATCACCTGACCGCCTGGTATGGCGCGATCGGCATGGGCGGCGTGATCCACACGATCAATCCGCGCCTGTTCGACGACCAGCTCGACTATATCGCCAATCATGCGGAGGATCGCGTGCTGCTCTACGATCGCGCGTTCCAGCCGATCGTCGATCGCCTCCGCGACCGGTGGACGACGATCGAACATTATGTCGTGATGGACGGCGAAGGCTCCGGCAGCTTCGCCGCGCTGATCGACGCGGAGGATGGCGACTTCGACTGGATCACCGGTCCCGAGCGCGATCCCTGCATGCTCTGCTACACCAGCGGCACGACGGGCAATCCGAAGGGCGTTCTGTTCACGCATCGCTCGAGCGTGCTGCACGCCTTGCTCGTCGCCTCCCCGGCGGTGCTGACGCTCAACTCGGCGGCGGTCCTGCTGCCGGTGGTGCCGCTGTTCCATGCCGCCGCCTGGGGCACGTCGTTCGCCGCGCCGCTCGCCGGTGCGAAACTCGTCTATTCGGCTGTCAACGACGCCGCCGTGCTGTGCGACCTGATGAACCGAGAGAAGGTCACCATCTCCGCCGGCGTACCGACCGTGTGGCTGGCGATGTTCGCGCACATCGATGCGACAGGACAGCGGCCGGAGCATCTGAAGCTGGCGACGATCGGCGGCTCGGCCGCGCCGCGCGCGATGATCGCACGGCTGATGGACATGGGCGCGGAGGTCAAGCACCTGTGGGGCATGACGGAGACGTCGCCCGTCGCGACCGCCGCCGCACCGCCGCCGGACTGGGACGATTGGACGCGCGAGGAAAAGCTGGACCTGCTGACCCGGCAGGGCGCCATTCCCTACGGCGTGGAGCTCAGCATCTTGGACGATGCCGGCGATCGCCTGCCACGCGACGGCAAGAGCGCGGGGCGGCTCCACATCCGCGGCCCGTGGGTGATCCAGCGCTACTTCGGTGCGGACACCGACGCGGTCGACGCCGAGGGCTGGTTCGACACGGGCGACGTCGCGGTACTGCACCCCGACGGATCGATGCAGATCACCGATCGGTCGAAGGACGTCATAAAATCGGGCGGCGAATGGATCAGCTCGGTCGAGCTGGAGAATGCCGCGATCGGCTGCCCCGGCGTGGCGGAGGCCGCCGCCATCGGCGTGCAGCATCCCAAATGGGATGAGCGGCCGTTGCTCGTCGTCGTCCGCAAGCCGGGGGCGACGGTGTCCGAGGAGGACGTGCTGACGCATCTGCGCCCGCTCGTCGCCAAATGGTGGCTGCCGGACGCGGTCGTCTTCGTCGACTCGCTTCCCCACACCGCCACCGGAAAGCTGCTCAAGACGGCGTTGCGCGAGACGTTTCGCGACTATCGCTTCGCCGCCTGAGCGGGAAGTTACGCGTCCGAAGGCTCGTCGGGCGCGTGATTGCCGTAACCCGCGCCCGATTCCGGCTGCTGCTCGGCGGCGTCGTCGCGCTCCGTCTCTTCGACGGGGTCGGGTTGCTGCTGGTCGGGTCGGGGATCGGTCATCTCTGTCTCCTTGCCCGGAATCAACCGACGGCCGCTGCTTACGATCCCTCCCGGCGTGCGTAGATCGTATAGCCGAGCGACGTGCCGACAGGCCGGTAGTCGGTGGCGATCGCGCGCATCACGATCGCGAAGGTGGCGGGATTGACGTCGCCCTGCGGCGGCGCGGTGACGATCACCGGCGGACGCGCGCGCAGGATCCGCACGACCTCGTCCGTGGGGTCGACCCCGATCGCGCCCCGCTCGCCCGCGAAGGTGAGGTGCGAAGCAAAGGGATAGCGCGTCGGCAGGCAGGCATCGGCAGCCGTGTAGAAGACGGGCGGCGCCTGAAAGACGAAGGGGCAGCCGCGACCGGCCGCATAGCGATGAATAAGCGCCGCCCCACGAGCGACGTCCCGCCGCGCCGCCGCCGTCTCGCCCGCGTGCGGAAAGCCGGATACGACCAGCAGCGCCGCCCCCGCCAGGCCGAGCAATGCGAGGAAAGGCCCGCGCCGCGCGGCCCCGACGCCCGCGGCGACCGCCACCGGCACGAGCAGCGGCAACGCATAATGATTGTAATAGGGGGGAATGGCGAGCCATGCGGCGATCGCCGCCGACAGCCACGTCGCCATCAGCAGCCGCGCACGCCCGCCTAGTGCTCCCAGACCGAGCAGGCCGACCGCCAAGGGTATCACGAGCACCAGCAACGCGCCTTCCAGCCTGGTCGCGACGGGCTCGTTGGCGGTGACGTGACGCAGGAAGATCGACCGGACGTTGGCGAACCACCAGGCGTCGCCGTGCCCGGTCACGACATAGAAAGCGGCAGCCACGAAGGTCGGGGCCAGGGCAAGGGCGGCGAGGAGCGACCCCTCCCGGAGGATAGCGCCCGGGCGCGGATCGCGTCGCCAGCTCGCCATCAGCGCCAATCCCGCGAATGCGACGCCCTCGACGACCGCGGTCGGCTTGACCTCGATGGCGAGGCCGATCAGCAGCATCGTCCAGCGCGCGGGCGCTGCCGAACCGTCGCGCAACGTCCGCCAGACGAGCAATGCGGCGAGCGCGACAAGGGGGTTGTAGAAGACCGGCGCTTGCCCGCCGCGCCCGCCCAACAAGGCGATCCAGACGAGATACACGAGACCCGCGACCACCGCCGCGCGCGCTCCAGCCAGCGAACGGGCGATGAGCGCAACGATCCCTGCGGCCGCGATCGCCGCGACCAGGGCCGCCCATTGATAGGCGACCACCGAATCCCCGCCGAACCCCTGCGTGCCGGCATAGACCAGGAACAGGCCGATCGGCTTGCGATCCCAGATGTCCACGTACGGCAAGGCGCCGTGCCACATCCTGCTGCCGACGAGCAGGTACATCTGTTCGTCGAGATCGATCACTGGATTGCCCAGGTCCGGCAGCCGCAGCACGAGCGCCGCGATGGTGAGGATCAGCCACAGGCGAGCCAATCCGCCCCGATCGTCCGTCGCCACCGTGCCTAGCCCCATGATCATCGCGCCTTCATGACAGCGCATGGTAAATGCTACGCCAACGGATCAGAACAATTCCCCCTGCGGTCCGGCCGGCGCCTTGAAGAGGTCGGTCCGCAGCGGCACGCCGCGATTGGCGAGGCCGTGGCGGCGGCAGGCGATGGCAAAGCGGGTCCGCATCAGCTCCGCCCATGGACCGCTGCCACGCATGCGCGTGAAGAAACCCGGATCATTGTCGCGACCGTCCCGCAACGACCGGATCGTCGCCATGACCTTCGCCGCGCGGTCAGGGTAATGCTCCTCGAGCCATGCGCGGAACAGCGGCGCGACCTCGTGCGGCAGGCGTACCGGAATGAAGAAACACGCCCGCGCTCCGGCCGCGGCGGCATGCTCGACCAGATGCTCCAGTTCGTGATCGGTGATCGCGGGAATGACGGGCGCGATGGAGACATAGGCGGGTATGCCCGCATCGGCGAGCGCACGGACGGCGGCCAGTCGCTTCATCGGATGCGGTGCGCGCGGCTCGACCGTGCGCGCGGTGGTGGGATCGAGCGACGTGAGCGAAACCGCCACCGCCGCCAGGCCCTCCGCCGCCATCGGCGCCAAGATATCGATGTCGCGCGTCACGCGGTCGGACTTGGTGGTGATCGTCACCGGATGATGCGCCTTCCGGAGAACCTCCAGGATACCCCGCGTGATGCGCCAGTCGCGTTCAATGGGTTGATAGGGATCCGTGTTGGTGCCCAGCGCGATCGGGCGCACCGCATAGTCCCGTCGACGCAGCTCGCTCGTCAGCAGCGCGGGCGCGTCGGGCTTCGCGAACAGCCGGCTCTCGAAATCCAGTCCGGGCGACAGATCGTGAAAGGCATGCGTCGGCCGTGCGAAGCAATAGATGCATCCATGCTCGCAACCGCGGTACGGATTGATCGATCGGTCGAAGCCTATGTCGGGCGACGCGTTGCGACTGATGATGGTGCGCGGATGCTCGACCGTCACCGTCGTCGCACGCGGCAGGGGCGCGCCGTCGATCGCGTCGCGCGCGTCCAGCCAGTCCCCGTCGATCTCCTGCTGCGGGAGATTGAACCGCGTGCTTTCGTGGTTCGACGTCGCGCCGCGCGCGGCCCTCGGCTTGCGTGCCACCATGAGCAGATGCTAGACGGCCAAAGGGAACATAGCAAGAACGATGGGGTGCACCATGGCGCGGATGAACTATTTGGAGCTGCCGGTCGCGGATACTGCGCGGGCCAAGGGCTTTTACGCGGCCGCATTCGGCTGGACCTTCACCGATTTCGGGCCGAGCTATGCGGCCACGATGAGCGGCGATACGGATATCGGCTTCCAGGCCGACCCGGCGGAACGCACGCGATCCGCGCTGCCCGTGATCGAGGTCGACGACCTGGAACGGGCGCAAATGGCCGTCGAGAGCGCTGGCGGGCGGGTCACGAGGCAGATCTTCGCCTTTCCCGGCGGCCGGCGGTTCCACTTCGTCGACCCGGATGGACACGAACTGGCGGCGGTCCAGCCCGCCTAGGCTTGGCGACCCGCGAGCTGACCCTTCGGTGGCCGTCAACGCACGGCAACCGACGGCGTTACGTGCTCAGCGTTCCGTCAGGCGCGGCATGAGCTCCACGAAGTTGCAGGGCCGATGACGGCTGTCTAGCTGATCCTTCAGGATACCGTCCCATCCGTCCTTCACCGCGCCGGTCGATCCGGGTAGCGCGAAGACGTAGGTGCCCCGGGCAACGCAGGCGCAGGCGCGCGACTGCACGGTCGACGTGCCGATCTTCGCATAGCTCAGCCACCGGAACAGTTCACCGAAGCCGGGGATCATCTTGTCGGCGATCCGCTCGATCGCCTCCGGAGTCACGTCGCGACCGGTCACGCCGGTCCCGCCCGTCGTGATGACGCAATCGACGGAGGGATCATCCACCCACCGGTCGAGCTGGTCGACGATGGCATCGACATCGTCGCGCAGGATCCTGCGATCCGCCAGTTCGTGTCCCGCCTCCGCAATGCGGGCGACGAGCGCGTCGCCCGAGCGATCCTCGGCCAGTCCGCGCGTGTCGGATACGGTGAGGACGGCGATGCGGACGGGACGGAACGGCAGGCTCGTGTCGATCGGCATGAACGGTCAGCCCACCAGCTGGAGTTGCGAGGCGGCCCGGTCGAGCGCGACCTCGGTGACGCCGGGAATCGCCTCGATGGCGGCGACGAGTTCGAGATCCAGCAGGAAATCACGGCCCAGCAACAGCTTCGCCTCGCCGCCGTCGATCGGCATGCGCACGCGCACCTCGCCGCGCGCGCCGCGCTGCGTCGACAGGAGATCGGCGAGCGCGGTCATCGCCGCCAGATCGGCCACCTTCGCCTCGATCGTGAAGCGGGCATGGGTCGCGAGGCTTTCGAACGGCTGTATGCGCTTGACCGAGACGCGCGGCGTCTCTTCGCCGGGCCGGCGGTCGAGTTCCACCGTGATGAGACCGCAGCCGCCTTCGCGCGCCGCCTCTTCCAGGTCCGCGGCGACCGCATCGTCGAAACAGGTGGCGACGAACTGGCCGCTCGCGTCCGACAGCGTCGCCATCATGTAGCGCTTGCCCCGTGCGGAGGTGCGCCAGCGCGCATCCTCGACGAGCACGGCCATCGTCGCGCCGGCGCGTGTCCCATCCTCGGGAATGCGCAGCTCGGTGAGGGACACATATTGCCGCGCCCCGTGCATCCGCGCGAGGTGCGCGTGACGGTCGACCGGATGGGCGGAGAAGTAGAAGCCGAATGCCTCCTTTTCCTGCTCCATGGTCGCCGCCATGTTCCAGCGGAGCGAACGGTTGAGCTTGATCGTGTCGCCGGCGACGTCGTCGGCGCCGAAAAGGCCGCCCTGCCCGCTCGTCCGGCCGGCGTGGGTGTGCGCCGCGAGCCCCAGGATCGTCTCCGCCACGGCGTGGACGGCGGCGCGGTTCGGCTCGATCGCGTCGAAGGCGCCCGCGGCGGCAAGCGTCTCGAGCTGCCGCTTGTTGATCAGGCGCGGATCGACGCGGTTGGCGAGATCGTCCAGGCTCTTGAACGGCCCGGCCGCCTCCCGCTCCGCGACGAGCTTTTCCATCGCGCCCTCGCCCACCGACTTGAGCGCGCCGAGTGCATAGCGGACCACGAGGCCATCCGCCGTCTCCTGCACGTCGAACTCGGCCTCGCTCGCGTTGATGTCGGGTCCGACGATCGCCACCCCCAGGCGCCGCATGTCATCGACGAAGATGCTCAGCTTGTCCGTCAACGCCATGTCGTAGCACATGGATGCCGCGAAGAATTCGTGCGGATGATGCGCCTTCAGCCAGGCGGTCTGGTACGCGAGCAAGGCATAGGCCGCGGCGTGGCTCTTGTTGAAGCCATAGCCCGCGAACTTGTCGATCAAGTCGAACAGCTGGTTGGCGTAATCCGCCTTGATGCCATTGTGCTTGGCGCAGCCCTCGACAAAGGTCGCGCGTTGCGCGTCCATCTCGGCCTTGATCTTCTTGCCCATCGCGCGGCGCAGCAGATCGGCGCCGCCGAGCGAATAGCCGGCGAGGACCTGCGCGGCCTGCATCACCTGTTCCTGGTAGACGAAAATCCCGTAGGTCTCCTTCAGGATCGGCTCGAGCAAAGGATGCGGGTAGGTGAGGTCTTCCGTTCCCTGCTTGCGGCGGCCGAAGCTCGGAATATTGTCCATCGGGCCGGGCCGGTAGAGCGAGACGAGCGCGACGATGTCGCCGAAATTGGTCGGACGCACCGCCGACAGCGTGCGCCGCATGCCTTCCGATTCCAGCTGGAAGACGCCGACCGTGTCGCCCTTCTGCAGCAGACGATAGACGCCCTCGTCATCCCAGGAGAGCGCGTCGAGATCGACCAGGATCCCCCGCTTGGCGAGAAGCTGGACCGCCTTCTTCAGGACCGAGAGGGTCTTGAGCCCCAGAAAGTCGAACTTCACCAGGCCGGCGCCCTCGACATATTTCATGTCGAATTGCGTCACCGGCATGTCCGACCGCGGGTCGCGATAGAGCGGCACGAGCTGCGCGAGCGGGCGGTCACCGATCACCACGCCCGCGGCATGGGTCGACGAGTGGCGCGGCAGGCCTTCGAGCTTGGTCGCCAGGTCCAGCAGGCGGCGGACCTGATTGTCGTTGGCATATTCCTTCGCCAACTCCGGCACGCCGTTGAGCGCGCGCTTCAGGTCCCAGGGATCCGTCGGATGATTGGGCACGAGCTTGGCGAGCCGGTCCACCTGGCCATAGCTCATCTGCAGCACGCGGCCGGTGTCCTTGAGCACGGCGCGCGCCTTCAGCTTACCGAAGGTGATGATCTGCGCGACCTGATCGCGACCGTATTTCTCCTGCACGTAGCGGATCACTTCGCCGCGCCGGGTTTCGCAGAAATCGATGTCGAAGTCGGGCATCGACACGCGTTCCGGGTTGAGGAAGCGCTCGAACAGCAGGCCGAGCTTGATCGGATCGAGATCGGTGATCGTAAGCGCCCAGGCGACGGCGCTGCCCGCACCGGAGCCGCGGCCCGGACCGACGGGAATGTCATGATCCTTCGCCCATTTGATGAAATCCGCGACGATCAGGAAGTAGCCGGGGAAACCCATCTGAACGATGACGTCGATCTCGAAGTCGAGGCGTTCGAAATACTCCGGGAAGCGCGAGCGCAGATAGTCCGCGCAAATGTCCGGATGCGGCTGCTGCGACGCGTCGGCCGGCACTTCTGCCGTCGCGATGCCACGTTCGAGCTCGACGATGCGCCGGAGCCGCGCCTCCAATCCCGCATGGGCATCGCGCCGCAGCATCATCGCCTCGCCCTCGCGGTCGCCGGCAAGGCTTGGCAGGATCGGCTTGCGCTTGGGTGCCATAACGGCGCAGCGCTGCGCGACGAGCAAGGTGTTGTCGATCGCTTCCGGAAGGTCGGCGAACAGGGCACGCATCGCATCGGCGGGCTTCAACCATGCGTCGGGCGAGGACTTGGGGCGATCGTCGCTTTCGACATAGGTGGAATTGGCGATGCACAGCATCGCGTCGTGCGCATCGCGGAACGCGCTTTCTGCGAAACAGCACGGGTTCGTCGCGACGAGCGGCAGGTCGCGGGCATAAGCGAGATCGATCAGCGCCTGTTCGGATGCTTCCTCCACCGGATCGCCGCGTCGGGCGATCTCGATGAACAGCCTGTCGCCGAACAGCGCCTGCAGCCGGTCGCAATACGCCTCCGCCCGCCCCGCCTGATCCTCCGCGAACAAGCGCGCGAGCGTGCCCTCCCCGCCCGCCGTCAACGCGACGAGGCCGTCGGTCCGCCCCGCGAGCATCCCGAAGTCGACATGCGCCGGTAGCTCGAGCGGACGATCGAGATGGGCCAGACTGACGAGCGCACACAGATTGTCGTAGCCGCGTGCATCCTGGGCATAGAGCGCGAGCCAATCGAGCGGTGCCGCGACACCCTCCGGCATGTCCGGCCTGGCGACGCACAGCATCGTGCCGATCACCGGCTGCACCCCGTCCTTCTTGGCGGCCTCCGAAAAGGCCATGGCAGCGTAGAGGCCGTTGCGATCGGTGAGTCCAGCAGCGGGGAACTTCAACGCCTTCGCCTGCTTGGCGATCGCCTTGGGTTCGATCGCACCGTCCAGCATCGTATAGGACGAGAAGATACGAAGCGGCACGAACCCGGAATGCATCGCAGCGATGTAGCGGCTCCGATGCGATTCGAACAGGCGCCCGGTGGAACCGGCGGTGGATAACCCCGTTACCGCGAAAGAATGCAAAAGGACCAGAGATGACCGATCGCCGCTTCGCCGACCCCCTGTCCGGCGCGCCTGCCGGCGCCGGCTGGGGATGGATCCTCGCCTATGGCGTGGTTTCGGTCCTGCTGGGCCTTGCCGCCTTTGCCTGGCCTTTCGCGGCGACGCTCGCCGCCACGCTGGTCATCGGCGCCTTCTTCATCGCCGCGGGTATCGTGTCCGTCGGCGCCGGCGTTTTCGGCAAGGGGCATGAAGGGCGCGGCTATGCGATCGGCTTCGGCGTCCTGTCGCTCGTCGTCGGGCTGCTGATGGCGTTCGAGCCGGCGACGGGTGCCTTCTCGCTGACCCTCATGGTCGCCGTCTGGCTCGGCATACGGGGTGCGCTGGAGATCGGCCTGGGCGTTCGTTTCCGGCGCGGACGCGGGCTGATGGTCGCGCTGGGGGTCATCAATATCCTATTGGCGATCTATGTCCTCGCCACCTTGCCCTGGTCGGCGCTGACGCTCCCCGGCTTCATCCTGGGCATCAGCTTCCTCTTCGGCGGCGTGACGTCGATCGTCTCTGCCGTCCATCATCGCAGGGGCGCACCCGCCTTCGCGATGCCGACGGCCTAGAGCAGCGCCTCTATGTCCGCTGCGATCGCGTCCGGCCTGGTCGTCGGCGCATAGCGGCGGACGACTTGTCCGGACCGGTCGACCAGGAACTTGGTGAAGTTCCACTTGATCGCCTTCGATCCCAACAGTCCCGGCGCGGCGCCTTTCAGCAGCGTGAAGACCGGATCGGCGTCCGGACCGTTGACGTCGACCTTGGCGAAGACCGGAAAGGTGACGTCGTACGTGAGCGTACAGAAACGGGCGATCTCCGCCGCGTCGCCGGGCTCCTGCGCGCCGAACTGGTTGCAGGGAAAGGCCAGTATCGAAAAGCCTTTATCCGCATAGCGGCGGTGAAGCGCCTCCAGCCCCGCATATTGCGGTGTGAAACCGCATTGCGAGGCCGTGTTCACGATGAGCAGGACCTGCCCCGCCCAGCGATCGAGCGGCACCGTCGCGCCATCGGCGGCGCGGACGGCGAGGTCCGTGATGCGAGTCATGCGTGCCGATCCAGAAGGTAGCGCAGATTGGCCTTCACCCCCGGCCATTCGCGATCGAGGATCGAGTAGACGACGGTATCGCGCAGGCGGCCGTCGGCCATCTGCTGATGCCCGCGCAGCACGCCGTCCTTCTTCGCGCCGAGGCGCTCGATCGCCGCCTGGCTCCGCCGGTTCAGCGCATCGGTACGGATCTGCACGCATTGCACGTCCATCGCCTCGAAGGCATGCGCGAGCTGCAGCAGCTTGGCCTCGGTGTTCACGCCCGTACGCTGCACGGCCTTGGCATAGAAGGTGCCGCCAATCTCGAGGCGCCGATGCGTCGGGGCAAGCCGCATGTAGCGCGTCGTGCCGACCACGGCGCCGTCGGGCGTTTCGGCGGCGAACAAAAGGGCGCGACCGAAATCACGCTCGCGCGAGGCCGCCGCCCACCAGCGTTCCGGCGTCCGCATGAGCGAGACATTGGCGTAGAAGATGTCCCACAGGTCGCCGGCCCGCGCGACGTCGACAAGCGCCGGCAGGTCGCCCTCCGCCAGCGGTCGCAGCGTGACGTGACGCCCGACCAGCGTCGGCGTCTCGCCCCAGGCGTTCACGACAGGACGCCCTCGTGCAACCGGACGATCCTGTCCATGCGCTGCGCCAACCGCTCGTTGTGCGTCGCGATCAGCGCCGCCGACCCTTCGCCACGAACAAGCCGGAGGAATTCGGCGAGGACGATGTCGGCCGTATGCTCGTCCAGATTGCCGGTCGGCTCGTCCGCGAGGATCAGCATGGGGCGATTGGCGAGCGCTCGCGCCACGGCGACGCGCTGCTGCTCGCCGCCGGAGAGCTGGCTAGGCCGGTGGGTCAGGCGGTGACCCAACCCGAGCGCGGACAGCAGCGCCGCCGCCCGCGCTTCCGCGGGCGCCCGCTCGGCGCCGTGGATGAGTTGCGGCAGCAGGACGTTCTCGATCGCGTTGAAATCGGGCAGCAGGTGGTGGAACTGGTAGACGAAGCCCAGGCGGTCGCGCCGCATCACCGTGCGACCGTGCGCGTCGAGGCTCGCCGCCTCCTCGTCGCCGATACGGATGGACCCCTGGAAGCCGCCCTCGAGCAGTCCGACCGCCTGCAGCAGGGTCGACTTTCCCGATCCCGAGGGGCCGAGAAGCGCCACGATCTCGCCCGGCCCCACCATCAGGTCGACGCCGCGCAGGACGTCGATCGTATGGCCGCCTTGCGTGAAGCTGCGCGCCAGGCCGCGCGTCTGGAGAACGGCGCCCCCGGTCATGGACGCATGCTGCGTTCCGGCGCCGCCCGGTTGGTGAAGCCGGGTTGCGGCTTGGCCTTCGACATCATTCATAGCGCAGGACCTGAACCGGATCGGTGCTCGCCGCCTTCCACGCGGGATAGAGCGTGGCGAGGAAGCTGAAGACGAGAGCCATGGCGGTGATGACGATCACCTCGACGGGATCGGTCTTCGAAGGCAGTTCGGTGAGATAGCGGATCGACGGGTCCCAGAGGTTCTGGCCCGTCACGAACTGGACGAAGTTCACCACGCCCTGCCGATAGAAAAGGAAGATCGCGCCCAGGATCAACCCCGCGACGGTGCCGAGCGCGCCGATGGTCGTGCCGACGACCATGAAGATGCGCATCATGCCGCTGCGCGTCGCCCCCATCGTCCGCAGGATCGCGATGTCGCGCGTCTTGGCGCGGACCAGCATGATCAGGCTGGAGAGGATATTGAACACCGCGACCAGGATGATGATCGACAGCACGGTGAACATCGCCACGCGCTCCACCGCCAGCGCCTGGAACAGCTGCGCGTTCATCGATCGCCAGTCCTGGATGACCGTGCCGGGCGGCAATTTGTCGCCCAGCGGCGCCAGTATCTCGCCCACCTTGTCCGCGTTCGCGGTCTGCACCTCGATCATGCCGACCGACTGGCCGAGCAGCAGCAGTTGCTGCGCGTCCTCCATCGGCATCATCACATAGGCCTTGTCATAGTCGTATAGGCCGATTTCGAAGATCGCGCCGATCCGATAGCTGACGATGCGCGGTACGGTACCGAAGGGCGTGGTCTGTCCCTGCGGGCTGAACAGCTGGATCTCGCTGCCGACACTCGCCCCCAGGGCCTCCGCTAGGCGCGAGCCGATGGCGATCTGGCCGCCGCCGGGCGTGATGTTGGCCATCGAGCCCATGACGATCTTCGACCCGACCGCGCCGCGCATGTCGGCGATGCGCATGCCGCGGACCAGCGCCGCCTCCGCGCGTCCGTTGTAGGTCGCCGCGAGCGGCTGCTCGATCAGGGGCACAGCGCTCGTCACGCCCGGCGTCGCGCGGGCCTGCTTCACGATATCCTGCCAGTCGGGCATGCGCCCGCTGACGCTCTGGATCACCGCATGACCGTTCAGCCCGACGATCTTGTCGAACAGCTCGGCGCGAAAGCCGTTCATCACGCTCATCACGATCACCAGCGCGGCGACGCCGAGCATGACCGCGACGAGACTGATCGACGCGACGAGGAAGATGAAGGCCTCCCCCTTGCCCGGCAGCAGATAGCGGCGGGCGATCATCCGTTCGTATCGAGAGAGGATCATGGCACGGGCTCTAGGGTGCGTATCGGCCCCATGCAACGAGATGTTGCGGATTCGACACAGGGTCGCGGCAATCGTCGGCAGGCCGCGACATTGCCGGTGACAACTGCCGTCGGGGTGCCTAGCACAAACTCATCTGAGACACAGGCAAAGGCCGTGGTTCGGGGAACTTGGCGAGACGGCGCAGCGATACGCGCGACGCTCGACAAGACTTAAAGGGGGCTGACGAGTTTTCGTCACGCAGGCGCCCGGATCGGAAACGGTCCGGGCGTTTGCCGTTTCTGCGACCCGCGCACGGTCACCCGATCAGCCGGGCAGAGGATGGGAGCTTCCAATTCGCACCCCCTGTCCGGCACTGTCATCTATCGCAGATCAATCCTGAACCGGATCATAACGCCGGCCGGCGACGGTCAAGGCCGTCCGGCCGGCCGGGCATCAGAATCGGGTCGATACCGTCACGCCATAGGTGCGCGGATCGCCGGGCTGGCCGACGATGAGCCCGGTGCTGCCGGATTGCGTCGAGAGCAACTCGAAATAATCGCGGTCGAACAGGTTGCGGACCCAGCCGAACACGTTGATCCCGCCCTCGCGATACCCCGCCCGCACATTGGACAGGGCGTAGCCCTCCACCCAGGTATAGGCCGAGGGCGAGGGGTTCGACGAGAAGCGCGAACGGTAATTGCCGTCGTAGCCGACATAGGCTTCGCCGCCCTTGCCGCCGACGGGGAGGCTGTATTCGCCGCCGTAGGAGAAGGACCATTTGGATATGCCGGGCAACCGCTGGCCCGAAATGTCGCAGAAAGCGGGGCTGCGACCGCCCGGCGTGCCGGCCGGGTCGGTGACGCCACCCGGCGCGGTCGCGGTGCCGCCCGACAGCTCCGGCGGACATGGGGCGTTGGTGAAGCGGACGTAACGCGCGTCCGTGTAGGCGCCGCTGACATAGAGGTTGAGGCGGCGGCTCGGCTGGAAGCGCGAATCGAATTCGAACCCGCGCGACCGGACCTGCCCGGCATTGGCCAGATACCCGCGGATCACGTTGATCGCATTGTTGTTCACCGTGGCCTGGTAATCGAACACGTCGGTCCAATAGCCGGCGAGGTTGAGTGTCAGACGCCGGTCGAGGAACTGCGTCTTCAGCCCGATCTCGTAATTGTTGACCTTCTCCGGCTTCACCGTCTGTGTCGTCAGGTCGACGCCGGTGCTGGTCGCGTTGAGCGGCAGGCCCGACAGGTTGATCCCGCCCGACTTGAAGCTGCGCGCATAGGTCGCATAGGCGTGGATATCGGCGCTGACGTCATAGGACACGGTGACATCGCCCGACGTGTTCCAGGCGCTGAACCGCGGGCTGTAGCGTTGTGGTGCCAGCGTGTTGATCTGGTTCTGGAAGGTCGTGCGCGCCGCGGCGGTCGGTTGCGCGGCGAGGAGCTGCGCGACGTTATCGGCGGTGGCGGTGAAGGCATATTGCGCGTTGCGGATGCTGACGATCGATTCGTAGAAACCCGACTTGCGGTCGTAGTTGATGCGGATGCCCGGCTGGATGTGCAGCGCGTCGGTCAGCGCCCAATTGAGCTTGCCGAAGACGGCGAAGCTCGTGTTGTCGAACCGGATCGCGTTGGTCGACGTCAGGCCGTTGAGCACGTTGGGATTGGCGGCATCCGCGCCGGACAGCAGGAAACGGCTCGCCGCCGGTCCCTGGACCTGCGAACCCTGCGTGTTGATGACCTGATGGAAGACGAAGGCCCCCACCGTATAGTCCAGACGATTGGTGCCGTTCGAGGCCAGCCGCAGCTCCTGCGACACCTGCTTCTGCTGCGACGGGTTCTGCGACACGGTGGTGATCGGCAGGCCGGTGAAGTCGCGATCGTTCTGCGGCTGCCAGTCCCAATAGCGCCAGGCGCTGACGGAGGTCAGCGTCGCCGGGCCGAGGTCCCAGTCACCGACCAGGGAAACGCCGCCGATCTCCTGTCGCGAATTGATGCCGGCGTCGAGGTCGGTGACGCGGTCGAAGGGGTTGGTGCTCGGCGGGCGATAGCCGAGCGCGGCGGCCAGCGCGGCATATTGCCGCGCAAGAGACCGCTGCGTCGCGCCGACCCGGGCATAATATTGAACGCAGCACAAAGGGTTCTGGACGTTGTAATCGCCCGAAAGCGTGAAGTGCAGCGCGTCGGTGGCATTCCAGAGCAATTGCCCGCGCAGGCCGTTATTGTCCTGCCGATGGAGGTCGCGACCCGAGGTGACGTCGCGGATCGTGCCCTCGCGTTGTGTCGACGAGGCGGACAGGCGGATCGCGACGCTATCGGACAGCGGACCCGAGACCGAGGCCTTCGCCTGCACGAACTGATAATTGCCCGCGCTCAGCTCGACGCGCGCCTCCGGCGTGAAGCTTGGCGGTCGGGTGGTGATGTTGAGCGCGCCGGCCGTCGTGTTCTTGCCATAGAGCGTGCCCTGCGGCCCGCGCAGCACTTCGACGCGCTCGACGTCGACGAAGTCGAAGGTCGAGGCGCCGATCCGCCCGATATAGACCCCGTCGACGTAGAAGCCGACGCCCTGTTCGATCCCGTCGTTGGTGAGGCCAAAGGGCGCACCGAGCCCGCGGATGTTGATCGCGGAATTGCGCGGATTGCTCGAATAGAATTGCAGCGCAGGCTGCTGCTGCTGCAGGCGGTTGACGTTGAAGGCGCCGGTCTTGTCGATGTCCGCGCCGCCGATCACCGACATGGCGATCGGCACCCGTTGCACCGATTCGGCCCGTCGCCGCGCGGTGACGACGATGTCGCCGACCTGCGTCTGGGGCGCGTCGGGCGCCTGGCTGGCATCGCCAGCCTGCGCGGGCGGCGGCGAGGTGGTGGGCGGCGTGGTGGGCGCGGCGGTCTGGCCGGCTAGCAGCAGCGCGAGCGTGAGCGTCATCCGTGTCGTCCCCTGAACCGTTTGGGCAAAAGTCCATCATTCCGATGGAGGATCAACACGGCTGAACCTTGGGCGCGACGAAGCGGAGCTTCATGCCGCCAACAACTGCACCCCTTTTCAACAGCTTAGCAGGTCTTGAAATGGCCGGAACACACCCCAAATGTCGGTTCGCACGATGCCCTCGGGGTCGTGCGACGGCATCGCACATCGGTGGATGCCGGCTCGTTCATCTCGCTTCATCTGGAGGATTTGACCATGCGACTCGATCTGACCCCCTATCGCCGCTCGACGATCGGTTTTGACCGACTGTTCGACTTGCTCGAGGCCAATGCCCGCAGCAACGCGGCCGAGAATTATCCGCCGTTCAATCTCGAGCGTCTCGCCGACGACCGTTATCGCATCACGCTAGCGGTAGCCGGCTTCAGCCGTGACGAGATCGACATCACCGCGCAGCAGAATTTGCTGCTCGTCACCGGCAAGAAGGAAGACAAGGGCGGCAACGCCAACTTCCTGCACGTCGGTATCGCGAATCGCAGCTTCGAGCGCCGCTTCGAACTCGCCGACTTCGTCTTCGTCGAGGATGCGCGTCTGAACGACGGCCTGCTCGTCATCGACCTGGTCCGCGAGGTGCCGGAGGCGATGAAGCCGAAGAGCATTGCGATCAAGACGGGCGCGCCGCTCGCCGCCGTCGAGAACCAGACGGGCGAGGCCAAGGCGGCCTGATCACCGGTTCGGCGTCTGTTGCTCCCTTTTCCAGACGCCGTGGGGCGTCCGGGCCGACGGGCCCGGGCGCCTTTATTCTGTGGTCGAAGAGCTGTCGTGCGATCCAGCAACGCTGGATCGGCGCGGTAGCGGCCCTCACCCCCGCCCGGCCGACGACCCAGGATACGCCGAGTGGGCGGCCGGTTGGCGGTGAGGGCCGACGCCGCTTCCACGCACGTAGATTAGTTACTAGGATTCAAGCTCGTTCAGAGCCAGAACGCCAAGGCGGTGGCTGCCGATGGCGGTGCTCCTCGTCACCGCGCCTGCGTCCACCAGCGCATCCAGCAGCTTGAGCCAGAAACCTCGTGGCGGCCACCGAATGAACCGATTGTAGACCCTCGTCGCGGGCCCGTACTCGGCCGGCAATCGCACCAGCGACAGCCGATCTTGAGCACATGCAGGATGCCGGAGATCACCCGCCGATCGTCCACCCGTCGCGCTCCAGGCTGATCCTTGGGCAGGTGCGTCACGATCGCCGCCCACGCTTCATCCGACAACCAAAACAGCGCGATGCCCGCACTTCCGTGACCCACGCCTACAGTGGATCAGGAAAAACGCCCCCCATTCAACCCGCTGATTGGGTTTGAGCCCTAGACCAGGCGGCTCTGCTTTACCGCAGCCGCGATGAAGCTCGCGAACAGCGGGTGGGGATCGAACGGCTTGCTCTTCAGCTCTGGATGGAACTGCACCGCGACGAACCAGGGATGATCGGGCCGTTCGACGATTTCCGGCAGCGTGCCGTCGGGCGACATGCCGCTGAACACCAGCCCGCCCTTCTCCAGCGCGTCCTTGTAGTGCGTGTTCACTTCGTACCGATGGCGGTGGCGCTCATGGATCGTCGTGCCGCCATAGATCGATGCGACGACCGAATTGCCCGCAAGCGCGGCCTCGTACGCACCCAGCCGCATCGTGCCGCCCAGGTCGCCCGACGCCTCGCGCTTCTCGAGACCGTCACGCCCCATCCATTCGGTGATTAGACCGACGACGGGTTCCTCGGTCGGGCCGAATTCGGTGGAAGATGCCTGCGCGATACCCGCGAGATCACGGGCCCCCTCGATACAGGCCATCTGCATGCCGAAGCAGATGCCGAAATAGGGGATTTCGCGCTCGCGGGCGAACCTCACCGACTTGATCTTGCCTTCCGCGCCGCGCTCGCCGAACGCGCCCGGCACGAGGATCGCATCGCATGGCTCGAGCTGCGCGACGATCTCGTCCGCGTCATTCTCGAACAGTTCCGCATCGATCCAGCGGACATTGACCTTGACCCGATTGGCGATGCCGCCGTGGACCAGCGCCTCGTTCAAGGACTTATAGGCATCCTGCAGCCCGACATATTTGCCGACCACGCCGACCGTCACCTCGCCCTCCGGATTGGTCAGCCGGTCGACGATATCGGTCCAGCGCGACAGGTCCGGCGCCGACGAGGGCGTGATGCCGAACGCGCGCAGCACTTCCGAATCGAGGCCTTCGCCGTGATATTGCAGCGGCACCGCATAGATGCTCTTCGCGTCGAGCGCGGGAATGACCGCGCTTTCGGGTACGTTGCAGAACAGCGCGATCTTGGCCCGCTCCGACGGCGGCAGCGGCTTCTCGCAGCGGCAGACGAGTACATCGGGCGCGACGCCGAGCGCGGCGAGCTCGCGCACCGAATGCTGCGTCGGCTTGGTCTTCAGCTCGCCCGCAGCGGAGATATAGGGCACCAGCGTGACGTGGATGCTGATCGCGTTGCCGCGTCCGACCTCGTTCTTCAGCTGGCGAATCGCCTCGATGAACGGCAGCGATTCGATGTCACCGACCGTGCCGCCGATTTCGCACAGCACGAAGTCCAGATCGTCGGTTTCCGCCTTGGCGAAGGCCTTGATCGCGTCGGTGACGTGGGGGATCACCTGCACCGTCGCGCCGAGATAATCGCCACGCCGCTCGCGCTCGATGATCGTCTTGTAGATGCGGCCCGAGGTGACGTTGTCCGACTGGCGAGAGGCGACGCCGGTGAATCGCTCATAGTGGCCAAGGTCGAGGTCGGTCTCCGCCCCGTCGTCGGTCACATAGACCTCGCCATGCTGATACGGGCTCATCGTGCCCGGATCGACGTTGAGATAGGGATCGAACTTCCGGATCCGGACGCGATAGCCGCGCGCCTGGAGCAGAGCTGCGAGAGAGGCCGCCATAAGGCCTTTGCCGAGCGACGAAACCACGCCGCCGGTGATGAAAATATACCGCGCCATGGGAAGAAACGCCTAGCTTGGATGGGGGGCAAACGACAAGAGCGCGCGCCACGGGGACGCGCGTTTATGCGGCGAACCGCAGAACGGTCTTAGCGGGCGAGCGGGACCGCGCCGTTGTCGGCGGGTGCGGTCGCCGGAGCGACGCCGTTCGCGGGCACCGGCGCGGCATCGGCCGGCGCGTTCGGCACCGCGTCCTGCCGCGGCGCGGGAACCGTCCGGGCGAGCGAGGTGTCGATCGTCTGCGTCTTGCTGCTCGCCGCGAGGAAGGCGAGCGCGATCGACATCGCGACGAACAGCGTCGCGAGGATCGAAGTCATACGCGTCAGGAAATCGGCCGCGCCGCGTGCCGACATCAGGCCGGACGGGCTGCCGCCCATCCCGAGGCCGCCACCCTCCGACCGCTGCATCAGGATCACCGTCACGAGCGCGGCGGCGATGATGGCATGGACGACGAGAAGGAAGGTGAACATCGAGAGACCCGAATTGTCGGTGAAGGCGCGCACATAAGCGGGAAGCGCGGGAGGATCAACCGGGCGTCCGCATACCCTGCCGTCGCCCGGTCGCGCGGCGTCCCTGTCGTTTCGTTAATTTTCTGCGGAAACCAGCGGCAACGCGCGGCGTTATGAACGCGAAACGACGCCCGGAAACGGCGCAGATGCGGGTATTTGCACGTGGGAACAGCTGCTCAGTCCTTGTCGACGTGGATGACCGCCCTGGTCGATTACGTCCGGTCCGGCGAGCCGGATCTCACCAACCGGCAAATGGCGTTGCTCTTGCTGGTCTATCTGAATCCCGGCCCCCATACGGTGCGCGGTCTGGCGCGCGCATTGAACGTATCGAAGCCCGTCGTCACGCGCGCCTTGAATAGGTTGGGCGCGCTCGGCTATCTGCGCCGCCAACGTGACGACAGCGACAAGCGCAACATCTTCGTCGCGCGTACTTCCGAAGGGGCAGAGTTTCTTGAAGAGTTCGGGCATTTCCTCGGCGACGCCGGATCGCCAGCCCACCGCGGCGGCGCCCTCCAGCCAGCCCGACTCGGCGCGTAAGGCCTTCGCGCTGACCGGACGGTCGGTCGTGCTTGATCCCCGTACGCATGCCGTGCGCGGTGACCTGGCCGACGTGCGCCTCGCCGATCAGGTGTTCGCGCCGCATTATGCCGCTGCCCTGCCGACCGTCGTGACGTCGCAGGCGACCTTGTACGGGGATCGCACGCGCAGCGAGCCGATCGGCGAGATGAAGGCGGGTGACGCCTTCGAGGTGCTCGAACTGGCCGGCGATCACGCTTGGGGTCGCGCACCCGCCACTGGCCTTGTCGGCTATGTCGACCGGACCGTGCTGGACTCCGCGGCGTGAGCGTCTCCGTCTTCATCGACGGTGCGGTCGGCACGACCGGGCTCGACATCCGCGAGCGCCTGGCGGGGCGGACCGACCTTGCCGTCGTCACGCTCGACGAGGCGCGCCGGAAGGATGCGGCGGCGCGCGAGGAGGCGCTGAACGACTGCGACATCGCGATCCTCTGCCTGCCCGACGACGCTGCGCGCGAGGCGGTCGCCCTCATTCGCAACGACCGCACGCGCGTGATCGATGCGTCGACCGCCCACCGCGTCGCGGAGGGCTGGACCTATGGTTTCGCGGAGCTGGAGCCGGATCAGGCCGATCGGATCGCGGCGGCCCGGTTCGTCGCCAACCCAGGTTGCTACCCGACGGCTTTCCTGGCGCTGGTGCGGCCCCTGGTCCGCGCCGGCCTGGTGCCCCCGGACTGGCCGCTGTCGTTCAACGCCGTGTCGGGCTATTCGGGCGGCGGCAAGGCGATGATCGCGGAGTTCGAGGAAGGCGCGACGGACACGGCCTTTCGGGCCTATGCGCTCGGCTGCGCGCACAAGCACCTGCCCGAAATGCGCGCGCATGCCGGATTGACGCATCCGCCGATCTTCGCACCGGCCGTCGCCCGGCTTTTGCGCGGCATGCTCGGCGAGGTGCCCCTTCCCCTCCTGCATCTGCCCGCGGCGCCGACCCTGGCGGACATCGAATCGGTGCTGAGGGAGGCCTATGCGGCGAGCCCGCTGGTCCGCGTGATGCCCGGCGACGTCGCGACCGCGGTGATCGAGGAGCACGCCGGCACCGACGGCATGAGCCTGCGCGTCTGCGGCAATGCGGGCACCGGGCAGGCGCGACTGGTCGCGACGCTGGACAATCTGGGCAAGGGCGCCGGCGGTGCCGCGGTACAGAATCTCAACATCATGGCCGGCCTCGATCCGCTCGCCGGCCTGACCCTGACGAAGGAATAGCGACATGCAGCGCAATCCCGTTGGCAAGCTCCTGCTGTTCGGCGCGACCGGCGATCTCGCCAAGCGGATGCTGCTGCCCTCGCTGTACGGCCTCCACGCCGACGGGCTGCTGCCCAAGGACCTGACGATCACCGGATCGGCGCGTGGCGACATGGACGACGACGGCTATCGCGACGTGGTCAAGAAGGCGCTCGACGAGTTCCTGCCGGCGGATCGCAAGGACGAGAGCGCCCTCGGCACCTTCATGGAGCGTATCCAGTTCCAGCCGGCCGACCTGTCCGACCCGAACAGCTTCCAGCCGCTCGCCGACAAGATCGGCGACATCTCGGGCGGCCTCGCCATCTACCTGTCGACCGCGCCGTCGCTGTTCGAATCGGCGGTCGAGGGACTGGAGAAGGTCGGGCTGACCGGATCGACTGTCCGAATCGCGCTCGAGAAGCCGCTGGGCTACGACCTTGCCTCGTCGATCGAGATCAACGACACCGTCGCGCGCGCCTTTCCGGAGGACCGGATCTTCCGCATCGACCATTATCTGGGCAAGGAAACCGTCCAGAACATCCTGGCGCTGCGCTTCGGCAATTCGATGTTCGAGCCGATCTGGAACGCGCAGGGTATCGACAATGTCCAGATCACGATCGCGGAGACGGTCGGGCTGGAGGACCGTGCCGGCTATTACGAAGGCGCGGGTGCGCTGCGCGACATGGTCGCCAATCACATGCTGCAGCTCGTCGCGCTGATCGCGATGGAGCCCCCCGCCCTCTATGACGGCACCGCGATCCGCGACGAGAAGGCGAAGGTGTTCCGCTCGCTGCGCCAAATCAGTCCGGAGGCGGTCCAGTCGTGCACCGTCACCGGCCAGTATGAAGAAGGGGCCGTCGGCGGCAAGGTCGTCAAGGGCTATGACGAGGAGCTCGGCTACGACAGCGACGTGGAGACGTTCGTCGCGATCAAGGCGTTCATCGACAACTGGCGGTGGCAGGGCGTACCCTTCTACCTGCGCACCGGCAAGCGCATGGCCAAGCGGCGCAGCGAGATCGCGATCCAGTTCAAGCCGGTACCGCACTCGATGTTCTCCGGCCGCGGCGGGATCCTTCAGCCCAACACGCTGGTGATCCGCCTCCAGCCGGAGGAATATATCCAGCTGCTGGTGATGACCAAGGAGCCGGGGCTCGATCGCGACGGGCTGCGCCTGCGCGAAGTCCCGCTAAACCTCAGCCTCGACGCGGAATTTGCCGGCACGCGCCGCCGGATCGCCTATGAGCGGCTGCTGCTCGACCTGATCGAAGGCGACCAGACACTGTTCGTCCGCCGCGACGAGGTCGAGGCGCAGTGGAAGTGGATCGATGCGATCCGCGCCGGCTGGGCGGCGAACCAGACCAAGCCGAAACATTATGCCGCCGGCACCTGGGGTCCGGCCGGCGCCATCGCGCTGACCGAACGCGACGGCGTGACCTGGCAAGACGATTGACCCACGTGTTCCTGCGGACGCAGGGACCCAGAGTGATCAGCCGGGCCGCTCGTGGCCCTGGGCTCCTGCCTTCGCAGGAGCGCGGCAGCGCGTACTGCCGGGATGGAGAAGCATTATGACCGAGATCGAATGGTGGGACTATGACGACGCGGGCGAACTCGCCGAGGCGATCGCCGGCGACATCCAGTTCGTCATCGAAAGCGCGATCGATGCACGCGGCTCCGCGGTCATCGCGCTGGCGGGCGGCAAGACGCCCTTCCCCGCCTATGAGAAGCTGGCGCAGGCCAAGCTCGACTGGAAGCGCGTGACGATCGTTCCGGGCGACGAGCGGATCGTACCGCTCGGCGATCCGCTGTCGAACGTCACGCAGCTCGGCAAGCTGTTCATCCCCAAGGGCGCGCGTGTCATCCCGATCGTCCCCAAGCAGACCGAGGACTATAAGGCCGCCGGCCGTTCCGCCGACGCGCTGATGCAGGACCTGCACTGGCCGCTCGACCTGTGTCTGCTGGGGGTCGGCGGCGACGGCCATACCGCCTCCATCTTTCCAGGCCCCGATTTCGACGAGGCGCTGAACGGCCCCAAGGAGCGGCGCATGCTCGGCGTGATGCCCGATCCGCTGCCGCCGGAGGCGCCCGTCGCCCGCGTGTCGCTGTCGCGCGCCGCCATCGCCAGCGCGCGCGCGCTGATGATCGCGGTGACCGGCCAGGCGAAGCGCGATGTGATCGAAAAGGCCATCGACCAGGGGCCGTCCTCGCCCTATCCCATCGGTCGGGTACTCGCAGACGTCGAGCTGCCCGTCGACATCCACTGGGCTCCTTGACCGGCGCCCCACCCTCTCGGACGGATTTCCTCCCCATGAATCCCGCCGTTTCCGCCGTTACCGACCGGATCATCGAACGATCCCGGCCGACCCGTTCCGCCTATCTCGCGCTGATCGAGCGCGAGCGGGACAATGGCGTGCGCCGCCCGAACCTCGGCTGCGCCAATCTCGCCCACGCCTATGCCGGCACCGCCGAGGACCGCGACGCGATGCGCGCCGACGCGGGCATGAACATCGGTATCGTGACGGCGTACAACGACATGCTGTCGGCGCACGCCGTCTATTATCGCTACCCGGAACTCATGAAGGTCTGGGCGCGCGAGGTCGGCGCGACCGCGCAGGTCGCGGGCGGCGTGCCCGCCATGTGCGACGGCGTGACGCAGGGCTATGCCGGCATGGAACTGTCGCTATTCAGCCGCGATACGATCGCGCTCTCGACTGCGATCGCGCTGAGCCACGGCACGTTCGAGGGCGCGGCGCTGCTCGGCATCTGCGACAAGATCGTGCCCGGCCTGCTGATGGGCGCGCTGCGCTTCGGACATCTACCGATGGTGCTGATCCCGGGCGGGCCCATGCCGACCGGCATCGCGAACAAGGCGAAGGCGGCGGTTCGTGAACGCTATGCCGTCGGCGAAGCGACACGCGACGAACTGCTCGACACCGAGATCCAGGCCTATCACGGCAAGGGCACCTGCACCTTCTACGGCACGGCCAACACCAACCAGATGATGATGGAGGTGATGGGCCTGCACATGCCCGGCGCCGCCTTCGTCCAGCCTCAGACCAAGCTGCGTCAGGAACTGACGCGGGCGGCGGTGCATCGGCTGGCGCGGCTCGGCTGGCGTGGCGACGATTACCGGCCTCTCGGCCATTGCGTCGACGAGCGGGCGGTGGTGAACGCCGCGGTCGGACTGCTCGCCACGGGCGGATCGACCAATCATCTGATGCACTTGCCCGCCATCGCGCGGGCGGCGGGCATCGTCATCGACTGGGAGGATTTCGATCGCCTGTCGCAGGCGGTGCCGCTGATCGCGCGCGTCTATCCGAACGGTTCGGCGGACGTGAACGGCTTCGAGGAAGCGGGCGGCATGCCGTTCGTGATCCGCGAACTGCTGTCGGCCGGCCTGCTCCATGGCGACATCCCGACGATTGGCGGCGGCGATCTGCACGCCTATGCGCAGCGTCCGGTGATGCAGGACGACGCGCTCGCCTGGGAGCCGGTGGGCGACAGCGGCGACGATACGATCCTGCGCCCTGTCTCGGCCCCCTTCTCCGCCGATGGCGGCATGCGCATCCTGACCGGCAATATCGGCCGCGCCTGCATCAAGGTGTCGGCGGTCGAGCGATCGCGCTGGATCGTCGAGGCACCGGCGCGCGTCTTCGCCGACCAGGCGGAGGTCCTTGCCGCGTTCAAGGCGGGCGAGCTGGAGCGCGACGTCGTCGTGGTCGTCCGCTTCCAGGGGCCGCGCGCCAACGGCATGCCGGAGCTGCACAAACTGACGCCGCCGCTGGGCGTGCTGCAGAACCGCGGCTTCAAGGTCGCGCTGGTCACCGACGGGCGCATGTCGGGCGCGAGCGGCAAGGTACCATGCGCGATCCATTGCTCGCCGGAGGCGCTGGGGAACGGCGCGATCGGCAAGCTTCGCGACGGCGACGTGATCCGCCTCGATGCCGAGGCCGGTACGCTGGAGGCGTTGGTCGATGCGGCGGAATGGGCGGCACGGCCGCTCGCCGACGCGCCGCCGCCGGCAGAGGGCATGGGTCGCGAGCTGTTTGCGATGTTCCGCCAGTTCGCCGATGCGGCCGAGCTGGGCGCGTCGCCGATGCTCGCGGCGGCGGGACTGTAGGATACGGGATTGCGCGTCTCCCATCGCCTGCGGGCGATGGTCTTCCCCGACCGAACGATCGGCGGGAGGTGCGAGGCGCGGGTCGAGCCTTTAGGGAGGGATGAATGCACATCGTAGCCGTGGACATCGGGGGGACGCACGCGCGCTTCGCGATCGCGGAGGTGGACGGCGGTCGCGTGACAGCGATCGGCGACCCGATGACGCTCAAGACGGCGGATCACGCCAGTCTCCAGACGGCGTGGCAGGCGTTCGCCGCGTCGCGGGGCGGCGTGTTGCCGAACGCGGCGGCGATCTCGGTCGCCTCGCCCATCACCGGCGACGTCATCCGCCTGACGAACAACCCCTGGGTGATCCGCCCGTCGCTGATCCCGGAGCGGCTGGGCGCGGACATCTATACCGTCATCAACGATTTCGGCGCGGTCGGCCACGCGGTGGCGCAGCTGCCGCAGGAGCATTTCATCCACCTCTGCGGGCCGGACATCCCGATCCCGACTGACGGCATCACGACGGTCTGCGGGCCGGGCACGGGCCTTGGCGTTGCGCAGGTGCTGAAGACCCCGGCCACCTATCACGTGCTTGCGACCGAGGGTGGGCACATGGACTTCGCGCCCCTCGACGCGATCGAGGATGCGATTTTGCGCCGCCTGCGCCGCACCTATACGCGCGTGTCGGCGGAGCGCATCTGCTCCGGCCCCGGCATCGTCGCGATCTACGAGACGCTGGCGGAAATGGAGGCGCGCCCCGTCCCCAGCCGTGACGACAAGACGATCTGGACGGAGGCACTCGACGGCACCGATTCGATCGCGCTTGCCGCGCTCGACCGGTTCTGTCTCTCGCTGGGCGCGGTCGCGGGCGATCTCGCGCTGGCGCATGGTGCGAAGGGCGTCGTGATCGCCGGGGGCCTGGGCCTGAGGATCAAGGACAAGCTGATCCGCTCCGGCTTCGATCAGCGGTTCGTCGCCAAGGGTCGATTCCAGTCGATGATGGCCGGCCTGCCAGTCAAGCTCATCACCCATCCCCAGCCCGGCCTGTTCGGCGCCGCAGCCGCCTTCGCGCAGCAGCACACCGGCCAATAAGGACGTACGCCATGACCGAAATCGCCACCATCATGCAGACCAGCGCCGTCATCCCGGTGCTGGTGATCGACGACGCCGCCACCGCGCGACCGCTGGCCGAGGCGCTGGTCGCCGGGGGGCTGAAAGTGCTCGAGGTGACTCTGCGCACCGGTGCCGCGATGGAAGCGATCGCCGAGATGAAGACGGTTCCCGGCGCGATCGTCGGCGCGGGCACGGTCGTCAACGAACGGCAGGCGCGCGACGTCATCGATGCGGGCGTCGAGTTCATCGTCTCCCCCGGCCTGACCGAACGTCTGGCAAGGCCGATCATCGACGCGGGCGTCGCCTATCTGCCCGGCACCGCCACCGCGGGCGACATCATGCGCGGGCTCGACCTTGGCCTCACGCACTTCAAGTTCTTTCCAGCTGAGACCTCCGGCGGGCTGAAGGCCTTGAAGGCGCTCGCCGCCCCCTTCTACCAGTGCCGCTTCTGCCCGACGGGAGGCATCACCGAAGCGAGCGCGCCCGACTGGCTGGCGTTCGATCCGGTATTGTGCGTCGGGGGCAGCTGGGTCACGGGCGGCACGATGGCCGAGGTCGAGGCGAAGGCGCGGGCGGCGAGCGGACTGCGCCGCTGACGGGGCATGACGGCTTCGACCCGGGTTATCCGCCCGCTTTACGGCTGAAATGTCCGGATGACCGCCTTCCCGATGCCCCGCCCGGCCATCGGGACGGCGGACGTCCGCTCAGTAGCTGCCCGTCCTGACGCGCAGCAACTTGGGGACGGGGCCGAAATTGAGACCGTAATCGGTCTCGTCACCGTTCAACCAGCGTGTGGCGTGCCACACCCCGTCGCGCATCTCGCCTTCCTCGACGCGCAGCAGCTGCCCATGGCGGCCGTCGGCGGCGGTGCGGACGAATTCGACCCGCGTGTCGATACCGCTGACGAGCCAATCGTCCGTCCCAAGCCGGATCACCATCGCGCGGCCCGATTGTGACGGCGAATTGGCAAGGATGGCAGGCGTATCGCCCCAGGGCGGCGGTCCGAAGCTGAGCTGCGCTGCCCAGCCGTCGGAGAGCGACAGCATCTGCTTGGCGCGGCCGGGCTCTTCCACCGCGGCATAGAGACGCCGGTCGAACGCTGCCTGGGCGACGAGAGCGCGTATCGGATCGAGCATCAGGAAATTGGCGCGATGCGCCGCGGTCGCGGCCTCCGTCGCCGGCGTGACGGGGTCGGCGTCGATGCCGAATACGGAAAAGCCCACGCCGCCACGCTGGAGGACGTAGAACAGGAACGGCGCGGTCTTGGCGTCGAAGCCCGTTTCGGAAACCCAGGACGGATTGTCCGCACGGGCATATTGGTCGAGCACCTTGCGGTATTCGCCGGCGTCGTCGGTATAGATATCGGTCCCGATGAAATCGACGGAGGGCGCCGCCGCCTTCCACAGATCCAGCATCGTCCAGACCGCGCCGCCGCTGGGATAATCGATGCCCGGATATTTCTTGTCCTTGTAGCGCAGCCAGGTGTTCACATAGACGGGCAAGGGATTGGCCGCCTTGCCTGCTGCGGCGACGCGCTCGATGTAGCGCGCGGTCGCCCAGGCACCGAACGCCTCCTCCGCATCGGGACCGAAGACATCGCGCCAACGACCCGGCTTGCGGCCCAGTCTGGCGACGAGATCGGCGGGCACCGCGTCCGCGAAGGCCGCCTCCGCCGCCGCACCATGGTCACGGATCGCACCGATCGCGCCGGGCTCGTTCTCGACCTGCACCGCGATGACGGTGTGGCGGTCGCCATCCGTCGTCCTGAGGTGCCGCATCAGCGCGACGAAGGCCGTCCGGTCGGCGTCGAGGTTGGACGGTGCGTGCGGCGACAGCACGTCGATCGGCTCGCCGCGCGCGTCGATCATGCGGGGAAATGCGATGGGATCGGCCCGCACCCAGGTCGGCGCATAATGGTTCTGACCGTTCTTCCACGTCCCGAACCACAACAGGATGAGCCGCTTTCCCGAGAGGCGCGCCTTGGCGACCAGCGCGTCGACGTTCGTCGTGTCGTATCGGCCGCGCGCCGGCTCGAATTGCTCCCAATAGACGGGCGCCTCGATCGTATTGGCCGCCATGGCCTCCGCCGCTGCCCAAGCGGCCGCCAACCGCGCAGGCCAGGCGCTCGAATTGTGCAGTTGCGCGGCAAGGATGAGGAAGGGCTTGCCGTCGACGCGCAGCATCATCCGTCCGTCGCGCCATTCCACCCGCGGCATGTCTTCGGCCGCTGCGGCACGCGGCGCGATCAGTGACAGCAGTAGGGCGGAACCGGCTATACGAAGATGGAAGCTCATCATCGTATACTATATGTGACGCCAGCTGCGTCAACTGCGTGCGAATAGGCGGGCGGCGGTCGGCGTCAGGGCTACATCTCGCCGCGGGCGCGACGGATGGCGTACCACTTCTGGACGTTGGCGTTGTGCTCCGCGAGCGTGTCCGCGAAGACGTGACCACCCGTTCCATCGGCGACGAAGTACAGCGCCTTTGACTGGGCGGGGTCGAGAACCGCATCGATGGAGGCACGCCCCGGGTTGGCGATCGGACCCACCGGCAGCCCGGTCTCGGCATAGGTGTTGTAGCCGTTCTTCGCGCGCAGCTCGGACCGCAGGATGCGCCGGCCGAGCGGCCTGCCCTTAGTGATCGGATAGATCACCGTCGGATCGGCCTGCAACGGCATGCCGGCGCGCAGGCGGTTGCCGTACACCGCCGCGACCATCCGGCGCTCCGAGGGTTTGCCCGTTTCCTTCTCGACGATCGAGGCGAGGATGATCGCCTGTTCCGGTGTCGACACGGCGATGCCGGGCTTGCGCTTCGCCCAGGCTGCCTTGAGGTACGTGCGCATCGCATTCTGCATCCGCGCCACCACGGCCGCGCGCGTATCGCCGCGCTGGAAGGCGTAACTGTCGGGCAGGACCGATCCCTCCGCGGGCACCGCGACCGGTCCGACCAGCCCGTCCGCCTTGATCAGCGCGTCGTGGACGAGCACCGACGGATAGCCTTCTGGCACCACGACCAGACGCTGCAGGACCTTCCCGCCCTGCAGCATCTTGAGGATGTCCGACTGGCTGGTGTGCGCGGGAATGCGATATTCGCCCGCCTTGATCGGCTCGCCCGATCCGAACAGCCGCGCGAGCATGCGGAACCGCGAGGCGGACGGGATCGCGCCCGCCTTCTCCAGTTCGCGCGCGGCCGCGGCGAGCGTGCTGCCCTCCGCGACCTGGACGGTGAGCGTACGCGGCGCGGGGCCGCTGCCGCCCCAGCCATGGACGACCCAGAAGGCGCCGAGGATCGCGACGAGCGCGATCAGCAATCCGATGCAGCCGGCCTTGCGCACGTCAGCTCTCCCGGGCCCGGTCGTCAGACCGCCTTCATCACCAGCGACGCGTTCGTGCCGCCAAATCCGAAGGAGTTGTTCAGCACCGCCCGCACCTTCCGCTTCTTCGCGACATGCGGGACGAGATCGACGCCGACGCAATTGTCGGACGGATTGTCGAGGTTGAGCGTCGGCGGCACGATCTGATCGCGCATCGCCAGGATGCAGAAGATGCTCTCCACTGCGCCCGCGCCGCCCAGCAGGTGGCCGATGGCCGACTTGGTCGACGACATGGAAAGGCCGTCCAGCGCATTGCCGAACAGACGGCGGACGGCGCCGAGCTCCAGCTCGTCGCCCAGCGGCGTCGACGTGCCATGGGCATTGATATAGTCGATGTCCTCCAGCGCGAGGCCCGACTTGCGCATCGCCATCTGCATCGATCGGAACGCGCCCGAACCTTCCGGATGCGGCGCCGTCACGTGATAGGCGTCGCCCGACAGGCCGTAGCCGATCACCTCGGCATAGATCTTGGCGCCGCGCGCCTTGGCATGCTCATATTCCTCGAGGCAGACGACGCCCGCCCCCTCGCCCATGACGAAGCCGTCCCGATCCTTGTCGTACGGCCGGCTTGCACGCCACGGCTCGTCGCGGAAGCCGGTCGACAGCGCGCGCGCCTGGCCGAAGCCGGCGATGCCGATCGGGCAGATCGCGCTCTCCGCGCCGCCCGCGAGCATCACGTCGGCATCGTCCATCGCGATCATGCGGGCAGCGTCGCCGATCGAATGCGCGCCGGTCGAGCAGGCGGTGACGACGGCGTGGTTCGGCCCCATCAGCCCGTATTTGATGCTGACCTGGCCGGAGATCAGGTTGATCAGGCGACCGTGGACGAAGTGCGGGCTGACGCGCTTCGGCCCCTTGGCCGCGAGCACGAGCGATTCGCTTTCGATTCCCGGCAGGCCGCCGATACCCGACCCGATCGAGCAGCCGGCGCGGTAGCGCGCCTCCTCCGGCATGTCGACGAGCCCGGCATCCTCGAGCGCCTGGCCGGCGGCATCGATGCCGTAGACGATGAACGGATCGACCTGCCGCTGGATCTTGTGGTCGACGCGCTTGCCGGCGTCGAACCCATATTCGTGATCCGCAGGCTTTACCTCGCAGGCGTAGTTCGACTGGAAATCGGTCGCGTCGAAGCGGGTGATGGTGCCCGCGCCCGACTTTGCGGCGATGATATTGGCCCAGGCGGTCTCCACGTCCGCTCCCAGCGGAGTGACGAGGCCGAGACCGGTGACGACGACGCGACGCATGTTCTTCTTCCTCTCGGGCGCCCAGCCGGCCTTCACCGGCATCCCCCGCCCCGGGGTGGCTCCGCCCGCGGCGGAGCGGCTGCTTCATTCAACGCAAAACGGCTCCCCGCCCTCTAGCCGGGGACGGGGAGCCGCTCAATTCCGGCCCGATGATGCCATCGGGCTAAAGGCTTACGCCTTGTGCTCGTCGATGTAGGTGATCGCGTCCTTGACGGTCGTGATCTTCTCGGCGGCATCGTCCGGGATCTCGACGCCGAACTCTTCCTCGAACGCCATCACGAGCTCGACGATGTCGAGGCTGTCGGCACCGAGATCGTCGATGAAGCTCGCGTCCTCGGTCACCTTGTCGGCTTCGACGCCGAGATGCTCGACGACGATCTTCTTCACGCGGTCGGCGGTCTCGCTCATGGTATTTTCCCTCTTCACGTTGGGGGTGTTTTTAAAAGTTGCCGCACCGCCCGTAGAACGGGGCCGTCCGGCTGGCAAGCGTCTGTTAAGAGTCGCCGGCGTTCGCCAGCGATCCCAGCAAGTTAGATCATCGCCATGCCGCCGTTGACGTGCAGGGTCTGACCGGTGACGTAGCCGGCTTCGCGGCTGGCGAGGTAGACGACGGCCGCCGCGATGTCCTCGCCCGTGCCAAGGTCGCCCGCCGGAATGCGGCCGAGCAGCGCGGTCTTCTGCGCATCCGGCAGCACGTCGGTCATCGCCGAGCGGATGAAGCCGGGCGCGACGCAATTGACCGTGATATTGCGGCTGGCGAGTTCCTGCGCCAGCGCCTTCGACATGCCGACCAGGCCGGCCTTGGACGCCGCATAGTTCGCCTGCCCCGGATTGCCCGTCTGCCCGACGACCGAGGTGATCGACACGACGCGGCCGAAACGCGCCTTCATCATCGGCTTGGCGGCGGCGCGGATCAGGCGGAAGGCGGCCTCCAGGTTGACGCGGATCACCTGATCCCATTCGTCATCCTTCATCCGCATCGCGAGGTTGTCGCGCGTGACGCCGGCGTTGTTGACCAGGATGTCGAGCTTGCCGCCCAGTGCCTCGACCGCCTGCGGCACCAGCGCATCGACCGCGCTCGCATCGGACAGATTGCATGGCAGCGCGACATGGTCGCCGCCCAGCGACGCGCGAAAGCCCTCCAGCTTGTCGGCGTTGGAGCCGGACACCGCCAGCCGCGCGCCCTGCGCCGCGAGGGCACGGGCGATCGCCGAACCGATGCCCCCGGAAGCGCCCGTCACGAGCGCGGTCATGCCAGTCAGATCAAACATGCTTCATAATCCTTATCGGGTCGCGCGACGATACGGCGGGATCGAAGCCGTCGAAGACCGCCGAGGCGACGGCCTTGGCGGCCGTGGCCCTTCGCTCCGCTCCGGCTCCGCGGGACCATCACATCGTCTTAAGCAGATTCTCCAGGTCGTCCATCGTCACGACGCTGACGGCGTCGGCGTCCGGCGCGATGCGCTTGACCATGGGGGCGAGGACCTTGCCACCGAACTCGACGAACTGCGCCACGCCGGCCTCGACCATCGCCAGCACCGATTCCCGCCAGCGCACCATGCCCGTCACCTGCTCGACGAGCGCGGCGCGGATCGCGTCGGGATCGGCGATCGGCGCCGCATGGACGTTGGCGAAGACCGGGACGAGCGGCGCGGCGATCCGGGCATCGGCGAGCGCCGCCGCCATGGCATCGGCGGCCGGCTGCATCAGCGGGCAGTGGAAGGGCGCGGACACGGGAAGCAGGACGCCGCGCTTCGCCCCCATCTCCTTTGCAAGGCTGACGGCGCGTTCGACCGGGGCGCGATGGCCGGAGATGACGACCTGCCCCGGATCGTTGTCGTTGGCGACCGTGCAGACCTGCGCCCCGCCCCCGTCCGCGACGACCGCCTCGACCGCCGCGGCGGCGATCGCCCGCGCCTTGTCGAGGTCCGCGCCGAGCAAAGCGGCCATCGCCCCCTCGCCCACCGGGACCGCGACCTGCATAGCCTGGCCACGCAGCCTGAGCAGCCGCGCCGTGGTCGACAGGTCGAATGCCTGCGCCGCGCACAGGGCGGTATATTCGCCCAGGCTGTGGCCGGCGACGTACTCGGCCTTGTCGGCGAGACGCACGTTGCCCTCGCGTTCGAGGACGCGCAGCGTGGCGATCGCATTGGCCATGATCGCCGGCTGGGCGTTCTCGGTCAGCGTCAGCGCGTCTGCCGGTCCTTCCGTCATCAGGCGGAACAGGTTTTGGCCCAGCGCCTCGTCGACTTCGCCGAAAACTTCGCGCGCGACGGGACTGGCGTCGGCCAGCGCCTTGCCCATGCCAACGGACTGGCTGCCCTGGCCCGGAAAGATGAATGCCCGCATCACGCGCTCTCCTCGCAAATAATGGCGCGCGCAAGCCCGGAGGCCGCGCTCATCGCCAATCCTGGTGCGCGCCCCTAGGGCCGTGGCGGCCCTCACGCAACCTGAACGAACCTGTCGGAGTTGCGACATCCTGCGACCGTTTTGCCGGTTGGGCGGGAGAGGTCTGCGACAACCGGACCCCATTTTCCTTCCCGACGCCGACAGACGGCGCCTGTTCGCAGATGGGAGTATGCAATCATGAAAAAGCTCGTTCTTACCGCGATCGCCGCCACGCTGGTGGCCGGCCCGCTCGCCGCGACCGCCGCGGAGGCCGCCCCGCAGCGCCAGGAAGTGACCACCGTGCGCGAGCGGCCGAACGGCACCACCGTCGTGACGACGCGCACGTGGCGCACCGGCCAGCGCTTCGATCGCCGCTACGCGCCCAACTATCGCCGCGTGAACGAATACCGTACCTATCGCCTGCGCGCGCCGGCGCGCGGCATGTACTGGGTGCGCTCGGGCCGCGACGCGCTGCTGGTCCGGCCCAACGGCACGATCGTCGAGGTTCGGCCCGGCCTCTTCCGGTAAGCAGCGGTATAGCTGCGGCTTGAGGCTTGCCTTTCGGCCGGCCTGTGCTAAGGGCCACCGATGGAAACGGGGCGGCGGGCGTTTGCTCGTCGCCCCGATTGCATGGACGACAGCCGGAGGGGCGCTGCATGGGGCATGCGTCAGCGATCGGCCAACGAAGGACAAGGCATGGCTCTGTACGAGCACACGTTCCTTGCGCGCCAGGATCTGGCACAGGCGCAGGTGGACGCGCTGGCGGAAAACGCCACGAAGATCATTGAAGACAATGGCGGCAAGGTCGTCAAGACCGAGACCTGGGGCCTGCGCAGCCTCGCCTATCGCATCGCGAAGAACCGCAAGGCGCATTACGTGATGCTCGAGATCGACGCACCGGGTTCGGTGGTCGCCGAGCTGGAGCGCCAGACGCAGATCAACGAGGACGTGATCCGCTACATGACCGTCCGCGTGGACGAGCTGGAGCAGGGCCCGACCGTGATGATGCGCAAGCAGGAGCGCGACCGCGAGCGTCGCAGCGACCGTGAAGGTGGGCGCGAAGGCGGCCGTGACGGCGCGCCGCGCGGCGACCGTGGTCCCCGTCGTGACCGTGAAGAGGAGGCCGCATAATGGCTCGCCCGTTTTTCCGCCGCCGCAAGTCGTGCCCGTTCAGCGCCAAGGATGCGCCGCGGATCGACTATAAGGACGTCCGCCTGCTGCAGGGCTTCGTGTCCGAGCGTGGCAAGATCGTGCCGTCGCGCATCACTTCGGTGAGCGCCAAGAAGCAGCGTGAGCTCGCCCAGGCGATCAAGCGCGCCCGCCACCTGGGCCTGCTGCCCTACGTCGTGAAGTAAGGAGCGAGCCACATGGACGTTATTCTGCTGGAGCGCGTCGAGAAGCTCGGCGCCATCGGCGACGTGGTGAAGGTGAAGGACGGTTTCGCCCGCAACTTCCTGCTGCCGAACAAGAAGGCGCTGCGCGCCAACGAAGCCAACCGCAAGGTGTTCGAGGCGAACCGCGCCCGCATCGAGGCGGACAATGCCGCCCGTCGCAGCGACGCGGAAAAGGATGCCGGTTCGTTCAAGGACGCGTCGGTCACGCTGATCCGTCAGGCTTCGAACACCGGCCAGCTGTACGGCTCGGTCGCGGTGCGCGACCTGGTCGAGGCGCTGGACGCTGCCGGCCACAAGGTGACGAAGAGCCAGATCGTCCTCGACAAGCCGATCAAGTCGATCGGCGTCTATGACGTGCGCGTCGCGCTGCACCCCGAGGTCGCGGTGACCGTCAAGGTCAACGTCGCCCGTTCGCCCGAAGAGGCCGAGATGCAGGCGCAGGGCGTCGACGTCATGGCGCAGATGTTCGAGCGTGACGAGGCCGGCTTCACCGAGGATTACGATCCGAACGCCGAGCCGGGCGCAACCGCCGAGGTTCAGTCGGAGGAGCAGGCGGAGGGCTGATCGCCCCTCGTTGCTTTTCCCGAAACGAAAGAGCCGTCCGGTCCGCGCGACCGGGCGGCTTTTTCGTGTCGCGCGGTCACGCATGAAGGCCACGACCGCCTCCGCGCCGGCATACGGCTCCGGTGCCGTCCGTGCTCAGGCGGATCGCGGCCCTTTCAAAAGAAAAAGGCCGCTCCGTCATGCGACGAAGCGGCCTTTTCGTTTCCAGGGTTGCCCTGACCGGGCCGGTGCCTTCCCTTACGGGCAGGTAACGCAGGCGCTGACCACCGCCGCGAGCGGGATGAGGGCAAGCACCAAGGGGACAATCTGTTTCATGATCCGTAGAAATCCGTTGCCAATCGCAATGTAAATGCGCGCTGAAGCAAAAGGTTTCAAGAGGGTGAACGAGATGGTTCCGCGGCGTCCCGGTTCGGCATGGCGTGCACCGGATCGGTCCAGCCGAGGCCTAATGCTTTCTGCACGGCAATATAGCTGTTGGTCAGCTGGGCCTTTCCCTGCGCCACGCCGATCGACGCGGCCAGGCGCTGGCGTTCGATGTCGAGCTGGTCGATCAGCGTGCTCGTACCCGCGCGCACGCGCTGGTCGTTGAGCTGCGCTGCCCGCGTCGCGGTCGCCTCCGCCCGGGCGAGCTGCGCGAGCTGAAGGCGCACGTTGCCGAATCGCGACAGCGACGTTTCGGCATCCTGCAGAGCTTCGAGGACGGTCTGGCGATATTGCGCGTCGGCGGCATCGCGCTGGGCCTCCGCTTGCCGGACACCCGCGCGCGCGCGACCGAAGTCGAGGATGTTCCAGCTCAGCATCGGCGCGAGCAGCGCGGTGAACTTGCCGGGGTCGACGACGTCGGCGATGCTCGTACCGCCAAGGCCGAACAGGCCCATGAATTTGAGCGACGGAAACAGCTTCGCCGTGTTCACGCCGATCTGCGCATTGCTTGCCGCCAGCGCGCGCTCGGCCGCGCGCACGTCGGGACGATGGGCGATCAGGGCGGCGGGATCGCCGATCGGCACCTCGCGCGGCGGCAACGGCACCGGCACTTCGGTCGCCAGCGTCGCATCGAGCGCGCCGGGCGTCCGCCCCGTCAGGATCGCGAGCTGACCCTTGTATTCGTCGATCTGCGCGGCGAGCGGGATGTTCTGCGCGTCGGTGCTTTGCAACTGCTGCTCCAGCCGGTCGACCTGGAGCTGGGACGCGGTACCCGCCGCGAAACGCTGGCGCGTGAGCGCGAGCGCCTGCCGCTGGAGCGCGGTCGATCGGGCATTGAGCCTGGCCCGCTCCTGCGCATCGCGCAGGGCGACATAGGCCTGCGCGACCTGCGCCGACAGGCTGACCTGCGCATCGGCAAGATCGGCGAAGCGCTGGCCGACGGTCGCCCGTACCTGCTCGACGCCGCGGCGCGTACCGCCGAACAGGTCCGGCTCCCACGACGCCGTGCCGCCCAGATTGAAGAAGTCGAGGCTGGACAGCCTTGTTGCGCCGCCGGTGGCGCTGCCGCCGCCCGAAGCAACGCCGTTACCACCACTGCCGCCCAGGCTCGTGCCCGGCAGTTGCGCGTGCAGATAGGTGGCGCTGGCGCTGACATTGGGCAGCGCCGCCGTCCTCTGGGCACGCAATTGCGCCTCGGCCGCCCGTATCCGCGCCTGCGCGGCGTCGATCGTCGGACTGTGCGCCAGGGCATCGTCGACCAGGGCGGTGAGCGTGGGGTCGTTCAGCGTCTCCCACCAGCGCGCCAGACCGGGGGCCGGCGTCAGCGCCGCATCCTGCGCCCGGACGAAGCGGCCGCGCGTCACCGCGTCGGAGGCGACCGACGGCGGCCCCTTGTAATCGGGTCCGACGGTGCAGCCCGCGAGCAGCGCGACGGTGGATAGAAGCGGGAGCGTCTGTCGCATCAATGCATCGCCGCGGGCGCGGCGTCCTTCGGCAAGGGGCGGAGAAACAGGACGAGGGGCAGCACGACGAAGGTGCCGATGCCCATGATCCAGAAGATGTCGTTGAACGTCATCACCAGCGCCTGCCCCTGGATCTGGCGTTCGATCAGCGGCAGCGCGCCCGGTCCGCCGAGGCTGTGGACGTAATCCTGCACCGCGACCGCATTGGCGTTCAGCGTTTCCTCGATCCGGCGCGAATGGAACCAGGTCCTCGTGTCCTGGAGGATCGAGATGCCGGCGAGCGCGAAGCTGCCGCCGAGGTTGCGGACCGCGTTGAACAGGCCGGACGCGTCGCCCGCGTCCTGCGGCGGCACCGAGCGCACGACCGCTTGGCTGAGGAACAACATGCCCAGGATCTGCCCGACGCCGCGCAGCAGCTGCGACGCCGTAAAGTCGCTGCCGTCCGACGTGATCGTCAGGTGCGCGTCCATCAGGGCGGCGCCGCCCATGATGACGAGCCCCGCGGACACC
The DNA here is from genome assembly GCF_016820445.1 of Sphingomonas beigongshangi. Lineage (GTDB taxonomy): Bacteria > Pseudomonadota > Alphaproteobacteria > Sphingomonadales > Sphingomonadaceae > Sphingomonas > Sphingomonas beigongshangi. The sequence goes on from NZ_JADHDT010000004.1 coordinate 357,200, forward strand.
GCGAGGCGGATGTCGATCCGTTTCAGCAGGATCGGCACGATCGCCATCATGAACAGGCTGGGGATGCCCGACAACAGGACCACCTTGCCCGATTGCAGCGCGTTATAGTCGGCGATGGAGGCGAGGAATTGCGGAATGGCATAGGAAGTGCCGTACAGCACGACGCCGAGCACCATCCCCATCAGGGCCACAGCGCCGAACTGCCGATCGAGCAGCAGCTTGAGCTTGATGACCGGCCGCTTGGCGGTGATCTGCCCCGCGAAGATAAGCGCGAAGCCGACCGTCGTCACCAGCGCCATCAGCCGGATCAGTCCGGAGGAGAACCATTGTTCGCGCTGCCCTTCCTCGAGGAAGACGGTGAGGCCGCCGAGCCCCAGCGCGAGCCCCGCGATGCCGAGCCAGTCCGCCTCCCCCAGCAGGTCGAGCCGGCTCTTCTGGTGCGGCAGGCCGACGAGCAGCAGGATGACCAGGGCGGCACAGATCGGCAGGTTGATGAAGAAGCTGTAGTGCCAGCTGATATTCTCCGTCAGCCATCCGCCGATGAGCGGGCCGATCACCGGCCCCATGATTGCCGTGACGCCGAAGGCGGCGATGCCGATCGGCTGCTGGCTCCGCGGCAGGCGCGTGGCGATGATCGTCTGCGCGGTCGGGATCATCGCGCCGCCGGTGAACCCCTGCCCGACGCGACCGATGATCATCGCGGTCAGCGACGTCGCGGTGCCGCAGATCATCGAAAAGCCGGTGAACAGACCCGCCGCGATGAGCAGGAACGTCCTGAGGCCCAGCAACCGTTCCAGCCAGGCCGCCATCGGGATGATCACGATCTCCGCGACCAGATAGGCGGTGGCCACCCAGGTGCCCTCCGTACCGCTCGCACCGATCTCGCCCTGGATCGTCGGCAGCGCCGAATTGACGATGGAGATGTCGAGCGTCGCCATCAGCGCACCGAGCGTCCCCGCCGCAACCGCGAGCCATGCGGACAGATCGGCCTTTTGCGCGCCGCCGGCCGGTTGGTCGGCGGCGCGTCCCGCGCCCGTCTGGCGCGCGGCGGCGCTGGCCATGTCAGCGACCCCGCTGGTCGAGCTGCTTCTGCTGCTCGCGCAGCCGATCCAGCTGGCCCTTGGCGCCGATCGTGTCCACCGTAACGGTGACCGACAGGCCCGGTACGAGCAACCGGCGCGCATCCGGGCTCGCTTCAATCGCGATCCGCACCGGCACGCGCTGCACGATCTTGGTGAAGTTGCCCGTCGCGTTCTGCGGCGGGATCAGCGAGAATTGCGCGCCCGTGCCCGGCGACACGCTCTGCACCTGGCCCTTCAATTCGATCCCGTCGAGCGCGTCGACCTTGATCGTCGCCGGCTGGCCGGGACGCATCAGCGCGAGTTGCGTCTCCTTGAAATTGGCGGTCACGTAGAGCTTGTCGAGCGGTACGACCGACATCAGGCGCGTCCCGGCCTGGACGAACTGGCCCACCGTCACCGTCTTGTCGCCGATCCGGCCGTCGGTCGCGGCGCGGATCAGCGTGGAGCCGACGTCGACGTTGACCGCCGCCAGTTGCGCTTGGGCGCCCTGCGCCTGCGCCTGCCCCTGCCGCAGCTGCGCCGCGAAGGACGCGACGCGACGGCGCTGCATGGCGACCGCCGCGGCCTGCACGCGGACGGCCTCGGCCGATTGCCGCGCGGCGAGCTCCAGCTGCGACAGTTGTTCCCGCGTCTCGGCGCCCGAGGCGGCGAGCGGTCGATACCGCGCGACTTCCGCCGCGTCGTGCGCCGCCTTGATCCGCGCCGAATCGAGCTGCGCCTGCGCCTGCGCGATGGTCGCATATTGTTCGTCGATCGAGGCGCGCGCGGCATCGGCGCTCGCGCGGGCCTGGGCGATCTGCGCCTCCGCCTGCGCCGCCTGCGCGCGATAGGTGCGCGGATCGATGCGGACGAGCGGCTGCCCCGCCTTCACGTCCTGGTTATCGCCGACCATGACCTCGGCGACATAGCCGCTCACCTTGGGCGCGACGGTGACCGCGTCCGCCTGTATCGTCGCGTCGTTGGTGTTCTGCAGGAATTTCCCGCGGCTCTCGTAGCGCAGGTACCAGACGATACCGACCACGACGACGATGGCGAGAAGCGCCAGCAGGATGGCCTTCGCCCGGCCGCTCAGCCGCTTTCCCGGCTTGCCGTCGCCGGCCGACGCCGCGTCGGCGTCCGCCTCCTGCCCTTCGCCCTGCCCCGAATGCGGCGTGTCGCTCATCGATCTGTCATCCGTTCCGTCGTGGTGGAAAGCGAGGGCCCCGCAACCCGAAAGCGGACGCCGTGTCCGCTATTGCAGGAACCCCCGTATTCGGCAAGGGTTCCACGAACCACGAACACGTCAAACCGCCGGATCGAACGGTGGGGATGCAGGGATTTATGGACGACGGATCTTGATGCGGACGGCGACCGGTCGGGTACAACGCCGCGATGCGCAGGTCAGGCGCGAGGCGCTGCTCACGGCCGCGGCGGAATGCTTTCGCGAGTCCGGCTTCGAAGTGCCGCTTGAACAGATTGCCGAGCGGGCCGGTGTCGGCCGGGGTACGCTCTATCGCAACTTTCCCGATCGATTGGCGCTGGCGATCGCGATCCTCGAACGCGAGATCGATGCCGCCGCCGCGCTGATCGACCCGGCTGCGCCGATCGCGGATACGCTGCTGCACCTCGTGCGCCACGGCACGCGGGCGAGCGCCATGTTCCAGCGGATCGCGATCGACATCCCCCCGACCGGCGAGAACCGCGACCGGTTCGAGGTGCTGCGTCAGCAGCTCGCCCGGCTTCTCGCTCCCCTCGCGGATCATGCCCACGCGGACGGCACGTTGCGGCGTGACATCGACGCGCTCGATCTCGTCCTCGTCGTCCGCATGCTCAGCGGCCTCGCCAAGCAACGGTTCACGGACCAGGACATCGACGGCGACCTGACCCTGGCGCTGGATCTGCTCCAGCGGGGACTGCGCCCCTGATCGCCCGGGTCACTTCCGGCGAACAATTTCTCGGTGCCGCCGTGCGCCAGCCTCACCAACGTCAACCGATAAACGCTATGCCTGAATCGCTGAAATCGGTGGAGCGCCGACGGCTCCGGCGGTAGACCGAGCCATGTTTGTGATCGAAGACGAGTGGCACGCTGAATGGCTTGGAGAGTATGCCAGCCGAGACGATGCTCACGACGCGCTTCAGAAGCTGGCAAATTTACCCTGGAACGAGCCACCGAATGTTTGTCCATGCACAAGTTGGCGGACATGTGGGCGACGTTTCCACCTGATCAAGTTTGACGTCTCGGCCGAGCCTTGGAGGAAAGTCGAGGACGAGCCAGTCCTTGAGGTATCGGCAACGGGGGTAAAGTGGCTCAACGGATCGCCCGTGGCGGAAATTGAGTGACTGTATTCGGGTGTAAGCCACCCGTCATCCTGTCATGAGCGTTTGGGTTATGACGCACGTCACAAGTTGGCGCCAAGTCTTTCATCTACGACCAAAAAGCTTCTCGATGTCGCCGTGCGCCAGCTTCACCCAGGTCGGGCGGCCGTGGTTGCATTGGCCCGAATGCGGCGTCGCCTCCATTTCGCGCAGCAACGCGTTCATCTCGGCGACCGACAGGATGCGCCCGGCGCGCACCGAGCCGTGGCAGGCCATCGTCCCCGCCACCGCATCCAGCCTTTCGCGCAGCGACAAGGCCTCATCGAACGCAGCGAGTTCGTCGGCAAGGTCGGTCACCAGCCCGGCCGGGTTCGCCTGGCCGAGCAGCGCCGGCGTCGCGCGCACCAGCATCGCGGTCGGTCCGAACCGTTCGAGCAAGAGGCCGAGCTCGGCGAGCTCTTCGCCTCGCGCCTCCAGCCGGTCGCAGCCGGGCTCGTCGAGCTCGACCACTTCCGGGATGAGCAGCGCCTGGCTCGCGACCCGCCCGCCGGCCAGGGCGGCGCGCATACGCTCCAGCACCAGCCGCTCGTGCGCGGCATGCTGGTCGACCAGCACGAGGCCATCCTCGGCCTCCGCGACGATATAGGTCTTCGCCACCTGCCCGCGCGCGACACCGAGCGGATGCGCGGCGGTCTGCGGCGGCGGCTGCCACGCGGGCTCGGCGCGCGCGGCCGGCGGCGGGGCGAGGAAGGCCGGACGGCGGTCGTGGACGCTCCGCGCGAACAGTCCTTCTCCCGCGCCCGCGTGAAGCGCGTGCAGTCCCGATGCCGCCGCGCTCCCGCCGGCCATGGCGTCAGCGGTATCGCGTCGCGCAAGCGGCTCCGCCTGCCACATCGCCAGCGCCGAGTCCGCCGGCCGCTGCACGCTGCGATGGCCGGCCTCGTCCAGCGCGCGGCGCAGGCCGGACACGATCAGCCCGCGCACCAGTGCGGGATCGCGAAAGCGGACCTCGGTCTTGGCGGGATGGACGTTGACGTCGACCTGGTCCGGCGGCACGTCGAGGAACAGCGCGACGACCGCATGCCGGTCGCGCGGCAGCATTTCCGCATAGGCGCCGCGTATCGCCCCCATCAGCAGCCGGTCGCGCACGGGGCGGCCGTTGACGAACAGATATTGGTGGTCCGCGACGCCGCGATTGTAGGTCGGGATGCTCGCCACCCCGCCGAGGACATGGCCATCGCGCGCTAGGTCGATCGGCACCGCATTGCCGGCGAGCGCCCGATCGGTCAGCGCCGCGACACGGCCGGGGCGATCCTCTCCGGCCGCGACCGACAGGGCCCGCCTGCCGTCATGCTCCAGAGAGAAGGCGATGTCCGGTCGCGCCATCGCGAGACGGCGTACCGCATCGAGACAGGCAGCATATTCCGCGCGTGCGCTGCGCAGGAACTTGCGCCGCGCCGGCACGCGGCCGAACAGCTGCTCGACCACGACGCGGGTCCCCGGCGGCAAGGCGGCCGGTGCCTCCCGCAAGAGGGCGCCGTTGTCGACCGTCCTCGCCCAGCCCTCCGCCCCCCGCACGCGACTCTCCAGCGTCAGCCGCGCGACGCTGGCGATCGACGGCAGGGCTTCGCCGCGAAATCCCATCGTGGTGACGTTTTCGATCGCCTCGTCGGGCAGCTTCGACGTCGCATGCCGCTCCAGCGCCAGCGCCATGTCGGCAGGCGCCATGCCGCACCCATCGTCCGCGACCTCGATCCGCGCCAGCCCGCCTTCCGCGAGCACGACCGCGATCCGGGTCGCGCCCGCGTCGATGGCATTCTCGACGAGCTCCTTCAACGCGCTGGCGGGCCTTTCCACCACTTCACCGGCGGCGATGCGATTGACGAGTTGTTCGGGCAGGCGACGTATTGACACCGGCCAAGCTCTATACCAAGCGACGGCATCCCGCGAGCCTCCCGCAACGACGTGACGGAACGACCCCTTGGCCGATACCGTGGCGTACGGCGGCGCTGGCGGAGCCCTCGCACCGAAGACGGAACCTTTCGCCCGATGGCCCTCCCCCGCTTGTTCAAATTCATGTCGCATGACATGGCGATCGACCTCGGCACCGCGAATACCGTGGTCTATGTCCGCGGCCGTGGAATCGTGCTCAACGAGCCGTCCGTCGTGGCGGTCGAGACGATCAACGGCATCAAGAAGGTGAAGGCGGTCGGCGACGACGCCAAGCTGATGATGGGCAAGACGCCCGGCAACATCGAGGCGATCCGCCCCTTGCGCGACGGCGTCATCGCCGACATTGATGTCGCCGAGGAGATGATCAAGGCGTTCATCCGCAAGGTGCACGGCCCCCGCAAGTTCGCTCGCTGGCCCGAAATCGTCATCTGCGTGCCCTCGGGTTCGACCAAGGTCGAGCGTCGCGCCATCCGCGACGCCGCGTCGAACGCCGGCGCGAGCCAGGTCTATCTGATCGAAGAGCCCATGGCCGCGGCGATCGGCGCCGACATGCCCGTGACCGAGCCGATCGGCAGCATGGTCGTCGACATCGGCGGCGGCACGACCGAAGTCGCGGTGCTGTCGCTGCGCGGTCTCGCCTACACCACCTCCGTCCGCGTCGGCGGCGACAAGATGGACGAGGCGATCGTCAGCTATATCCGCCGCAACCACAATCTGCTGATCGGCGAGGCGACCGCCGAGCGGATCAAGCAGGAGGTCGGCATCGCCCGTCCGCCCGCCGACGGCATCGGCACGACGATCCACATCAAGGGGCGCGACCTGGTCAACGGCGTTCCCAAGGAAATCCAGATCAACCAGGGCCAGATCGCCGAGGCGCTGTCGGAACCCGTCGCGACGATCGTCGAGGGCGTCCGTGTCGCGCTGGAGAATACCGCGCCGGAACTCGCCGCCGACATCGTCGACCAGGGGATCGTGCTGACCGGCGGCGGCGCCCTGCTCCAGGGACTGGACGAGGTGCTGCGCGACGAGACGGGCCTGCCCGTGACCGTGGCGGAAGACCCGCTTACCTGCGTCGCGCTGGGCACCGGCCGCGCGCTGGAGGATCCGATGTTCCGGGGCGTGCTCCAGAACGGTTAACCGCCAACGCTGAGGGGAGCGGCGCATGGCGCCTGCCCGCGACCGTCGCACGGGTTTTTCGCGACGGCGGCAATATTCGGCCTTCTTCGCCTACGTGCTCGCGATCGCGGGCGCGCTGGTGGGGATTGCGCTGCTCGTCGTGTCGAGCTTCAATCCGCCGGCCTTCGCGGCGCTGCGCATGACCGTGGCCAGCGTCGCCGCGCCGGTGGCGTCGGGGCTCGACGCGACCGTGGGCGTGGTGCGTGCGGTGCCGGACGCTATCGGGTCATGGTTTCGCGTGCATGGCGAGAACGCCGAGTTGCGCGCCCAGGTCGCGCGCGACGCGAGGCTGCTCACGCGCGCACGGGTCATGGCCTATGACAACCGTCGCCTGCGGGCGTTGCTCGCGCTTCGGGATCGGTCCGAGGACGTCGTCGTGACCGCCCGACTCGTCGCGTCGTCCGCGACCAGCGCGCGTCGCTTCGCGCTTCTCAATGCCGGGCGTTTCCAGGGCGTGCGGCCGGGCATGCCGGTCCGCGGGCCCGTCGGCCTCGTCGGGCGCGTGCTGGAGACGGGCCCGATCGCGGCGCGCGTCCTCCTCGTCACCGATCCCGAAAGTCTGGTTCCCGTCCGCAGAACGCGCGACGGCCTGCCCGCGCTGGCGGCCGGCCGCGGCGACGGGCGGGTCGACATCCGCTCGGTCAACGCAACCAACGTGCGCTTCCAGCCGGGCGAGATGTTCGTGACGACGGGTACGGGCGGCATCTATCCGCCGGGCATCCCCGTCGCGGCGATCGCCGCGAGCGCGATCGACTCGGCCATCGCGGTGCCGATCGCGGCGCCGGATGCGCTCGACTTCGCGCTGGTCGAACGGCCGTTCCTGCCGATGCCCGTGTCGACACCCCGAGCGGCCGCCGCCACGCACGTGCCGCCGCAGGCTCCCCCACCGGCGCCATGAACACGATCGACCACCAGCCGTTCCGCATGCCCCTGCCCCCCGGGCGGGCGCGGGCGGTGCCCTGGCTGACCGTGATTGGCGGATCGGCCCTCACCGCCGTTGTCCCCGTCGTCGCCAGTTTCGCGCTGCTGCCGCCGCTCGGCCTCGTCCTGCTGCTGACCTGGCGGTTGCTGGCCCGCTTCTCGCTGCGCGCCTGGGCGGCCGCGCCGCTCGGCCTGTTTGACGATCTGCTCAGCGGCCAGCCGCTCGGTTCCGCCGTCCTGCTGTGGTCGGCCTGCTTCCTGACGATCGACCTGATCGAGCAGCGGCTCGTCTTTCGCGATTTCTGGCAGGACTGGTTGATCGCCAGCGGCTGCATCGCCTTCTGTCTGGTCGCCGGACGCTGGATCGCCTTGCCGCTCGGTGCGCGGGTCGATCTCGTGCTATTGGCGCAGATCGTGATCACGATCGCCTTGTTCCCCCTGTCCGCGCGATTCGTCGCATGGATCGATCGCAAGCGGGGCGCCGCCGCGTGAAGCGTTCGAAGCGGATCGTCACGGAGGCGACCCAAACCTACAGCTTCTCGCGTCGCGCCTGGCTCCTCGGCACGGCGCAGTTGGGCATCGGCGGGCTGCTCGCAGGCCGCATGGGCTGGCTCGCCGTCGCGCAGAACGACAAGTACAATGCGCTCGCGGAGAAAAATCGCGTCAGCCTGACCAAGATCCCGCCCCGCCGGGGCTGGATCGTCGACCGGCACGGCACTCCGATCGCGAACAACCGCACCGATTTCCGCGTCGACATCATCCCCGACCGGTTGGAAGACCCCGACCGGACGCTCGCCCTGCTCGCACAAATCCTGCAACTGCCTCCGGAAGAGGTCGAGCGCATCAAGATCGACCTGAAGGGGGCCGCGGGGTTCCAGCCCGTGCAGGCTGCCGAGAATATCGATTGGGAACGATTCGCCGCGGTGTCGCTGCGCCAGCCCGAATTGCCCGGCATCGCGCCGACGCGTGGCTTCGCGCGCCACTATCCCGGCGGCGCGGCGGTTGCGCACCTGACCGGCTATGTCGGAACGCCGACCGCCGAGCAATATAAAGCGACGCACGATCCGCTGCTCGTCACGCCGGGGTTCAAGATCGGCAAGGACGGGCTGGAGAAGATGCTCGAGCCTCAACTGCGCGGCACCGCGGGAGCGAAGCGGGTGGAGGTGACCGCGCGCGGCAAGCTGGTGGCCGAGCTCGCGACGCGCCCCGACGTTCCGGGCAGGACGCAGCGACTGACGATCGACGCAGGCCTTCAGGACTATGCCGCGCGGCGCCTCGGCACCAATTCCGGTTCGGTCGTCGTGATGGACTGCAACACGGGCGAGATCCTGGCGATGGTCTCCGTCCCCGCTTATGATCCGAACAGCTTCTCCAACGGGATCAGCCACATGGAATGGCAGATGCTGTCGGAGAACGACCATGTGCCGTTGATGAACAAGGTCACCCAGGGACTCTACCCGCCGGGGTCGACGGTCAAGCCGATGAACGGTCTGGCGCTGCTGCATGCCGGGGTAAAGACGAGCGACCGCGTCGTATGCACCGGCGCGATGAAGGTAGGCACCGGCATATTTCACTGTCACAAGAAGGGCGGTCACGGCGCGCTCGACCTCAAGGGCGCGATCGAGCAGAGCTGCGACATCTATTTCTACGAAATGATCCGCCGTCACGGCTATGACGCGATCGCGCCGATCGCGCGCGAAATGGGACTGGGACAGAAGTTCGACCTTCCGCTCGCCACGCAACGCTATGGCACGGTCCCCGATTCCGCTTGGAAGCTACGGAAATACAAGAGCAAGTGGACGGTCGCGGACGGCCTCAACGCGTCGATCGGCCAAGGCTATGTGCTCGCCAATCCGCTACAGCTTGCGGTGATGGCGTCGCGGCTCGCGTCCGGCAAGGCGGTGCAGCCGAGTCTGCTCGCGGACCAGGTGCATCGCAATCCCGCACCTCTGCCCTTCCCTGCCGAGGATCTGGCCGTCGTCCGCAACGCCATGTTCGGCGTCGTCAATTCGGGGGGCACAGGCGGTGCGGCGCGCATGTACGTCCCCGGCGTTGCGCTGGCGGCAAAGACCGGCACCGCGCAGGTCCGCCGCATCACCATGGCGGAGCGGCGGGCGGGCGTGCTGAAGAACGGCCAATTGCCCTTCAAGCTGCGCGATCACGCCCTGCTGATCGCCTTCGCCCCGGCGGACAATCCGAAATATGCGATGGGCATCGCGCTGGAGCACAATGGGCATACCGTCCGCAATCTCGACGCGCCGCTGATCGGGCGGGACATCATGACCTACATGTTCGACAAGCAGCGGGCGATGACGAGCCTTGGCGAGATGGAGCCGACCTGGGGCGGCGACATCGCGACGCGGATGGCGGCGGAGGCAGCGGCCTATCGGGCGGCGCACGCACCCGCGCCGGCGGCGGAGGCGACCAAGACCGACGCCACCGTGCCGAGCGATTCGGACGCGGTGGAGGCGGCAACCAGCCTCGCCAACCAGACGCAGGCGGCGCTGGCGAACGAGAGCGCAGGCGATACCGTCGCGGAAGGTGGGTCGACCGAGCGGAGCGACGATCGATGAGGACGGGCCGATGAGGACGCGCCGATGAGCCGGGGGGGCATCGTTCCCGAACCGATCGCGCGTCTGCCGTGGCGGGTCATCCTGCTCGTCGTCGCGATCGGCACGTTTGGCCAGGTCGTGCTGTATTCGGCCGCGGGCGGTTCGCTGCATCCATGGGCGCTGTCACAGGGCCTCCGCTTCTACGTCTTCGTCGCCGGCGCGATCGCCCTGTCCTACGTGCCGGAGCGCGTCTGGCGTGCGGGCGCCATACCGGCGTATGGCGGGCTGGTCGTGCTGCTCGTCTTCGTCGAGCTGCTCGGCGCGGTGCGCGGCGGCAGCCAGCGCTGGCTCGACCTCGGCTTCATCCGTCTCCAGCCGTCCGAATTGATGAAGCCGGCGATCGTGCTCGCCTGCGCACGCTTCTACGACATGCTGCCCGCGGGCGAGACGCGGCGGTTCAGCGCGATCTGGCCCGCCGCGCTGCTGATCGGCGTCCCGGCGGCGCTAATCATGAAACAGCCCGACCTCGGCACCGCGCTGATGGTCTGCGCGGGCGGCGCGACGATCATGTTCCTCGCGGGCATTCCACTGCGCCTGTTCGTCGGCGGCGGGATCGGTATCGCCATCGCGGCGCCGCTGGCGGTCAATTTCCTGCTGCATGGCTATCAGCGGAACCGCGTGCTGATCTTCCTCGATCCCGAAAGCGACCCACTGGGCACGGGCTATCACATCAGCCAGTCGAAGATCGCGATCGGGTCCGGCGGCATCTGGGGCAAGGGCTTCCTCCAGGGCACGCAGAGTCATCTCGACTATCTGCCGGAAGGCCATACCGATTTCGTCTTCGCCACGATGGCGGAGGAATGGGGTCTGATCGGCGGCTGTCTCCTCATCTTCGCGTTCCTCCTGGTCATCCGCTGGGGAATCAACGTGGGACAGAATGCCGGCACGCGATTCTCGCGCCTGACGGCGGCGGGCCTGTCGACCACGATTTTCTTCTATGTTGCGATCAATCTGGCGATGGTCATGGGCCTGGCGCCGGTTGTTGGCATTCCCCTGCCCCTGGTCAGCTTCGGCAGTTCGGCGCAGATGACGGTGCTGCTGTGCCTCGGCATCCTCATGTCGATCGATCGGGAAAACCGCCGCCGCGTCCGCTGGTGAGAAAAAACCGCATGCGGGGCTAAAAAGGGGTTGCGAGGCGGCGAAACTCTGCTAATTGGCCGCCTCCCGACGCGGTCGGCGCCCTACCAAAGCGCCACGAACCACCGGTCATGGACGCATAGCTCAGTTGGTAGAGCAGCTGACTCTTAATCAGCGGGTCCTTGGTTCGAGCCCAAGTGCGTCCACCAGTTTTTTCAACGGCTTCGCAGTGATGCGAAGCCGTTGTGCTTTGGGTCTCCCCTGACTTTCCCCTTTTCGCGGCTGCGATCACCTGGCGCAGCTTCGATGTTGCACGCCACCGAGAGTACCCAGAAGGCGCTACTCAGTGCTGCTGGAGGTCTCGCCCGAATCTGCCCTCCGTTCAGCTTCTGCTATTTGACTTGGGAGGGCTCTAAGGTTCCAGCAACTTGAAGCAGGGGCGTATATCCAGCAGATTACAAGCCCGCCAGCCGCGACGTGCCACACGAAGAAAGACGAGCATGATCTGGATCAACCAATTAGACCTGAAGAATTGGGCGGGCCGCATCGGCGCTCGAGAGGACTTCCCCGTGATGGTTCGCGACCTCATACTCGCGTCAGCACGCGACATCGGCGACATCAAGCACATGCGCTTTCCAGGCGGAGAGTCGAGCCAGGTGCGCGGCTATGACGGTGACCTGACGATCGCCGTCGGCACGACTTACGTGCCCGCAGGACGGTCGATCTGGGAGTTCGGCGTCGGCGCTGACGCTATCGAAAAGTTCGAGAGCGACTACGACAAGCGTGCGAAGTCAATGGCCAAGACGGATCGCGCGCAGACCACATTCGTGTTCGTCACCCCGCGCAACTGGGACAATCCGAAGAAAAAGCTGCCGGATTACATCAAAGAATTCCAGGACAAGAAGGAGTTCAAGGACGTTCGCTTCGTGGACGGCGCCGCGCTGGAGACATGGCTTGGAATACATGGCGCGGTCGGCGCCAAGTATGCCCGAACGGTGCTCGAACGAGTGCCGCAGAAGGGTGCGCGCAGCACTGATGAGTTCTGGGCAGAATATTCCGCCCGCTTTCACCCGCGGCTCACCGAAGCGGTCGCGCTATGCGCGCGCAACGAACAGGCGGCAAGCATCGTCAGCCACCTGATGGGCAAGGGCGGCCAGATGATCTTCGTCGGAGACGGGCCCGACGAGGTGAGCGCGGTGGCAGTTGCCGCGATCCGCACGGCGCCGGAACTCGACCGAAAATTTCTAGAGGCTCGTACGCTGATCGTCGATACTGACGAGGCAGGTAGGGAGGTCGCCGTCGCCGACCGCTATGGCTACGTCGTGTCCCCCTCAGTCGAGAAGGTGACTGGGACGCTCGGCAGCTACGGGCCGGTTGTGGCGACGGTCGACTTTCTTCCCCCTGCCGGCCGGCATCCCCGCCTCGAACGGCCCTCGACGCGCGAGATGAGCGAGGCGCTGCGGACAATGGGCCTCGGCGAGGAGGAGGCGGAGGCGCTGGCCAGAAAGTCGGGACGCAGCTTGACCATCCTTGAGCGGCACGCGCCCGCCGCCGGGGCCAAACGGCCCGACTGGGCCAACGGCGCGGCCTCGCTAATCCCCGCCCTGCTCGCAGGCGGCTGGGACAGTCGGCAAGAGGGCGACCAGCGCATCCTGTCGGATTTGAGTGGCTTGGACTACGACGACTTTGAGGCGGGGATGCGCGCATACCTGAGTCGGCTGGACGCACCGCTCGACCAGCGGTCGGGCCTTTGGAAGCTGCGGGCTCCCGTCGACGCCTTCGTGAACCTGTCTCATCTAGTGACGCGCAAGCACCTGACGGGGCTCGCCACGGCGGCGACGGCGGTGTTCACGACCGACGACCCGCCTAATATCGGCGCGGAGCGGCTCGGAACGTCCGACGCACCGTACAGCAGTACGCTGCGGGAGGGGCTCGCGACGACGCTCCTCATCCTGGCGGCCATGCACCAGGAGGTCGGTTTGGAATCGATCGACGATCCCGCGAGTTTCGTCGAAAGCGTGGTGGCCAATTTGCCCGGTTTGCGCGACGACCCGCGGGTAGTCATCGGTCTTGAAAGACAGCTCACCCATCTGATGGAGGCGTCCCCCCGCCCTTTGTTGGAGGCCCTCGAGCACCTGCTCGAGGGTGAAGCTCCGCTCGCCTCGTTGGTCTTCGCCGAGACGTCAGACTATGGCATTTCGCGCACGCGGCTGCCGAACCTGATGTGGGCGCTTGAGATGCAGGCTTGGGATCCCGTCTATCTCAGGCAGGTAGCGCTGCTGCTAGGCAAGCTGGCGTCTTTAGACCCGGGTGGAACAGCGGGTAACAGGCCAATCGCCAGCCTCCGCGACATCTTCGTGGCCTGGAGTCCGGGCACCAATGCGTCGCTCGCTGAGCGGCTGGCGGTGATTGACGAGGTCATCTCGATCTATCCGGAGACTGGCTGGCAGCTCGTCGTCGCGCTGCTGCCGAAGCTGTACGACACAAAGGGCCCAACGCAGCGGCCGCTCTTTCGGGAGGCGGGCGCCTCCGAACGCGAACCGGTCACCTACGCGATCGTCGGCGACACCTACGATGCGATGACCGACCGCGCGCTGTCGCTGGTTGGTGACGACCCGACACGGTGGAATGAGGTCGCCGAGGCGTTCCCGCGGTTTTCGCCGGAGCGCCGCGTTCAATTCCTGGAAATGCTCACGGGAAGGGTGGCCAGCATCATGGGCGAGGAGCGGAATGAACTCCGGCGGACGCTGACCCGGATCGCGGATCGTCACGAGCGGTTCCGTGAGGCCGAGTGGGCGCTGCCAAACGCCGCGCTCTCCCGGCTGAAACGGATCGTCGGGAGCCTCAGGAGCGATGATCCATTCGACAAGGCGCGAGCGCTGTTCGACGAGGCGAACCCCTATGCCGAGCGCGACTACGTGGCGGCCGAGAGGGCGATCGCGCAACGGCGCGCCGACAGCGTCTCCGCGCTGGCCTCCACTGGCGGCGCGGGAGCTATCCTCAGGCTAGCCGAGACGATCCGCTTCCCGAAGCTCGCCGCTTTGGCCGCGGCGACCGGTATTCAGGACCGTGCGGTAATCGACGATCTGCTGTCAGCCGGCGATCCGCATGCCCCTGCGCCCGAGCTTAGCTCAGCGCTGTCCGGCAACCTTCGACACCTTCGCGGCGAGACATTCGGGGACGACATCGCTCGGCTAGCCGCGTCACATTCCTGGTCGCCTATCCGCACAGCGTCCATGCTGCTGCATTGGCCCGAGAAGGCCACTACCTGGGACGCGGTCGACGCGCTCGGCGACGAGGCGTCGCGGTGGTTCTGGTCACACCGTGAGCCCATGCGGTTCGAAGGCCCGACCTCGGACCTCGAGACGCTCGTCGGCAGGTTCATCGCCGCGGACCGGGCTGGCGCGGCGCTCATGGCCGTGCACCCGCGCGAAAGCGAGCTGTCATGGGCGACGGTCGCCACCCTATTGGGCGGCCGCATCGCAGAAATCAATCGCGGCGGCATCGTCGGCGAAATGGACGGCTTCTACGTGTCAGAGCTGTTCAAGTCGCTGCGCCGCCGCGAAGACGTCAACAAGCTCGACCTTGCCCGCTGGGAATATGCCTACTTTCCGCTACTCGAGCACCATGAAGAAAGGCTCGAATTGTTCGACCGGATGGCGAAAGACCCCGAGTTCTTCGTCTCAATCCTGAAGGACGTCTATATCTCAGACGACGCGCAGGGCGGCGAGAGCGAGACCAGCGAGACGCAGCGGCTTCGCGGCACGATCTCGCACCGCATCCTGCTGGCGAACGACGCGGTCCCGGGCGCGACCGGCGGCGTAATAGACCAGAGCTCACTCGACGCCTGGGTCGACGGGATGCTCGAGGAGGGCAGAACGGCGAAGCTCACGAAGGTCGTGCCCGCGTACATCGGGCGCACCATCGCCCACGCCGCCCAGATTGACGGCGTCTGGCCGCCGGCACCTGTCGCCAGCGTCATCGAGCGCCTCAGATCGCACGAGGTTGAGCATTCGATCATGATCGAGCGCTTAAACATGCGGGGTGTCTACACGAAGGTCATGTTCGAAGGGGGGCCGCAAGAGCGCGACCTCGCGGCCCGATACCGGTCGTGGGCGAGGGCGCACGCCGCCAGTCCGCGCACCTGTGCAATGCTGACGGCGATCGCCCGCCGGTGGGACGAGGACGCGAAGCGAGCGGACACCGAGGCTGAGCAAGACCGCCTAAGGTTCAGCTAAGCCCGCCGTGATGCGTAGCAGATTCACCGCTTCGACCGCGGCGGTGCCTTCCACTTCACCTGAGGCGAAACTCGACTGCGTCCGGGAGGTGCACGATGAGTGACCAACAATCACCTGACGACTTCATCTCCGCCTTCGACGACATCGCCCGCGAAGGGGAAGGACCGGCCAGCCACACTGTTGGCAGGTTTGACTACCTCAACGTCTCCGCGAGACTCGAAGCCGGTGCGGTGCGAGCGCTGATCGACGGCTGGCTGGCCGACTATCCGGCGGCGCACCGCGCGGAGATGACACGCCGTATCCAGTCCCGCGACGACACCCTGCACAATAGCTCCGTCTTCGAGCTAATGCTCCACGCGCTGCTGCTGCGGCAGGGCTTCACGATCGTGGCCATCGAACCGGTCCTGGCGAACGGCAGAGCCCCGGACTTCCTCGTCGAGGCTCCAGACGGAACGCGCTTCTATCTCGAGGCGACGCTCGCCTCAGGCATGGCCAGCGCGGACGTGGGCGGCGATAGGCGCCTGCGTCAGGCCCTGCAGGCGATCGACGAGGTCGAGTCCCCGGACTTTTTCCTCCATCTCCACACGAGTGGAACCCCGAGCAAGCCCATCGCGGTCGCTCGGCTCCGGCGCGCCGTGCAGCGGTTCGTGGACGGTCTCGATTACGAGAAGGCCGCGGCGGACGGGACCGCGGCCCAGGATGTCGCCCCGGTGTTCCAGCACGAGGAGCACGGCTGCCGGCTCGTCCTCCGTCCCGTCCCTAAGAACGTGCGCAGACCGGGTGGTAGGGCGGTCGGCGGGAGGACGCTGCCCGGTGGGATCGTCCGACCCGAACTGGCGATCAAGTCCGCGGTGGAGGGCAAGGCCGGTCGCTACGGCGATATCGACCTTCCGTTGGTCATCGCCGTCAACGCGCTCGAGGACTACGTCGGGGTGGACGCCGCCATCGATGCATTGTTTGGGACGACCGCAACCGCGTTCAGTGAAGGACGCGAGCCGCGCCCCGTGCGCAACCCGGACGGCGCATGGCGCGGTCCCGGCGGACCCGTCTACACCCGGTCAAGCGCTGTCCTGTTCGTCGAGCGCCTGTCGGCCTGGAGCGTGGGCCAACGGTCGCTTAAGCTCATCCTCAATCCCTGGGCGCGCTCCCCACTCGGCGACGTTCCACTGGGCGTGGAGGTGCGCGAGGTGGTCGACGATCGCCTGCAGACTCACGGCGGGCGATCGCTCCGTGAGATCTTCGGCCTACCGGAGGGTTGGCCGGAGTAATCCGGTGGTTGAGAGAACGGCCGGCAAGGGCCATCCTGACGTGATGGAACCGTTCCGCGTCACGAAGGAAACCGTCGCCCCACTTGGGGACGAGGCGTTGCGGGAACTGCTCGTCCGCCTTCTCGAGGCCGAGGCACGTAACCGCGGCATCGACCAGTCCGCCATTCGTGCGGGCGGCAACCAGACGGCACCCGACGGTGGCGTCGACGTAGCGCTGCACTGGACGGGCGATCCCGCGCCGGGCGGGTGGCTGCCCGCGCGCGACATCGCGTTCCAGTGCAAGGCCGAGCGCATGCGCCCGGCTGACCTGCGCAAGGAGATGCGTTCGGGAGACGGGCCACGTCCGCTGTTCGCCAATCTCGCCGAGCGCGACGGCGCGTACGTCGTTTTCACGACCGACGACCCGGCGGGCACGCGGCTTGACGAGCGCATGAAGGCCATGCGCGAGGTCGCCTCGGAAGTATCCGGCGGAAAACGGATTGAGCTGCGGTTCCTCGGGGCCGACCACATCGCGCGCTGGACGAACCAGCACATAGGCGTCGCCCTGTGGCTGCTCAGCCGGTCCGGACGGAGCGTCACCGGCTGGCGGCCGTATGGCGATTGGTCGGCCCCGGGTAGCACCACGGGCGACTACATCTCGAGTAGCGAGGACCGCATCTTGATTGGCGGCGTCCCGTTCACTTCGGCCGAGGCCCTCGAGACCGTGCGGGACACGTTGCGGGAAGCAGGCGGCGCGGTCAGGCTCATCGGGATTTCAGGCATGGGCAAGACGCGCTTCGCCGAAGCCATCTTCGACGAGCGGGTCGGCAATCGCGCGCTTCACCGCGACGCGGCTATCTACGCCGACGTCGGCCACGATCTCGCAATCAGTGTCCCAGTGCTCGCCGAGCAACTCGCGGGCGCGGGGGTGACCGCCGTCATCGTCGCGGACAACTGCCCAGGCAGCATCCACGCCCAGGTCTCTACGATCGTGTCCAGGCCGGCGGGTCGCACAAGCCTGCTGACCATCGACCACGAACTCGACGACAGCGGCATGGACGGCTCACTCGTCGTCAGGATGGGTGACAACAGCCCAGAGGCGCTCGCTGGCCTGCTGGCTCAGCGGTGTCCCTGGTTGACCGGAACGGAGACATCCCACCTAGCGGACTTCGCCGGCGGCAATGCCCGCGTCGCGCTCAAGATCGCGGAGGGGTCGCGCGACGGCGTCGACATCTCCTCGCTCAATGATAGCCAGATGCTGGACCGGCTGTTCCAGACCGATCGCGGTAGGCTGGGGTCGGACGCCCGCAGATGCGCGGATGCGGCGTCGCTGGTCTACGCCTTCCACGCCGACGCGCGGGATCACGCCGAGGTCGAGCATCCCGTCTTGGCCGTGCTCGCCGGGGTCGGGCCGGACGCTTTCTACGGAGAGGTTTCCCGGCTGGTCGACTTCGGCATCGCCCAGCGCCGTGGACCACAGCGCGCCATCATGCCGCCGCCGATCGCCAACATGCTGGCCGCCACTATGATCCGAAGGTCCGACCCGGCTTCCCTGCTGGCGGCGTTCCAGGCAGCTCCGCCCCGGCTGTTTAAGTCCTTCGCGCGGCGGCTTGGCTACCTCCACTCGGTCCCGGAGGCGGTGTCACTCGCCAAGACCCTGCTCGCCCCGGGCGGTGCGCTGGGGGATCCGGCAACGCTGCAGGGCGAAATGCGCACCGCCTTAATGCGCTTGGCACCGGCTTCCCCGGCGGACGCCGTCGAAGCGATCGCCCGCGCCCTGGCCGGTCCAAAGCGCGAGCGGCTGGTGGACGTGCGGTGCGAAGCAAGGCGCGACTTCGCGATGCTGCTCGCGCAGATTGCCCACGACGACGCCCTGTTCGCCCGCGCCATGGAGACGATGCTGCCATTCGTCGTCGCGGAATCCGGCGACCAAGGCCGTCACTCCGTCGCGGACTATTTCCATCAGCGGTTCTGGCCGCGCCTCTCCTTCACGCTGGCGACCCAGGAGACGCGCCTCGCCTTCATCGACCGGCTCCTCGACGACGACGATGAGCGCGTCAGGCTGATCGGGGTGGAATGTCTAGACCGGATGCTGGACACGTACTTCAGCTCGTCCATGGATATCAGCTTCGGCGCCCGCGCGCTTACGCGGCAATGGTACCCGCGGGGCCAGGACGGTTACGACGCCTGGTGCAAGGCGGCCTACGAGCGTCTCGTCGCTGCGGCGTTCGGATCGGGGGCGGCTGCCGGTCGCGCACGCGAGGTGGTGGCCCACAACTTCCGCCAGCAGCTCAGCGCCGGCGGGAACGGCATGCCGGTCGAGGCGATGAAGGCGGTGCGCGGGCTCGGCTACTGGGATGCCGGCTGGAACGCCATTTGCGAGGCTCTAAGCTTCCGTCGCGGCAGCCTGTCGCTCGAGCTCGTGCCCTCGGTCGTCGCGCTCGAGCGCGCCTTCCGGCCCGCGACGGCAGACGAGCTCTTCGAGGCGTTCGTCCTCGGCGAGCCGTGGCGGCATTGGCGTCCCAGCGGTCGCGAGCATCGCTCCACGCGCGACGTGGCGAGGCTCGCACGACGCTTCGGAGCGTGCGTGGCAGGCAAAGGCGTCGCCGCCAATTTTCTCGAACGGGCGATCGGCGCCAGCGGTCAGACCAGTGTCTACGACTTCGCGCGAGGGCTCGGGGACGCGGTCAGCGATCCGGACGAAATCTGGTTTGCGGCGCGAGATTGCTACTCGCGGCTGCCGCCAGACGGACGCGGCGTCGCCGTGTTGGCCGGCCTACTCGCTGGCATGGCGGGACGGGACGAGCGGTGGGTGCAGGGCAAGCTGGACGACGCGGCCGGTGATCCCGAACTCGGACCACAGCTCGTCACGCTTCATCTCGGTGTGCCGATCGACCGTCCCACCATGCGCCGGTTCACAGCCGCATTGCGCGATGGATCGGTCGCCCCGCCGAAGTTCGAGGCGCTGATGTATGGCGGCGTAAGCAAGGCCATACCGGCGGACGAACTGGCAGCATTCCTGCGCGAACTGTTTTCCAGCAACGAGGGTGCGCTGACCGCGCTGCAGATATTACACATGCGCATCTTCGGCGATCGGGAGGACAAGCGCGCCGTTGCGCCCGAGCTGATCGAGCTTGCCATGGAGTTCGTCACCGACACGCGTTCCTATGTGGGCGCGCACGCACGCGCCGATCACGGCTTGGAGACACTCGCGGGGCTCGCGCTCTCCGGCTCTGGAGCCGAAGCGGTCGCGCGCGCCATCTGCCGTGCCTTAGCCAACCACAGCGGTTCAAACGAAGGTGGCCAGAGGTTTGGCAAGTTGTGCATGATGCTGACGAGCCGGTTCACGACGGTGGTCTTGGACGAGATCGTCGGTGCGCCGCACCCAGACGGGATCATTGACGAGTTCTTCGGCGGCATCTTCCGCGATGACGACGACGGCGAGGCGAAGGACGCGCTTGACGAAGACGCGGCACTCGCCTGGGTGGCCCAAGATCCTGGACCAAGGGCCAATCGGCTAGCGGAGTTCGTCCCCTACTTCAGGAGGGTAGAGGATGCCGACGAGCTTGAATGGTCGGCGATCGCGCTCATCCTGATCGACACCGCACCCGACCCGGTGCAAGTCCTAGAGACGCTGGAGCGTCGCTTTTGGAGTGGGAGCGGATCCGGCACCTTTGCAAGCAGGTTCGTGAGGCGCCGGCCCCTTGTCGCCGCGATGGCCCGCCATGCGGAGCGACGGGTCCGCAACTGGGCGCGAGAGGCATCGCTACGACTTGAAGAAGACATCCGGCGCTGGGATGAAGAGGACGCACGGAGCGAGGGGCAGTTCGAGTGAGACGGCGTACTCACCCACGACCTCAAGGTTGAATAAGCGGTCGGTTATGGAAATTTAGCGCACTCAAGAGGACGGGGCGCAATTCAAAAAAAATTCGAGAAACCCGGCCGCCGCGGCAGCCGGGTTTCTCAAAGTGGTGCTTTGAGACTCTCGATGCTTTCACGGACAGACTTGAATTGATCGGCGACTTCGCGCGGGATGAGGTACTGCGGCCCCCCTTCTGCGCTTTCGATGGTAACAAAGCGTGCGAACCGGCCGTCATCGATCCATTCCGCAACGTCAAAGGCGCATGACGCCGCATCAAAGAGCGACACACGACGTCCGTCCACTTCATCGAATGATAGCACTGCACTGAGATCCTCCACCTGCTCTACGAGGTAGGCCGTTGCGCCAAACAGCGCAGTAAAGCTGGCCTCTTCAAGCGGCCCCTCGATGTAATCCCGCATGCTGGTCAGCACCGCGGCCGTCGGCGCGCAGGCCCCTTCGGGCAGAAACGCGCGCATCTCGGCCAAACTGTCGAACGTCTTCATGCTCATCTCCGCGTCCAAGTACGGGCAGATGATATTGCGGCCAGTTGGCCGGCCTCTGCGGCCTGCAGGCAGCCGCAAGCAAATCGTGGAGGCATATTGCAAAGTGCGGCAGAAGCGATGAAACCCTCCCCTGCCTCCACGAGAATGGGGGTGGGGCTTCAGAACCCCAGAAAGGAACCCGCTGGTCGTGCTTCACGGCCGGGTGGCGGGCGCGCATGTCCAAGGCTCCGGCCCAAAGGCGTCCGCGCCTGGAGGGTTCCTGCAGGTTCTGAACATCCGGCTTTTGCCGCGCCCCCGGAACCGAAGAGGGGTAAAATGGGGAAATCTCAAAGAAGCTTTGTCTGGACTTGCATGCCGGCTGCTGTCGTAATGCTGGCTGCAGGCGGTTGCAGCGAGCGGAACGAAGCCGTCGCAAATCGGGCGGACACGGCTACCGAAGCAACGGCAGCTAGTGGCGGCATCGCGCCCACACCAACTGCACCCGCTGGGCCCGATATGCTCACGACTGTTGGCGACGCCGGCGCGCCACTCACCAAGGTTGCGGCACAACAGGGGCTTTTCGCCATCGAGAATGTCGACGGCGTCGACATGCTGACCGTCAACGGCAAGCCTGCCCGCTTCACCGCGAGCGGGACGAACGCTCCGCAACCGGTGGCGGCAAACTCTGGCATCTCGCTGATCGGCGTCTTCGAACTGCCGCAGGAGAGTGTCGCCTGGGTCACCATCATCGGCGGAGCCGCGTGCCCCGGAACACATGTGCTTGTCGGAGCGCGTAATGGTCGCGCGCTGCCCGGACAGGAAATCCCCGGCTGCGACGATCGCGGCACAATGCGGCGCAACGGTGACAAGATCGCATTCGAGGCCGGTGGCTCCGAGGGCACCTACGAGGATGGCATGATCTCGGTCACAGCCAAGCCAGCCGAATTCGGCCAGGGCGCCAGCGGGACAGCCATGTAGTCCGCCTCCTTAACATCGCGACAGAGCCCGACGGCTTCCCTTTGAACGATGACCGAGGACCTACCATGATACACCGCCTGTTTATCGCGCTCCCCATCATTGTGGCCGTGACCGTGCCAAGCGCCCTAGCTGCACAGACGAACGATCTTGGGCGATCACTGGTGCGGCTGGTAGACGCGGTCGCAACCAACAACCAGCAGCGGAAGGTGCTGCTAGAGCTGACGCCTCCCCTCGCCTACGAGCCAGCAGCAGGGCCGACCGATCCGGCTAATCGCAACGACCCGCGTAATCTCGACATTGCCGGCGTCCGCCTCGGCATGACGGTCCGGCAAGCGCAGACCGCGCTGCGCGCAGCGGGTTACGTCGACGCAGGCCCCCGCGATACGCAGGATTCGTACGCCGCGACGATCGTGTACCGATGGCACACGACGTATGACTACAAGGGCAGCCTCAACGAGCACGTCGAAAAGGAATTGCTCTGGAACAAGGGTAAGGAAGAGATCAGCGTCAAATTGATTGCGTTGCCCGAGGGGCCCCGGGTCAACGAGATCAACTACTGGGCCAAGGATGGCGCGCCGATTTCGTCAGCGGAGTTCGCTCGCCGAGCCGTGGCAAAGTACGGCCAGCCAGTGAACGAAGACGCCAACGAGCTACGCTGGTGCACGATCAAGGCACCCGACTGCGAGCAGTACAACGACGCCAAATACCCGCTGCTGGTCGCGTCGCCCAGCAGCCGTCACCTCGACCTGATTGGCAATGATCCCGCACGGCAGCAAGCCTACGCAGAGCGCTTCGCTGCCGATGTCGAGAGGCGCAAACCCGCCGAGAAGGTGCCCTCCTTTTGATTAATCAGTACCCCAGCCGCAATGAGCGGCTGGGGTCATCTTTTTTGGGGGATCCGTCTGCGTGACGACCTACGATACCTGCGCCGTGTTTGCCCGAAGGCTGGCGGCAATGAACGCGGCCACATCCTCAGCCAGATAACGAACCGTGCTTCGGCTCAGCTTGACGTACCTCGGCCCCTCGCCGGTAATCCGCCACCGCTCCAAAGTCCGCTCGGTCAGACCGAGCATCTCGCCGACCGTTCGGGGCAGGAGAAGCATCGGAACCTCAGCCGATGCCTGTTCCATTGCCACCACAATTGGATCAGCATCGCGCACCGGTGGCTGCGCGGTGGCCGGCGACGCTTCGGGCCGGCTGGAGGTTTGCGATGCTCGCGCCTTGAGTTTGAACTTCTGAATGCCCGACATGGGATAAGCTCCAAAAAAGAACGGCCCCCGGAAGGTCTCCGCGGGGCCGTGATGTTGACGTTGCTTGCGAGCGATCAAACGCCGTCGGGGAGTGCCAGATTGGCTGCCTCGACAAGTCGTGCAGGCGCCAGATGCGAGTATCTGGCTGTCATCGCTGTCGACGCATGGCCAAGCAGTTGCCCCACCTCGTAGAGGCTTCGCCCCTGCCCAACCAACCGCGATGCATAGGTATGACGCAGTTGATGAAGCACGAAGCGCGGATCGATGCCGGCGCGCGCTTTCACTCGAACCCACACCTTCTTGAGGTCGCTGATCGGCTTTGCCGGATCAGTGCCGGGGAACACCCACGGGCTTTCGGTAGGGGGTAACCGTTGAAGGATGCGGATCGCTGCGTCCGACAGCGGTATGTAACGAGTCCGCCCGCTCTTCGACGAAGCCGCTGGCACAGTTAGGATGCGCCGCTCTATGTCGACGTTTTCCCATCGAGCGCCAAGCACCTCGCCTCGGCGTGCCCCGGTCGCCGCAAGCAGCGCGATCGCGCATGCGGCTGTCCGGCTTGGCTCGACATTGAGCGCCTTGAACAAAGCAACCAGTTCCGCGTCCGTCAGGAACTGCTCGCGCCCATGCTCACGCTGCATTTGCGCTCGCTGAGCCGGATTACGCCCCTCATACACCTCCCAATGCAAGGCGATGTTGAAGACTCGCTTGATGAAGGCGGTGTACCGGTTCCGTGAGGCGCCTGACAGACCCTCGCGGGTCAATCGCTCCTGGAACTCGGCGACATCACCCGGACGGATCTGGTCGAGGTACCGATTACCCCACGCTGCCTTCAGCCGAAGACGGAAGAAGCTTTCCTGATCTCGATACGAACGCAACTTCCCCTTGATGTGCGGGAGGTAGCGGCCTTCGACGAATTCGCCGAACGTTGGCACGGATCGCAAGCGATCTCGCTCGGCGGCGGGATCACCCCCAAGAGCCGCGGCAGCCTTGATTTCCTGCGCCCGCTTGCGAGCCTGGTCGACGGTCACGTCGCCGTGACGGCCAATCCTCACCTCGCGCTGCCGTCCGCGGGCATCATTATAACGGCAGTAGTACGTGACCTTTCCGGAGGTGCGGACCTCCATGAAAAAGCCAATCAGCTTGTCGTCGAACAGGCGCAATTTCGCCTTCCCGGCCGGCACTGCCGGCGGGTTCGACGCCAAGCCGCGGGTCAACGCGGGCATGACGATATTCTCCGATGCTAAAGGGCGTCGCCCGCGGATCAGCGCGGGGCGACAATCTACTGTTGAGGGTCGATGGGGGACTTTGCGGCCGAAGGCGTCAGAACATAGGACGAGCGTGGATCAGCCAGAGGCCAGCTCTGCCTGGAAGCGCCACTCCGATTTCCTCGTCGAAACTTGGTGACGCGGTGACCGTCAAATCGAGCCCAATGAACTGGGCCGTCGATGCCGGGCTGCCATCAATCTCGTGATCGAATGGCCACACCGGCATCAAATAGCCTGGGGGTGCCTGATCGCGATCGGCAGATGCGTTGAGGCATGCATCAACGGCGAGGCTACCGCAGCGAAACCTCAATCTTTCGATGGGGTCAACCCAGCCTAGTTCGCGAAGCGGGCCTGCAGCGTAGGTGGCAACATGTCCCAGTTGGCGTAGGCTTTCCAGCATCCGCTCTACTTGCTCCACCTGTAGCGCGGTGAGGTTTGCGAGCCACATCGCAACGTCGCCTCCGCTGCTAAAAGCGACGGCGATCATGCAGGGTTGCGCCGACGTACTCACGAGCGGCCCCGCCCATTGAGGCCGCCGCCGGGCAGGATCACCACAAAGCGGAATAAGGTAAGCTGAACAAGAGCGGGGCGCCTCTTTGACCGCCCGACGCCTAGGCCGCTCCTTCCGATGCGCGAGGCAATCCCGAAACACGCGCTGCCAAGGGAGTAGATGCGCATCAGCATACCTTCGCCCCCCGCTCTCTGCGTTCAAGGGACGCATTGTCCTTTTCGACTACATCTGGACGATGTTCCGCCTCCGGCAGAAGGAGCCACCAACCCTCGCTAGCGTGACTAACTGCTACTCCTTCTCGGCAACGGTAAGCTGTAAGCTCCTCCTCTGCAGGCAAAGAACGGATGGCGACCAGCACGTCATCTACTGAGAGCGGCATCGCACCAGCCTGTTGAACCGCGCCGGGTTTGCCGGAGGCCGTTGGATGTGAGTCACGCTGCCATATCGACGATGTTTGCGGCAGCATAGT
>NZ_JADHDT010000005.1 GCF_016820445.1 Sphingomonas beigongshangi
GCCTCGACCGCCTTGCCGACGATGCGACCCGACTGTTCCGCCTCGACACGCGCTTCCTCCACCGCGGTGTTCGCCTTCACCGCACCCGCGGCGGTCTGGCGCACCGTGGTCGTGATCTCGTCCATCGCGGCGGCGGTCTCTTCCAGGCTGGCGGCCTGCTGCTCGGTACGCTGCGACAGGTCGTCCGATGCCTGGCGGATGTCGCTGGCACCGCTGTTGATGCCGCTGGTCGCCTCCGTCACCGCGGTCATCGCATCGCCCATCGCGGACAATGCGCGATTGAAATCCTCGCGCAGCTTGGCGAACGGCCCCGTCAGCTGGGTTTCGATCCGCGTGGTCAGGTCGCCCGTGGCAAGCGCCTCCAGACCCTTGCCGATGCTTTCGACGATCAGCGTCGCCTGCTCGGCCTTGGCCCGCTCTGCCGCCGCCAGCTGGTCGCGCAGGTTCTT
This sequence comes from Sphingomonas beigongshangi, assembly GCF_016820445.1. Taxonomy (GTDB): domain Bacteria; phylum Pseudomonadota; class Alphaproteobacteria; order Sphingomonadales; family Sphingomonadaceae; genus Sphingomonas; species Sphingomonas beigongshangi. Next base: position 450 of record NZ_JADHDT010000005.1, read on the forward strand.
CATCGCCGTGACCAGATCGCCGACCTCGTCGGTGCGATCCGCATCGGGGATCGCGACGTCCATGTTGCCGGCGCCGAGGGCGGTCAGCCCTTCCGTGACCGTGCGCAGCGGCGCGGCGATCGATCGGATCAGCATCATCATCAAGCCGACCAGCAACGCGACGACGCCGATGATCGAGACAATCAGGAGCATCCGCGACGTGCGGTACGACGCTTGCGCCTCTTCGGCGATCCTGGCGGTATTGGCCCGCTGCGCATCCATGAGTTCGCTCGCCGCCGTGTTGCCGCGATTGTAGACGTCGCGATTGTTCAGGAAGTGGCGCAGCGCATCGTCGTGACGCCCGGCCTGAACGAGTGCGACGCCCGCCGGCACGGTCTTCATGAACTCGGCCCAGCGCAACCGCAGGGCGTCCAGCTTTTCCTTGGGCCCTGGGGCGACGACGTTGTCGCCCAACCACTTCAGTCGCGTGTCGATGAGCGCGGCGCGCTCGTTCATGCGCTTGAGATATTCCTGCTGAAGAGCGGGTGTGTTGGCGAGCAGGTGAACCGCCTGATAGGCGCCGAAGTCGGACGTTGCGGTGTTGACGTCGTCCTCCAGGCCGAGCTTCGTGGCCTGGTCGCGACCGAGATAGTCGGCGCGCTCCGCGGCGACCGACAATCGATAGATGGAAAAACCGCCAAGGCCGACCAGTGCGGCAATGGCGATGGCGAATGCGACAGATAATTTACCCGCGATCTTCAAGTTTTTCACAGAGGCACGTCCCGAGCTGTTGGCGGTACCCCCGCACCGCCCCGTTTCCGCCGAACCCCGATCATCGCGCACGATGACCGACTGCCGTCGACGGGGCGGCAGTCCCCCCTCCCGCGTGCAGATGCCCTGTGCCCGGAGGGAAAACCGGGGCGAGTGTCGACGCTCCCCCCAGTTAAGTTCGCTCCGGAAGTATCAGGGAAAGAATGAAAAATAGATTAAAAAGGTCCATAACGGTTATTGCTCAAAATGGGTGTTTCTAGGACGCGGCCGGTCAAATCATGGCTTGAAACGTCGGCGGCTGCCGCGCCGGCGAGCGGTCAGCGCTCGAACAATCCGCCTGGCTTATCGGAATGCGGGCACATCCATGATCGGCCAAGGCGCGCGTCGGTAGGATGGGACGACAGCACCGCCCGTCCCGCCCACGCATGCCCTCGACACGATGAGCGCGCCCGCCTATCGCCGCCCGCAAAGCTATCGACATGCAAGGGGAAGATATGACCGCCGCCAGCCAGGTCCTCGACCGCGTCCTCGTTCTCGAGATGGTGCGCGTCACCGAAGCGGCGGCGATCGCCGCCTCCACGCTGGTCGGTCGCGGGGACGAGAAGGCGGCGGATGCCGCCGCCGTCGAGGCGATGCGCGGCGCGCTCAACGAACTCTATATGGACGGTACCGTCGTCATTGGCGAAGGCGAGCGCGACGAGGCGCCGATGCTGTTCATCGGCGAGAAGGTCGGACTGGGGAAGGGACCGGAGATCGACATCGCGCTCGATCCGCTGGAAGGCACGACGATCTGCGCCAAGGCCGGACCGAACAGCCTCGCGGTGCTGGCGATCGCGGAAAAGGGCGGCCTGCTCAACGCCCCCGACGTCTATATGGACAAGATCGCGGTCGGCCCCGGCCTGCCCGACGGCGTCATCGACCTCGACCGGTCGCCGACGGACAATATCCGCGCGATCGCGGCGGCCAAGGGGGTCAAGCCCTCCGACATCATCGCTTGTGTGCTCGATCGACCGCGGCACGAGGCCCTGATCGCGGAGCTGCGCGCGCTCGGCGTCGGCGTCATGCTGATCGGCGATGGCGACGTCGCCGGCGTGATCGCCACCGCCGATCCGGAAACCACGATCGACGTCTATATGGGATCGGGCGGCGCGCCGGAGGGTGTGCTCGCCTGCGCCGCGCTGCGCTGCGTCGGTGGTCAGTTCAAGGGCCGCCTGCTGTTCCGCAACGATGACGAGCGCGCCCGTGCCCGCAAATGGGGCATCGACGATCTCGACAAGCAGTACGACCTCAAGGAACTCGCACGCGGCGACTGCATCTTCGCGGCGACCGGCGTGACCGACGGGTCGCTGCTCGAAGGCGTCAAGCGCCGCAAGGGCAAGATGACGACCGAAAGCGTCGTGATGCGCGCCTCGTCGGGCACGGTGCGGTGGGTGAAGGGCGAACATCGCCTCGACGGATGACGATCCTGGCGCTCGCCGCGCTGGTGAGCGCCTATGCAGTCGTCCTGCTGTGGCGCGGGCGATTGTGGCTGCCGGTCCGTGTGCCGATCGCCGCACGGCATGGTCGCTGGGCGATCGGCCTGTGGCTCGGCTATGGCCTGCCGGCGCTGATGTTCCTGGCCCTTGCGGGACAATGGGGTGCGCTGCGTTCGCTTCCCCCCGCCTTCCTGCCGCTTTCCGCGTCGCTCGATCTTCGGCCCGGCGATATCGGTTTCGGAACCATCGCGACCGGGCTTGCCGGCGGCTCGGGGCTCGGGCTGCTCGCGACCTGGTGGCGGGCGCGGCGCGGGCGCGCGCCCTGGACCGCGGGCGATGCGCGCGCGATCATGCCGACGAGCGATGCCGAACTGCTGCCGGCGACCGCGCTCGCGATCAGCGCGGGCGTGACCGAGGAATTGTTCTTTCGCCTGGCGCTACCGCTTGCGCTCACGCTGCTGACGGGGGCGCCCGCGATCGGCTGTGGCCTCGGAACCGCCTGTTTCGCGGCGATGCATCGCTACCAGGGCCGGGTCGGCGTCGTCGCGACCGCGATCGGGGGGGCGCTGATGACGGCGCTCTATCTCGGCAGCGGCGCGCTGTGGCTGCCGATCGTTGCGCATGCGCTGACCGACCTCAACGCCCTCGTTCTGCGTCCCGCCGTCAGCGGCCGGATACGGCGGCGGGCCGTCCGTCGATAGCGACGCCTCGCAGCGCAGCGGCGGCGGTCAGCCGATCCTGCAGCGCGGGGGCGAGCGGCGCGACGATATAGCCGTCGTCGAGATCGCCGATCATGATCGATTCGGCTGACGGCGCGAGCCGCCAGTGCAGCGCGATGGCGAGGCAGAGCATCGCATCGAGCCGATCCTGATCGGCCTTGCGCGGGCGGGGAAGGGCCGCGGCGTCACGGCACCAGCAGGCCGGCTCGGCCAGGTGCCAGCGGTCGAACTGCGCGGCGGCGGCGCGCGCGACGCGGCACCAATCGTCCGGCCGGAAGCGCGGGTTCGCCGGATTGTACTTGGCCGCGGCCTTGCGCGCCGCGCAGCCCGCGTCAAAGGCGGGTATGGCGAGGGCGGGAAACACCTCCATGACATGACGGCCATTGGACGCGGCACGCGCGGCCATCGGATCGTCGGCGGCGCCCAGCGCCGCGAGGAACGGCCAGATCGGCGCAGCGTCGCAGAACATGCCGGTCTTGCTGCGGCTCGCGGGCTGCACGCCGCCGCCGAGCCAGCTGATCGCCGCCGCCGCGACGCGTTCCGCCGGGCGCATGCCGGCGGCGTTGCGGACGATCGTCGGCTGATCCAGCGCGATCAACGTGTAGCCCGTAGCGACCTCGTCGATGAAGGCGAGCGCCTCGGCGAAGCGCGCGAGGCGGGGCGGGTGGAAGGTCACGGTCCCGTCGCTCGCGACGACGAGCGCGGCGATCGCGCCGGGCGCGCGCGGATTGTCGGTCCAAGCGGAATCGAAGCCGATGAAGCTTTCCGACGCCCCGGGCTGCCCGGCATCGGACGCGCGTCCGCCGGGGGCCGTGGCGTCGGCCGGGTTCAATTCTTCAGCCGCCAGCCGGTGCGGAAGATCCAGCCGACCACCGCGAGGCACAGCAGCAGGAAGCCCGCCGTGACGCCCAGGCTGATCAGCACCGGCACGTCGCCCGTTCCGAAGAAGCTCCAGCGGAACGCGCTGACCAGATAGACGACGGGGTTGAACAGCGTGACCGTCCGCCATGGCTGCGGCAGCATGTCGATCGAATAGAAGACCCCGCCGAGGAAGGTCAGCGGCGTCACCACCAGCGTCGGGACGAAATTGAGCTGTTCGAAATTCTTGGCCCAGATGCCGATGATGAAGCCGAACAGCGAGAAGGCGAGGCTGGTCAGGATCAGCAGCGCGGCCATCGCGAATGGATGGTCGATACGTACCGTGACGAAGGCGGTGGCGGTCGCGAGAATGACCAGGCCGATCGCCACCGACTTGGTGGTCGCCGCACCGACGAAGCCGATCACCATCTCCATCGCGGATATCGGCGCGGATAGCAGCTCGAACACCGTGCCGGTGAACTTGGGGAAGTAGATGCCGATGGACGCGTTGCTGACGCTCTGCACCAGCAGCGACGACATAATGAGGCCCGGGACGAGGAAGCTGCCATAGGGCACGCCGCCCACTTCCTGGATCCGGCCGCCCAGCGCGCCGCCAAAGATGATGAAGTTGAGGCTGGTGAGCAGGACCGGCGTGATCAGGCTCTGCCACACGGTGCGCAGCGCGCGCGCCATTTCGAAGCGATAGATCGCCCAGATGCCGTTCAGGTTCATGCCGCGCGGCCTCCCACCAGGTCGACGAAAATGTCCTCGAGGCTCGACTTCGACGTTTCGAGGTCCTTGAACGCGATGCCCTGTTCGGCCAGCGCGCGCAGCAGCGAGGGGATGCCCGTATGTTCCTCCGTCGCGTCGAAGACGTAGCGCAGCGTCTTGCCCTCGTTCTCCAGCGCGAGGTGCCAGCGTTCCAGCCCCGCCGGTATCTGCGTCATCGGCTCTACGAGGGTCAGGTCCATCTCGCGCTTGCCGAGCTTGCGCATCAGCGTCGCCTTCTCCTCGACCAGCAGCAGCTTACCGCCGGTGATGACGCCGACCCGATCCGCCATCTCCTCCGCCTCCTCGATATAATGGGTGGTGAGGATGATCGTGACGCCGCGCGCGCGTAGCTTGTGGACCAGCTTCCACATGTCGCGGCGCAGCGCGACGTCGACGCCCGCGGTCGGTTCGTCGAGGAACAGGATGTCAGGCTCGTGCGCCAGCGCCTTGGCGATCAGCACGCGGCGCTTCATGCCGCCGGAAAGCTCCATCACCTTGGCGTCGCGCTTGTCCCACAGCGAAAGGTCGCGCAGCACCTGCTCGACATGCTGGGGGTCGGCGCCATAGCCGAACAGCCGCCGCGAATAGCTGACCGTCGCCAGCACGGTCTCGAACATGTCGACCGACAGTTCCTGCGGTACCAGTCCGATCATCCGGCGGGCCCGTTTGAACGCACGCAATGCATCGTGGCCGCCGACCGAGATGCTGCCGGTCGACGGCGTGACGATGCCGCAGACGATGCTGATCAGCGTCGTCTTGCCCGCGCCGTTGGGGCCGAGCAACGCGAAGATCTCGCCCTTGTTGATCGTCAGGTCGACGCTGTGCAGCGCCGTGGTGCCGCTCTTGTAGGTCTTCGACACGCCGGAAAGCGCTAGGATCGGTTCGGCCATGCAATGCCCCCTTGTTGCCGCGGGAGATAGGGCGGCGGGCGGCCGGGCGAAAGGGTGCCGGGTTGCGGTATCGGGCACGTCCGGCGCCAATCGGCCCGGTCGGCGGCCCCTGGCCGGCGCGTGGAGCGCTGGAACGCCCGCCCTATCGGCCGCGGGCCGCCGCGATCGCCTTTTCCAGCTCCTCCACCGGCAGCGCGCCGGCGAGCATCTGGTCGCCGATCACCCAGGTGGGCGTGCCGGTCATGCCCAGCTTCGCCGCCGTCTCCATGTTCCTGGCGATCTCTCCGTCGAGGGCCGGTGCACTGGCGGGCGGCAAGCTGACGCCCGTCTTCGCCGCTGTCGCGCGGATCGTCGCGTCGCTGACCGGCCCCGCCGCGTAGAGCGCGTCGTGGAAGGCGGCGAACTTCCCCTGTTGCGCCGCCGCCAGGCTGGCGCGGGCCGCCGGTCGGCTGGTCGGCCCCAGGATCGGCAGTTCGCGATAGACCACGCGCAGGTTGGGATCGCGCCGGATCAGGTCCGCGATCATCGGCAGTGACGCGCGGCAATAGCCGCAGTTGTAATCGTAATATTCGACCAGGGTGACGTCGCCCTTGGGATTTCCCGCCCAGGCGCTGGCGAACGGCGTGGTGATCGCGTCGCGATTGGCCGCCACCGCCTTGCCCGATTCGCGCGCCTGCAACGCCTGCATCGCCTGGGGGATGATCTCCGGGTGTGAGAGCATATAGTCATGGACGACTCGCTCGATGCGCAGGCGGTCCGCGCCGCCGGGGGCGACGAGGCGATCGGCGCTCCATACCGCGCCGGCGCCGATCAGGGCGCCGAGCGTGGCGACGCCCAGCAGATGCATGGTCTTCACTTGCGCTTATACTTCTTCGGATTGTCGTCCATGTCGTTCTGGGCGGCCATGGCGATGTCCTGCGCGCGAATCCAGTCCGCGGTGTTGGCGGGGATGCGCGCCATCGCATAGCGCGCGCTTTGCGCGGCGGTGCGCTGGTCGCCGGTCATGCTCGCGCGCTCCGCGGTGGCCAGCGCCGCGCGCGCGGTGTCGCCGGTCAGCTCATAGGCGGTGCCGAGCTGGTACCAGGCGAAGGGATTGTCGTCGTCGCGCTGCGTCGCGATGCGCAGCACCTTGATCGCCTCGGGGTAATTGGTCTTGTCCTCGGTCGCGATCAGCGCATGGCCGAACGTCGTCGCGATCAACGGATTGTTGCCCGACCCCTCGGTCGCGCGGCGCAGCGGCATCAAAGCATCGGCGGGTCGCCCCGCTTCCAGCAGGATCTGTCCGCGGATCTCGAGGAAATAGGGATCGTTCGGCTTCGCCTTGAGCAGCGCCGCCGATTCTGCATCGGCTTTGTCGGGATAGCCGGCCTTGTGATAGGCGTAGGCGCGTGCGTAATGCGCATAGACCGTGTTGTCGGTGTCCGGGAAGTCGGCCAGTGTGCGCTCGGCGGGCATCACATAGCCCTCCAGCTTCGCCTTCACCCGGCGGAACCGTTCCTCCAGCGCGGGATCGGAGGGCGTGTTCCAGGCCGGCGACGCCTGCAGATCGGCGGTCAGATGCGCGATGCGCTCGCCCGACAGGGGGTGCGTCTGCATGAACGGGTCGATGTTCTCGACGCCGTAGCGATATTCCTGCTGCTGCAGCTTCTTGAAAAAGCTCAGCATGCCCTTGCCGGTGATGCCGGCGGTGCTGAGATATCTGGCGCCCGCCGCGTCGGCGGTCGATTCCTGCGTGCGGCTGAAGGCGAGATATTTGCCCAGCCCGGCCTGCTGCCCCAGCGCCATCAGGCCCGCCCCCGCCTCGCCGCTGCCCGCCGCGATCGCGGCCAGGCCGAGAACCATCGACAGCAGGGTGATGCCCATCGCGGGCTTCATGCCACGGTCGGCGAGGACGACATGGCCGTCGGCGATATGGCCTAGTTCGTGTGCGATCACGCCCTGTACCTGGTTGGCATTGTCTGCCGCCTGGAGCAGGCCGGAATGGACGTAGACGGTCTGACCGCCGGCGACGAAGGCGTTGATCGAATCGTCGTTGATCAGCACGACCTTGACGTCGCGCGGGCTGAGGCCTGCCGCCTTGATCAGCGGCGTCGACATGTCGGCGAACATCGCCTCCGTCTCCGCGTCGCGCAGGATCGACTGCGCCGCCGCAGGCTGGGCGGCAAGCAGGATCGCGGCGGCGGCAACGGCAAGCAGGCGCTTCATGCGCTATCGGTCCCCGGCCGGTGGCATAGCGCCCACCATAGGCGCGCCGCGGGGGAAGGTCACGGCGAAACGCGGCGAACGGCTCATCGCCGCGCCTATCGCGAAGCCTAGGTGAACCGCGGCTGAAAGCGAAGGCGGCCGTGACCGTCGTGGCGGTGCGTCTTCAGCCGCGGGTCAGGCTGGCGATGCAGGCGGCCCGTGCGCGGGCGAGCGTCGCGTTGCGAACGCGCCGGACGGCGACGAGCGTCCGGCTGCGATAGGCGGCGATCTCGGCCGCGGGAACGTCGATGAACCCTGCGCTGCAGACCGTCGCCGGCCGGAGCACGGGCGATGCGCCGGTGAGGTCGAGGACGGCGAGCACGCGATCCGGTGCATGCGGCAGCGCGCCAGCGAGGCTGAGCCCCAGTCCCTCGGCCGTCGCGGCATCCGTGCCGGGAGCAAGCAGCGGCGCAAGTTCGATCCAGCCTGGGGCGGCGGCGTCGATCCTGGCTTCGACGACGTCGAACCACAGATTGTTCGCCGCGAGTCGGTCCACCACGCGCGTCGCGCCCTCGCGTCGGACAGCATCGCGGATGCCCGCCGGCGTGGTCGGCACGTGGCGCGGCCGGGCATCGGCATGCGGGGTGAGGAAAATGCCCGCGAGCAGGACAAGGGGCAGGATCGATCCGGTCGGCCACCGCATGCGCATATCCTTTGCTCGCGCCGCGTTGCGCGTGACGGCCGACCTTAGGTGCGATGGCTTACAGGTCGCTTACGGGAGCGTCATGGGGCGATCCCCGCAGGTTATCGCGCCGCCTGCGGCATGCCGGTGCAGACGGCAAAAGGCCCTCCCGCCACGAGGCGGGAGGGCCTTTAGTTTGCTCAGCCTTGCGGTGAAGGGTCAGCCGCCGAAGGTGCGCTGCCACCAGCCGCGGCGCGGCGTGTCGGTGGATTCGCCGGCGGAAGCCTCCGCATCCGCCGCGGCCGCATCGGCCGCCGGTTCCGCCGCCGGAGCGTCGGCCGGTGCGGCGACGGCCTCTGCCGACAAGGATTCTTCCGTCACGGCAGCGGGCGCGGCCTTGCGACGCGTGCGCTTGGGCTTGGGAGCCGCTTCCGTCGCCGCCTCTGTGGGGGCGTCGGCAACGGGTTCGGCGGCCGCCGGGGCGGCCTTCTTCCGGGTGCGCTTCGGCTTGGCGGGCGCTTCGGCTTCGGCCCCGACCTCGAGCGTCGCGGGCGCCGGCTCGGCCACCGGCTGCTCGGTCGTCGCAGCCTCGGTCGTCGGCGCGGCGGCCTTGCGGGCGCGCGGGCGGCGGCGGGTGCGCGGCGCCTCGGCGGGCGCATCCTCGACCGGTTCGGTCGCGGGCGCGTCCAGCCCGGTGGTCACGGGACCGGCATCGCCAGCCTCGACGATCGGCTCCAGTTCCGGCGCAGCGGCCTCGGCGGCCTCGGCGGCCTCGGCGGCCTCGGCGTTCTCGTTCGCCTCGACCGTGCCTTCGGCGCTCCGACGACCACCACGGCGGCCGCGACGACCGCGACGGCGGCGCTTCTCGCCCTGGCCCTCGGCGACGGCGGCGTCTTCGACGTCCTCGCGGGCAAGGGTCTCGGCCTCGTCGTCACCGGCGTCATCGGCGTCCTGCTCGGCGTTGCCGGTCGCGGGCGTGGCGTCGACGCTATCGTCCTGCTGCTCGCCCTGCTCGTCGCGGCGACCACGGCCCCGGCCGCGACGACGACGGCGACGGCCGCGACGGCCCTCGCCGTCTTCGCCCTCGGCGCGATCCTCGCGCGGTGCACGGGTTTCGGCTTCCGCCTCGACCTCTTCCTCCTCGTCGAACTCCTCCTCGATATCCTCGGGCAGGTCGTCGTCGAGATCCTCGACCAGCGGCTCGATCTTGGGGGCGTGCGTCGGCGGCGGTCCGCTCGCCTCGACCGACATGCGCGCGCCTTCCTCTTCGCGATCCGGCAGGATCTCGACGGTCACGCCATAGCGATCCTCGATCTCCGCGATGTCGGCGCGCTTCTTGTTGAGCACGTAGACGGCGGCTTCCTGGCTGGCGCGCAGCGTCAGGATCGACCCGCGGCCGCGCGCGGCCTCGTCCTCGATCAGGCGCAGCGCCGACAGGCCGGCGGACGAGGCGGTGCGGACCAGGCCGGTGCCTTCGCAATGCGGGCACTGGCGGGTCGACGCCTCAAGTACGCCGGTGCGCAGGCGCTGGCGGCTCATTTCCATCAGGCCGAAGCTGCTGATGCGGCCGACCTGGATGCGCGCGCGATCGTCCTTCAGCGCCTCCTTCATCGCCTTCTCGACCTTGCGGACGTTCGAGCCGTTGTCCATGTCGATGAAGTCGATGACGACCAGGCCCGCCATGTCGCGCAGGCGCAGCTGGCGGGCGATCTCCTTGGCCGCCTCCAGGTTGGTCGCGGTCGCGGTCTGCTCGATATTGTGCTCGCGCGTCGAGCGGCCGGAGTTGATGTCGATCGACACCAGAGCCTCGGTCGGGTTGATGACCAGATAGCCGCCCGACTTCAGCTGCACGACGGGGTTGTACATCGCCGCCAGCTGGTCCTCGACGTGCGCGCGCTGGAACAGCGGCACCGCGTCGGCATATTGCTTCACCCGGCGCGCATGGCTGGGCATCAGCAGCTTCATGAAGTCCTTGGCGTGGCGATAGCCGTCCTCGCCCTCGACGATCACCTCGTCGATCTCGCGATTATAGATGTCGCGGATCGCGCGCTTGATCAGGTCGCTGTCGCCATAGATCAGCGCCGGCGCCGACGAATGCAGCGTCGTTTCGCGGATGCCGTCCCACAGGCGCGCCAGATAGTCGAAGTCGCGCTTGATCTCGGTCTTGGTGCGCTGCAGTCCGGCGGTCCGCACGATGCAGCCCATCGACGACGGCAGCTGCATGTCCGCCATGATCGACTTCAGCCGCTTGCGGTCGGCCGCATTGCTGATCTTCCGCGAGATACCGCCGCCGTGCGACGTATTGGGCATCAGCACGCAATAGCGGCCGGCCAGCGACAGATAGGTGGTCAGCGCCGCGCCCTTGTTGCCGCGCTCTTCCTTGACGACCTGGACCAGCAGCACCTGACGACGGCGGATCACGTCCTGGATCTTGTAGCGGCGGCGCAGATTCATGCGGCGCTGGCGCAGTGCTTCGACCTGGTCGTCGTTGCCGTTGCCGCGCGGACGCTTCGACGTGCCGGTCGCCTCCGCATCGTCGGCATGGTCGTCGTGATCGTCGTGATGGTCGTCGCCGTGGTCGTCCACGGCGTCGTGATCGCCCTCGAACTCCTCGTCGTCGCCGTCATGTTCGGCGCGCAGCGCGGCCTCTTCGGCGGCATGCTCCGCCTCTTCGCGCAGCAGCGCGTCGCGATCCTCCTTGGGGATCTGGTAATAATCGGGGTGGATCTCGCTGAACGCCAGGAAGCCGTGGCGGTTGCCGCCATAGTCGACGAACGCCGCCTGCAGCGACGGCTCGACGCGCGTCACCTTGGCGAGATAGATGTTTCCCTTGAGCTGCTTGCGCTCGGCGCTCTCGAAATCGAATTCTTCAATACGGTTGTTCTTGACGACGGCGACCCGGGTCTCTTCCCGGTGGCGTGCGTCGATCAGCATACGCGTGGTCATTGAATAGTCTCCACGCGCGTCCCGGTGGTGCGGCAGGGCCGGCAGCAGGGCGGGGCGCGCGACGATGAAGCGCGCCGATCACGTCGGCGCGGGTGTTTGGCAAAGATGCGTCTGCTCGCCCGGCAATCTGGGGGGCACGGCCCGCCCACACGCCCGCGCATCCGCCGGCAACTGCCGGGCGGTGTCGGAACGTGGAGAAATGCGTCATGCGAGCGTCAACCTGGTTATGTCCCGCGCCAGAACGGCACGGCGGACCGATGTGTCGCCGACCTTGGTCGCGACGCACGGGTACATTTGATTAGGTAGCATTGTGAGAGCCGCATCGCAACCGGCGGTAAATTGCCGGTTTCGGCGGCAAAATCGTGCCCAACGGACAATTAACCCTGCCGCGCAACCCGGTGGCAGGAGCTTGGCTCCTATCGGAACTTCTCGCGATCACAAGGGGATCGCCAAAGGGGTATGGATGGTTTTTCGCTGGACCCGCGGCCGGGTGAAGCGGCAAATACGTGCCGTGTTCGCGTTCCTGGCCCTCTTCGCCGGATGGCTCGTCGGCGGTCCCGCCGCCGCGGCGACCGCGGTGCGTAGCGTGTCGGTGGTCGACGGGCGGATCGACATCCGCTTCGACGGCCCGGTCGGCGATGCGACCGGCCTCATCCTCAAGGGCACGCGGCAGATCGCGGTCGACGTCGCGGGGGCGATGCCCGGCGCGCATGCGATCGGCGGGGGGCCGGTGGCCGGCATCCGCCAGATCGCGCATGCCGGCGGCACGCGGCTGCTGTTCGACCTCGCGCGTCCGGCGGTCATCGACGACGGCGGCTTCGATCCCGACGGACGGCGCCTGACGCTGTCGCTCCAGGCGGTCGACGTGGCGCGATTCGCCGCCGCGAGCGCGGCGGGCCCACTCAGCTTTTTCCCCTTCGATCTCGGCACGCTGACCGCGCGGCCGAAGTACAAGGTGTCCGTGCCGGTGCCGCCGCCGGCGCGCGGCGTGAAGCTGCCGCGTGTCGAGGGCGAGGACGACCGGCCGCTGGTGGTGATCGATGCGGGCCATGGCGGTGTCGATCCCGGCGCGATCAACGCCGAGACCGGGCTGCGCGAGAAGGACGTGACGCTGCGCATCGCGAAGGCGATCCGCGACCAGCTTCTCGCCAGCGGTCGCGTGCGCGTCGCGCTGACTCGCGACGACGACCGCTACCTCGTCCTGCGCGAGCGGTTCGGCATCGCGCGACGGCTGCACGCCAATCTGTTCATCTCGATCCATTGCGACAGCGTCGGCAGCGGCGAGGCGAGCGGTGCCTCGGTCTACACGTTGTCGGAAGTGGCATCGGACAAGGAGGCCGCACGGCTCGCGGCGCGGGAGAACAAGGCGGACGTGATCAGCGGCATCAACCTCGGCGACGCCGGTGCGGACGTGTCGTCGATCCTGATCGACCTGACCCAGCGCGAGACGATGAACACGTCCGCCAACTTCGCGCGGCTGCTGGGGCGCGAGGCGAAGCCCCTGATCCCGACGAAGGACGTCTTCCACCGCATGGCGTCGCTGATGGTGCTCAAGGCACCCGACATGCCGTCGATCCTGTTCGAAACGGGCTATATCTCGAACGCGCGCGACGCCGCCTTCCTGGACAGCCGCGAGGGGCGCGAGAAGATCGGGGAAAGCGTGACGCGCGCGATCGAGGTGCACTTCGCCCGCCAGATGGTGAGCCGCTAGGGTCCGGTCCACCTGCATGGAAGCGGCGCCGGCTCTCATCCCAACCCGGCCGCTCATCCACGATACGCTGTGTGGGCGGCCGGGTGGGGGTGAGGGCCGTCGCCGCCCCGATCCGCCTTGCCGGATCGCACGCTAACGGCCGCGCAGCATGGCGGTTCGCCGCCGCAACGCGGCGCGGCACGCCGCAATCGGCTGGCAACCGGCTGCGAACCTGCTACACGCGAGCCGCAAGTCTATGGCGTCCGATCCCCCCAGCACCACCCGCATGACCCGGTATCGCGACGCAGGCGGCCTGCGCGGCGTGGTGCGGGCCGCCTGGGGTCGGTGGTGGGTCAAGGCGCTCGCGGTTCTCGCGGTGCTGGCCGCGATCGGCTATGGCGTGTTGTGGATCACGATCCTGCGCGATCTGCCCTCCGTCGCCCAGTTGCGCACCTATGAGCCGCCGCTGCCGACGAACGTGCGCGGCAACGACGGCAATCCCATCCAGTCCTATGCGCGGGAACGGCGCGTCGAGCTGTCTTACAGCGAATATCCGCCGCTGCTGGTCCGCGCCTTCCTGGCGGCGGAGGACAAGACCTTCTTCGAGCATCACGGCGTCGATTACCCCGGACTTGCCGGCGCGGTCATCGATTACGCCCGCAAGTTCGGCAGCGGCAAGCGCGCCCGCGGCGGCTCGACGATCACGCAGCAGGTCGCCAAGAACCTGCTTATCGGCAACGAATATTCGCCCACGCGCAAGCTGAAGGAGGCGATCCTCGCCTTCCGGATCGAGGATACGCTGCAAAAGCCGCAGATCCTGGAACTCTACCTCAACCAGATCGCGCTCGGCCGGAACGCCTTCGGGGTCGAAGCGGCGAGCCACGCCTATTTCGACAAGGAGCTGCCCGAGCTCGATCTCGCGCAGCTCGCCTATCTCGCCGTCCTGCCGAAGGGGCCGTCGAACTACGATCCGGTCCGCCACCCAGACCGCGCCATGGAACGGCGCAACTGGGTGTTGGGCGAAATGCTGAAGAACGGCTTCATCACGCAGGCGCAGCACGATCAGGCGGTGGCGGAGCCGCTCGGCACGATCCTGCGCCGCACGCCCAAGTTCGAGCGCGTCGGCGGCTATTTCGTCGAGGAGGTGCGCCGGCAGCTGATCGATAAGTTCGGCGAGAATTCGCAGGACGGCCCGTATAGCGTCTATGCGGGCGGCCTGTGGGTGCGCACCAGCCTCGACACGCGATTGCAGGACCTGGCGACCCAGGCGCTTCGCGACGGACTGATCCGGTACGATCGCGGACGCGGCTGGTCCGGCCCGATCCGTCATGTCGAGATCGAGGACGACAATTGGCTCGGCGCGCTGATCAACACCAACATCGCGCTCGACTATGCCGATTGGCGCGCCGCGATCGTCATCGCCCGCGACGGTGACGCGTGGCGGATCGGCTTCGGCGACGGCAAGACGGGCGAACTGCCGCGGTCGCGGGCCCTCATGCCGGTGCGCGGCAGCGCGGCGACCAGCTTCTCGGCGCTGAAGCCCGGCGACATCATCGCGGTCGCGCCCGAAGGCGGCAGCTGGTCGATCCGGTCGATCCCCAAGGTTTCGGGCGGTTTCGTCGTCGAGGAGCCGGCGACCGGCCGCGTGCTCGCGATGCAGGGGGGCTTCGACAGCCGCATCCAGGCGTTCAATCGCGCGACACAGGCGCTGCGCCAGCCGGGGTCGACGATAAAACCCATCGTCTATTCTGCCGCGCTGGAAAACGGGATGACGCCCGCGACGATCATCCTTGATGCGCCCTATTGCGTCTACCAGGGGGCACGGCTCGGCCAGAAATGCTTCCGCAACTTCGCCAACATGCGCGCGGCGGGGCCGCACACGATGCGCTGGGGCATCGAGCAGTCGCGCAACCTGATGACGGTCCGCGCCGCGGCGACGACGGGCATGCCCAAGGTGGTGGACGTGATGAAGCGGCTGGGCGTCGGCACCTATTCGCCTTATCTCGCGATCGCGCTCGGCGCGGGCGAGACGACCGTCAGCCGCATGGTCAACGCCTATGCCACGATCGCCAACCAGGGGCGCGCGCATGATCCGAGCCTGATCGACTTCGTGCAGGATCGCCACGGCAAGGTGATCTGGCCGGAGAATTGGCGTGCCTGCGACGGCTGCAACGCGCCCGACTGGAACGGCAAGGCGATGCCGCGCCCGCGGGACCGGACGCGGCAGGCGATCGACGCGATGACCGCCTATCAGATGGTGCACATCACCGAAGGCGTCATCCAGCGCGGTACGGCGACCGTTCTGCGCGATCTCGACCGGCCGATGATGGGCAAGACGGGCACAACGACCGGTCCGACCGACGTCTGGTTCATCGGCGGCACGCCGCAGTTCATCGGCGGTCTCTATCTCGGCTACGACAGTCCGCGGCGCCTGGGCGCGGCGGAGGGCGGCACCGTCGCCGCGCCGATCTTCAAGGAGTTCGCGGTCAAGGCCTATGAGGGGCTCGACAAGCTGCCCTTCCGCGCCGCGCCGGGCATCCGCATGGTCCGGATCGATCGCGCGAGCGGTCGGCCGGTCTACGGCACCTTCCCCACCGACACCGACCCCAAGCCGGCGGTGATCTGGGAAGCGTTCAAGCCGGAGAGCGAGCCGCGCCGTGCGGCGCGCCATGCGGGGCCCACGCCTGCCGCCGCCGCCACCCCCTCCGCGGCGAAGACACAGGCGCCGCGCGACAGCGACTTCTTGCAAAGGGAAGGCGGAATCTACTAGCGCCGCTTCCATATCCGCGGTCCGTCCGCCATTCTTGCATTTTCCGGAGATCTTCCATGCGCGCCGAAGCGCAATCCCATGTCGACCGCATCAAGGACGCGCTGGCGTTGCTCCGCCGCTTCCTCGATTGGGACCGCGCGCTGCGCCGGCTCGACGAACTCAACGCGCGGGTCGAGGACCAGGCGCTGTGGAACGACCCCAAGGCCGCGCAGGAGGTGATGCGCGAGCGTCGCCGACTCGACGAGGCGATCACCGCCACGAAAGCGATCCAGTCGGAACTCGACGACACCGTCGAGCTGATCGAGATGGCCGAAGCCGAGGGCGATACGGAGATGGAGACCGAGGGCGTCGAGGCGCTCGCCCAGCTCGCCGTGCGCGCCGAGCATGACAAGGTCCAGGCGCTGCTCGCGGGCGAGGCGGACGCGAACGACACCTATATCGAGATCAATTCGGGCGCGGGCGGCACCGAGAGCCAGGACTGGGCGGGCATGCTCCAGCGCATGTACACGCGCTGGGCCGAGCGCCGCGGCATGAAGGTCGAGCTCATCGACTATCACGCGGGCGAGCAGGCCGGGATCAAGTCCGCGACGCTGCTGGTCAAGGGCGAGAACGCCTATGGCTTCGCCAAGACCGAAAGCGGCGTACACCGCCTGGTGCGGATCAGCCCCTACGACAGTGCCGCGCGGCGCCACACGAGCTTCTCGAGCGTCTGGGTCTATCCGGTCATCGATGACAATATCGAGGTCGACTATAACGAGAGCGACCTGCGCATCGACACGTATCGCGCATCCGGCGCCGGCGGCCAGCACATCAACACGACCGATTCGGCGGTGCGCATCACGCACATCCCGACCGGCATCGTCGTGCAGTGCCAGAACCAGCGTTCGCAGCACAAGAACAAGGCGGAGGCGTACAACCAGCTGCGCGCGCGCCTGTACGAGCTGGAGCTGCAGAAGCGCGAGGCGGTCGCCAATGCGGAGAACGCCACGAAGACCGATATCGGCTGGGGCCACCAGATCCGCTCCTATGTGCTGCAGCCCTATCAGCTGGTGAAGGACCTGCGCACCGGCGTCACCTCTACCGCGCCCGGCGACGTGCTCGACGGCGCGCTCGACCCGTTCATGGCGGCGGCGCTGTCGCAGCGGGTGACGGGCGAGAAGGTTGATGTGGAGGATGTCGACTGATGGCCGCGACGCGTCGCAGGGGGCGGGGGATGGTGGACGGCGTGCTGTGCGCGCTGCTGCTGCTTGCCGCCTGCGACGGGTCGAAGCCGTTGATCCGTCGCGATCCGGCCGAACCCGGCCCCTTTCCCGCCGCCGACAGGCCGGTCGCCAGCATCGTCTCGTCCCGCTGGTCGAGCGAGGAGGCGCGCGACCGCCTGAACGAGGCGACGGAGGTGATGGACAAGGCGAAGATCCGCCGCGGTATGACCGTCGCGGACATTGGTGCAGGCGAGGGCTATTACACGATCCGCCTCGCCCAGCGGGTCGGCAAGACGGGGCGCGTGCTGGCGGAGGATATCGTCGCCAGCGTCCGCGATGCCCTGGCCGACCGCGTGGCGCGCGAGGATCTCGAGAACGTCTCGGTCCGGCTCGGCGAGCCGGCCGATCCCAAGCTTCCGGAACATAGTTTCGACCGCGTGCTGATGGTGCACATGTATCACGAGATCGCGCAGCCCTACGAGTTCCTCTGGCGGCTGCGTCCGTCGGTAAAGCCGGACGGCCTGGTCGTCGTCGTCGACGCGGACCGCCGTCCCCAGAATCACGGCACGCCGCCCGAACTGCTCCGCTGCGAGTTCGAGGCGGTCGGGTATCGCCAGGTGTCGCAGGCGCAGATGCCATCCGCGGGTGGCTACATGGCGACGTTCCAGCCCGTCGGCGCGCGTCCGGAGCCCGCGCAGATCAAGGCCTGCCGTCTCCGCTAGAGGCTGGTCCATGTGGGTGAGGGCCGGTACCGCGCCGATCCGGCCTTGCTCGATCGCACACTAACGGATGCCGCGGCGTCGATCGGACGGTGGATGCGCGCCGGCGTCGCGTCGGTCGTCCTTCCTGTCGATGCCATCGAACACGAACAGGGTCGTCGGCGCGCCGCGTTCCGGTACGGCGCCCTGGAACGCCTGCACCGGCGCGACCCGGCACCGTAGAGGGAAGCGGCGGCGCGCGGGCAGGGCGCGGTCGATCCCAATGCCCTTTGGGATCCAAGCCGCACGGTCATGATGTGCGTCTGCAGACCAAGGGCGTCCAAACCGAACTTGAATGCGACCGCCGTGTGAACGAATCATGTTCAAAATGGCCTTGACGTTGAAAATAAAGATTATTCTTGCGAGATAGGGGTGAACGTAGAGTCCTGTTCTCTGGAAAGGCGGCAGACAATCTAAAGAAGATCTTATCAGGCCGCGATTTTGTGCTTGATAATATGCCTTTTGATTCACCTACTTGTCGGAGACGAGATCATTTAGGGACATCCTGGCCCTGATTAACCACAGATAATCGTTGGCAATCTGGATGTGCCGGCGTAATCGGTTATCAAGAACTTAACGATCAGGGGGTTTGGATACATGGCCTGGCGTAAGACCATGGCGAGTCTGGCAGCTGTGATGCTGACATTGCCCACGATTGCCGTGGCGCAAGACCTGACGTATCAGCCGGTCAATCCGAGATTTGGCGGAAACCCATTCAATTCAAATCACTTGTTCGCCGAAGCTAACGGGCAGAACAAATATCAGGATCCCAACGACCCGTCGAACCAGTCGCAGGCGGAGCTGTTCGCACGGCAATTGCAGTCGCAGCTGCTGTCATCGCTTTCCACGCAGGTCACCAATGCGATCTTCGGTGCGAACCCGCAGCAGAGCGGTACGATCACCTTCGGGTCGCAGACCATCCAGTTCGTCCGTGGGCTGGACAGCGTGACGCTGACCATCACCGACACGACGACGGGCAAGACGACGGTCATCACCGTGCCCACGCTGGTCAAGGCGAGCTGAGATGCGGACCGCTCTCGCCCTTCTCGCATCCGTCGGTCTGTCGGGTTGCGCGGCCTATAACGTCGGCCCTTCGCGCTTCAGCACGGCCGCCTTCATCCCGGCGAAGACGCCGACGGAAGTGCGGCTGAACCAGCTGCCGCCGCCTGCGCGGCCGCTGTCGGTCGCGGTCTATGGCTTCGGCGACCAGACCGGGCAGTTCAAGCCGAGCGAACAGGGGCAGACCCTGTCCCGCGCGGTCACCCAGGGCGCCGGATCGATCCTGGTCAAGGCGCTCCAGGATGCGGGCAACCGCCAGTGGTTCACCGTCGTGGAACGCGAGCAGTTCAAGAACCTGCTCAACGAGCGGCAGGTGATCCGCGAGATGCGGGAGCGCTATCTGGGGGAGGCGAACGTCAATGCCCAGGCGCTGCCGTCGCTGCTGTTCGCCGGCGTGCTGCTCGAGGGCGGCGTCATCGGCTACGACACCAACACCGTCACCGGCGGTGCGGGGGCGGCGTTCCTGGGCCTGGGCGCGAGCACGCAATATCGGCAGGACACGGTGACCGTGTATCTGCGCGCGGTATCGGTTCGGACGGGGGAGGTGCTGACGACGGTAACCGCCTCCAAGACGATCGCCTCGCGGTCCCTGAACGCGAGCACGTTCCGCTACGTCGCGTTCAAGGAACTGCTCGAGGCGGAGATGGGGATCACGACCAACGAGCCGGACCAGCTCGCCCTGCGTCAGGCGATCGAGAAAGCGGTCTACGGCCTGGTCCTCGAAGGCGTCGACCTGAAGCTGTGGGCGTTCAAGGCCCCGGAGGCGGGCGCGCCGCTTCTCGAGGCCTATAAGGCGGAGCGCGACGGCAAGTTCGCGCCCGATAAGGTCGAGACCGCGATGAAAGCGGCAAATTCGGCGCCGCCGCTCAAGGTTTTGGCGACACGTGACCGGTTGAAGGGCGACGACGGCCCGGACGCCGGCAACAAGAAGGGGTCGCCATAAGGAACGTCGGCCGGCGTCCTCCCGGATGGAGAGATGCCGGTCGTACGGCCGTCCCCCCCGCGGCGATTGTACGAAATGGGGGTCTTCACGACGGGGCGGCAACCCCGTCGTGAAGGAGCGTTGCCATGGAAACAACGATCATGCACCGCGCCGGCGTGCCGGCGGGGCCGCATGGTTATCATCTCACACCTTAAGGAATGACAACCATGAAGATTCTCGTTTTGGCTTCGGCCTCCGTCCTCGCCTTCGCCGCGCCGGCCGCCGCGCAGAGCGGCTTCCCCAGCAACGTCTCGTACATCGAGCAGGTCGGCAATGCGAACAACGCCACCCTGCTGCAGAGCACCGACAACGCGATCTCGCTGGTCGCGCAGCAGGGTTCGCTCGAGTCCGTTCAGGTCGAGCAGAGCGGTGCGACCAACTATTCGCAGATCTCGCAGGGCGTTGGCGCCGGCGGCAGCAGCGCGAACCGCGCCGTAGTCCTCCAGTCGGGCACGAACGGTAAGAGCTCCGTCCAGCAGCTTGGCACCAGCAACTACGCCAACGTCACCTTCTCGCCGGGTTCGACCAATGCCTATTCGCTGCTGACGCAGGGCGGCACCGGGAACAGCGCGATCATCTCGAACGGCGACACGTCGAACGCGTCGGTCGTCACCGAGACCGGCGATTACAACAAGGCCAATATCTTCCAGATCGGCTGGAACAACTATTCGGTGCTCGCCCAGAGCGGATACGGCAACGTCGCTTCGGTCACCCAGAAGTAACCGGACAGGATGGCGGGGGTTCGACGGCTTCGTCGCAATCCCCGCCCACGTCCCGGTCTTTTGCCTTCCGCGTTGACGGACGGGAGTAGAAGGATCAGGCAAATGAATGGTGTCCGACTAACCATGCTCGCCGTCCTCGCGACCTGTGTCGCCTGCGGCGGTGCTTCGGCGCAACAGCTTGCCGACCCGATCGGCGCGTCGTCCAGCGCCTTTATCGCGCAGGTGGGCGACGTGCAGAGCGCAAAGGTGACGCAGAACGCGGCGAGCAGCCAGACCGTGGTCCATCAAGCCGGGACCGGCAACGTCGCCGCGGTGACGACCACCGGCGCCGGCAGCGCGGTGGCGCTGATCGATCAGTCGGGTCGGGCGAATACCGCGCTCGCCTGGCAGGGCGGGCCGGGCGAACAGGATCTCGTGGTTCAGCAGCGGGGCAATGACAATCTGGCGGCTGCGCGCCAATTGGGCGCGGGCGGCAACAATATCGCAGCGCTCAGCCAGATCGGCGCGCGCAACGTCATCACGCTCGATCAGTCCGGTGCGTCCAACGTCGCCAAGCTCGTCCAGGTCGGCAACGACAATGTGATGACCGCGGCGCAAAGCGGCAATCGCAATACCCTCGATTGGCAGCAACAGGGGAACAATGCGATGGATATCAAGGTCGTGCAATCCGGCGGCGCGTCCGCGACGATCCGCCAATGATGGCCCGCCGGTGACGGGCCGTCCGTGCGATGCCGACGACGCTCCGTCGTGGATCGGTCACCTGTGGCGATTGGCGCTCGCGCTCGTCCTGATATTCCCGGCGATCATGCCGACCGCGGCGACCTGTCAGCGCGTCGACGCGCTGCTGGGTGGCGGCCCCCCGTATGCGCCCGCCGGCGCCGATGCGGTCGGGATCGCGCAGGTCAACGAGGGGCAGCGCCCCGACCCCGTCGCGGATATGCGGCTCGACCCGCCGGTGCGGGCGCCGGCGGTCGCGCAGATCGGATCGGCCGACCGAGCGATCGCCTCGACGCCATCGGCAGCGCAGCGCGACCTTGGCACACAGGCCGGACCGCCGCTGGCACAGGCCGGTGACAGTCGCGCGCTGTCCGTGGCGCGTATCGCCGGCCATGACCGCTGCGATCCGCAAGGTGCGAGGAATACGGTCGCTCCGTCCTGCAAGACGGTGATCGAGACCCGGGCCGACAGTTTCACAACCGAACGCCGTGATCTGTCTCCGGAGCAGCGCTTGGCCGCCGAACGCGACGCTGCCGAGGACAGGCGCGGCATCGTCACCGAGGCGAAACGCGCGGGCAGCGGCGGCATCGATCCGACGTCTTCTGACGGTCAGGCATTGGCCGCGTTTCTCCAGGCGGAGCAGGCGCGCGCGGCAGCCGCTGCGGAAGCCGCCGCCAATGCCGCGAAGACCGGCGCAGCGGTATCCGTCGCCGTGTCCGTCCTGGGCGGGGGAAAATGATCGGCAGGTGGTTATGAGCCGGGGCGGCATGCCGTCCCGCACGCACGCCGCTGCGGTGGGCCACGCCGTTACAGGATACCCAGATCGCGAAAGCTGACCGTCGTCAAGCCGGTCAGGATTAGATGATCGGCGAGCACCAGGCCAAGGGGCTGCGCGACGCGGGCAAGGGCACGCGTGAAGGTGAGATCTGCAGCGCTCGGCGTCGGGAGACCGCTGGGATGGTTGTGGGCCAGGATCAGTGCGGCGGCATCCTGCACCAAGGCGGCGCGAACGATGTCGCGCAGCGACGGCGATACCGAGCCCCTGCGGCCCTCGAAATCGAGCATGGCGAGAAGCCTCCATTCCGGATCGAGTAGCGCGACCGCCGCGCGCTCCGCCGGGGCGTGGCGCAGATCGGCGAATAGCGCGGCTGCACTCGAGACATCGGCGATGCGGGGCAGGACGGGGGCGGGATGCACGGTTCACCCTGACGCGCGATCCCGATCCCTGCACGGCGAAGTGTGTCCGCTTCGGTGGAAACCGTCACGGCGGATGGTGCGTGCTGCGGTTGCGACAAGGACCGTGGCTAGGATCTACCCGAGCTTCGCGTTCGCGGAATTCCCGCGTGCATGCCGCTGACGGGACGGCTTCGTACGGGACGATCGATGTGGGTAGCCGTGGCGTGCGTCGTGCCGCGCGGAAACGCGAGCGGGAAACGGGTGCGTGGCGCGGCAGGACCGGCTATGGTCGCGCGCCCGGCTGGGTCAGGCGGCCATCCTCGGCAGCAGGGCACTGGCGGACGGTCGCTCCCGAGCTCCGGCCGGCGGCCTTTCACGGGCGAGCCTGGCGGGACAAGTGTCGGTGGTGGAGTGTTGTGGATGAATCACGCGGAGAGCCAGTATCTTGCTCTACTGGATCACGTCCTCGCCAAGGGAGACGAACGCATGGACCGCACGGGGGTGGGGACCAGGTCGCTCTTCGGCGCGCTCATCCGGTTCGACCTGAGCGGGGGCCAGGTACCCATCCTCACGACCAAGCGCGTCTATTGGAAGACCGCGCTGAAGGAGATGCTCTGGTTCCTGACCGGCGGGACCAACATACAGGATCTGCTCCGCGAGAACGTCCGTATCTGGAGCGATTGGCCGCTGGCGCGCTATCGACGAGAGACCGGCGCGTCGATCACGCAAGCCGAATTCGAGGAGCGGATACTCGCCGATGACGCGTTCGCGCACGCATGGGGCGACCTCGGGCCGGTATATGGCAAGCAGTGGCGGCGATGGCTCGACGGGTCGGGCAGGGAGCACGATCAGATCGGCGACCTGGTCGAGACGCTGAAGACGAATCCGTCCAGCCGCCGCATGCTGTTCCACGCCTGGAACGTCGGCGAGCTCGACCAGATGGCGCTGCCGCCATGCCACATGGTCTATCAATTTCACGTCACCTCGCGCGGCGAGCTCAACTGTCTCCTCTTCCAGCGGTCGTGCGATCTGTTCCTGGGGGCCGCGTTCAACTTCTTCGGCGCGGCGGCGCTGGTCCACATGCTCGCGCAGCAGGCCGGCCTGACCCCCGGCGAGCTGGTCTGGGTGGGCGGCGATGTGCACGTCTACCTCAACCATCAGGATCAGGTGCGCGCGCAACTGGGACGGGAGCCGAGGGAATTCCCCACGATGCGGCTCCTGCGCAATCCCGGATCGATCGATGGATACCGGTTCGCCGATTTCGCGGTCGACGGTTATTCCCCCCACCCGCCGATCCACGGCGATGTCGCCGTCTAGCCGTTCACGACGGTTGGTCGGATCCATGGAGGCCACAGAAACAACATGAGCAACAGCGCGATCGACGCCGCGGCATCGCTAGTCGCGGGGCCGGTGCTGTGCGGGGCGACGTCATGACGATCCTGTTCGTGCTCGCCCGCGCCGCCAATGGCGTCATCGGCCGCGATGGCCAGCTGCCCTGGCACCTTCCGGCCGACCTCCGGCATTTCAAGGCGATGACGATGGGCAAGCCGATGATCATGGGCCGCAAGACGTTCGAGAGCTTTCCGGCGCCGCTGCCAGGCCGGCGGCACATCGTGTTGACGCGTGATCGCCGCTGGGCACGGCCTGGCGCCGAGGTGGCGCACGGCACGCAGGAGGCGCTCGCGCTGGCGGGCGAGGGTGACATCGCCGTGATCGGCGGCGCGGAGATATTCGCGCTGTTCACGCCCGATCGCATCGCGCTGACGGAGGTGCATGGCAACTTCGAGGGGGACGCCGTGGTGCCCCCCTTCACCGGTTTCCATGAGGTGGCGCGCGAGGATCATCCCGCGTCGGAGGGACGGCCGGCCTATAGTTTCGTGACGCTGGCGCGGGAATGAGGCCGCGCCTTTCCCGTCCGACGTTCGGTCGCCGCGGGGCGCCGCCGGGCATTGAGTCGCCCGCCGTCCTCCCCTAGGACGCGCCGTCATGGAGCGGCTTGACGGCGGCTCGGCCATTCCGCCGCATCTGGCCGGCGGCATCGTCGCGCTCGGCAATTTCGACGGATTTCACCTCGGTCACCAGGCGGTTGTCGGCCGGGCCGTCGCGCGCGCTCGGGCAGAGGGCCGCCCGGCGCTGGTCGCGACGTTCGATCCGCATCCCGTACGGCACTTCCGCCCCGAGACGCCGCCGTTCAGGCTGACCACGCTCGACCAGCGCGAGCGGCTGTTCGCGGCCGCCGGTGTGGATGCGATGATCGTCTTCCATTTCGACGCCGCGCTCGCGTCGCTGTCGGCCGAGGACTTCGTCATGCTGCGCCTGTTCGACCTGCTTCGGGTCAAGGGCGTCGTCACGGGCGAGGATTTCACCTTCGGCAAGGGCAAGCGCGGCACCGTGGCCGATCTCGCGATCTTCGGTGACGCCTTGGGATTCGCCGCCGAGACCGTCGCGCCCGTCATGCTGGAGGGCACCGCGGTCTCGTCCAGCCGCATCCGCGAGGCACTCCGCGCGGGCGACATGCGCGGCGCGGCGCGGCTGCTTACCCGGCCGTTCGCGATCGAGGGTGTCGTCCAGCACGGCGACAAACTTGGCCGGACGATCGGCTATCCGACCGCAAACCTGGACATGGGCAAATATCTGCGGCCGGCCTACGGCATCTATGCGGTGACGGGACGACTGCAGGACGGAACCATGCTGAAGGGCGCGGCGAACCTTGGCATCCGCCCCACGTTCGATCCGCCGAAGGAACTGCTCGAGCCCCATTTCTTCGACTTCGCGGGCGACCTGTATGGCCAGACGATCGAGGTCGCGCTCGTGGACTATCTTCGGCCAGAGGCAAAATTCGACGATCTCGACGCGCTCGTCCGCCAGATGGACGCGGATTGCGCGCGCGCTAGGATGATATTGGGCGCCTGATGCGCGGCGCCGGTGTCGGGGCGCGAGTCAGGCACACGGCATCCGCGCCTGGTCACCTGGTCCGACACGCCGGCGCGATCACGCCATGGCGGCGAGCATCTCCGTGATCTTGACGAACGCAAAGCCGACGGAGCTGTCGGCGATGCCATAGGGCAGGAACAACGTGTCGCCGTGGCGGATCGCGCCGCACGAGTAGACGACGTTGGGCACATAGCCCTCCCGATCCTGATCCTTCGCCGCCAGGAGGGGTTCGACGGTGCGGCCGATCACCTTGGCGGGATCGTCCTTGTCGAGCAGGACCGCGCCGATCGAATATTTGCGCATCGCGCCGACACCGTGCGTCAGCAGCAGCCAGCCCTCGTCGAGCTCGATCGGCGGCCCGCAATTGCCGATCTGCACCAATTCCCAGGGATAGACGGGCGTCAGGATCTTCTCGCCCTCGTCCCAATGCTCGAGACTGTCCGACTTGAGCAGGAACAGGTTTTCACCGTCCTGCCGTCCGATCATCATATACTGGCCGCCGACCTTGCGCGGGAAGAGCGCCATGCCCTTGTTGCGCGCCGCCGGGCCGGACATCGGCACCAGGTCGAACGCACGAAAATCTCGCGTGCGCATCAGCTCGGACTGGATCACCGATCCGTTATAGGCGGTGTAGGTGCCGATCCACTCGAAGCTGCCGTCGTCGTGCTGGAAATGCACGATGCGCAGATCCTCCAGCCCCTTCGACTGCGCGCTGGTGATCGGGAAGATCACCGTGCCAGACAGCGTCGAGTCGCGATGGCGGTAGACGGTGACGGGGCCTTCCGGCATTTCGTCTTCCATCGCTTCCGCGACGTCCGCGGCGGTGGCGAAGGGCGGTTCGGGCGCCAGCTTCAGCTGATTCTGGTCGGTGATGATGCCTTCGCGAAAGGCGACCGAACTGATGTGCCCCTCGCCGACGGAACGCAGCGACATGAGGATGCGCATCGACCCGGCCGGCATGCCCGACTGGTCGAAATGCGGCACGGCGCTGGGGTTCATCAGCGCCGCAGCGGCATAGCTGTATTCGTGGCAGAAATAGGCACCGATCAGCTGGCGCTTCTCGTCGCCGATCTCGCTGCCGTCGAGACCGAGCAGGTCCGCGATCTCGTCGTAGCGCGTCATGAACACGCGCCGCGTCTGCCAGTGGCGCGCCTCGAAATCCTTCAGCACGACCTCGAGTTCGTCGCGCGCCTGCTGCGGCGTCATCTTCAGCACTTCGCCGACCAGACGCTCGGTCCGGTTCGGCGCACCGCCCTTGCCGCCCCAGGCGATGTGGAAGGGACGCACGACGACGCGCGAGGGATCCGCGTGCAGCCGCAGCTCGTGGTTGAACAACTCCATCGCGGGGTACAGCCTCACCGGTCGTTACAGGCCGTCGCCGCAGGATCGATCACGCGACGACGCGGCCGGTCCCTGCCACGCCTTGGGCAGACTTTCCAAGAGCCGAAATCGCACAATTCGCCAGTTGCAGCGCCAAAATGGACTCGGCGCCCTGGTTGCGATTGAGACCCGTCGGCATCAGCCCGTCGAAGCAGCCGCCATCGGCGCTCGTCGCCAGCGGCAGGTCGAGGTCGTTCTGCCCGAGATACCAGGCATAGGCGCGCTCGGCCTCGACCAGCCAGCGCCCGTCGCCCGTCGCCGCATAGGCGGTGGCACAGGCGTCGACGGTAGCCTGCGCCTCCAGCGGCTGCTGATCGAACTGCAGCGGTTCCGCGTAAGGACGGTGGAAGCTCTCGGTGCCGACGGCGCGGAAGCGCCCCTCGGGCGAGGTCTGCTTCGCCACGATCCAGTCGAGCGTCTCCAGTCCGCACGCGACCAGCTCCTGCCGGCCCAGCGCCATGCCGGCCTGGATCAGACCCTGCGGCAGTCGCGCATTGTCGTAGGCGAGCACGATCTCGAACCACTGCCATTCCGGACGGCGGGCCTCTTCGAGCAGCGCGAGCTGATCATCGGGGAAACGTTCCAGGATGGTCCGCGCCAGTTCGTGGCCCGGCGAGGCCTCTAGCATCGCCGCCGCGCCCAGCATCGCGAACGACTGCGCCCGCAGCGAGCCGAGGTCGAGCGCGCAGCTGGCGGTCGCGTCGAACATGGCCTTCGCCCAGTCGCGGTGCTTCGGCTCGCGGGCATCGCGCGCGGTGACCCCCAGCGCCCAGACGGTGCGGCCGTTCGAATCCTCACTGCCCACGTCCTCGCACCACGTGCGGTCGAAGTTCATGAAGTTGCGGAAGCGGCGTGCCTCGGGGTTCCAGGCATATTGCAGGAACGAGGCATAGACCGTCGTCCACTTGTCACGCGTCACGGGATCGATGTCGTCGATCGCGCTCATCAGCATCAGCGCGCGCGCATTGTCGTCGATGCAATATCCGTGGCGGCGGTCGGGCACCGAATAGATCGAGTGCTGGAGCATGCCCGTGGCGTCACTCATCCGCTCGACCGCCGCGAAGTTCGGCGCGAGCGGACGAACCTTGGGCTGCGCCTGGTTGAGCTTGCGAGGGTGGGCGGCGACCGATGCCTCCACCTGCGCAAGCGTCGCCTCGGCGAGGCGCGGCCAGATCATCGTCCGCCCCCGGTCATAGGCACGCCGTGCCAGACGCATGCGATCGCGGCTGTTGGCCAGCAGCCGCTCGATCTCGCGCGAGAAGGCGGCGACGTCGCGGAAATCGACCAGGATGCCATGGCCGTCGGCCAGAATCTCCGTGGCATGGACGTAGGGTGTCGAGATAACGGCCTTGCCGACCCCGACCGCGTAGGACAGCGTGCCGCTCGTGATCTGCGCCGGGTTCAGGTACGGCGTCGCATAGATATCGGCCGCCTGCAGATACTCGATCAGTTCGTCGTGCTCGACGAACCCGTCGATGAAGGCGACGTTCTTGCTGATCCCCAGGTCGGCGGCCAGGGCCTTCAGGCGATCGCGATACGCCTCGCCCTCATGCGCGACGAGGTTTGGGTGCGTGGCGCCCAGCACGACGTAGAGTAGATCGGGATGCTTCTCGGCGACGGCGGGCAGTGCCTCGATCATCGTCTCGATGCCCTTGTTCGGCGCGAGCAGGCCAAAGGTCAGCACGACCTCGCGGCCTTCCCAGCCAAACCGCGGCTTGAGCTGATCGGGATCGACGAAGGCGCGGTCGGGCACGCCGTGCGGGATCATGGCGATCTGGCGCGGATTGGCGCCATAGACGCGACGCACGATTTCGCGCCCGCGTTCGGCCATGACGACGACCTTGGCGGAGCGGCGCAGCAGCCCCTCCATGACACGCCGCTCGTCGGCGTTGGGCTTCTCCAGCACGGTATGCAGCGTCGCGATGACGGGCAGGGTGGTGCGATCGAGCAGCGAGAGCAGGTGCTCGCCCGCCGGCCCGCCGTAGATGCCATATTCGTGCTGCACCCAGATCGCCTGCGCACCGCTCGTTTCGATGCGGCGGGCGGTGTCGATATAGGAGGAAAGCTCGTTCTGCGGGATCGCGCCAGTGACGGCGGGGGGATAGGCGTAGCGGCCGGGGTGATCGTCCATCGCATAGACGTCGACCTGTACGTCCGGAAAACGATCATGCATCGCTTGCCACACGTCGGTCGTGAACGTTGCCAGGCCACATTGGCGCGGCAGGAAATTGCCGATCATCGCCAGATGCTTGATATCGCCCGTCGCCGCGTTGCCCGCCATGCCAAACCCTTCGCTACCGCAGAAAGGCTCCCGGACCGGCCGAGAACCTTACGAAAAGCTGAACACGCGAGGGGGGCAAAGGTTGCAGTATTGCTGCAATGCAGCGGCAGCTACAATGTTGAGGCAGATCAACCCCTTCCGCGATAAGGCGCGACACCTTGGTCGGGGAGCCAGAGCGCGGCCGGCGGCTGGCCGCTCTGCCAGAAGACGTCGATGGGGATGCCGCCGCGCGGATACCAATAGCCACCGATGCGCAGCCATGTCGGCTTCATCTCGTCGAACAGGCGCTGGCCGATGCCGACGGTGCAGTCCTCGTGGAAGGCGGCGTGGTTGCGGAACGATCCCAGGAACAGCTTGAGCGATTTCGATTCGACGATCGTCGCGTCCGGCGCATAGTCGATGACCAGGTGCGCGAAGTCGGGCTGGCCGGTGACGGGGCACAGGGAGGTGAACTCGGGCGCGACGAAGCGGACGCAATAGAGCGTGCCGGGGCGCGGATTGGGAACATAATCCAGGATGGCCTCTTCCGGGGAGGCGGGTAGGTGGCTCGTCTGGCCGAGATGCATCGGGGTCATGGCCGCGCATGTAGGAGCTTCGTGCCGCAATGAAAACGCTCGTTCCGATCCTTGGCGACCAGCTCAGTCCGCAGATTTCGTCGCTGGCCGGCGCCGATCCGGCACGGACCGTGGTGCTGATGATGGAGGTGGCGGAGGAGACCGGCTACGTCCGCCATCACAAGCAGAAGCTCGCCTACATCCTGTCCGCGATGCGCCATCACGCCGCCGCGCTCCGCGAGGCGGGCTGGACGGTCGACTATGTCGCGCTCGACGACCCCGAAAACGGCGGCAGCTTCACGGCGGAGGTCGCACGCGCGCTGGACCGCCACGACGCGGCGCGGATCGTCGTGACGGAAGCGGGCGAGTGGCGCGTCGCC
The DNA here is from genome assembly GCF_016820445.1 of Sphingomonas beigongshangi. Classification (GTDB taxonomy): domain Bacteria; phylum Pseudomonadota; class Alphaproteobacteria; order Sphingomonadales; family Sphingomonadaceae; genus Sphingomonas; species Sphingomonas beigongshangi. Next base: position 30,330 of record NZ_JADHDT010000005.1, read on the forward strand.
GCGATGCTGGAAAGCTGGGCGACCCGGTTCGACGTGCCCGTCGACATTCGCATCGACGACCGGTTCCTGTGCACTCACGCCGACTTCGCCGCCTGGGCGGACGGACGCAGCCAGCTGACGATGGAATTCTTCTATCGCGACATGCGCCGCCGTACCGGCCTGCTGATGACGGACGGCAAGCCGGAAGGGGGGCAGTGGAATTTCGACAAGGAAAACCGAAAGCCTGCGCCCGGCGGTCGCCTGTTCGTGCCGAAAGCGCTGGCGTTCCGGCCCGACGCGATCACCCGCGACGTCATCGCGCTGGTCGAGCGCCGCTTCGGCAACCATCCGGGCAGTCTCGACGGCTTTGCCTGGGCGGTCACCGCAACCGATGCGGAAGCGCAGGCCGCGCATTTCTTCGCGGAAGCCCTGCCGAAGTTCGGCGACTATGAGGATGCGATGCTGACCGGAGAGCGGCATCTGTGGCACTCGATCCTGTCGCCCTATATCAACGCCGGCCTGCTCGATCCGCTCGACCTGTGTCGCCGCGCGGAGGCGGAATATCGCGCCGGTCGCGCGCCGCTCAACGCGGTGGAGGGCTACATCCGCCAGATCATCGGCTGGCGCGAGTTCATGCGCGGCATCTACTGGCGCGAGGGGCCAGACTATGTGACGCGCAATTTCCTGCGCCACGACCGTGCGCTGCCGGGCTGGTACTGGACGGGCGACACCGACATGCATTGCCTGAGGGAGGCGATCGGCCAGACGCTCGCCACCGCGCACGCGCATCACATCCAGCGCCTGATGGTCACCGGCAATTTCGCCCTGCTGATCGGCGCCGACCCGGCCGCGGTGCATCGCTGGTATCTGGAGGTCTATGTCGACGCCTATGAATGGGTGGAATTGCCCAATACACTGGGCATGAGCCAGTTCGGCGACGGCGGCCTCGTCGGCACCAAGCCCTATGTGTCCTCGGGGGCCTATATCGATCGCATGTCCGATTATTGCGGTCATTGCCGCTACGACGTGAAGAAGCGGATCGGTGCGGACGCCTGCCCGTTCAACGCGCTGTATTGGGATTTCATCGCCCGCCACGAGGGCAGGCTCGGCGACAATCCCCGGATGCGCATGCCGTACCGCACCTGGTCGCGGATGAGCGACCAGGACCGCGCGGCGACGCGCGCCCAGGCTGACGGTTTTCTCCGATCCCTCGACGCGAGCGGCGACACAGGCTACTAATGTCGTCGCGGGCCTCCTCCCCAGGCGTTTTCTGCCCGACGCTTGTACGTTTGTAACGGATGGAGAGAGACATGGACGCATTGGTGACCACCGAATGGCTGGCCAACGAACTGGGGGCGAGCGACCTGCGCATCGTCGATGCGACCTACGTCGACGCGGCGCTCGGTCGCGATCCGGCGGCAGAATATGAGGCGGCGCACATTCCCGGCGCCGTCTTCATGAACCTCGGCGAGCTGCGCGACACCGACAGCGATCTGCCCATGATGTTGCCGAGCGCGGAGAAGTTCGCGAGCCGCATGCAGAGCCTCGGCCTCGGCGACGGCAGCCGCATCGTCCTCTACGACACTTCGCCGTGGCATACGGCGGCGCGCGCCTGGTGGATGCTGCGCACCTTCGGGGCGCACGACGTCGCGATCCTCGATGGCGGCCTCGCCAAGTGGCAGGCGGAGGGTCGCGAGGTCGCGACCGGCAAGGAGACGCTGCGGCATCGCCATTTCACCGCCTGGCAGGATCGAAAGGGCGTGCGCACGCTCGACCAGATGAAGGCGAACCTCGATACCGGGGCCGAGCAGGTGGTCGACGCGCGCTCCGCGGCCCGCTTCACCGGCGAGGAGCCCGATCCGCGCCCCGCGACGCATGCGGGCCATATCCCGGGATCGCGCAACCTGCCCTATACCGGTCTGTTCAACGCGGACGGCACCTGGAAGCAGGGCGAGGCGCTGAAAAGCGCGTTCGAGGGTGCGGGCGTCGATATCGACAGGCCGATCGCGCTGACCTGCGGGTCGGGCATTACCGCCTCCACGCTCGCGTTCGGGCTGCACCTGTTCGGCCGCGACGCGGCGCTCTATGACGGCAGCTGGTCCGAATGGGGCGCGGACCGATCCACACCAAAGGCGATGGGAGCCGCACGGGACCTTGAACGAGCATGATACCGACCGCCCGCTGGACGATGCGACCCGCGTCGTCCAGGCCGGGCGGCGCCCCGAATGGACCGGCGGGATCGTCAACCCGCCGGTCTGGCGCGCATCCACCATCCTCTACGATTCGATCGCCGACCTGCGCGCCAACGGTCACGGGGATACGCATCACCGCCTCTATTACGGCCGGCGCGGCACGCCGACGCAATGGAGCCTCGCGGATGCCCTGACGAGCCTGGAGCCGGGGGCGGAGGCGACCTTCCTCTATCCGTCCGGCGTCGCGGCGGTCGCCGCCGCGCTGCTCGCGGTGCTGTCGCCGGGCGACGAGCTGCTGCTGGTCGACAGCGCCTACGAACCGACGCGGGGGCTCGCGAGTGGCCTGCTGAAGCGGTTCGGGATCACGACACGCTTCTACGACCCGCTGATCGGCGGCGGCATCGCGGACATGATCGGCGAGCGCACGCGCGCGATCTTCATGGAAAGTCCGGGCAGCCTGACGTTCGAGGTGCAGGACGTGCCCGCGATCGTCGCGGCCGCCAGGGCGCGCGGGGTCGCGACGCTGCTTGACAACACCTGGGCGACGCCGCTCTTTTTCCCGGCAATCGCGCATGGCGTCGATTATTCGATCCTCGCCGCGACCAAATATATCGTCGGTCATTCCGACGTGATGATGGGCTCGGTCACCGCCGCGCAAGGGCGTTACGCCGCGCTGCGCGATACGAGCTATCAGCTGGGGCAGGTGACGAGCCCCGACGACGCCTGGCTCGGCAGCCGCGGCCTGCGCACCATGGCGGTGCGGCTGGACCGGCATCAGCAGTCCGCACTGGAGATCGCCCGCTGGCTGCAAGCGCGCCCGGAAATTGCCGAAGTGCTGCATCCCGCGCTGCCTGGCTGCCCCGGCCACGAACTGTGGCGACGCGACTTCAAGGGATCGAGCGGCCTCTTCTCGTTCGTGCTCAACGGGGGCGACGAGGCGGCACGCGCCGCGTTCATCGACGCATTGTCGCTGTTCGGCATCGGCTACAGCTGGGGCGGATACGAGAGCCTCGTGATCCCGGTCGATGTCGCGCGGATCCGTTCGGTGGCGCGTCGCGCCTTTCCCGGCCCCCTCGTACGGCTCCAGATCGGCCTGGAGGCACCGGGCGACCTGATCGCCGATCTCGAACGCGGCCTGGCGGCCTATCGCGCGCTGACCTGATCGCGGGCCCGCTGCCACGACGGCTCCCGGACCACCGCAACGACCCGCTTTCCCAGCCTATTCTACATGATGAAACGCGCGCCTTGGGGCACGACTGCCCGTCATGCGCGGCTTTTCAGCAACATTGCGTTACGAAAACGCCGCATGACGTTCACAAATTGTTGTGCATCGCGCCATAATGGCGCATCAGGGGCTAGCTCGAACGAGTATCGTGCGCGCCCCGTTGGGGCGGACAGACGCGAGCCGGCGGGCCATGCAGGCGGGGACATCGATCTTCCATTCGAAAGGGGACACGATGCGCTTCACCACGATCCTGCTCGGCGGCCTTGCGCTGGCGAGCGCCGCGCCGGCCTTCGCTCAGGACGAGACCGCGCCACCGCCCGCGCTCAAGCTGTCGGGCGGCACGACGTTGATCAGCGACTATCGCTTCCGCGGCGCCACGCAGACCGACAGCGGGCCCGCGTTGCAGACGACGCTCAACCTCAATCACAAGTCCGGCTTCTATGTCGGCACCTTCATGTCTACGATCGACGGCTCGGGTCGCACGCCCGCGCTGACCGGCTACGGCCAGGCGGAAGTCGATCTCTACGGCGGTTTCACCAAAACGCTGAAGGGCGGGTTCGGGGTCGATGCCGGCCTGCTCTATTATTATTACGTTGGCCACGTCAGCGGGCAGAAGACCGACTTCTTCGAACCCTATGCCTCGATCACCTATACGGTCGGGCCGGTCGCCACCAAGGCGGGCGTCGCCTATGCCTGGGACGGGCAAAAGGGCCTGTCGGGCTTCGACGTGCGCTCGACCAACGACAGTAACATCTACGCCTATGGCGAAGCGTCCGTCGGCATCCCGACGACGCCGGTGACGCTGAAGGGGCATCTGGGCTATTCGAAGGGATCGCTCGGCTCGCTCAACATCCCGGGCAGCCGCGACGACGATTATTTCGACTGGTCCGCGACGGCGGAGGCGGTGGGTGGGCCGCTGAAGGTCGGTGTCAGCTATGTCGGAACCGACATCAGCAACCAGAACCGCTTCGCGCAGCGTCTGGGGCGTGGTTCGACCGTGTTGGCGTATATCGGGACGAGCTTCTGATCGTCGTGGAACGCCTCTCCCCTTGAGAGGGTGGGGCAAGGTGGGGGAGACCCGGGCGCCGGTCTCGGTGAGACGCGCCTCTCCCCCAGAACCCTCCCCCGAAGGGGAGAGGCTCAGCAGGTGCTTACTTCGCCGCGGCGCGCGCATCCTGGCCGTCGCCCTGCGGCGCGGCGACGATGTCGCGGGTCGTCGCGCCCTTGTCGACGACGTTCGTGTCGGGATCGCCGACGGACGAGCGGATGCCGGCATCCGCCGTATCGCCGCCCGCCTGCTGCAGCACGCCATTCTCGCCCTGGCTGCGCTGCGTATTGCCGCCGAACAGTGCGTCGAGCGTCTGGGCGGTATTGGCATTGTCCTGCGGACGCGCGGCGCCCGGCTGCGGCGGCACCAGCGAATAATCCGGCGGGATCACCAGCGGCGCCTGACGCGCCACGGCGAATTCGTCGGGCCGCGCGCGGTCGTAGCCGCGCTTGCCGCAACCGGACAGAAGGGCGACGCAGGCGAGGCCAGTGGCAACGGCAACGAACTTACGCATGGGGATTCTCCGAAACAGCGTCGCGCTTGTCGCGCATCAGGAGCGCGCGGACAAGCAGCACCAGCACGCCAAGGGTGATCGCCGCATCCGCGACGTTGAAGACGAGGAACGGCCGCCAGTCGCCGAAATGCAGGTCGGCGAAGTCGACGACATAGCCCAGCCGGACGCGATCGACGATATTCCCGATCGCTCCGCCGAGGATCGCACCCAGCGCGATCCTGTCGGCACGGTGGGTCTCGCGCGTCATCCATATGGCCACGGCGACCGCGATCGCGCCGGTCATCGCGACGAGCGCCCAGCGCATCCGATCGGTATCCGCATGCAGCAGGCCGAGCGACACGCCGTGGTTCGCCACGAAGCGGAGGTTGAAAAAGGGCGTCACCTCGCGCGCGTCGGACAGCGCGTCGAGGCCCAGGCCGTGGGTGACGCCGATCTTGGTGAGCTGGTCGACGACGAACAGCAATCCCGCCGCGGCGAGGCCGATCAAGGGCGGCTTACGCATGCGAGGGGGCACCCTTTCCCACGACGGTCGCGCAGCGGTCGCACAGCGCCCCGTCCGCGCCGACCTCCGGAAGGTGCCGCCAGCACCGCCCACATTTGTGATAGGCCGTGCGCGCGACCGACACGCCGTCCGCCTCGGCCACCTTGGCGACGATGAAGGTTTCGGCCAGCGCCTCGGCGGACAGTGGCAGATCAGGCACCGTCACCTCCGCCTCCAGGCTGGAGCGCACGGTCTTTTCGCGGCGCAGAGGCTCGATCGCCTCGGTCACCGTCTGGCGCAACGCGCGGACATCCGCCCAGTCGGTGGACAGGGGTTCGTCACCGGCCACGGCGGGCAGGTCCGGCCATTCCAGGAAATGCACCGACTGGTCGTCGCTCGGGAAGCGCGCCTGCCACACCTCTTCCGCGGTGAAGCAGAGCACCGGCGCGGCGTAGCGGACCAGCGCGTGGAAGAGCACGTCGAGCACGGTGCGGTACGCACGCCGCTTCGGATCGTCTGCGGCATCGCAATAGAGCGAGTCCTTGCGGATGTCGAAGAAGAAGGCGGACAGGTCCTCGTTGGCGAAGTCGGTCAGGCGACGCATGTAGCGGTTGAGCTCATAGCCTTCCGCCGCCTCGCGCAGGTCGGCGTCGAGCTGGCCCAGCAGCGTCAGGATGTAGCGTTCCAGCTCCGGCATCTTGGCGACCGGCACCGCCTCGGCATCGGTGAACCCGTCGAGCGCGCCGAGCAGATAGCGGAAGGTGTTGCGCAGCTTGCGATAGGCGTCCGACGCGGTCGCCAGCACTTCCTTGCCGATCCGTACGTCGTCGAAATAGTCGGTCGAGGCGACCCACATGCGCAGGATGTCGGCGCCGCTCTCGCCGATCACCTTCAGCGGGTCGACGACGTTGCCGAGGCTCTTCGACATCTTGCGCCCCTTGTCGTCGAGCGCGAATCCGTGCGTCAGCACCGCGTCATAGGGCGCGCGACCGCGCGTGCCGCAGCTTTCCAGCAGCGACGACTGGAACCAGCCGCGATGCTGGTCGGACCCTTCGAGATAAAGATTCGCGCGCACGTCCTCGCCATAGCGCGCCTCAACCGTGAAGACGTGCGTCGATCCCGAATCGAACCAGACGTCGAGGATGTCCTCGACCACCTCGTATTCCGCCAGATCATGGTCGGGGCCGAGAAGCGCCTGATGGTCCGCCGTGAACCAGGCGTCCGCGCCGCTCGCCTCGAAGGCCGCGACGATGCGCGCGTTCACCGCCGGGTCGACCAGATACTCACCGGTCTGGCGATGGACGTAGAGCGCGATCGGCACGCCCCAGGCGCGCTGCCGGCTGATCACCCAGTCGGGCCGCCCCTCCACCATCGAACGGATGCGGTTGCGGCTGCGCTCCGGCACCCAGCGGGTATGCTCGATCGCGTCGAGCGCCGTCTCGCGCAGCGTCGCGCCGTTGCTCGGCGTGTCCGGTCCGTCGCCCAGGATCGCGCGGTCCATCGGGATGAACCATTGCGGCGTGGCGCGGAAGATCACCTTCGCCTTCGACCGCCACGAATGCGGATAGCTGTGCGCGAAATCGTCGGAGGCGGACAGCAACGCCCCGACCTCGCGCAGATCGTTGCAGATCGGACCGTCCGCGCCGACGAACTTCTTGTTGATGACGCTGCCCTGACCGCCCAGCCACGCCCAGTCGGGCCGGTAGAAGCCGGCGCCGTCGACCGCGAAGACGGGGTCGATGCCATGCGCCTTGCACAGCAGGAAGTCGTCCTCGCCGTGATCCGGCGCCATGTGGACGAGGCCGGTACCTGCCTCGCGCGTCACGAAGTCGCCCGCCAGGAACGGCCGCGGCCTGGCGAAGAAGCCGCCCAGCGCGTGCATCGGATGCCGCGCGGTCGCCCCCTCCAGCACCGCGCCCTTCACCAGCGCGACGAATTCCTCCATCTTGATGCCCGTGCGCTTCATGAACGCGGGCATCAGGTTTTCCTCGACCAGGAACCGCCGGCCGCCGCAGGCGAACAGGATGTAGTCGAGCGCCGGATTGTAGGCGAGCGCCTGGTTGACGGGGATCGTCCACGGCGTCGTCGTCCAGATCACCGCGGTCGTGCCGACCAGTATGTCCGCTTCCGGCGCATGGTCGATCTCGAAGCCGACGTCGATCTGGGTCGAGACGATGTCCTCATACTCGACCTCCGCCTCGGCCAGCGCGGTCTTCTCGACCGGCGACCACATGACGGGCTTGGCGCCGCGGTACAGCTGGCCGCTCTCCGCGAACTTCAGCAATTCGCCGACGATCGCCGCTTCCGCGCCATAGTTCATGGTCAGATAGGGATCGGCCCAGTCACCCATGACGCCCAGCCGCTGGAACTGGCCGCGCTGGACGTCGACCCAGCGATCGGCATAGGCGCGGCATTCCGCCCGGAACTGTGCGACCGGCACCTCGTCCTTGTTCTGCTTCTTGGCGCGATAGGCCTCCTCGACCTTCCACTCGATCGGCAGGCCGTGGCAGTCCCAGCCGGGCACATAGGGCGCGTCCTTGCCCATCAGCGACTGGGTGCGGACGATGATGTCCTTGAGCACCTTGTTCATCGCATGGCCCATGTGGATGTCGCCGTTGGCGTAGGGCGGGCCGTCGTGGAGGATGAACAGCTCGCGGCCTTTGCGGATTTCACGCAGCCGGTCGTAGAGGCCGATCCGCTGCCAGCGCTCCAGGATCGCGGGTTCCTTCGCGGCCAGCCCCGCCTTCATCGGGAAGTCGGTCTTGGGCAGGAAGACGGTGTCGCGCCAGTCTTGTGCGGCGCCGGGAGCAGCGGATGCGTCGGTCATAGATCGGGCGGTCTTAGACCAAGTCCACGAACCATTCACTATGGATAATGCGCGCTTCCGCTCGGGGGATAATGCGCGCGTCCGCTCGGGGGATAATGCGCGCGTCCGCTCGGGGGATAATGCGCGCGTCCGCTCGGGGGATAATTCGGGCGTCCGCTTGGGGGATAACGCGCGCGTACGCTCCGGCGCTCAAGGAGCGTTCGGGCGGTCGTCGTCACTGACCTGCGGCACATCCGCGTTATCCCCCTTGCGCCGGGGGCAACGCACCGGCGGCAAACGGTCGACCTTTGACAGCAGCGTGAGGAGAAGCGGGATGTCTTCGGTGATATAGGTGTCGGTCGGTACGGCCACGCCTTGGCGCAGCGCCTCCCCAATGGCGGCAAGGCGACGACGGTCTTCTTCTGGCGACGGCACGTCCGAACCTGATCCTACGCATACGATAGAACCCGGTGATCGCCGTCCGGGGGGGGGGAGGGCAGGCGATCACCGGGTTCGTAAGGCAGAACGGCGAAACCGCGCAGGCGTTCCGCGCGCTACCGCACCGTTCGTCGCATAAAGACGCTCAGCGGGCCGTCACCATGCGTCGCGTGTAGCGATAGAGCGCGGCGACGAGGAGCAGAAAGGCGATGGTGCCGCCGACCAGCGCGATCGTCGCGAAGCCGTCGCCGACCAGCGCGAGCGGCGCGTCGGAATTGGTCAGGTAGACGATGACCGCGAAGGCGACGCCCCACAGGCTTTCGCCGACGATCATGCCGGTCGCGGTCAGCACGCCCATGCGCTTCGCACCCTCCGCGTCGACATGGGTGTCCGCCCAGCGATCGTAGAAGAAGCCGATGATCGCGCCGATCACGACCGGCAGCGTCACCGCCATCGGCAGATAGACGCCGAGGCCGATGCCGAGCGGCGGCAGGCGCAGCTTGCCCATCCGGCCCAGCACCTCGTCGAGGGCGATCACCGCGACGCCGACAAGCGCGCCGACGCCGATCATCCCCCAGTTGAGGTCGCCGCCCAGCACACCCTTGGCCAGCGCGGAGATCAGCGCCGCCTGCGGCGCGGCGAGCGCGTTCGGACCTGCGCCGGGCGCGCCCTGGAAGCCGAGCGTGGTGGCGAGCAGTTCGAGCACGGGCGGCACGACCAGGCTGCCGAAGATCACGCCGAAGACGAGCGCGACCTGCTGCTTCCACGGCGTCGCGCCGACCAGCTGGCCGGTCTTCAGGTCCTGCAGATTGTCGTTGGAGATGGTCGCGACACCGAACACGATGCCGGTGACGATCAGCGCATAGGCGACGAGCGCCTGCGTCGTCTCGGGCGGCGTGCCGCGTCCGAACAGGCCGACCAGCATCAGGCTGGCGGCGAGGACGGAAAGGATGCCGATGCCGGAGACCGGGCTGTTGGACGCGCCGATCAGGCCCGCCATGTAGCCGCAAACCGCCGCGATCACGAGGCCGAGGACGAGGATGAAGACGAGCGCGCCCGCGATCAGCGCGACCGCCGATCCGGCCAGCGGCCCGCCCGCGATCACCGACCAGAGCAGGCCGGCGATCGGTACCAGCACCGCCAGGCTGACGATGCCGACGAGCCCGATCGGCAGGTCGCGCTCGCCAAGCTCGAGAACCGCGCCGCCGCGTTTGGCCTGACTCGCCGCGATCGACGAGCGAATGCCGGCGAGCACGGGGCCGATGATCTTCAGCAGCGTCCAGATCGCCGCGACGCCGATCACGCCCGCGCCGAGGAAGCGCACGTCGCTGCGGAACACGCCGCCTGCCCAGGCTTCTACGGTCACGCCGACCGCGGCGGGGGACAGCGCGGTCAGATAGGGCAGGGCGACCCACCAGCCGATCACCACGCCGACCAGCATCGCCATGCCGACGGAAATGCCGACCAGATGCCCCGCGCCGATCAGCGCGAAGGACAGGCCGCCCGAGATCCCGGTCGCGCCCGCGCCGACGCGGAAATAGTGCGCCGCTTCCGCCGCGACGATGCGGGTCTGCGTCAGGATCGCGAAGCCCGCGGAGGCGATCGCGTTGACGACGATCAGCTTCAGGCCGCGCGCGCTTTCCGCCTCGCCCGCGCGGCTGCCCGCGCCGACCATCAGCACCTCGGCGGCGGCGCGACCCTCGGGATAGGGAAGGTCGGTGTCGACGACGAGCGCGCGGCGCAGCGGCACGGAGAACATCACGCCCAGGATGCCGCCCGTCGCGGTGATGCCCGCGGTGAGCAGATAGGGAAAGCCGCTCCACCATCCGATCATGACGAGGCCGGGCAGCACGAAGATAATCGCCGCCAGCGTTCCCGCCGCCGAGGCGACGGTCTGGACGATGTTGTTCTCGAGGATCGTCGCACCGGGCAGATAGCGCAGCACCGCCATCGAGATCACCGCGGCGGGGATCGAGGTGGCGAAGGTCAGCCCGACCTTCAGCCCGAGATAGACGTTGGCGGCGGTGAACAGCAACGTGATGAGGCCGCCGAGCAGGATTCCGCGGACGGTGAGCTCGGCGATCGGCCGCTCTGGGGCGGTTCGGGTGTCGGTCATGCGGCAATGCGTGGCACGAATGCCGCCGTGCCGACAAGGGCGCGCGTGGTTTTGTCATGGGGTCGGGTGCCGCGCGCAGGATGGCATTCGCCATCGCCAGCGATGCCAGCGCCAATACCCCTGCCCTCATCCCCGCGCAGGCGGGGATCCAGAAACGCTGCCGTCGCAGGTGGACTCCAACGGACGTTCCGGGTCTGGATTCCCGCATGGGCGGGGGTGACGGGATTGGGGAAGCGAGCGGCACCACCCGGTTTCGTTCTTGCGGAGAGAGAGGGCGAACTTCGCCGCAACCTTCCTATCCACGAAACAAGGTTGCGCCGTCTCGACATCTGGCGTTGTTTTCCGCTAGGCGGCCGCAATGACCGATCATCAACCCTTGCGCGTCGCCCTTGCTGGTCTCGGCACCGTCGGCGGCGGCGTCATCCGGCTGCTCGACGCCAATCGCGACCTCATTGCCCGCCGCGCCGGCCGCGCGATCGAGATCGTGGCGGTTTCCGCGCGCGACAGGACGAAGGACCGGGGCGTCGACCTGTCGCGCTTCGCCTGGGTGGACGACACGGCCGAACTCGCCGCCTTCGAAGGGGCGGACGTGGTCGTCGAGCTGATCGGGGGTTCCGACGGGCCGGCGCTGACGCTCGCGCGGCGTACGCTGGGCGCGGGGCGTGGCTTCGTCACCGCGAACAAGGCGATGCTCGCGCACCACGGTCTCGAGCTCGCCGCCGCGGCGGAAGCGGCGGGCGTGCCCTTGAAGTTCGAGGCGGCGGTGGCGGGCGGCATTCCCGTCATCAAGGGCCTGCGCGAAGGCGCGGCGGCGAATGCCATCGGCCGCGTCTACGGCATCCTCAACGGCACCTGCAATTTCATCCTCTCCAAGATGGAGGCGGAAGGCCGCGACTTTGCCGATGTCCTCGCCGAGGCGCAGGCGCTGGGCTATGCAGAGGCCGATCCGAGCTTCGACATCGACGGCGTCGACGCGGCGCACAAATTGTCGATCCTCGCCAGCATCGCCTTCGGCACCCGCCCGGCCTTCGCGGACGTCGCCACCGGCGGTATCCGCCATGTCATCGCCGCAGACATCGCGGAAGCCGCCGCGCTCGGCTACAAGGTCCGCCTCGTCGGCGTCGCGGAATCCGGGCCGCACGGCCTGTTCCAGCGGGTTCATCCGCATCTGGTGCCGATCGACCATCCGCTGGCGCATGTCACCGGCTCGCTCAACGCGGTTGTGGCGGAGGGCAATTTCGTCGGGAGGCTGTTCTTCCAGGGCGCCGGTGCCGGCGACGGTCCGACCGCGAGCGCCGTCGTCGCCGACCTGATCGACATCGCGCGCGGCGAGTTCGGGCCGCCCTACGCCATGCCGGCCGCCGCGCTCATCGAGCAGGATCGGGCGGACAGCGGCGCGCGCCGCGGTCGCGCCTATCTGCGCTTCACCGTCGAGGATCGGGTCGGCGTGCTCGCGGAGATCGCCGCGGCGATGCGCGATGCCGGCGTCTCGATCGAAAGCCTGATCCAGCGCGGCACCACCGCCGACGGCAAGGCCCTGGTCGCGATCGTCACGCACGAAGGGCCGGAACGCTGCGTCGCGCAGGCGCTGGAAAAGCTGCGCGGCTCGTCGAGCCTGGCGGGCGCGCCGCTGTGGATGCACATCCTCGGATGACGGCGCTCGCGCGGCATGTCGTTGCCTCCCCGGTCGGCGCGCTGACGCTGGTGGCGGAGGACGCCGGTCTGGTCGCGATCCTGTGGCCGGACGCGGGCGAGGCGACGAGGGTGCCGCTGCCGGACACACGCGACGATGCGTCGCATCCGGTGCTGCGCGAGGCCGCGGCGCAGCTCGACGCCTATTTCGCCGGAACGCGGCGTCGCTTCGACCTGCCGCTCGCCCCTCGGGGCACGTCCTTCCAGCGGCGCGTCTGGGACGCCCTCGCCGCCATCCCCTTCGGCGCGACGCGCAGCTATGCCGATATCGCCGCCGCGATCGGGTCGCCCGCCGCCGTCCGTGCGGTCGGTGCCGCGAACGGACGCAATCCCATCTCGATCGTCATCCCCTGCCACCGGGTCGTCGGCAGCGGCGGCGCGCTGACCGGCTTCGCGGGCGGCCTCGCCGCCAAGCGGCATCTGCTCGCCTTCGAAAGCGCGCAGGGCGGCTTCGGCTTCTGACGGAACCGCTGCGCGGCCATGCCGGCCCGCACCCGCGTCGGTGAATCGAACCTCAGCCCGCCCGCCGCCGGCGCAATGCGGGCAGGTCGATGCCCAGCCGCTGCACCTTGTAATAGAAGGTCTTGCGCGGAATGCCGAGCCGCTGGATCGCCGCGCCGACTTCCCCGTCCGTCGCCCCCAGCGCCTCGACGATCGCCGCGCGCTCGAAGGCGTCGAGCCGCTCCGGCAGCGTTGCCGCCGACGCCAGGCTCGGCGCGCCGTCCGCGAGCGGGTCGAGTCCCAGCACCAGCCGGTCGGCGAAATGCGCGAGTTCCCGCACGTTACCGGGCCAGTCGTGGCCGAGCAGGTGCGCGCGTGCGGCATCGCTCAGCATCGGCAGGGGCGCGCGCAGTCTCGCCGCGGCGCGCGCCAGCAGATGCGCGAACAGCAGGGGAATGTCCTCGCGCCGCTCGCGCAGCGGTGGCAGGCGCAGCCGCACCGCCGCGAGGCGATAGAGCAGGGCGGGATCGATCGCCTGGTCGCCGCGCTGGCCGGCCTCGCGCGCGGTGGCGATGATGCGCAGGTCGACGGGCACGGGATCGCGCCCGCGACCCGGCACCGTGCGGGTCTCGACGAGCGCCGCCAGCCGATCCTGCAGCCGCTGCGGCGCGCGGTCGATGTCGTCGAGGAACAGAGTGCCGCCGTCCGCCGTGGTGACGCTGCCCGCGCCGACGCTCGCGAACAATTCGCCGTCGACCAGGGCCTCGGGCAGGGCGGCGCAGCCGATCGCGACGAAACGCTTGCGCCGCCGCTTGCCGGCCTGGTGGATCAGACGGGCGAGCATCTCCTTGCCCGTCCCCGTCTCGCCTTCGATCAGCAGGTCGATGTCCGCGTCCGCCAGCGCCGGGATCATCGTCCGCAGGCGCCGGATCGCGGCCGATTCGCCGAGCAGCCCGTCGCCGGCGTCCGCCTCGGCGGCCAGGCGCAGCCGGCGATTCTCGAGCGCGAGCGCGCGCGTCTGGGCGGCGCGCGCCACGCTCGCCGTCAGTCGCTCGGGATCGAACGGCTTGGTCAGGAAATCCCAGGCGCCGCGCTTGAGCGCGTCGACCGCGGTGGCGACGTCGCCATGACCCGTCATCAGGATGACCGGCAGCGACGGATCGCGCTGCGCCAGCGTCGCGAACAGTTCCAGTCCCGACACCGACGGCATGCGCAGGTCGGTGACGACGACGCCCGGATAGTCCGCGTCGAGCGCGGCGAGCGCGGGCGCGGCGGCGGCAAAGGCGTCCACCGTAAAATCCGCGAGCCGCAGCGCCTGCGACAGCGACGCGCGCAGGTCGTCGTCGTCCTCGACCAGCGCGACGCGGACGGCGGGCTCGCTCATGCCGCGCGTCGCAACGTGACGCGGAACGCCGCGCCGCTGCCGTCCGGGGGCATCAGGTGCAGCGCGCCGCCGAGATCGGTCATGATGTCCTGCGCGATGACGAGCCCCAGGCCGAGCCCGGTCGGGCGGCTGGTCGCGAAGGGCGTGAAGATGCGGCCGGCGATGTCCGGCGCGATGCCGGGGCCATTGTCTCGCACGGTCAGCTTGACGGTCTCCGCATCGCAGGCGAGGTCCAGCGCGATGTGCGCGTCAGGCCGTCCGTCCAGCGCCTCGATCGCGTTCTGCAGCAGATTGACCAGCACCTGTTCCAGTCGCACGCGGCCGGCGAGAACGCGCAGGTCCGCCGGGATGGGCGCCACGTCCAGGCGGATCGCGCGCAGCCGCTCCTTCAGGATTAGGCGCGCGCCGTCGACGACCTCGACCAGCGACACGGGCTGGATCGCGCCGCTGCCCTTGCGCGCGAAGCCGCGCAGTTCCGCCGTCACCGCGCCGATCCGCTCGGTCAGACGCGCGATCGCCTGCAGGTTGTCGCGGACTTCCTCGGTTTCGCCGCGGTCGAGCAGCCGTTCGCCGGAGGCGGCATAGGTCCGGATGGCCGCGACCGGCTGCGCCGTCTCATGCGCGACGCTCGCGGTAATCTGGCCCAGCGCCGCCAACCGATTGGCCTGGCGCAGGCTTTCGCGAAGGTCGGCCGCGCGCGCCTCCGCCGCGGTCCGGTCCTCGATCTCGCGGCGCAGGGCCGCCGTGCGTTCGCTGACCGCCGCCTCGAGCGCGAGCGTGCGCTCCGCGCGCCGCCGGACCCGTGCGCGCCATGTCCAGGCGATGCCGGCCAGCATCAGCGTCAGCAGGGCGGCCGCCGCCTGGGCGATGCGGACGATGGGCTGCACCGCCGGCGCGGCGGCCATCGCGAGATGCAGGCGCCAGCCGCGTGCATCGGGCGGCGCCTCGACCAGCGCGACCGGGCCGTCGATCCCCGCGACGCGGGTGCGGCCGCGATCGTCGGCGCGGATCGGGGAAGGGCGCAGCGCGGTGACGCCGCTGTCGGCGAGCACCGCGGCGGCACGTGCGGCGGGCAACGGCCGCATCGCGGCGAAGCGCCATGCGGGATGGCTGGTCACGCGCACGATCCCGTCGCGGTCGGTCACGAACGTCTCGCCGCCGGCGGCGCGCCAGGCCTGCTCGATCCGGTCGAACTCCAGCTTGACCACCACCACGCCGCCGCCCGGCGTGCGGCGCGACAGGTACAGGCCGGGACGGCGGCTGACCGTGCCGAGTGCGAACTGCCGTGCCGCGCCGGTGCGTTGCGCCTGGGCGTAATAGCGGCGGAAGCGATAGTCCTGCCCCACGAAGCTGTGCGCCGTGCCCGCGTTGTTCGCCGCGATCGCATGCCCGGACGGTGCGATCAGGTAGATGGCGGCCGCGCCGGTTTCGCGGGATAGCATGGCCAGCTTCTCGTCGAGCCGCGGCGCGGCGCCCGGCGTTCCCGCCAGTGCGGCGCGGACATCGACATCGTCCGCCAGGGCGATGGGAAGCAGCTGGAACCGCTCCAGCTCGCTCGTCAGCAGCGCCTGGCGCAGCCGCGCATCCGCCGACAGGCTGGCGATGAACGCGCCGCGGGCACGGCTGCCGGCGATCGCGCCCGCCGCCCAGGCGACGAGGCCCGCGACCAGCATCGCGGCGACGGCCGCGGCAACCCGGCGGGTGGTGGACGACATGGATCGGGCATAACCCGGCACAAGATCATGGGCAAGTTTCTGCACATTGCGGGCGAGGCATGCGCCGAAATCTGCCGGGAGGCATTCGACCGCTTTGTCCAAGAAACTGAAAAATAGCGATAAAAACAAAATGTAACAGGCGCTTTTCGGATGTCTGGTGGAGTGGCAGGCTTCGGGTTCAGACGCAGCGACCGCGACAGTCGGCCAGCGCGAGAGGAGAGGCCCATGACGATCGATCCCGCCGTTCAACCCGCGATCCCATCCTCCGCGCGACCGTGGTATGCGCATCTCTATGCCCAGGTGCTCGTCGCGATCATCGCGGGCGTGCTGCTGGGGCATTTCGCCCCCGCGAGCGGAGAGGCGCTGAAGCCGGTCGGCGACGCCTTCATCAAGCTGGTGAAGATGGTGATCGCGCCGGTGATCTTCCTGACGATCGTCACCGGTATCGCCGGCATGCGCGACCTGGGGTCGGTCGGCCGCGTCGCGGGCAAGGCGTTCCTCTACTTCCTGTTCTTCTCGACGCTGGCGCTGATCGTCGGGCTGATCGTCGCCAATGTGGTCCGGCCCGGCGCGGGGCTCAACATCGACCCCGCGACGCTCGACACGAAGAAGGTCGCCGAATTCGCCGAGAAGGCGCATGACACGACGATCACGGGCTTCGTGACCGGCATCATTCCCGACACCTTCCTCTCGGCGCTGACCGAGGGCAACATCCTGCAGACGCTGTTCGTCGCGATCCTGTTCGGCATCAGCCTGGCGCTGATCGGCGAGCGCGGCCAGCCGGTGCTGGCGTTGCTCGAACAGGCGTCCGTCGCCTTCTTCAAGCTCGTCTCCATCGTGATGAAGGCCGCGCCGATCGGTGCGTTCGGCGCGATGGCCTTCACCATCGGCAAATATGGCGTCGGCACGCTCGCCAATCTCGCGGCGCTGGTCGGCACCTTCTACCTCACGTCGCTGCTGTTCGTGCTGGTGGTGCTGGGCGTCACCGCGCATCTCGCGGGCTTCTCGATCTTCCGCCTGATCGCCTATCTCAAGGCGGAGCTGCTGCTCGTGCTCGGCACTTCCTCGTCCGAAAGCGCGCTGCCCGCGCTGATCGAGAAGATGGAACGCGCCGGTTGTCCCAAGTCGATCGTGGGGCTCGTCGTGCCGACCGGCTACAGCTTCAACCTCGACGGCACCAACATCTACATGACGCTGGCGGCGCTGTTCATCGCGCAGGCGTGCAACGTCGACCTGACCCTCGGTCAGCAATTGTTGCTCCTCGGCGTCGCGATGCTGTCGTCGAAGGGCGCGGCCGGGGTCACCGGCGCGGGCTTCATCACGCTCGCCGCCACGCTGTCGATCGTACCGAGCGTTCCGGTCGCGGGCATGGCGCTGATCCTCGGCGTCGACCGGTTCATGAGCGAATGCCGCAGCCTCACCAACTTCATCGGCAACGCGGTCGCCACCATCGTCGTGTCGCGCTGGGAAGGCGCGCTGGACCGCGACCGGCTGGATGCGGCGATGCGCGGCGAGATGCCGCGCGTCGACCAACTGCCCGCCGACGCCATCGCGGCGGAATAGGCCGCTACGCTTCGCCCGCCCGTCGCCCTGATCGGGGACGGGCCAGGCCTCGACCCGGAAGGGAGCCTTCATGTCCCGTATCGCCTGCGCCCTCGGCGGCGCCACCACCCTGCTCGTCCTCGCGACCGCCGCGCGCGCCCAGACCGCGGCGCCCAGCGAGGCCGGCCAGACCCGCAATCCGGCCGCGCCGATCGCCCAGTCCTATCCCGCCGCGGCGGCCGGGGACGGCGCGACCACCAACGGCTTCAACCTGTCGCGCTGGGCGGAGGACTGGAGCGGCTATCGCGATGCGAAAAAGCGCGACGATCCGCTCGACAGGCTGAAGTTCCTGCCGCTCGACGGCGACGGGGACGTCTATCTGACGCTGTCGGGCGAATTCCGCCTGCGCGTCAACCACACCACCAACCCGAATCTGCGCGATGCGCGGGCTCAGCGGCAGGACATCAACCGGATCGTGGCGGGCGCCGACCTGCACGTAGGGCCGCACCTGCGCGCCTTTGCCGAGGTCGCGCATGGCGGCATCTCCGGCGTCGAGCTTGGCGCGCCCGCGGCGACGCTGCGCAACGATCTGGTCGTCCAGCAGGCCTTCGTCGAGGGCGATGTCGACGTCGATGTCGGCGGGGCCGGCGTGTCGCTTGGTGCCCGTTACGGCCGGCAGGAATTCACCGACGGCCCCAATCTGCTCGTCTCGCAGCGCGACAACAACACGATCCGCTACACGCTCAACGGTCTGAGGCTCTGGGCGCGTGGCAGGACGGTACGCGCCGACCTGTTCGACCTCAAGCCGACCGCTTATGGCGACCTCGGCACGGAGGACGATGTCAGCGATCCGGCGCGGCGCTTTTCGGGCGTGACGCTGGGCTTCGTCGTGCCGCGCGACTGGTTCGGCGGGTCGAAGCTCTACGTCGATCCCTTCTTCTGGCGGCGGCGCAACATGGTCGGTGCCTGGGGCGGGCGGATCGGTCCGGCGACGCGCTATTATGTCGGCACGCGCGTGTGGGGCGATGCCGGGCCGCTGACGATCGACTGGACCGTCAACCACCAATACGGCACCTATATCGCGCAGCGCATCGACGCATGGCAGGTCTTCGCCGCGCAGACGCTGCGTCTGGGCAGGGCCGCCACGGCGCCGCGGATCGGGTTCCACGCCGATTACGCGTCCGGGGGCGGCGGCTATGGCGACGGAAAGCTGCGCGACGCCTATGCGCCGTTCGGCAACAACATCTATTATAGCTACGCCCTCTTCCTGACGCCCTCCAATCTCGTCGCATTGGCGCCGAACGTCACCGTTTCACCGCTCCGGCAAGTGCGCGTGACGGCGGAATATCAGTTCACCTGGCGCGACAGCGTCACCGACGCGGTCTATCGCGCCAATGGACAGCCCTTCGCGGGCACGCAGAACGTCCGCGCGCGCAAGGTCGCCGACGTCGCGCGGCTTCAGGCCGTGTGGACGCTCAGCCCGCGCGTCTCGGTAACGGGGCGCTACGAGCATCTCGCCGCCGGCCCCGCGCTGACGGAAGCGGGCTTCAAGAGCAGCGACTTCCTCGCCGGCTGGGTCAGCTTCAGGTTCTGAGCGGGACCGACGACGGGGGTCAGTCGGCCTCGCGCTCCAGCCTCGGCGCGTCCCGCGCTTCGCGGACCGGCGTTGCCGCCGCCTCGGCCGGACGGCCGATCGCCCCGGCGATCGCCGCCTGCAGCGTTTCCAGGCCATAGGGCTTGGCCAGCAGGACGGCCCCCGTCTCGGCCGGCACGGCACCGACGTCGCCCGTCGCGAAGACGATGCCGATGCCGCTGCGCAATGCCCGTGCCCTGGTGGCGAATTCCGGGCCGGAGATGCCGGGCAGGTTGACGTCGGTGACGAGCACGTCGATCGGCACCGTCTGCAGCGCGGTCATCGCATCTTCCGCGCTGGCGGCGTCGACGACGACATAGCCGCCCTGCTGCAGCAGTTCGGCGGTAGTGCCGCGGATTACCTCGTCGTCCTCGACCAGCAGCACCGTCACCTGGCCGCGCCCGGCGGGCTGCGGCCTCAGCGGGGCAGGAGGGCTGGCCAGCGCGCGGGCCTCCAGGCTTTGAGTCCGCTGCCGCTGGTTGGCGAGCACGTGGCGGAATTTCCGCGCCAGCGCCTCGCGCGTATAGGGCTTGGAGAGCAGTTCGACGCCAGCATCCAGCCGGCCGCCATGCACGATCGAATTCTCGGTGTAGCCGCTGGTGAAGAGGACGGCGAGGTCGGGCAGCCGCTCCTTCGCCTTGCGCGCCAGTTCCGGGCTCTTGAGCGTGCCCGGCATCACCACGTCGGTGAACAGGATGTCGATCGGAATGCCGCTCTCGATGACGTTGAGCGCGCTTTGCGCGTCCACCGCCTTGAGCACGCGGTAACCCAGATCGCCCAGCATCTCCACGACCGTGGCGCGCACCTCGTCATCGTCCTCGACGACCAGTACCGTCTCGGTGCCGCCGATCGCCGGGCCGATGTCGGTGACGACCTCGACGTCCTCCGACTGAGCGGAGCGGGGCAGGTACAGCTTGATCGTCGTGCCCTCGCCGACCTCCGAATAGATCTTCACATGGCCGCCGGACTGTTTGACGAAGCCATAGACCATCGACAGGCCGAGGCCCGAGCCCTTGCCCTCGCTCTTGGTCGAGAAGAACGGCTCGAACACCTTGTCGATGATTTCCGGGCTCATGCCCGTGCCCGTGTCGCTGACCGCCAGCATGACATATTGCCCCGGCTCGACCTCGTCGTGCAGCCGCGCGTAATCGTCGTCGAGATGGGCATTGGCGAGCTCGATCGTCAGCTTGCCCTGGCCGCTCATCGCGTCGCGCGCGTTGATCGCGAGGTTGAGCAGCGCATTCTCGATCTGCACCGGATCGATGAAGCAGTTCCACAGGCCGCCGCCGAACACCGTCTCCACCTCGATCGCCTCGCCGATCGCGCGGCGCAGCAGGTCGTCCATGCCCTGGACGAAGCGGGTGACGTTGACGACCTTGGGCTCCAGCGCCTGCCGTCGCCCGAAGGCGAGCAGCTGCGCGGCGAGCTTCGACCCGCGCGACACGCCCGCCATGGCATTGGCGACGCGGCGTTCGGCGCGCTCGTTGCCGGCGATGTCCTTGGCCAGCAGCTGGAGGTTGCCCGACACGACCTGCAACAGGTTGTTGAAATCGTGCGCGACGCCGCCGGTCAGCTTGCCGATCGTCTCCATCTTCTGCGCCTGCGCCAGCGCGGCTTCCGCGGCGCGGCGCTCGCCGATCTCGGCGATCACGCGCGCTTCCAGATTTTCGTTGAGCTGGCGCAGCTGTTCCTCGGCGCGCTCGCGATGGCGGACCTGCCGCGCCAGCGCGTCGGCATGATCGCGCAGCGCCTGCTCCGCGGCGCGCTGCTCGGTGATGTCGGTGTGGACGCCGACCCATTCGACGATGCTGCCGTCGGCATCCTTGATCGGCAGCGCGCGGATCAGGCAGTTGCGCCAGGCGCCGTCGTGTCGCCGCACGCGATGCTCGAACACGAAGATCGACCGCGCCGCCACCGCCGCTTCCCAGGCGATCACGGTTGGCTGCGCGTCGTCCGGATGTACCGCCGCGCTCCAGCCATAGCCGGAATATTCCTCCTCCGTCTGGCCGGTCAGCGCCTGCCAGCCAGGCTGCGCGCCCTGCATCCGGCCGTCCGCCGTATTGGTCCACAGGACGCCGTGCACCGCCTCCATCGCAGCGCGGAACCGACCGTTGCTGACGCGCACCTCCGCCTCGCGGCGCGCCCGTTCTTCGATGTCGGAGACGAGGACGTGGAATCCGGCGACGTTGCCCTCCGCGTCGATACGGGGCAGGTAGCGGATCTCCGACCGGCGCGGGGTGCCGTCGCGATGGTGCATCAACCCTTCCGCCACGATCGGCTCGCCTGACAGCGCGCGTTCGATCAGCGGCAGCCGCTCCGCATAGACGTCGTCGCCGATCACCTCGCGAAGCGATCGTCCGACCACCTGGCCGGCGTCGAGGCCCATCCAATCCTCATAGTAACGATTGGCGAAGCGATAGATCTGGTCGCGGTCGACATAGGAGATCAGCACCGGCAGCGCGTCGGTGATGGCGCGGAGTTCCGCCGCGCTGGCGGTCGCCGCGGCCTCTGCGGCGACGCGGGCCGTATTGTCGATCACGGTGCACATCACGCCGCCGATCGACCCGTCACTCTGGAAGATCGGCGTGTAGAACAGATCGAATCGCAGATGCTCGGGTGTCTGCCCGTCGCGCATCAGCGTCATCGGCTGGTCGTGATAGGCGATGACCTCCCCCGCGAAGCCGCGGCGCAGGATCTCGCGGTTCCAATCCCAGATCTCCGGCCAGATATCCGGTACGAGTCCGCCCAGTGCCTTCGGGTGGTGGGCCCCGGCGATGGCCATATAGCCGTCGTTGTAGAGCATGACATGGTCCGGGCCCCACATCAGAACCTTCGGCACGGGTGAGTTGACGATGTTGGACACCGTGCAGCGCAGCGAGTCGGACCAGTCCTCGATCGGGCCGAGCGGCGTCCGGCTCCAGTCGCGCTCGCGGATCATTTGACCGCAGACGCCGCCGCCGATCGGGAAAGCGCTGCGCCGGGTCGGCATGCGCCCCGATTCGCCGCGATCGCGGAGCAATTTCAACGCGGTCCGCACCACCTCGCTGGCGTTGCCGTAATCGCCGGAGGCGAGCTGGGCATCGATGAACCGATCGAGTTCGGCGGTGAGCGAGATGTTGCGCGACTGACGGATGGCCATGACATGCGAAATGACCCCGGGCCCGGTCTGCGTCAACAGTTGACACAAGCCTTTCCATCCTCGGGTATGGACGATCGAGACAACGAGGGTAGAAGGCCCGCATGACGGACGTGATCATCGACACGGCAGGAAAAGTCGGCCGCCTGCGCCTCAACCGCCCGCGGGCGCTGCACGCACTCAACGTGGCGATGTGCGCATCAATGCTGGACGCGCTCGACGCATGGCGTGGCGATCCGGGCGTGGCCGCGGTGATGCTCGATCATGCGCCCGCGCCCGATGGCGACCCCAAATTGTCGCGCGGCTTCTGCGCCGGGGGCGACATCCGCCTGCTCGCCGACAGCGGCGCCACCGATGGTGAGGCGGCGCGCGCCTTCTTCCGTCTCGAATACCGGCTGAACCACGCGCTGTTCACCTATGCGAAGCCGATAGTCGCGTTCATGGACGGCGTGACGATGGGCGGCGGCGTCGGCATCGCCATGCCCTGCCGCTATCGCGTCGCGACGGAGCGGACGCGGTTCGCCATGCCGGAATCGGGTATCGGCCTGTTTCCCGACGTCGGCGGCGGCTGGTATCTCTCGCGCCTGCCGGGGCGCGTCGGCGCCTTTCTGGCCGTCACCGGCCATCGACTGGACGGCGCGGACTGCGCGGCGCTTGGCCTCGCGACGCACTTTCTGTCGGCGGATCGCCTCGAGGAGGCGAAGGCGGCGATCATCGCCGATCCCGCGGGGATCGGGGCGATTCTCGATCGGATGGCGTCGGGGCCGGGGGAGGGCACGATCGCCGCGCACCGGGCCGAGATCGATCGCCTGTTCGCATCGGACGTGCTGGAAGAGATCGTCGCCGCGCTCGAAGCCGACGATGGCGCCTTCGCGCGCGAGCAGCTCGCGGTCGTGCGCACCAAGTCGCCGCTGGCGATGAAGGTCGGCCTTCGCCTGGTACACGAAGGCGCGGGGCTGCAGAGCTTCGCCGACGAGATGCGTCAGGAATATGCCGTCGCGGGACGGATGGTGCAGCGCCACGACTTCCTCGAGGGGGTACGCGCGGTGATCGTCGACAAGGATCATGCGCCGCGCTGGAACCCCGCGACGCCGGAGGGCGTGACGGACCACGTCCTCGACCAGATCTTCGCCCCGCTGCCGGAGGCGGAGGCCTGGACGCCGCACGACTGAGACGACGCCGCGACCCGCGGGACACGATTGAAAGAGGATAGCATGGCAACCTACGATACCATCCTGGTCGATCAGCGTGGCCCCGTCACCCTGATCACGCTGAACCGGCCGCAGGCGCTGAACGCGCTCAATGCGCAGGTGCTCGCGGACCTGCTCGCCGCGCTGGCAGCCTTCGATGCGGACGACGGCCAGGGCTGCGCGGTATTGACCGGCAGCGCGAAGGCGTTCGCCGCCGGCGCGGACATCAAGGAAATGCAGGCCATGTCCTTTGCGGACATGTACGCCACCAACCATTTCGCGGGCTATGAGACGCTGACGCGCACCCGCAAGCCGATCATCGCGGCGGTCGCGGGCTATGCGCTCGGCGGCGGCTGCGAGCTGGCGATGATGTGCGACTTCATCCTTGCCGCGGATACGGCCAGATTCGGCCAGCCCGAGATCAAGCTCGGCGTCACTCCCGGCATGGGCGGTTCGCAGCGGCTGGCCCGCGCGGTGGGCAAGGCCAAGGCGATGGAGATGTGCCTCACCGGCCGGATGATGGATGCGGCCGAGGCGGAGCGCGCCGGTCTCGTCAGCCGTATCGTCCCTGCCGACGCGCTGATCGAGGAAGCGGTGAAGACCGCGCAGACGATCGCCGCGATGGCGCCGCTGGCGGTCAAGGCGAACAAGGAGATGGTCGACCTCGCCTTCGAGACCGGGCTGGCGCAGGGCATCCAGTTCGAGCGGCGCCTGTTCAACGGCCTGTTCGGCACCGCCGACCAGAAGGAAGGCATGGCCGCCTTCGTCGAGAAGCGGCCGGGCAACTGGACGGGACGATAGAAGGGCTCCGCGGCCGCGACCATCCAGCCTTGCGGGATCGCCTACTAATCCCCCGCGATCGGGTTGCGAGCACCTGCGCGATCCCGGGCGATGGCGTCGGCGACCAGCGGCATCTTGGCAAGCGTGGCGAGATCGATCGCGACGTTCGCCCGGCGTCTGTCGAACGCAGGTTGGATCGCGCGCGTAGGCGCCAGTTCGCCGACGTTGATCGCCACGACGCGCGGCACGCCACCCGGCGTCCGGTCGATCAGCGGCGAGCCCGACGCGCCGTCGCGGCTCGCGCAATCATGCAGTAGCCACCCCTGTCGGGGTGCCGCGGCGCGAATATGGCATCCATGCTGTACGCTGAGCCGGCGCATGCCGCGGTCCTGCGAATAGCCTGCCTGATCCACCGCAACACCGTCGATATCGTCGCCCGTGGCCGCGGCGAGTTCATACCAGCCGAGGCGCCGGCCGGGGCAGCCATCCAGCCGGACGAGCGCGATGTCCGGTGCCGATCCATCAAGGCTGCCCGCATAACGCACCCGCCCGCGCGCCCTCATCGGACCCTTGTCCGCCGCGCCGGCGGGCACGCCGCGCGCATCCCCGATCGCGAAGCGTACCTCGAGCGTATAGGCGCTCATCGGGTCGGGGGTCAGGGTCTGGTCGCCGAAAAGGACGTGATAATTGGTCATCGCATAGCAAGGCGATACCAGGAATGCCGTTCCGGCACCCGGCGGCACGTGTCCGAAACCGCGCTTATCGAGCAGGACATACTCCGAAGCGATCGCGCCGACCGGTGCCAGCCGGCGCGCCTCGGGCGAGTCGGCCGCGACGAAGCGGCGCGGATCGGCACCGTCGGCCGCGAATATGTTCGCCGTCGCTGCGCCGCAGGCAGCAACGACGATCGCCGCGGCCGGCGCCAGCCGCCGGGCCACGCCCGCCATGGGATGCGTCGCTTACCGGCGCGTGTCCTTCAGGTCATACGGGACGAACGCATCGAAGGTACAAGCGGGCGAAGGCACGGACGACGTCGACTGGACCGTCCTGAAGCGGTCGCCCTGGCACAATTGCGCGCCGCGCTGTTCGACGACCAGGGTCCGGCCGGGCTGCAATCCCAGGCACGTGCCGCGTGGATGCACGACCCATGTGCGTTTCGCCGTTCGCGAATAGGTAATCGTCCGTGCGTCGACGATCTCGGCCCGCGCGGTGGCATCGATGGACGACAGGCATTTCGCCGGCGAGCCCGCGACCCGGCCCGCCATCGGATCGTCTTTCGCCGCCAGCAAAAGCATCGGTGCCGCGGCCAGCAGAACACTGCGTTTGAACATCACGCGTATCTCCTTCGACGATCGAGACGAAGACTATGCTACGCGGCCAAAAGAGGGTCAATCGATCTTGATTTTGTAATATTCGGTCCGGCAGATTACGAGCCGTGGTCGACCGACCGCTGCAAAAAGTCCGCGACGGCGCCGATCGCCGCTGCTTGTACGTCCTCCGGCGCGCCGCTTGCGTCGATCACGACGTGGCGCGCGGGCGCCGCCGCAGCCTGGGCACGGAAGGACGCCCGGATCCGCTCGTGGAAGGCGAGGTCGAGCGCCTCGAACCGTCCCTCGTCCAGTGCGTCCGCCGCCAGCCGCCGTCTGGAACGCGACAGGCCGGTCGCCGCGTCCACGTCCAGCACCAGCGTCAGGTCCGGCCACAGATCGTCGCACATCGTCGCATGCAGATCGCGGATCAGGCCCTCGTCCATGCCGCGGCCCGCGCCCTGATAGGCGATTGTCGATCCGACGTAGCGGTCCGACACCAGTATCTCGCCCGCCGCCACCGCCGGGCGCACGATGCGTTCGACATGCTGCACGCGGGCCGCGGTCATCAGCAGCAGCTCCGCGCGCGGCGCCCAGCCCTCGCCGCCGCCCGACAGGAGCAACGCGCGCAGCTGCTCGCCCTCCGGCGTACCGCCCGGCTCGCGCGTGGCGCGGACCGGCAGGCCGCGCGCCGTCAGCGCGGCGACCAGCGCGCGCACGACGCCGCTCTTGCCGGAC
This sequence comes from Sphingomonas beigongshangi, assembly GCF_016820445.1. Lineage (GTDB taxonomy): Bacteria > Pseudomonadota > Alphaproteobacteria > Sphingomonadales > Sphingomonadaceae > Sphingomonas > Sphingomonas beigongshangi. The sequence goes on from NZ_JADHDT010000005.1 coordinate 56,687, forward strand.
CCGTCCACGCCCTCGACCGCGATGAAAAAACCGCGGGTCACGCCCGCAGGGAAACCGCCGCGCGTCACGCGCGCAGGCGCTCGTGGTGGCGGATCACCTCGTCGATGATGAAGCGCAGGAACTTCTCGGTGAATTCCGGATCGAGCTCCGCCTCCTCGGCGAGGCGGCGCAGCCGCGCGATCTGGCGTTCCTCGCGGCCGGGATCGGCCGGGGGCAGCCCGCTCGTCGCCTTGTACCGGCCGACTGCCTGCGTCACCTTGAAGCGCTCGGCGAGCAGATGGACGAGCGCGGCATCGATGTTGTCGATGCTCTTGCGATAGCCCTGCAGTGTCTCGTCGCTCACCCGCCGCCTCCCGATGCGTGGCCGATTTGCCCGGCGGCTTGCTCCATGATCGCAAGTCGCGCGGCGGGCAAGGCTTGCCTTCGCGCGCGCCAACCGCCACAGCGCGCGGGAGATGACCGCCACCGTCCAGCGCCTCGACACCCACGCCCCCTCGCTCGAGCCGATGCTCCGGCTGGTGGCGGGCGACATGGAACATGTGAATGCGGTGATCCTCGACCGGATGCGGTCCGACATCCCGCTGATCCCGGAACTCGCCGGCCATCTGATCGCGGGCGGCGGCAAGCGGATGCGGCCGATGCTGACGCTCGCGAGCGCGCGGCTGCTCGGCTATGAGGGGACTCGGCACCACATGCTCGCCGCCGCGGTCGAGTTCATCCACACCGCGACGCTGCTGCACGACGACGTGGTCGATGGATCGGACCTGCGCCGGGGCAAGCGTACGGCGAACATCATCTGGGGCAACCCCGCCAGCGTGCTGGTCGGCGACTTCCTGTTCAGCCGCAGCTTCGAGCTGATGGTCGAGGCCGAATCGCTCAAGGTGCTCCGCATCCTGTCGAATGCATCGGCGGTGATCGCGGAGGGCGAGGTCAACCAGCTCACCGCCGCCCGGCGCATCGACCTGCCCGAGGAACGCTATCTCGACATCATCGATGCCAAGACCGCGGCGCTGTTCGCGGCCGCCTGTCGCATCGCCGCCGTGGTCGCGGAACGGCCCGACGCGGACGAGGCGGCGCTGGATGCCTATGGCCGCAACCTCGGCATCGCCTTCCAGCTGGTCGACGACGCGATCGACTATGTCTCGGACGCCGGCACGATGGGCAAGGACGCGGGCGACGATTTCCGCGAGGGCAAGATGACGCTCCCCGTCATCCTCGCGCTGGCACGCGGCGATGCGACGGACCGGGCCTTCTGGAAGGACGCGGTGGAAGGGCGCCGGGCGTCGGACGCCGATTTCGCGCATGCGATCGAACTGGTCCGCAAGACGCGCGCGGTGGACGATACCTTGGCGCGCGCGCGCCATTATGGTCAGCGCGCGATCGATGCGATCGCTGGCTTCCCCGCCGGCAAGGCGAAGGACGCCATGGTCGAAGCCGTCGCCTTCGCGGTAGCGCGCGCCTACTAAAGTCTGATCCACCTGCGGAAGGGGGGCGGCCCCCGATCCAGCCCCCGTTCAGCCTTGCTGGATGGCGCACTAGCAGCCGCCGCAGTCGCCGGCGGTTTCCACCTGCAGCGTCGTGTGCCCGATCCCGAAGCGGTCGTGCAGCATCGCCTGCGCCTGGGCAAGGAAATGGTCGTGCGGCAGGCCGAGCGGCATCAGCAGATGCGCGGTGAGCACCGGCTCCGTCGTCGACATGGGCCAGATGTGCAGATCGTGGATGCCGGTGACGCCGGGCAGGTCGGCGAGCGCCTGCTCGACCGCGTCATAGTCGATGCCGCGCGGCACGGCGGACAGCGACATTTCGACCGTCTCGCGCAGCAGGCCCCAGGTCTGCCAGAAGATCAGCGCGGCGATGACGAGGCTGATGGCGGGATCGATCCAGCCGATACCCGTCGCCCAGATCACCGCGCCCGCGACGACCACCGCCGCCGATACCGCGGCGTCGCTGAGCATGTGGAGATAGGCGGCACGGACGTTGACGTCGCCCTTGCGGCCGCTCGCGAACAGCCAGGCGGTGAAGGCGTTGACCAGGATGCCGATGCCGGCGACGACCGATACGGTCAGCCCGGCGAGCGGCGGCGGGTCGCCGATCCGCTGCACCGCCTCCAGCGCGATCGCGCCGAGCGCCACGAGCAGCAGCAGCGCGTTGAGCAGCGCGGCGAGAATCGTCGATCCCTTGAAGCCATAGGTGAAGCGCTTGGTCGGCCCGCGCTTCGCCAGCGTCGCACCGCCCCAGGCGACCGCGAGGCCGAGGACGTCGGAGAGATTGTGTCCCGCATCCGCCAGCAGCGCGACGGACCCGGTCCACAGCCCCGCACCCGCTTCCGCCAGCACATAGGCGATGTTGAGCCCGATGCCGATCGCGAAGGCGCGGTCGAAGCTGGCGGGAGCATGGCTGTGACCATGGTGACCGTGACCGTGACCGTGGCCGTGGTGATGGCCATGGCCCTGGTGGGCGTGACCGCCGCCATGGCCGTGGCCGTCGTGATGATGATGGATGTGCAACCGTTCGTCCTCGTCCCGGCGAAAGGGCCGCCGGCAGCAGCCCTATCACCGCGGCGGCAGGTGATGATAGGACCTCAGTCCTTGCCGAACAGGCCACCCAGCATGCCGCCGATGCCGCCTTCGCCGCCGCCCAGGACGCGGCCGATGTCGCCCAGCGCGCCCTCGCCGCCGACATGGGCCAGGATCTGGTTCAGCACGTCGTGCGGCAGGCCGGTCGAGTCGGCGGCGGCTGCGACGGTGTCGCCCTCCTGGCCATGCGCCGCGCCCAGCGCGCCGATCGCCGCGCTGACCTGTTCCGGCGACAGACCCACCTTTTCCGCCAGATTGGTGATGGCGGGATTGCCCGCGACCTGACCCAGAATGCCGTCCAACATGCCCATGTGATGTCTCCCACAACGGAAGCTGCGATCGTAGCGAAGCGTTCGGTCGCGTTGAAGTCCCCCGATATCGGTGGCACAGCCGCCGCGCCGTGTCCGACCTGCCCATCCATGCCGTCCTGCCAGACCTGCTCGCCGTGCTGCGGCGGGGCAGCAACGCGGTGCTCGTCGCGCCGCCCGGCGCGGGCAAGACGACCGCCGTCGCGCCCGCGCTGATCCATGAAGACTGGTGCACGGGCGAGGTGCTGCTGCTGTCGCCGCGGCGGCTCGCGGCGCGCGCCGCGGCGGAACGGATGGCGGCGCTGGCGGGGGAGGCGGTTGGCGGGACCTTCGGCTATGCGACCCGCATGGATTCGCGCCGCTCCGCGGCGACGCGCGTGACGGTGGTGACGGAGGGGATCTTCGTCGCGCGCATCCAGGCCGATCCCGAGCTCGCCGGCATCTCCGCCGTGCTGTTCGACGAGGTGCACGAACGCAGTCTCGACGGCGACTTCGGCCTGGCGCTCGCGCTCGATGCGCAGGGGGCGCTGCGGCCCGACCTGCGCCTCGTCGCCATGTCGGCGACGCTCGACGGCAGCCGCTTCGCCGCGTTGATGGGAGCCCAGGGCCAGCCCGCGCCGGTCATCGAAAGCGAGGGGCGCAGCTATCCGCTGACGCTGCGCCATCTCGGCCGGGACGCGACCGCGCGGATCGAGCATTCGGTCGCCGCCGCGATCCGCCGCGCGCTCGCGGAGGAAGAGGGCGGCGTGCTCGCCTTCCTGCCCGGCGTCGGCGAGATCGAGCGCGTCCAGGAACGCCTCGCGGACCTGCCCGCGACGATCGCGCTCCATCAGCTGCACGGCAGCCTCGACCCCGCCGCGCAACGCGCCGCGATCCGGCCGGAGCCCGACGGCCGCCGCAAGCTCGTGCTCGCGACCGGCATCGCAGAGACCAGCCTGACGCTCGACGGCATCCGCATCGTCGTCGATTCGGGGCTGGCGCGGCGGCCTCGCTATGATCGCGCCGCCGGCATGACCCGCCTGGTCACCGAGCGCGCCAGCCAGGCGGCGGTGACGCAGCGCGCCGGCCGCGCCGCGCGACAGGGCCCGGGCGTCGCCTATCGCCTGTGGGAGGAGGCGGCGACCGCCGGCCTGCCGCGCTTCGACCCACCCGAGATCCTGGAGGCGGACCTGTCCGGCCTCGTCCTCGCCGCCGCGATCTGGGGCGTCGCCGATCCCCGCGCGCTCGCCTGGCTCGACCCGCCGCCCGAGGCGGCGGTGCAGGAAGCGCGCGGCAGGCTGGCGCAGATCGACGCGATCGACGGCGACGGCCGCCCCACGGCGCACGGCCGCCGCATAGCCGCCATGCCGATGGCGCCACGCCTGGCGCATATGCTGCTGCGCGCGGGCGCGATGGGGCAGGGGCGGATCGCCGCTGAGGTCGCGGTGCTCCTGTCCGAGCGCGGGCTTGGCGGCTCCGACCCGGACCTCGACACCCGGTTGAAGCGCTGGCGCACCGATCGCGGTCCGAAAGCCAAGGCTGCGCGCCAGCTCGCCGAGCGTTGGGCGAAGCTCGCCGGCGGCACGCCCGGCGCGGAGGAGGGCGTCGAGGTCGCGATCGCGCTCGCCTTTCCCGACCGCGTCGCGCGCCGCCGCGACGCGAGCGGCGAGCATTGGGCATCGGCGGGCGGCCGTGGCTTCCGGCTCGACCCGGCGAGCAATCTCGCCCGCGCCGAATGGCTTGCGGTGGCGGAGACGCAGGGCGCGGCATCGGGCGCGCGCATCCTCGCCGCCGCGCCGATCGCGCTGGCGACGATCGAGCGGCTGTTCGCCGACCGGATCGAGACGCAGCGCACCGTCACCTTCGACCCCGCGACCGGCGGCGTCGTCGCGCTACGCGAGCGGCGGCTCGGCGCGCTGCGCCTGTCGAGCGGCCCGGATGCGCAGGCGGACCCGGCGGCGATCGCGGCCGCGCTGCTGGAGGCGGTGCGCGCGCGCGGTCTCGACCTGTTGCCGTGGAGCGAGGGCGCCGCGGCGCTACGCCGTCGCGCCGCTTATGCCGGCGTGCCGCTGGAGGCGTTGATGGCGGAGCGGCTCGACGAATGGCTGCCGCCGCTGCTCGCCGGCCGGCGCCGCCTGGATGCGATTCCCGCCGGCGCGCTGACCGATGCGTTGCGGACGCTGATCGGCTGGACCGAAATGCAGCGGCTCGACCGGCTCGCGCCGGCGGATTTCACCAGCCCGGCGGGCAGCACCCATGCGATCGACTATGCGGCGGAGGGCGGGCCGAAGGTGGAATTGCGCGTCCAGGCGCTGTTCGGCCTCGCAGAGCACCCGACCGTCGGCAGCGAGCGCGTACCGCTGGTGCTCAGCCTGACCAGCCCGGCCGGCCGGCCGATCCAGACGACGCGCGACCTGCCCGGCTTCTGGCGCGGCAGCTGGGCGGCGGTGGCGAAGGAGATGCGCGGGCGCTATCCCAAACATCCCTGGCCCGACGACCCCGCCGCCGCCGCCGCGACGCTGCGCACCAAGAAGGCCGATGCGCGCCGAGGCGGGTGAGCGCGGCCGATGTTGTTCCTGCGTCGATCCAGCGATAGCAGAATGTCTGTTGTTGGGAGGAGAGCGGAATGGCAGCTTCGGCACGGCTGGTCGCGATAGAAGACATCAGCGGGTCGCTGCCTTTCCCAAAATTGATGGTTGATCGGGAAGCGTAGTCTCTGGTCACGTCTGCCTGCTAAGACGCCTGACGCTTAGCTGGCCGACGCCGGGCACCTCTCAAGACTTCCCTCCGGCAGCGACAAACCATTATGGGCTAAAAACCGCACCGCCTTGCCAGCTCGTTGGACGGTGATCCTCACACAATAGTTGCGTGGATGTATTCGCTCGACCGGGCCAAAGGCCGCCAGATAATCGTTCGACGGTATCTCAAATTTTACCGGATAACCATCTAGGTTGACATAAAAGTAGGTTGAGGCTTTGTAGTGATCGACAAAAGCGCTCCAGATGCGCACATCGCTATCATATGTGACAAGCCGGTCTCCACGAAACACTACTGCCTGCCTTATTCTTAACAGAATGCCAAGTGACATCATCGAACACGTAGCAGCGATCAGGATTGAGGAGATGACGGTAACAGTAGCTAATTTGATGCTTCGAGGCCGCTGACGAAGCCCTTGAATAAGGCAGAATACACCGAGACCACTCCCGATTGCTCTTTCCCGAAATGGCCCGTCGGAGATGGAGAAGCGGGAAAGATCGCGCTTAATGATCGGCCGTCATCGGAAGGGGCGGATTGCCAGCCTGCACGTCTGAGTGTGGACGAAAGCGGAATGTCCGCTGTTTGGAGGAAGGCAGACTGACGGCTCTCAGCCACAGGCACCCGTGTGAGGACAGTCATGTTGCGAGATCACATGATCGACAATTATTTCCCGACCTGACATCCCCATATGACCATAATGGCCCGGATACTTGGTCTCGCGACCTACGAATTCGACAAATAATCTCCGGCCGCCCCGTTGCCACCCATGCCGCAGAGTGGTCCGCTCGACATCTAGCCAGATCGTCGCCGCGATGGCTGCATCAGCCTGCTTTCTCCATTGGGATGATTTCGTATCTCCGCTAGCCCATTGGGGCGCCGTAGTTCCCTGCGGGATGAACTGCTGGCCCTCGAAGTCGTCGACCCAGACGCCGCGATACCGACGCGGAGACTTCATCTTGTAGCATTTGTCGGTAGGCAGAGACCCAATCACTCCGGCTTCGATAACGTACGTGCAGGGTCCCTTGCGTATCAAACGACCGTCGAACCGATAGCAGGCGTGCCCTTCGTCAGATTGCGCGCATGGCACACCGAGAAGCCGCGCGCGCTTCTGATCTTCCGGGCGCGCAAAAACTTTAGCCGGGGGAGTCGCGAACTGACCAGGCGCATCCGTGCTTATACCAGCCGCGGCGACCACAAGTAACAGCGCGGGAAACCCTCTGGGCATAGCAAACCTCGAGCGAATCGGCAAGAATGGCGTATTGGAACCGGACGTTCTTGATGTATCTTGCATCCACGAAACAATCCCGGCAAGTCTAAGTCAGGCGAAGAGCTCCTGTGCGAGGGGGTGGCCGGCATTGTGCTACAAGTTGTTATGCGAACAGCTAAACAGCGCCAATGACATCGAGGTCGCCGGCTCTGCGAGAAGCACGACGATTTCCTGGTCGCCGTGCGATCAGCTGCAGAACGCCGATGTGGCAAAATGACCGGCCTAACGAACAGCAATGTCCGCTGTTGGACAGATGCGTAAACGCGTTCAATAAACGAGGCTCCACACAGTCTACGCTTTCCTTCGATACGCCCGGCCCGTTTCCGGAATCCCCCTGTCCCGTCCCGCCCGTACTTCCGCTGGGCGGTGGGCTGCTGACGAGGTCCGGGGCGACGGAGCGTATCGCCGGCGGCCCTCTAGCACGTGTCTCCCGCCCGCGTCGCGCGGTTCGCATCCCCGCCGCGCCGGTCGCGTCCCCGAACGGCCGTCGCGGCCGCGCTCGCGCACCGTCCGACCGTCGCTCGCCAACGCCGCTTCCCCGCGGGCCCTTCGCGCGTTAAGGAGCCTGTCATGCCTACCGCCCGCATCTTCCAGCGCCCCAAGAACGCGATGCAGTCCGGCAAGTACCGGACCGATCACTGGCAGCTCGAGTTCGAGCCGGCCGAATCGAAGAAGCCCGATCCGCTCACCGGCTGGGCGGGCAGCGGCGACACGCGCGAGCAGATCCGCCTGAGCTTCCCGACGCAGGAGGCCGCGATCGCTTATTGCGAGGCGCAGGGCTTCGACTACGAGCTGATCCCCGCGCCGCAGCGCAAGCTCAAGCTCCAGGCCTACGCCGACAATTTCCGCTGAGCGGGGCGGCCGCGACCGCCGCGGCCGGTCGCATCGTTCAGAAGCGCCAGTCGATGCGGTCCGTGTCGCCGCGACAGATGCCGCGCAGCGCCTGCCACTGCGCCGGGGCGAGTGCCGGCGCATAGCCGCCCGCCAGCGCGCTCTGCCGGAATCGCCGTGCCCGATCCGCCGACACGGGATGCGTGGCGAGATAGGCGAGCATCCGTTCCGCCTTGCCCGGCCCGCCGCGACCCAGCCGGTCGAAGAACGTCGCGGTCGGCAGCGGCGACACTTTGGCATCGCGCAGCAGCTGGATCGCATAACCGTCCGCCTTGGCCTCGGCATCGTGCGAATACGCGGTGGCGAGGATCGTGTTGGTGTAGCCGCCGACATGCCCCTCCATCCCGCCGAGCAGCACCGACAGGCCGAACTGGCGCAACAGGCCCTCCATCACGTCGCGGTGGCGGACATGGCCGATCTCGTGCGCGACGACGCCCGCGACCTCGTCGGGCGAGCGCGCCGCCTGGATCAGCCCGTCGAAGACGACGATCCGCCCGCCGGGCAGCGTCACCGCATTGACCATCGGCAGCTTGACGACGTCCACCTCCAGCCGCGGGGCGTCGGGGTCGATGCGATGCGCCAGCGTCGCCAGCGCGGCGCGGCCCGCCGCATCGGTGCAGCCGCGCCGGCCGAAGTCGCCGACCATCGTCTCGCCCAGCTGCCGCTCGACGCTGGCGGGCACCAGGCGCGCGACCATCGCCGGCGTCCGCAGCACGATGACGACGACCACCGCCGCGACCGCCGCGAACGCCGTCGCCGCGCGCCACAGGCCCAGCCGGTCGACCCAGCCGCCATAGCGCACGGCGCCGGGCAGCCGCGCGCGCAGGGCAGGCGGCACCGGTCCGGCGAAATCGATCCGCCAGCCGGGTCGCCCCTTCAGCCCGAAGCTCGCCGCGCCGGCATCGGCATGACCGGGGACCAGATCGGCGATCGGCACGCGGGCGCCGGCGACGCCGTCCTCGACCAGTACGAGGGCGTCGCCTTCGACCAGCAGCCGGGCGCGCCGGCGGAGCGCACTGACGCCGTCGTAATGCCAGACGGTTGCACCATCGTCGGGCGCCGCTCCCGTCGCTGCGCCGCCCTCAGAAGGCGCCGACATCGAATGCGTCCAGCAGCCCCTCGCCCTGGCCCGGCGCGCGAGTCTGCGACTGGGTCAGCGTGTCGATCGCCACGCTGCCGTAAGCGGCGAGGTGGCGGATGAAGAAGGCCCAGTTGCGATAGGGCACGAAGATATAGCCGACGCCGAAGGTGAAGATGACGAGCGCGTAGTTGCCGACGAACAGTTTCACCCAGTCCATCGTCCGCGCCTCGAACCCGAATTCGAGGTCGCCCAGGCTGGTCGCGCCCACCGCCTCGCGGAAGAAGGCGGAGAAGAAGGCCGCGGCGATCACGCCGAGCACGCCGAAGAAGACGAGGTAGAAGGCGATGCCGAGCAGCGCGAAGGTGACGATCGCGCCGGCGGGCGGCGGCGCGCCGGGCTTGATGCCCGCCATCATGCCGGCGCCGATCCCGATCGCGATCATCGCCAGGATCGCGAAGAACAGCACGACCGGTGCAAGGTAGAACAGCATGAATCGGCCGAACACCGGCTGCCAGCGCGCGTCGCTGCGGAAGTGGAGCGAGCCGAAGCTCATCGTGTTCCAGCGCTCGTTCCACAGCCGCGCCATCGACCAGGGCATCATCAGATAGGCGGTCAGCGTCGCCACCAGGCTGCGCCAGAACCACGACCAGCCATAAGCGACGCCCTGCCGGTCGCTGCCGCCCCGGATGCCGTGCCACAAGGTGCGGCTGAGGCGGTAGCGCAGCGCCCGAAACCGCGCCACGCCGATCAGGAACAGCGCGATCAGATACAGCACGCCGACCAGCAGCGCCGCTGCCCCCTGATGGCCGCGCATCAGCACGCCCTGCAGCACCAGGTTGATGATGCCGAACGGCAGCACGAAGAACAGGAAGGCGAGGATATAGCCTACGAACAGCTCGAGCCCGGTGCCCGTCCATTCCAGCCGGTCGTCGATGAAGATCGTGCGGCTCCACAGATAGCGCCGGGTGCGCGCGCGGCCCCAGAAACTGTAGATGCCGAGCGTGACGATCGTCAGCAGCAGATTGGTGAAGGCGATCGGCGCATAATCCTGCCACGTGCCGCGGAAGCGGAACGCGCGCGGTTCGGCCCTGGTCTCGTCTGTCATGAAAGTCCCCCCGGCCGCGAAGGTGACGCGGCCGGGGGGCGGGGGTCAAGTCCGCGCTTCGTTAAAAATGGTTCATTTCAGCGCAGGAAGTCTTCGAGCGCGCCAGCGAAGACTTGCGGGCGATCGAGCATGACGAAATGGGCCGCGTCGGCGACTTCGACGACGTTCAGCGTCGCCGTCCCCTTATAGGCGTCGCGATACAGCGTATCGACCGTCGCCTGCGGCAGGGTCGCGTTATAGGGCACCACCAACGTCACCGGCGCGGTGATCCGCGGCAGGTCGTCACTGACGTCCGTGGTCAGATCCTCGTACATCGCCTGCCCGCTGACCCGCATGTCGGCCTTGGCGACCCAGGCGGCGACCGCTTCGCGCGCGGCGGGGGTGGCTGCCATCTGCGCCGCCAGCGCGCCATCGGCGGCGGGGTCGGCCGGCTTGCCGTAGCGGGCGACCATCATGTCCCGCATCGCCCGCGCGCGGGGCTCGATCGCGGCGACCGTCATCTGCGGCCCGAACAACCGGCCGTAGAAGGGCAGCGAATCGACGATCATGATGCGCCCGACATCGCCGGGATGCGCGAGTGCGGTCTTCAGCGCGAGCAGGCCGCCCATCGAATGGCCGACCAGCGCGACCTTGGTCAGCGTCTCGCGCGCCAGATAGCCGTGCAGGTCCGCGACCACGCCGTCGAGGATACCGGGCGACAGATTGGCGCCCGGCGCGTCGCCTCCGAAACCATTGACCTGGACGACGATGACGCGGTGGCGCGGCGAGAGCTGCGCCACCGTCGCGTCCCATACCGCGGCGGGCGAGGACAGGCCGGGAATCAGCACCACCGGGCTGCCCGTGCCGACCGAGCGGATCGACACGTGCGGCAGCCGCACCGTCGCGCCTGCCGCCGTGGCGGGCGAGGCCTTCGCGGCGGGGGCGGCGGTCGCACGGGCGGCGGGCTGGAGCACGACGGCAAGCGTCAGCAGCGAAGCGGCGAGACGCAGGGGCAGGTGACGGATCATGATGCGGACTCCTTGGAAGGGCTGACGAACACGTCTTCGATGGCGAGGCCGAACAGCTCGGCGATGCGGAAGGCGAGGGGGAGGGACGGGTCGTAGCGACCGGTCTCGATCGCATTGACGCTCTGCCGGCTGACCTCCAGCCGCTCGGCAAGGTCCTGCTGCGACCATCCGCGCTCGGCGCGCAGCACGCGCAGGCGGTTGTTCATGCCGCGCTCCGGTCGATCAGCTTGTTGACGAGGGCGCCGACACCCAGTCCGGCGAACCAGACGATCGGCCAGGCATAAGCGACGAGATGCGGGACCAGCCCAAAATTCTCCAGGAAGCCCCAGAAGGTCGCCACCGTCATCGCCAGGCCGCTCGCGACGATCACCTGCCGCGCCATCAGCATCCGCAGATATTCGTCGGTTTCCTCGACGAAATACAGGCCGATGACCGCGAAGAAGCCGGACACCGGAAGCGCGGGCGCGACGCCCAGGGCATAGGCGAGCGGGCCGGACGCAAGGTGCCGCACGAACACCCAGCACACCGGCAGCAGGATGGCGGCGTAGATGATGGAAAGGACGATGATGCGCCGGTTGTAGCGGCGCTGGGCGGGCGTGCAGGTCACGATAACCTCCTTCGACTCGATGTGAAGGAGGCTTTACATGGAAAGTGAGCTTTACGTCAAGCGGACTTTACGTTTTGGCGCGGAGGCTTTCCATCATCTCCCGCGCCAGCAGGCCGAGCGTGTCGTCGCGCGCACCCATCACCACGATGCGATCGCCCGGCTTCGCTTCCGCGACCAGCATCGCCGCCGCGTCGGCGCGGTCGGGGACATGGCGGGCGTCGCAGCCGCGCGCGACGAGGTCGGCGACGATGTCCGCGCTGGTCACCTCGCGCGCGACGGTGCCGCCGAAATAGACGGGATCGGGCAACACCAGAACGTCCTCCGGGGCGAGCCGCGTGGCGAGGCTGTCGACCAGCTCCCGCCGCATCACCTTGAGCGGGCCATAGCCGTGCGGCTGGAACAGCAGCAGCAGCCGGCCGGGAAAGGCGTGCAGCGTGTCGAGCGTCGCGCCGATCTTGTCGGGATTGTGCCCGAAATCGTCGATGACGGTGATGCCGGCGGCGCCTTCGCCGATCGTGCCGACCCTCTCGAACCGGCGCTTCAACCCGGTGAATCCCTCGATCGCGCGCACGGCCTCGTCACGGTCGACGCCCGCGGCCATGGCGGCGCCGATCGCGGCGAGTGCGTTGGCGACATTGTGCCGCCCCGGTACTGCCAGCCGCACGCGGCGCCGCGCCCCGCCCATGACGAGGTCGAAAGCGATGGCGAAGGGTTCCGGGGCCAGCGCCTCGGCGGTCATGTCGGCCGGGCCGTCGACGGCGAAGGTCAACAGAGTGTCGCGCGGCAGGCGGGCGGCAAGCGCGGCGGCTTCCTCGTCGCAGACATTGATCACGGTCGTCGTCGCCCGCCCGGCGAAATCGCCGAACAGCTGGCGCAGCTCGTCCAGGCCCTTGTGGTCGAGGCTGACGTTGTTCAGCACCGCGATGTTCGGGCGATAGAAAGCGATCGACCCGTCGCTCTCGTCGACCTCGCTGACGAAGGTATCGCCGCCACCGGCGCCAGGGATTCCGACCAGCGCGCTTGCGAAGGGCGCATCGGGCCGCGCGAAATTGGTCATCACCGCGCCGTTCATCACCGTCGGATCGCGCCCCGTCGCGTGCAGGATCCAGCCGATCATGCCCGTCACCGTCGACTTGCCGCTCGTCCCCGCGACACCGATGCGCAGGCCGCTGGCGTTGAACAGGTCGCTGAGCAGCTGCGCGCGCGTCATCCGGGTACAGCCCAGCCGGGTCGCCGCGACGATGTCGGCGACGCTGTCCTCGACCGCGGCGGAGGCGACGACGACCTGGTCGGCGGAGACGACGCCGCTGCCGTCCTGCGGATGCAGGCGGATGCCCAGCGCCGACAGCGCCGCGAACTTGGCCGGCACGCGGCCCTGGTCGAGCCCGCGGTCGGAGCCTTCAACCGTCGCGCCCCGGCCCGCCAGGATCATCGCCAGCGGCATCATTCCCGATCCGCCGATGCCCACCAGGAAGAAGCGCCGCCCGTCCAGCGGCCCGTTGTTGCCGTTCGCCATGCGCCCGCGCTATCCGGGCGGCGGGTCGGGGGCAAGGCGCCCCCGATGGATGGGGGTGCGAAGACGACATGCGGATCGGCGTGGTGGCCCCGGCCAGCATCGGCAACCAGGAGGCGGAAGCGCCGTTCCTCGCCTTCGCGGTGCTCGCCTATCCGGAGGTCGACCTCGTCGTGCACCCGCAATGCTGGGAGCGCGACGGCCATTTCGCCGGCTCCGACGCGCGCCGCGCCGACGCCTTCCTCGAATTCGCCAACGATCCCGGCTTCGACGCCATCTGGTTCCTGCGCGGCGGCTATGGCTCGAACCGCATCCTGCCGCTGGTGATGCCCCGGCTCGGGCCGGCGGCGCGGCACAAGGCCTATCTCGGCTATTCCGACATGGGGTTCCTGCTCGGCGCGCTCTATGCGCGGCGGATCGGCCGCCCGTGCCACGGGCCGATGGCGAGCGACATCCGTCGTCAGCACGGCGATGCGACGATCGCCCGTTCGCTCGGCTGGCTGGCGCGCGGCGACCGTAGCGGGCTGGAGCCCGGGCTCGACGGCCGGCCGGCGGCGGCGTTCAACCTGTCGATCCTCGGCGCGCTGATCGGCACGCCCTGGCTGCCCGACCTGACCGACCACGTCCTGCTGATCGAGGAGGTGTCGGAGCCGATGTACAATATCGACCGGCTGCTCTTCCACATGGGGCATGCGACCCAGTTGAAGGGGCTCGCCGGGGTCAGGCTGGGCGCCGTGACCGCCGTCACCCCCAACGAGCCCGAATGGAACGAGCCGGTCGAGGCGATGGTGCGGCGCTGGTGCGGGGACCTCGGCGTGCCCTATCTGGGCCGGGCGGAAATCGGCCATACGCAGAGCAACCGCATCGTGCCGTTCGGCGTCGCGTGACGCATTCCTCCCCTGCGGAAGCAGGGGAGGGGGACCACCCGGCGTAGCCGGGTGGTGGAGGGGCAGCCGCATGCATTGCCCTGCGTGGCTGCCCCTCCACCACCAGCCTGTCGGCTGGCGGTTCCCCTCCCCGCGTGGCGGGGAGGAATTGCAAATAGACGTCTACGGAGATAATTCGCGCTCTTCCCCAAAGCCGAAAGTCCATCATGTCTGCCCACACGGTCGAAATGTTCCGCATCACGTTGCCCGACGGTTCCGTCCGCGAGGTAGCGCCGGGGACTACCCCCGCGGACGTCGCGGCCGCGATCGGACCCGGCCTTGCCAAGGCGGCGATCGCCGCGCGCATCGACGGACAGGTGCGGGACCTCAACCGTCCGTTCGACGGCGACACGCATCTGGCGCTGGTCACCGCGAAGGACGAGGCCGATGCGCTCGAGCTCGTCCGCCACGACCTCGCGCATGTCATGGCCGAAGCGGTGCAGCACTTGTTTCCGGGCACGCAGATCACCTTCGGCCCGGCGACGGACGACGGCTTCTACTACGATTTCGCGCCGAAAGATCGTCCCTTCACCGAGGACGACCTGCCCGCGATCGAGGCGGAGATGCGCCGCATCATCGCGCGGAACGAGCCGTTCACGCGCGAGGTGTGGAGCCGCGAACAGCTGATCGAGACGTGGCGCCGCCAAGGCGAGACGTTCAAGGCCGAATGGGCCGCCGAACTGCCCGATGGCGAGGAACTGACCATCTATCGCCAGGGCGAATGGCTCGACATGTGCCGGGGGCCGCACATGCCCTCGACCGGTCGCCTCGACCCGCAGGCGTTCAAGCTGACGCGCGTTTCGGGCGCCTATTGGCGCGGCGACCAGAACAACGCGATGCTCAGCCGCATCTACGGCACCGGCTGGCTGAACAAGAAGCAGCTCGACGCGCATCTGTTCATGCTGGAAGAGGCGGCGAAGCGCGACCATCGCAAGATCGGCGCGGAGATGGACCTGTTCCACCTCCAGTCCGAAGCGCAGGGGTCGGTGTTCTGGCACCCCAAGGGCTTCGTGCTGTGGCGGCAGATGGAGGCCTATATGCGCCGCCGCCTCGACGCCGCCGATTATGCCGAGGTGAAGACGCCGCAGCTGATGGACGCCCGCCAGTGGGAACAGTCCGGCCACTGGGGCAAGTATCGCGAGAACATGTTCGTCGTCCCCGACGAGGTGCCCAATACCGAGGAGGAGGGCGCCGTCCTGTCGGGCGAGGGCGACCTGATGGCGCTCAAGCCGATGAACTGTCCGGCGCACGTGCTGATCTTCAAGCAGGGGATCAAGAGCTATCGCGACCTGCCGATCCGCATGGCGGAATTCGGCTGCTGCCACCGCAACGAGCCGCACGGCGCGCTGCACGGCATCATGCGCGTCCGCCAGTTCACGCAGGACGACGCGCACATCTTCGTGCGCGAGGACCAATTGGTCGAGGAGGTGCGCAAGTTCTGCGAGCTGCTCGACAGCGTCTACCGCGACCTCGGCTTCGAGGATTATGCGGTCAAGCTCGCGCTGCGCCCGGAGAAAAGGTTCGGCGACGATGCGATGTGGGACAAGGCGGAGGCCGAGCTGCGCGAGGCGGTGCTCGCCTCCGGCCTGTCCGACGCGATCAAGGCGAAGTTCGAGGAACTGCCGGGCGAGGGTGCCTTCTACGCGCCGAAGCTCGAATTCCACCTGACCGACGCAATCGGCCGCACCTGGCAGGTCGGCACGATCCAGTCCGACCGCGTGCTGCCCGAGCGGCTCGACGCGAGCTATGTCGGCGAGGACGGCAACCGCCACCGGCCGGTGATGCTCCACCGCGCGATCCTCGGCACGTTCGAGCGCTTCATCGGCATTCTGATCGAGCATCACGCCGGCCGCTTCCCCTTGTGGCTGAGCCCCGTGCAGGCGGTGGTGGCGACGATCGTCTCCGACGCTGACGATTATGCGCGCGACGCGGCGGCGACGCTGCGCGCCGCGGGCATCCGGGTCGAGACCGACCTGCGCAACGAGAAGATCAACTACAAGGTGCGCGAGCATTCGGTCGCCAAGGTGCCGGTGCTGCTCGTCGTCGGGAAGCGCGAGGCGGAGGAGGGCAAGGTCGCCATCCGCCGCCTGGGCAGCCAGGCGCAGCAGATCGTGACGCTGGACGAGGCGATCGCTATGTTGCGCGAGGAGGCGACTCCGCCCGATCTGCGGTAGGGAGACGAGATGACGATCCTCCAGGACATCAAGGCTGGCGCGATCCCCGCCCATCTGACGGTCGATCAGGTCTATGATCTGACTGCGGCCGGCGTCTTCGCGGAGACCGAGAATTTCGAGCTGATCGACGGGGAGATCGTGCCGATGGCGGCGGCGAAGGCGGACTGGCACGAGGTGATGAAGTCCCGGCTGAACCGCGGTCTCGTACGCGCATTGCCGGATGACCTGAGGCTGTTCGTGGAACCATCCGTCACCTTGTCGCCCGTGCGGCTGCTCGAGCCCGACCTCGCCGTCTGGAAGAAGGGCGGGTTGCCGCGTCAGGTGCGCGGACCCGATCTGCTGCTCGTGATCGAGGTCGCGGACAGCTCGCTCGGCTACGACCTGCGGGTGAAGGCGCCGCTCTATGCCGAGCATGGCGTTCGGGACTATTGGGTCGTCGACGCCGTGCGGCAGACGGTCCGTACGCATCGCGCACCCGTGGACGGCCGCTATACCGACGTCGACGAGCATGAGGCGGATCAGCCGGTCGCCGCGTTGCTCGCGGGCGTGACGATTCGGCTCGCCGACCTCGACTAGCCTTCAAATCGGCGCGATTATAGCCTATATGCGTGGCAAACCACTACAGGAGCTACACCCATACGTCCTCCCATGATGCGCCGGCCGATGCAGGCGCCACCGATGAACGGCCCTCGGTTCAACGAGTGGATTCAGAGCCCCAAGGTTCGCGTGATCGACCATGAGGGCGAGAATCTTGGCGTGATGTACACGCGCGAGGCGATCGCGCAGGCGCAGGAAGTCGGCCTCGATCTCGTCGAAGTGTCGCCCAACGCCGATCCGCCCGTCGCCAAGTTCCTCGACGTCGGAAAGTACAAGTACGAGGCGCAGAAGAAGGCGAACCTCGCCCGCAAGTCGCAGAAGACGCAGGAGATCAAGGAGATCAAGATGCGTCCGAACATCGACGACCACGACTATGACACCAAGATGAAGAAGGTCGTCGAGTTCATCGAGGAAGGCGACAAGGTCAAGGTTACCATGCGCTTCCGCGGCCGTGAGCTCAGCCACGGTCAGCTCGGCATGAACGTGCTCCAGCGCGTCGCCGAGCAGGTCGCCGAGGTCGCCAAGGTCGAGGCCTATCCGCGCATGGAAGGCCGCCAGATGCTCATGGTGCTCGCGCCAAAATAAACGCTGCGTCCCCCTCGGGCGAGGGGGACGTCTTCGCCGGTCCGGACTGTCATCGCTCCGGGGTCCGTGTCTCTCGACCAGGGCTCGAAGGGCCCATGGCGCGCGAGCGGCGCCGTCCGGTCGGCGGCATACCGTCCCGCCCCTCGACATCATCCCGGATACCGCTCGCGGTTGGCGCTTGGGCGGTATCCGTGCATTCATATGTCTCCCTCGCTCGTGTGCTGCTTGTACACATGCCATCCCGACGGCGTGGCCAGACGCCGGCCGCTCCGGTTGATCGGCGGCGTCGCGTCCACTGCGGTCGACCCGGCTGCGATGTACGATCCAGCAAGGCTGGATTGGGGCGTTGCCGGCCCTTACCTCCACCCCGCTGCCTATCCACGATGCGCTGGGCGCGCAGCTGGGTGGGGAAACGGCCGGCATCGCTTCCGCGCGACGGGATTCGGCTCTAAGTATCTGTCGGGGCGCGTCTTTGTTGTGCTTCCCGCGTGATGCACGCGGTACGCGCCGCGGATCGTCTCGACGACGATCCGGCATGCCTCCTGCCCTTCTTCCACGAAATTTTCGAACAACGGGTCCGCAATGCCGACCTACAGTGTTGCGCTTTGGCGACACCGACTTTGAAAATCGGGTTTGGTTGATGACCGGAACGTGAAAAGGGTAGACGCCGGCCCCGCAGCGACCCTAGCCTGTCTTCGACCCGGATATGCAAAGCATGACGGAAAAACAGGAGAGGATGCCCATGCGCCTGACCGCGTATCTGCTTTCGGCCGCAACCATCGCGCTGGCCGCCCCCACCGTCGTGTCGGCGCAGGAGACCAATGCTCCGCCGACCGATGCGCCAACGACGCAGGGGCAGGCGCAGACCAGCACCTCCGCCACCGCCAATGGTTCGGTGGACGCGGGGCAGCTGCCGCCGGTCGGACAGGGGGCGAGCAACCTGGGCGACATCGTCATCACCGCAACCCGCCGCGCCGAGCGTCTGTCGAACGTGCCGATCGCCGTCTCCGCCGTCAGCTCGCAGGCGCTGGAGAATTCCGGTGCCACCGACATCCGCCAGCTGACGCAGCTCACGCCGTCGCTGCTCGTCTCCTCGACCGGTTCGGAGGCCAATGCCTCCGCGCGTATCCGCGGTATCGGCACGGTCGGCGACAACCCGGGCCTCGAAAGTTCGGTCGCCGTGTTTATCGACGGCGTCTATCGCAGCCGCACCGGCTCGGGCCTCAACGACATCGGCGAGGTCGACCGCATCGAAGTGCTGCGCGGGCCGCAGGGCACGCTGTCGGGCCGCAACGCGTCCGCCGGCACGATCAACATCATCACCAAGGCGCCCTCGTACACGTTCGGCGGCTATGCGGAGGGAACGTACGGCAATTACAACGCCGTCCGCCTCGCCGGGGCGCTTACCGGACCGATCATCAAGGACATGCTCGCCTTCCGGCTGGACGGCGTCTACAACAAGCGCGACGGCTTCTATCGCGACGTCGTCAACAACACCGACTACAACAACCGCAACCGCTTCTTCGTGCGCGGGCAATTGCTGTTCGAGCCGACGTCC
Source organism: Sphingomonas beigongshangi (assembly GCF_016820445.1). Lineage (GTDB taxonomy): Bacteria > Pseudomonadota > Alphaproteobacteria > Sphingomonadales > Sphingomonadaceae > Sphingomonas > Sphingomonas beigongshangi. Next base: position 75,618 of record NZ_JADHDT010000005.1, read on the forward strand.
GACATCTCGCTGCGCCTGATCGGCGACTATACGTGGCGCAACGAGAAGTGCTGCGGCGCCGTCTACATCGATACGCGCGAAAAGCTGGACCCGACGCCCGGCGTCCCCGGCGACTTCACGATCAATCCCAACGGCAACCGCATCGTCCAGGTGATGCAGCAGCTCGGCGCGGTCTTCCCGAGCCTCGGTGATCCGTACAATCGCCGGATCGCGAACACCCCCGGCCGTGCCTATAGCAACGTCACCAAGGATTATGGCGGGTCGGCGCAGCTCGACTGGAATCTGGGCGGCGCGGGGCTCACGTCGATCACCGCCTATCGCGAGTACAAGTCGGGCGGTGCCGCCGATATCGACTATGGCAACCTCGACATCGGCTATCGCCCCGACGACGGCAATGCCTATCGCCAGTTCCATACCTTCACTCAGGAACTGCGCCTCAACGGCGAGGCGTTCGATAACAAGCTCAACTGGCTGATCGGCGGCTATTATTCGAAGGAAAACCTGGTCGTCGCCGACAATCTGAAGTTCGGCACGCAATATGGCGCCTTCGCCGCCTGCCGCATCATCGCGACGATCAATCCGCTCGCGGCGCTGCGCGATCCGACCAAGCCGGGCTGTCTCGGCACGACGCCGCTCGCGGCGCTCGGCGGCGCGAGCGGGCGCCAGGCCGTCGGCGCGGGCCTCGGCGCGGCCGCGGCGCTGGTGCTGCCGGGCATCGATCGCCTCAGCACCGTCAACAACGTCGGCGACACCAACTCGCGCTATTACCAGGACAGCGAGAACTACGCCTTCTTCACGCACAACATCTTCAAGGTGACCGACAAGCTGTCGATCACCGCCGGCCTTCGCTACACGCACGAGCGCAAGGATTTCCGCGCGACGTTCAACAACAACAACACGATCTGCCCGGCGCAGCAGGCGGCGCTCAGCCCACTGCTCGCCAATCCGGCGCTCGCCGCGCTCCAGCCGCTGATCGGCGGCATCATCACGCTAACCTGCACGGGCAACTCGAGCTCGGCGATCAACGCGCTGACGCCGCAGGACAAGCTCAGCGAGGGCGAGTTCACCGGCACCGGCGTCATCTCCTACAAGCCGACCAGCGACCTGTTGGTCTATGCCTCCTACTCGCGCGGCTACAAGGCGGGCGGCTACAATCTCGACCGGTCGGACCTGACGTCGAACGTCTTCGCGCCGCCGACGAACGCCAATGCCAGCCGCCTGCGTTTCGACCCGGAAACGGTCAACGCCTATGAAGTGGGCCTGAAGTACACCAGCCGCCAGTTCACCTTCAACGCGGCCGCGTTCCGCCAGGAGTTCAAGAACTTCCAGCTGAACACCTTCAACGGCACCAACTATATCGTCCAGAACATCACCTCCTGCCAGAACAGCCTCAACGGCGCGGACCAGGACGGCAGCTCGACGACCGGTGCCTGCACCGGCAAGACGGGCTATGGCGTGCTCAGCCAGGGTATCGAGCTCGAGGCGGGGCTCTTCCCGGCGAAGGACCTGTCGTTCGCGCTCGGCTACACGCTCGCCGACACGCATTTCCGCCACAACCTGGTGGGCAGCGACTCGGGCGAGGCGCTCGACGCACAGCTGTTCCTGCTCCCCGGCAGCCAGCTGTCGAATGCGCCCCGCCATACGGTGACGTCGTCGATGACCTTCACGCCGGAACTCGGCGCGTCGGGCCTGACCGGCCTCTTCTATGTCGATGGCCGCATGACCAGCGACTACAACACCGGCTCCGACCTCTTCTACGAAAAGCGCCAGGACGGCTTCTTCCTGCTCAACGCGCGCATCGGCATCCGTGGGCCGGACCAGCATTGGGCGCTGGAGTTCTGGGGCCAGAACCTGACCAACACGCGGTACGAGCAGGTCGCCTTCAACGCGCCGTTCCAGGGCTCGGGCAGCCTCGCCTCGACGATCAAGCTCGGCACCTCGCCGTCGAACCAGATCTTCACCTCGTTCCTCGCGGAACCGCGCACCTATGGCGTGACGGCCCGTATCCGCTTCTGAAGTCTGATTTACGTGCGGGGACGCGGCGCCGGTCCTCACCCCACGCGGCCGCCCGACCAGCATATCCTGGATGGGCGGCCGGGTTGGGGGTGAGGGCCGGCACCGCCCCGATCCGACCTAGCTGGATCGCACACCAGGTTCCCATCGATGGGGGAGGGGGCGGCGGCGTAGCGATGCGCCGCCGCTTCTTCGTGGCGGTGCGAACCGCGACCCGTGTCACGCGGTCGTGCGACGTCAGAGCGCGGTCTCAGGCCGCCAAGGCGGCATCCTCTCCCGCCGCGGCCGCGAGCAATCGCTTCTCCAGCGCCTTCAAGCGAGGCTGGGCGAGGATGCGGTCGCCGGTCAGGTCGGTGATGTAGAAGGTGTCGACGGCGCGCTCGCCATAGGTCGCGACATGCGCCGAATGCAGCGTCACCTTCGACTGAACCAGCGCGTGCGCCAGCTGGTTGAGCAAGGCCGGCCGGTCGCGCGCATTGACCTCGACGACCGTGAAACGGTTGGACGCATGGTTGTCGATCAGCACGTTCGGCGCGATGTCGAATGCGTCCGCCCGCGTCCGCGCCGCCGGTTTCGCGACGAGCCGATCGACCAGCTTGCCCCGGTTGGCGAGGGCATCGTCGATCGCGGTCTTCAGCCGTGCGAGCTGGGCAGGATCGTCGAACGGTCGGCCCAGAGGGTCCTGCACCAGGAAGTTGTCGATCGCCATGCCGTCGCGTGTCGTATGGATGCGTGCGTCGATGATGTTGCCGCCCGCGACATGGATGGCGCCCGCGATGCGATAGAACAGGCCGGGATGGTCGGCGGCATAGATGGTGACCATCGTCGCGCCGCGTTCGGGATAGACCGCCGCGTCGATCGCCAGCCGCGCGTCCCCCGCCTCGGCGATGAAGCGCGCGTTGCGGAGCAGCACGTCCTCCGGCTCGGCGATCCAATAGGCTTCGGGAAAGCGGCGGACGAACGCGGCATAGGTCGCATCGTCCCAGCCCAGCGCCACGCCGAGCGCCTGCTGCTTCGCGCTGATCCGCTCGCCGCGGCCGCGCTGCTTGTGGCCCAGCCGCAGCACTTCCTCGGCCTGTTCGTACAGGTCGCCCAGCAGCTGGCGCTTCCAGCCGTTCCAGGTGCCGGGGCCGACGGCGCGGATGTCGACGATCGTCAGGCACAGCAGCAGCCGCAGCCGTTCCGCGCTCTGCACGGTCGCGCAGAAATCGAGGATCGTCTTGAAATCCGCCAGGTCGCGCTTGAACGCGGTTGCGGACATCAGCAGGTGATACCGGACCAGCCAGGACACCGTCTCCGTCTCGGCCGGGGTCAGGCCGAAGCGCGGGCACAGCCGCTCGGCGACCTCCGCGCCCAGGATGGAATGGTCGCCGCCGCGCCCCTTGGCGATGTCGTGGAGCAGCACGGCGACATAGAGCACGCGGCGCGAGACGATCTGGCGGATGATTGCCGACGCCATCGGATGATCCGCCTTCAGCGCGCCGCGGTCGATCTGGCCGAGCAGTCCGATCGCGCGGATGGTGTGCTCGTCGACGGTATAATGGTGATACATGTCGAACTGCATCTGCCCCACGACGCGGCCGAAGTCGGGCACGAAGCGGCCGAACACGCCGACCTCGTTCATCCAGCGCAGTACGAGTTCGGGATCGCGCGGGCTGGTCAGCACGTCGAGGAACAGCGCGTTCGCGCGCAGGTCGGCGCGATGCTCGTCAATCAGCTTGGCGTCGCGCGTCGCGGCGCGCCAGGCGAGCGGATGGATCTCCAGCCCATGCAGGTCGGCGAGCTGGAAGATTTCCACCAGCCGAACCGGATCCTCGCGGAAGAAATCGTCGCTCGGGATCGCGAGTCGACCGCGGTCGAGCACGAATCCGTGCAGCTTGCGCGGCCGGCGGCGGATCGTCGGCAGACCGTAGCGCCGCCCCCGTGCCGCGAACCTTTCGTCGAGATGGGCGAGGAACAGCCCGGTCAGCGTGCCGACGGTGCGCGCCTGCAGGAAGTAATATTGCATGAACCGTTCGACCGCCGATTTGCCCGGGCGATCGGAAAAACGCATCCGCGCGGCGATCTCGCGCTGCACGTCGAAGGTCAGCCGGTCCTCGGGCCGGCGCGTGATGCTGTGCAGGTGGCAGCGGACCGCCTGCAGGAAATTGTCGGCGCGATGGAACAGGCGATATTCGTCCTGCGTCAGCAGCCCCGCTTCGACGAGGTCCCGCCCCTGCTGGACGTCGAAGACGTATTTGCCGATCCAGAACAGCGCGTGCAGGTCGCGCAGGCCGCCCTTGCCCTCCTTGACGTTGGGTTCGACGACATAGCGGGTGTCGCCCATCTTGCGATGCCGCGCGTCGCGCTCCGCCAGCTTGTCGGCGATGAAGGCGCGTTCGGTGCCGTGCTGCACCTCGGCATGGAAGCGGCGCGACGCCTCGTCGTACAGGCTGGTGTCGCCGGTCACGTAGCGGCCTTCCAGCAGCGCGGTGCGGATCGTCCCGTCCGCCTTCGCCTGCCGCACCATCTCGTCGATGCTGCGGCTGGAATGGCCGACCTTCAGCCCGACGTCCCACAGCGCATAGAGCATCGATTCGATCACCTGCTCCGCCCAGGGCGTCTGCTTGCCCGGCGTCAGGAAGCCGATGTCGACATCCGAATAGGGTGCCATCTCCGCGCGCCCGTAGCCACCCACCGCGATCAGCGTCAGCCGCTCGCCGGCGGTGGGATTGTGCAACGGGTGCAGCCGCTGCGTCGCGACGTCGAAGAGCACGCGCAGTAGCTGATCGACCAGATAGGCCTGGGCGTTCGACGCCTCCAGCCCGCGCGACGGATGGGCGAGCAGCCGCCGCTCGATCTCTTCCCGCCCCGCCGCGAGCGCGCTCTTGAGCAGCCGGGCGACCTCGATGCGCAGCGGCGTCCCCGTCGCGTCCATCGACGCGACCGTTTCGGCAAGGAGGCGGCGATCGACGATCGCGCGGCGATTGGGCAGGTGGTCGAAGCGGCCGGGCATCGCGCGAGCATAGCCGCATCCGGCCGCGCGCGGCTATCCTTCCCGTGCCAAGGCCTTGAGCCGATATAGGGTATCCAGCGCCTCGCGCGGCGTCAGCGCGTCGACGTCCAGCCCCTCGACCTCGGCGCGGATCGCATCGCACGTCTCCTCCTCGACCTGCGCCGCCGCGGCGAACAGCGGCAGGTCGTCGAGGCCGGCGGCAAGCCCGCCCGTCTTGGCGCGCCCCGCCTCCAGCTTGGCGAGCACCGCCTTGGCGCGGGCGATCGTCGCGGGCGGCATGCCGGCGAGCCGTGCGACCGCTAGGCCGTAGCTGCGATCCGCCGGCCCGTCCGACACTTCGTGCAGCAGCACCAGCTCGCCCTTCCATTCGCGCGCGCGGACGTGATGCAGGCTGAGCGCGTCGCACCGTTCCGCCAGCCGGGTCAGCTCGTGATAATGGGTCGCGAACAGGCAGCGGCAGCGATTGTCCTCGTGGATCGCCTCCACCACCGCCCAGGCGATGGCGAGTCCGTCATAGGTGGAGGTGCCGCGCCCGACCTCGTCGAGGATGACGAAGCTGCGCGGCGTCGCCTGCGCCAGGATCGCGGCGGTCTCCACCATCTCGACCATGAAGGTCGACCGACCGCGCGCCAGATTGTCCGAGGCGCCGACCCGGCTGAACAGCCGGTCGACAAGGCCGAGCGTCGCGCGGGTCGCCGGAACATAACACCCCGCCTGCGCAAGGACCGCGATCAGCGCGTTCTGGCGCAGGAAGGTCGACTTGCCGCCCATGTTGGGGCCGGTAACCAGCCAGAGCCGCGAGGCCTCGTTGAGGTTGCAGTCGTTGGCGATGAAGCGGTCGCCCGATCGCGCCACCGCCGCCTCCACCACGGGATGGCGGCCGCCGGTCACCTCGAAGCGCGTGTCCTCGACCAGCAGCGGCCGGCTCCACCCGCCCTCGGCCGCGCGTTCGGCCAGGCCCGCGGCGACGTCGATCCGGGCGAGGGCGTCGGCGGTGGCGGCGATCGCCTCGCGCGTCGCGAGCGCGGCGGCGGTCAGTTCCTCCAGATGCGCGGCCTCCGCCGCCAGGGCGTGCGCGCCCGCCTGAGACACCTTGGCCGCGACCTCGTGCAACGCCGGCGTGTTGAAGCGGACGACGCCGGCGAGCGTCTGGCGGTGCGTGAAGCCGCTGTCCGGCTGCATCAGCGCATCCGCCGCCTTGGCGGGTACCTCGACGTGATAGCCGAGCACGTTGTTATGCCGGACCTTGAGAGTGGCGATGCCGGTCGCCGCCTTCATCTCCGCCTCAAGCGCCGCGATCGCGCGCCGGCCGCCCGCACCCGCGTCGCGCAGGTCGTCGAGCGCGACGTCATAGCCCGCCGCGATATAGCCGCCGTCTGCCGCATCGATCGGGGGCGAGGGCACGAGCGCGCGCTTGAGCAGATCGATCAGCGCGCCATGGCCGCGCAATCGCGGCGCCAGCAGGCCGAGCAGCGTCAACGGGGCGTCGACCTGCCCCAGGCGCTCGCCGAGATGCCAGGCGCCGTCGAGCCCGTCGCGCAACTGGCCGAGGTCCCGTGGCGAGCCGCGCCCCGCCGCGAGTCGGCCGAGCGCGCGGCCGATATCGGGCATCGCGCGCAGGCTGCCGCGCACCTGGTCGCGCAGGCCCGGCTGATCATGGAAGAACTGGACCAGGTCCAGCCGTGCCTCGATCGCCGCGCGATCCATCAGCGGCGCGCCGATGTCGGCGGAGAGCAGCCGCGCGCCCGCGCCCGTCATCGTACGGTCGATCGCGTCGAGCAGCGATCCCTTGCGCTGGCCGCCGGTCGTGCAGGTCAGTTCCAGGCTCTCGCGCGTCGCGGCGTCGATAGCCATCGTCTCAGCGGCGCGCGACAGGCGCGGCGGCCGCAGGAAGGGCAGGGCGCCCTTCGCATTGTGGTCGAGATAGGCGACCAGCCCGCCGGCGGCGGCCAGCGCCGCGCGACCGAACTGGCCGAAGCCGTCGAGCGTCGCGACGCCGAACAGCGCCTTCAGCCGCGCCTCGCCCGCGCCGCTGTCAAAGGTCTGCCGCGGTCGCAGCGTCGTCGCGGCATCGGCATGGTCGCTCGCCTCGGACGCGACGACTTCGGCCGCGCCGAGCCGCGCCAGCTCGGCGCCAAGCGCGTCGGCGCTGACGTCGATCACCTCGAACCGTCCGGTCGACACGTCCGCCGCCGCCAGGGCGACCGCGCCGCCCGCCTCGCCGATCGCGACGCACCAATTGTCGGATCGGGCGTCGAGCAGCGCCTCCTCGGTCAGCGTGCCGGCCGTGACGAAGCGGACGATCGCGCGATGGACCAGCGCCTTGCTGCCGCGCGCCTTGCGCGCCGCCTCCGGGCTTTCGGTCTGTTCGGCGATCGCGACGCGGTGGCCCGCCTTGATCAGCCGCTGCAGATAGGCGGTCGCCGCATGGACGGGGACGCCGCACATCGGCACCTTTTCGCCGCCGTGCTCGCCCCGCGCGGTCAGCGCGATGTCGAGCACGCCCGCCGCGATGCGGGCATCGTCGAAGAACAGCTCGAAGAAATCGCCCATGCGGTAGAAGAGCAGGCAATCCTCCGCCTCCGCCTTAAGGCTGAGATATTGCGCCATCATCGGGGTGGGGGCTTGGGTCATCGAAACGCTGTCAGTCCGGATTGCGGGCGCCGTGGCGGACGGAGAGGATGAAGACCGTGTCCCCCTCGACCGTGTAGCGAAGAATATATGGCGGTACGTTGGTCAACTCTCGCCAATCGCCGGCCAGGCGGCCTCGTCGTGGAAAATCTTTCAAGCTGTGGCCCAGCGTGAACAGTCGGGCGGCGATGTCCCGCGCAGCGGCGGGATTATGCTGGGCGATGTAGCGGATGATGCCCCGGATGTCGTCGACGGCCTGCGGTCGCCAGACGACTCTAGCCATTCTGCTCGTCAAGCCAGTCTGGAAAATCCTTGAAGGCCGGCGTGCCCCAGGTAAGCAGCCACTGACCGATCACCTCGTGGTCGACGCCATAGCCAGACGCATAGCCGGCCTTTGCCGCGGTAACCGCATCGACGGCGAGATCGCGTTCCGCGTCGAGCGGGAAGTGGGCCTCGTGCTTCATGGTGCAGGACATAACCCTAGCCACGCCGGGTTGAAAGCCCCGCCCGAAATGGCCAAGAGCCGTAGCGTCCAGCCGCCAGCGAGGTCCCATGTCCGAAAAAGCGTCCGTCCAGTTCTCCGAACGCGAGGCCCTGCTCTTCCATTCCGAAGGGCGGCCGGGCAAGATCGAGATCGTCGCGTCCAAGCCGATGGCGACGCAGCGCGACCTCGCGCTCGCCTATTCGCCCGGCGTGGCGGTGCCGGTCCAGGCGATCGCCGACGATCCCGCCACCGCCTACGACTATACCGCCAAGGGCAATCTGGTCGCGGTGATCTCGAACGGCACGGCGATCCTGGGCATGGGCAATCTCGGCGCGCTCGCCTCCAAGCCGGTGATGGAGGGCAAGGCGGTGCTGTTCAAGCGCTTCGCCGACGTCGATTCGATCGACATCGAGCTGAAGACGGAGGACGTGAACCGCTTCATCGACGCGGTGGAGCTGATGGAGCCGAGCTTCGGCGGCATCAACCTCGAGGATATCAAGGCGCCCGAATGCTTTATCATCGAGCAGGCGCTGCGCGAGCGCATGAACATCCCCGTCTTCCATGACGACCAGCACGGCACCGCGATCATCTGTGCGGCGGGCCTGATCAATGCCTGTCTGCTGACCGGGCGAAAGCTGGCGGAGATCCGCGTCGTGGTGAACGGCGCAGGCGCCGCGGCGATCGCCTGCACCGAGCTGATGAAGGCGATGGGCGTGCGCCACGACCATGTCATCATGTGCGACAAGAAAGGCGTGATCTACCAGGGGCGCGACGACGTGAACCAGTGGCAGTCGGCGCACGCCGCCGCCACCGATCGTCGCACGCTGAAGGAGGCGCTGGTCGGTGCCGACGTGTTCCTGGGCCTGTCCGCCGCGGGCGCGCTGAAGGGCGACATGGTGCTGGAGATGGCGGACGCGCCGATCATCTTCGCCATGGCCAATCCGGTGCCGGAAATCCTGCCGGAAGAAGCGAAGACCGCGCGGCCCGACGCGATCATCGCGACCGGCCGGTCGGATTATCCGAACCAGGTCAACAACGTGCTCGGCTTCCCGTTCATCTTCCGCGGCGCGCTCGACGTGCGGGCGACCGGGATCAACGACGACATGAAGATCGCGGCCGCCAAGGCGATCGCCGACCTCGCGCGCGAGCGCGTTCCCGAAGAGGTGGCCGCCGCCTATGGCGTCAGCCACAGCTTCGGCCCCGACTATATCATCCCGGCGCCGTTCGATCCGCGCCTGATGGAGGAGGTGCCCGCCGCCGTTGCCAAGGCGGCGATGGATTCCGGGCTCGCCACCAAGCCGATCCTCGACATGCAGGCCTATCGTCAGAGCCTGCGGGCAAGGCTCAACCCGACGACGTCGGTGCTGACGCTCGCCTATGAGGGCGCCCGCGCGCGCCCGAAGCGTGTGCTGTTCGCGGAGGGCGAGGAGGAGGTGGTGCTCCGCGCCGCGATCGCGTTCAAGGAGGGCGGCTACGGCACGCCGGTACTGGTCGGGCGCGACGACGTGCGCGACCGGCTACGCGACCTGGGCGTAGACCCCGACGATTACGAGCTGCACAACAGCCGCGTCTCGCCGCTCGTCCCGAAGATGGTGGATTTCGTCTACGGGCGCCTGCAGCGGCGCGGCTATCTGCGCCGCGACGTCGAGCGGATGATCAACCAGGATCGCAACGTCTTCGGCGCCGCGCTGCTCCAGTTGGGCGAGGCCGATGCGATGATCACCGGCATCACGCGCACCTGGCCCGAATCGATGCGCCAGGTGAAAAGGGTCATCGATCCGGAGGCGGGCCGGACGCCGTTCGGCATCCACATCCTCGTCGGGCAGAGCCATACGGTGTTCATCGCCGACACGACGGTCAACGAGCGGCCGACGGGCGAGCAGCTCGCCGATTTCGCGGAGCAGACCGCGCAGGTCGCGCGCCGCATGGGGCACGAGCCGCGTGTCGCGATGCTGAGCTATTCGACCTTCGGCAATCCCAAGGGCGCCTGGGTCGACAACATCCGTGACGCCGTGTCGGAACTCGACCGTCGCGGCGTCGGCTTCGAATATGAGGGCGAGATGCCGCCCGACGTCGCGCTCAATCCGAAGCAGCTCGCCAATTATCCCTTCGCGCGCCTGTCCGGCCCGGCGAACGTGCTGATCATGCCGGGTCTCCAGTCCGCACACATCGCCGCGAAGCTGCTGCGCGAACTGGGCGGCGACAGCGTGATCGGCCCGATGTTGATCGGCATGGAAAAGCCGGTGCAGATCGCGCCGATGACCTCGACCGCCAGCGAGCTGGTGACGCTGGCGGTGCTCGCCGCGGGCGGCATCGCCCGATAGCGTCGACGCCCTCCGGATCCGGCCCGCCAGGACCCGCTTCCCGACCTTCATCGTAGGGAAGCGGGCGCGCGTGAGAGCCGGCGCCGAGTCCACGCACGGGCATCCGCCTCGAGCCGCCTTGGCCGCGCGGCCTATCCGTCGATGCTCGTCCCGAGTGCCGCATGGACGAGGCCGCCGTCGACGGTGATCGTCTCGCCGACCACATAATCGCCCGCGCGGCTGGCGAGGAAGATCGCTGCGCCCGCCATGTCCTCGTCGGTGCCGATGCGGCCCGCGGGTATGCCCTTTGCGACGTCGTCGCCGTGATCGCGCGCCGCGCGGTTCATCTCGCTTGCGAAAGCGCCCGGGGCGATCGAGGTGACGTTGACATGATCGCGGACCAACCGTGCCGCCATCCGCTTGGTCAGGTAGATCAGCGCCGACTTCGAGGCATGGTAGCTGTAGGTTTCCCACGGGTTCAGCCGCTGGCCGTCGATCGAGGTGATGTTGATCACCTTCGCCGGGCGCTGCGCCGAGCCGCCCGCCTTGAGCAGCCCGTGCAGCGCCTGCGTCAGGAAGAAGGGCGACTTGACGTTGAGGTCCATCACCTTGTCCCAGCCGCTCTCGGGGAATTCCTCGAACGGCACGCCCCAGGCCGCGCCGGCGTTGTTGACGAGGATGTCGAGCCGCTGCTCGCGCGCCGCCAAGGCTTCGGCCAGCGCGCGACAGCCGGCGACCGTCGCGACGTCCTGGGGCAGAGGGATGCAGTCGGGGCCCAGCGCTGCGGCGGTTTCCTCGCAGGCGGCGGCCTTGCGGCTGGAGATATAGACGGTGGCGCCCTGCGCGATGAAGCCGGTGGCGATCATCCGGCCGATGCCGCGGCTGCCGCCCGTGACGAGCGCGATGCGGCCGTCGAGTCGGAACAGGTTGGTGGTGTCCATTCGGGGCTCCTAGAAAGATCGTGATGGGATGGCGGGCGGCAAGCGTATCCCTCGCCGCCCTTCAAATCCCGTCCTTCCCGCGCAGGCGGGGATCCAAAAACGCAGGTCCCTCGAGAGAGCAGGGCGCGCGCGCCTGGATTCCCGCCTGCGCGGGAAGGACGCTTTGTGTGGGAAAAGCGCGGCGTTCACCCGCCGCGCTTCAGCGTCTCGCGGGCGATGATCACCTGCTGGATTTGGCTGGTGCCCTCGTAGATGCGGAACAGCCGGACGTCGCGATAGAGGCGTTCGATGCCATAGTCGGCGATATAGCCCGCGCCGCCGAAGATCTGCACCGCCTTGTCCGCGACGCGGCCGACCATCTCGCTGGCGAAATATTTGGCCGCGGCGGATTCGAGCACGACGTCCTTGCCATCGTCCTTCGCCTGCGCCGTCTCGAGCACCATCGCGCGGGCGACGAGCGCCTCGGTCTTCATGTCGGCGATCATGCCCTGGATCAGCTGGTGATGCGCGATCGGCTGGCCGAACTGCTTGCGCTCGCTGGCATAGGCGACGCTGTCCGCGATCAGCCGCTCGGCGACGCCGACGCACACCGCACTGATGTGCAGCCGGCCGCGGTCGAGTACGCGCATCGCGATCTTGAACCCCTCGCCCTCCGCGCCGAGGCGGTTGGCGACGGGGACCGGGACATCCTCGAAATGGACGTCGGCGACCTTGGCGCCCTTTTGCCCCATCTTCTTCTCGGGCTCGCCGATCGACACGCCGGGCAGGTCGCGCGGGACGAGGAAGGCGGACACGCCGCGCGCACCCGGGGCGTCGCCGGTGCGGGCCATGACGGTGAACAGCTGCGCCTTGTCGGCATTGGTGATGTAGCGCTTGGTGCCCGACAGCCGATAGACGTCGCCGTCGCGTATCGCGCGGGTCTTAACCGATCCGGAATCGCTGCCGACATCGGGCTCGGTGAGCGCGAAGCTGGTGACGATCTCGCCGCTCGCGATGCGCGGCAGCCACTGCGCCTTCTGCTCGGGCGAACCGGCCATGACGAGGCCCTGGCTGCCGATGCCGACATTGGTGCCGAAGGTCGACCGGAAGGCAGGCGTCGTGCGCCCCATCTCGATCGCGACCTTCGCCTCCTCCAGCATCGTCAGGCCGAGGCCACCGTGCTCCTCTGCGATCGACAGGCCGAACAGGCCCATCGCCTTCATCTCGTCGACGAGGTCGTCGGGTATCGCGTCCGCCGCCTCCACATCCGCCTCGCGCGGCCGGAGCCGTTCGGCGACGAAGCGGCGGATGGTGTCGATCAGCGCGTCGAAGGTTTCGGGGTCGAGAGCCATGGACGGATCCTTGCTAGGTCGCCAAAAGCGTAGGACGCACCAGCGCCACTGGCAAACCCGAAGTTCGAAAAACACGTTTTTGCCAGTTACTGCGTCAAGGAAAGAAGGTACCGCTGGCCGCAATTGGGGCATGCATCCGCCGAATCGACCGGTCCGCATCACGGGCGCGGGCATGCCTGCGGTGCGCCTCGGCGACCGGTTTTTCTGCGTGCGCGGCCTGATTAGGACAGCGCTTCACCCTCGCTTCGTCGCGCGGTGAGCCGTTCATCCGCGCTTCACAACCGTTCGCCGGAAACCACCGGGTGCGCCCCTATGCCGCCGGATCGAATGTGCGTAGCGCCATCCTCGACGAACGGGTTTTGGCCGGGGGGTCATCAAGTGTTGAAGACGTGGGCAGCGCGCCTTGCGCTGATATTCTCTTGCGGCCTGATGATGGCCTCTCCGGCGGCGGCGCAGTTCTGGCAGTGCGCACCCTATGCGCGCGAGATCTCGGGCATCGACCTGCACGGCAACGCGAACACCTGGTGGGGCCAGGCCGCCGGCCGCTATCAGCGTGGCCACAAGCCGGAAGTCGGCTCCGTCCTCTCCTTCCAGTCGACCCATCGCATGCGCGTCGGCCATGTCGCGATGGTGTCCCAGGTGGTCAGCGACCGCGAGGTCCTGCTGACCCACGCCAATTGGTCGCGCCCGGGCCAGATCGAGCGCAACGTCCGCGCGATCGACGTCTCCGCCGCCGGCGACTGGAGCGAGGTGAAGGTGTGGTACGGCCCGACGGGTGGCCTGGGCACGTCCAGCTATCCGACCAACGGCTTCATCTATTCGGGCCATGCGCCGGCCGATGCCGATGCGGTCCCCGCGAGCCGCGACGATGTCGCCGCCGCCAATCTCGCGATGATCGCCACCTCCGCGGTCGTGCCCGTCAAGCCGGTCGCCGATCGCTGATCACAACCCGCATTGTCGTATGTGAAAAGGGGCCCGGAAACGGGCCCCTTTTTCGTACGATCGGCTGATTTTTGTGCCGTCGGCAGGTGCCGGGCCGGCCTCCCGGTCGCTGGAGGCGCGGCACCGGCCCGACTGCGCGCCGGCCCCCGCGCGTTAGGCGGGCCGAAAGGTCATCGCGACGCCGTTCATGCAATAGCGCTTGCCCGTCGGCTTCGGGCCGTCGTCGAAGACATGGCCCAGATGACCACCGCAGCGGCTGCAATGCACCTCGGTACGCGCTTCGAGCAATGAGCGGTCGCTCTTCGTTCCCACCGCACGGGGAAGCGGCGCCCAGAAGCTCGGCCAGCCGGTGCCGCTGTCGAACTTCGTCTTCGAAGAGAACAGCGGTTGCGCGCACCCCTTGCACAGGAAGGTGCCGGCGCGATGCTCGTCGTTGAGCGGGCTGGAGAAGGGACGCTCGGTGCTTTCGTGGCGCAGCACGGCCCATGCCTGGTCGCCGAGCTTCTTGCGCCACGCCGCGTCGCTCATCTGCACGGGATAGGTCGCGGCGTCGGCGGGGGCGGCCCTGCACCCCCACAGGATCGCACCGGCAGCGCCGGTGGCGGCGAGGGAGAGCAGCGAGCGGCGGGTCGGGTCGTTCGTCATGATCGATGATATGGGGAGCGCGGCGCGCTTGCCCAGCCCCCCACATTCCGATCGATCATAATGATCCACGTTGGAACCGCGATGCGGTGCGCTGGGTTGACCGGGCTGAAAGGTGCTACATAGATCATGTCTTTTCAGCAACTTGAGCCGCCGTTGCCGGTGCATGTCCTCGACAAGGGAGCGGGCTATGCCTTTGCGGTGATCGACTATGGCCAGGAACACAATCTGATCTGGGTGACCGCGATCAACGACACCGGAGAAATCTGGTGCGCGCCCAATCCGCGTGTGCGCCTGCAGGCGAACTGGACGATGGGGCGCGCCAAGCCGCCAGCGCTCAAGCCGCGCGAAAACGGCGATTGCTCCGGCAGCGCCGAACCGCTGCAGGCGGAGACGATCAAGCCGAACTGACGTCCCGGCTCCCCCGCGCAGCGAGCGCGGGGGTGAATGGCGGGCGGCGGCGTGCCGTGCGCCGCGCACGTGACGAATAGGCACGAAAAAGGGGAGGCGCCCTTCGGCACCTCCCCTCCGTCGTTTCACCGTGCGTCGCGGCGATCAGGCGGCGAGCTTGCGCAGCACGTATTGCAGGATGCCGCCGTTGAGGAAATATTCCAGCTCGTTGACGGTATCGATGCGGCAGCGCGTCTCGAACGTCTCGGTCGAACCGTCGGCGCGCTTCAGCATCACCTCGACCGTCTGACGCGGGCGCAGGTTGGCGACGCCGGTGATCGTGAACGTCTCGGTGCCGTCGAGCTTCAGCGTCTGGCGCGTCACGCCCTCCGCGAACTGCAGCGGCAGAACGCCCATGCCGACCAGGTTCGAACGGTGGATGCGTTCGAAGCTCTCGGTGATGACCGCGCGCACGCCGAGCAGGTTGGTGCCCTTCGCCGCCCAGTCGCGCGACGAACCGGTGCCATATTCCTTGCCCGCGACGACGACGAGCGGCGTGCCGTCCGCCTTGTGGCGCATCGCCGCGTCGTAGATCGGCATGACTTCGCCATTATACTGGGTCATGCCGCCCTCGACGCCCGGCACCATCTCGTTCTTGATGCGGATGTTGGCGAAGGTGCCGCGCACCATGACATGGTCGTTGCCGCGGCGCGCGCCGTAGCTGTTGAAGTCCTTGCGCGCGACCTGACGCTCGGTCAGCCACTTGCCGGCCGGGCTGTCCGCCTTGATCGATCCCGCCGGGCTGATGTGGTCGGTGGTGATCGAATCGCCCAGGATCGCCAGCGGCTTCGCCTCGATGATGTCGGTGACCGGCTTCGGGGTCATCTCCATGCCCTCGAAATAGGGCGGGTTGGCGACATAGGTCGACGCCGCCGGCCAGGCGTAGGTTGCCGAGCCGGTGACGTCGATCTCGCGCCACTTCTCGTCGCCGGCATAGACGTTGGCGTAGCGGCTGCGGAACATCTCGTCGTCGATGTTCGCCGCCATCACCTCCGCGACCTCCTGGTTGGTCGGCCACACGTCCTTGAGATAGACGTCCTGCCCGTCCTTGCCCTGGCCCAGCGGGGTCTCGACCATGTCCTGCGTCACCGTGCCCTTCAGCGCATAGGCGACGACGAGCGGCGGGCTGGCGAGGAAGTTGGCGCGGACGTCGGGGCTGACGCGGCCTTCGAAGTTGCGGTTGCCCGACAATACGCTCGCCGCGACGAGGTCGTTCTCGTTGATCGCGGCGCTGATCGGGCCGGGCAGCGGGCCCGAATTGCCGATGCAGGTCGTGCAGCCATAGCCGACGAGGTTGAAGCCGATCGCGTCCAGGTCCTGGGTCAGGCCGGCCTTGTTGAGATAGTCGGTGACGACCTGCGAACCGGGCGCGAGCGAGGTCTTCACCCAGGGCTTGGGCTTCAGGCCGAGTGCGTTCGCCTTGCGCGCGACGAGGCCGGCGGCGACGAGCACCGACGGGTTCGACGTGTTGGTGCAGCTGGTGATCGCGGCGATGACGACGTCGCCGTCGCCGATGTCATGGCCGCGGTCGGCGACGTCGACGCGGGTCGCGCGATCCTTGTGATACAGCTTGGCGAGGTCGCCGTTGAACACCTCGTCAACCTTCCCCAGGCTGACGCGGTCCTGCGGGCGCTTCGGGCCGGCGAGCGACGCGGTCACGGTGCCCATGTCGAGCTCCAGCGTGTCGGTGAACACGGGGTCGGCGGCATCGTCGTGGCGCCAGAAGCCGTTCGCCTTGGCATAGGCCTCGGTCAGCGCGATCGTTTCCTCCGGGCGCGCGGTCAGGCGCATGTATTCGATCGTCTTGTCGTCGATCGGGAAGAAGCCGCAGGTCGCGCCATATTCCGGCGCCATGTTGGCGATCGTCGCGCGGTCGGCCAGCGTCATCGAGCTGAGGCCCGGGCCATAGAATTCGACGAAGCGGCCGACGACGCCCTTGGCGCGCAGCATCTGCGTGACGGTCAGCACCAGGTCGGTGGCGGTGATGCCCTCCTTCAGCGCGCCGGTCAGCCTGAAGCCGACGACCTCGGGGATCAGCATCGACACCGGCTGGCCGAGCATGGCGGCTTCCGCCTCGATGCCGCCGACGCCCCAGCCGAGCACGCCCAGGCCGTTGACCATCGTCGTGTGGCTGTCGGTGCCGACGAGCGTGTCGGGATAGGCGATCGCCGCGGTGCCGTTGGCGAGATCGCCCGTTTCGGTCGAAGACCAGATCGCCTGGCTGACATACTCCAGGTTGACCTGGTGACAGATGCCGGTCCCCGGCGGCACGACCTGGAAGTTGTCGAGCGCCTTCGAACCCCACTTCAGGAACTCGTAGCGTTCGCCGTTGCGCTGGTATTCAAGGTCGACATTGTCCTCGAACGCCTTGGGCGTGCCGAACTCGTCGACCATGACCGAATGGTCGATGACGAGGTGGACGGGCACCTGCGGATTGATCTTGGCGGCGTTGCCGCCGAGCTTGGTGATCGCATCGCGCATCGCGGCGAGATCGACGACGCAGGGCACGCCGGTGAAGTCCTGCATCAGCACGCGCGCCGGGCGATACTGGATCTCGCGGTCGGAGCGGCGCTCCTGCTGCCAGTCGACGATCGCCTTGACGTCCGCCTCCGTCACGGTCTTGCCGTCCTCGAAGCGCAGCATGTTCTCGAGCAGCACCTTCATCGAGAAGGGCAGCCGGCTGATGTCGCCGAACTTCTCCGCCGCCTTGGCGAGGCTGAAATAGTCGTAGCTCTTGCCGCCGACGTCGAGCGTCGTGCGGGTCTTGAGGCTGTCCTGGCCGATGGCGGTCATGTCGTGTCCCTTCTGTCTGGCTCGACTCGCACCTGGGGGAAACGGCGTTGGAGGACGCCGCGCGGGCGCGCGAGGAGCGCTTGGCTGAGCCTGTCGTCGCGCGGGCCTTAGCAAGGGGTTACCGATGGGGAAAGACGGCTTTGCGCGCGAGCGTCAGATCACGCGGCGCGCCGGCGTCAGGCGGCGGGGAGCAGGCTCTTGCCGCGCGTGATGATCACGCGGTCGCCCAGTCTGGCTTCGTTGAACAGCAGACGCGCAAACTTGGTCGGCACGCCGATGCAGCCATGCGTCGCATAGCCCCAGGCGACCTCCGTCCCGTGGATCGAGACGCCGTCGTTGGTCAGCCGCAGCATATAGGGCATCGGCGCGTCGTAGAGGTTGGAGACGTGATGCGCGTCCTTCTGCGTGATCGGGAACGTGCCCAGCGGCGTCGGCTTGTCGTCCGCGCCGTAGAGGATGGCGGCCGCGCCGATCTCATAACCGTCGCGGAACACGGACAGCGTCTGCGCGGCGAGATCCACCGTGATGATCAGCGGTCCGTCCGGCACGCCCTTGGTGTCCCAGGCATAATCGCCGAACTTGATCGCGCCGATCGGCAAGACGCGCTTGATCGTCATCGCCGTCGCGGTCGATTCGGCAGCGGGCCCGCGCTTGGGCGATGCAGCGGGCGCCGCCGCGCGCGCGGGGCGCATGATTGCGGCACGCGGCGTCGGCGCCGCGACCGCCACTGGCCGCGGCGGCAGACGCGACACGCTTGCCGCCGCCAGGACGGCGATGCCGGAACCGCCGAGGATGAGCTTTGCCGCGAGGGCGCGGGGCAGATGCATGCGAAGATCCCGCAGATACGATATCGGGGTCCACCATCGTCGATCCCCGGCGTGCTGGCTAGGCGGCGATTTGCACCGTGCCGTGGTGGTACGAAGCGAGCCTGCTTTAATTGAGTCGAAATCCGACGTGTGTTCCAGCGCGGCGAAACTTCGGCTAAGTTGATGCAAATCGACTTGTTACGAAGCCTGGTAACCATGATAGGACAGGATTTCGCCCGATGCGAGGATGGTGGAACGAGTGCCGATAAGCCGGCGACCCATTGATGGCCGAGGCACGGCACGGCGGGGCGGGAGGCATGATGCCGCCGGTCGGTGACGGTCTCGACCCCATGCGGTTCGACCGTCTGTCGCCTCGCCAGCGCGATTGCCTGCGCGGGGTCCGCGCGCTGCGCGGGTCGAAGGAGATCGCGCTCGATCTGGGCATCGAGAAATCGACGGTCGACGGCTATCTGACGGAGGCCGTCCGTATCCTCGGCGCGCGCAACCGTCGCGACGCGGCGCTGATGTTCGGCGCGTACGAGGATTCGCAGGCGCCGATCGACGCGGCACCGGCAGAGGCGGATGGCGCGGTCGGCGACCGAGCCCCTGCCTTTGCGGGGGACAGCCCGCATGATCCGGCCCCCGACAAAATCGGGGGATATTCTGTGCGGCTGGCGGATCTGCCGTCCCAGCCGCCAAGCGAGGCCCTGCCGGACGAGACGATCGCCAGGCAACCGGGGGTGACCGGGGAGCGGCAGGCGACAGCCGTCTCCCCGGGACTCGGGTTGCCCTTCCGGCGGAAAGGGCAGGCGCGCAACCCGCTGTCGATCGGAGACAGGTTGATCTGGATCCAGGCCATCGCACTCGGCATCGCCGTCGGTTTCGGCATGTTGATGACCGGCCTCCAGGCCCTGACCGGCCTGATCGCGGCGCTCACCCGCTCCCTTTCCTGAACCGACGGGAACCCGACAGGGTGGAAAGGTGGCCATGTCCTATACGAATCCGCAAGTCGCGGCCGACGCCGTCGCGCAGCTGCTCTGGAAGCTCGAGACCCAGCTCGACGAGGCGTTCGCGACGGGAGGCGAGCTTCTCGCGGCGCTGCCCCGCGCCCGCGCCGCGGCCAACCTGCCCGCGATCGCCGGACAGCAGGCGTTCGAACTGTTCGGGCAGGCCGTCATGGCGCTCGGCGCCGCCCGCGGTCACACCGTCGCCGGCCATCGCATCGTCGAAAAGGTCGGCCGTCAGATCGGGTATGAGACGAGCTTCGGCGACGAAAAGCCCAAGCCCGATTTCGCCCCGACGGGCATCGATGCCGCGCATCTGCGCATCGCTGCCTGAGGAATCATGGCTTGGCCGTCAGACTGCTCCTTTGACCGGCCAAGCCATGACCCGCACACAGCATGATCCGGTACGGATTAGGTGCCGCGCGTGATGCACGTTCTCGTCTTCAATTGCGCCCTGGGTCTGGTGTGCCTGATAGCGTTCCTCGCCGGCGGAGCGCCGGAACGATGGACGGCGATCATCTTCATCATCGGCGCGGCAGCGACCTTCGTCGCGCCCTTCTACAATGCCCAGCGACCCTATGGCGGGCTGGAGCCGATGCTACTCGCCATCGACGTATTGATGCTGGGCGGCCTGGTCGCCATCGCATTGCGCGCGGACCGCTATTGGCCGCTCTATGTCAGCGCGCTGCACCTGATCGGGATTGCGGTGCACGGCGTGAAGGCGATCCAGCCGGCGCTCGTTCCGTGGATGTATGCCGGGGCGAGCGGAAAGATCGCCTATCCGATGCTCGTCCTGCTCGCCGTCGGCGCCGTGCGCCACCGCAAGCGCGTGCTTCGTTTCGGGAGCGACCCGGACTGGTCGCCGCTATGACGGCCATGACGAGGGGGAGCGTCGCACTATGACCGCCGAAATCCGCCTGTTGCGGTGGCCGGAACAGGATCGCGACGACTATGAGCGGCTCGTCGCGGCGATCGAGCGCGTGCGCAGGGCCGCGGCGCGGACGCGCGGAGAGATGGCCGCGACGGTCCCGGCCGGGCCCGCCGAGCCGAGCGACGTCGATCGCGCGCGCACGCTGCTGGCGCAACGGCGCGCGCGCGACCGCGCCGCCGGGCCGCTGGTGGAGATTTTCGGCGAGCCGTCCTGGGACCTGCTGCTGGCGGCGTTCGTCGCCGGCGAGGAGCGGCAGTCGCTGCGCCTGACCGAAGCCGCGGCGGCGGCGGGCATCCGCGCGTCGGTCGCGCAGCGGTGGTTCGCGGTGCTCGCCGAGCGCGGCCTGATCGTGCGCAAGGATTCCGACGCCGATCCCGACATGACGCTGACCCCCGACGGGCGGACGCTCGTCCTGCGCTGCATCAGCGAGGTGTGATCGGCCCGTCGCGTTTGCCCGTCAGCCGCTCCACCTCGTCGCGCATCATCTCGAGTCCCTGGAAGATGTGCGTGGCGGCGACCGATTGACCGAGGTCGTCGGCGAGCCGCACCAGCTCGTCGCCCAAGGCGATCGCCCGCAACAGCAGTTCGCCGCGGATCTGGCGTTGCATGGCGTCGTCTGGCTGCTGCATGCCGACAGCTTGTATCGCGCTGGCGGGCGGGTGCAACGGCCGCCGCCGCCGCGCGTTGGGGGCAGATCGCTCCAGGAGCGACAATCGGCACCGAAGCGGAGACAATCGATGGCTGACGAGGAGACGCCGACGGGCGCGGATCAGGCCGGCAGGGCCGCCGACGCGATGCGCGACATCACCGACCGCTGGGCCGACCGCTGGCGCGAGGCCGGCGACCGGGCCCGCGACTCGTTCGGGGAGCATGTCGTCGATCCCGCCCGCCGTGCGGGGGAAGCGATGCGCGCGAGCGGCCGGCACGCCGCCGAAGGCAGCCAGGCGATCGGCCTCAAGATGCTCGAATCGGCGGAGCGCAACACGCGCGAGGCGTTCGCCGCGATGCGCGAGGCCGCGCAGGCGCGCGATCTCGCGGAGGTCATGCGCATCCAGGGCCAGTTCCTGCGGGGCCAGGGAGAGCGTGCGTTCGACCAGGCACGCGAGATCGGCGAGTTGATCGTGCGCATCGGCCGCGAGTCCGTCGCCTCGCCCCGCGCCGAGCATCCCCCGCGCGAGGACGAGAGATAACCGGTACGCCGTCCGGGCGAGCGCCCGCCGCAGGCGGAGGATGACGGCAGGCTCCCCTTTCCCACGGCGGAAACCGGCACCGGATCGGCTGGCCAGGCACGCGTTCGGCCCGCATGGGGCCCGTGCCGCGCCTGGCCTTGCCGACCCGGTCGCGCTGCCACATGATGGGCCTAATCGTGCATCGCGGCCAATTCCGGCGGCGGCGGCGGCTGCGCCCTCGCGGTGGACCGTGCCAACGGACCGGTCGGGGCGGCCGGAAACGGGGGGAGATCGACATGCAAGCACATCCTGCGCCGACCTGGGTCACCTATGCGATTACCGCCGTCGTCATCGCGGTCGTCATGGCGCTGCGCTGGCGGCGGATGCGGCAGGTTCGCCCGCTCAAGATCGAGCAGCTGTGGATCGTGCCGGCGGTCTTTGCCGTGGCGGCGGCGAAGACCTTCGCCGTGACCCCGCCGCATGGGCTGGCGTGGCTGTTCTGCCTGTTCGCGCTGGCGCTGGGGGCGGCGCTCGGCTGGCAGCGCGGGCGCATGATGCGTCTGACGGTCGATCCGGCGACGCACAGGCTCAACCAGACGGGGTCGCCGGCCGCGATGCTGTTCCTCATCGCGTTGGTCGTCGTGCGCACCGCGGCGCGCTCCGCGGCCACGATGCGCGGCGGCGTGCTGGGCCTCGATCCGATCGCCGTCACCGACATGATGATGGCGCTCGCCTTGGGGCTGTTCGCGGCGCAGCGCATGGAAATGTATCTGCGCGGGCGGCGGTTGCTCGCGGAGGCACGCGCCGGTCTTGCCTGAGGCCGCGGGTCCCGGCGCGGTCCCCGTGTCGGGGCACGGATGTGTCGATTGCGTCATGACCGCCGCACGGCCTAAGGGGAAGGCATGAGCGACCCAGGCGCCGAAGCGGACTCCTCGGCGCCGCGCCCGGTCCGCGACATCCCGCGCATCGGGCGCGTCGGACGGGTCATGCTCGGCATCGCCGTCGTGATCCTCGCGGTGCTTGTCGCCGTCTGGATCGTCCGCAAGCCCATCGCCGGCCGGGTCATCGATCGCGAACTGGCGCGAAAGGGCGTGGTCGCGCGCTACCATGTCGGCGACCTCGGCTTCGGAGCGCAGCGCCTCACCGACGTGGTGATCGGCGATCCGCGTTCGCCCGATCTCGTCGCCGACTGGCTGGAGACGCGCATCGGCTATGGCTTCGCCGGACCGCGCCTCGTCGGCGTCCGCGCCGGGCACGTGCGGCTGCGCGGACGGATCGTCGGCGGCAGGCTGACGCTCGGCGAACTCGACAAGCTGATGGGGCCGCCCAGCGGCAGGCCCTTCGCCTTGCCCGCGCTGCGCGCCCGGATCGCGGACGCGCGGATGCGGCTGGAGACCCCGTTCGGGTTGGTCGGCCTGAAGCTCAGCGGCGACGGCAGGCTCGACGACGGATTCGTCGGGACGATCGCGGCCACGTCGCCCCGCATCGCGGTCGCCGGCTGTACCGCGGACGGGCTGGCGGCGGTCGTCGGCGTGGAGGTGGCGCGGGGCGCGCCGCACCTGACCGGCCCGCTACGCGCCGATCGGCTGGCATGTCCGACCGGAAGGATATCGCACGCCGCTCTTGGCCTCGACGCGACGCTCGGTGCCGCGCTGGACCGCTGGCGCGGACGGATACGGCTCGTCGGCGGCCCGGCCATGGTATCGCAGATGAAGGCGGCGCGGCTGGCCGGTACCGTCGATTTCGC
The DNA here is from genome assembly GCF_016820445.1 of Sphingomonas beigongshangi. GTDB lineage: Bacteria > Pseudomonadota > Alphaproteobacteria > Sphingomonadales > Sphingomonadaceae > Sphingomonas > Sphingomonas beigongshangi. Next base: position 98,800 of record NZ_JADHDT010000005.1, read on the forward strand.
CGGCACTGCCGCCGCCACGACCGGCAGCGTCGATGTGAGAGCGACGGGGGTTGCGCGGGGCGTCGATACGGCGCGGCGCATGACCATCGCCGGCCGCTATGCGATCGGCTCGGAAGCGCGTTTCGACGGCGACCTCGCCATCGAGAGCGCGCGCAGCGGCGCGCTCGCGCGGTTCGATCCCCGCTCGCTGGGTGCCGGTACGCCGCTGGCGCCGCTCATCCAGCGCGCGGGTACGGCGCTTGGCGCGGCGGCGAGAAATTTCGACGCCCGTGCCAGGCTGCATCTCGACGCCGACCGGGCGACCGTCTCGATGCTGAACCTTGCCGCGGCCAGCGGCGCACGGCTCGGCGCGACCGGGCAGGGCGTCGCCTATCGCCTGTCCGACGGCACGGTGACCGCCGACGCACGCCTCGCGCTGTCGGGCGGCAGCCTGCCGACGGCGTCGGCGGTCATCGCCCGCGGGCCGGGCGGCAGGATGCGCGGTCGGGTGGCGGTGTCGCCTTATGCCGCGGGCGATGCCCGGCTCGCGCTGTCGCCCGTGTCCTTCGTCGTCATGCCGGGCGGCGCGGCGCATGTCGTCACGCTCGCGCGACTGTCCGGGCCGATCGGCACGGCGGGGCGGGTGGACGGGGTGACGATGCCGCTCGACCTGCGCTTCGATCGGCAGGGCGGGATCGCCCTGAACCCGGGCTGCACGCCCCTCGCGATCGGCCGGCTTGCCGTCTCGGGACTGGTTCTCGACCCGTTCCGAAGCCGGCTGTGCGCACCGGGGGTGGCGCTCGTGCAGGTACGCGGCGGGCGCATCGACGGCGGCGCGCGGCTCGCGGCGACGCATCTGACCGGGCGGCTGGGGGCGACGCCGCTCGATCTCAGCGCATCGGGAGCGAACCTTCGCCTCGCAGAGCGCAGCTTCACGGTCACCGGCCTGGCGGCCCGGCTGGGGCCGCCGGATCGCGTGACGCGGCTCGACCTCGCCACGCTGACCGGTCGGATCGCCGACGGCGGCATCGCGGGCCGCTTCTCGGGCGGGGGCGGACAGATCGGCGCGGTGCCGCTGCTGCTGGGCGATGCGGCGGGGGACTGGACGTTCCGCGCCGGCGCGCTGGCGCTCGGCGGCGGCCTGACCGTGCGGGACACGGCCGAGGCCCCGCGCTTCAACACCATGGCCGGGCGCGACGTGACGCTGCGCCTCGCCGGCAACGTCATCCGTGCGACGGGCGTGCTGGCCGAACCCACGACCGGCACCAAGGTCGCCGACGTCACGATCGTCCACGACCTTGCGAAGGGCGCGGGCGACGCGGACCTGGCCGTGCCGGGCATCACCTTCACCAAGACCTTCCAGCCCGACCTGCTCACCCGGCTGACCTATGGCGTCGTCGCCGAGGTCGCGGGAACGGTGACGGGGCAGGGGCATATCGGCTGGAGCCCGGCCGGCGTGACCTCAACCGGGCGGTTCGGCACGAAGGACATGAACCTCGCCGCCGCCTTCGGTCCGGTCACGGGCCTGTCGACGACGATCGCCTTCACCGATCTGCTCAACCTCGAAAGCGCGCCCGGACAGGTCGCGACGATCAAGAGCGTCAATCCCGGCGTCGCCGCCAATGACGGCACGATCCGCTACCAGACGCTGCCCGGCAACCGCGTGCGGATCGAGGGTGGCGAATGGCCCTTCGCCGGCGGCGCGCTCACCCTGCTGCCGACATTGCTCGATTTCTCGACCGACCAGGTGCGGCGCATGACCTTCCGCATCCGCGGCGCGGCGGCGGACCAGTTCCTGCAGCAGTTCGACTTCCAGAACATCGACGCCACGGGGGTGTTCGACGGCGAGTTGCCGATCGTCTTCGATGCGAGCGGCGGCCGGATCGAGAACGGCTTCCTCAAGGTGCGTGAGGGCGGCGGCGGCATCGCCTATGTCGGCACGCTGACCCAGAAGGACCTCGGCTTCTGGGGCAATCTCGCCTTCCAGGCGCTCAAATCGCTGCGCTATCGCAGCCTGACGATCACGATGAACGGGCCGCTCGCGGGCGAGATGGTGACGGAAGTGCGCTTCGCCGGCGTCAGCCAGGGGAAGGGCGCCAAGTCGAACGTCCTGATCCGCCGGCTGGCGAGGCTGCCCTTCGTGTTCAACATCCGGATCAAGGCGCCCTTCCGCGGGCTGCTCGATTCGGCGCAGTCCTTCTACGATCCCAGCCGGCTGGTGCGTCGCAACCTGTCGCAGCTGATCGACCAGCAGGACAAACAGACCCAACAGGGCGGCATTCAGCCTCCCGCAAGCGAGACCGTGCCATGAGACGAGCAGGATTGACGAACGGGCGACGGATGACGACCTTGCTCGTGATGAGGGGTTTGGCGATGATCGGCTTGGTGGCGGCGACGGGGATGACGGGCGGATGCGTCAACGTCACCGCGCCCGACAAGCCGATCGAGATCAACCTCAACATCGCGGTCACGCAACAGGTGGTCTATCGCCTCGATGGCGAGGCCAAGTCGCTGATCCAGCAGAACCCCGGGGGTATTTTCTGATGCACAAGGTCCTGATGGTTGCCGGTGCGGCGGCTCTCGCTGGCCTTTCGGTACAGGCGTCGGCGCAGCGCGATCCCGCCTATCAGGCGGCGCGGGCGGCGAAGCAGGTCGGCGAACAGCCCGACGGCTATCTCGGCGTCGTCGGCGGCGGCAGCCCCGCGCTCCAGGCGATGGTCCGCGACATCAACATCAAGCGCAAGGCGGCCTATACGCAAAGCGCGCAGGCCAATGGCTCGACGGTCGAGCAGTTCGCCTTCACCACCGGCTGCAACCTCGTCGCGCGCGTCCCGGTCGGCGAGATGTACAAGACGCCGTCCGGCCAGTGGAAGGAGAATACCGGCACGCCGGAACTCGACGGCCGCTGCAAGTAACGCCGCTCCCTTTCCGCCGTCATCCCCTCGGAAGGCGGGGGCGCCCTATCCATCGTCATCCCCGCGCAGGCGGGGATCCAGACGCGCAGGTTTTGCGTATGCCGGACCCCGGCGTCTCTGGATTCCTGCCTGCGCGGGCATGACAAACGTGGGAAAAGGCGCCCACGCCCTCTTCGTCATCCCGGCGCACGCGGGACCCATGGACACGGTGTATGACGGACGTCGCGCGCCATTCGCGCCGATCGCAACCATGGGTCCCGGCGTGCGCCGGGATGACGAAGGTGGGGGGGCATGTCGCCGCTTCCGGGCCGGCATCCCTGTCGGTCTCTCACCTCCCCGAGGGTGTCATCCCCGCGAAGGCGGGGATCCAGACGCGCAGGCTTCCCGTAAGCCGCACCGCCGGCGTCTCTGGATTCCCGCCTGCGCGGGAATGACGAAGAGGGGCGGGGCAAGGAGACACGCCAGCCCGGCCGTTCATCCCCGCGTAACAATCGCAGGCGGTTGACACCCCAAGGCCCCTTATCTAGACGCGACCTTGCCTTGGCGGGATCGCTCGCCGATCGTGCGCTTTCCTCCCCCGGCCGATACGATTGGGTTGAGGATGACGCATGGCGGATGAGGGTCCGGGACAGGACTTCGGCAGCACGGCGGAAGATCCGCGGCTTTCCGCGCTCGACGAGCGGCTCCGGGAAGCGCGGCATCGGGAAGCGGTGCGGACGGGGCAGGCGGTACCGGATGCGGACGCGGGCTATTCGCTCGGCAACCGGGTGCTGGCGGCGCTGATCGGAAGTCTCGTCGGCTCGGCGCTGATCGGCTGGTGTATCGACCGCTGGTTCAGCACGACCCCCTGGGCACTGATCGTGATGCTGTTCCTCGGAATAGCGGTCGCGTTCAGGCAGATCATACGGATCACAGGCACGCGCCCGGACTAAACCGGGCGTTTGTCGTATTGGAAGGCGAGCGAAGGCACGTGGCGGCAGAAGCGGGCAGCAAGATCGATCCGATGCACCAGTTCCTGATCGAACCCCTGTTCGGTCAGCGCTGGGTCGTCGCGGGGCACGACCTGTCCTTCACCAATTCCGCCCTGTGGATGGTGATCACGCTCGTCAGCCTGTGGCTGTTCATGCTCGGCGGCATGAAGCGCCAGCTGGTGCCCGGCCGCTGGCAGGCGGCGGTGGAGGGCTTCACCGGCTTCGTCCAGGGCATGCTGCTGTCGAACATCGGGCCGGAGGGCAAGCGCTTCGTCCCCTATGTCTTCTCGCTGTTCATGTTCATCCTGTTCGCCAACATCTGGGGCCTGACCCCGGTCGGCGTCGTGCCGGGATGGCATCCGTTCACCATCACCAGCCACCTGACCGTCACCGGCGTGCTGGCGATCATCAGCTTCTCGATCGTGCTCATCGTCGGCTTCGGCAAGCACGGCTTCCACTTCTTCAGCCTGTTCGTGCCGCACGGCACGCCGGTCCTGATGATCCCGCTGATCTTCGTCGTCGAGCTGATGAGCTTCCTGGTGCGCCCGTTCAGCCTCGGCCTGCGACTGTTCGTCGCGATGACCGCGGGGCACATCCTGCTGAAGGTGCTCGCCGCCTTCGTCATCAACGGCATCAATTTCGGCCCCGGCTACAGCCTGCTGATCTCGCTGCCCAGCTTCGCGCTGATGCTCGGCATCACGCTGCTGGAGCTGCTGGTGGCGGCGATCCAGGCCTATGTCTTCGCGCTCTTGACCAGCGTCTATCTCAACGATGCGGTCAACCTGCACTAAGAGTTTTCGTACCAACCGTTTAGATTTTCGAACTGGAGTGATTGAAATGGACGCAGAAGCCGCTCGCATGCTCGGTGCCGGTCTGGCCGCCATCGGCATGGGCCTCGCCTCGCTCGGCGTGGGCAACGTGTTCGCCAAGTTCCTCGAGGGCGCGCTGCGCAATCCGGGTGCGGCGGACAGCCAGCAGGGCCGCCTGTTCATCGGTTTCGCGGGCGCCGAGCTGCTCGGCCTGCTCGCCTTCGTGACGATGATCATCCTGGTGTTCGTCGCCAAGTAATGTCGTCGGCAGGCGGCGAGCCGTTCGCGGCCGCCGCCCGCCACGAGAGGACGCCATGCCACAGATAGCCCAGCTCTCCGCCACCTACGCCTCGCAGATCTTCTGGCTGCTCGTCACCTTCGGCATCCTGTATTTCGGGATCGGCAAGGTGATGGTGCCAAAGGTGATCGCGACCGTGGACGCGCGCGAGGCGCAGGTCGCGGGCGACCTCGCCGCGGCGGAACAGGCGCGCCTGTCCGCCGACGCGGTCGAGGCGGCATGGCGTGCCGAAATGGATTCCGCCCGTGCCGCGGCGCAGGCGGAGACCACCGCTGCCAAGGCGCGCGCCGCCAAGGCCGCGGAAAGCCAGATCCACGCGGTCGACGCCGAACTGGCGGAGCGGCTCGCGCATCACGACCTCGCCGTCGGCAATGCCAAGGCGCAGGCGATGCTCAACCTCCAGTCCGTCGCGGCCGAAGTCGCGCAGGAGCTGGTGGGCAAGGTCGCCGGACTCCAGGTCAGCATCGAAGCCGCCGCAGATGCGGTCCGCCGGAGCAGCGCCCATGGCTAATCCCGCTTCCAACGCCAGCACCGACGCGTCGATCGCGGCGAACCTCGCCGATGCGACGCAGACCGAGGGGCTGCAGCCGCGCGACGTGCGCGACGCGAGTGCGGTGACCAACGGCGTCGCCGAACCGACGGCGCATCACGTCGAGGAACCGACCGCGCTCGGCTTCAACACCACCGGCTGGGTCGGCATCGCCGCGCTTGTCGTGCTGATCGGCATGATCGTCGCCAAGGTGCCGGGCAAGATCGGCGCCGCGCTCGACGGCAAGATCGCGGCGATCCGCGCCCAGCTCGAAGAGGCGAAGACGCTGCGCGCCGAGGCGGAGGCGCTGCGCGCGGAATATGAGGCGAAGGCCAAGGCCGCCGAGGCCGACGCCGCGACGATGCGCCATCACGCGCAGCAGGAGGCGAACCAGATCATCGCCAAGGCGAAGCAGGACGCGGAGGAGCTGATGGCCCGCCGCACCAAGCGCGCCGAGGACAAGATCGCTGCCGCCGAGCGCCAGGCGATCGCCGAGGTCCGCGCGCTTGCCGCCGATACGGCCGCGCGCGCCGCCGCGACGCTGATCGCGGAGCATCACGACGGCGGTGCCGACAAGACAATGGTCGATCGCGCCATCGCGGGGCTCGGCCGCCCGCACTGATCGGGTTTCCGGGGCGCCATGCCCTTGTCCGCTGGTGGCAAGCGTGCCTCTGCGGACGCAGGAGCCCGGAGCCGCACGCGGAGCGCCTGTGGTCCTGCGTTCCTGCGTTCGCAGGAACACGCTGCGCCGCGGTTGATGCTGACATCCGACGCCGTCTCTTCCCGGGTTTCCGGCGGCGTCCCTAGCTGAATCGAGCCCGCCACAAGGAGTCGCCTCCATGTCCTGGGCCATTCTCGCCGTCGCCGTCGTCACCGAGATCTGCTGGGCGCTCAGCCTGAAATGGGCGGCGACGCTCGGCACGTGGCAGGCGTCCAGCGTCCCGATCATCCTGTCCTTCGTCAACATGGGCTTGCTCGCGCTCGCGATGCGGGGTCTGCCCGCCGGCACCGCCTATGCGGTATGGACCGGGCTCGGCGCCGTGGGCGTGATCATTGGCGGCGTCATCTTCTTCGGCGACAAGGTCAGCCTCGTACAGGCCTGCTTCATGGCGCTGACCGTGATCGGGGTGGTCGGCACCAAGATCTTCGCGCAAGGCTGAGCGTTTCCGCGCCCGTGCGGCCGTGATAGGCTGGGGGCGGACCACGACGGTCCGGTGAGATGCCCCGCTATGTCGATCGTCCTGTCCGCGTTGATGCTCGCAGTCTTGCCGCAAACCACCGCGGCGGAACGCGCGGGCAAATTCTCCCTCGACCTGCCGGCGGACGATTCGGCCGCGCCCCCGGCCGTGCCGAAGGGGGACAGCGTCGCACCCGCGCCGGCGGCGCCGCCGCCCGATGCCGTGGCGCCCGCCGCCGCGCCGCCGGAGGCGCCGGCGAAGGGCATCGCCTCGCATTTCTCCCTCGACACGCCGATCGCCGATCTCATCGCCGATCCGGCGGCCAAGGCGGTGCTCGACAAGGACATGCCCGGCCTCAGCGACGACGAGAATTTGCCCAGGTTCCGCATGCTGTCGCTGCGTCGGCTCGCGCCGCTCAGCGGCGGCCAGATGACGGCGGACCTGATGCAGAAGCTCGCCTTCGATCTTGCCGCGCTCGGCGGCGGTGCGCCCCCGCCGCCCGCGAAGAAGCGCCCGGGGCCGACCAGCGGGCGGTGAAATGCGGGCCGTGACGGCCGCAGCCTGATCGTCACGCCGGTACCGATTCCACGCATGTGGATCAGACTCTAGCCGCGCCCGTGCGCGACTCCTACATGCAGCCGCATGTCAGGCTACGGCCCCCCCGATCGCTTCAACGAGGAACGCGCCACCTTCACCGTCCGCGGATCGGACACGCCCGATCTTGATGCGGGCGTGGCGGCGATCCGCAACGTGCTGAAGACGCTGCCCAACCGCTCCGGCGTCTATCGCATGCAGGACGCAAAGGGCGACGTCCTCTACGTCGGCAAGGCGCGCTCGCTGAAGCAGCGCGTCGCCAATTACACGCAGATCAAGCAACTGCCCAAGCGCCTCCAGCGCATGGTGTCGCAGACGCGGGCGATGACGATCGTCACCACCAACAACGAGGCGGAGGCGCTGCTGCTCGAGGCGCAGCTGATCAAGAGCTTCCGTCCCGCCTACAACGTGCTGTTGCGCGACGACAAAAGCTTCCCCTTCATCCTGCTGCGCACCGACCACGATTTCCCGCGCGTGCAGAAGCATCGCGGCGCCCGCCGCGCGCCGGGCAATTACTACGGCCCCTTCGCCAGCGCCGGCAGCGTCAACAACACGCTCAACGCCCTGCAAAAGCTGTTCCTGCTGCGCTCGTGCACCGACAGCTTCTTCAAGACGCGCGACCGGCCGTGTCTGCTCTACCAGATCAAGCGCTGCTCCGCGCCCTGCGTCGGCCGCATCGATACCGAGGGCTACAAGGACCTGGTCGACGATTGCCGCGACTTCCTGGCCGGCAAGTCGACGAAGGTGCAGGCCAAGCTCGGCGCGCAGATGCAGGCCGCCGCGGAGAACATGGACTTCGAGCTCGCCGCGCTGCTGCGCGACCGGCTGAAGGCGCTGACCTTCGTCCAGGGCACGCAGGCGATCAACGCGGAGGGGGTCGGCGATGCCGACGTCTTCGCGCTGGCGTGCAAGGACGGCGTGATCGGCATCCAGGCCTTCTTCATCCGCGGCGGCCAGAACTGGGGCCACCGCAGCTTCTTCCCCGCCCATACGGCAGAGGTGCCGGAGGACGAGGTGCTGGCGAGCTTCCTGACGCAATTCTACGAGGAGGTGCCACCGCCGCGCACCATCCTGCTCGACCGCGACCTGTCCGAGGGGGCGTTGCTGATGGAGGCGCTCGGCGAGCGCGCCGGCTACAAGGTCGCGATCTCCGTGCCGCAGCGCGGCGATCGCCGCCGGTTGATGGACCAGGCGAAGCGCAACGCGATCGAGGCGCTCGAACGCCGGCTGGCGGAAAGCACGACGCAGGCGCGGCTGCTGCGCGAGGTGGCGGACCTGTTCGGCCTCGACGGCCCGCCCGACCGGATCGAGATCTACGACAACAGCCACATCCAGGGCACCAACGCGCTCGGCGCGATGGTGGTCGCGGGGCCGGAGGGCTTCCGCAAAGGCCAGTATCGCAAGTTCAACATCAAGGGGAACGAGGCGGCGACCAACGACGATTTCGGCATGATGCGCGAGGTGTTCCGCCGCCGCTTCGCCCGCCAGCTGGAGGAGGCACCCGATCGCGACGACGGCACCTGGCCAGACCTCGTGCTGATCGACGGTGGTCGCGGCCAGCTCAATGCCGCCAAGGCGGTGCTGGAGGATCTCGGTATCGAGGACGTGTGCCTCGTCGGCATCGCCAAGGGGCCGCATCACGGCCGCGAGGGGCGCGAGGTCTTCCACCTGCTCGACGGGCGCGAGTTCCAGCTGCCGGTGAACGCCCCCGTGCTCTTCTACCTCCAGCGCCTGCGCGACGAGGTCCACCGCTTCGTCATCGGCGCGCATCGCGAGAAGCGCGCCAAGGCGATCGGCGCGAGTCCGCTCGACGAGGTGCCGGGCATCGGCCCCGCCCGCAAGAAGGCGCTGCTGATGCATTTCGGCACGGCGCGGGCGGTGCGCAACGCCAGCCTGGAGGATCTGCGCAAGGCGCCGGGCGTGTCGAGCGCGGTGGCGCAGCAGGTCTACGACTTCTACCACGCGCGGTAACGGTTTGATCCGGGCGCGGGAAACGGCGCCGGCCGGAGAGGGTGCCGGTCCCGCCGGCGACCGCGCCTCGCTACGGTGCGTCCTGCTTCCGGTGGGTGCGGTTCGCATCGTGGGTGCTGGACGCCCCCTTCATTCGGCGATTGGTCTACCTGATCAAATTGACCGCTTGCGCCCGATCGTCGCCGTCTAGCTGGCTCGTTCGCGACACCAGAAGCGGCCATTGGTTCACGAGAACCGAAACCGCCGAGATTGGGGCGCCGGGATCGATGGTAATGGGTCGTTTCGGTATTGTTATCTATTGAGGTGAGCGACAACCAAGGCCGCGTTAGCCCTTGCTCCGCAGTCAATTTCGTCCAGAAGGGTTTGTGAATAGCAGAATGGGTGTGACAGTGAGCGACATGGGAAGCGCCCCTGAAGAAACTTCGGTATCGGAAACGCCCGCGCTGGACGGTGCTGTAGCCGCAAGCCCCGGTACAGACGATCAAGTAGCGTCTACCGACGAGTATGAGATCGCCTTAGCCGAAGGTGTCGATGATGAGACGCTTTGCGATGATACGGCGGAAACAACGCGCTTTTCGATTACCAGCTACGGCGCAGATTACACCGTCGATACCCTCGTTAAGCGGATGCGTAACGAGGCGTTTACAATTCCTAGCTTTCAACGCCGATTTGTTTGGTCTCAGCGGCACGCATCCAAGTTCATCGAGTCCTTGCTGATGGGATTGCCTGTTCCGGGCATATTCCTTTATCGCGAGGGAGCGACGAACAAGCATCTCGTGATCGACGGACAACAACGCTTGCGTACGTTGCAGGCGTACTATGACGGGCTGTTCGGCGAGCGGAAGTTTCGGCTAATTGGCGTTATCGATGAGTGGGCAAACAAAACCTACGCCGAACTCTCGCCGTCGGATCAGTTGAAACTCGACGACTCGATCGTTCATGCCACCATTTTTTCACAGGATGAGCCGGAGAACGCTCTAGATAGTGTGTATTTTGTTTTCGAACGCATCAACACTGGTGGCATTCGATTAACAGCGCAGGAAATCCGCAATGCAATCGCCGCTGGACCCTTCACAGATATGGTCCGCGATCTGAACGTGAATGCCGATTGGAGGGCGATATTTGGAGCAGAAATTAATAAGCATTCGAAAGATCAAGAATTAATTACTCGCTTCCTCGCACTCCATGATGATAGCGCGAAGTATTCTCGTCCAATGTCGAAATTTCTAAACAAGTATTCCCAGTCTATGAACAAAGTCAATGATGCCGAACGAAGTAAGCGGGCGGAAATCTTTGTGAAGACCATCGGTATGTTAAATAAATCACTGGGAAGTAAGGCTTTTCGTCCATCGCGATCTCTCAATGCTGCTGTCTTCGACGCCGTTATGGTCGGGCTGGCGAAGCGGCTTGAGAACGGTAGCCCGCCGACTAGCGATAGCGTTAAAGACGCCTACGGTGCGCTGCTTGGAAGAGATGACTTCAGGCGATATTGGATTCGAGCTACCGCTGACGAAGATAGCGTCCGCAAGCGTATCGAAATGGCGACAGAAGCTTTTGCTGGTATCTGATCTATGGATCACGAGCTAAAGGCCCGGCTCAAGACGCTCGACGGTTTCATCGCGCAGGCCCGAGCCTTACCTGAAGATGATCAACTCAAGAGTTATCTATGTAGGCTGGGAACGGTTCTCATCTGCGGCAATATCGAGCAATCGGTACAGATAATAATCTTGAGTCGTCTCCGCCCTAAAGCTCACGATCATGTGTTAAATTTTATAAAGTCACATTTCAAGCGGGGGCAAAATCTCGATTGTGAGGCAATACAGCAATTGCTGACACGCTTTGATGCTGGCTGGTATAAAGCTTTCTCCAAATTCGTAGATGATAATCCGGGTCTAAAGGACGGCATTTCCTCTTGCTATGCGATTAGGAATTCTACCGCTCACGGTGGTTCCCAATCGGTTGGGATTCGAGGACTAAACGAAATGTTTGAGACGCATAAGCGGTTAATCGACGGTTTGGTCGCGGCCACCGCCGTTTGGGGAGGTTGACCGCAAAACGGTTTTTATTCTTCGCTTTTTGTCTCACTTCGCATCACTCATAATTTAACTCTCTGGGTGTAAATGTTTTCATGTGTTTTCACCCTACTGAGATTTTTTGTATTGCATCCGGCCGCCTTTCGGATGCCGAGGAGCTGGCGGCCGGGTTCTCTTTGGGAACGCCATCGGTGGCTATCTACGACTGCCAAGAGCGCAAAGCCGGCCTGCCGGTCTGCCCGGCCGGAATGGCGGATATTAGCAAAACCGGCTTTCACATCAACGACGCTGCATGTCTCAAGGTGGTCGAGTGCTGCCGTGGCGAGTTCGATGAACGAACGGCAGCTTACGCCATCTGCGAAGCCAAAAAGCGGCTGGGCTGCTTCCCCCCATAACTGGACATTCCGTGATCGCGTAGGAGTACCGCAATGGCGAGGCCTGCGACATGATAGCGGCGGAGATGACGCTGTGCAGAATCGCCGCCGCGAAGATGCAGCGTGAGACATGACCTTTGCTCCGAGCGATTGGCGCCCAATCACGGCAGGCATCGAGAACCCGCTGTCCGAACGGCAGTATAACATCCGAACCGGATATATCTCCGATGTCTACCCGCAGGAATGGTGTTAGTACGACAAAGGCGACGGTCCGCCTGCGGCTCTTTCCCATCGTAGGCAGATCGGTCGAGGCGGCGGCACCGCCGATGAGCGAGGCGAACGGGTGCGACTTTAGCGACCTTTCGCGGGCGCGGTCGGGCTTTGCCGAACTACCGCCAGACCGCGCAGGAATCACCCCACCGCTTCGGCAAAACTACTCACGCCCGCTGCGGGAAGTACCAGACAGGAACACTTCCGGCGGAGCCGGGTTTCTGGGCCATATCGGCCGCAAATCCGCTGCCGCTCACGCAGGGGAAATGCCGTGGTCCGTTTCGTCGCCGTCGTCGCTCTGGGTATGCTCGCCACCGGCTGTGCCGCGCCGTCGACGCGAATCGCGATGGGGCTGGAGCGTTATGGCCTGGACGCGCAGCGATCGACCTGCGTCGGCGACCGGTTGCAGAGTAACTTGTCGCTCGGCCAGCTGCAGCAGCTCGGCAACGCCGCCGCGGCCTATCGCCGCGACGATCCCAATCCGGCGCAGCTGACGCTCGGCGACCTGCTCCGTGTCGCCGGCGAGATCAAGGATCCGCGCATCGCGCTGGAGGTGGGCAAGGCCGCGGCCGGCTGCGGGGTCGTGGCCTAACGCCGCGCCGCTGCCGCTGACGCACTTTGGCATCTGATCCGGCAGGGCCGGATCGGGGCGGGGGCGGCACCGCGTCCATGCACCGGATCGGGCCCTGCGCCGGGTCTGCACGGGATCGGCACGGACAAGCCCCATTGCGCGCCGTCTCGCCGCGGGTACACTCGCCGGCAATGACGGGGGGAATGATGACCAAGTGGGTGGTGGCGGCGCTGCTGGCGTCGGCGAGCATGTCGGCGCAGGCGGCAGACAAGATCCTGTATCAGCCCGCGCCGGACTGGGTGAAGCCGGCGCCCGCGATTGATCCGGCCAGGATCACCGCCGACTCGCCCGTCCTGCTGATGCTCGACAACCAGCAGCGGCTGCAGGACGGCACCGTCTGGGCCTATACGGACACGGCGACCCGTGCCGCGACGACCGAATTGCTCGGCCAGCTGGGCACCGTCAGCCTGACGTGGCAGCCCGCCGCGGGCGACCTGATCGTCCATCGCGCGGAAATCATCCGCGGCGGCGACCGCATCGACCTGATCAAGGCGGGGAAGGGCTTTTCCGTCATCCGCCGCGAACAGAAGCTGGAGCAGCGCCAGCTCGACGGCATGCTCACCGCGACCATGGCGGTGGAAGGGCTCCAGGTCGGCGACATCCTGCACGTCGTCGCATCGATCACGCGCAAGGACGGCGCGCTCGGCGGCCAGATGCAGGGGTTCACCCCGCTCGCCGCCGCGCCGCTCAAGATCGGTTTCGCCCGTGCGCGGCTGCTCTGGCCGGACAAGGCGGCCGTGCGGTGGAAGACCTATGCCGATGGCGCAACGCCGGTCGAGACGGTCGCCGGCGGCTATCACGAGCTGACGGTGCCGCTTCCCTTGCCCAAGCCGGCGGACCTGCCCAGCGACGCGCCCGCGCGGTTCCGCAAGCTGCCGGTGCTGGAGGCGTCGAGCTTCGGGGGCTGGGAGGACGTCTCGCGCGTCATGGCCCCGCTCTATGCGACGGATGGCCTGATCGCGCCCGGCGGCGCGCTCGCCGGCGAGATCGCGAAGATCAGGGCGGCAAGCCCCGACCCGATGCTGCGGACCGCCGCGGCGCTCCGGCTGGTGCAGGACCAGATCCGCTACCTGTTCAACGGGATGGACCAGGGCAACTACCGTCCCCAGACGCCCGCCGAGACCTGGGCGGCGCGCTATGGCGATTGCAAGGCGAAGACGCTGCTGCTGCTCGCGCTGCTCCATGGCCTTGGCATAGAGGCGGAGCCGGTCCTGGCGAACAGCCAGCTCGGCGACCTGCTGCCGACGCGCCTGCCGACACCCGGCGCCTTCGACCATGTGCTCGTCCGCGCGACGGTCGGCGGGCAGGTCCTGTGGCTGGACGGGACCGACGGCGGCGCGCGGCTGGAGGACGTCACCGACACGCCGCCGTTCCGCTACGTCCTGCCCGTGCGCGCCGCCGGGTCGGCGTTGATCCCGCTGCCGATGCGCGCGCATGCCCGGCCCGACGTCGAACTCGCCACCGAGCTCGACGAGAGCGCGGGTGTCGACCTGCCCGCGCCGTTCAAGGCGACGGTCAGCGTCCGTGGCCGCGTCGCGCAGATGATCCAGGCCGCGCAGGCGCAGGCCAGCAAGGACGACATCGCGACGATGACGAGTACGATGCTCGGCAAGCTGATCGGCAGCGTGACCGTCGTCGATCGCAAGCTCGCCTATGACCCCGCGACGGGTCTGGCGACGATCAGCGCGACCGGGATCGCCTATCCCGAATGGAAGCGCCGCGACCAGCGGTTCCGATCGGCGATCGACCATGCGATCAGCGACTTCACCTTCGAGCCCGATCGGTCGCGCACCACGTGGCGCGCTATTCCCGCCGGTCTCGGCGACGGGTTCCACTATCGTACGGTCACCCGAATCCGCCTGCCCGCCGGTGGCAACGGCTATGCGCTGGACGGCGACCAGAGCTTCGCGCGCCCGATCATCGGCGCGACGGTGACGCGAACGGTGAAGCGCGACGGCGCCTGGCTGACGGTGGAGGATCGGGCGGTGTCGCCGGGGGGAGAGGTGGCGGTCGAGCAGATCCCCGCGGAGCGCGCGGCGCTCGCCGCGGCCAAGGGCAGGCTGCTCAGCATCGTCGCGCCGGCCGACCTGCCGTCGCGCTACCAGCGCGTCCAGGCGGCGCGCAAGCTCGGCGGGTTCGCCGGCCTGCTCGCGCTCTACGACCAGGCGATCGCCGACAAGCCGGACGAGGCGGGACCGCTGACGGAGCGGGCCTGGTTCCGCGAACAGATCTACGACCGGCCCGCCGCGATCGCCGATCTCGGGCGCGCGCTGGCGATCAGTCCCACCGTCGACAGCTATCGCTGGCGCGCGCGGCTGTTCCGGGACGGCGGCGACAATGCCAAGGCGTTCGCCGATCTCGAGGCTGCCCACAAGCTTGAGCCCGATTCGGAGGCCGTGATCCGCCAGCTGGCGCTGCTGCGGGCGGATACCGGGCAGACGGACGCCGCGCTCGACCTGGTCCAGGTCCGCATCGACGCCGGTGGCGAGGACAAGGCGCGCATGATGGCGCTGAAGGCCGACGTGCTGGCGCGCGCGGGCAACAAGGACGCCGCGATCGCGACGATCGATCAGGCGGTCGCGGCAAGTCCCGGCAATCCGCAGCTGCTCAACAGCCGCTGCTGGATCAAGGGAACGCTCGACGTGGCGCTCGACACCGCGCTCAAGGATTGCACGCGCGCCATCGAGCTGAGCGATTCGACCTATGATGCGCTGGACAGCCGGGCGATGGTCTATTTCCGGATGAACCGGCTGGACGACGCGCTGGCCGATCTCTCCGCCGCATTGGACGCGGAACCGGACATGGCGCAGAGCCTGTACATGCGCGGGGTGATCGCGTCGAAGCAGGGGCACGACGGCAAGGCCGATCTGCTGGCCGCGCGTACGCTGTCGCCGCGGATCGACGACGACTATCGGCGTTACGGCATCGTTCCCTGAAGCCTTTGTCATCTTTTGCCATTTGTTCACCCGTGGTCGATAGGGCGTGGCTATGGCGACGCCCGTTTTTCTGACGATCGACACCGAATTCGCGTGGCGGCACCACGCCGCCGGGCTCGACGCCGATGAAATCTATGCCCGGTCGATCGAGCCCGCCGGGGTCGGCCTGGGCTTTCAGCTGCGGCTGCTCGCGGAGCATGGGCTGAAGGCCTGTTTCTTCGTCGATCCGATGCCGGCGTTGCTGTTCGGGCTCGCGCCGATCCGGCGGATGGTCGAGGCGATCCAGGAGGCCGAGCAGGAGGTACAGCTGCACCTCCACCCCAATTGGACGGGGGGGCGCGCCGGCGATCGTGGTGCCACGCACGGCCGTTTCCAATTGTACAAATATTCGCTCGCTGAGCAGATCGACCTGCTGCGCGGCGCGACCGAGCTGCTGGTCGCCGCCGGTGCGCGGCACCCGATCGCCTTCCGCGCCGGTGGCTATGCGGCCAACGACGATACGCTGAAGGCGCTGGCGCAACTCGGATTCCTCTATGACAGCAGCCACAATGGCGCGGAAGGGGACGAGAGCCGCATCGGTCTCGCGGCGTCGCAGATCGCGCCGCTGCGTGCCCGGGTCACCGAAGTGCCCGTGACCGTGATCGCCGAGGCACCGGGGCTCTGGCGTCACTTCCAGCTCTGTGCGCTGTCGTCGGCGGAGGCGGAGGCCGCCCTCGACCATGCGGTGGCGGAGGGGCATGCCGCCGTGACGATCGTGAGCCACGGCTTCGAGCTCGCCAATCGCCTCGGCACCCGCGCCAATGCGGTGCACGTCCGCCGGTGTGAGGCGCTGTTCCGCATGCTGGCCGATCGGCGCGCCGTGTTGCCGACGACGCACTTCGCCGACCGGCCGACGCTGGCGCTGGGACAGGACGATGTGCCGCTCGCGCCGAGTGCGCGCCGCCGCCGCTGGCGGCAGGCGGAACAGCTCTGGTCGAACTGGGTCGCCGAGCGCGCGGCGTGACCGTCGTCCCGCTGCGGTTCCAGATCGGTGCCCGCACGCTCGCCAGCGTGTCGCGCCGACTGGACCGCATCGCGCTGTCGTTGGAGGACGTCCTCGCCCTGCGCGTACCGGCGCTGCCGGATAGGGCGGGGGACGGTTATCTGGTCACGTCGCTTCCTCAGGCGCTCCGCGAGCGGATCGAGGCCAAGGGGCGGATCGTGGCGGAGCGCCAGTGCTACACGCGCTACTATACCGACCTGTCGATCGGCCATGCGGCGTGGCTTTCGAGCCTGTCCGGTCAGGCGCGCTCGACGCTGAGGCGCAAGTCCAAAAAGGCGGTCGCGGCAGGACTGGAGATCCGTGCCTTCCGTACCGCAGAGCAATTCGACTCCTTCCACCCGCTCGCCCGAATGATCTCGGCGCGCACCTATCAGGAGCGTCTGCTCGACGCGGGGCTGCCCGAGGACAGCCGGCGGGTCGCGACCCTGCGGGCGGCGGCGGCGCGCGACGAGCTGCGTGCCTGGCTGTTGCTGATCGCCGGCAAGCCCGTCGCCTACCTCTGCTGCACGGCACAGGGTAGCGCGCTTCGCTACGATCATGTCGGGCACGACCCGGCTTACGGCGAATTGTCGCCGGGCACCGTCCTCCACGCCGCGGCGATGGCGGCGCTCTTCGAAGACCGCTTCCGCTGGTTCGACTTCACCGAAGGCGAGGGGCAGCACAAGCGGTTGTTAGCCACCAACGGCATCGCCTGCGTCGACCTGCTGGTTCTGCGTCCGACCCTCGCCAATCATGTGATCGCGATCGCCTCGATGGGTTTCGATGGCCTGGTTGGACGGGGGAAAAAGCTCGCCCGGCGGCCCGTCATGGCACGGATGTTACGCCGCCTGCGACGGTAGCAGCGCGTGCGGATCGCGGGTCGTCGAGCGATCGGGGGCCGGACGGCGGGCAGCGTTGCAGCGTCGCCACAGTACGGGCGAAAACGGTTACATCCGCGTTGAAATCGATTGCGGTACCGTCGCACGCGGTCATATCGCTTGCCTCGCAGTGGCTAAAAACAGCGCCGCATGAAGTATTTAGTTCAGGAGAGGGTTGTGTTGACCAATTCGCCGATCGGCTTTCGGGCCGCGCTTTTGCTGGGCGCCGCGGCGCTGCCGGCCATGCCCGCGCTGGCGCAGACCGCGCCCGGTACCGCGGCGCAGACGTCGCAGCCGTCAGGCCCGGTAGACAGTGACGTGGCCGCCCAGGCGGACCAGAACCTCGGCGACATCGTCGTCACCGGCACCACGTCCCGGGATCGTCCGCTGATCAGCGCGTCCGCCGACATCACCTATGCCAATCGCGAGGCGATCGACCGTCTCGCACCCCGCTCGACCGCGGACATGCTCAACCTCGTCCCCGGCATCTTCGTCGAGGCGACGGCGGGCCAGGTGTCGAACAACTATTCGGTGCGCGGCCTGCAGGGCGGCGGCCAGCGATTCGTCCAGCTGGAGGAGGACGGCATGCCGATCCTCTACGGCGGGGGCGGCGCGGACTTCTTCTTCGACCAGGACCTCACCATCGATCGGCTCGAGGCGGTGAAGGGCGGCTCGTCGGGCGTGCTGACCGTCAACGGCGCGGGCGCGACGATCAATTTCATCTCGAAGCGCCCCAATTTCAACGAGGCGGAGGGGCAGGCGCGCGTCACCGCCTATAATTACGGCATGAAGCGCGGCGATTTCTATTATTCCGCGCCGTTGGCCGACAACCTCGCCTTCAATGTCGGCGGCTACATCCAGTCGAGCCCCGGCGTGCGCGACAATCCCTTCGACTATGCCGGCTGGCGGCTCAAGGGCATGCTCGAGTACAGGCTCGACGGCGGCGGCTATATCCGCCTGTCCGCGAAGGGTGGCGACGTCGAGAACGCCTATTACGCCGACCAGCCCTATCGCTTCACCAACAACAAGCCGACCGGCATCCCCAGCCTCGATACGCAGTTCGGCAATGTCGGCGGCGATGCGTTCTCGAACATCGCGGTGCCCGTCTCGACCTTCGCACACCCCAGCGGGTTCCGCGAATTCCGGTATCGTGACGGCATCAAGGCGAGGACGGCGCAGGTCCGCCTCGACATCGAAAAGCCGGTGTCGGATTCGATCGACCTGTTCGCGCACGCGCGCTACCTGAAGTATTCCTATGACTTCAACGGCCTGTTCCCCGGCTCCGGCACGGGCAACGCGGGGCTGACCAGCGCGGTCAACTATCTCACTCCGGGGGCGAACTCCCCCATCAACGACCTGCTGACCGCCGGCGCCGCGGCCTATCCGACGGCGGTGCGCTTCGGCATCCAGAACCTGCGCACGGGCGTGGTGCTCGGCGCGAACCAGACCGACGCGCTCAACGCGCTCAACGGCAACGGCTTCCTGCAGCGGACGACGCTCAACCACGACTATATCGACGGCCGCGATCTCGGCATCAACGTCGGCGGCCGCTGGGAAGTCGACAACGGCAGCTTCAAGAACTCGCTGACCGCCGGCGTCATGTACTATAACGTCAAGCGTTCGCAGGATCAGTCCGCGACCGCCAGCGTGGTCAACGACGTCAAGACCAACAGCGACATCTACGACATCGTTGCGCTCAACGCGGGCAATCAGGTCGTCGGGGTCCTGTCGGACAACGGTCTCGTCTCCTACGGCGACTGGGGCGCGGGCATCCGCGAGCGGCTCGACAGCACGGTCTCGCTTTATGCCAACGACGAAATCGCGTTCGGCGACCTGCGTATTGACGGCGGTATCCGCTGGGAGAGCGACCAGGCGACCGCACGCGACGGCAATGCGTCGGCAGTGAACCAGCCGGTCCAGCCCGGTGTGGTCGGCGTCGTCCGCAACGTCGGGTCGAGCTTCGACGGCACGTTCACCGAGACCAAGCGTACACGGCAGAAGGCGGCCTATACGATCGGCGCCAACTACCTGTTTACGCCGAACTTCTCGGTCTATGCCCGCTATGCGAACGGCTTCCAGACCAATAACGTCGATCCGACCACGACCATCGAGCTATACGAGGCGGGCGTCCGCTATCAGTATGGCAAGATCTTTTCGGGCTCGGCGACGGTGTTCCGCACCAACTTCCGCAACCAGAACTATAATTTCTCCGATCCCAACAATCCGTCGCAGCAGGTCAATCTGAACGCGAACCTGCGCACCAACGGCGTGGAGATCGACTTCGTCGTGCGGCCGATCGACGCCTTTGCGGTCGATTTCCAGGGTGTGTTCCAGGACCCGAAGCTGCTCAACCTGCAGCTGAACGGGGTCGACGCAGGCCGGCAATACGAGGGCAACCGTCCGGAGCGGACCCCTGCGCAGCTGTTCACGATCACGCCGACCTACAAGCTGCCGAACGGGATCGGCGACGTCTATGCGCGCTACAAGTTCACCGGCAAGATCTACGCCGACAATGGCAATGGTGTCGCCTTGCCGAGCTATGGCGTGACCGGTGTCGGCGTCAACTTCAACCTCAGTGACAGGCTGCAGCTCAACCTCAATGCCGACAACATCTTCAACGTCATCGGCCTGACGGAGGGCAATCCGCGTCAGGGCCAGACGCAGGCGATCACCAACGGCTATTTCTATGCCCGCGGCATCGTCGGCCCGACCTATGGCGGCTCGCTGACGATGCGGTTCTGACCCGGCGTGGCGGCGGCGGTGGGCGGGAACGTTTCACTGCCGCCGGTATTGGCCAGGATGACAACAGGGATGGCGCGGCGGGCCGACAGGCTGCCGCGCCCTCTTCATATCGGGAGAATGGGGATGACGCGGATCGCACGGGTGATGCTGACGGGCGGATTGATTTCGGGCGTGTTCGCGGCGGCCGGACTGATGGCGGGGCAGGGGAATGCGCAGCGTGGCGGCAAGGCGCCCGAACTCGCCTATCAGCTGACGGAGGGACAAAATCTCAACGCCTTCGTTCGCGACGGTGCGGTCGCGGCGCATCTGCTTCTGCGCAACGGTACCGATCCGCGCATCCTGGTCGCATTCCCGGCGGGCAACAGCGGCGTCGGACTGTGGTTCGAACCGCTTGCCGCACCGGCGACATGGACGCTCGATCAGGCGCCGCGTCCGCAGACCCTGCGCGATGCCCGGGGACGTCCCCTCTATGGCATCCAGACGGTGGCCTCGATCGCTGCCCCTCGTCTGGCGTTCAAGCAGGCCGTGCTGACCAATGTCCGCTTCCTGCGCGACTATCAGGCGATCGGGCGCTTTCCGGCGGAGGTCTCGGTCGGCGCGCCGCAGGTAAGTGGCAGCACGATCGTCTGGCAGCGCGACCGTCTGGACGGCGCCGCCGGATATCGCCTCGAAATCACGGTGTTGGAGGGGCAGGCGACAGCCGATGGGATAGCCGCCGGCGCGAACGGTCGCATCCGGCTGCGGATCGTCGCGACGAGTGGGGATGCTCCCCTGCACGGCATCCCGCTCGACGAGCTGCTCAATGCCAATGCGGCCAATGATCCGGGGGCGCGCAACGCGCTGCGCTTCCTAAGCTATCGAGAGAAGTTCAACGCCGGGTCGTGGCGCTTCAACACCTATTTCGGCCGCGATACCCTGATGTCGCTGCGGTTGTTGATGCCTGCGTTGCGCGGGCCCGCGATCGAGGCGGGCCTTGGCTCTGTCCTCGCCCGCCTCGGATCGCCGGGCGACGTGGCGCATGAGGAGGGGATCGGCGAATTCGCGGTCGTCGAGCATCGCAAGGATGGCAGTGGGGGCGACGGCGCGACGCTCGATTATGGCATGGTCGACGACGATTACATGCTGGCGCCCGTCGCCATGCCCTATCTGCTCGGCGATCGCGCCGCGGCGCGGCGATTCCTCGCCAGATCGATCCCCAGCGCCGCCCGGCCTGGTAGCAGCGAGACCGCGGGCGCCGGGCTGGTGCGCAACCTGCGCTTCGTCGTGGAACAGGCGCGCCGCTTCGCCGACGTCCCGACGGCGGCCAACCTCGTCGCCATCCACGACGGTCGCCTGACCGGTGAATGGCGGGACAGCGAGGAGGGATTGGGTCGCGGCAAATATGCCTATGACGTCAACGCCGTGCTCGTCCCGGCCGCGCTGGACGCGGGGGCGAAGCTGCTCGCCAGCGGGTTGCTGGACCCCTATGTGAAACCGGCCGACCGTGCGTCGCTGATGCGCGCTGGCGCAATGGCGGTGACCTGGCGCGCCAAGGCGCCGGACCTGTTCCGCGTCAGCCTGCCCGCCGCGCAGGCGGCGCCGATGATCCGCGACTATGCGCAGTCGCTGGGTGTACCCGCCGATCCCGCGATCACTGCGCTGGGCGGCCGGCCGCTCGTCTATCATGCGCTGTCGCTCGATGCGAAGGGGCGGCCCGTGCCGATCATCAATTCGGACGAGGGCTTCGCGCTCCTGTTCGGCGATCCCGATCCGGACGATCTCGACACCTATGTCGCCGCGCTCGCCCGTCCGTTCCCGGCGGGGCTGATGACCGACGTCGGCCTGCTCGTCGCCAATCCCGCGCTCGCGCCGCGCGAGGTGCAGGCGCGCTTCACCCCGGCGGCCTATCACGGCGCGGTCGTGTGGTCATGGCAGCAGGCGCTGTTCGCCGCCGGTCTGGCGCGGCAGCTCGCGCGCACCGATCTGCCGCCTTCGACGCGGCGTACGCTGACCGAGGCGCAGGGCGCGCTGTGGCGCGCGATCCAGGCGACGCGCGCGACGCAGAGCTCGGAACTCTGGTCCTGGGCATTCGACGGCGGGAAGTACCGCGTCGTGCCGTTCGGCGCGGGCAAGCAGGACGTCGACGAATCGAACGCGGCGCAATTGTGGAGCACCGTCTATCTCGCGGTGCAGCCGCCGGGCTCGCCCGCTACGCCGGCACCGCGCGCAAGAAGGCGGTAACCGTCAGCCGACCCCGCGCCGGATCGTCGCTCAGGGCGGCATCCGGCGCGATCGCGCCGCTGTGCAGCATGGCGCTGCGGTAAAAGACCGCCCGGTTGAAACGCCCCGCAACGCCGTCGATCCGCGCGAACAGCGGCGTGTCACCCGCGATATAGGCGGCGGGCGGCGTGTAGCCGGCGAGCTCGCGCTGCAGCATCGCCGCATAGCCGGGGCCGCGCGCGGCGTCGATCGTCTCGAATCCCGTGGCACGGTGGCGGTAGAAGGCGGTGCCGTCGCCGTCGTCGGGCGACAGATAATGGACCATCGCGATGCGATCGTCGTCGACCGCATCGACGTGCGGGATACGCTGCGCGATGGTGAGCGCCGCTGGCGGTGTCGTGACGATCGAGAAGCTGGCGTCAATGAGGTCGATCCCGCTCGCGCCGAAAACCTCGCGCAGCACCAGCGAGAGCGGCGGCCGCACGGCGTCGAAATAGTCCCCAGGCAGGGGCGCGCGAATGCCGGGATAGTGATGCCGTCCCGGTTCGTACGACGCGGCGAGCGCCGCCATCCGCAGTCCCGCCGGGTCGGGGTGGAAGCCGTCGACCACGACGACCGGTTGGCGATCGCCGCCGACATGCCGCGCGCTGATCTCGGGCGTCACCGTGCCGGCTCCAGCAGCGCGGCAAGCGCGGCGTCATGCCCCGGCAGCGTCGGCGCGGCGCGCGCGATCAAGGAGGCGATCTGTTGCACCTGATTGCGATTGCCCACCGGATCGACCGTGTCGGCGACGGGATTATAGTCCCGTGCCGCAATCCCCTGGCCGTCCAGCACCGCGAGCCAGCTGGCGTCGCGGAACAGCTCGTCACTGCCCACCATCAGCCGCCCGGCGCGCGCATAATGACCGATCCGTTCCGTCAGCGTCTCCGGAACGGCCATCGCCCGTACCGCGCGCCACAGGGGCTCGTCGCGCGCGGTCGCATGATAGTGGAGGATCAGGAAATCCTTGATATTGTCCATGTCCGCCGACAACAGCGCATCGTAGCGCCGCGCCAGGGCCGGATCCATGTCGCGATCGGGAAACAGCGTCAGCAGTTTCGCGATGCCACTCTGGATCAGGTGGATGCTGGTCGACTCGAGCGGCTCGAGGAAGCCTGAGGACAGGCCGATCGCCACGACATTGCCGATCCACGCGCGCCGTCGGCGACCGGCGACGAAGCGCAGGAAGCGCGGCTCCGCCAGCGCTTCGCCGTCGAGATTGGCGAGCAGGGTGGCCGCCGCCTCGTCATCGGACAGGTGCGGGCTCGCATAGACATAGCCGTTGCCGGTGCGGTGCTGCAGCGGGATGCGCCACTGCCACCCGGCCGCACGCGCGGTCGAGCGCGTATAGGGGGTCGTTTCTCCGACGCGCGCGCATGGCACGGCGACCGCGCGATCGCACGGCAGCCAGTGTGACCAGTCTTCATAGCCTGCCTGCATCACGCCCTCGATCAGCAAGGCGCGGAAACCGGAGCAGTCGATGAAGAGGTCGCCTGCCAGCCGCTCGCCCCGCTCGGTGACCAGCGCCGTCACGTGGCCGCCGCCACCGTCGCGCTCGACGCGGGCGAGCTTGCCCTCGATCCGCGTCACGCCCGCGCTCTCGGCGAGGCTGCGCAGATGCCGCGCATACAGACCGGCGTCGAAGTGGAAGGCATAGCCCAGGGTCGACAGGATCGACCGCGCGTCCGCCACGGGCTTGGCAAAGCGGTTCTGCATCGCGAGCGCGGTCGCCAGCGACAGCGCGGAAAGCGGCAGGTCGTGTCCGTCGGCTCGTGCCTTCAGCCAGCGGTGATGGAAGGCGACGCCGGGCAGCGGCGCGCCGAATTGGCCGAACGGATGGAAATAACGGTGGCCGGGGCTGCGCCAGTCGACGAACTCGATGCCCAGCTTGAACGTCGCCTTCGTCGCGCCGAGGAAGGCGGCTTCATCCAGCCCGATCAGCTCGTTGAACCAGTGGATCGTGGGAATCGTGGCCTCTCCGACGCCGACGGTCCCGATCTCCTCCGATTCAAGCAGGGTGATCGCGACGCGGCCGGCGAACGTGCGCGCCAGCGCCGCTGCGGTCATCCAGCCCGCGGTGCCGCCGCCCAGGATCACGACTTGTCCGACGCGGTCGCTCCGCAGCCCCTCCGCTTCTCTCATGTCAGCCCGATTAAGGCCTTACGGGCCGGCTGGCGAGGGGGCTCAGGGCAGCAGCGTCCCTGCGGGCGGCGGGTCGTCGAGCGGGATGGCGACGCGCCCGCGCTTGTCCGGCTTGCGCGCGAAGGCGGACTTGACCGCCTTTGCCGCGGCGACCGCCAGCGGCACGATCGGCGGGCCGAAGCCCACGGTACATCCCCATTGTGACGCCGCGCACGGCGTCCCCTCCAGTTCGAGCGCCCGCACGGCCGACAGATCGTGGTTCGCGCCCCGTCCCTTCGGCGGCTCCCTTTCGCCTGGCAGCGGAAGCGCCTGCGAGGAGGCGCCGTTGGCGCAGACGACGATGTCGCCCTTGTCGTCGCGCGTGCCGCACGGGCTCGGCGCGAGGATGGAGAAGCTCTGCGGCGTTTGGGTCTGGGTCTTGGGCGGAGTCTGGCTCTGGGGCGACGGCACGGACGCCGCCTGCAAGGCAAGCAGGATCAGTATCATGCTGCCGCTCAGGGCGCCAACGGCCGGTCGGTGGCGCCGGTGACGCCGCCGCGCGTGCTCATCTTCACGCCGGTCATCCCGCCGCCGACCAGGAAGGGCGTCAGGTCGCTCGTCGGATTGGTGCGGTGGAGCAGCCGCTCGCGTTCGGCGGGCACGCCCTCGTAGCGTCGGTCGCCCGCTTCGTGGACGATGAACGGCACGCGGAACCGGTCGGCGCTGCG
Organism: Sphingomonas beigongshangi; assembly: GCF_016820445.1. Taxonomy (GTDB): domain Bacteria; phylum Pseudomonadota; class Alphaproteobacteria; order Sphingomonadales; family Sphingomonadaceae; genus Sphingomonas; species Sphingomonas beigongshangi. The sequence goes on from NZ_JADHDT010000005.1 coordinate 124,016, forward strand.
CTTGCCGCAAACGGTGATGTCGGTGCTGCTCCGATCGTAGCGGCAAGGCTGTTCGACGAAAGGCTGTCCGATGCGGATCGGTGGCGAAGCAGCGGCGGCTTCGGCCTGGATCAGCAACAACGCGACGAGCATCGGGCACTCCCGTACGGGTTACGGCTTATGGTCGCGCGTCAATGTGGCCAAATCAAGCCGTGATGGGCGCGACGTTCAGCCTTGGGATCTCGATCGCCGGGCAGCGATCCATGACCACCGTCAGGCCTGCCGCTTCGGCACGTGCCGCTGCCGCGTGATTGACGACGCCCAACTGCATCCACACGGCCTTGGCGCCGATCGCGATCGCCTCATCCACCGCGAGGCCGGCCGCCTCGGGACGGCGGAAGATGTCGACGATATCGATCGGATCGCCGAGCTGGCCGAGCTCGCGGAAGACGAATTCGCCATGGACGTGCTCGCCGGTGATCTGCGGGTTCACCGGGATCACGCGATAGCCGTGCCGCTGCAGCATCTCCATCACGCCATAGGACGGCCGGTCCGGCCGGTCCGACGCGCCAACCATCGCGATCTTCCGCGCATTCTCCAGCAGCGTCTTGATCCCGGCATCGTCGGTCAGCGGCATGACAGGTCTCCCTCAGGTGCAGCAGCTATAGCGCGAGCGGCGGCGCTGGGTTCCTATCGGTCTTCCAGCCAATGCGCGACCCGGGCGGCGATCGGCGCGAACACGCGATCCCCCTTGTCCGCGGCCGGTGGCCGCCCGGCGTCGCTCGCGATGCGAATGTCGATCGCGAGCGGGACCCGCCCTAGGAAGGGCAAGCCGAGCTGCGCCGCGGTCGCCTCTGCGCCACCGCGACCGAATGGGTCCGACACCTCGCCGCAATGCGGACAGGCATAGCCGGCCATGTTCTCGACCAGTCCGATCACCGGCACGCCGGCCTTGTCGAACAGGTCGATGGCACGCGTCGCATCGATCAGCGCCAGGTCCTGCGGCGTGGAGACGATCACCGCCCCTGCCGGCTTGTATTTCTGCACCATGGTGAGCTGCACGTCGCCCGTACCCGGCGGCAGATCCAGGACGAGCGTGTCGGTCGCGCCCCAATCCGCCTCGACCAGCTGGCCGAGTGCGCCAGCCGCCATCGGTCCACGCCACGCCAGCGCGCGCCCCGGTTCCACCAATTGGCCCATGGACAGCATCGGTACGCCAAAAGGCGTCGGCACCGGATCCAGCACCTTGTCCTTGGCGGTCGGCCGGATGCCTTCGGCGGACATCAGTCGCGGCTGCGACGGGCCATAGATGTCCGCGTCGACCAGCCCCACGCGCCGGCCCGCGCGGGCCAAGCCGATCGCCAGATTGGCGGCGATCGTCGACTTCCCGACGCCGCCTTTGCCGCTCGCCACCGCGACGATGCGCCGCCGCACCCGCTCGGCTGTGACGATCACGCGCAATTCGCCGTTCCATGCGGTCGCAGCGGCGGCGCGGACCTCCGCCTCCAGCGCGTCGCGGGCTTCGGGCGGCAGGCCCGTCGCATCGAGTACGATGCCCGCGCGCACCCCTTCGATCCGCACCGTTGCGCGTGCGCCCGCCGCGGCGGCGATCGCCTGCTTCAATCCGTTTTCGTCCATGTCGCGGTCGCAGATAAGATAGCTTCCCCGGCTTGGCACTGTTTTTCCGCGCATGCCCTCCTATAAAGGCGTCATGAAGATCCTGCCGGGCCGCCGGGCACGCCCCTCCGTCCTTCCTCCCGCTCTGGCCGTCGAACCGCCGAAAAGCCCGTGGGGGCAGGGCGATGATCCTTCGGGTAACGGTCCGCGCAACCCCTGGGCGGTGCCGCCCGGCGGTCGCAGGGCGAATCAGCGCCCGACCGCGCTCGATGAATTCCTCAAGAAGGCGCGTGGCGGCGACGGCGGCGGGTCGGGAAATGGCGGCGGCGGGTTCGGCGGTCTGCCGGGCGGAACCAGCGCACGGGGACTGTGGCTGATCGGCGCGGGCATCATCCTTCTCGTCTGGATTTTGTGGACGTCGATCCATCCGATCGCGCCGCAGCAGCGCGGCGTCGTCACGCGCTTTGGCCGGTATGTCGAGACGCTCAGCCCCGGCATCGCGCTGACGCTGCCGGCGCCCATCTCCAACGTCGTCAAGGTCGACGTGCAGAACATCCGGGTGGAGGATTTCCCGGAGGGCGGTGGCGAGAACCTGATGCTGACCGGCGACCAGAACATCATCGACCTCGCCTATTCGGTGCGCTGGACGATCGCCAATCCGGAGGACTATGTCTTCCAGATCGACAAGCCCCGCGAGACGGTGCGCGCGACGGCGGAGAGCGCGATGCGCGAAGTCGTCGCCAACATGACGCTCGACCAGGCGCTCGGGCCGGGCCGCCCCGTGATCGAGGCGCAGGTGCAGGAGCGCATGCAGAAGGTGCTCGACGACTATAACGCGGGCATCCGCGTCGCCGGTGTGGGCATCAAGCAGGCCGATCCCCCGGCACGCGTCAACGACGCGTTCAAGGACGTCACCGCCGCGCAGCAGGACGCGCAGGGGGCCCGGAACCAGGCGCAGTCCTACGCCAAGCAGATCGTCGCCCAGGCCGAAGGCGAGGCGGCGCAGTTCGACAAGGTCTACGAGCAATACCGCCTTGCGCCCGACGTGACGCGGCGGCGGATGTACTACGAAACGATGGAAGCCGTTTTGGCCAAGACCGACAAGACGATCGTCGAGACCCCGGGCGTCATCCCCTATCTGCCGATCGCTCCGGGCCGCAAGCTGCCCGAACCGCAGACCGGTGACGCAGCGACAGCCAGCGCCCCGGCGCAGGGAGGCGGCCAGTGAGCGGCCTTTGGCGCAATCCCGTCACGCTCGGGCTCGCCGCGCTCGTCGCGGTGATCCTGCTCGCGGCCACCGTCACGATCGTGCCGGAAACGCAGCAGGTCGTCGTCCTGCGCTTCGAGCAGCCGGTGCGGACCGTCAACGCCTGGCGATCCGGCGAGGTGTTCGGCCGTACGGGCGCGGGTCTCATCGCGCGCATCCCGTTCGTCGATCGGCTGGTCTGGCTGAACAAGCGCATCCTCGACGTCGACTATGACAACCAGCAGGTGCTCTCCTCTGACCAGCTGCGGCTGGAGGTGGATGCCTTCGCGCGATTCCGCATCGTCGATCCGCTGAAGGCGGTGAACGCGACCGGCAGCACATCGTCGACCGAAACGCGGATCACCGACGCATTGCGTCCGCTGCTCGGCAGTTCGATCCGCAACGAGCTCGGCAACCAGCCGTTCGCGACCTTGCTTTCGCCCGAACGCGACCAGGTGATGGACAATATCCAGGCGCGCCTGCAGCGGCTCGCCAGCCAATATGGCGTGCAGATCGTCGACGTCCGCATCAAGCACGCCGACCTGCCCGACGGCAGCCCGCTCGATCGCGCCCTGGCCCGCATGCGCACCGCCCGCGAGCAGCAGGCGACGACGATCCGGGCGCAGGGCAACAAGGAGGCGCAGATCATCCGCGCCGACGCCGACGCGCAGGCCGCGCGCATCTATGCGCAAAGCTTCACCAAGGATGCCGGCTTCTACGACTTCTATCGCGCCATGCAGTCGTATCGCCGGACCTTCGGGGCAGCGGGCGGACAGGCGCCGGAAGGGTCGACGTCGATCATCCTGTCGCCGAACAACAGCTATCTTCGCGAGTTCGAGGGCAAGGGGAAATGACGATCCGGTGGAAGGTCGACGTTCCCGCGGGAGCCTTCCACCTTTCAGCCGCGTTCATATTCAAGCGACGTTCAGCCGATTTGGTCCACTAAGGCACCGATCTTAGCGGCACCAATGACAGAAGAGGACCCAAGTCTAGTGCGCAACGCCTACGCCATCACCAGTGCACTCCTCCTCGGCGGCGCGGCCGCCACCCTGGCCCTCCAGCCCTCCACCGCGCAGGTCGCGCAGAACGAGCCCGGCGCGATCCAGGCGAGCGCGCCGCGCGCCGGCGCGCCGATGAGCTTTGCCGACATGGTCGCCAAGCTGCAGCCCGCGGTGGTCAACATCTCTACCAAGCAGACGATCGTCCAGCGTCAGCAGGCCAATCCGTTCGCCGGAACGCCTTTCGGCGATCTGTTCGGCGGCATGGGCGGTCAGGGCGCGCCGGTGAAGCGCGAGGGCGCCTCGCTCGGCTCCGGCTTTCTGATCTCGCCCGACGGCTATGTCGTGACCAACAACCACGTCATCGCGCCGGGCGCGCAGGGCGCGACGGTCAATTCGATCACGGTCACGCTCAACAACAAGCAGGAATATACCGCGCGCGTGATCGGCAAGGACCAGGATTCGGACCTGGCGCTGCTCAAGATCGACGCCAAGGACCTGCCCTTCGTGAAGTGGGGCGACAGCAGCCGCTCGCGCGTCGGCGACTGGGTGCTCGCGATCGGCGAGCCTTTCGGCCTGGGTGGCACGGTGACGGCGGGCATCATCTCGTCGATCAACCGCGTCACCGGTCAGGGCGGTGCCTACGACCGCTTCATCCAGACCGACGCGTCGATCAACCAGGGCAATTCCGGCGGCCCGATGTTCGACATGAACGGCAATGTGATCGGCATCAACTCGCAGATCTTCAGCCAGTCGGGCGGAAACATCGGCATCGGCTTTGCCATCCCCGCCTCGATCGCACGGCCCATCATCGACACCTTCATGAAGGGCGGCAAGATCACGCGCGGCTATATCGGCGTGACGATCGGCGGCGCGGTCGACGACGACAAGGCGGCCGCGCTCGGCATCCCGAAGAATCAGGGCGAGCTGATCGCCCGTGTCGAGCCGAACGGCCCCGCCGCGAAGGGCGGCTTGCGTTCGGGTGACGTCGTCGTCCGCATCAACGGCCAGCAGGTTACGCCGGACCAGACGCTGACCTATCTCGTCTCCAATCTGCAGCCCGGCACGACCGCACGCTTCGATGTGCTCCGTGGTGGTCAGCCGGCCTCGGTCAACATTCAGGTCGCAACGCGTCCGTCCAATGACCAGCTGCTTGCCCAGGCGAACGGCGGCGACGACACCGGCGGGTTCGGCCCCAACGACCCGCAGAGCGATGGGTCGGATGACGATGACAGCAGCGGCGCCGTCCAAGGCGCCGGCGGGCCGCTGGGCCTCAACGTCCAGCCGCTGACCCCGGGCATCGCTCGCGCGATCGGAGTCGATCCGACGACGCAGGGCGTGGTGATCGCCAGCGTCGACGCCTCCAGCGATGCGGCGGGCAAGCTGCGGCGCGGCGACGTCATTTCGTCGGTCAACGCCGTGCCGGTGCGTACCGCTGCCGATGTCGCGCGCCTCGTCGCGCAGGCCAAGGCGGCCGGCCGTACGCAGGTGCTCGTCCTCGCGCAGCGCGGCCGCGGCGCAGCGCAGTTCCTGACGCTCAAGATCGGCAAGTAAACCGGCGGACCTGTCCGACCGACGCGAAGGGTCGCCGCTCCCGGGAGGATCGGCGGCCCTTTTCTTTTGCGCCCGCGGACGGGTATCACGTGGATACGGGTCACAGGAGCGGCAGCATGGCGGACGGCATCTTCATCGGCGCGGGCGAGGGCGGTGCCGATCCGCAGAGCCTCGATCTCCGGCGCGCCAATCGCCACGGCCTGATCGCCGGTGCCACCGGTACCGGCAAGACGGTGACCCTTCAGGGGATCATCGAGGGCTTTTCGAAGGTCGGCGTCCCCAGCTTCGTCGCCGACGTGAAGGGCGACCTGTCGGGCCTAGCGATGGCGGGATCGCCGACCGCGAAGACACATGCCGCCTTTGCCGCGCGTGCCGCGGAGATCGGCGACACCGGCTGGGCCTATGCCGACACACCGGTGCAATTCTGGGACCTGTATGGCGAACAGGGCCATCCGATCCGCACCACCGTGTCGGAGATGGGGCCGCTGCTCCTCGCCCGGCTGATGGACCTCAACGAGGTGCAGGAAGGCGTGCTGACCATCGCCTTCCACGTCGCCGATACCGAGGGCCTGCTGCTCATCGATCTCGACGATTTGCAGGCGATGCTCGTGCATTGCGCGGAGCGGGCGGACGAACTGACGACGACCTATGGCAACGTGTCCAAGCAGTCGATCGGTGCGATCCAGCGCGCCCTGCTCCAACTGCGCACACAGGGCGGCGAGAAGTTTTTCGGCGAGCCCGCGCTCGACCTCGACGACTTCCTGACCACGGACGACAAGGGGCGCGGCATCGTCAACCTGCTCGCCGCCGACAAGCTGATGGCCGCGCCCAAGCTGTACGCCACCTTCCTGCTGTGGCTGATGAGCGAGCTGTTCGAGCATCTCCCCGAAGTGGGCGATCCGGACAAGCCGAAGATGGTCTTCTTCTTCGACGAGGCGCACCTGCTGTTCGACAATGCGCCCGACGCCCTGCTCGACAAGATCGAGCAGGTCGTGCGGCTGATCCGGTCGAAGGGCGTCGGCATCTATTTCATCACGCAGAACCCGATCGACGTTCCCGACAAGGTCGCCGGGCAGCTCGGCAACCGCGTCCAGCATGCGCTGCGCGCCTTCACGCCGCGTGATCAGGCGGCGGTCCGCTCCGCGGCGGAGACGTTCCGCGCCAATCCCGGCGTCGACGTCGCCACGGCGATCACCGAACTCAAGGTCGGCGAGGCGCTCGTCTCGCTGCTCCAGCCCGATGGCGCGCCGTCGCCGGTGACGCGGACGCTGATCGCGCCGCCCGCCAGCCGTGTCGGGCCCGTGACGCCCGACGAGCGGCGCGTGATGATCCAGACCGACGCGATCGGCGCGAAGTACGACACCGTGGTGGACCGCGAGTCCGCCGAGGAGATCCTTGCCGCCAAGACGCAGGAGGCCGCCGCCGCCGCCGCCGAGGCGCGCGCGAAGGACGATGCCGAGAAGGCCGCCGCGCTGCAGGCCAAGGAAGAGGCGAAGGCCGCGAAGGAGGCGGCGCGCACCGCCGCGGCGCAGGAAAAGGCGGAAGCGCAGGCGCGGCGCGAGGCCGAGCGGGAGGCCGCCAATTCGCCTTGGTCGAAAGCGATGACGTCCGCTACCCGCGCCGCGTCCAGCTCGATCGGGCGGCAGGTGGCGAACGAGATCGGCAAGCAGGTGTTCGGCACCGGCCGCGGGCGGAGCAGTGGCGGCGGGCTCGTCGGCACGGTGCTGCGCAGCGTGCTCGGCAATCTGATGCGGCGGTGAGGCGACGGCGCCCGTGCTTGCGGCGCCAAGCGACGCACGGGCGATGACAAAGCCGTGACAACCGCGCGCTATCGGCGCACAAACGGGCGAACCGATCAACAGGAGCCAAGACGATGACCCTCGACACCATCGACCGGGTCGACTGGGCCGCTGCCGGCGAGTCCGAGCTCGACACCGTCGTCGCGCTGCGCCGGGCGATCCATGCCGAGCCGGAGGTCGGGCTGCACTGCCCACTGACCACCGAGAAGGCGAAGGCCGCGCTCGCCGGCCTGCCGCTCGAGATCCACGACAGCACGTCGACCACCGGTTTCATCGCGATCCTGCGCGGGCAGCGCGGCGACAACGGTCGTACCGTGATGCTGCGCGGCGACATGGATGCCCTGCCCATGGCGGAGGAGACGGGTCTTCCCTTTGCCAGCACCCACGAAGGCAAGATGCACGCCTGCGGCCATGACGCGCATACGGCGATGCTGGTCGGCGCCGCGCGCGCCTTGTCCGCGCGCCGCGACCAGCTGCCCGGCACCGTCGTCTTCATGTTCCAGCCGGGCGAGGAGGGGCATCACGGCGCGCGCTTCATGATCGACGATGGCCTGCTGGCGAAAGCCGCGCCCGACGCCGCCTTCGCGCTCCATGTGTCGCCCAACGCGCCGGCCGGGCTCGTGGTGACGCGGGGAGGGCCGATCATGGCGTCCGCGGACACCGTGCACGTCGTCGTCACGGGGCGCGGCGGCCACGCGGCGATGCCGCACGACTGCCTCGATCCGATCCCCGTCGCGTGCGAGATCGTGCTCGCGCTCCAGACGTTCATCGCGCGCCAGGTCGCCGTGACCGATCCCGCGGTCCTTTCCATCACCAAGATCCAGGCTGGCAGCGCGCACAATGTCGTGCCGGGCGAGGTGCGGATGCTCGGCACGCTGCGGACGCTGTCGGAAGCGACGCGGGCGACGATGCGCGACGCGCTGCAGCGGATCGCGACCCATATCGCCGCGGCGCACGGCGCGACCGCGGAGGCCTGGGTCGACCCCGGCTATCCCGTCACCGTCAATGACCCGCGCGGCGCGGCGTTGATCGAGGCTTGCGCGCAGGACCTGTCCGCGGGCGGCTTCATGACGATGCCGCAACCGATGATGGGCGCGGAGGATTTCTCCTATGTCCTGCAACAGGTGCCCGGCGCCTTTGCCTTCGTCGGCTTCGCGCCGGAGGGCAGCGATCCCGCCACCAATCCGCCACTGCACAATACGCGCATGCAGATCGAGGAGGCGATGATGGCGAAGGGCGTCGCCCTGCACTGCGCCATGGCGACCCGTTTCCTAGAGCACGGGTTCGCATGAACCGCACCCGCGCTGGCGGGGGCGGCCGATAAGGTGATCCCATGCCGGAAGCGGGGCGTCCCGCTTGCGTAAAGATCGATCGGACCCGGGCGGGCGAGGCGCGCCCGTCCGGGTCCGGAGCTCACTTCTTGATCAGGCCGATCTCGACCAGGCGTTCGTGCAGGTAATCGTGCGCGGTGATCGGGGTCGGATAGCGATTGGGGTTTTCGGCGGTGATCGTCTGCGGCAGCGTCTCGATCAGGAAATCGGGCGCCGGGTGCAGGAAGAACGGCATCGAATAGCGCGAATGGCCTCGACGCTCGGGGGCAGGATTGACCACCCGGTGCGTCGTCGACGGCATGACGTGGTTGGTCAGCCGCTGCAGCATGTCGCCGACATTGACCACCATCGCGCCTTCGGGCGGCTTGATGGCCAGCCATTCGCCCGAGTCGCGGTCGAGCAGTTCCAGCCCGGCTTCCTCGGCGCCGAGCAGCAGCGTGATGAGGTTGATGTCCTCGTGCGCGCCCGCCCGCACGCCCTCCGCATCCACCGGAATCGGCGGATAATGGAGCAGGCGCAGCACCGAATTGCCGTCCTTGACCGCAGGATCGAACCAGTGTGCGTCGAGGCCGAGGTGCAGCGCGATCGCCGACAGCAGGCGGTCGCCGGCGCGGTCGAACGCCGCGAACAATTCGACGAACGTGTCCTTGAACCCTTCGGGTCGGGCGGGCCAGATGTTGCGCGCCATCTGGCCTTCGAACCGATGCCCCTCCGGCAGCTCGCGCCCGACGTGCCAGAATTCCTTGAGGTCGACGTGCTTGGCGTCCTTGGCGATCTCGGTCTTGAACGGCGTATAGCCACGCGCGCCGCCACCCCCTTCGACGAAATAGCCGCGCTTTTCCTCTTCAGGCAGCGCGAACAGCGCCTCGGTTTCCGACCATGCGCGGTCGATCAGGTCCTGCGGCACGCCATGGTCGGCGACGATCGCGAAACCGAACCGTTCGAACGATCCGCCGAACGCGGCGGCGAAGGCGGCAGGATCACGCGCCTGATCGGCGAGGCTGAGGACGGGAACCTGCGCGCTCGCGGCGGCGGTCTCATGGGTGGGCGTGTCGAGCATTTTCAGCAAATCCGATTGGTTATCCAGTCGCTATACGCCCTTAGCCCGCCACCGTCATCCACCGCCAGCGGTTCGCATGTGAGGGGCTGTCTGCCGCGCGGCCGCGCGGGTGGATGATTTCGGCATGCGGCGGAAGACGGCGATTCGGTGCGTCCGCACCGACATTTTCCGTAGCGGACATCCCGATTCGAACATGGGGTTTGCGGCAGGCCTGATGTCCGAACCATGCCGCGACGTGACATCGTATAACGCTTCGCCGCAGCCCGCCCCCATTTGACCGCGCCGCGCCCCGCCCGCGGCTTGTCGAGCGGGCGCGAATGCGGGCAGGTAACGGCCGTCTGAGCGCAGGGGGCTGCGTAGCACGACGATCACCGAAGCCGGGTCCGGTCAGGGCGGACGCGGCGGTTGTCCTTGGGGTCCGATGAACAGCTTCGTCCGTATCGCCGCTTCCTTCGGCACGCGTATCACCGCCCTCGCTACCGCCACCGCCATCGTCGCAGCCATGCCGACGATCGCCGACGCTGCGACCACCACCGCGGCAGCGGGTGCCCCCGCGGTTGCCGCTGCCGGCGCGACCGGTGCCGCGGCCGACGTGGCCGAGGCTCAGGCGGACCTGAAGGCGGATGCGCAATTCCGGACGCTGTTCCAGAGCTGGAAGAAGCTCGACACGGCGCCGCAGGGCGGCATCGCCATCCCTTCGGTGCAGCCGGTCCAGCGCCTCCAGTTCACGAGCAACTTCGGCATCCGTTCCGACCCGTTCCAGGGGACCGCGCGGATGCATGCGGGCGTCGACATTCCGGGTCCGATCGGTACGCCCATCTACGCAACCGCAGACGGAATCGTCGACCATGCGGGTCTGCAGGGCGGTTACGGCAACCTCGTGGAGATCAACCACGGCAAGGGCATCGCCACCCGCTACGGCCATCTGTCGAAGATCCTGGTTGCCGACGGCACGCATGTGACGCGCGGTCAGCTGATCGCCCTGATGGGTTCGACCGGTCGGTCGACCGGTTCGCACCTCCACTATGAGGTCCGTATCGACGGGCATGCGGTCAATCCGATACCCTTCCTGACCACGGCCGACTATCTGCTGGCGTCGCAGGACCGTGCGGTCCATGTCATCCCGGTTTCCACGGACGGCCCCGCGGCGCAGGATTGAGGCTGTCGCCGGCGCGGTGACGGCATCGAGGGCGCCGGCTATCCCGACGCCCTTGTCCATGGGCGTGGTGCGGCATCGCGAGCGTGCGCGTGCAACCTGGTCCCGGGACTGATCGGCGCGATTCGACGATGATGCGTACGCCGGCGTGTCCAACTTTTCATGCGAGCGTGTCGGTCTCGCGAATACCCGCGGGGCGCAGAGGCCGGTTGCCGCGTCGCGCTCGTGCTCCTATCTCCACGGTCATGGCCACGCATCCCGCCGATATTGCCCTTACCCCCGCCGCTGCCGCCCGCGTCGCTGCGATCGCCGCGCGGCAAGGCAAGCCGGCCATCCTGCGCCTGTCGGTGGAGGGCGGCGGCTGCTCCGGGTTCCAGTACAAATTCGGTCTTGCCGATGCGCCGGACGCGGATGACACGATTGCGAGCACCGGCGACGTCCGCCTGGTCGTCGACGGCATCAGCCTCGACCTCGTGCGTGGTGCGTCCGTCGATTACGTCGAATCCCTCGGCGGCGCGGCATTCCGCGTCACCAACCCCAACGCGGCGTCCGGTTGCGGCTGCGGTACCAGCTTCGCGATCTGACGCGTGAAGCTCGTCACCTACAACGTCAACGGCATCAAGGCGCGCCTGCCTCGCCTGATCGAATATCTCGACGAGCAGCAGCCTGACGTCGTCTGCCTCCAGGAGTTGAAGACCACCGACGACACGTTTCCGATCGCGGAGATCGAGGCGGCGGGATATGGCGCGGTCTGGCATGGGCAGAAGGGCTTCAACGGCGTCGCGGTCCTCGCCCGCGGCAGCCAGCCGGAGGAGCGCCAGCGCGGCCTCGCCGGCGAGCCAGAGGACGAGCATAGCCGCTATCTCGAATGCAGGGTCGGCGATCTTGTGGTCGCCTCGATCTATTTGCCCAACGGCAATCCGCAGCCAGGACCGAAGTTCGATTACAAGCTGCGGTGGATGGACCGGTTGGCCGGGCGCGCGGCGGCGCTGCTCGCCGAGGAAGTGCCGGCGATCTTGATGGGCGACTACAACGTCATTCCCAATGACGACGATACCTTCTCGATCCGCGCAATGGCGGACGATGCGCTGATGCAGCCAGGAAGCCGGCAGGCCTATCGCCGGCTGCTCGCGCAAGGCTGGACCGATGCACTTCGCAGCCGCAAGCCCAAGGGCGGCGTCTGGACCTTTTGGGATTACCAGGCAGGCGCGTGGCAGCGCGATGCGGGGTTCCGCATCGACCACCTGCTGCTCAGCCCGGCTGTAGCCGACCGGCTGATCGATGCCGGGGTCGACAAGGATTACCGCGGTCGCGACAAGGCGAGCGATCACGCGCCGACGTGGGTCAGGCTGCGCTAGGACACCGCCGCTGGCGGACGGCCGGCCGCCCGGCTATCGCATCTCCAACGCATGATTATGGAGATGATGATCCGATGAAGCGCTTCGTCCTTGCAGCCACTGTCGGGCTGCTTGCCGGCACGGCCGCCCTGGCACAAAACCGCTCCGCCGGTGTCGACACCGGTTCGATCGATCGCAGCGTCAAGCCCGGCGACGACTTCGATGCTTATGCCAATGGCGGGTGGCGCGCCAAGGCCGTGATTCCCGCGGACCGTTCCTCCACCGGTGTCTTCCTGCGCGTCATCGAACTCGCCGACCAGCGCAACGCCGCGATCGTCGCCGACGCCCGTGCGGCAAAGGGGCCGGCGGGAAGCGACCAGCGCCGTATCGCGGACTTCTACACGGCCTATACGGATCAGGCCGGCATCGAGGCGCGGGGTATCGCGCCGCTCAAACCGGCATTCGCGGCGATCGATGCGGTGCGCGACAAGGGGCAATTGTCGCGCCTTCTCGGTGGCAACGTGCGCGCCGACATCGATCCGCTCAACGCGACGGATTTCCAGACCGGCAACATCCTCGGCCTGTTCGTCACGCAGGCGTTCGACACGCCGAGCAAGACGGTGCCCTACGTGCTGCAGGGTGGCCTCGGCATGCCCGACCGCGATTATTATCTGTCGGACACGCCCGCGATGCGCGAGGTGCGCGACGCCTATCGCACCTATGTGACGACTCTGTTCCAGCTTGCGGGCTTCAGCGACCCGGCGGCCCGTGCAGGACGCGTGATCGACCTCGAAACGAAGATCGCCCGGGCGCATGTCGACCTCGTCACCAGCCAGGATGCGCATAAGGCCGACAATCCGTGGACGAAGGCCGATTTTGCGAAGAAGGCGCCAGGCATCGACTGGACGGGCTTCTGGCAGGCGGCGAACCTCGGCGGCCAGCAGGACTTCGTCGTCTGGCAGCCGACCGCGATCACCGGCCTGTCCGCGCTGGTCGCGAGCGAGCCGCTGGCGGCGTGGCAGGACTGGCTGCGTTTCCATCGGATCGACCGCGTCGCCGGCGTCCTGCCGCGCGCGTTCGATCAGGCGAGCTTTGCCTTTTACGGCAAGGCGCTGAGCGGTACGCCCGAGCAGCGTGCCCGCGACAAGCGGGCGCTGGCTGCGGTCAATGGCGCGCTGGGCGGTGCGGTCGGGCGCATCTATGCCCAGCGCTATTTCCCGGCCAGTTCCAAGGCCGATATCCAGGCGATGGTCGGCAATATCCTGAAGGCGTTCGATACCCGCGTCGCCGGCCTCCAGTGGATGCAGCCCGCGACCAAGGCGGAGGCGCGGCGCAAGATCGAGACGATGGTCGTCGGCATCGGCTATCCCGACGCCTGGGCGGACGATAGCGGGCTGGACATCCGGGCCGACGATCCGGTCGGCAATGTCGATCGCGCCGAACTGGCGCACACCCGGCAGCAGCTCGCGAAGATCGGCCGGCCGGTCGACCGGCGCGAATGGTGGATCGAGCCGCAGGTGGTCAACGCGCTCAACCTGCCGCTGCAGAACGCGCTCAACTTCCCGGCGGCGATCCTCGAGGCGCCCTTCTACGATCCGAAGCGCGATGCCGCCGCCAATTACGGCTCGATCGGCGCGATCATCGGCCATGAGGTGAGCCACAGCTTCGACAATCTCGGCGCGGACTTCGATGCGGAGGGCCGGCTGCGCAACTGGTGGACGCCGCAGGACCTTGCCCGGTTCGAGGCACAGGGCCAGGCGCTGGTCGCGCAATATGACGCATACGAGCCGCTGCCCGGCCTGCACGTCAACGGCAAGCAGACCCTGGGCGAGAATATCGCCGACGTCGCGGGCCTGACCGCGGCGCTTGACGCCTATCACGCCTCGCTGGGCGGCAAGCCGGCACCGGTGATCGACGGCCTGACCGGCGACCAGCGGCTGTTCCTCGCCTTCGCGCAGAGCTGGGCGGAGAAGGCGCGCGACAAGGCGGTCCGTGCACAGGTGCAGGGCGACGTCCATGCGCCCGGCCGCTTCCGCGCGGAGACGGTGCGCAACATCGACGACTGGTATGCCGCCTTTGGCGTCAAGCCGGGCGATGCGCTGTATCTGGCGCCCGAAAAGCGGGTCCACGTCTGGTGAGCGGGGGTCTGTTCCGTCGCAAGACGATCCAGCCGACCCCGCCGGGCGAGCAGCTCGCCCGCACGCTCAGCTGGCCCCATCTCGTCGCGCTGGGCGTGGGTGCGATCGTCGGCACCGGCATCCTGACGCTGATCGGCGTCGGTGCGGATCGCGCCGGCCCGGCCGTGATCCTGTCCTTCATCGTCGCGGGCGCGATCTGCGCCTGCGCCGCGCTCTGCTATGCCGAGATGGCGACGATGATCCCGGCATCCGGATCCGCCTATACCTACAGCTATGCCGTGCTGGGCGAGGTGATCGCCTGGGTCGTCGGCTGGAGCCTGATCCTCGAATATTCGCTCGTCGTCTCGACCGTGGCGGTCGGCTGGTCGGGCTATGCGGTGGGCTTCCTCAAGGGGCTGGGCATCGTCGTGCCGGCCGCGCTCGCCAACGGGCCGGGGCTGGGCGGCATCGTCAACCTGCCGGCGGTGGCGATCATCGCCCTCGTCGCCGGGCTGCTGATGCTCGGCACGCGGGAGAGCGCGCGGGTCAATACCGCGCTGGTCCTGGTCAAGATCGTGACGCTGGCGCTGTTCGTCGGCGTCGCCCTGCCACATTTCGACGTCGCCAACCTCCACCCCTTCGCCCCTTATGGCTATGGCGCGCCGGTGGGCGAGGGCGGCGTCAAATATGGCGTGATGGGCGCCGCGGCGATCATCTTCTTCGCCTTCTACGGCTTCGACGCGATATCGACCGCGGCAGAGGAGACGAAGAAGCCGGAGCGCGACCTGGCAATCGGCATCGTCGGATCGATGCTGGCGTGCACGGCCATCTACATGATCGTCGCCGCGACCGCGGTCGGCGCGCTCAGCTTCACGCGGTTCAGCGACAGCCCGGAGCCGCTGGCGCTGATCCTGCGCGAGATCGGGCAGGGGCGGATCGCGACGATCGTCGCCGCCGCCGCCGCCATCGCCCTGCCGACGGTGCTGCTCGCCTTCCTCTACGGCCAGAGCCGCATCTTCCTCGTCATGGCGCGCGACGGCTTCCTGCCGAGCGGCCTCGCCAAGGTGTCGAAGCGCGGCACGCCGGCGCGGATCACCGCCATGACCGCGGTGTTCGTCGCGATCGTCGCCGGCCTCGCGCCGCTCGACGTCATCGCCAGCCTGGCCAATGCGGGCACGCTGTGCGCCTTCGTCGCGGTGGCTGCCTGTGTCCTCGTCCTCCGGCGGCGTGATCCGCAGGCGCGGCGGCCGTTCCGCACGCCGCTCGCCTGGATCGTCGCGCCGGTCGCGATCCTGGGCTGCTGCTATCTGTTCACCAGCCTGCAGGCGGTGACGCAGGTCGCCTTCCTCGGCTGGAACGCGGCGGGGCTGCTGCTCTATCTGTTCTACGCGCGCGGGCGGGCGAGGATCGCGTGAGCGGCTGGCATATCGGCGTCGTCGGCGGGTCGGGCCTGTACGACGTCGCCGGGATCGAGGACGGCCACTGGGTGGAGGTGGCGAGCCCCTGGGGCACGCCGTCCGACGCGATCTTCACCGGCCGCGTCGGCGCGGCGCGCGTCTCGTTCCTGCCGCGGCACGGCCGGGGGCATCGCATCAGCCCGGAGGCGATCCCCGCACGCGCCAATATCGACGCGCTGAAGCGGCTGGGCGTCACCGACGTGCTGGCGATCTCCTCCGTCGGGTCGCTGGCGGAGGATCGGCCGCCGGGCAGTTTCACGATCGTCGACCAGTGCGTCGACCGTACGCGCGGGCGGCCGTCGAGCTTCTTCGGCACCGGGCTCGTCGCGCATGTCTCCATGGCCGATCCGGTCTGCCCGCGGCTGTCGGCGCTGGCCGCCGACGCGGCCGAGGCGGCGGGCGCGGCGGTGACGCGCGGCGGCGGCTATCTGGCGATGGAGGGGCCGCAATTCTCCACGCGCGCGGAGAGCCGGCTGTACCGGCAATGGGGCTGCGCGGTGATCGGCATGACCGCGATGCCCGAGGCGAAGCTCGCCCGCGAGGCGGAGCTGCCCTATGCGCTCGTCGGCATGGTCACCGATTACGACAGCTGGCGCGAGGGCGAGGCGGGCGTCGATGTCGCGCAGGTGCTGGCGCAGGTTTCCGCCAATGCCGCCAAGGCGCGGGCGCTGGTGCTCGGCCTGCTGCGCGCGCTGCCGCCGGAGCGGCCGGCGTCGCCGATCGACACGGTGCTGGACAGCGCGATCATCACCGCGCGCGCGGCGTGGGACCCGGCGCTCGCCGCACGGCTGGACGCGGTGGCGGGGCGGGTATTGGGGCGTTAGAAAGTCGCAGTGTTTGGGGTGTCAGTGCGACGGTGATCGGGGAAAGTATTGTGTATTAATCGGTATATCTAAGTGGTTTATTCAAATTCCCTGTGTG
This sequence comes from Sphingomonas beigongshangi, assembly GCF_016820445.1. GTDB lineage: Bacteria > Pseudomonadota > Alphaproteobacteria > Sphingomonadales > Sphingomonadaceae > Sphingomonas > Sphingomonas beigongshangi. Next base: position 140,588 of record NZ_JADHDT010000005.1, read on the forward strand.
CGACAGAATATTTAGAAAGTCGCAGTGTCGCACAGCGCGAAGCGTCGGTTTTTGTTGGGACAGCGAACATCGCCATTTGGCAGGACGGGCCGCCTGTTGCGGTGCCCACTCATGCCAGTTTATCCAGACGCAATGAACACCGACCTGTCGCTGGACAATCGACCCGACCTCGCCACTGAACGCCTGTCCCTCCGGCGTCCGGCCGATTGCGACGTAGACGCCATTGTCGGCGTGGTCGGAAATTGGGACGTGGCACGCCGCTTGGCGCGTGTCCCGCATCCCTACGGTCCGGCCGATGCCCGCTTTTTCCTGGATCATGTCGTTCCCGCCGAGTGGGTATGGGCCGTCACGCTGCGCGGATCCGACACGTTGCTGGGCGCGATCGGCCTGACGCCGGAAGAGAATACTGACGCCGCCGAATTGGGGTATTGGCTTTCCCCTGCCCATTGGGGGGGCGGCATTACGACCGAAGCCGCAAGGGCCGTCGTTGTCTTCGGTTTCGAACGTCTCGGCCTTCCCGTCATTACGTCTGGATACTTCGAGGACAATCCTCCCTCGGGCCGGGTGCTTCGCAAGCTCGGCTTCGTGGAAACCGGGCATGTCATGCGACCTTGCCTCGCGGCAGGTGGCGAGGTGCCCTCAATACGGATGGAACTGGTGCACCCAGCGCGAGGATGACCACCGACAAGGCTGCTGACGCCGGAAAGATCGCGCTTGATGTATGGTAGTTATCCCGAATTGGATCCCGACCATGCGGAATTGGGCATTTGCAGATGCTTGACCACAAGCAATTCGGCACTTCTTTTCGTCACGAGCGTCTGCGGCTCTGGATTCCCGCCTGCGCGGGAATGACGGGGCCGTAGAGCGGGGCGTTCTGCGCTACGGTCTTGGGGATTGCTGACGATGGGAAAGAGCCGCGTCAAAGCCGAAAGGAACATAACGCGAACATCGTGTAAAAGCAACCCCTCAATAGCGTTCCAGCCGCACCGGCATGCGGCGATAGCCGTGGACGAAACAGGCGGCGACGCGCTCCGGCTCGCCGTCGGCGACGACGCGCATGCGGCGTTTCGCCATTTCCTCCAGCAGCACGCCGACCTGCAGCTCGGCGAGGCGCGCGCCGACGCAGCGGTGGATGCCGTGGCCGAAGGCGAGATGCCGGCGCGCATTGGGACGGTCGACGCGGATCGCGTCGGCGTCCGCGCCGAACACGCTCTCGTCGCGATTGGCGGAGAGATACCAGAGGACGAGCTTGTCGCCCGCCGCTATCCTCTGCCCCATCAGCTCGGTGTCGCGCGTCGCGGTGCGGCGCATGTGCGCGAGCGGGGTCTGCCAGCGGATCAGTTCCTGTACCGCATTGGGGATGAGCGCCGGGTCGCCCTCCAGCATCGCGCGCGCGTCGGGATAGAGGCTCAGGCCATGCGCGACGGCGGACATGGTGTTGCGCGTCGTGTCGTTGCCGCCGACGATCAGCAGGATCAGATTGCCGATGAACTCGTGCGTGTCCATGTGCGCCATCGCATCCGAATGGATCATCATCGAGATGAGGTCGGGCGTCTGCGGCTTGCCGACCTTGGCGTTCCAAAGCCCGGTGAAATAGGCGCCGCATTCGTACATATGGGCGAGGCGCTGCTTGCGCGTCTCCTCGTTCCTGACGAGTTCGATGTCGCCCGCCCAGTCGGACCAGAAGGTGAGCTTGCGCCGGTCCGCCCAGGGGAAGTCGAACAGGATCGCCAGCATCTGCGTCGTCAGCTCGATCGCGACATGGTCGACCCAGTCGAACGTCTCGCCCCAAGGCAGAGAATCGAGCACCTCCCCGGTGCGGCGGCGGATGTCGGCCGACATGCGCACCATCTCCGACGGCGTGAAGGCGGGGGCGACGGTGCGGCGCTGGCCGGTGTGGACCGGGCGGTCGCGCGCGATGAACATCGGCATGCGCACGGTCTGGTCGGGCGGGATGTCGGCGATGGTGATGCCGCCGGCCTCGGAGGAGTAGAGATCGGGCAGCGACTCGACCTCGACGATCGGCTTGTAGGTGGAGATCGACCAATAGGAGCCATAATCGCTGTTGTCGCAGCGATAGACCGGCGCGGTTTCGCGCAACCGGCGGAATGGCGCGTGCCAGGCGTCGTCGCGATAGAGCGCGGCGCGGCTGACGTCGAGCGGATCGGCCGCGGGCGCGGCCTCCTGCAACTGGGTGGCCATGGGTCCTCTCCTGCGTCTTTTGACGCAAGAGATACCCTGTTACCGGTTACGTCAAGGGCTCGGCGGCGGGCTTGCGACCGAACCAGCGCGGCTTGGCGCTGCCCGACTGGAGCACGCCCCGGCGAAACAGGCGCGCGCCGAAGGTGATGAACAGCGAGACCCAGAGCAATTGCCAGGCGATCGCCGCGACATGCGGCCAGAGCGCGGCCTCCGTCGCGGCCCGACCCGCCATGGCAAAGGGCGAGGACAGCGGGAACAGCCGTGCCGCCCAGCCCATCGCGCCTTCGGGATGCGCGGTGCCCCCCAGCGCGAGGCCGAGCATCGCCATCTGCACGATGGAGATGGGCAGCGACAGCATCTGGATCTCGCGCGGGGACGAGGCAAGGGCGCCGACGACGAGGAAGGCGGAGCCGAGCAGCAGATAGGCCATGGTGAAATAGGTGAAGAACAACAGGCCGAAGGTCGGCAGTCCGACCGCGGTCTGCAGCGCGAGCGCGCCGGCGACGTCCGGCGGCAGGACGCTGCCAAGCTTGGCGACGATCGTCGCCCAGAAGCCGACGAACAGGATGGCAACGCCAAACATGCCGAGCAGCTTGCCGAGAAAGACGCTTTCTAGCGGGACGGCGGCGGCGAGTACCTCGATCACCTTGTTGTTGCGTTCCTCCGCCATCGTGCCGACGACCTGGCTGGCGAGGAACAGGTTGAGCAGGAAGACGCCGAAGACGGCGAACGAGGCGGACTGGCGATAGCCGGACGCGCCGGCGCCGCCGCCCGCCCGCGCGACGGGCAGCTTGACGACAGCGACGCGGGGGAGGCTGCCCCCCAGTTTCGCGGCGGCGAGTGCGTCGCCGGCGAGCACGCCGAGATAGTCGGCGGCGCGCTTGCCGCGTGGACCATAGAGGACGTGCGGCGCGTCGAGTGGCCCTGCGAGCACGGCGCTCGCCTCGTAATCCTTGGCGGCGAAGAGGCTGCGCGCCTGGTCCAGGCCGCGCCCGTCGGGCGCGACGGTCACCAGCGCCGGCGGCTGTTCCTCGTCGCGGCGGAAGACCGCGCGCAGCCGCCCATCGGACTCCTTGAAGGCGCGCATCGCGGGCGGCGGGACGATCGCGACGATCCGCGCCTTGTCCGCGCGCGCGTCGGCGACGCTGGCCGCGCCCATGCCGCCGATGGCGCCGAACGACCCCATGATCAGCGGCGCGAACAGGAAGAGCAGGAAGATCGGCGTGAAGACCGTGGCGGTGAAGTCGCGGCGCGCGATGGTGAGCGCCTGGCGGAGGGTGCGGGCAAGGGTCATGCGAAGGTTCCCGCGGGTTCGGCATGGGTGACGTCGCCCGCCGCGCTTTCGCCGACGATGCGGACGAAGGCGTCGTGCAGGCCGGGGCGCTCGATCGACAGGCCGGCGATGCCGTGGCCGCGTTCGATCAGCGTGACGAGCAGCGGCTCGATGCCGCCCGCGGGCATCTCGAACCGCCAGGCGCGCCCGTCCGTCGTCGCACCGGCCGGCAACAGCGCGGCAAGGTCGGTGCCGGCGTGGGCGGGCGTGTAGCGCACCTGTTGCGGCAACGTCGCGCGCGCGTCGTCGACCGTGCCTTCGAAGCGGCGCCGGCCGCCGGCGATGATCGCCAGCCGGTCGCAGATCCGCTCGGCATGCGCCATGATATGCGTCGAGAAGAGGATGGTCGCGCCGCGATCGCGCTCCGCGAGGATCAGCGCCTCGAGCTTTTCCTGGTTGACGGGGTCGAGGCCGGAAAAGGGCTCGTCGAGCACCAGCAGGTCGGGGCGGTGGACGACGCTGCCGAGCAATTGCACGAGCTGGGCCATGCCCTTCGACAGCTTGCGGATCTTCTGCTCGGTGGCGTGGCCGAGGCCGGCGGCCTCCATCATCTGTTCGGCGCGGGCGCGGCCCGTCTTCCAGTCGAGTCCGCGCAGCGCGCCCATGAAGGCGATCGCCTCGCGCGCCTTCATCGCGGGGTAGAGGCCGCGTTCCTCGGGCAGATAGCCGATGCGGTCGCTGACGTCGCGCGGCGCGTCATGGCCGAAGACGGCGCGGCGCCCCTCGTCGGGCTCGATGATGCCGAGCAACGTGCGCAGCGTCGTCGTCTTGCCCGCGCCATTGGGACCGAGCACACCGTAGATCGCGCCGCGCGGCACCGCGAGGTCGACGCCGTCGACGACGCGCCGCTCGCCGTAGCGCTTCACCAGGCCTTGCGCGGACACCGCCAGATCGTTGCCGTTCACCCTGCCCCCGATTCATCGCACCTTCGACGCGGCGCCGGTATGTGGTAGCGGGCGCGCGTGCCGCAGGACAAGCTGGAAGATCGGATCAAGGCCAAGGCGGCGGAATTGGGGTTCGTCGCCTGCGGCATCACGCGCGCCGATGCCGCGCCGCGATCCGCCGAGCGGCTGCGCCAGTGGCTGGCCGAGGGGCGGAATGGCGACATGATCTGGATGGCGGAGCGCGCCCATCATCGCGAGGCACCGGCGGGGCTGTGGCCCGCGGTGCGCAGCGTCATCTCGCTGGGGATGAGCTATGCCCCCGCCGCCGATCCGCTGCGCCTCGAGGCGGAGGGCGAGGTCGGCCGCATCTCCGTCTACGCGCAGGGTCAGGATTACCACGACGTCGTCAAGAAGGCGCTGAAGGCGCTCGGCCGCTGGCTGGCGCAGGAAGGCGCCACCGTCACCGGGCCAGACGGCGCCGCGGAGCCATGCGACCTCAAGGTGTTCGTCGACACGGCGCCGGTGATGGAAAAGCCGCTGGCGGAGGCGGCGGGACTGGGCTGGCAGGGGAAGCATACCAATCTGGTCAGCCGCGAGCATGGCAGCTGGCTGTTCCTGGGGGCGATCTACACGACGCTCGAGCTCGTCCCGGACGGTGCGATGCGGCAGAGCTGCGGTTCGTGCGACGCGTGCCAGCGAGCCTGCCCGACGGACGCCTTTCCGGCGCCGTTTCGGCTCGATGCGCGGCGCTGCATCTCGTACCTGACGATCGAGCATGCCGGGCCGATCCCCGAGGAATTCCGCGCCGCGATCGGCAACCGCATCTACGGCTGCGACGACTGCCTGGCGGTGTGCCCGTGGAACAAGTTCGCTGCGAGCGCGGCGGCGAACATGGCGTTCCAGCCGCGCGCGGAGCTGACCGTGCCCTATTTGGCCGATTTGCTCGCGCTCGACGACGCGGGATTCCGGCAGGTGTTCGCGGGATCGCCGATCAAGCGGATCGGGCGCAACCGGATGGTGCGCAACGCGGCGATCGCGGCGGGCAACAGCGGTTCGCCGGCGCTGCGGCCGGCGCTGGCCGCGCTGGTGGACGATCCGGATGCGGTGGTGGCGGAGGCGGCGCGATGGGCGCTGACGCGGCTGTAGCGATCGATCGGCGGCGCCATCCGGCGGGGATGACGTTCGCGCCGTGGATCGCGGCTGACGGCTGGGCCCTGCGCGCCTTCGACTGGCCGGCGGAGGCGCCGCGCGGGCGGCTGCTGTTCCTGGGCGGACGCGGCGATTTCGCGGAAAAATATCTGGAGGCGATGGCGCACTGGCGCGCCGCGGGGTGGAGCATCGCGGGATTCGACTGGCGCGGGCAGGGCGGGTCGGGGCGCCTGCTCGCCGACCCGCTGGTCAACCACCTCGACAGCTTCGAGCCGCTGCTGGAGGATCTGGCGGCGTTCGTCGATGGCTGGCGACGCGGCGGCGGGCCGCATGTCGCGGTGGCGCATTCGATGGGCGGGCACCTGCTGCTGCGGCTGCTGGCCGAACGGGGCGTGCTGCTCGATGCCGCGGTGCTGGCGGCCCCGATGCTGGGGATCCGCGCCGGTCCGCTCGGCACGCGCGCGATCGCGCTGGCGGCGCGCGGCGCGGTCGCGGCGGGGCAGGGGCAAAGGTGCCTGTGGAAGGGCGATGCCGGGCATGTGCGCGGCCGGATGACCGCCTGTCCGGACCGGCAGGCGGACAAGGTCTGGTGGAAGGCGACGAACCCCACCATCGCCTCCGGTGCGCCGAGCTGGGGCTGGACGCTGGCGGCGTGCCAATCGCTGGCGCGCCTGCGCGCCGCGCCGCTGGAAAGGGTCGCGACGCCGCTGCTACTGCTGGTGTCGGCGCGCGATCCGATCGTCAGCCGGCGCGCGATCCTGCGCACGGCGCGGCGCCTGCCGTGCGCGGAGGTGGCGGTCTATGCCGGGCAGGGGCACGAGCTGCTGCGCGAGGCGGACGCGCGCCGGCTGGCGGTGATGGCGCGGATCGATCGCTTCCTGGCGGCGCTATAAGGCGGGACTGTCGCCGTTGCGTCCTCACTGCCCAAGCGGGCTGCCGGGTCGTCGCCCGTGCGCCATGTCGCTGCCAGCGCGACGAGGGCGGGGCCGCGAACGGCCGCGCCTATTTCCCGCCGTCGCGCCGGGTCAGCGCCGCGACGCAGCTGGCTCGGTCGATCGTGCTGCCGTCGGGCTCGCGCGCATCGAGATAGGTGACGCGCTGCTCACCGCCCGATCCATTGCCCTCCTTGGGGTAGAGATAGGCGTCGAGGACGCAGATCGGTCCGGCGAATTGCAGCTTGCGCGCCGGGCCCTCGCGCGTGTCTGCGTCGGGCTGGCCGAACAGGGCGATCAGGCCGGCGGCGTTCTGGCCGATGACCCGTTCCAGACCGACATTGGTATAGGGGACGACGGCGCGATTGGCGACGGGCGGGGCGACGACGCCCGGCGCGGCGCAGGCGGACAATGCGAGCGCCGCCGCGAGTGTGAAGCGAGCCTTCATGTCTTTCCCCCGTGGAACAGATGCGTCGCCATCGCCGCACCGACGATCGGCGCGAGCAGGCCGAGGAGCGGAACCACGAACAGCCCCGTGGCGACAAGCCCCAACAGGAAGCGCGGTACGGCGGTGGACCTGCGCCAGCCCCGCATCGTCGCATCGTCCAGGTGCCGGCTCGCCACCATGTCGCCGAGGTCGCGGCCGAGGAGCCAGGCATTGACCAGGGTGAAGGCGACCACCGGCCCGACCGCGGTGAAGAGCAACGCCAGATAGACCGGCACCATCAGCAGGTTGACCAGACAGGCCCGGAGCGCGGAGGCAAGGCCCATCCGCGCGGCGCGGGCGACGCCGACGGGTCGCGCGGCAGCGAAGGCGGCGGGATAATGACGCGTCTCCACCGCCGCGACGATATCGTCGGCGAACAGGCCGATGATCGCGATCGCGACGACGCGGAACAACAGCCAGCCGGCGAGCAGGCCGATCGCAATGGCGGCGACGCCGGCAAGGCCGTCGTCATGGCCGCCCGCGAAGCCGGCCAGCCACCGGCGCAGCAGTTCGAACAGGCCGAAGCCACCGGCGGCGAACACGGCCAGCGTGACCGCGAGCGACTTGGCGAGCACGCGCAGGATCGCGGGGTCGCCGAGCTGGCGCAGCGTGAGCACGAGAGCGCGGAACATCGTCCCTGCGACGTGGCGTGGCGGCGGCCGCGCGTCAAGCAAGGGCTCGCGCGGCGGCGCGAAGGACGGTAGGGAGCCGCTTTATCCCTATTTTCGGAGCTTCCCCTACCTTGACCCAGCCCCGTTTCGAGGTGGTCGCGATCGGCAACGCGATCGTCGACATCCTGGCCCAGGCCGACGATGCCTTCATCGCGGAGATCGGCGTCGCCAAGGGTTCGATGCAGCTGATGTTCTCGCCCGAGGATGCCGACGCACTCTATGCGAAGATGGGGCCCGGCCGCGAGGTGTCGGGCGGCTCGGCGGCGAACACCGTCGCCGGCATCGCCGCATTGGGCGGTCGCACCGCCTTCATCGGCCAGGTCGCCGACGACCAGCTGGGCCAGGTCTTCGCGCACGACATCCGCGCGGCGGGCGTGCATTTCGACACGGCGGTCCGCCCCGGCCAGCCGACGACCGCGCGCTGCCTGATCTTCGTCACGCCCGACGGGCAGCGGACGATGAACACCTATCTGGGGGCGTCGCAGTTCCTGCCCGAGGGCGCGCTGGACCTGTCGATCATCCAGGACGCCGAGATCCTCTACCTGGAAGGCTATCTATGGGATCCGGAGGAGCCGCGCGCGGCGATGCGCGCCGCGATCGAGGCGGCGCGCGGTGCCGGCCGGCGCGTCGCCTTCACGCTGTCGGACGTGTTCTGCATCGGCCGGCACGGGGGCGACTTCCGCGCGCTGATCGCCGATGGGCTGATCGACATCCTGTTCGCCAACGAGAACGAGCTGACCGCGCTGGCCGAGGTCGAGGATTTCGAGGCGGCGGTGGCGAAGATCGCCGCGCAGGTGCCGACGCTGGTGGTGACGCGCGGCGCGCACGGTGCGTGCGCGATCCAGCGCGGGACACGCGCCGAGGTGAACGCCGAGCCGATCGACCATGTCGTCGACACGACCGGCGCGGGCGACCTGTTCGCGGCGGGCTTCCTGCACGGCCAGGCGCAGGGCAAGGGGCTGGAGGAATCGCTGAAGCTCGGCGCGATCTGCGCGGCGGAGATCATCAGCCACTTCGGCGCGCGACCGATGGTCGACATGCAGGCGCTGGTCGCGTCTAAGCTCGGCTGAGCCAGCGAACCGCCGACAAAAGGAAAGGGCCGGTGGAGCGATCCACCGGCCCTTTTTTCATGCCCCGTGTCGGGCCGCTCAGTGGATCGAGCGCGACGTTTCCGGCTGAATCGACGGATCGTCGACCGTGTCGATGATGCCGCGGCCGACATAGGAGCGGCTGCGGCTGTAGCCGAAATAGATGACCAGGCCGATCGCGCCCCAGATCGGCAGGACCAGCTTCGCGGTCAGCGGCAGCGACAGATAGAGGACGACGCAGCCGACGATCGCGAGCGGCGCCACGACATAGACCGCGGGCGTGCGGAACGGCCGCGCGCGGTTGGCATCGGTGCGGCGCAGCACCATCACCGACACCGCCACCATGAAGAAGGCGAAGAGCGTGCCGGCGTTGGAATAGTCGGCCAGCTTGCCGACCGGCAGGATCGCGGCGGCGACGCCGGCGGCGACCCCGGTCAGCAGCGTCACCACATGCGGCGTGCGGAAGCGCGGATGGACCGAGGCGAGCTTCGCGGGAAGCAGGCCGTCGCGCGCCATGGTGAAGAAGATGCGTGTCTGGCCGAACATCATCATCAGCACGACCGATGGCAGCGCCAGCACCGCGGCAAGGCCGACGAGGCGGCCGATCATCGGCCAGTTGATCGTGTCGAGGACGTGGACCAGAGCCTCCTTCGAGCAGACCAAGGGTTCCAGCGTGCCGGCGGCGACGATGGCAGCGCAGCGGCCGGCGATCTCGGGCGTACCCGGTGCGAGCACCTGGCCGGCGAGCGAGGTCACCGGCTGCGCGCCGATCGCCCCGATCGCGCCCGAGGCGACGAGCAGGTAGAAGATGGTGCAGATCGCGAGGCTGCCGATAAGACCGATCGGTACGTTGCGCTGCGGGTTCTTGGTCTCTTCGGCAGCGGTCGAGACCGCGTCGAAGCCGACATAGGCGAAGAAGATCGAGGCGGCGGCGCCGAGCACGCCAAGGCCCGAGGAGTTGAACGGATTGCCCACGCCGGTCGGCAGGAACGGGTGGAAGTTCTCCGCCTTGGCGACCGGCAGGGTGAGCAGGACGAAGGCGGTGAGCGCGGCGATCTTGATCGCGACGAGGATCGCGTTGACGCGTGCGCTTTCGGTGGTGCCGATGATCAGCAGCCAGGTGACGATCGCGACGACGAAGATGGCGGGCACGTTGACCCAGCCGCCCGTCGCCATCGCCTGCGTCAGATCGGCGCTGGGCGTGGCGCCGAGCGCCAGATACATGTGCGCCATCAGCGCGTCGGCGTTGCTGATCGCGGCGGGCACGTGGAAGCCGATGCCGTTGAGCAGCCCGACCGCATGGTTCGACCAGCCGACCGCGACGGCGCTGGCGCCGACCGCATATTCGAGGATCAGCGCCCAGCCGACCATCCACGCCAGGATCTCGCCCGTCACCGCATAGGTGTAGGTATAGGCGGAGCCCGACACGGGCACCATCGAGGCGAGCTCCGAATAGCAGAGCGCCGCGACGGCGCAGATGAAGCCGGCGACGACGAAGCTGAGCAGCATGCCCGGCCCGGCCTTTTGCGCGGCTTCGGAGGTGAGGACGAAGATGCCGGTGCCGATGACGGCGCCGATGCCCAGCATGGTCAGCTGAAAGGCACCGAGCGAGCGGTGCAGGCCCTTCTTCTCGGCGGTGGCAAGGATGGCGTCGAGTGGCTTGACGCGCCCGAATATCATGTAAGCGATCCCCCCATCTGCGTTGAGGGCCTTGGCGGCCCCCCGCATGGTGAAGCCGCGAAGCCTAGTCGCAAATGATACGGGTGCAACAGGATATTGCGCGAGGATAGCCGCGCCGGCGCGATCAGCGCGCCAGCATGGGGCCGAGCGGACGTCCGGCGAAGAGGTGGACGTGGAGGTGCGGCACCTCTTGCCCCGCGTCGCGACCGATGTTGGCGAGCAGGCGATAGCCGCTCTCCACGAGGCCAAGCTGGCGCGCGACCGTGCCGACGGCGCGGACGAAGCCGGCGATCTCCGCCTCGCTGCCGCGCGCGGCAAAGTCGTCCCACGACACATAGGCGCCGCGCGGAATGACCAGCACGTGGGTCGGCGCGTGGGGTGCGATGTCGTGGAAGGCGACCGCCCATTCGTCCTCGTAGACGCGCCGCGAGCGGATTTCGTCGCGCAGGATCTTCGCGAAGATGTTCTGGTCGTCGTAGGGCAGGGTGGGATCGATGGGCATGGCGGGCGTCCTTACGGCTGGCGGGCGGCCTTTTCGACATGGCCGGAGGTGCCCTCGCGGCGGGCGATCTCCGCACGCACGTCGGCGAGGCTGTGCCCCGCATCGGCGAGCAGCACCATCAGGTGGAAGACGAGATCGGCGGCCTCCGCCACGAGCTTGTCGGGCTGCGCGAGCGCGGCGATGACGGTCTCCGTCGCCTCCTCACCCACCTTCTGCGCGATCTTCGGCCTGCCCTTGGCGAACAGGCTGGCGACATAGGAGGTGCCGGCGTCCGCGCCGCGGCGCTGGGCGATGGTGGCGTCGAGACGGTCGAGCGGATCCATGCCGCTGCGCTTGGCGCGACGACGGGGGGCGCGTCAATCGTTCTTGGTGAAGCGGCGCCGCAAGGCCCTGCGGGCCAGCCAGACACCGATCACCGCCACGACGAACAGCGCGACGTCAGACAGCGCGGGTGCGGTGCGCGGATGGACGATGCCCGAATGGCCCCCGGCGACCGATGACAGCGCGATCATGCGGGCAGCAGGTCGGGTTCGGTGAGCCACGCGAGCGCCGCGTCGGGATCGGCGAAGATGCGCAGATAGGGTTGCGTCATGAACCGTTGCACCTGCAGCCGGGTGATCGCGCTGCCCGTGACGACCGCGATGCGGCGTGCGCGCGGGAAATCGCCGAGGCGCGCATGGATCGCATCGACCGCATCGCGCGGCTGGACGGTGGTGGCGCTCATGTCCATGCGGAGCAGGTAGCCAGGCCGGAAGCCACCGGCGACGAAGCGGCGCTCAAGCTCGTTCGCATAACCGGCGACGGCATCCGCCGTGAACAGGCCGGTCCAGCGAATATCGACGAGATTGCGCTCGGGATGCAGGTCGATCGCGTACATGCGCCGACCTTATCGCAGCCAAGCCTTGCGGAACCGCTAATCTGCGAAGAGGGGGCGACGAACGGGGATGCCCGCGGACGCGAGCGCGGCATGCGCATCGGCGATGCTCGCCTCGCCGAAATGGAAGATCGACGCGGCGAGGACCGCACTCGCATGGCCGTCGCGGATGCCGGCGACGAGGTCGGCGAGCCCGCCGACGCCGCCGCTCGCGACGACCGGTACCGAGACGCGGTCGGCGATGGCGCGGACGAGGGCAAGGTCGTAGCCCGACCGGGTTCCGTCCTTGTCCATCGAGGTGACGAGCAGTTCGCCAGCGCCAAGTTCGGCAAGGCGGACGGCATGCGCGACCGCGTCTATTCCCGTCGCGCGGCGGCCGCCATGGGTGAAGACCTCCCAGCCGTCGCCGGTCCGGCGCGCGTCAATCGAGGCGACGCAGCACTGGCTGCCGAACCGTTCCGCTATGTCGGCGACGACTTCCGGCCTCGATACGGCGGCGGAATTGACCGCGACCTTGTCCGCACCGGCGAGCAGCAACGCGCGGGCGTCGTCGGCGGTGCGTACGCCGCCGCCGACCGTCAGGGGCATGAAGCAGACCGCGGCGGTGCGCCGGACGACATCGAGGATGGTGCCGCGATCCTCCGCGCTGGCGGTGATGTCGAGGAAGCACAATTCGTCGGCGCCGGCCGTGTCATAGGCGCGTGCCTGTTCGACCGGGTCGCCGGCATCGATCAGGTCGACGAAGTTGACGCCCTTGACGACGCGGCCGTTGGCGACGTCGAGGCAGGGAATGACGCGGGCGCGGACGGTCATGGCAGCAGGGCCCGTATGATGAGGACGATGGAGACGAGAAGCAGCGCCGCGACGATGGCGACCATGGCGGTGGCGCAGGCACGGAAAGCGAGCGGATGCTGGTCGCGGCGAACGCCGATCGGATTGATACCCCCGATCGGCACGTCGATCCGGCCGTGGCGGATCTGGTCGCGCAGCATCGGCGCATAGGCGCCGACGACGCCGCCCGTCAGCAGGCCGGCGACGCCGGGATTCATACCGCCGCCGCCGCCGCCACCGCGAGCGCGGCCGCGAGGTCGAGGCGCCCGTCGTAGAGCGCGCGGCCGGTGATGACGCCTTCGACGCCACCACGCTCTCCGTCGACGCGGGCATGAAGGGCAAGCATGTGGATGTCGTCGATGCCCTTCACGCCGCCGCTGGCGATGACGGGGATCGACACGGCGCGGGCCAGGTCCACCGTCGCCTCGATATTGGCGCCCTTCAGCAGCCCGTCGCGGCCGACATCGGTGAACAGCAGCGCGGCGACGCCTGCATCCTCGAACCGGCGGGCAAGGTCGACCACGCTCGTCGTCGAGACGTCCGCCCAGCCCTTGGTCGCGACCATGCCGTCCTTTGCGTCGACCGCGACGACGATGCCGCCCGGAAAATCGCGCGCCGCGCCACGGACGAAATCCGGATCCTCCAGAGCCGCGGTGCCGATCACCACGCGCGACACGCCTAGGTCGAACCAGCGCTCGACGCTGTTGCGGGTGCGGATGCCGCCGCCCAGTTGGACATGGCCCGGGAAGGCGGACACGATGCTGCGCACCGCGTCGCCATTCACCGACTCGCCGGCGAAGGCCCCGTCGAGGTCGACGACATGGAGATGCTGCGCTCCCGCCCGGGCGAACAGGTCGGCCTGGTGTGCGGGATCGTCGCCATAGACGGTGGCGCGGTCCATATCGCCTTCCGCAAGGCGGACGACCTGGCCGGCCTTGAGGTCGATGGCCGGGAAGACGATGAGCGGTACGGTGCGGGTCATGGACGCCATTTCAGGAAGTTGGCGAGAAGGTCGAGGCCGTAGCGCTGGCTCTTCTCCGGGTGGAACTGCAGCCCGAGCATCGTGTCGCGCGCGATCGCGGCGGTGACCGGCCCGGCGTGGTTGGTTGTCGCCACCACGTCATCGCCCTCATAGGCGTAGCTGTGCAGGAAATAGGCCTCGCCGGCCGGCACCAGCGGATGGCCGCCCGCGGGGCGCACGTCGTTCCAGCCCATGTGCGGCACCTTCGCCGCCATCGTGCCGGGATCGAGGCGGCGGACGCGACCCTTCATCCAGCCGAGGCCCCGGTGGATGCCCATCTCCTCGCCCGTCTCCGCCATCAGCTGCATGCCGACACAGATTCCCAGGAAGGGGCGGCCATGGTCGAACACCGCCGTGCGCAGCGCTTCCTCGAGCCCGTCGATCGCGCGCAGGTTCGCGGCACAGGCGCCGAACGCGCCGACGCCGGGCAGCACGATCCGATCCGCCCTGGCCAGATCGTCCGGATCAGCGGTGATCAGCACGTCGGTCGCGCCGGCCGCCGCGAGCGCGTTGGCGACCGAATGGAGATTGCCCGAACGTATGTCGATCAGCGCGAGCGTCATGCCAGCATCTCCGCCAGCGCGGGCGCTGCCATGCTGGCGGTGAAGCCGGTGACCTCGGCCCGCGCGAGTCCGTCGGAGACGAACGGATCGGTGGCGATCAGGTCCTGCACCCGCTCCGCGTCGCCGCGCATGACGATGACGCCGCCCGTCCGCGGCACCTTGCGGCCCGACGCCAGGATCAGGCCCGCGTCATAGCCCTTGCGCAGCCAGGCGACATGGGCTGCCATCCGCGCGTCGATCGCGTCCAGCGGCGCGTCGTAGTGCAGCGATACCACGCAGAGCGGTGCGTCCGGCCTGACGAAGGGGTCGCTCACAACATCCCCTTTGTCGACGGGATGGCGTCGCCCTTGCGCGGGTCGATCTCCACCGCGGCGCGAAGCGCGCGGGCAAGCCCCTTGAACGCGCTCTCGACGATATGGTGGTTGTTCTGCCCATAGAGCGTCTCGACGTGCAGCGTCAGGCCGGCGGTCTGGGCGAAGCTGTGGAACCAGTGCTCGATCAGTTCGGTGTCGAGGTCGCCGAGCCGGGTCATCGTGAACGCCGTCTTCCACACGAGCCAGGGCCGGCCCGAAATGTCGAGCGCGACGCGCGTCAGCGTCTCGTCCATCGGTGAAAGCGCGTCGCCGTAGCGTCGGATGCCACGCTTGTCGCCCAGCGCCTTGGCGATGGCCTGGCCGAGCGCGAGCGCCGAGTCCTCGGCGGTGTGGTGGCCGTCGATGTGCAGGTCGCCCTCGACCTTGAGGTCGATGTCGATCAGGCCGTGGCGCGATAGCTGCTCGATCATGTGATCGAGGAAGCCGATGCCGGTATGGATGGCATAGACGCCGGTGCCGTCCAGATTGACGGTGACGTCGATCCGCGTCTCGGCGGTGGAGCGGTTGATCGTGGCGGTGCGCATATCGGTTCGGCCCATAGAAGCGTGTGTCGTCACGCACAATCTTGACCGGCCATGCGAAGCCGCTACCCAAGGGTGCATGACCGACGGACTGCCCGATAGCCTGATCCCCTATGACGAGATCGTCCAGGAGGCGCTGCGCGCCGTCGTCGGTCGCGTGCTGGGCTCGGTGGCCGAGACGGGCGCGCTGCCCGGCGACCATCATTTCTACATCACCTTCAAGACCCAGGCGCCGGGCGTGGACATTCCCCGGCGACTGATCGAGCGGTTCCCGGACGAGATGACGATCGTGCTGCAGAACCGTTTCTGGGACCTGACGGTGGACGAGCGCAAATTCTCCGTCGGCCTCAGCTTCAACCAGGTACCTTCGAAGCTGGTCATTCCTTATTCGGCGATCACCGGCTTCCACGACCCGGCGGTCAACTTCGAGCTGCGCTTCCAGGCGACCGAGGACCCGGATGACGGCCCCGAGCCGCATGACGAGGCGGAGAACGACGGCCCGACGGTGACGCCGGTCGAGGACGGATCGAACGTCGTCAGCGTCGATTTCAAGCGGAAGAAATAGGGCGCGAGCAGCGCTGCGGAGCGTCTAGCCGGCGACGCGCCCCGCCGATCCTCATCATTACGTGCATTGGCTGGACCCATCCACGCGCCTGGCGAGCGATGATGCGGCGCCCCGGTGCTGCGGATTCATAAGTTCCGGCCTTCGCCGGGATGACGATCAGGCTGACGCGCGGGGGTAACAGCTTCGCCCCGGACCGCGTGTCCGGGGGCTTGCCTTGGCATGAACGACGGCGCGGCGTTATGGCGAAGCCGCAACCAACCCCGACGCCGCAGGTTCACGTTCACATGACCGATACCCGCACCGAGACCGATTCGATCGGCCCCATCGAGGTCCCCGCCGACGCCTATTGGGGCGCGCAGACCGAGCGGAGCCTGGAGAATTTTCCCTTCGATGCGCGAGAGCGGATGCCGATCGGTATCGTCCATGCGCTAGCCATCGTGAAACAGGCGGCGGCGCGGGTGAACCGACGGCACGGCCTGCCGGCCGAAAAGGCCGAGGCGATCGACACCGCCGCGCAGGAGATCGTCGCGGGCAAGCTCGACGACCAGTTCCCCCTCGTCATCTGGCAGACGGGGTCGGGAACGCAGTCGAACATGAACGTCAACGAGGTGATCGCCGGTCGCGCCAATGAGATGCTGGCGGGTCAACGCGGCGGCAAGTCGCCCGTTCATCCCAATGACGACGTCAACCGCGGCCAATCGTCCAACGATAGTTTTCCCACCGCGCTGCATGTCGCAGCGGCGCTGGCGGTGCGCGACAGGCTGCTGCCGGCGCTAGCGATCCTTCACGATGCCCTGGCCGCCAAGGCGGCGGCGTGGGACGGTATCGTGAAGATCGGCCGCACGCATCTGCAGGACGCCACCCCGCTGACGCTGGGGCAGGAGGTGTCGGGCTATGTCCAACAGCTCGCCAACGCCCGGGACCGGATCGAAGGAGCGGTGAAACGCAACATCCTGCCGCTGGCACAAGGCGGGACGGCGGTCGGCACGGGCCTCAACGCACCGGACGGTTTCGCCAAGGATATCGCGGCCGAGATCGCGACGCTGACCGGTATCCCGTTCGTCACGGCGCCAAACAAGTTCGAGGCGCTGGCGTCCAACGACGGGCTGGTCGATCTGCACGGCACGCTCAACGTGCTGGCGGTCGCGCTGACGAAGATCGCCAACGACATCCGGCTGCTCGGCTCGGGCCCGCGATCGGGGCTGGGCGAACTGGAACTGCCTGCCAACGAACCGGGCAGCTCGATCATGCCCGGCAAGGTCAATCCGACGCAGGCGGAGATGCTGACGATGGTCGCCGCCCAGGTGATGGGCAACAACGTGGCCGTCACCGTCGGTGGTCTGCAGGGGCATATGGAGCTCAACGTGTTCAAGCCGCTGATCGGCGCGAACGTGCTGCGGTCCATCGACCTGCTCAGCGTCGGAATGGAAAGCTTCGCGACTCGTACCGTCGAGGGCATGCGCGCGAACGAGGCGCGGATCGCAGCGCTGGTCGAGCAATCGCTGATGCTCGTCACCGCGCTCGCGCCCGAGATCGGCTACGACAATGCCGCGAAGATCGCCAAATATGCCCATGAGACGGGCGGGACGCTGCGACAGGCAGGGCTGACGCTTGGCCTGGTCGACGAGTCGACGTTCGACCGCCTCGTGCGGCCGGGCGACATGGTCGGACGATAAGTCCTTTCCGGAACAACTGCCCGCTTCCGGCGATTGGATCCCCGCAAGCTTCGGGAGGCAATCATGAGCGCAACGACGATAGGCGCGCTGATCGGCGGCGCGATCGACTCTCTGTCGGGTGACGACGGCGTGGCGGACGGCGCGATCATCGGCGCGGTCACCGCCAATGTGCTCAAGGTCGTGCTGCCGATCGCCGTCACCTATGCGGTGGGATGGGCGGTTCTGCGCGGTGCGGCGGAGCTGAGGAACCAGGTTTTCGGAAAGGAACAGGCATGATCGGCAAGATTATCGGGGCGCTCGTCGGGCGCGAACTGGACCGTCGTGATGGCTCGGACGGTGCCAAGGGTGCATTGACCGGCGTGATCGCCGCTGGCGTGCTGCGCCGCATGGGCCCGCTCGGCATGCTGATCGGTGGGGGCTATGTGGCCAAAAAAGCCTATGATCGCCGAAAGCTGGCGAAGCGCGGTACGCTAGCCTGAAGCCAGCCGCCGATAAATTTTTCCGCAGTGCAGCAGGCCGCGGGTGCTTGACGCCCGCGGCCTTCGCGCGTCACTAGCGCACATGCCGACGACCCCTGCCGATCCGCACAACTTCAAGCGTCGTGGAGTCCTGTTCGTCCTTTCCTCGCCTTCGGGTGCGGGCAAATCGACCATCGCGCGCAAGTTGCTCGCCGCCGATCCGGAACTGGCCATGTCGGTCTCCGCGACGACGCGCCCGATGCGACCCGGCGAGGTCGAGGGCAAGGATTATCATTTCGTCGATCTCGAGGAATTCCGCCGCATGGTGGCGGAAGACGAATTCTTGGAATGGGCGCACGTCTTCAACCATCGCTACGGCACGCCCCGCGCGCAGGTCGAGTCTATGCTGGCGGCGGGCAAGGACGTGCTGTTCGACATCGATTGGCAGGGTGCACAGCAGCTGTTCCAGATCGCCGGGGGCGATGTGGTGCGGGTCTTCATCTTCCCGCCCTCAATGGAAGAACTGCGTTCGCGGCTGACCAATCGCAACACCGACTCGGCCGAGGTGATCGAGGCGCGTATGGCGCGCGCGGCGAACGAGGTCAGCCACTGGGACGGCTATGACTATGTGCTGGTCAACGACGATGTCGAACGCTGTTTCGAAGGCGTGCGCACGATCCTGGCGGCGGAGCGGCTGAAGCGGTCCCGCCAGACCGGCCTGATCGGCTTCATCCGCAAGCTGACGCGCTGATCGCGCCCTCTTCCCTCACGCATCGGGCTGTTGCTATCGACGCGATCGGTATGGGAGGGGCGGTATGAGCAGCACGCTGAGCGGAAGGCAGGCCACATGGGCCTTCGTTCTGGGCTGTGTCGCGGTGACGCTCGGCGTGCTTGCGCACCTGCCGATGTTCGCGATGGCGCGGACGATGCACTACCGGCTGGCGGGAATGCCGATGGACCCGCTGATGCTGGCCGGCATGGCGTCGATCGTCGCGGGGACCCTGCTGGCCGCCTATGGCCTGCTGCCGCGCAATGTGGCGGCCCAGCGCGCTGCCGCGGCGGATATCGTGATCGCCGCGCCGGAGGATGCGCCCCTATCAGCCGCGCATTGGGGGCTCATGGCGGTGCTCGTCGTCGCCCTCATCATCGACGTGATGAAGCCTGCATCGCTCGGCTTCACCGTGCCGGGAATGATTGGCGAATATGGCGTCCCGAAGCGGACGGTGTCCCTCGTCCCCTTCTTCGCGCTTGCCGGCACCGTCACGGGGTCGGTGCTGTGGGGGTGGATCGCCGACGTCTATGGGCGAAAGGCGTCGATCCTGCTGTCCGCGGTCATGTTCGTCGGCACCTCGATCTGCGGCGCGATGCCCAGCCTCGCCTGGAACATCGCGATGTGCTTCATGATGGGGGCGGCGGCGGGCGGGATGCTGCCGGTCACCTATGCGTTGCTCGCCGAGATGATGCCGAGCCGCCACCGCGGCTGGAGCCTCGTGCTGGTCGGCGGGTTGGGCGCAGTCGGCGGCTATTTCGCCGCGAGCGGCCTGTCCGCCGTGCTGCAACCGGTCTTTGGCTGGCGCATCCTGTGGCTCGCCAACCTGCCGACGGGACTTACGCTTGTGCTGCTCGGCGCACTCATCCCGGAATCGGCGAAATTCCTGCTGGCGCGGGGACGCGCCACGGAAGCGGAGGCGGTGATGCGCCGGTTCGGCGCGAAGGCGCGGCAGGCCGGACCTGCGGTGCTGGCGGAAAAGCGCGGATCGCATGCGCTTACCGGCCTCGGGCTCTACGGCAAGCTCGCGGCGCTGAGTATCTGCGCGCTGTCCTGGGGGCTGATCAATTTCGGGTTGCTGCTGTGGCTGCCCGCCGATCTCGTCGCCAAGGGCTATTCGGTCGGGGTCTCGAGCCGGCTGTTGGCCGAAAGCGCGCTGATCGCCTTTCCCACCGTCTTCGTCGCGGCGCTGCTCTATAGCCGCTGGAGCACCAAATGGGCGCTGGCGACGATGATCGCGCTGACGCTGGCGGGGCTGGTGCTCGTCCTGCGACTGGAACTGGCGGGAACGGGCAGCCCGGTGCTGCCGGTGGCCCTGCTGATCGTCGGGACTAATGGCATCATCGCGATCGTCCTGCCCTATACCGCGGAAAGTTTCCCTCTGAAGGTCCGTGGCCGCGCGACGGGCTGGGTCGCGGCCTGTACCAAGGCCGGGGGTCTGATCGCACAGGGACTGACGATCGCCGGCATCTCGCTGTCGATGGGCAAGGCGGCGACACTGGTCATGGTGCCGACGGTCGTCGCGTTGACGCTCGTTGGGTGGTTCGGGCAGGAGACGCGGGGGCGCGACCTGCGCGACCTCGACGTCGATAGCGGCCAGATCGGCCACGCAGAAGCGTAAGGGTCAGCCCAGCGCGCCGAGGAAGCGCACCGCCGCGTCATAGTCGTGGCGACGGCCGGCGCGGGCCTGCTCGGCGAGGGGGTCGCGTCCCCAATGCTCGGCCTGCCAGTCCTCATCGACATTGGCGGCCGCCCAGATCGTATCGGCGTCACCTGCACGCTCTATCAGCGCGAGCGCGAGCACGAGCGATCCGGTGATCGTCACGATGGGTGACAAAGCGGCGAGGCGGAAGCCGTCGAGCGCCGCGACCGCCTCACCCAGCCGGGCCAGGGTCGCTGCGGGCTGCGCCTGATGGACGATGCCCTGCGTGACAACGAAGTGCACGTCGTACCGGCTCCGCGCCCAGTCCAGCCATGGGTCCCATTCCGCGGCCTGGCGGTCGGCCAATTGCTCGGGCTCCGCGGCGCGATAGCAAAGCAGGTCACTCTCGCCATAGGCCGAAAGACCGGCGGCGAATGCGCCATGCTCGGGCCCGACGCGGTCGATCGCGGCATTGGCGAGGCCGGTGAGCGGCATGGCTCGCGGGTCCAGGGTGTCCCCGACGGCGTTCCATTCCGCCGCAACCGCGTCCGCCAGGGCATCGGTCGGCAGCGCGAGCGGGGTGCGGCCCGGGGTGCGCACGGGCCGCCCGTCCAGCGTCACGACGCGATCGGCATCGACCCGCGCCTGCTGCCAGAAGCGCTTCATGCGCCCGGGCTCCGCCAGCGATGCGCGAGGCTGGCGGGCACGATCGCGATCACCGCCAGCGCGGACAGGACGATCGCGACTCCGAGGACCTTGACCGGGATATCGTGCGTCCGCGCCGCGAGGATCATACCGAACACCGCACCGGCGGTCCCGGCCAGGCGAATGCCGACCAGCGCCATCCAGCGCCGCATCGCGAGCCGGTCCTGCGGCATCATGCGAGCATCCCCGGCAGCGCGTGCACCTCTTCGGCGACGACATCCGCGCCGGCGCGGGCGAGGTCGTCGCGATCGTGATAGCCCCAGGCGACCCCCACCGCGCGCGTGCCCGCGGCCTTCGCCATCGCCATGTCGAAGCTGGTGTCGCCGATCATCGCGGTCTCATGCGCGGCCGCGCCTGCCTCCGCCATCGCGGCGAGCAACATCGACGGATCCGGTTTCGAAGGATGCCGGTCAGCCGTCTGCAGCGTGACGAAGCGATGCGTCAGGCCGTGATGCGCCAGGATATGCGCCAGCCCGCGATCGGACTTGCCGGTCGCGACGCCGAGCAGCCAGCCGTCCGTCTCCAGCCGGTCGATCACGGCGGCGATGCCGTCGAACAGGGGTTCCTCCGCCATGTCGCCGCTGGTGCGCAGGTCGAAGAAGGCCTGCTTGTAATCGGCCGCCATGCGGCGATGCGTCGCGTCATCGTCTTGCGGCAGCAGCGCTTGCAACGCCTCGACCAAGCTGAGCCCGACGATTCGGCGGATCGCCGCGCGGGGCGGGGCGGGACGATTCGCGATGGCGAACGCCTTCTCCATCGCCCGGCAGATATTGGCCTGGCTGTCGACGAGCGTGCCGTCGCAATCGAACACGGCGAGACGCGGCATCCCGATCAGTCCCGATTGCCGCGCCGGCGACGCTCGCCGCGGTGTTCCTTGCGCATCGTCTTGGCATGCGCCTTCGCCCGCTGCTTGAGGACCGACTTGGGAGGCGGGCCCTTCTTCGGTTCCTCGAGCGGCATGGCATCGCCCTGCGCCTCCTCGAAGCCGAGGCTCGCCAGGCTTTCGGCGAAGTGCGTCGGCAGCGCGGCGACCTCGTCGAGCGACCCGCCGTCGGGATGGTCGACGCGGATGCGGCGCGCATGCAGGTGCATCTTGCGGCTGATCCCGCCGGTCAGGAAGGCGGCAGGGCCGCCATATTTACCGTCGCCGACGATCGGATGGCCGATCGCCGCCATGTGGACGCGCAGCTGGTGCGTGCGGCCGGTGAAGGGCTGGAGTTCCACCCAGCAGCAGCGATTGCCCGCCCGCTCGATGACCCGGTAGCGCGACCGGGACGGCTGGCCGTTCTCCTCGTCGACGTGCATCTTCTCGCCGCCGGTGCCGGGCTGCTTGGCGATCGGCAGGTCGACCATCCCGTCGTCGATCGAGGGCACACCGACGACCAGCGCCCAATAGACCTTGCGCGCGGTACGGCCCGAAAAGGCCTTGGCGAAGAAGGCCGCGGCGCGGCTGGTGCGGGCGACGAGCAACGCGCCGCTCGTGTCCTTGTCGAGACGGTGGACGAGCTTGGGCCGGCTGTCCGCCTCGAACTGCAACGCATCGAGCAGCGCGTCGACGTGCTCCGTCGTCTTGGTGCCGCCCTGCGTCGCCAGGCCGGGCGGCTTGTTGAGGACGAGCGCCTGCGCATCCTTGTGGATGACCATCTCGCGGGCGAAGGCGATCTGGTCATCCGTCAGGGGGACACGCTCGCGCTGCGGGCGTGGGCTCGCCGCGGCGGGGGCAGCTTCGGCCGGGGGAACGCGCAGCACCTGGCCGGCGGCGATGCGATCGCCGGGCGTGGCGCGGGCGCCGTCGACGCGGAGCTGCCCGGTGCGCGCCCATTTCGCGACGATGGTGAAGCTCGTCTCGGGCAGGTGCCGCTTGAACCAGCGGTCGAGGCGGATGCCGTCGTCGTCGATGCCGACGGTGAACTGGCGGACGGCGTCGCTCATGCCATGCCCCGTGCCAGGGCAAGGCCGCCGGCGAGCGCGAGGATCGATCCCGTCACCGAAACGAGCACATAGGCAAGGGCGAGCGGGGCGGCGCCGCGCTCCATCATCGTCACCGCGTCCAGCGAGAAGGAGGAGAAGGTGGTGAAGCCGCCGAGCACGCCGACGCCGAGGAACAGGCGCCACGTCTCTCCGCCCGAACCGAACCGCGCCAGGCTGCCGACGAGCAGGCCCATCAGCAACCCGCCGATCAGGTTCACGGCGAGCGTGCCGTAGGGGAAAGCGGGGCCGAGCAGGTGCAGCGTGGCGCGGCCGACAAGGTGCCGCGCGCCGCTGCCGAGCGCGCCGCCGAGCATGACGAGGACGAGAGGCATGGCAGCCCCCTACCGGAAATGGGCGAGGAAGGGAAATGCCGCTGCGACGGCGCGTCAGCGCGTCACGAGGTCGACGTCGGTGCCGCCGCCGGGGCGGGGGGTGGCGTAGAGGATGAAGGCGGCATCGCCGTGCGTGCCGCCGAGTACGTGGCGGGCGCCGTCGGCCTGATGCTCCGCCGAATAGCCGGCGCGGGTGACCCGGGCATTGTACCAGTCGAGGATGCGGCCGGTCGGCGCGCTGCTGGCGAAGCTGACGATGCGCAGCCCGCAGGCGTCGTTGCCGGCGGCTTCGAGGACGCGGGCGTCGGGGTAGAGCGGGACGTTGGCGGGAAGGCGGTTCGCCCAGCCGGCCGAATAGGAGACCGCCTGCGCGCAGGCCGCCGTCGCCGGTGCCTGGCGGCGGGCGAGCTCGCCGAGCGTCAGCGCGCCGTCCGCCTTGCGGCACGCCGGACAATCGCCCTTCGCCGCCGGGACCGGCTTGAGGTCGGCGGCGGTCACGCCGTCGGGGCGGGCGCCGGCGGCGTCGGGCGGCACCGAGCCGGCATCGGGGCGGCTGGGCGGGCGGACGACATTGGTGTTGGCGCTCTGCGTCATCGCCGGATCGACCATGATCTGGTCGCGCAGCGCCGCGGTGAGCGCGGGGTCGCGCTGGTTGGCGGGCTTCGCCCCCTCGGTCAGCTCGCGGTCGAGGCTGTCGAGATCCTGCTGCGGCGGCGCGGCGGGCTTGCCGCAGGCGGCGAGCAGCGGGGCGAGCAGCAGGGGCAGGGCGCGAGTCGGCAACACGGGCGGGACCGTGCCGCGGCCGCCGCTAAGGAACAAGCGACAAGCGTGGTTAACCCGGCGCGACCGCGTCGCCGTGCCGGAGCGGGACGTGCCGGGGCGGGACGTGCCGGGGCAGGGCGGGGCGTCGGGGCTTGTCTGCCGGGGCGCAGGGGCCATCTTTGCGGACATGCTCAACATCATCTCCGTGCTGATCGGCCTCGTCACCCTGGTGCTGGGACTGATCGCCTTCGTGCCGCTGCTGGGCTGGCTCAACTGGCTGGTCATTCCGATCGGGATCGTCGGGGCGGCGGTGGGCGCATTGTCGTCGAGCAACGGCGGCCGTAACCTCAACCTGATCCTGATCGTCATCTTCGCCATCCGCCTGAGCCTGGGCGGCGGCATCCTCTGACGCGGGACGGGGCCCGGCGATCGCTCGCCGGGCCCCGCCCTTCGCAGGTCAGCCGATCAGCCGATCAGCGGCAGACGACCTGACCACGGTCCACCGACTGGCCGAGCAGCGCGCCGCCGGCGCCGCCGATCACCGTGCCGAGCAGACGCGAGCCGCCGCCGGCGATGACGTTGCCGAGCACGCCGCCCGCCAGGCCACCGACGATCAGACCCGTCGTGCCGTCCGACCGGCGGCAATAGTAGCGCCCGTCGTTGCCGCGGTAGACGCGGTCGTTCCGGGTCAGCCGGCGCGGCTGGTAGTAGCGGCCGTCGCGATAGTAACGGTCGGCGTAATACGCGCGCTGGCCCGGCGGCAGGCGGTTGTAGTCATAGTTGCGCCAGCCGCGCCAATCGTCGCGGCGGTCCTGGCGGATGTCGCGCAGGTCCTCGCGCCGGTCCTTGCGGGCGTCGCGGACCTGGTCGCGATAATCGCGCCGCGCTTCCCGCACGTCGCGCGGCGAATCGGCGTTGCGCAGGTCGCGGCGATAGTCGCGCTGCGCGTCGCGCACCTCCTTGCGATACTCGCGGTTCGCCTGCCACGGCGTGTCCTGCGCCGCGGCGGGGATCGCCGCCAGGGTGGTGGCGGCCAGCGCGGCCATCAGAAAGGCGTTACGCATCTGAGCTCTCCTTCATAATGCAGGTCAGGAAAACGGCCCGCGCGGGTGACAGTTGCGTGAACGGAAAACTACATCCGGTTCATGATCGGGACAGGGAGCCTGCCCATTCCGTCATCCCGATCCGCAGACCGGGATGACGGCCGCCGGCCTTCAGCCGAAGGTGGTTTCGAGCGTGATGTCGGCGTTGAGCACCTTCGACACCGGGCAGCCGGCCTTGGCCTCGTTGGCGATACGCTCGAACTCCGCCTGGTCGATGCCGTCGACATGGCCCTTCAGCGTCAGCGCAGAGCGCGTGATCGTGAAGCCGTCGCCGTCCTTGTCGAGCGTCACCTTGGCGGTCGTCTCGAGCGTGCCCTGGCTGTGACCGGCCTGCGCCAGCGCGAAGGACAGCGCCATGGTGAAGCAGCTGGCGTGCGCGGCGGCGATCAGCTCTTCGGGATTGGTGCCGGCGCCATCCTCGAACCGGGTGTTGAAGCCATATTGCGTGTCGCTGAGCACGCCCGACTGCGTCGAGACGTGACCCTTGCCATCCTTGCCGAGTCCTTCGTAGCGGGCCGAGCCCGAGCGCGTCACCATCGTCTGTCTCCTCAAGTCATCGAGAACGGGGCGCCGCGATTGCTCGCGACGCCCCGGCCCAACGCGTGAACGCGCATTTGGCGGCAACCGGAAAATGACGCGAAGATGAGCGTCACCCGGCCGCCGGTCGGATCAGCGGCAGCCGCGACGGCTGCGCTGGCTGCTGCGGTCGACCTCGCGGCCGAGCAGGCCGCCCGCCACCGCGCCGCCGAGCGTGCCGAGCGTGCGGTCGCCGCGCGTGTCGATCGTGCGCCCGAGCAGCGCGCCCGCGACGCCGCCGACGACGAGGCCGGTGGTGCCGTCCGGCTTGCGGCAGCGCAGGCGGCCGCGATCGTCGCGCCACTCGCGATACTTGTAGCGCTGGGCACCCGCCTGCGACACGGGCACCGCCATCGTCGCCGGGATCACCATCGCGGTACAGCCGAGGGCCAGCATGAACTTGCGCATCGTAACACTCCCTTTCATCGGAAAATCATGTTCAACCAACGCGGTCCGGATAGTGACGGTTGCATGAACCCACGACAACGTTCCGTTCAGGAAACGAAAGGGTGGCAGGCGCGCGCCCGGCCGCCCGGTTCAGCCCGCCCCGGTTCAGCCCAGCGCGTTGACCAGTGCCGCCACGTCGGGATCCTGCGCGGGCGACTCGGCGGGCGGGGCCTCTGGCGTCGAGGACGCGCCGGGCGCGGCGGGGCGCGCGCGATGCGGCCCCGTCAGGCCGCCGGCCATGTCGGCCACCGCCCATAACAGCCCCGCCGCCCAGAGCAGGGCGGCCCAGCGGCTGCGGAAGAGGCGGGGGCCGGGGATCATCGCACCCGCCGTCCTGTGCCACGCGCGCTTGCGATCGCGTTGCGGGACACGGTTAAAGCGCCCCCGTGGCGCCCGAAAGGTCGCTAAGGTCACGGTGTTTCGCCTTAATCCCGGACGGCACCGCCGCCGCGCGGGCGGCGCGGGTGCGGTGCGCTCAGCAGCGCAGCGTCGGATCGTCGTCGTGCAGCGTATCCGCATCGTGCGGCGCGTCGGGGCAATCCTCCGCCGCGACGTCGCACAGCTGGTCGAGCGCACCGGGCAGCGCGCGCTGCGCCACGCCGACGCGGTCGGTGCCGAACGCGTTGCTGGCGGAGGTCGGCCCGAACAGATGCGGCATCGTCTTCGCCAGCAGGAATTCGGTCATGCGATCCGACGGCACGCGCGTTTCCGACACGATCGTGCCGTCCTTCCACTTCGTACGGATCGCGCCGTTGATCGCACGATCATAGGCGACCGCGAGCAGCCGATGCCCGGCGGCGAGCTGCGCCTGCGTCCAGGCATGCGCGAAGGCGGCGGCGCGGGGGTGGAGGCGCAGCCGATAGGCGGAGCGCGCGCTCATGCCCGCCACCTCCGCCGCGGCGGCGACGCTGCCCGTCTCGGCGAGCGTGGCGAGGAAGCGGCGCTGCCGATCCACCGTCCAGCCGTCCGCGCGCGTGCGCAGCGTCGGCGCGCGATAGGCGGGCGGCCCGGCATCGGCGGCAGGTCCGGACGGGGCGGACGGTTCGGGCAGGGCGGGCATGGTCGACTCCTCGCGTGGTTCTCCTTCACCACTATAACCAAATGGGCTCGTTCTGTCGAGATGGTTGGTACAGCCTCGCGGATGGCGGGGGCGGGCGACGGAGGCGGTGCGGGCATGCACACGCGCGTGATGGCGCTGGCGGAGGGCTGTGCCGGGCGGCCGGCGACGGGCGGCAAGGGGGCGGCACGCTGATCTTGTCGGTTTTTCAAAGGGGTGGCGGCGGGATCGCTTCGCGTCGTCCGGAAAGCCGGCTACGGCGGGTGCGAAGCTTGCCGCTCTGCGTCCTCGGGCTTAGAATGCCGCTTCCCGCGGAGACGCGGGCGGGGCCTAGAATCCTCGCAAGACAAGAGCCGGTCTCGATACGACCGGGTGGCGGACGCGCATGTCCAGGCCACCCGGCTAAAGGCGCCCGCGCCTAACTTGTCTTAGGTTTCTAGCACCCGGTTCTTCGAAGCGACGGCGTGCCCCCGGGGGGCACGCCGGCGGCTTCCCGATGGGGGGTGTTATGGCGAAGACGGTGGAAACGGCGATGACGCTGATGCTGATGGCGGCGGGGCTGCTCGACAAGGCGGGCGAGCGCGACGGGGCGGTGAAGCTGCGCGAGGCGATCGACACGGTGCGATGCGGCCCCGGCCTGACGGCGGCGGACCCGCCGATGGACTATGGCGACGCGCCCGTGGCGCGCGGCGGGATGCTCGGGCGGATCGTGGGCTGGTTCCGGCGGGAGTAGCGTGCCCGGTGTGACGCGAGGGGGTGACGCGAGGGGTAACGGGGCGGGGTGAGGGCCGACCCCGGCGCCGGACTTGGGGCGGGACGACATCAGGTCGAACCACGCCGTCATTGCGAGCGTAGCGAAGCAATCCAGGCCTTCCTGGTCCGACTCTGGATTGCGTCGCTCCGCTCGCAATGACGGATCAATGGTATGCCATTATGCTCTAGTGCCGGACCTGATGTCGGACCCCAGTGCCGGATCGGCGTCGCCCCGACGCGGACCGCTCGCACGAAGCCGCTTGACGCCACCCCGCAAACGTGATGCCATAACATCACATTGACGGGAGACGTGATATGCGACGCCAGCGTGCCTTCGCCCCTTCCTATGCCGCCGCGCCGGTCGGCGAGCCTTTGTCGGAGCTCAACATCACGCCGCTGATCGACGTCATGCTGGTGCTGCTGGTGATGATGATCCTGACCCTGCCGCAGGTGCTGCACAAGGTGCCGATCGACCTGCCGCAGGATGTGAAGGTGCCGCTGGCCGAGCGGGTCACGCACAGCCTAGCGCTGCTGCGCGACGGCGGCGTGGTGCTCGACGGCGCGCCGGTGCCCGTCGCCGCGCTGCCCGCGCGGCTGGCGGCGGTGAAGGCGGACCCCAAGGCACTGCTGGTGATGCGCACCGATCCGGAGACCCGCTACGAACGCTTCGACCAGACGCTCGCGGTCGTGAAGCGCGCGGGGATCACGCGGCTGGGGTTCGTGGGGAATGGGCCTTTGTGAGCGACGCACGCGACGGGGGTTATGCCGCGTGGAAGCGGGCGAAGATCGAGCGGGGATTGGCGCAATGCCGTGACCGGTCCGCGATGATCCCGGCCGACGCGATCGTGACGGAATTTGCGGCCGGACGCGACGGGCGCTCCGACGGCTTTCGGTGAACGGCCTGTGTTCCTGCGTACGCAGGAACCCAGAGTATCGGAGCGCTGCGTTCGTGACCCTGGGCTCCTGCGTGCGCAGGAGCACGCGGGAGGATCAGGCTGCGGGGCGGGTGAGCGCGCCGCTCGCTGCGAGGCGGCGGTGCAGCGCGTCGGCGGAAAGTTCGAAGCCGTTCGGCCAGGCGAGCGCGCCCCCATCGATGAAGGCGCGGGCGAAATAGGCGGGATCCGCGAGCGGGCGCGTCATCACCGTGTCGCGGGCGATCAGGTCGGCTGCCGACCAAGCTGCATGGCTGCCGTCGCTGAAGGTCAGCGTCAGTGCATCGGCGCCCGTGACGGCGATGTGGACCAGCTTAATCATCGAGGTCGGCTCCGGCGATCATCTCCAGCGGCTCCAGCGCGATGCCGCGCTGCCAGTTTGCCATGAGTTCGTCGTGATGGTCGAGCGCCCATTGCCGCACAATCCGCGCCGCCTTGCGGGGTAGCGATCCCTGCGTGATCTCGCCGTCCTCAATACGAACGAATGCCTCGAAGCCCTGATAGGCCGCATGGAAGTGCGGTGGCGGGTGATCGTCGAAATACATGCGGATCACAATGCCGAAGAAGAGCGAGACGACGGGCATTAACGTCTTTGAACCTCCGATGGCGATCATTGGAGTCAAAGCGAGCGGCCATTAAGGCCGCTCGCCCTTATGCGGCTGCTGCCTGAATCATACGTGCCTTAGCTGCCTTAAGGGCAGCTAAGGCCTGATCGCGGCCGAAATAATTTTCGGCTGATCGAGCAACGAGGGTCCGGTTGTCGTCAAAACAATACCATCTCCACATTGACGCTTCATCCATATGCAACCAGAAGCAAAGTGACTCCATAAGGTTGCCCCATAGGAAATATTCAATACGCGATCATTTTTCCTGCGGGCCGCGAGAGAAAACCTGTTGTGCGCCGGTGTTCCGGTTCGACGTAGCGTTAAGTCTGTGTGCGGCCGCCCGTTTTCACGCGCGGGATATATACGTCAGTATCTTGCGTGACCTCCTTTCAGTTTATCTAGCATAGATTATTCAAGTTAGAGGTCGCGGTATCGATCTCTAATGTGATTGTTAAAAAATGCGCCTTTGGAACCGGCTGCTAGTAATTGATTGTAAACGTCGACCGGTACTCCGAAATAGGAGTACCGGCCTGAGTCATTGAACCAGATATCTAACCTGCCTGCTATCGCGTCATATTCAACGCGGTGCATGGCCGATGAGCTTACGTGTGGCATCTCACTCCGCTGCCACGCCAGCCCGCGAGAACATATCGCCCTCGACGGCGCCCGCGTCCTCGTTCGCCGGCTTGGCGCCCTTGGCCTTCTGGCGCTTGTCGAAGCTGTCCCAGACGTCGTTCCACTGGCCCTTGGTCGCCGCCTTCGAATATTCGGTCGCGCGGGTTTCGAAGAAATTGGCGTGCTCGACACCGTTGAGCAGCGGCGTCAGCCACGGCAGCGGGTGCTCGTCGATCATGTAGATCGGCTTCAGCCCCAGCTGGCCCAGCCGCCAGTCCGCGATGTAGCGGATGTACTTCTTGATCTCCTTGGGCTTCATCCCCTCGACCGGGCCCATCTCGAACGCCAGGTCGATGAAATTGTCCTCCAGCCGGATCGTCGTCTGGCACACGTCGGCGATGTCGTCCTTCACCGCCTTGGTCAGGCACTGCCGCTCCTGGCAGAAGGCGTGGAACATGCGGATGATGCCCTCGCAATGCAGGCTCTCGTCGCGCACCGACCAGCTGACGATCTGGCCCATGCCCTTCATCTTGTTGAAGCGCGGGAAGTTCATCAGCATCGCGAAGCTCGCGAACAGCTGCACGCCCTCGGTGAAGCCGCCGAACATGGCGAGCGTGCGCGCGATGTCCTCGTCCGTATCGACGCCGAAGTTCTGCATGTAATCATGCTTGTCCTTCATCTCGGCATATTCGAGGAAGGCGCCATATTCGCTCTCGGGCATGCCGATCGTGTCGAGCAGATGGCTGTAGGCGGCGATGTGCACCGTCTCCATGTTGCTGAACGCGGTCAGCATCATCTTGATCTCGGTCGGCTTGAACACGCGGCCGTACTTCTCGTGGTAGCAATCCTGCACCTCGACGTCCGCCTGCGTGAAGAAGCGGAAGATCTGCGTGAGCAGGTTGCGCTCGTGATCCGTCAGCTTCTGCGCCCAGTCGCGGCAATCCTCGCCCAACGGCACCTCTTCGGGGAGCCAGTGGAGCTGCTGCTGACGCTTCCAGAAC
This sequence comes from Sphingomonas beigongshangi, assembly GCF_016820445.1. GTDB lineage: Bacteria > Pseudomonadota > Alphaproteobacteria > Sphingomonadales > Sphingomonadaceae > Sphingomonas > Sphingomonas beigongshangi. Next base: position 171,669 of record NZ_JADHDT010000005.1, read on the forward strand.
TCGAACGCCCAGGGGTATTCGAACGGCTTGTACTGCTTGGAGGCTTGGAGGAGGGACATGGGGTCTTCCTATTTCGAACTAAGTTGAGAAAAGGCCGCGTTGACGGCAATAAAGATTATCGCGATGCCGAGGGTGCGCGCGAAGATGGGGCGCATGTAAGGGGTTTGGCGGGGTCTTATCATTAAGTCGGCGCCGATGATCACGGCGATAGCAATGCCGATCCAGTTAGCCCATCCCGGCAATTGCCAGCCGAAATACAGCCGCAACACGGTGAACGCCAGAACCAGTAGGCTAGACACGGCCAATTGGTAGACTTGCGAGCGATTGACGTCGATGCTCATCCGCCGACGCTCCACCGCTGCATCTGGCCGGCGCCGACCGCGAGCAGCACGCCCGCCGACAGCGCCATGATGCCGACCATGCGCAGCACATAGGTGCGCGCCGGGCCGCCCTCGCGCAGCAGCAGCAAGAGGCTGGCGGCGCCGATCAGGATCAGCACCAGCGCCACGCCGTACATGATGAGCGACTGACGGATCATGCATCCATTCCCCGCGATGCTCGTTTCGCGTCCGACCCCCTTGAAGGAGACCCAGCATGCACGACCATAGCAACATCAAGGAACATATGAAGGTCATCGGCGCCGACGGCGTCCATGTCGGCACCGTCGACCATGTCGAGGGCGAACGCATCAAGCTGACCAAGACCGACTCGCCCTCCACCGAGGACGGGCAGGGCGCCAAGCATCATTACCTGCCCGCCGGCCTGGTCGCGGAGATCGAGGGCGACACCGTCCGCCTGTCGGCCACCGCGCAGAACGCGCAGGACATGTTCGAAGAGGCGTGAGCCATCATTCCCTCTCCCCTCGTGGGAGCGTCGGGTAGACATCGTCCCGCGCTGTCTAGGCCATGCTGGGAGCATGGCCGGCCCGACGCTGGAGGGACCCGCAGCCGCAGGCTGTGGGAAGGTGAGGGTGGCACCGGTCATGCGGTGCCACCCTTTTGCTTGCCCGCCAGATTCGCGCCGATGCGCGCCACGACACCGTCGAGGTTCGTCATCACATCGGCGTTGGCGAAGCGGATCACGACATAGCCTTCGGATTCGAGGAAGCGGGTGCGCTGCGCGTCCCGTTCCGGTTTCAGCGCATGGTCGTCGCCGTCGATCTCGATGATCAGGCGGATCGAGAAACACAGGATGTCGGCAAAGAAGGGGCCGACCGGTGCCTGGTGGCGCCATTTCAGCGCCGGATAGGCTTCGCGTAGCGCCCGGAGCAGGCGGCGTTCGGGTTCGGGCGCGGCACGGCGCAGCTGCCGGGCGCGGGGAACCGTACCGATCGGCTGTCGCTCGTAGAGGCGCACCTGCCCTCACCCTTCCGCCGCTTCGCGGCTCCCTCCCTCTCCCGGGGGGAGAGGGAATTGCCGGCCGCCTCAACCCCTCTCCCCCCGGGAGAGGGAGGGGCCCGCCCGGCGCAGCCGGGTGGGAGGGTGAGGACAGCCTTTCGAACCACATCCGCCACGCCGTCAGACATCGGCGGCCTTGCCGCCGCTGCTGCCCGCCGTGGCGAGTCTTCGGATCGCTACGCGATCCGAAGCCGCCCGCACCTCACTGACAGGCGAGGCACTCATCGTAATCGGTCGTCTCGCCGATCTCGAACTTGGGCGCGCTGATCGTATTGTCCGCCTCGACGCCGCCCGAACCCGCGAAGCCGGCGCGCTGCACCGACTTGGAGCGCAGGTAGTAGAGCGACTTGATGCCCAGTTCCCAGGCGCGGAAGTGGAGCATCAGCAGGTCCCACTTCTCGACGTCCGCCGGGATGAACAGGTTCAGCGACTGCGCCTGGTCGATATAGGGCGTGCGGTCGCCGGCGAGTTCGAGCAGCCAGCGCTGGTCGATCTCGAAGCTGGTCTTGTAGCAATCCTTCTCCTCCTGGCTGAGGAAGTCGAGGTGCTGGACGCTGCCGCCATGCTCGAGGATCGAGTTCCACACCGCGTCGGAATTCTTCGCCTTCTCGATCAGCAGCTTCTCGAGATAGGGATTCTTGACCGAGAAGCTGCCCGACAGCGTCTTGTGCGTGTAGATGTTGGCGGGGATCGGCTCGATGCAGGCGCTGGTGCCGCCGCAGATGATGCTGATCGACGCGGTCGGCGCGATCGCCATCTTGCAGCTGAACCGCTCCATCACGCCGACGTCGGCGGCGTCCGGGCAGGGGCCGCGCTCGGCGGCGAGCGTCATCGACGCCTGATTCACCTGCGCGTTGATGTGCTTGAAGATCCTGAGGTTCCAGCTCTTCGCCATCGCGCCTTCGAAGGGCAGGCCGCGCGCCTGGAGGAAGGAGTGGAAGCCCATCACGCCCAGGCCCACCGAACGCTCGCGGCCGGCGGAATAGGCGGCGCGCTCCATGCCCGGCTCGTGCCGGTCGATGTAATCCTGCAGCACGTTGTCGAGGAAGCGCATCACGTCCTCGATGAACTGCTTGTCGTCCTTCCACTCGTCCCACGTCTCGAGGTTGAGGCTGGACAGGCAGCAGACCGCGGTGCGGTCGTTGCCGAGATGGTCGACACCGGTCGGCAGCGTGATCTCGCTGCACAGGTTCGACGTCGACACCTTGAGCCCCAGCTCGCGGTGATGGCGCGGCATCGCCTTGTTCACGTGATCGGCGAAGACGATGTACGGCTCGCCGGTCGCGAGGCGGGTCTCGACCAGCTTCTGGAACAGCGCGCGCGCATCGACCTTGCCGCGGACCGAGCCGTCCTTGGGGCTCTTCAGCTCCCACTCCCGGCCGTCGCGCACCGCCTCCATGAAATCGTCGGTCAGCAGCACGCCGTGATGGAGATTGAGCGCCTTGCGGTTGAAGTCGCCCGACGGCTTGCGGATCTCGAGGAACTCCTCGATCTCCGGATGGCTGATGTCGAGATAGCAGGCGGCGGAACCGCGGCGCAGCGAGCCCTGCGAGATCGCCAGCGTCAGCGAGTCCATCACGCGGACGAAGGGGATGATGCCGCTGGTCTTGCCGTTGAGGCCGACCGGCTCGCCGATGCCGCGCACATTGCCCCAATAGGTGCCGATGCCGCCGCCGCGCGACGCCAGCCAGACGTTCTCGTTCCACGTGTCGACGATGCCGTTGAGGCTGTCGGGCACCGAATTGAGGTAGCAGCTGATCGGCAGGCCGCGACCCGTGCCGCCGTTCGACAGCACCGGCGTCGCGGGCATGAACCACAGACGGCTGATATAGTCGTAGATCCGCTGTGCATGCGCGGCGTCGTCGGCATAAGCGGAGGCGACGCGCACGAAGAGGTCCTGGAAGCTCTCGCCCGGCAGCAGGTAGCGATCCTTCAGCGTCTCCTTGCCGAAGTCGGTGAGCAGCGCGTCGCGGCCGTGGTCGACGTCGAGCGCATAGGGGCGCGCGACCGCGCGGCTGCCGGTGGCGGCAGGCGCCGCCGCGACGTCGCCGGACGCGGGGTCCTGCGCCAGGATGGGAGCGAGCATATCGGTGGTCATGACTGCGTCCTGCGTATCCCTGAAATCCATCGCCAAAAGCGCTCCTTCATATCCGTCTTCGCCTGCGCTTCGGCAGCGGCACGGGCGGTTGGTCCGTCCATGGCGCCGATCGGCGGAGACCCGACATATTTCGCCTGGTCGAGGGCGCGCGGCGTCTCTCCACACCCTATATAGGGTGTGCGATCGACACCAGTAGTAGGGTGCTCCCCCGAGACCAACCCCAACAAATTGTGGCAAACCGTCGCGGGAGGCAAGAGGATTAATGGCGTGCCAGCCATCCGGTTCCCGCCGTTTCCGGACCGTCCTAGCAGGGTCGAACGCGCGACGCGCGGACTTCTGCGGGTTTCCCAAAGTGCAAGCGCAGAAGCCGCCTGGAAAAAAATTTTCACCGGCCGCCGATGGGTCCGGGACGGGCTGGAATGGCGTGGGCGCCGACGCTTCGCCGGAAGGGGCGGCCGCGCGATGTTGCGGCGCCACGCGCCGCCCATGGCGGGTCAGGCGGTGCGGCGCAGCGGGCGGGCCGGCTGGGGCGCCAGGCGCGACAGGTCGAATTCGTGGAGGAAATGCAGCCCCGCCCGGCCGTCGTGGGCCCAGGCGACGCGCGCGGGCACCATTTCATGCTCCACCAGCTCGATCGACACGTCCATGCCGACCGAATTGCCGGCGATCGACAGCCCTTCGACCATCACCCCCATGGGCGAGATGTTGCGGATGCGCACGTCGCCGGTGGCGCTGCCGACCGTGATCCGTGCGGTGCGCAGCATCTTCGTACGCGGGCGGCGGCTGACCTTGTGGCCGGTCGGCGCGATCACGCCGCCGCCGAGCTGGCCGACGACCTCGGCATCGAGCACGGGCGGGCCGTAGACGAAGCCCTGGATGTGGCTGACGCCCAGCGCGCGGACCAGCGCGATTTCGTCCTGTACCTCCACGCCCTCGGCGGTCGTTTCCATCCCCAGCGTATCGGCGAGCGTGACGATCGCCTTGATGATCGCCGCGTTGCGGCTGGCGGGCTGCGCCGCGCCGCGCACGAACGACTGGTCGATCTTGATCTTGTCGAACGGCGCGTTGCGCAGATAGCCGAGCGAGGAATAGCCCGTGCCGAAATCGTCGAGGCTCAGGCGCACGCCGAGCCCCTTCAACGCCTTGAACATCGCGTCCGACGAGTCGTTGAGGAACGCGGTCTCGGTGATCTCCAGCTCGAGCCGATGCGCGGCGAGCCGGGCATGCGCGAGCGCGCTGGCGACGAGCGTGGGCAGCGTCGGGTTGGCGAACTGGAGCGGCGAGACGTTGACCGCGACGCGCACGGCGCGCGGCCAGCACGCGGCGGCGGCGCAGGCGGTCCGCAACACCCATTCGCCGATCGGTGCGATCAGGCCCGATTCCTCAGCGACGGGGATGAAGGTGGCGGGCGAGATCGGCCCCTGCGTCGGGTGGTTCCAGCGCAGCAGCGCCTCATAGCCGACGATCCGCTCGTCGACCGTACCGACCAGCGGCTGATAGACGAGGTGGAACTGCCCCTCCGCGAGCGCGGTGCGCAGATCGTCCTCGAGCTGCTTGCGCGTGCGCGCGCCGGCCAGCATCGCGTCGGTGTAGAAGCGATGCACGCCGCGCCCGTCCGCCTTCGCGGCATAGAGGGCAAGGTCCGCGTTGCGGATCAGCTCCTCGGCATCCTCGCCATGGTCGGGCGCGATGGCGATGCCGATCGAGCAGCCGATCGATACCGACGTGCCGCTGATGAAATAGGGTTGCGACAGCGATTCGATCAGCTCCTGCGCCAGCTGAGCGAGGGCATTGCGCTTGTCGAGGCCGGGGAGCAGCACCTGGAACTCGTCGCCGCCTAGCCGGCCGACCAGCCCCGCGTCGCCGACGCCGCGCTGGAGACGCTGCGCCACCTGGACGAGCAGGGCGTCGCCCGCCTGGTGGCCGAGCGTGTCGTTGACCGCCTTGAACCGGTCGAGGTCCATCAGGAAGAGCGCGGCGGGACGGTAGGAGGCGCCCTGCTGCTGCAGCGTCTTGTCCAGGCTGTGGCGCATGCGCTGGCGATTGGCGAGGCCGGTGAGGCTGTCGAACAGCGCGAGACGCGTGATCTCGGCTTCCGAACGGCGCCGCTCGGTGAGGTCGCTGCCGGAGCCGATGAATCCCTGGAACCGGTCGAGATGGTCGATCAGCGGACGGCCGGAGATCGACCACCAGCGCCGTTCGCCTTCCGGCTGGCCGCCGTCGCGCACCGCGCGGACGGTATAGTCGGCGAAAGACGTCCGCGAGGAGAGATGGAAGGCGAGCGTGCGCTCCGTGCCCGGCGCGACGCTGTCCATCTGGAACAGGTCGGTGAGCAATTGCCCGATCGGCGCCTGCCCGTCGTAGGTCAGGTCGCCGGCGACCTTGTCCGACAGGTAGGTGAGGCGTCCGTAGCGATCGGTCTGCCAGAACCAGCCGTTACCATGCGCCTCGAACTCGCCGATCATGCGCGCGGCCGACTGGCCCGCTTCGCGGTCGCGGATCGACGCACGGGCGGCGGCGGCCTCGACGCGGGCGATGCGCAGGACGGCCGCGACGAGCGCGACGAGAAAGCCGGCGGCGAGGAGCGTCGCCAGCCATTGCTGCGACACGACGCCGAGCGTGACGACGAGGCTGGTGAGGAAGCCCAGGGACGCGGCGCGTAGCGGATGGATCGCGAGCGCGGTCGCGATCAGCGCGGCCAGCGTGGCGACGAAGGCCGCGGTCTGCGTCGGACCGTCGGCGAGCCCGGTCGTCGTCCACAGCATGGCGGTCAGCGTCGCCGCGATCCCCGCGCTGCCGACGACGAGCGCGCGCATGCGCAGGTGGATGGGCCAGCGCTGGCGTTCGCCCTGACTCAGCAGTAGCCACAGACAGGCCGCCAGCGCGATCATCGCCGCGGCTTCCAGCGCGGAGACGCCGGCGATCCACGACTGTCCCTGCACCACCGCGACGATCGGGAGCACCGCCGCGGCGGCGACTGCCATCATGCCGGCAAAGGGCCAGGTCACGGCGGCGGTCCGCAGGCGCGCGGCATGCTGGCGCGTGATCGGATCGTCGTGATCCTCCTTCAGGCCGAGCAGGTGCCAGACGGAGCCTTTTTCCGTGTCTTGCTCAGGTTTTGGAAGAAAGGCCCGCATATCCGATCCTTATGTGCCGAATCGTTTCCGAAGGGTTGCGAGGGGTGGGTGCGGTGGCGGACCGAGGGCGGTTTGCAGCGACCCATGCGGCCGGGTGGACGGGACTTGGATTGGCGCGGGGGGGCGCCTAAGGCTGCCCAGGTAAGAAGGAGCTTGCGCCCCCGTGACCGCCGTGACGCCCGTGACCATCCGCCCCGACGACCTGATCGACAGCGTCGCCGACGCGCTGCAGTTCATCAGCTACTACCACCCGATGGATTACATCCGCGCGCTGGGCGAAGCCTATGCCGCGGAGCAGAGCCCCGCCGCCAAGGATGCGATGGCGCAGATCCTGACCAACAGCCGGATGTGCGCCGAGGGGCACCGGCCGATCTGTCAGGATACGGGCATCGTCACCGTCTTCGTCAAATGGGGCCAGGACTGCCGCCTGGAGGGCGACCGGTCGCTTCAGGAGGTCGTCGACGAGGGCGTGCGGCGCGCCTATCTGCACCCCGAGAACAAGCTGCGCGCCTCGATCCTGGCGGACCCGGCGTTCACGCGGCGCAACACGCGCGACAATACGCCTAGCGTGCTGCACGTCGAGATGGTGCCGGGCGCGCAGGTGCATGTCGACGTCGCGGCCAAGGGCGGCGGCAGCGAGAACAAGACCAAGTTCAAGATGATGAATCCCAGCGATTCGATCGTCGACTGGGTGCTGGAGATGATCCCGCAGATGGGTGCGGGCTGGTGCCCGCCGGGAATGCTGGGCATCGGCATCGGCGGCACCGCCGAAAAGGCGATGGTGCTCGCCAAGGAATCGCTGATGGGCCAGATCGACATGGCACAGCTGAAGGCGCGCGGGCCCCGGAACGACCTTGAGGCGCTGCGCATCGAGCTGTTCGACAAGGTCAATGCGCTCGGCATCGGCGCGCAGGGGCTGGGCGGGCTGTCGACGATCCTCGACGTCAAGATTCTCGACTGGCCGACGCATGCCGCATCGAAGCCGGTGGCGATGATCCCCAATTGCGCCGCGACCCGCCACGCGCATTTCACGCTCGACGGCAGCGGGCCGGTGTTCCTCGAGGCGCCGAAGCTCGACGAATGGCCCAAGGTCGACTGGCAGCCCGACAGCGCCGCGATCCGCGTCGACCTCGACACGCTGACGCCCGAGGTGGTGGGGACGTGGAAGCATGGCGACCGGCTGCTGCTCAACGGCAAGATGCTGACCGGGCGCGACGCGGCGCACAAGCGGATCGCCGACATGCTGGCGAAGGGCGAGGAACTGCCCGTCGATTTCAGGGGGCGCGTGATCTATTACGTCGGCCCGGTCGACCCGGTCGGCGAGGAAGTGGTCGGCCCCGCGGGCCCGACGACCGCGACGCGGATGGACAAGTTCACGCGCATGATGCTGGAGCAGGGGCTGCTCGCGATGGTCGGCAAGGCGGAGCGCGGGCCGGCGGCGACGGAGGCGATCCGCGATCACAAGTCGGCCTATCTGATGGCGGTCGGCGGCGCCGCCTATCTGGTCGCGCGCGCGATCAAGGGCAGCAAGGTCGTCGGCTTCGCCGATCTGGGCATGGAGGCGATCTACGAGTTCGAGGTGAAGGACTTCCCCGTCACCGTCGCGGTGGATGCGGAGGGGCAGAACGTCCACGCGCTCGCGCCGCTGGTGTGGCGCGAGAAGATCGCACGGGCGAGGGAAGCCGGCGAGGGGATGCTGCAGCCGGCCTGACGCGCGCGGGAAGCGCGCGATGCGCGACGGGGCAAGCGCGCCGTGTCGGGTGCCGCATGCCGGCTAAGATGCTTTAACGAAAGGGAAACTCCGTACTCCTTACGCCGAGTCCCGGATCGCCGGGGGGCGATGCCACTGGTCTTGGCAAGGGGGGACGGACATGCTCAGCCGACTGACGCTGTCTGCGGAACATGAGGAATTGACGGACCTGGCCGCGGCGCTCGTCGACTGCGTCGGCGCGCCGGCACCGCGGCCGGATGCGGTCGGGCGGATCCGCTGGCAGCTGACCCGCAAGCTGCTCGCGCATCTCGCGAAGGAGGACAATCTGCTCTACCCGCGGCTGAAGGCGGGCAGCGATGCGCGCGCGGCGGCGCTCGCGCATCGCTTCGCCGACGAGATGGGGGACCTGGCGCATCGGTACCGCGCCTATATCGCGGACTGGCCCGCAGACAGGATCGCTGCCGACTGGCGCCGGTTCGGCATGGAAACCCGCCGCATCGTGCAGACGCTGAACCACCGGATCATGCGCGAGGAGACGGCGCTCTACGCGCTCCTGCCGGGGCCACCGCCGCAGCCCGGGCGGACCGCTGCCTGACGCCTCAGTCGTCGCCCTGCCAGCGCACCGTCCAGCTGGCATAGGCGGTGGGGAGGGCCATGACGATGATCTCCAGCAGGAAGATCGTCGCCATCGTGCCGCGCATGATCGCGTCGCGTGGGCAATCGAAGGCCAGCGCGGCGAGCAGCAGGAAGGCGGCGGCCCCGGTGACGACGACGAAGGTCGTAAACGCCGCCATATAGGATCGCGTGCGGATCGCGCGATCCCATTCGTCGACGCGCTCCACCGACCCGAACGGCTTCAGCGGACCCAAACCGACGATGAAGCCGCTGGCGCACATGGCGAGCGCCTGCATGCCGATGCCGATCGCGAAGCTGCCCCCCTTCAGACCGCCGAGCAAATTGATCGCATAGCCGCCGGCCGCCAGCGCGAGGGCGATCGCCGCCGGCCAGCGCATCGGGCGGCGGCGCGGGTGCCCCGAGGCGAGCGCGGGAACGCCGGTCCATTCGACGAGGCCGTCGAGGCGCTGCAGGATGGTCTTGTCGTTCATAGCGACTCGTCCTCCGGATCGGGCATGGGAACCATGATTTCGGCGAAGATGACGGGGAGGGCCAGCATCGTCATGACTATGGCATAGCCGATGCTGCCCCATTGCCCGGTCGTGCGCGGCACTGGCCAGCCGGCGCGGGTGGCGGCCATCAGCCAGAGGAACAGCGCCCCGATGACGCACAGGTCAATGAGGTAGGCGCGGCGCATCGCGTCCGACAGGGCCTTGCGCTCGAACTCGTCATATTTGGCAAAGCCTTGTGGACTGATCCACGCTCCCCGCGTGAAGGGCGAATGAAGCGCGCTGAGAAAGATCGGCATGCCCGTCGTCGTAATGCCCGGGACGAGTGCGCTATGGTCCCCAGGGTTCACCATCGACAGGACGGGCGTCGTCCAGATCAGCGCGAGACCGATCAGAAGCCCCCAGCGCTCCCAATAGCGGCGCGGCCGTTCGCGCGCTTCTGCGTCGTACCATTTGCGGAAGTCGTAGCCGTCGCGGTAGCTCATGCGGCGTCCTCGTCGGAGGGGAAGGGAATAGCGAATTCCGCGAACAAGGTCGGCAGGTTGCTGGCGACCGCCGCCAGCGTGAGCGCCCAGACCGCCCAGTCGCCCCAGCGACGCGGCATCGGCAGCGCATAGGCGGTCGCGACGGCGCACCATGTCAGCGCGGCGATCATTAGGATCACGACGATGCGATAGGCCCATTGCGTCGCGCGGAGTATTGCCTCGCGCTCGAACTCGTCGTGGCGGCCCACATACCATTGATCGCGCGCGAACGGCGATCGACCGCGCGAGACGTTGAACATCGCCATCGCGACGAACCAGCCGAGCGGTAGGCTGGAACCGTGCGCGTCGGGCAGCAGCGGCTGTGCGACGGCCAGCGCGACGCTGCCGACGACGGCGGCGAGCAGGTACCAGCGCAGGTGGCGGCTGCGATAGGGGCGCCCACCGGCGAACTCCGGCGGCATCTCGCCCCGCGCATAACGACCGGTCCAGCGGCGACTGTCGTAAGCCATCAGGCGTCTCCGGCCCGGCGCAGCGCGTCGGTGAGCGAGGGGAAGGGCGCGAGCGAGAAGACGAGATCGACGGGTACGTCGAAATAGGCGGCGATCTTCAGCCCCAGTTCGAGGCTGGGGTTGTAGTCGCCGCGTTCGAGATAGCCGATCGTCTGCGGATTGACGCCGACCGCCTCCGCCAGATCGCGGCGCGAGACGCCGCGGTCGTTGCGGAACAAGGCGATACGGTTGTGCATGCATAGATGATGCATGATGTGTTGTGTTTACACAACGATTCGTTCTCAAGAAACTGCGAAGTGCGCCGTTAAGGGATGTCTTGATCCTCCGATCCGGATCGACCGATCGTTGGTCTCGACAGCACTGCCGCGAGTCACGCCAGGATGGTTCAGGAACTTACGGCGCCCGGAACGGCCCGCCGGATCGTGCTCGTAAGGTTTGGTATCGAAACGGGCCAGCAAGTCGGTCGTTGTGGTGACGACGCGGGGCGCAGGCGACGGCGGCGTGCGGCCTGACATCCATAAGCGCATGCGTCGCGAAATCGCTGCCCGTCGCCTTCAGCTACCCGATTTTCGTCAAGGCGAGGCCGCGTCGTTGGTCGTCGTTGCGCGATGCCGGCCAGGTAGTGCGCGTGCGTCGAGGGCCTGCCGCCCTGCCGCCCTGCGCCGGATATGAGAAGAGGTTGCCGAGCATCCCTCCCGGGTATGCCCGACAACCCCTAAACATGGTCAGCGGCCGGAGAGCTCCAGCCCGGGAGACCATGCGGCCTCTTCAACCCTTGCCGGCATCGTTGATTGGGGGAGGATACCCCCCGATGCAGGCCGTATCGGGTCTTAGAAGCCGGTCCCCCGAACGAACTGAACCGACCCCATTGCTGAACCATGAGACATCGGATCACCTCCTTTCGCTTGTGATAGCCATGTGCCGGGGACCCCCGCCACGTCACCAATGTGCGTAAGCAGGGGCCGACATACAAGACTTGTTTTGTCGCAATCTTTGCACGAGAATCCGCCGCTTCGCGCCATGTGCGGCGCCACGGTCGCGGATCAGCCGCGGCAGTCCTCGATTACCCGGCCGACTTCGGCCCAGGCGGGCACGACGAGTGTCGCAGTACCGGCCTGCTGCACAGTGAAATGGCCGCGGCTGAACGCCATCGCGTCGAGCAGGCGGTCGTCGGGCGCGAGCGCGACCGCGACATAGGGCGGCGTGCCGCCGGTCGGCTGGACCGCGACGCCGCGCGTCAGGCTGGTGGTGCGGATCGTCAGCGGCCCCGTCGCGCTGCCCGCACGCGACAGATAGAGCCGCCGGGCCGCCACGTCGCAGCGCAGCGACAGCAGGGCATCGCCGCCGGCGGGTCCGAACAGCGCCAGACCGCCGCGCGCATCGCGGCGATAGCTCCAGGTCCCCGGCGTGGTCGGCCAGTCGCGCCAGTCGTCGCTCACCGGCTGCACGACCGGCGGGGGCGCCGGCAGGGCAGCGGGCGGCGGCGCGACGACCGGCCGGGCGGCGGACTGCGGAACGCACGCCGCGGCGGCGAGCGCCAAAAGCGGCACGGATAGAGGCGGATGACGGACGGGCATGGCGGCGGCTTATGGGCGATGCGCGCGGCTGCCTCAACCCGAGGCGCGCGGGAACCGGCGCGGCGGCAGGACGGTTCATCTGCATCAACGTGCAACGCCAGCCTATCAGGAGCCGCCATGTCCGCCGATGCCGCCCCCGACACCCATGCCGCCACCACCGCCGCCACGCAGCTGCTCGCGCAGACCAATGTCGCGCACACGCTGAAGGTGGAAAGCCGCGACGGCGACGTCGTCGGTTCGGTCTATGCGCTGATGGTGCACAAGGGTTCGGGCCGCACGACGCATGCGGTGCTGAGCCTCGGCGGCTTCCTGGGCATGGGCAAGAGCTTCTACCCGGTGCCGTTCCACCTGCTGCAGTTCGATCCGGTGCGCGACCTGTACGTCATCACGATCGACCGGCGTATGCTGGAGGGCGGGCCGAGCTGGTCCAACAACGCGCCGGTGTTCGACCAGGCCTATGCCGATCGCGTCGCGAGCTATTACGGCGTCGGTCGCGAGGATCTGAGCGCGGGTTAAGCCGCGCGCGGCACGATCCGGTCGAGCGCGTCGCCTTCGGCGCGTTCGACCTCCTCGATATCATAGCTATTCTGCAGACGCAGAAAGAAGCCGTTCGACATGCCAAAATAGCGTGTGAGCCTGGCGTCGACGGCAGCGTCAATGTGTCGCTTGCTCGCTACGATCGCTTCAAGCGTTGTCAGGTCGATCCCAGCGCCACGCGCCACTTCGTCCAACGGAATCTTCGAACCGATCAGAAAATCTTCGCGCAGGATGTCGCCTGGATGGACGTTGTCCAACCGGTCCTCATCCGCGATGGTAATCCTCGATCCGGACATCGTCCGCGCCTCCATCGGACCAGCAGAAGGTGAGCCGCCACTGGTCGTTGATGCGTACACTATATCGTGGAGGCGCGTAGCCTTTCACTGCTCCAGCCTGTTACCCGGCGGCTGCCGCATATCGTCCAGCCGTTCCGCCGCTTCAAGCTGACGGAGCTTGCGACGTGCCGTATCATGAATATCCGGCGGGAATTGGCGTACCCGCTTGCCGCGAAAGAGCGCATGGGTTTCACGCGTGGCGAAGCTGCGGATCATGTTGGCTACCTTTCGCCAGCACCCTAACCACGCTGGTACCCCGGAAAGGATCGTTTCGATAGCCTATCGCGACCGGCTGCCCCCCATGCGCATCTTCTGCTGCTTGCCGAAGCGCGTCTTGCGCGTGCCGGGCTTGCCTTCGTTGCTGCGGCCCATGATCGGCGCCTTCTGCTGTTCGACGGGCAGGCCGAGCTCCTCCTGCTCGAGGCTGCGGATCTCGTCGCGCAGGCGGCCGGCCTCCTCGAACTCGAGGTCGGCGGCGGCCTTGCGCATCTTCTTTTCCAGCTCCTCGATATAGGCGCGCAGATTGTGGCCGACCATGTGCGGGCGCTGGCCGTCCTCGTCGATCGGCACGGTCACCTGATCCTGGCTGGCGACATGGGCGATGATGTCGCCGATGTTCTTGCGCACCGTCGCGGGCGTGATGCCGTGTTCGAGATTGTACGCCTGCTGCTTTTCCCGCCGGCGCGCGGTCTCGTTCATCGCGCGCTCCATGCTGCCGGTGATGCGGTCGGCATAGAGGATCACGCGGCCGTCGACGTTGCGCGCGGCGCGGCCGATCGTCTGGATCAGCGACGTCTCGGAGCGCAGGAAGCCTTCCTTGTCGGCGTCGAGGATCGCGACCAGCCCGCATTCGGGAATGTCGAGCCCCTCGCGCAGCAGGTTGATGCCGATGAGCACGTCATAGACCCCGAGCCGCAGATCGCGGATCAGCTCGATACGCTCCAGCGTCTCCACGTCGGAATGCATGTAGCGGACCTTGATCCCCGCCTCGTGCATATATTCGGTCAGGTCCTCGCTCATCCGCTTGGTCAGCGTGGTGACGAGGCTGCGATAGCCCTTCGCCGTCGTCGCCTTGCACTCCTGGATCAGGTCCTGCACCTGTTCCTCGACCGGCTTGATCTCGACGGGCGGGTCGATCAGGCCGGTGGGGCGGATGACCTGTTCGGCGAAGACGCCGCCGGTCTGCTCCATTTCCCAGCCGCCCGGCGTCGCCGAGACGCTGACCGTCTGCGGGCGCATCGCGTCCCATTCGTTGAAGCGCAGCGGCCGGTTGTCGATGCACGACGGCAGGCGGAAGCCATATTCGGCGAGCGTGATCTTGCGACGATGGTCGCCGCGCGCCATCGCGCCGATCTGCGGCACCGTCTGGTGGCTCTCGTCGACGAACAGGACGGCGTTTTCGGGAAGGTATTCGAACAGCGTCGGCGGCGGCTCGCCGGGCAGGCGGCCGGTGAGGAAGCGGCTGTAATTTTCGATGCCGTTGCAGCTGCCGGTGGCGGCGATCATCTCGAGGTCGAAATTGGTGCGCTGCTCCAGCCGCTGCGCCTCGAGCAACTTCCCTTCCGCGACCAGCTCCTTGAGCCGTTCTGACAGCTCGTGCTTGATCGCCTCGGTCGCCTGTTTCAGCGTCGGGCCGGGCGTGACATAGTGGCTGTTGGCGTAGATGCGCACGCTGTTGAGGCTGGCGACCTTCTTGCCGGTCAGCGGATCGAACTCGACGATCTCCTCGATGTCGTCGCCGAAGAAGCTGATCCGCCAGGCGGTGTCCTCGTAATGCGACGGGAAGACCTCAAGCGTGTCGCCCTTCACGCGGAAATTGCCGCGCGCGAAGGCGGCGTCGTTGCGCTTGTACTGGAGCGCGACGAGCTTGCGCACGATCTCGCGCTGGTCGGCGGTCTGGCCCTTCTTCAGGTCGAAGATCATCGCCGAATAGGTCTCGACCGAGCCGATGCCGTAGAGGCAAGACACCGAGGCGACGATGATGACGTCGTCGCGTTCGAGCAGCGACCGGGTCGCCGAATGGCGCATCCGGTCGATCGACTCGTTCACCGAGCTTTCCTTCTCGATATAGGTGTCGGACCGCGGGACGTACGCCTCGGGCTGGTAGTAATCGTAATAGCTGACGAAATATTCGACCGCGTTGTTGGGGAAGAAGCTCTTGAACTCGCCATAGAGCTGCGCGGCGAGGATCTTGTTGGGGGCGAGGATCAGCGCGGGGCGCTGCAGCTCCTCGATGACCTTGGCCATGGTGAAGGTCTTGCCCGAGCCGGTGACGCCGAGCAGCACCTGATCCTTCTCGCCCGCACGCGCGGCCGCGGTCAGCTCGGCGATCGCGGTCGGCTGGTCGCCCGACGGCTGATAGTCGCTGACCAAATCGAAACGCTTGCCGCCCTCCACCTTGTCGGGCCGCGCGGGGCGATGGGGGACGAAGCTCTCGCCCGTTTCCGGCTCGGCGAGACTGGTGCGGATCTGGATGGCCATAGGATCGGGGATATGGGGGCGGGGGCGGTCGGTGGCAACGGATCGGGAACATGCGCACGCTTCGTTCCCAGGCGAAGGCCGGGGCCCAGCCGGGAAGGCTTCCGAGCGTGATCGCTGAGCGTCACCCAACTGGGCCTGGCCTTCGCCGGGGAGCCAAGAAGAGGGAGGGGCGCAGGCCGAGTGGGGGAGCGCCCAAGTTTCGCTTTGGTTGACCCGCCGCGCCGCGCTTCATAATGCGACCGCGTTCCACGAACCATCCAAAGCCCTGTCCGCAATGACCGATACCCGTGCCCCCGTGCTGATCCCCGAGACCAAGGCGTTCCTCAACGTCAAGGTGCTGTGGGTGCGCCATTGGAACGACCGCCTGTTCTCCTTCGCGGTCGAACGGCCTGCGTCGTTCCGCTTCCGCTCGGGCGAATTCGTGATGATCGGCCTGCCGGGCGACGGACCGGACGCCAAGCCGATCATGCGCGCCTATTCGGTCGCCAGCCCGAATTATGCCGAGGAGCTGGAGTTCCTGTCGATCAAGGTCGAGGACGGGCCGCTGACGTCGAAGCTGCAGCTGATCCAGCCGGGCGACGAGGTGTATATGGGCAAGAAGCCGACCGGCACCTTGGTCACCGACGCGCTGGTCGGCGGCAAGCGGCTGTTCTTCTTCTCGACCGGTACCGGCCTCGCGCCCTTCCTCAGCCTGGCGCGCGACCCGGACGTCTATGGCATGTTCGACCAGGTGATCCTGGTCCATTCGGTGCGGCAGGTCAGTGACCTCGCCTATCACGATGAACTGCAGGCGCGGCTGGCGGACGATCCGCTCGTGTCCGAAGAGGCGGCGCAGCAGTTCCATTATATCCCGACGGTGACGCGCGAGCCGTTCCGCACGACGGGGCGCATCGGCGACCTGATCGAAAGCGCGGCGCTGTTCGGCGATCCGGTGCAGGGGCCCAAGAAGCTCGACCCGGAGACGGACCGGATCATGCTGTGCGGCAGCATGGCGATGATCCGCGAGACCGCGCAGATGCTGGACGGCATCGGCTTCGAGGAAGGCTCGAACGCCAAGCCCGGCACCTATGTGATCGAGCGCGCCTTCGTCGACTGAGGAGGTTCCCCTCCCGCTTGCGGGAGGGGATAGGTGTGGGGCTGTCCACCCGCGCCGTCCCCGGTGAGCCCCGGGCCCACACCGACTCCCTCTCGAAATGGGGGGGGCGTGAAATGCGCGTTTAGCGCTTCTCTCCGCCGCGCCTTTCCCCTACCCCGCGGCGCATGACCGGCGAAGCCCTGCCGCCGCGTCGCCCGCGCGGGTGGACGCCACGACGTTTTCGTGCGCTGTTGCGATCGCGGGGGCCGACCAGCCTGCGCTTCCGCCGGCGGATCGCGGTGCTGACCGGCGCGGTCGCGATCGGCATCGTCGCGGTGCTGTTCGCGCGCGCGTCCGACGCGACCGGCTTGATGTTCGCCGCCTTCGCGCGGCGGTGGCACTGGCTGCCGCTGCTCACCACGCCCATCGGTTTCATGGCGCTGGTCTGGCTGACGCGCAGGTTCGCGCCGCTGGCGCGCGGGTCTGGCATTCCGCAGGTGATGGCGGCGCGCGCCGATCCGCAGGGGGCGACCCGCGGGTTGATCTCGGTGAAGACCGTCTGCGCCAAGGTGCTGCTGACGATCGGCGCGATCCTGTGCGGCGCGAGCGTGGGACGCGAGGGACCTACCGTGCAGATCGCGGCGGCGGTGATGGGCGTGACGCACCGCGTGCTGCGCGTGCCGCTCAATGCGGCGGTGATCGTCGCGGGCGGCGCGGCCGGCGTCGCGGCGGCGTTCAACACGCCGCTGGCGGGCGTGCTGTTCGCGATCGAGGAACTCGCCGCCGCCTATGAGCAGAAGGTGACGCTGCTGGTGCTGTCGCTCATCGTCGTCGCCGGCATCACCGCGCAGGCGCTGATGGGCGACTATATCTATTTCGGCGCGATCGGGGCGCACATCTCGCTGGCGACCGCCCTGCTGGTCGTGCCGGTCGCAGGCGTGGTCGGCGGCGCGTTCGGCGGGCTGTTCTCGCGCGTCATGCTCGGCCTGGCGAGCGGCGCGCATCGCATCACGACGCTGACGAAGGCGCAGCCGATCGCCTTTGCCGGCCTGTGCGGCCTGATCGTCGCCGCGCTGGGAATCGCGACGTCCGGCCTGACCTGGGGCACCGGTTATTCGGCGGCGCGGGCGATGATCGTCGGCGTCGACGCGCCCTTGTGGTTCGGCCCGGCCAAGGCACTGGCGACGCTGGCGACCGCGGTGGCGGGGCTGCCCGGCGGCATCTTCGCGCCCAGCCTGGCGGTGGGCGCGGGCGTCGGCAACCTGCTGCACGCGCTGTTTCCCGGCGATCCGGCAGGCGCGGTCGTGATCCTGGGGATGACCGCCTATTTCGCCGGCGTGGTGCGCGCGCCGCTGACCGCGGTGATCATCCTGTCGGAGACGACGGCGAGCCGCGGGCTGCTGCTGCCGATGTTCGCGGTCGCCTTCATCGCCGACTGGGCAAGCCGCGCCGTCTGCCGGGAGAAGCTGTACCACGGCCTGGCGCAGACGTTCCGGTGAGCGGGCAACCTGCCGGAAGGGGATGCGCCCCGTCGCCCGAAGCTCTACCCGATCAGCCTTGCAAGAGCCGCGCGGCCGCCGGGTAGAGCTCGGCCTCCTCGCGCTTGAACATGGCGAGCAACGCCGCTCGATGGGTCGGCACCTCCTGGCCGTACGCCGCCCATGCCTTGGCGATCTCGGCCGCCGACCAGCGGTTCAGATGCGCGGAATATACACCGCGTAGCCGGCGCGCGTCTTCGAGGATGGACGCATAGCCGGGGATGGCGTCAATCCGACGCGCCGCACGCAAGGGTGCGTGGACCTGTGCCTCCTCGGCGAGGCGATGGTCCCTGAGGAGCTGCGCCAGCCTGACGCGGGTCGCCCCCAATTGCGGCAGGGCCGTCGCCTGCGGTTGCCTGGTCAGCGCGATGAGGGCGTCGACAGCAACCACTATGTCGGCATGCTGCCGCTTGAGGAGCGCAATGTCTATCTGGGGCATGGCGAGTTCATGATATCGTCATTGGTCGCTCGCTGGATTTCGGGGCCCGCATGTCCCGGTGAGAGCGATGCTGGTGTTCGGGCCGGGCCCCCCTAGTGCCAGTCTAAAGTTTGATCCAGATCAATTTGATTACCTTAGATTAATATGATTGCCGTAACGAACGTGCATGACGAAGGCGTCCTGGAATGTAGAGGTCGAGCTCGATCGCAGGCTTCTCAAGCTCGCCATCCGTGGCTTTTTCACTGTCGACGACGTTGCGGGGTTCGCGACCGCCGTGCGCGCGGCGATCGTCAGATTGCGGCCCTCGCTCGCAGGAAGGCCACACGTCACGATCTGCGACACGCGTGGCGTCCAGATCCAGTCCGCCGATGCCGGAGCGGCCTTCGAAGCGATGCTGGCCAATCCCGAGGCCCGTTCGCGGCGACTCGCCTATGTCATCGATGCCGCGCTGGCGCAGATGCAGATCAAGCGGATCACCGCACGGGAGGATGCCGCCTATTTCCGGACATATGAGGAAGCAGAAGCCTGGGTGTTCGCCGACGATCCCGGTGGATCGACCAGCCGGATCGACCGGCGCGACACGATGCAGCCATCGTGCGCGCGAGGTCCGCACGACTGAAGACAGGCGTGCCGGCCGAGGCGCCGTCCGGCGATAGCGTGTCGATCGGGCATCCCGGCGGATCGTCCCCATCGCCGACGTTCGTCGCGACGTCAGGGCAGCGCCTTCACCGCGGGCGTGTCCATGCAGCGCAGCATCGCGTCGCGCGTCAGCGGGGCGTGCGATGCGGGGGCGGTGTAGGGGGGCACCTCGAACGGCCTGCCGAGGCCTTGGGCGGTGAAGCCGGTGCCGCCGGTGCAGCGCATCGCCTCGGCCAGCATGCGCGGCGGCGTGTCATAGCCTTCGTAGGACAGGCGGAACGTGCCCCAGTGGATCGCCATGCTGCGCGCGGCTCCCAGACGCTGGTGGATCAGCGCCGCCTCCGCCGGGCCGACATGGCTGCCCGAGGACATCTGTCCCGGCACGAAGCGGAAGGCGCCGATCGGGATCATCGCGAAGCGTATCGGCCCATAGGCCGCCGCCTCGCGCGGCCAGTTGCCGTCGCCGAAGCCGGTGTCGCCGGCGAAGAAGATGTTGCCGCCGTCGCCGGGCAGGCGGATCACGAAACTGGACCAGAGCGCGCGGTTGCGGTCCGTGAACCAGCGGCTGCCCCAATGGTGGTTGCGCGTCACGATCACCTGCGCGCGGTCGCCGGGGCACCAGGGGCTTTCCCCGCAACGCGGCGCGACGGGCGTGACCTTCAACCCCGTCGCATCGAGGGTCGCGGCCTGCCCCCAGTCGAGCGCGGTCGCCTTCGCCCCGACCTGGCCGATCACGCTGTCGTTGCCCAGGCTGGTGACGATCTGGGGACGGTCGCGCTCCCAAAGGCGCCGCAGCGTCGCCTGGTCGAGATGGTCGTAATGGTTGTGGCTGACGAGCACGAGGTCGATCCTGGGCAGATCCTCGAAGCGTATGCCGGGTTCTGCGACGCGCTTCGGCCCGAAGCCGAGCGGACCTGCGCGCTCGCTCCAGACGGGATCGGTCAGGATGTTGAGACCGGCGGTCTGGATCAGCACCGTGGCATGGCCGACCCAGGTGACGCGCATCGCCTCCCCTTCGACACGGGCGGGGGGACGGTCGGGCGTCACCGCGACGGTATCCGGCCATGCCGGCCGCCCGTCGCGCCCGGTCAGCTGGCGCCAGAAGAAGCCCGCGCGGCTACCGCCCGCCGGCGCGATGCGGAACGTGTCGCCGTCGCCGTCCGGATTGAAAAAACGTTGTCCGTCGTAATGGTCGCTGTCCGGCCCCTCATAATAGAGGCGATCGAGGAAGCGTGGGACGATCGTGATGCCGAGGCCGATGACGACCACGAGGCATACGACGATGGCACCGATGATCTTGAGCGCTGTGGCCACGGACTGTCCAGGGCAAGAGGATCGCGACCAACGCAGGTGCGCGATTGCGGTTCACCCGGCAACCCCGCTTGCGCTCCGCGACGGGCGCGATAGCATCGTGCCTGTCTCGAAGGGGGATTCCATGCGTCGGATTTTATTGGCCTTTCTGCTTGCCGGTGCGGTCGTGCCGAATATCGCGGCGGCGAAGACGGTAAGGGTCGAGGAAGCGTCGATCGACCAGCTGCAGGCGATGATGGCACGGGGGGAGGCGTCCAGCGTCGAGCTGACCCGCGCCTATCTGGCGCGGATCGCGGCGATGGATCGCAAGGGGCCGGCGCTGCGCAGCGTCATCGCCGTCAACCCCGATGCGCTCGACCAGGCGAAGGCGCTCGACGCGGAGCGCAGGGCCGGCCGCATCCGCGGGCCGCTGCATGGCATACCAGTGCTGATCAAGGACAATATCGAAACCGCGGACCGCATGGCGACGACGGCCGGCAGCCTGGCGCTGAAGGACAATGTTACCGGCCGCGACGCGCCGGTGGTGGCGGAGCTGCGCCGCGCGGGCGCGGTCATCCTGGGCAAGACCAATTTGTCGGAATGGGCGAACATCCGTTCGACGCATGCGATGAGCGGTTGGAGCGCGGTCGGCGGTCTGGTCAAGAATCCCTATGCGCTCGACCGCACCGCCTGTGGATCGTCGTCCGGATCGGGCGCGGCGGTGGCGGCCAGCTTCGCCGCGGTGGCGGTGGGGACGGAGACGGACGGATCGGTGACCTGCCCGTCGTCGATCAACGGCCTGGTCGGGCTGAAGCCGTCGATCGGCCTCGTCAGCCGCACGCGCGTCGTGCCGATCAGCCATAGTCAGGATACGCCCGGGCCGATGGGGCGCAGCGTCCGCGACGTCGCGCTGCTCCTGTCTGCGATGGTCGCGCCCGATCCCGCCGATCCGGCGACGGCGGGCGCGGTGCGCCGCGATTATGCGAGCGGCCTGTCGGTGAGCGCGCTGTCGGGGCTGCGGATCGGCGTGATCCGCCCCAAGGATCTGCCCGCGGACACGGCCGCGCGCTACGATGCGGCGCTTGCGGTGCTGCGCGCGGGCGGGGCGGTTCTGGTCGACGTGACGCCGCCCAAGCTGGACGGCCTCGGCGACGCCGAGTTCCTCGTGCTGCAGACGGAGCTGAAGGCCGACCTCAATGCCTATCTGGCGACGACCCCCGCGGCGGTGACGGCGCGGACGCTCGACCAGCTGATCGCGTTCAACCGCGATCATGCGGCGGTCGAGATGCCCTTCTTCGGGCAGGAGATCTTCGAGATGGCGGCGAAGACCGGCGGGCTGGACGATGCCGCCTACAAGGCGGCGCGGGCCAAGTCGCTGCGGCTCGCGGGGCAGGAGGGCATCGACGCGATGCTCAAGGCGGCGGGCGCCACCGTTCTGGTCGAGCCGACCTATGCCGGCGCCTGGTTGAGCGATCCGGTCTATGGCGACCAGTATAATGGCCCGTCGGCCGCCGAATTGCCGGCGATCGCCGGCTATCCCCACCTGACGGTTCCCATGGGGCTGGCCAAGGGACTGCCGGTCGGCCTGTCGTTCATCGCGGGCAAGGGCGGCGAGGCGACCGTGCTGGGCGCGGGCTATGCCTATGAACAGCGGGCCAAGGCGCGGGTCGTCCCGACCTATCGCGCGCAGGCCGACGTGGGGCCGGGGCTGGAGGGCGTGCGCTAAAACGGGGGGCGTCAGGCCCGGCGCGCGACGCTTGCCTGCCACAGCATCAGCAACGGCACGACGCCCAGTTCCATCGCCAGCCCGAACAGATGGCCCGACGAGGGCGCACCAACGCTGGCCAGCGAGACCAGCCGCGAGCAGCCGCCCGCGATGACCAGCGCGCCGAGCAGGCGGAAGCGTGGGCCCTTGCGCGCGATATCGGGAATGCAGGTAGCGAAGGCGACGCCCACCGCGAAGAAGATGCCGGAGATGTAGCGGAAGTGGCTGTCGAGGTCGCGCGGGATCACCGGCGGATGGCCGAGGAAGCCGGGGCCCCTGACGATCCCCATGCCGCCGATCGCCAGCGGGACGAGGCAGGCGACCGCGACCACGGCCTGGAGCAAGCGGCGTTCCAGCGAGGCGTTCACAGCAGGATCTCCTTGCGCACGTGGATCGCGCGCAGCGATACCCGCACCTCCCACATGAAGGCGGTGAGGCAGAGGATCAGCAGCGTCACCGCGACGATGAAGACCAGCGCGATCCACGTGCCGATGTGCAGCTTGGCGAGATTGGCGACGAACAGCATCGCGATGACGATGCAGGCCATCACCGCGCTCGACACCGACAGGAACAGCGCGCCGTTGATGATCGACATGCGCTCGTCGAGCAGCTTGAGTTCCCATTTCCGGCGCGCGGCCTCGTCGCCGTCGATCTCGCCGAGCAGGCTTTCGAGCGCGCGCGCCCGGTCGATGACGCGGGCGAGCCGGCCGGCGAGCACATTGAGAATCTGACCGATCGCCGCCAGCATGAACACGGGGGCGAGCGATAGCTGGATGGTTTGTGCGATGGTGGTGACGGCGGGCATGGTCGGCATGATGCGCATCATAGGCGGCGGGCGCGGCAGCGGAAGGGCCGAAACGGGGCCGGCGTCCGACGCAGCCTCGCGATTGCCGCCTTGCGAGCTGCACCGCTTGGTAACCGATTGCGTATAGCGACCATGGTCGTGACGAAGCCGATGCTCCTTGCCGAGTTTGAGCGGATGCCGCCGATCGCGCGCGCGCGGATCGCCGAAGGGCTGGCCAGCGCGATCGATACCGTGGCCGCGGCCGGGCCGGCGAGCCACGGCTTCCTGCGCTACGGCTGGTATGCGGCGGCACTCGCCGCCTATGGCGGGTCGCCGCGGACATTGGTGGTCGAGGACGACGGGGTGCCCGTCATCGCGCTTCCCTTCGTCGGGTTCGGGCCCGGACCGCTGCACCTGGCTGCGATACCGGGAAGTTATTGGCCTTTCCGCAGCTTTCCCGTCGCGCATGGCGCGAGCGAGGGCGGCTGGAACGCGGCGCTGGCGGCGCTCGCCGGCACGGTGAACGGATTACGCATCGGGCCGGTCTATGATGACGATCCCGGCGCGACACCGCTGATCGCGGCGGCACGACGCGCGGGCTGGTGCGCGATGCCGCGGTTCGTCGCCGACAGCTGGCTGCTCGACATGACGGCGCTCCGCGCGCAGGGGACGTGGCCGCGTGGCTCGACGCTGCGCAAGAACCGGCAGCTCGAACGGCAGCTCGGCGAACGCGGTACGCCCGAATGGCTCGGCCTGCGCGGCGCGGACTGGCCGGCCGCCTTCGACAGGCTGGCGGCGGTGGAGGCGGCGAGCTGGATCGCGTCGCGCACCGACGGGCGCGACGCCAAATTCACCGAAGGGGGGCATGGCGCCTTCTGGCGCGCCGCCGCCGCCGATCCGGAGGTGGCGGCGATGATGCATGCCGCGCTCCTCACGATCGACGGGCGGCCGGTGGCTTTTTCCTTCGATATCGATGCCGGCGACCTCACATATGCGATCGCCAACAGCTACGACCCCGACTTCGCCAAACAGTCGCCGGGCAAATTGCTCTATTACCGCAACCTCGGCAGTGCGCTCGACCGCGGCATCGCGCGGGTCGACTGGGGGGCGGGCGACAGCGGGTACAAGCAGGTGATCGGCGCCACCAAAGGGCCGGCGATCCGCGACTGGCTGCTGCTGCGACCTGGCGCGCCGGCATGGGCCGGCCGGATGCTGCGCGGCCTGTGGGCGCGGTCGGGCCAGCGGCATTGAACCCCGAGCGCGGCTCGATGCGTTCGGCCGCCATGCGCGTATTCATCGATTTCGAAGCCTCGTCGCTCGGCAAGACCAGCTACCCGATCGAGGTGGCCTGGGTGTTCGAGGAGGGACGCGAGCAATCCTACCTGATCCGGCCACCCGAACGCTGGACGGACTGGGACCCGGCGGCCGAGGCGGTGCATGGCATCGCGCGCGCGACGATCGAGCGCGACGGCACGCCGCACGACGTCGTCGCGCGGCGGATGGTGGAGGCGTTGAGCGGGCACGACCTGTTCGCCAGCGCGCCGTCATGGGACGGCAAATGGCTGAGCGCGCTGCTGCGTGCCGCGAAATTGCCGCGCCATGCGCTGCGTCTGCGCGACACGGACGAGGCGCAGCGCGACGGCGCGGCGGAGATCCTGGCGCCGGTGGTGCCGCGCGAGGCGCTCGGCAGCGTGGTCGAGGAGGTGGTGCGCAGCGCGACGCCCGACGGCGATCCCGAACCGCCGGCGCATCGTGCGCTTGCCGATGCGCGCGCCGAACTCGCCGCGTATCGCCGTGTCTGCGCGGTGGCGCGCGATCGCGCGGCGCGATAGGCTGTCGCCATGGCCGAGATCATCAACCTGCGCCGCGCCCGCAAGGCGCGCGACCGCGCCGACGCCGCCCGCAGCGCGGACGCGAACCGCGCGAAGTTCGGGCGGACCAAGGCGGAAAAGGCCGCCGACGCCGCCGACCGGGCGCGCATCGACCGCACGCTCGACGGCGCCAAGCTGGACGATTGATCCCCCCCGCGCGTCAGACGCGCAGGTAACGGAAATACCACACCTCGTGCCCCTGGCGCCGCGCCTTGCGCTCGTAGCGCGTCTCCGGCCAGTCGGCGGGTCGGGTCAGGAAATCCTGCGGCGTGCGCGCGGTCCAGGCGAAATCGCGGCGCTGGTTCATCACCATCATCGACCAGCGGCAATAGGTCGGATCGTCGGTGCCGAGCCGGAATTCGGCGCCCGGCTTCAGCTTGGCGGCGATGACGTCGAGCGGGCCGTGGTTGATCATCCGGCGCTTGGCATGGCGCGCCTTGGGCCAGGGGTCGGGGTGGAGCAGGTACAGGCGCGACAGACTGGCATCGGGCAGCCGCTCCAGCACCTCGAGCGCATCGCCCATGTGCAGCCGGACGTTGGCGAGACCGCCGTCGCGAATGTGGCCGAGCGCCCCGACCACCCCGTTCAGAAACGGCTCGCAGCCGATGAAGCCGGTGCCGGGGCGCATGGCCGCCTGGCCGGCGAGGTGCTCGCCCGCGCCGAAGCCGATCTCCACCTCGAGCGGGCGATCGTCGCCGAACAGCCGCTTCGCATCCAGCGCGCCATCCTCGGGTACGCTGACGGTCGGCAGCAGGTCCTCGACGAGCGCGGCCTGGCCCTGGCGAAGCTTGTGGCCCTGGCGGCGGCCGTAGAGGCGGCGGATGGTGACGGGGTCGTTCATGGGAGCGCGGCCTTAGCGACATCGCGCGCGGCTGGCAAAGTCGCGGACCCATTGCACGGCGCAGCCGTTACCCGATGAAGATGGCTGAAACGCACGACGACGATGACCTGAAGGCGGCGGACGCCAAGGACCTCCACCGCACCGTGCGCGAAGAGGGCGAGGAGGAACTGCGCCGCCCGGCCATATCGCTATTCTGGTCGGGCCTGGCGGCGGGAATCGCGATCAGCACCTCGTTGATCGCCGAGGCGGCGCTGCACGAACATCTGCCCGACGCGCCGTGGCGCGAGCTGGTCGTCGGGTTCGGCTATCCGATCGGCTTTCTGTTCGTGGTGCTCGGTCGGATGCAGCTGTTCACGGAAAGCACGATCACCGCGATGCTGCCGCTGGTGACGCGGCCGTCCGCCTGGGCGCTCGGCCGGACGTTGCGGCTGTGGGGGATCGTGCTGCTCGCCAATCTGCTGGGCACCGCGATCGCGGGCTGGGCGATCGCCCACGGCATCATCGGCGACGATGCGCTGCGCACCGCGGCGCTGGCGGTGTCGGACAAGATCACCCGATTGTCGCCGGGCGGGACGGTGATCAACGCCGTTCCCGCCGGCTTCGTCATTGCCGTGCTGGCATGGGTATTGCCCAGCGCGCGGATGCAGAGCTTCTGGCTGATCCTGTCCTTCACCTACATCCTGACGATCGCGGGGTTCAGCCATTCGATCGTCGGATCCGCCCAGGCGTTCCTGCTACTGTTCAGCGGCCGCACCGAGCCGGTCGAGACGCTGCTGGGATTGATCGCACCGGCCGTGCTGGGCAATCTGATCGGCGGGGCCGGCATTTTCGCGCTGCTGGCGCACGCACAGGTACGGGGCGAGATGCCGAAGGAGCTGACATGAACGACGTGGCGGGCGGCGCCGGACAGGCGGTGGTGGTGCGGCCGGCGGAGGCGCCTGCCACGGACGGCCTCGGCGAGGCAGCGGCGTCGGTGATACGCGAATTGCGCCGCCACCCCGCGATGCTTGCGGTCGCGCTCGGCACGGTCGCCGTCGGCGTCGCGGCCCGGCGACCCGCGCTGGTGCGCGGCGGCGGCCGCATGGTCGCCGCGCAGCTGGTCGCGGCCGTCGGAGCGACCGCGCGCGCGCGTCTGCTCGCCCCGCGCGAGGGCGCGGAGACGCCATCCCACCCGATCGCCGACATGGCCGCGGGATTTGCGATCGACTGGGCCGTGCGGGCGGTCAGCCACGGAAAAAAACGTTCGTAACGGATATAAATGGCCGCGTGTTTACTTTCTGGTTACGACGATAGCGATAGAAGGGTCGGCAAGAGGACCCGATGGACGATCTTACCGAAAACCCCCGGCAAAAGCGCAGCAGCGTCATCGTGCGCGCGCTGGTCAGCCTTCCCGACAGCGACCGCCAGGTCGAGCGCCGCGTGCGCAACCTCTCGCTGACGGGCGCGTGCATCGAGCACCAGGGCGAGATGCAGGTCGGCATGACGCTGCGCATCGACATGGGAACCCTGCGTGAGCTGCGCGGGACGGTGATGTGGATCACCGACCGCCTCGCAGGCCTTCGTTTCGAACAGCCGGTCAATCTGGACGAGGCCCGCAAGCCGCGGGCCGCCGCGGTGACCTCGGTCGGCGGCATCCAGGTCGGATGGATGGCGGAGGTGCGGCACGCCTACCGGCGCTGAGCCGGCAAGCCCCATCCGCCGCGACAAAGAAAAAACCCCGGGTCTCCCCGGGGTTTTTCGTATCGAAGGACGATCCACGTGCGGGGACGCGGTGCCGCCCCGATCCGGCGTTGCCGGATCGCAGACTAAGCCGCGACCGCTTCCTTGAGCCGGTCGACCAGGTCGGTCTTTTCCCAGGTGAACAGCGCACCTTCGGGATCGCGCCCGAAATGCCCGTAAGCGGCGGTCTTCGAATAGATCGGCGCGTTGAGCTTCAGATGCTCGCGGATGCCCTTGGGGGTCAGGCGCACGAGCTGCGGCAGCACCTGCTCCAGCTTCGCCTCGTCGACCGTGCCCGTGCCGTGCGTGTCGACATAGACGCTGAGCGGCTCGGCGATGCCGATCGCATAGCTGAGCTGGATCGTGCAGCGCTTGGCGAGACCCGCCGCGACGACGTTCTTGGCGAGGTAGCGCGCGACATAGGCTGCCGAGCGGTCGACCTTGGTCGGGTCCTTGCCGCTGAACGCGCCGCCGCCGTGCGGTGCCGCTCCGCCATAGGTGTCGACGATGATCTTGCGGCCGGTGAGGCCGGCGTCGCCGTCGGGTCCGCCGATCTCGAACAGGCCGGTAGGATTGACGTAGATCTTGTCGTCTTCCGGCAGCCAGCCGTCGGGCAGGATCTCGGCGAACACGCCCTTGACGTAGTCGCGCAGCTTGGCCTGCCCCTCGGGGTTCGAATGATCGGCACTGTGCTGCGTCGACACGACGAGCGCGGTCGCCTTGACCGGCACGCCATTCTCATATTGCAGCGTCACCTGGCTCTTCGCGTCCGGTTCGAGGAAGGGCGCGGTGCCGGCATGGCGATCGGCGGCCATCTTCTCGAGGATCTTGTGGCTGTAATACAGCGTCGCGGGCATCAGGCCGGGGGTTTCGTCGGTCGCGTAGCCGAACATGATGCCCTGGTCGCCCGCGCCCTCGTCCTTGTTGCCGCTCTCGTCGACGCCCATCGCGATGTGCGCGGACTGGGCGTGCAGGTTGTTCGAGAAATCAAACGTCTGCCAGTGGAAACCCGACTGTTCGTAGCCGATGCGCTTCACGGTCTCGCGCACCGTCTTCTCGATCTCCTCGAGTGCGCCGGGCGCCCATTGGTCGTCCTCGAACACGCCCTTGCAGCGGATCTCGCCGGCCAGCACGACCTTGTTGGTGGTGGTCAGCGTCTCGCAGGCGATGCGGGCCTCCGGGTCCTTGGACAGGAAGAGATCGACGATCGCGTCGCTGATCTGATCGGCGACCTTGTCGGGGTGCCCTTCGGACACGGACTCGGAGGTGAAGATGTAGGAACCGCGCATCACTGCCTCATAACGATATAAAGATGTCGTTATATGAGCCCTATCGCGTCCTCCGCCGGATGGCAATCGCCGCGGCGGCGAACAGAAGCGCGACGATCAGGGCGGCCCAGTTGCCCAGCTGGCTGAACGGCGTCGGCGGCAGCGCGGGGGGCAAGGGCACCTCCGCCGCGCCGGCCGTCCCGTGCGGCACGGCGGCGAGCAGCCGTCCGTCGGCGGCGATCACCGCCGAAATGCCGGTCGGCGTGGATCGGACGATCGGCAGGCCTTCCTCGATCGCGCGCATCCGTGCCTGCGCCAGGTGCTGCGGCGGGCCCCAGCGGCCGAACCACGCATCGTTGGAGGGATTGAAGATGAGCCGCGGGCGGTGCGCCGCGTCGACGACCTGACCCGAAAAGATGATCTCGTAGCAGATCTGGAAGCCGATCGGACCGAACCCCGGCACGGTGAAGCTGCGCGGCCCCGGACCTTCGTCGAAGTCGATGTCGCCGGGGACGAGGCGGGCGAGGCCGAGCGGCTTCAGCAGCCAGGGCAAGGGGAGATATTCGCCATAGGGGACGAGATGCGCCTTGTCGTAGCGGTCGAGGATCCGCGCGCGCGAGTCGATCGCGAAGATGGTATTGGCGGCGCCGCTGACATTTTCCGCCTTGTCGAATTTCAGCGCGGTTCCGCCGGTCAGCAGCACGTCGCGCGGCCCCAGCAGGCGCGCCATCCGCCAGCGTGTGTAATAGGGGCTGCTAAGCCCATAGGCCCAGCGCGGATAGCCGGTCTCGATGAAGTCGCGGACCACGCCCTCCGGCCACAGGATCAGGCGGGGGCGGGGGCCGGGCCTGCCGGACAGCGCGGAAAGCGCGTCGAGCACCCGCTCGCCGTCGTCCTCGCTGCGCTGGTCCTGGCCGATGTTGGGCTGGACGGTGCGCAGCAGCGGGGCGTCGCCAGAGACATCGGGCGCACGGGTGAGGGGCGCGGACAAGGCGGCGAGCGCGAGCAGACCGGCGATGCCGGCGGGCAGCCGCCAGCGACGCTGCGGCAGGAGCAGCAGCGATGCGGCGGCGAGCATGGTCACGCCCGACAGCGCATAGGTGCCGATCAAGGCCGACAGTCGCGCGACGCCGATCACCGGTAGCCAGACCACCCCGATCGGGTCCCAGGCATAGCCGGTGAACAGCACGCTGCGGAGATATTCGCCGGCGATCCAAGCCGCCGCGAAGACGAACGCATAGGCCGCATCCGGCGTGTCGCGACGGCCGATCCGCCATGCGGCGAGCGCGGCCAGCATCGGAAACACCGCGAGATAGAGCGCCAGCGCGACCGCGGCGAAATAGCCGAGCACCGGCGGCATCTTGTCCTGGAAGTCGAACGCGTGCTGGAACCAATTGTCGTTGACGGTGAAATGGCCGACCCCCCAGCACCAGCCGATCCAGCCTGCCCGCTTCATCGTCGGCGCGCGATGGACGAGCCAAGCGAGGCCGGCGAGACCGAGGATCGTCAGCGGCCACAGCTGCAGCGGCGCGAAGCCGCAGGCGGCGAGCGCGCCGAGCGTCAGCGCGAGAAGGGCGGGGCGGCGGGTCATCAGCGATCGTCTTCTTTCGTCAGGCCGGACTCGGTCCGGCATCCACGCCGCCGAAAGCCAGTTACGCGGCTATGTGCGGCACGGCGGATGCCGGAACAAGCCCGGGCTGACCGATGGCAGGTGACGCTCGCCTACACACGGCGTATCACGGCGCGATGACGCTGCGCCCCTTCCATCTCGCCTTTCCCGTCCACGACCTTGCCGCCGCGCGCGGCTTCTACGGCGGCCTGCTCGGCTGCCGCGAGGGTCGTTCTAGCGACCAGTGGATCGACTTCGATCTCTATGGCCACCAGATCGTCGCGCATCTCGATCCGGCGGCAGAGCCGGTGGCGGTCGCCAACGCGGTCGACGGACACCATGTGCCCGTGCCGCATTTCGGCGTCGTGCTGACGATGGCGGATTGGCGGTCGCTCGCCGAGCGGCTGACTGCGGCGGGCGTGGCGTTCGGCATCGCGCCGCACATCCGCTTCAAGGGACAGGTCGGCGAGCAGGCGACGATGTTCTTCTGCGATCCGTCGGGCAACGCGCTGGAGTTCAAGGCGTTCGCAGACGATGCGATGCTATTCGCGACCGCAGTGCAAGAAAAGGAACCGGCATGAGCCAGATCGACGTCAACATCCCCCACCAATTGGGCAAGGACGCCGCGAAGGCGCGGCTCGACGGCGGGATCGGCAAGATCGGCAAGGTGATCCCCGGCGGCGCGATCACGGAGCAGCGCTGGGACGGCGACACGCTTCACTTCAAGGTCGAGGCGATGGGCCAGGCCCTCGCCACGCGCGCGACGGTGAGCGACGCCAACGTGCACATGATCGTCGACGTGCCGATGTTCCTGGCGATGTTCTCCGGCAAGATCCGCGAGGTGTTGCAGCAGGAGGCGCCGAAGCTGTTGCGGTAACGGCAAACACGGTCCTTCCCGCGAAAGGCGGAGTCCAGATCGGTCAACCGCTCGGCTCGTTCGCGACGATGGCATGTCTGGCCCTCCGCCTGCGCGGGGGGACGGCAACGGTTTTCCCGTCGCGGCCTTAGCCCATGTGCCGCTTGTCGAGCTTTCGCGCCAATGTCCGCCGGTGCATGCCCAGGCGCCGCGCGGCCTCCGAGATGTTGAAGTCCGCATCGGCCAGCGTCTGGTGGATATGCTCCCATTCGAGCGTCTTGATCGACGTCGGCGCGGCCGAGATGTCGACGTCCGCATCGCCGCCCTCGCGCGCGAAGGCTGCCTCGATATCGTCGGTGTTGGCGGGTTTCGTCAGGTAGTTGGTCGCGCCCAGCTTGATCGCCTCGACGGCGGTGGCGATGCTGGCGAAGCCGGTGAGGACGACGATCTTGAGCGCCGGGTCCGCGGCGTGGAGGGTGGCGACGCACGCGAGCCCCGACGCGCCGCCGAGCCGGAGGTCGACGACCGCATGCGTCGGACGAAAGCGCGCCGCCGTCTGCTCGAGCCCGTCGGGGCCCGGCAGCATCTCGACGCTATAGCCGCGGCGTTCGAAGCTCCGGGCGAGCGTGCGCGCGAAACTGGCGTCGTCCTCCACGACGAGCAGGCGGCGGTCGACGGGCGAATCGGTCATGCGTCCTCCTCCAGCGCGAGGCTCGCGAGCGGCAGCGTCAGGCGCGTCTCGGCGCCGCCGCCCGGCAGGTTGCGCGCCTCCAGGGACCCGCCCAGCGTCCGCAGGACGTTGGTGGCGAGGAACAAGCCGAGTCCGGCGCCCTGACGCGGCTTGCTGCTGTTATAGGGGCGGCCGAGGCTTTCGAGTACCTGCGGGGGATAGCCGATGCCGTCGTCCTGTACCGACAGGATCAGGTCGTCCGCGTCGGTGACGGCGACCAGCGCGATCGTCGTCGCGGATGCCTCGGCGGCATTGTCGAGCAGCGCGGTCAGCGCCTGTCCCAGCGCCCGGTCGGCCACGATCGGCCGGTCATGCCCCAGACGATCCTCGAACCCGACCCTGCCGGGCCAGGTTTCGACGATGCCCCGCAGGAAGCGCCGCAGCGTCGTGCGCGCCGGCGCCTCGCCCGTCACCTCGCCGGCGGCGAAGAGGATACCGGAGACGATCGCCTTGCAGCGCTTCACCTCCGCCTGCATCTCGTCAACCTCGGCGGCGAGGCGCGGATCGGCGCGGATCAGGCTCTCCGTCTTCCAGTCGCCGAGCAGCACGGAGATGGAGGACAAAGGCGTGCCAAGTTCGTGCGCGGCGCCGCTGGCGAGCAGGCCCATGCGCACGATCTGCTCCTCCTCCGCGGCGCGACGGCGCATTTCGGCGAGATGCGCGTCGCGGCTGCGCAAGTTGGCGGCGATGCGGGTGACGAACAGCACCAGCAGCACCGCGGCGAGGACGAAGGCGAACCAGCTGCCGAGGATATAGACGGGCGACAGACTGGTGGCGAAATCGGCGGGCAGCAGCAGCGGGCGATGCTCGATCGCCAGCAGCGCGAAGGTCGCGCTGGTGATGCCGACCAGCGCCCAGCTCGCCCACACCTCCAGCAGCACCGCGCCCATCACGACCTGGAGCAGGTAGAGCAGCACGAACGGGTTGGAGGCGCCGCCGCTGAGGTAGAGCTGCACGGTCAGCGCGGTGACGTCGACCAGCAGGCTGCCGAACAGTTCCGCATGCGTGACCGGCCAGCGCGCGAGGCGGAGCAGCGTGACCAGATTGAGGAACACCAGACCGCCGAGCACCGACACCATGGGCACCAGCGGCAGGCGGATGCCGAGGCCGTAGTGGACGACGACGATCGCGGCGAGCTGCCCGCCGACGGCGAGCCAGCGCAGCAGCACCAGCTGGCGCATGTTGCGCTGGCTGGCGGCGTCGGCGCGGGCTGGGGAGGGGGGCAGCATGCGATGGCCAGTATAACGCCGGGACGGCGGCTTGGCATCCGTGGATGCGGGCGACGTGCGCGTGGATGGAAGGAGGGGGGCGACGGGCGCGGAGCGGACGATCCGCCTATATCCGTCGCCGCGACCGCCACGCCATGAACGCGACGAGCGCCGCCATGCCGAACCAGGTGATCGCATAGACGAGGTGGTTGTTGGGGAAGCGGACCACCGTCAGCCCGCCGCGCGGCCAGCCGCTGGTCGGTTGGCGCGCGTCGATGAAATAGGGAGCGAGGCGGTCAAGCCGGTGTCGGGCGCCGATCGCGGCGACGTCGCGTGAATACCAACGGTCGGCGGCGGGATCGTTGTGGCGCAGAAAGGCACCGTTCGGTTCGGAGAGGCGGAGCAGGCCGACGACGCGCTGCGGCCCGGCCGGTGCCGGCACGCGCCCGCGCAGCGCGGCGGGGACGAAGCCGCGGTTGACGAGAAGCATGAAGCCCGCGTCGGTGACGAGCGGCGTCACCACCCAATAGCCGCCGCCGAGCTCCGTCACCGCCTGGACATAGGCGTCGGCCCCCGCTTGATAGCGGCCGGTGGCGAGAACGGGGCGATAAGCATCGGCCTTGCCGATGGTGCGCCAGGCGTCGGGGCCGGGCGCGGGAACCGGCGGCAGGCCCAGCTGCCGATTGGTCTGCGCGATCAGCGCGCGCTTCCATTGCAATCGCTCGACTTGCCAGATGCCGAGCCCGATCAGCAGCAGGATCGCGGCCGCCACGAGGATCGTGGCGACCGCGCGGCGGGGCGATCGGGAAGCCATCGCCCGGCGGCTCCCTACATCGCGGACATAGCGCCGCTGCCCGGCATCATGTTGAGGTTCATGTGATACATGACCCACAAGGAGCCCGACAGGCAGATCACGACGATGACGATGGTGAACAGCAGCGCCATCAGCGTCCAGCCGTTCTCCGACTTCGTATTCATGTGCAGGAAGTAGATCATGTGCACGACGATCTGCACCAGCGCGAACGCCATGCAGAGGCCGGCGGTGACCCGGTGATCGGCAAAGGCGTTGGTCATCACCAGCGCGAAGGGGATCGCGGTGAGGATGACCGACAGGACGAAACCGATCACATAGTCGCGCATCGACCCGTGCGGCGCGCCGTCATGGCCGTGCCCGTGCCCGTTATCGCCGTGGCCATGGTCGTGGCCGTGCGCGTGGTTACCGGCGCTCATCGCAGCACTCCCAGCAGGTAGACGAAGGTGAAGACGCCGATCCAGATGACGTCGAGGAAGTGCCAGAACAGCGACAGGCACTGCAGCCGGCGCTGGTTGGCCGGGATCAGCCCCTTGCGCCCCACCTGCACCATCAGCGTCACCAGCCAGATCAAGCCGAAGGTGACGTGCAGCCCGTGCGTCGACACCAAAGTGAAGAAGGAGGACAGGAAGGCGCTGCGCTGCGGCGTCGCGCCTTCATGGATCAGGTTGCCGAACTCGTAGAGCTCGATGCCGACGAAGGACGCGCCGAACAGGCCGGTGACCGCCAGCCAGAGCTGGACCGCGCGCGCCTTGCCCTGGTTCATCGCCAGCATGGCGAAGCCATAGGTGATCGAGGACAGCAGCAGCATCGAGGTGTTGAGCGCGACCAGCGGCAGCTCGAAGATCTCGTGCGGCTGCGGGCCACCGGCGTAGCTGCCGCCATAGACGCCATAGGCCGCGAACAGCATGGCGAAGATCAGGCAGTCGCTCATCAGATAGAGCCAGAAGCCCAGCATCGTGCTGCCGCCGGCCTCATGCTCGTGCTCGTCGAGCTCGTAGAAGATCGGCGCCTCGGCGCCGGGGGGGATGGTGGCTGTGCTCATGGGTCCTCAGGCTCCCGCCGTCGCCAGCGCCTTGGTGCGCGCATTCTCGGTCGCGGTCACTTCGTCGGCAGGGATGTAATAGTCGCGGTCGTAGATGAAGGTGTGGCCGATCGCGACCGCCAGGATCCCGACGAAGCACAGGATCGCCAGCCACCAGATGTACCAGATCATCGCGAGCCCGAAGACCATCGACAGGCCGGCCAGGATCACACCCGAGCCGGTGTTGCTGGGCATGTGGATCGGACGGAATCCCTCCTCCGGGCGCGCCGCATTGCGGCTCTTCATGTCGTACCAGGCGTCGAGATCGTGGACGACCGGCGTGAACGCGAAGTTGTAGGCCGGCGGCGGCGACGAGGTCGCCCACTCCAGGCTGCGTGCGTTCCACGGATCGCCCGTGGTGTCGACGAGCTTGTCGCGGTTCCGGATGCTGACGAACAGCTGCATCAGGAAGGCGCCGATGCCCGCCGCGATGATCACCGCGCCGATGGCCGCGATGATGAACCAGATCTGCAGGCTGGGATCGTCGAAGTGGCGCAGGCGACGCGTCACGCCCATCAGGCCCAGCACGTAGAGCGGCATGAAGGCGACGTAGAAGCCGATCGTCCAGCACCAGAAGCTGATCGTGCCCCAGAACTTGTCGAGCTTGAAGCCGAACGCCTTCGGGAACCAGAAGTTGATGCCCGCGAACATGCCGAACAGCACGCCGCCGATGATCACGTTGTGGAAGTGCGCGACCAGGAACAGCGAGTTGTGCAGCACGAAGTCTGCGGGCGGTACCGCGAGCAGTACGCCGGTCATGCCGCCGATCACGAAGGTGATCATGAACGCGATGGTCCACATCATCGGCAGCTCGAAGCGGATCCGCCCCTTGTACATGGTGAACAGCCAGTTGAAGATCTTCGCGCCCGTCGGGATCGAGATGATCATGGTGGTGATGCCGAAGAACGAGTTGACGCTCGCCCCCGACCCCATGGTGAAGAAGTGGTGCAGCCAGACGAGATAGGCGAGGATGGTGATGACCAGCAGCGCGTAGACCATCGACGTGTAGCCGAACAGGCGCTTGCCGCAGAAGGCGCTGGTGACCTCGCTGAACACGCCGAACGCCGGCAGGATCAGGATGTACACCTCCGGGTGGCCCCAGATCCAGATCATGTTGGTGTACATCATGGGGTTGCCGCCCATGGTGTTGGTGAAGAAGTGCGTGCCGACGTAGCGGTCGAGGCTGAGCAGCGCGAGCACGGCGGTCAGGATCGGGAAGGCGGCGACGATCAGGGTGTTGGTCGCCAGCGCGGACCAGGTGAAGATCGGCATCTTCATCAGGCTCATGCCCGGCGCGCGCATCTTGATGATGGTGGTGAGCAGGTTGACGCCCGACAGCAACGTGCCGACGCCCGCGATCTGCAACGCCCAGACGTAATAATCCACGCCGACGTCGGGGCTGTAGTCGAGGCCCGATAGCGGCGCCATCGCCAGCCAGCCGGTGCGCGCGAATTCGCCGACGAACAGGCTGGCCATGACGATCAGCGCGCCTGCGACGGTCATCCAGAAGCTGAAGTTGTTGAGGAAGGGGAAGGACACGTCGCGCGCGCCGATCTGCAGCGGCACGACATAGTTCATCAGGCCCGTGACGAACGGCATCGCCACGAAGAAGATCATGATGACACCGTGCGCGGTGAAGACCTGGTCATAGTGATGCGCGGGCAGGAAACCCTCGTTCGAGCCGAACGCCATCGCCTGCTGCGCGCGCATCATCAGCGCGTCAGCGAAGCCGCGCAGCAGCATGATGATGCCGAGCACCATGTACATGATGCCGATCTTCTTGTGGTCGACGCTGGTGAACCACTCCTTCCACAGATAGCCCCACACCTTGAAATAGGTGAGCGCGCCCAGCACCGCCGCGCCGCCGATCGCGACCATGATGAAGGTCGCGACCAGGATCGGCTCGTGGATGGGGAAGCTGTCGAGCGTCAGGCGCCCGAAGATGGTCTTGAGCAGGGAATCGGACATGGGTCTTCGTCCTACGAGCGGGCGATCGGCGCGCGGCCGGCGAACGGCTGCGGCAACGGATCGGCCGAGGTCATGGTGCGGTTCGCTGCCGAACCGCGATCGTTGGTGCCGGGCGCGGGCGGGCGCGGGGCGTTGCGGTGGGGGCTCGAGCCCTTTTCCTCCGGCGTCTTCAGGATCGCGCCCTTCGCCTCGCTGCCGCGCTGGTCGGGCGTGTCGTTGACCGCGGACCCATGGCCGCCGCCGGCCTGCATGTCCTTGGCCATCGTATCCTGCATGCACGACAGGCCGGGCTGGATGCACATGCCGACCGCGCGGTCGAACAATTGCGGCTCCACCGCCGCAAAGCGGATCGCGGGCACCCGCTCGCTCGGCTTCTCGAGCTGCATGTACGTCGCGGCGTTCAGCGTGCGCCCCGCGGTCTTCGCCTCCGACACCCAGCGCGCGAAGCCCGCGTCATCGACGCTGTCGACCGGGAAGTGCATGTAGGAGAAGCCCGCGCCGCTGTAATTGGCGGACATGCCCTCGAAGCGGCCCGGGCGGTTGAGCACCGCGTGCAGCTTCGTCTCCATGCCCGGCATCGTGTAGACCATGCCGGCCATCGCGGGGACGTAGAAGGCGTTCATCACCGACGAGGACGTCAGGCGGAAACGGACCTGGCGATCCTTGGGCAGAACCAGTTCGTTGACGGTGGCGACGCCCTGTTCGGGATAGATGAACAGCCAC
The DNA here is from genome assembly GCF_016820445.1 of Sphingomonas beigongshangi. Taxonomy (GTDB): domain Bacteria; phylum Pseudomonadota; class Alphaproteobacteria; order Sphingomonadales; family Sphingomonadaceae; genus Sphingomonas; species Sphingomonas beigongshangi. The sequence continues at coordinate 209,278 of NZ_JADHDT010000005.1, forward strand.
TTCCAGTCGAGCGAGACGACCTGGATCTCCAGCGGCTTGTCCGTCTTGGCGAGCGGGCGCCCCTCCGCCAGCCGGGCGAGCGGACGATAGGGGTCGAGCGTATGCGTGCTGATCCAGGTGAGCGCGCCCAGGGCGATGATGATGAGCAGCGGGGCGGACCAGATGACGAGTTCCAGGCCGGTCGAATGATCCCAGTCCGGCGCATATTCGGCGTCCGTGTTGCTTGCGCGATACTTCCACGCGAACAGCACGGTCAGCACGATCACCGGGACGATGATCAGCAGCATCAGCCCGGTCGACGCCAGCACCAGTTTCGCCTGTTGCTGCGCGACGTCGCCGGACGGGTTCATCACCACCATGTCGCAGCCGCCCAGAAGGGCGGGCGCGGCGAGGACGACGGCGAGTGCGCGCAGGCCTTTGCCGGTGCGCAGGGGGAGGGGCGGTTTGGCTCGCATGACCGTGCGCCTAAGCCTGCGCGCTGCACTGCAAAATAGGACATTTTGTCCTATCCCGCGGCGCAGCATGCGACGTTACAGGGGAGCACTTGCGCCGGGACCGTGTTAGGCTCCGGTGCGTTGAGACGATGAGGTCGGGCGACCTCCATGTGAAGACAGGATGACGATTCATGGCCGTGGCTTCCGCCCATTCCGCCCCGCTCGAGCGCGACGCGCGTGCGGTCAACACTCAGGGCGACCATCAGGTCCGTCCCGGTGAGATTGCGATAGGCGTCATCATCGGCCGTACGTCGGAATTCTTCGACTTTTTCGTGTACGCGATCGCTTCGGTGCTCGTCTTTCCGCAGGTCGTCTTCCCCTATCTCGACCGGCTGAGCGGCACGCTCTGGTCCTTTGCCCTGTTCCCGCTCGCCTGGATCGTCCGGCCGATCGGGACGCAGGTGTTCATGTGGGTGGACCGCCAGCACGGGCGCGGCACGAAACTGACGATCGCGCTGCTGCTGCTCGGCACGTCGACCGTGTCGCTGGCCTTCCTTCCCGGCTATGCGGAGGCGGGCAACGCGTCGGCGGTGCTCCTCGCGCTGTTCCGCATCGGCCAGGGCCTCGCCCTGGGCGGCGCCTGGGATGGCCTCGCCTCCCTGCTCGCGCTCAACGCGCCGGAGAAGAAGCGCGGCTGGTATGCGATGGTGCCGCAGCTGGGCGCGCCGCTGGGCCTGATCGTGGCGAGCGGCCTGTTCGCCTTCTTCCTTGCCAACATGGAGCCGGTCGACTTCCTGTCGTGGGGCTGGCGGTATCCGTTCTTCGTCGCCTTCGCGCTCAACGTCGTCGCGCTGTTCGCGCGCCTGCGTATCGTCGTCACGCCCGAATATACCGAGTTGTTCCACAGCCGCGAGCTGACGCCATCGCCGGTGCTGCCCACCATCAAGGCGCAGTGGCGCAACATCATCATCGGTGCCTTCGCGCCGCTGGCCAGCTTCGCGCTGTTCCACATGGTGACGGTGTTCCCGCTGTCGTGGATCTTCCTCTACACCAACGTCAACATCGCCTGGTTCCTGGGGATCGAGATCGTCGGCGCGGTCTTCGGCCTGGGCGCGCTGGTCGCATCTGGGCTGCTCGCCGATCGCGTCGGCCGCCGCTCGCTGCTGGGCTATACCGCCGTCGGCATCGCGGTGTTCAGCGGCTTCGCGCCGCAGCTGCTGCGCGGCGGCACCGCGGGCGAACTGGTGTTCATGATCGCCGGCTTCGTCCTGCTTGGCCTGTCGTTCGGCCAGTCGTCGGGCGCGGTGACGAGCAACTTCCCCAAGCGCGCGCGCTATACCGGTGCGGCGCTGACGTCGGATCTCGCCTGGCTGTTCGGCGCCGGATTCGCGCCGCTCGCGGCGCTGCTGCTCGCCAGCACCTTCGGGCTGATCGCGGCGGGCGGCTATCTGCTGTCGGGCGCGCTGGGCACGCTGATCGCGCTCGGCCTGAACAAGGAATTGGCGCGCCGGCTCGACTGAGCCGGCGGGTCGGGGGCGCCGCCCATCAGGGGGCCGATCAGGGCGTGGCGTCGCCCCCGCTCATGCCCCCCATCGGCATCCGGCCGCCACCCGACATGCCGCCGGACATGCCACCATAACCGCCGCGCCGCCGACCGCCCTTGCGGTCGCCGCCGTGCCGGTCGCCGCCGAAGCTGCGTACCTCCGCACGCACGCGCACGTGCGGCAATTCGTCCCACATCAACTTGCCGTCGTGGTTGGTGTCCAGCGAGTCGAATCGCTGCTGCGCGGCGCGCGTGAATTCCTGCGGGTCCACGCCTCGGTTGAAGTTGCGGTCGGTGGAGGTCACCGGCTCCGGCAGGTCGAAATAGCTGAACCGCGCCGCGCCCAGCTTGCTGGGGTCGTAGAGCGGTCCACGCGTGCCCTGCACGTCGGCGCCGCCTTCGCCATCCGATCGCCGCGCGATGATCCCGCTGCCGCCCGCATTGCCCGAACGGACCTCGGGCGCGAGCGTGTTCTCATAATAGTCGATGTCGTCGGGATCGATCTCGCCGTCGTTCTTGCGGTCGAGGATCTTGAAGAAACGCATCGCATCCGCGACGAATTCCGCCTGCGACACCGCGCCATCGTGATTGGCGTCGGCGGCATCGAACCAGGTGCGTTCCGGGTCGGGCGCGGCGTCGGTACCGCGGAAGGGCTGGCCCATCGGGCTGATGAAGATGCGGCGCGACCCTTCCGCCTGAGCGCCCGATCCGGTGGCGAGCGCAACGACGAGGGCGATGCTGGCGAGACGACGCATGGAAATTCTCCCCCAGGAAAAAGCGGAGCATAGCGTCAATCAGGCGAATGTTACCCGCAAATGTCTGGGCAGGGGGCGTGCGCCCGTGACCCCGCGCGCGCGTCGGAAATCCTTCGCGTCGCGCCGCCGCCGCGCCGGCGGCTTGCGGCGCGAATCCACCCATGCTGATATCTTGCCGCAACAAAGCACTGGCATCGGACCGCCTCATGACCCTGCTACCGACCGGCGCGGACCAGCCCGCATCGATTCTGGTGGTCGACGACGACCGCGACATCCGGACCCTCCTGACGCAGAGCCTCGGCGCGCGCGGCTATCGCGTGCAGGCGGCGGCGAACACGCGCGAGATGGACGCGGTACTGGAACGCGAGCGGATCGACGCGATCCTGCTCGACGTGATGATGCCGGGAGAGGACGGCATCGCCGCGTGCCGCCGCATCGCGCGCGACGACGGGCCGGCGGTGATCTTCCTCAGCGCGCTCGGCGAGGAACGCGATCGGATCGTCGGGCTCGAGATGGGCGCGACGCATTATCTGCCCAAACCCTGCAGCGCCCGCGAGGTGCTGGCGACCGTGCGCGCCGCGCTGCGCATGCGCCGCCAGGTGACCGCCGGCGATCGGCTTTGCCTGGGCTTCGACGGCTGGGTGATGGACCTTGTCGCGCACGAGTTGTTCGACCCGCAGAATGTGCTGGTCGGCCTCACCGACGGCGAATTCGCGCTGCTGCGCGCCTTCGTCGAGCGGCCGCGCCGCGTCCTGTCGCGCGAGACGCTGCTCGAGGCGGCGCGCGGGCCGAATTCCGACGCGTTCGACCGTGCGATCGACGTACAGATCAGCCGCCTGCGCCGGAAGCTGCGCTGTGGCGGGGACGAAATGATCCGCACGATCCGGAACGAAGGCTATCTGTTCGTACCCGCCGTAGCGCGGGTATGAGCGCCACGGCGGACGAGCCGATACCCGCCATGGCCTGGTGGCGGCGGATCGGCCTGTCGCTGTTCTGGCGAATCTTCCTCGTCATGCTGGCGAGCGTCGCGAGCGTGCAGCTCGTCAACGTCGCGCTGCTCGTCTTCGTCACGCCGCCGACGCCGCACATCTTTTCGGTCGCGCAGGTCGCGAGCGCGCTGCGCCACGGTCGCGATGCGAGCGGCGAAATCGTGCTCGATCGCGAGGACGACGCACCGGCGGGCCGGGGGCCGCGCACCCTGCACCTCGAACAGGCGCTCGCGGCGCAATTGGGCGTGCCGATCCAGCGCGTCCGGGTCCATTTCGGCGGGCCGCCGGGCGGCTTCCATCCCGTCATGCCGGACTTCGCCGCGCGGCGTCACCCGCGCCCCGACGCGCGCGCGCAGATCCTGTTCGGCGGTTTCACCGTCGCGGTGCGCGAGCCTGACGGCGACTGGATCATCGCCCGCGCCGGCCGCACCGGCCTGGAAGGATGGCGATGGCGCGCGCTGCTGTGGCTTCTCGCCGCGCTGGTCGCGGTCGCGCCCTTCGCCTGGATGCTCGCGCGCCGTTCGATCGCGCCCGTCAAGCTGTTCGCCGCCGCCGCGGAGCGCCTGGGTCGCGATCCGCGTGCCGCGCCCGTGCCGCTGGACGGGCCGAGCGAGATCGCGGAAGCCGCGGTCGCCTTCAACCGCATGCAGACGCGGCTCAACCGCTATGTCGAGGACCGCACGACCGTCATCGCCGCGATCGCGCACGACCTCCGCACGCCGTTGATGCGCCTGTCGCTGCGGCTGGAGCAGGCGCCCGAGTCGATCCGCGCCGCGAGCGAGGCCGACATCCACGACATGCAGGCGATGATCGCGGCCGGGCTCGCCTTCTTCCGGGATGCGACCCAATCGGTGGAGCGGCGGGCGCTCGATCTTCGCTCGCTGACCGAAAGCATCGTCGACGATCTTGCCGATCGCGGCGCGGCGGTGTCGCTCGCCGACGGCGATCCGCTGGTGCTGACCGGAGACGCGACGGGGATCAAGGCGATGATCGGCAATCTCGTCGGCAATGCCCTCAAATATGCGGGCGACGCGGTGGTGACCCTGTCACAGGAAGACGGTCATGCCTGTATCGAGGTGCGCGATCATGGTCCCGGAATCGATCCGGACGATCTCGATCGCGTGTTCGAGCCGTTCTTCCGGGGCGAGCGTTCGCGCAATCGCGATACGGGCGGGATCGGCCTGGGGCTGGCGAGCGTGCGCGGCATCGCGCGCGCGCATGGCGGGGATGCGACGATCGGCAACCATCCGGACGGCGGCGCGATCGCGACGGTCTGGCTGCCGCTCTGACTCCGCCGCCGCTGCGCGGCTGGCTGCCCCAATCAGTGATGAGCGACGGCGCGATCGACCGGCTGCGCCCGTTCGGCCTGGTCGACGCCGCCCCCGCCAAGCTGGTCGGCGATGATCCAGCGGCGGCTGAGCGCCAGGCGCATCAGGTTCATCCCGCAGCTGCGACACCGCGCGCGGGTGATTCCACCCGCCTCCCATTGCAGACGGCCGGGCCGATGGCGGCTGTGACAGCAGGACGGCGTCGTTCGGGACATCACGGCAAAGCACCTCCTTGGCAGGTGGCACCCGATGCGCCCGCGGTCTTGCACGCGAATGTCCCGATCGCCGCGGCGCGGAAATATGCGGGACACATGGTCGCGCTAACGGGACAGCCGTCGGTGTTGTTCTCTCCCAATCGACACCATCGACGCTTTCAGATGCTCCCCGGCGTCTGGAACCGGGCTGCGGCGGTCTCCCGCCGTCGCAGCCCGGCTATTGCGCCGGCGGGTCGATCGGCGCGATCGACAGAACGCGGATCGCTCCCTCCTTGCCGTTGAACGCGATCTCGTCGCCGGCTTCCGCGCCCGTCAGCGCGCGTGCCAGAGGCGCCGAAAAGGCGATCCGATCCGCATGGGGATCCGCTTCGTCGTCGCCGACGATCGCCAGCCGCCGCGTCCGGCCACCCATCTCGACCTCCACATAGGTGCCGAACCCCGCGCTGCCGTCGTCCGGCGCCAGGGTCGGTTCCGCCGTGGCGCGCCGCGTCCGCCAATAGCGCAGGTCGCGCCGGATCGGCTCGGCCGCCGCCGGATCGGCATCGGTGTCGGCGAGCGCGCGTTCCAGCGCCTCGATCCGCGTCGCGATCAGCGCCAGCCCTGCGCGCGTCACGCGGTTGGGGCCGGGCGGCAACGGGATTTCGAACTTCGGCTCCAGATGCTCGTCGTCGCTTTCGCGGCGGAAGGCCACGCTCATGCCCTTGCAATCCCTCTCCATTTCGCTGTCCCGACATGGGACGGCGGGGATTTAACCCTCTTTGCGACTGGCCTGAATCGTAAACGGCGCGTTAACGCTTCGCCATGACCAGACGCCTCGTCCTCACCAACGAAGCCGCCCGCCATCCTTTCCGGCGGAGCCTTCCCCCCACCGTGGTTCGCCTCGCACGGCCGCGCAACGACGATCAGGACTGGAAGCTCTTCTGCCTGAGCTTCGCGGCGTTCTTCACCTGCTTCTATACCATGATTGGCTGAGTCCCGAAACGGGACGGCCGGGACGACCGCCGTGCCGGGGCCGCCGCGCGGCGGTCAGTCGCAGGCCTGGTGCAGCTTCTGCGCCAGCCATGCCGCGACGAGACACATGGCGGCGACCAGGAACAGCATCTCCAGCGGTTGGACACCTGCGGCGCTCAGCCCGAACACGGCCGCCGAACCCAGCGTCATCGCCCCCGAATTGACGACGTTGTTCGCCGCGACCGTGCGGGCGGTCTGGTCCTTCTCCACCGTCGTCGTCAGGAAGGCGTAGAGCGGCACGACGAACATGCCGCCCGTCGTCGCGATCGCCAGCAGGCACAGCATGATCGGTATCGCGCGCGGCTGGGCGACGAAGTCCGGCCAATGGTACAGCGCGCCGGCGGGGGCCGGGGTCCAGCCGCGGCACAGGAAGGAGAAAAGGACCACGCACGCGCCCATCGCGATCACCGAAGCGGGCGAATAGCGTGCGCTGATCCGACCGCGCAGCAAAGTGTTGATGACCACCGAGCCGAGCGCGACACCGACCGAGAAGACCGCGATCGCGCCGCTGGCGACACGTTCGTCGGCGGTCAGGACGTTCTTCACCAGCGGCGGGAAGATGACGATCAGCACGGCGCCGATCGTCCAGAAGAAGCTGATCGCGCAGATGGACAGGAACAGGCGCGGGATATGGAGCGTCGCGCGGATCAGCCGCCAGGACGAGGTGAAGGGATTGTAGTTGATGGCGAGCTTCGCCCCCTCGCGCGGGGCCGGCGGCACCTGTCGTGCGCTGAGCCAGCCGACCGCCGCAATCACCAGGACGAGCGCCGCCGCGCCTTCGATCGGGATCCAGCCGGCGACGACGGTGCCGAGGAGGATCGCCAGATAGGTCCCGGCCTCGACGAGGCCGGTGCCGCCGAGCACGTCGTGCGGCGGCAGGTGCTGGGGCAGGATCGCATATTTGATCGGGCCGAAGAAGGTCGAGTGCACGCCGAGGAACAGCACCGCGCCGAGCATCAGGCCGATACCGACCGTCGGCAGTCCGGCACGCGCCACCATCAGCCCCGCCGCGCCGAGCAGCATGATCAGGATCTCCGCCGTCTTGACGATGCGGATGATGCGCGCCTTGTCATGGCTGTCGGCAAGCTGCCCGGCGAGGGCGGAGAAGAGGAAGAAGGGGAGGATCGCGATTCCGGTCGCGAGCGCGTTGAAATTGGCCTCCATCCGCGCATCGTCGAAGATCGCGTAGGTCGCGAACAACACCATCGACGTCTTGAACAGATTGTCGTTGAACGCACCGAGAAATTGCGTGGTGAACAGGGGCAGGAAGCGGCGTTGCTTCAGCAACCCCAAGGCATTCAGCATGATGGACGCAGGCCCTTCGATCGTGACGGACGTGTCATCGGCATAGCCGAGGCGCGGGGGATCGCCAACGCCTTAGCTTTGCCGACGCGGCGCCCGTGGCGCGACGCGGCGGAAGCGACGGCGATCGTCCCGCGGCGGCATCATCTAGCCATCCTGCGGCAGGCATGATGCCGGTTCGTGCGATGCCGGGTTCCGCCCGGTCCTCCGGCTCGATAGGAAGGGGCATGCTGACGCTCCCCAACCTGTTGACCCTGTCGCGGATCGTCGCGGTTCCGCTGCTCGTCGCCTTTCTGTGGTGGCCGCGGTGGGAGGCGGGGTTCGGCATCGCCTTCGCGCTCTACTGCCTGATGGGGATCACCGACTATTTCGACGGCTATCTCGCCCGCGCGCAGGGGGCGGTGTCGAAACTGGGCATCTTCCTCGATCCGATCGCGGACAAGATCATGGTCGCCGCGGTGATCCTGATGCTGGTCGGGACGCGGCACGACGATGCCGCGCTGATCACGGGCGTCCATCTGATCGCCGCGCTCGTCATCCTGCTGCGCGAGATCGCGGTCTCCGGCCTGCGCGAGTTCCTGGCCGGCCTGCAGGTTTCGCTGCCGGTGTCCAAGCTGGCCAAGTGGAAGACGACGCTGCAGCTCGTCGCGTTCGGCGCGCTGATCCTCGCCGGCGCGCTGCCCGGCGCGCCGTGGATCAAGATCGCCGGGCTCGGCAGCCTGTGGGGCGCGGCGGCGCTCACCCTTGTGACGGGCTGGGATTACCTGCGCGTCGGCCTGAAGCACATGGATTGATTACGATGGCCATCGACCTGCTCTATTTCGCCTGGGTACGCGAGGCGATGGGACGCGCGGGCGAGCGGGTGACGCCGCCCGCCACGGTCGGCACCGTCGCCGACCTGATCGACTGGCTCGTCGCGCGCGATCCCGCCGGCGCGGCGGCGCTCAGTGATCGTGGTCGGCTGCGCGCCGCGGTCGACCAGGCGTTCGTCGCGCTCGACGCGCCGATCGCCGGCGCCCGCGAGATCGCGCTGTTCCCCCCGGTGACGGGCGGATGATCCGCATCCTCGTCCAGCAGAATCCGATCGACCTCGCCGCGGAGATGGCGCGGATCGAGGCAGCGGAGGGGGCAGGTGCGATCGCCACCTTCACCGGGCTGGTGCGCCGCGATGCGGACGGAGCGGACGGGACGGGCGGAGTCGGCACGCTCGAGCTCGAACATTATCCCGGCGCCACCGAAGCCGCCCTGACCCGGCTCGCCGAGCAGGCGCAGCAAAGATGGTCGCTCGGCACGGCGACGATCGTCCACCGCGTCGGCCCGATGACGCCGGGCGAGCGGATCGTCTTCGTCGCGGCTGCGGCACCGCACCGCGCCGCCGCGCTCGAGGCCTGCGCCTATCTGATCGACCGGCTGAAGACCGACGCACCGTTCTGGAAGCGCGAGACGCGCGACGGCGTCGCCCGCTGGGTCGAGGCGCGCGACACGGACGATGCCGCGGCCGCACGCTGGGGCTGACCCGGCGGACCGCCCTAACATCCTACGCTGCTTCACGCCGGGCATTCGCTCGGCAGCCTCGCCGCGGGCGGCCGGTCGCTGGCGCGGGGGCCCCGCCGGCCGGGCCATGACGTGCGATCCAGCGAGGCCGGAGCGGGGTGTAGGCCGGCACCGCATTCGCGCACATGGATCAGACCTTACGGCAGCGTCGGCGTCAGCACGCCGTTGATCACCTGCAACAGGCCGTTGGCCTGGCGGATGTCGGCGGCCTCGACATAGGCCTTTTCGCCGCTGCTGCTGGTCAGCGTCACGACGCCGTCGGTCAGCGTCGCCGTGATGGGCTGTCCGGCGAGGGTCGTCAGCGTCGCGCGGCCGCCGCCTGCCTCGATCCGTTGCGTCAGCGCCGCGACATCGACCTCGCCGGCGACCGCGTGATTGCGCAGCAGCAAGGCCAGCGTCGCCCGATTGTCCGGCGCGAGCAGGTCCTGCGCCACGCCCGGCGCCAGGCGCGCATAGGCGGCGTCGCTGGGCGCGAAGAGCGTATAGGGCCCGGGCCCGTCGAGCATCGTGCCCAGACCGGCGGCACGGACCTCCGCCGCCAGTGTCGACAGGCCGGGCGTGGCCGCGACGGACTGGCCGATCGTCGCGTCCGGGGCGATCCGGGCGGGATCGACCGCGGTCGGCGTCAACGTGGCGCTGGTCGGCGGCGGGGCGACGCCGGGTATGGCCGCCGGCGGCACGCATCCGGGCAGGGCCGCCAGCAACATGATGGCGGCGCTGTGGCGGGGCAGGACGCGTCGCCGCGTCGGGGCGACCCGCTCAGGCCGGGCGATATCGATCCTGCGCATCAGTGGACCTGCGCCAGCGTTTCGGCGAGCAGCTGGAAGTCGCGCTCCCGTGGCGACGCGCGCCGCCAGACCAAAGCGATCCGCCGCACCGCATTTTCCGCCGCAAGCGGGCGCGCGACGATCCCCGTATGCTCCAGGATGCCGGCGTCGATCGCCATCTGCGGCAACATCGTCATGCCCAGACCGTTGTCGACCATCTGCACGATCGTGTGCAGCGAGGTTCCCAGCATGGTCGCCTCCGCCCGTAGTTCGGGCCGGTTGCATGCCGCCAGCGCGTGATCCTTCAGGCAATGGCCGTCCTCGAGCAGCAACAGGCGAGTCTCGTCGATCGCCGATGCGGGAATGGAGGCAGGGTCGCTCGGCATGTCGCCGGGCTGATAGGCGACGTAAAGCCGGTCGTCGAACAGCGTCTGCGACGCGACTTCGCCGCACGCGAAGGGCAGGGCGAGCAGCACGCAGTCGGTGCGGCCATTGTGCAGGCCCTCGCACGCCGCACCGCTCGGCTCCTCGCGCAGGAACAGTTTCAGGTCGGGGTAATCGGCACGCAGGCGCGGCAGGATGCGCGGCAGCATGAACGGGGCGATCGTCGGGATGACGCTCATCCGCATCTCGCCCGACAGCGGCCGGCCGGCGGCACGCGCGATATCGCCCAGTTCCTCCGCTTCGCGCAGCACGCGACGCGCCTTGTCGGCGATCCGATCGCCCAGCGGGGTGAAGCGGACGACCCGGCGCGTCCGCTCGACGAGCACCACGCCGATCAGCGTCTCGAGTTCGCGCAAGCCGGCCGACAGCGTCGACTGGGTGACGAAACACGCCTCTGCCGCGCGGCCGAAATGGCCGTGGTCCTTCAGCGCCACGAGATATTGCAGCTGCTTGAGGGTCGGCAGATAGGTGGCGGCCATGGGTCGCTCCGTTGATCGCTTTTGTCGATGAGGCGGTGCGGATAGACGCGATCGGACGGCGGCGCCAGCCGCGCGGCACGGCCTGTCGCGCGAAGCGTCCGCCTCAGCCCTGCAGCGTCACCGTGCCGGGGTGATGGCGATCGAGATGACGCCGGATGATCCGCAGGTTGCGCGTGTTGGAACGGAAGAAGAAGTCGGGGACCGCGCCGACCCAGGGGATCATCCCCAGCGCCCAGTCGATCCCGACATTGCCGAACATGCGCGCCATCTGCATCTTCGACATGCCGAGGTTGCGCGCCTCCCAGACGAGATACGAGCCGATGGCCGCGGCGATCGTCGTGCCGACGACCGGTATCAGGTCCAGCAGCACGTCGAGGCCGACCCGCCGGTTCGTGCCGGGGATGACGAACAGGCCCTCCATCACGCGCTCCATCGCCGCGATCCGCGTGCGGACGGAGGCGGGGTCACGGCCAACGGGAAGCGCGGCGAGCACGCTCTGCGCGTCGATCGGGCGAGTGCGGTCTGTCATGAGGGTTATTTGGTGTCGTCGCGCAACCGGTTCAACGGGTGCCATGCGCGCGGGTTCGCCTGCCACTGGCGCAGGCGCAGGGCGACGAGCGACCAGCGCAACGGGCGGGCGAGCGGGATGAACGCGGCATCGCCGGTCAGGGCCACGTCCGCGGCGGCGATCAGGCGCGACCGTTCGGCCAGCGTCGGCGCATCGCGCGCGGCCTCGATCGCGGTTGCGGCTTCGGTGCTGCACGGCCGGCATGCCTGCGCCAGATACCAGCGTGCGCTGTCATAGGGCGCCACCAGGTCGACCAGGCGCAGATCGGCGGCGGCATCGGCGGCGACCCGGCGCGGCGCGATTCCCGCCGTCACCAGGGTCGCAGCGATTTGCCCATAGACAAGCGTCGCGCCGGGCCCGGACGGCAGCGCGATCGTCAGCGTGACCGGGGCACCGGCCGCGGCGACCTTGGCGCGCAAGGCGTCCCGGCGCTGCTCCGGCGTCAGCAACGACCAGCCAGGCACCGCGGGGGGCGCGGCCGAATCGAGCTGTTCGGGCAAGACCCTGTCGGCCCCCTCCCAGCCGGCCATGACCGCGCCGGTCAGCGCCGTCCGGTCGATCGCGCCCGCCAGCGCCGCGCGATTTGCCGCATCGGCGAGAAAGCCGACGCGGCGTTCGATCGCGAGGCCGAACAGTCCGGCGGCGGGATCGATGCGCACGTTCGCCGGCGCGACGCCGGCCGAGGCGACAAGCGGCCAGTCGCGGAAGGTGCCGCCGCTGACCAGATCCGATTCGTGCGCGGCGAAACGCACGATCGCCCGCGCCGCCCGTTCGCCGATCAGGCGGACCTCGTCCTCCGGCGCCGTGCGGCGCTGATCGTCAGGATCGGCGCGGCCGGGATCGATGGCCGGGCGCAGCAGCGGGCTGGCCGTGGCATGGACGATCCGCAACGGGCCGGCGCCGCCGCTGCGTGGCCGCCACAGCGCAAGCTCCGGCTGCGCGAACAGTTTCAGCAGATCCGGGCGCGGTCGACGCAGGCGGACCTCGATCACCTGCGGCGTCATGACCACGATTTCGTCGACCGCGGTGAGGAACGGTGCCAGCGGATTGCGCGATCCGGCGCGCAACTGACGACGGAGCAACGCCACGACCTGGTCGGCGGAAACGGGGCTGCCATCGGTCCATTGGGCGGTGCGCAGGCGGAAGATGTAGCTCATGCCGTCGTCGATGACGATCCATCGCTCGGCCAGCCCCGGCTCGATCTGCCCGGCCGCGTCAAACCGGACGAGGCCCTCGGCGGTCGCGTCCATCAGCAGGCGGGCAGGCGTATCCAGTGCCTTGCGTGACGGATCGGCGGCGCGGGGCGGCATCCCGATCGCGCTGGCCACGACGGGCCCCGAATCCGGCCGCTGGTTGCAGCCGGCGAGCGCCACGGCGACGGCGATGGTGCGGACGGCGGGACTCGAACCCGCACTCCGAAGGAAACCGATTTTAAGTCGGCAGCGTCTACCGATTCCGCCACGTCCGCGCACGAACGATCCGAAGCGCAGCTTGGCGCGGGCGTCAACCCGCGCGAGGCGTCCGGAGGTCGGATATATGCGCCCGACGCCGGGTGACGGCAGGCGCACGCGGAGGGGTCCGGCGGCGAAGCCCGCGGCTGCGATCGCCGGCCCGATCGACAGGGCCCGAGGGATCGGATGCGACCGGAACCGACCGGCGCGGCTATCCGGCGGAACGACGCGCGGGCGAAACACGCAGGCGGTGACGGCAGCGGCGGCGATGCCGCCGAAGCCCGGGCTTGCACGGCGTGGACAGCGTGACGACGGTCGGATGAGGAAAAGCGCGTTCATCGCGCCATGCAGCGAGTTGCCGCGTCCCGGCGCGCTTGTCTATCGTGACGGACGCCGGCCATTTGTCGGGCGTGCCGCGACATTTTGGTCCTCGGCCGCCGCCGGGACCACCGGCGCGAGGGACAGGCCGGACGTCACACGTTGAGGCGCGCGCGCATTTCCTTGCCGGGCTTGAAATAGGGGACGCGCTTGGCATCCACGTCGACCATCTCGCCCGTGCGGGGATTGCGGCCCTGGCGGGCGTCGCGCGAGCGGGTCGAAAAGGCGCCGAAACCGCGTAGTTCGACGCGGCCGTTAGCCGCGAGCCGCCGGGTGATCTCATCGAAGAAGGTGGTGACGATCGTTTCCATGTCCTTCGCATTCAGCTCGGGATTCTGATCGGTCAGCGTCTGGATAAGCTCGGAACGGATCATTGGCAGGCTTCCTGCAGGACATCGTATAATGCCTTGATACGCATCAATGTGCGCGAAGCATAGGTCCAATTCGGATAACAACCGCCAAAATGAGCAGAGCCGGGACACTTTCGCGTCCCGGCCCCACCTGTGCTTACTTCTTGTCCGCCTCGTTGCGCGCCTTGAGCGCCTCGCCGAGGATGTTGCCGAGCGTCGCGCCCGAATCGGACGAGCCGTACTGGGCGACCGCCTGCTTCTCTTCGGCGATCTGCATCGCCTTGACCGAGAAGGTCGGCTTCTTCGAACGATCGAAGCCGGTCACCATCGCATCGAACTTCTGGCCGACCTGGAAACGCTCCGGACGCTGCTCGTCGCGATCGCGGCCGAGGTCGGTGCGCTTGATGAAGCCGGTCGCGCCATCGTCGCCCGCCTGCACTTCGAGGCCCGCGTCGCGGACTTCGAGGACGGTGACAGTGACGACCTGGTTCTTGCCCAGCCGATCGCCCGCGCCCGCCGCGACGGGGCCGCCGCGCTCGAGCTGCTTCATGCCGAGGCTGATGCGCTCCTTCTCCGGATCGATGTCGAGCACGACCGCCTGGACGGTCTCGCCCTTGCGGTGCAGCGCCAGCGCGTCCTCACCCGACACGCCCCAGGCGATGTCGGACATGTGGACCATGCCGTCGACGTCGTTGTCCAGGCCGATGAACAGACCGAATTCGGTCGCGTTCTTGACTTCGCCCTCGACGGTCGAGCCGATCGGATGCGCGGCGGCGAACGCCTCCCACGGGTTGTTCTGCGCCTGCTTCAGGCCCAGGCTGATGCGGCGCTTGTCCTCGTCGACCTCGAGCACGACGACATCGACTTCCTGCGAGGTCGAGACGATCTTGCCCGGATGGACGTTCTTCTTGGTCCAGGACATTTCCGACACGTGGACCAGGCCCTCGATGCCGGCTTCCAGCTCGACGAACGCACCATATTCGGTGATGTTCGTGACGCGGCCCGACAGCTTGGCGCCGACGGGATACTTGGCGCTGGCGCCGTCCCACGGATCCGACTCGAGCTGCTTCATGCCGAGGCTGATGCGCTGCGTGTCCTTGTTGATGCGGATGATCTGGACGCGCACCGTGTCGCCGATGTTGATCATCTCGGACGGGTGGTTGACGCGCTTGTAGCTCAGGTCGGTGACGTGCAGCAGGCCGTCGATGCCGCCCAGGTCGACGAACGCACCGTAATCGGTGATGTTCTTGACGACGCCCTCGATGATCTGGCCCTCGTGCAGCGACTGGATCAGGCCCGAACGCTGCTCGGCGCGGGTCTCTTCCAGCACGGCGCGGCGGCTGACGACGATGTTGCCGCGCTTGCGGTCCATCTTCAGGATCTGGAACGGCTGCGGGATGTCCATCAGCGGGGTGACGTCGCGCACCGGACGGATGTCGACCTGGCTGCCCGGCAGGAAGGCCACGGCGCCCGACAGGTCGACGGTGAAGCCGCCCTTGACGCGGCCGAAGATCACGCCCTCGACGCGGTTGCCCTGCGAGAATTCGAGCTCGAGCTTGTCCCACGCGGCCTCGCGGCGGGCGCGGTCGCGGCTGAGCATCGCTTCGCCGTGCATATTCTCGACGCGGTCGACATAGACCTCGACCTCGTCACCGACCTTGAGGTCGGCCTTCTGGCCCGGCGCGGCGAACTCGCGCAGCGGCACGCGGCCTTCGGACTTCAGACCGACGTCGATGACGGCCATGTCGTTTTCGATCGCGGTGACGGTGCCGTGCACCACGCGGCCCTCGAAGCTGTCGGCGCCGCCGAACATGTCATCGAGCATCGCCGCGAAATCGTCGCGGCTCGGAAGGGCTTGAGTAGCCATAGGGTTAGAGTGTCCTCGATCTTATTCGTTTCCGGCCAAGCGGTTGGCTCCGCTGGTCTTGGCTGAAAACGCCGCGGCGACCCCATGTCGGTCGCGGCATCCGGCCGTACGCATGGGCCGCGGGAGGTGAGGGATCGCCAATATGCGAAAAGGCGCGGGGGACATGCCACACGCGCCGACACCTTCCGCAAACCATAGGTCCGGCGGACGATGCAGCGGTAACGCCAAAGGGCGGAGAAAGCAAGTTGACAATCCTTGCCATGGATCGCACGATCTGCGGCATGGCTACTATGAACATATCGCTGCCCGACGCCATGAAGGAATGGGTCGAGGCCCAGGCGCAGACCGGCCGCTACGCCAATTCCAGCGACGTGGTGCGCGACCTCATCCGCCGCGAACAGGTGCGGGCGGAGAAGATTGCCGCGATGCAGAAGATGGTCGACGAGGCGCGGGCGAGCGGGATCGATCCTCGCCCGATCGACCAGATCATGGCGGACATCCGCAGCAGGGTCCGGTAGCGAGTGGCAAGGTTCGGTCTCAGTCGTCGCGCGACAGCGGACCTCGACGCCATTTACTGGGGCGGCGCCGATCGGTTCGGCCTGGACCAGAGCGAGCATTATGTCGCAGGGCTGCTCGATACGCTGGCCTTCCTCGCAGATTTTCCGAATGCTGCGCGGCTACGCCTCGAACTCGATCCGCCGCTTCGCGCGCATCCCTATCGCTCACACTTGATCGTGTACGAGGCGGTGGCCGACGGCATCACGGTCCTTCGCATCCCCCACGCCCGGAGCGACTGGGCGACCGACTAGCCCGCCCGGGCGGCCTCGACGATTTCGACGGCCCGCTGCACGCTCGCCTCGATCGACAGGAAGCTGGTGTCGAGCGTCACCGCATCCGGCGCCTGGACCAGCGGCGCTGCAGACCGGCCGCTGTCGCGCGCGTCGCGCGCGCGGATGTCGGCGAGCACCTTGTCGAAGCTGACCGTCGATCCGTGCATCTTCAGTTCCGCATGGCGCCGCTGCGCGCGCACCTGCGGCGTCGCCTTTACGAACAATTTGGCGGTCGCGTCCGGCGCGATCACCGTGCCGATGTCGCGCCCGTCCAGCACCGCGCCGCCTTCCTGGTGCGCGAACCGTTTCTGTCGCTGGAGCAGCGCCGCGCGCACCAATGGATGCGCGGAGACGACGGAGGCGAGCTGGCCGATCTCGTCGGTCCGCAGCGCCGGATCGGCCAGCGTCAGATCGTCGAAGCCGCAGGCGGCGACCGCGTCCGCCTCCTTTTCCGCATCGAGGTCGAGCCGTCGCACCGTCAGCGCGACCGCGCGATAGAGCAGGCCGGTGTCGAGATGCGGCAGCTTGTAGTGCCGCGCGAGCGCCTTGGCGATCGTGCCCTTGCCGCTCGCGGCGGGACCGTCGACGGCGATGATCATCGGTTGATCCACCGCGGCGCGGCGCCCAGGCGCGACGCCGTGTCGACGAACAACGGATAGCTGGTGGCGATCGGCGCGGCGTCGTCGATCAGGACGTCGCCATTGCTGTGCATGCCCGCGACTGCCATGCTCATCGCGATCCGGTGGTCGAGCAGCGACGCGATGCGCGCGCCGCCGGTGCCCTTCAGGGGCTCGCCGTCGCGGCCCTCGATCGACAGGCCGTCCTCATGCTCGGTGACCGTCACGCCCGCCAGCCCGAGCGCCGCCGCCATCGCCGCGATCCGGTCCGACTCCTTGACGCGCAGTTCATGGGCGCCCCGCGCCACCGTCGTCCCCTGGGCGAAGGCGGCGGCGACGAACAATATCGGATATTCGTCGATCATGCTGGGGGCGAGTGCCGCCGGCACCTCGATCGCGGAAAGCGGCGCATGGCGGACGCGCAGGTCGGCGACCGCCTCTCCGCCGACGTCGCGTGCATCGACGGCGTCGATCGACGCGCCCATCATGCGCAGCGCGGTGACGAGCCCGGTCCGTGTCGGATTCATCAGCACGTTGCGGATCGTCACGTCGGACCCGGGGACCACCGAAGCGGCGACCATCCAGAAGCCCGCCGACGAGGGGTCGCCGGGCACCTCGATGTCCTGCGGCTTCAGTTCCGCCTCGCCGGTGATCGATATCAGCCGCCCCTCGGGCGTCTCCTCGACCGTCAGTTCGGCGCCGAAGCCGCGCAGCATGCGCTCGCTATGGTCGCGCGTCGGCACCGGTTCGATCACGCGGGTGATGCCGGGCGTGTTGAGGCCGGCGAGCAGAATCGCCGACTTTACCTGCGCGGAGGCGACGGGAAGCGTGTAGGTGATCGGCACTGCGGGGCACAGGCCGCGCATCGTCAGGGGCAGGCGATCCCCAGGGCTGGTGGTGAAGTCGGCGCCCATCCTGGCTAGCGGCTCGGTGACGCGCGCCATCGGACGCTTTGACAGGCTGGCGTCGCCGACGAAGGTCGCGGTAATCGGATGACTGGCGACCAGTCCCATCAGCAGTCGCGTGGACGTGCCGGAATTGCCCATGTCGAGGGCGGTCTGTGGCTGCAGCAGGCCGCCGACGCCGACGCCATGCACCGTCCACGTCCCGTCGTCGCCGCGCGCGATGTCGGCGCCCATCGCGCGCATTGCAGCGGCGGTGGCGAGCACGTCCTCGCCCTCCAGCAGCCCCCGGATGCGGCTTTCGCCGACGGCGAGGCCGGCGAACATCAGCGACCGATGGCTGATCGATTTGTCCCCGGGCACGGTGATGGAGCCGCGCAATGGTCCGGTCGCGGCGATCGAAAGGGGGCGGGCGGGGGCGTTCGACATGGCTGGCCGCGGGCTTTGACAGTCCCCTTGCGCTATGGCAAGGCGCCCCCAAAGTAACTGGCCACGAAACGGGCGAGGGGGCCACCTTCGGCCGCGACGACCCATTTTTCCGAAAGGCACACTGGCGGCATGATCAAGCCGGAATGGGGCACGAAGCGTACGTGCCCGAAATGCGCCACGCGCTTCTACGACCTCGAAAAGGACGATCCCGTGACCTGCATCAACTGCAATACGCAGTGGGTGCCGGAACCGATCCTCAAGTCCAAGCAGCCGCTGCCGTTCGAGCAGGTCAAGCCGGAAGGCAAGGAGGCCGATTCCGATCTGGAGGGCGGCGACGAGGACCTGGAGGCGCTGAGCGCCGAGGACGAGGAGCCGTCGGCGGACGACGAGGTCGATCTGGGCGGCGACGACGATCTGGGCGTCGAGACGTCCAACGAGGACGACGAGCATTGATGCGCGTCCCGTCGCGCCTCGCGCGCGGCGGGAAGCAACCACGCGAAAAAAGGTGTGGCCGGCGGTGAAAACACCGCTTGCCATACTCCGGCGCCCCCGCTAGTGGGGCGCCTCCCGGACGGATGGGGCCGTAGCTCAGCTGGGAGAGCGTCGCAATGGCATTGCGAAGGTCAGGGGTTCGATCCCCCTCGGCTCCACCATTCGTCCTTAGCTAACGTGTTGAGTTAGCTGCAAAATCTCCCATCTTGCGATAATTGCGTCCCTCATTGTGTCCCACACTGCACTTTGCATGCTGGTGGACATCAGTGAACGTCGGCGACGTTCAGATGGCAGGCGGTAGGCATATCTTCACCGTTGCGGCTGCAGGCGTGGCGATCTGACAATGCCACTGAGGTCACGTGACCGCTCACCGCCCTATTTCACCATCCGCCGCTATCCAGATTCTCGACGCGGCTAGCGTCGGCGTAGGGCGGGAACAGCTATTAGCGGATCTGGCGATGGCCGGGGTGGTGAAGGGCTATGCCCGTCTTATCGAGACGGATGTTCCTGGCGCCCCCCGCCACGAGGTGCGCGATAGTCGCATTGATCGATCGATCTGGCGCCGCATCGTTGCCGAGAACAAGACGGCTGATGTCTTTGGAGCAGGGTCAGTGCATCTAGAGGGCCCCGTTGCTGGCCAGCGCATAAGCGTCATCGGCGTGAGGTTTGATCAGGCGTCGGTCGCCAGTGCGGCTCAGGACCATAGCCAAGTACCCCCAGCGCCGCTTCCGGCAGCGCCAGCGAAGGCGGTGAGGGGGGCGAAGGCAACGAAGAAGCCGGCCCCTAAGCCTGAACAGGCATCTCTCCCGCTAGATGAGGATAGCGGCTTGGATGTGGTCGCGATTGACGCCGTGCCGGAGGCGCCGATCCCCAAGCCTGCAGCGCGTCCAGTGCTCGCCCCAAACACCGTTGCCTTATCCAAGGATGAGACGGCCGCCGTCTTGGGCGTGTCGTTGGGCACCGTGAATAACATGATCAGGCGCGGTGAGCTGGTCGTGAAGAAGATTGGCAGGCGGGTGTTGGTGCAGGCGGATAGCGTCAGGGCGTTGATGTCCTGACCGCTTCAGGGTCAGGCGCCGCCGCGGCCTTTCCAATTCCACTTGTCGATGAGCTCGCCCATCTCCTTTTCGCGGCCCCATGCGTCTGCGTAACACACGCCGGTTTGCGCGAGATAGGCGATGATGATCAGTATGTCCTCGCCGATCTCTGCGTCGACGTTGGCGATGTCGATCATTGCCCACTGCCCGTCATCTCCGTCCCACCAGGAGAGCAGGAACGAGGCGACGCGACGCGCGCCGCCGGTGTCGCTTTGAGCGGCAGCAATCAGACGGTCTAGCGCCTCGCCGGCTTCTTCGAATTGAATGGCACGGATGGGAGGGCGCTGGACGATGAATGTCATCCCCGTTGTCTAGCAGGACGGCATTTAGACCCGCTTAACCGCGCGTCGGTCGCCGCCGATGACGCTGCTCGACGACACGCAGCAGATGGCTCGCCAAGACCAGAAGTTCGCCAGCCTCCGCGACGTCCTCCCGACCGACGTGCCGGTGACTATTAGGGTTTTTGTAAGACCCGATCGCTCCCGCGAACAACGCGCTGGTCGCCTCGCGCTCCCCGTCGTCTACGCTCCGGTCTGTCAGGGGGCCTGTGTCTTTGTGGAAGGCCCGCCGCACCATCGGGACGCCATGGTCGTGTTGCTCGAACTCGGCGGCGTCCCGAACAGCAATCTCAACCTCCCGGAATGCCTCGAATATGGCGGTGTCGAATCTTCCCCGACTGAAACTAGGCCAAGCTTCCCGCTCAATTCGGGGGTGCAGCAGCGATCGTGGAAACGAGCTGGCACCTCGGTAAACTTCGAAGTCCGCCGGGGTCGTGATCTTCTTGGCCCTGCGACTCAGCACCTGCCAGTGCGGATCGGTGGGCTTGGTGATCAACAGGCACTCGCGCTCCAGCCAGGCCCATGCCTCCGCCAAAATAGGCGGCAGCTCCCGCGCCACTTGAAGATCGAAGATTTGTGGTGTGCTGCTGCTGATCGCGAGCATCGTGTTGTGCCGGCTGACTTGCGTATGGCCGCTGCGCTGGATCGCCGCGAGCAGAATACCGGCTAGTTCTTCAGCCTCCATCTCCAGAAGGTCGGTCGGCTGGGGGACGAGGTCGCGGAGGTGAACGATGGGGTCCATATGGCTCCGGTAGCATGGCACAACGAAATAGGCGTCGTGAACCGTAGCTTATCGGCGGGGCGGCTCGCGTTCCGCGGCCTGATGCCGCCGAATCTCGGGCCTATCTTCGCTGTGACACGCGCCCACAATCGAGGTATGATTCGCAAGCGTCCAATCGATGATGCTGGCGTTGCGTGAGGGTGGGCGTTAGGGTCGGTTTGGTCCGTTGCTTCCATCGTTCGTTAGCATGTATGCCATGCGTTTCGTCCCATCCTTCATGCAAACTGGTTATTGCGCTCGCTTTAAATTTGCCGCAATGAGCCCATATGATCCTCTGAGAGACGATAGATCGCGAACTTTCCGGTTTGTTAATCGTTCAGGTGCAGCATCAGACAGGTAGAAGGCGGCGTCGTCGAGGGCGCCCCCTTGGAGTGGGTATGGCCAATACAACTTTAGGTGACTCGGTGGCTCAGGCAGAAGGAGGCATCACGATGAATACGCAGCTCGATCGCGCGATCTCGTTGCTGTTCCCCCAGCAGGGGCGACAGGCTCTGGACGTCAAGTTTTTCTTCCAGGGCGACGCGACCGAGGAAGCGTTGGCCGAGCAAATTCTCGTTTGCATGGCATCGCTTGATGATGACTCGCTAACGATCACCAACGTCGACCAAGGCTTGACGCTGTTAGCAGCTTAAGTTAGCTGGCGCCCCTCATTTTGATGGGCGCCAGCAATTGCAGTTTCATGATTTTTTCCGGTGTCTTGAAGCTAAAGCGCCGCAGACTCGTGTCGAAGTTGAATTACTCCGCGAGTTGATCAATCTTCATCATACGGGCGTTGGATCTGTTAAGATCAGGTATTTTCCTGATTTTGATGGCGCGCAACTTGGCAACTTCATCTGGTTGGATGAAGATAGGACCAGCCCTCATGAAGAACCATACAACGATGCGTTGATTTTCGTGAATAGTAAGTTTGCGCCTGACCGGGCTATGCGCCGGATTGTGGCGGCAAAAGAGCTGATGCACGTCTTTGATGCTCCTGGACAGCGAGCAAGCGATCCCGCTTTGGTGAGGAAGCTTATCCAAGAGATAAATTCGAAGCCTCTAAGCGAGGATTCGTCAGAACCGTACAAGGCTGATCGATTCGCGCTTTGGAAGGCGACGATCGCGCTTGTGCCGCCGTGGATTCGCGATGAGTTTATCGATCAATGGCGCGCTGGCACGGTGAAGGCTCACGAGTTGGTCGCGCGTTGGTGGCTGCCGGAAAGTGTCGTCTCGGCAGCCATGGGGGCATATTACCCCATTGCGATGGAAAAGGTGATGAAGCCGGTGACGAAGGTCGTCATCGAAGCGCCGGAAAACGATCCTAATCTCGGATGACAAAAATCCGGATAGGTTGATCAACTGACGAACATCGCCTCGACGATCGCCTGCATCAGAACGCCCCGAGGCACCGGAACGCTGACCGACGTGTAGCCCTGATTCTCGGCACGGCGCTGGCCATACAGGCCGATCCACGACCGCCCATGCTGGCGCCAGGCACGCTGTAGCGCCGGGACCGGTAGCAGGACACACGTGGCTGCGGGCGCATGGGCATAGGCGATGAAGTCGCATGCCAGCGGCTTCTGCACCCACCCGGGCGATTGCCGCGTCTCGTCCGACCAGCGCTCCAGTAGCACATCAGGCCAGTCCTGCGTCCGGATCTTCTCGTCGACGGTGTAGGTCCGGCCGCAGGACAGCGTCAGCAGACGATCGATACCGCCGCGCTGTGCCCAACCGTCGTGCTTGACGGCCACCGCGGACATCAGCGTCGGGAATGCGCGCCTGTATATCGGCAGCCACCAGTCGGGGCCGTATTGCTCCGCGAGGTCGTGGCTATCCTGAAACCGATGAACACGGCCAAAGCCCGCCGCTCGCGATCTGCGGGCGACGGGCTGGTGCTTCAGCGGCCGAGGCGATGCCGGCTGCCATGATGCGAGGCTATTCGTGGGGTGTCTCCTGCTTGTAGCGGTAGCCGCCGAACCGGTCCTTGAGCGGGCCGGCGGATTGATCGTCGCCGTAGATCGGGATGTAACCGCGACCGGGGTCATCGTCGGCGGCGCCCCAGAGGACTTGGCCGCTCCGCATTATTGGGCCGCAGCCGTCGTCGCCGGTGATGTCTATGTCGACTTCCGGCTCGAGGTCAGGGTCGCCGTCGATCTCGTCCATTCGATCGATCAGCCGCTCGGTGAGGCGGGCTAGCTCGGCGCGGGGCAGCGATGGTATGGCCGCCAGCAACTGGCCCAGCGTCACTGCATCATCCCGCCGCGCCCACTCCCGGCGCCGGCGGCGTGGCCAGGGCGAGCCAGTACGATGCTGACCGGGGCGGGCGGGGTGCATCAGGCCCATGATCATGCCTCCCCGTTCTGCCGACGCTCGATCGTGACGCGCAGCGCCTCGGCGCGATCAGGATGCCCGACAATCTGAGCCATCAGCGGCGTCAGCTCGTCCGCGGGACAATGCTCGACCACCAGCCACAGCTTGCGCCCGGAGGCGAGGGCATAGCCGCCACCGATCTGGACGAGGTTGTGCAGCCAAGCGGTGGGGTTGAACGGTCGCGAGTCGATCGGGTTCGTTGCCATCTCAGCGGCCCTCCGCGGCGAGGATGCGGCGCGCATGGATCAGCAGCCGCTCGGCATTGTCCCCGTCGATGTTGCAGGCGCCACCGTCACACATGTGATCGAGCAGGCGAACGAACTCCGCCCAGGTGTTCGGCACGGCATGATCGGCGACGCGGAGCGCCTCAAACAGCTTAGCCGTCTCGGCTTCGAAGGCGGCGGGGTCGACGCTCTCCAGGTTTGCTGGCAGGCTGGTGAAATGATCGCGGGCGGCTTCGTTGGCCGACATCGCGGCGGCGAAGGTGGTCGTGTCCGACATCGGTCAGCCCTCCGCCAGCACGGCCGAAGCCGCGGCATCCATTGCGTCTACCTGCTGCTGAAGCCTCCGCAGGTGCTCCCCCAGCATCGACAGCAGGAAGCAGCCGTGATTGTGGTGATCCTTCGCAATTGCGCCCTCCGGCAGCATGCGGAACAGCTCGGCGCCCTCGATGGCGGACAGCGTGGCGGCGGCGCAGGACACGCCCTCCTGAAGAAGGTTTAGCTGCGCTATGGTGTGGTCGGCCATGGATCAGCCCTCCTTCGCGACGCGGGCGAAGGCGAAGACGCCGTCGATCATGCGCTGCCCGGCGAGCTTCAGCATCGCCTGCAAGGCCTTTGCGGCGCCAAGTGCTTCTTCCTGGCTGTAGAGGCGCAAGTTGGCCGGAAGCTGGTCGGTATAGGCGTCGCCGATCCGCAGCGGCTCCGGCAGGCCGATGATCTTGGTGCCGTCAGGCTGGACGATCAGGCTGCCGCCCAGATCGTGCCACTGGCTGACCCATGCCATGATGGTTCCCGGCTCCGTCGCGAGGTGATGGGCGTCGAGCAGCAGCTGGCGGACGTGCGCCAGCGGCATGACGCCGAAGTCGTCGTAGCGCCGGATCAGCGCGTCGATCTTGTCCGCCATGGCGGCGGCGGTCCTCGGCCGCCTCTCGACAAGCTGCGTCAGCGTTTCCTGCGAGGCGTTGGTGAGGCGGTTGATCTCCCGCTCGTCGTCGGCGCCGTCGAGCGCGGTGATCTCGCGCCGATAGCGGGTCAGCAGCGTCGAGAAGACGTTGGACAGGCTGATGGCGTTCATCGTTCAGCCCTCCATTTTCACGGCGTAGACGTCAGCGGCGGCGGCGTCGATCGCGTCGTTGACGCTGATCGAGCGGCACCAGGCATCGAACTGCGGATAAGCGGCTTCGCCGTGGGCGTGGTACGCATCGAGCGCACGCTGACCGTACGCGTCGCGGATCGCCGACAGCGCTTCGGCACGATAGCCGGTGTAGCGGAACGCCTCACCTTCGCCGTAAGCGTGGAAGGCCTTTGACCATTCGCCAGCCGGCGGATGGGAAGCGCAGGACGCGAGTAGCATCTTGGCGCGGGCATCATCGGTCCAGCAAGCGGTGTTGTCGTTCGCGAGGAACGTGGTCGCAAGCGGGCTGGCGATTGCCAGCGCAGTAGTGATAAGAGCAGCGGTAGCCATGACAGATCCTTCCATGATCGGTTGTGGTCAGGCTGGGTTTGGAGGGCCTAATCTCCGTACCCAGCCGCTTGGTGATCGCTTTCATATCACCACGAACGTTGGCGAACAAGTGCGAACTGATATAATTGCGATCAGATGATGAACGTTGAGCAATGCCGAGCCGCAAGGGCATTGCTGAATTGGTCGGCGCAGGAGTTGGCGCAGCATGCCGGCATCGGTGTGGCGACGGTCCGCCGGTTTGAGAGCGGCAGCGCCGTAGCCCCTACATCCGTAGAAAGCATGGCCCGCTGCCTGACGATCGCCGGTATCACCTTTATCGGCGCCGGGGAGGCGTCGGCGGGCGGCGGAGAAGGTGTGCGATTCACCCCGACCAGCGGCTGATGACGTCAACCAGCTTACGCTGCCTGGTGCGCTAGGGTGACACTCCGCTGCAGTGTCTTTTTGTGGCCTCCAAGTTCGTCGGTAACGACGCAGGGTCGGCAGGTTACAGGGCGGCCACGCTAAAACGGATTGCCCATCACGTCGCCACGAAGCCTCGGTGGAGGGACGTGCGGACTCAGCTTAACTCGGGGTGGTGAGCTTGCATCTGCCACCGCCTCCATCCGTCGGTCCGCGTTTTCCGAGTCAAAGCACGAGTTGCTATCGCATTCCGCGGACCCACAAACACTGGCCGCCCCCAACAACGGCCTGAACCCTTACAGCCGCCCGCCCTAACCGGCGTGGTTGCGCGAGCGGCAAGAGCCACGCGGCTGATCGATCACGCTAGCAACTTAAACCAAGAGGATCAGGCGTGAGACCGCGATCAGTTCCCGCGACGCTGACGATCCATTGCGTCGCTAGCAGCACTGCTGCTCGCGTTATCAATCTGCGCCCATTCCTCCGACGTGTGGCATATCATCTGGGCCATTCGTGTCCCGGTATTGGGGTCGCGCCGGCAGACCTGCTTGGCCTTCGCAGGCTTGGCCGGCTTCTCATTTGCCGGCTGCAACTGCTGCGCCAATGCAGCCCCCGGCAGGAGAACGGTGGCGAGGGCAAGAGCAGCGAGCTTCATTAGGCAATCCTTCTGGAGATTCGACTCAAGCCTAGCAGCATTCCGCTTGCGCTTGGAAGAGAAGGCAAGGCTCGAATCGTGGAGCGCACAGCACGCTTGGATGCCCCTGCCCGCAACTTTTATCTCAAGGCGGGGCAGCGATGAGGCTAAGCACCCTCTTCGACAGCGATCCGCTCAATTTCAACGGCCGACAGGCGCTTGCCGTCAGTCAATTCCGCGAAGAAGCAGTCTCGCCCGTCGTCCGGCTCATTCCGCAAATATCGAGCGCATTCTAACAACGTGCCTTCCATAGTGCTTTCCTGCTGCGGCTTACCGTCAGCACCGTCCGGCAGGCGGCGGTAAAGCGTCGCGCGATCGTGCAGCAGTCCGGGCATCTGGTCGTCTCCGTGAAGCCATCGCTCAACGGATCAAACTGGTGGAAGTGTCCTACGTTCGCGAACCGGTCAGCGGCCGGCGCGAAGCTCATAGGCGATGACACCGAGGTTCGCTGCGATGAAAACGGACATGCTCATGTAGAAGGCCATCGGTCGTCTCCCGCGTGTGCCGGCGATGCGGCTGGTCGTCGCAGGTTTTGATGGCACTGCTAAGGTTTACGGCTGGTGAGCATTGCACTCCTCATCCGCGAACTTGCGGCAGCCGGTGCTCCGCCTGAGGTAATTGCCATTGCTGTCTAAGCGTAGGCCAGTGGCTCCTGCGAGTTGCTGGCGTCGCGGGGGCGGATAGCTGGCCATTCCTGCGCATTTTCCTGACCGTGATCGCCGGATGGATTATCGCAGAGCGTCACATCTAGACTGCCTTTGGCCTTACGGGCGGGTGGCAGCTTTCCCCCGAAGCGGACGTTCCGCTTTCGCCCAGGAGCGGACATTCCGCTTCCGCCCAAGCCCGGACGCTGAGGCGAACCATCGCTGTTCCCGAGAGCCGCCATACGTTCAGCCTAACCATTCCCGGTTCCCCCTCCTCGAAGGCCAATTTCGGGAAAGAGCAAGTGTGAACATATTTTGGGAGAGGCGATGCCTTTGGCGCGTTTCGGCACGGTCAGAAAGGCCGCTTCCACGATACGGGTCGGTTTTTTGGGAAGGGTGACGAAGCTTGGCCGCCCAACAAAATGGGAAAATATGTCGGCGTCCTCACCCGTCCCGAAACCCGGCAGCTATGTCCTGAAGCTGCTTGATCCGCGCCAAGGTCAGTTCCGTTTCGCACCGGCTGGCAATTATCGCTTGAAGGGACCCGCCTTGAGCATAGTCACTTTCTAGTTCACATTGAGCATCGCGATACTTCAGCCATGCACGCTGAGCGTTCTTCAGGTCTTGCACGGCAGCGGGTGCGCCCCGTCTTTGGTTGGGGACAAACGCCCGATCCGCTTCGCTGGCAGCCTTGAGCACGTCCGGCCACCGCCGATTTAGCTCAGCATCCGCTCGGTCATAAGCACCTGTCCAACATTGCGCGATTTCGACGTCGCCACCTGCGTTGTCACATGGGGAAGTGGGAACCGGTTTGGCTTGAAGCAGAAGAGCAGCCAACAACATGATGCTATCCCTATTCTTGCGACTGACGCGAAGGCCACCATATCTGATTAGTGTATTTCGACAACGCCTCCGCTTTCCCGAAACCCGATCGTTTTTGGGAAATGGCGGTGCTACGAGATGTCGGCTAAGGCCCTCGGCGTCCCCGTAAGCAGACATTCCACTTTCCTCCCAATAGCGGACGTTCGCGGCGGAGACGTCCTTCGCCCTGGTCACGAATATCGCGGCGGCAGGGGAGCCGCGGTACCCGCTTCGGAGCTACCCGTACCCAATCGAGCCACAGGCGATGACTCGTTTGTCATTGGTGCAGGATGTGACCTGCAGATAACAGCGGCCCATACTTCGAGGAAACGATGGCTATGGTACGGCTCGCCTTCTCAATTGCTGCTGGTCTGCTCCTGACGTCCGCCGCGCAGGCCGGCTCAAGCTCCTCCCGCCCGGCCTGCATGATGACCGTGCTCGCCCCGACGCGCGCCATCGAAAATCCGAAAGCCACGATGGCAAAAGGAACGTCGTGGGGGCCAGCTACGCAGATGCGGACGAATCTGGCTGACGGACATGTAAGCTACTGTGCGCACGGCGATTACTGCTACCCGGCAGATCATCTTCGCTTTGTCACACCCTGCACACCTGACGCGTCGCCAATGGCAGCTGTTGGCCAAGATGGCGATCGAACCTACGGCCTGCACGGGTAGCTCTGCCGTCGCGCCGCTAGTCAGCCGCTTGCCAGCGATCGGTACCCGCTCGCGCTATGGCGCTACCCAACGTCCGCATCCGGCCACTTGCGTACTGTCTGCGGCGGCCGCACACGTTCGATCATGACTGACGCCGCAAACGTAATTGCCTTGGACCACGTAGGCTTCGCTGTGTCGTCGTTGGACACGGCCGTCCAGTTCTGGACAGAGGCGCTCGATTTTACCCTTGAGCGACAATCGGAGATGGGCGGCGACTTCCTGCACCAGGTGACAGGTGTCGTTGACCCGAAGGTGCGTACAGCGATTGTCAGGGCACCCGACGGCTTCTTGGTCGAATTGTTAGAATATTCGACTGGGTTGCAGAACGGGACGGTTTCCGACAGCGCAGGCTCGATCGGAGCGGCCCATCTAGCTCTGACCGTTACAGATATTCATGCCGCCATCGCCCGTGTCGAGGCGGCAGGATGGAGAGCAAAGGGGAGACCGCTGCCGATCCCTGGTGGTCCACGCATGGGAACCTTGGTGGTCTACGTGTCGGGCCCCGATCATGTCACGATAGAATTTATGCAGCCGTCAGGCAGTTAATGGGCTGGCAGCAACTTCCCTCCCAATAGCGGACATTAGGAGCCGCTTACGGGTCGATCTCCGCATGATGCCGACCTATGCTTTCACTGTGGGCACCTCGGCCAGCCTTGTTGTCCAAGCAGGGGAGCGCATTGCAGAGCGCAGCTTCCACTCGCGCTTAAATCCCTGCGACGCCGTGACTGCGGTCCACTTGCCGAACTTGCCATTGATCTCGTCGAGCGCGCTCATCAGCCGATCACGTCTTGCGGTGTCGCCTTCGAACAGCGTGCGGGGGCGGCGGTCGGCGGCGAAGAGGTCGTCCAGCATGACGCCGGCCTTCGTATACGCGTAACCATCTCGCCAGGCTCGTTCAGCACCGCGACGGGCAGCAGCGATCAGCTCCAGGCTGTCATTGGTCATCGGGTGCAACGTCACCGTGCGCGATCCGGCGTATTGAGGCCGCTCAGGCTTGTGACGGTTGGTGTGGAAGAAGATGGTCAGTCGGGCAGCAACGAGGCCATGCTGCCGCAGCTTCTCGCCAGCACGCATGGCATATTGGCTAAGCGCGCCCATCATCAGATCGAACGTCGTCACCGGCGTCCCGAAGGAGCGGGTCACCGCCATGCCTTTCCTCTGCGGCTCGACCATCTCCACCGCAGCGGAGGGCACCCCGCGCAACTCGGCGACTAAGCGCTCCAGCACGACGGTGCCGACCGCCCGTGCCTGCTTCATGGGCATGTCGCGCAGCATGCCGGCCGTCGTGATGCCGAGGTCGTTTAGCTTTCGCGCCGTAGCGCCGCCGATACCCCACACATCCTCAACGGGGAACGCCTGCATCACCTCATGCCGGAGCCGCTCGTCGCGAAGATCGGCCACGCCGTCAAAGCTGGGGTTCTTCTTGGCGGCGGCGTTCGCCAGCTTCGCCAGCGTCTTGGTTTCCGCGATCCCCACGCACGTCGGGATCGTCGTCCACCGGCGCACCTGATCGCGCATCTTGTGGGCGTGAGCGACAAGGTCCCGGTCTTCGAAGCCGGCGAGGTCGAGGAACGTCTCGTCTATCGAATAGATCTCAAAGTCGCGGGCGAACGCCTCGCACGCGGCGAGTACGCGGCGCTGCATGTCGCCGTACAGCGTGTAATTGGACGACAGGACCCGGATGTGATGCCGGCGTACGAGGTCACGCAGGTGGTGGATGGGATCACCCATCTTGATGCCCAACGCCTTTGCTTCGGCAGATCGAGCAATGGCACAGCCGTCGTTGTTGGAGAGCACGATGACGGGCGCCCCGACCAGGCTGGCGTCGAACGCCCGTTCGCACGAGACGTAATAGTTGTTGCAGTCGATCAGCGCGATTGGCGTGCTCATGGAGCGACGCGGCGGGCGACGGCGACGACGACACCCCAGATCTCGACAAACTCATCGACGAGGATGTGCGGGTAGCCCTCCGTTTCGGGCACCAGCCAGTGCCGCCCGTCCATGTAACGCAGGCGCTTCAACGTCCGCTCGCCATGCACCAGCGCGACCACGATCGATCCCGCGCGGGCGGTCTTGGCGCGATTGACGACGATCAGGTCACCGTCGTTGATGCCGATGCCGGACATGGAATGCCCATCGACGCGCATGGTGTAGCTCGCCGCGGGATGCTCGACGAGCCAGGCGCCCAGATCGATCGGCTCTTCCATGTCGTCCTGCGCCGGCGACGGAAACCCGGCGGGCGTTCGAAGCAGGAGCAGGGGCGTCTCACGCGGGACAAGCTCATAGGGTATTTCGTGCAGGCGCAGCGTGTTCATCTCGAATCCTCAGTCGCGCGCATTGTAACGCCCGCCGGAACGAAAACGGAACATAGAATCGAAACAGCTTGTCGCATGGCCGTCTCGCGTCTCGTCTGGTCCGCGCTATGCCGGTCAAATGACCGCTCAACGCCACGCCATCCTCATCACCCTGGCATTGATGATGTCCGCCTGTGCAGCCGCACCAGCGATCGACGGGCCAGTTGGCATCGGTCAGACGGCGGTGGTCGGTGGACTGCACGTGCATCCCGATCGGGTGATCGAAGACAGCCGATGCCCCGTCGGCGTCACATGCGTATGGGTGGGCTGGGTCGTTCTGCGCGCGACCGTCAGCGGCGGTTCTTGGTCGAAGCCCATGAACCTTATTCTCAGCGTCCCGGCCGATGTCGCCGACGGTACGCTTACACTCGTCTCAGTCACGCCAGCTCGCAAGAAGGGCGAGACGGCGCGTACCACGCCCTCTCGCTTCGCATTTCAATTCCAGCGCGGACTGTAACGACGGAAATGAGGCGTTCGCCGCGTTGACGACGCGTCGCGAGCGTCGCAGCATCGCGCAACCCGATAATCGGGTGGGAGAATGTCAGATGCGCAAGCTGTTCTTCGCCGCCGCCACACTGAGCCTCATGGCAGGCGCCCCTGTGTTCGCCGCGCCCTGCAAAGACGCGAAAACCGGAAAGTTCATCAAATGTCCTCCGAAGGCCGCCGCAAAGGCCGTTCGGTGTAAGGACGCGAAGGGCAAGTTTGCGAAGTGCGGCACACCTGGCGCCAAGCCGATGTAGCATTGCGGGGGGAGCGGCGATCAGTCGGCGCCGCTCCCTTCAATTTACTTTTTTGCGGGCGTGGTCGGCGCCGTCGCAGAAACCTTCAAAGGAGCTTCCACAGCCGCTGGCGCAACGGGCGCCACGACCATCGGGGCAGGCGCGCCGCCGGCAAACGCGACAGGCACGTCCTCGTCAATGAAGCCCGTAACTGGTGCACCGAGCGGAATATTGGCGCTGGTTCCCGTCATGAAGAAGCCTGCGACAGGAAGCACGGCTATCGCACCAACCACACCGGCAGTTCCGGTTGTGCCTTTATCGTCGAGTTGCCCACTCATGCGGATCTGACGACCGTTGGCACGAACATAGAGCACCCGCGCGTTGATACGCCCCGACTTGCCCCACATCCCCTTGTTGCGAACCTCGGTAACTTCACCCGTCGCTGGGCTGCCGACCGGAATGACGACCACGCCGTTGACCATGACTGGCTCGGCAACTTCCATCTGAAAACGCTGACCGACCTTCAGCTTCTTTCCGTTCGTCGTCAGGCTTTCCGCCATCTTCAAAGGCACTGACGTACCGGACCGGAGTACGGCAGCATCAGGTGCACCCGCCACGATTGGCGCCCCGGTTTGAGCGCCAGCCGGCATGGCAACGATCGCCGCCGTTGCCAGCGCACGCACAAAAATATCCATGAACTTCTCCCCTGGTCTGATTCGACTGCCCCCAGTCGCTACAATGAAAGGACCGTGTAGAACTTTGTTCGTCAAGCATAATCGCTTGCACGCTGTGACCATCAAGGGACATGCTGTGAGAGTAACGAGAATCAGGGGTCGCAATGCGGTACGCCATCGGGGCAATATTGCTCCTTTTCGGATCTATCTGCTCACAAGCTCACGCCACGACTACGGCAAGGAACGTGAACTGTAGGGCGCGGCCTATGACATCCGCTAGGGTCGTTGCCCGGCTTCAGGCGGGAACTAGGGTGGCTGTCATGGAGCGGCGGTCTTCGTGGGCGCGGGTGCTGCATACAGGCCGTGGCTGCTGGGTCAGCGCTCGGTATCTTTCGGAACAAGGTGCGGCAGAAGCAAACCGCGTGAGCTTGGCCGAAGTGCGATCGGTATCTAGGCCAAGGGGGCTCACCGCCGCCCGACTGCGCCACCACGTGCCCAGGTTGAGCAAATGGGGCGGCCACGGTCATCGCGCGGCCAGAAGATACAGCCGTTCGCGTCGCATCCCCAGCTACAGCTACGGTGGCTCATGCCCATGTTCAGGCCGCAATATCTGTATCGGCCCGCGGGGCGGCCGGTACTGCATCACGTCCGGCGGAAACAAGCGGTACGGAGTTTGAGGCACAGGGATGTGCCACGTCGTTGGTCAATCTTTGGCAGTCAGCGGCACTGACGACCGTGCCTGGCGCGGCTGGTCGTCATCGAGCGGACGCGGGACGTCTTGGTTGACGTGTCGTGTAGCGTAAAGCCGGCGCAGGATCAGCGCGAGATCACTTTCGGTAAGCCGCGAGGCCGGGTCGATCAACATGCCCTCGGGCAGTGGCTCGACCCATGCCGCAAGGCGATTGCATGCCGCTGCAAGTTCGGGATCGTACGCGTCGTCGAAGGCTGCCATCTCTTGAACGTAGGCCTTCCGGCTCATGCGGCAAGCCTCTAAGCCGGCGGAATGCAGGAGCTAACTCTGGCCGTTGTCGGCATCGACTTCCAAAACGAGGACGGCAGCAATCGTCGATCGGAGGCGATGATGACCCTACCTGGCGAGCCCGTCGAGCTGGTCCCGGAGCCCAAGAACAAGCACGACAGCAATGCCATAGCGGTGATCAGCCCGCGCGGGGTACAGATCGGATACGTGAACGCCGAGCGCGCACCCTACATTGGCAGCCGCGTGTCCCGTGGTGAGGACGTCGAGGCTATTTTTCAGGGGATGGACGGCGGCGCGGCGTTCATTCGTGTGCGGTTCGGAGGCGGAGCGCCGACGCTCCCGTCCTTTCCGCCGAAGGCTGCCACGTCATCGCGACCGCACAGACCGGCGCGACGAACGGGGCCTTACGATCCGCACGCGTTTTACCCCGACGAAGAGGGGCCGGAGTTTGGGGCGTGACACGTCGGTGGCCTAGATCGATCAAGCACTCGCCTGACCGGTGGTGGCTCGAGGGGCGGTGGTCATCCAATCACCGGCCGTCGATTCCTAGTCGTCCGGCTTTGGTCGTTCCGGCACGCATACCCAGCTTCTCGGCGCGTCGCGGTCCGCTAGCAACGTGCGCCGCCAGACAAGCGGCAAAGCAACTTACAATCACTATAGGGCATAGGGATCGCGGATCCCGACGGCCGCGCCTACTGCGGCCTGCGTCCCGTCGTTCGCCACAAAGGTGACCACCAATTCGTCGGCATTGGGGCCTACGAACATGAGGTGGAATTGACCGGCGACCCGACCTGAGGTGTTGAGGCTGCCGTTGGAAAAGGAGCCGGTTGCCGCGTTACCCGCAATCGAGCCATTTAGCGGTAAGCTGCCGATTCCACCAACCATGTTCTTGTAGAAATTCTGACCAGACAAACCTACAGATCCCGAGATTTGTCCCGTGCCAAAATCAACACTTATATAGTTGCCGGAGCTTGATGAGAGAAACCATAGATCGGTATCTGTCGCGTAATTACCTGATGATAGGATAGTGAAATTTACAACCCCTGAGCTAGGCATCGCGGCAACTGGGGTCGCTGGGCCATATCCAAAATAGTCGAGGCGTGTTGTCCGGGTGGATCCATTTACGACAGTGTGCTGCCAGCCCGCCGAGCCAGCGTATTTTGCCGATGTGTAGCCGCTTCCCTTAACGCTCGATGTGTATGTAGTGCGCTGATAAAGGGCCAAATAGTCTTCAATTGCACCCGATGTGTTTATAAATAGCACTTCGCCGTTGCCGTTTGGATAGGTTGAATCACCTGAAAGCTGACGACTGCCGAACATGGCGGACGTGAGGGCGTCGGTAAGAAAGTAGCCATTGGACGGGCTATAGCTGGCTTGGAACTGTGGTGTGTCGATCGTTGTCACTCTATCGGCGGTAGAACCTCCCGTGATGATCCCATTGGTTTGGCTTACCCCTCCCATGGTAGTCAGGCTCAGGGTTGCTGCCAGGAACGTGCTTCCAATCGCCGGCTTAACCTCGCCGGTATTCAAGGCTCCTGAACTAGGGTTAGGTGTCGGTGTCGGTGTCGGCGCTGTTCCGCCCGCGACAGTGGACGCTGAATTGCCGCCATCGCCGCCACATGCGCTGAGCAACGCCAATGCTGCCAATGGCAGGCCACCAAACCGACGCATTACTAACCCCCTCACCAGATATGCCAGTTGGATGCCACGCTACGTCAGGTCAATCTAGCTACCATTTTAGCGGTGATCGGTAGCTGGTTGCGAGCAAGCCCTGAATTTCAGGCCTGACCCGCTAAGCTGGAGGATTGGTCAATTTATACCCTCTGCCCAAACGTCTCGTTGATCGGGGGCGGCAGGGCAGTCACCGCGTGATCGACATGCGTCCGCTAGTCGTCGGCCATCAGCCGTTCCGACAAGTTCATCCAGTTTCTCGCCGCGTCACGGTCAGCCGGATCCTTGAATGCAACGTCTAGATCGGGGGCGGCGCCGAGCGCATGCATGAGCGTCCACAGAGCGAACCTGCGTGAGCGATCTTTCTCAAGCCCTAGGTCGACACGCATGTGCTCCAACCCGGCGGCGAGAGCTGATGCAGGCACGGCCGCGAGGTCGTTGGTGCCGAAGTAGCGGCGGAGTTGATCGTCCAGGTCCATCAGCGAATGCCAAACCCCGCCCTGCTATTTTCGCCATCGTCGAACCGATCGCGGACGGCCAGCACGTTCTCAAGCTGATCCAGCGTATGCGGCGCGTCGAGGTGCTCCGCCCCGAGGAACAGGCGCGATCCTTCGCCTTCGGGCACGGCGTGGGTCAGCTTGTCGATGTCCACCAGCGCCTTGCCGTCTGGCAGGATGTCAATCTGCACGAAGCGCATAATATTCCTCGCAATCGAATTGATGCCCCCAGCGTGTCACCGATACGATGCGTTCCCGAGGGGATGAACATGTACAAGATTGCGCCAGCCATAGCTGTGGCCTGTGTCTCGGTCTGGGCGTCGCCAGCGGCGGCGGACGATTATGCGAAGTTCTATCAAGCCGCACCGGTGGGATCGGTGGCGCTGCTGCCGTCTACAACGCCGCCGGAGCTGTTGCCTAGCACGGGCGATCTGAATGCCGATCGCTTGCGCCTCTGGCAGCAGGGTTACGGCATGGTCGGTGCGTCGTCCTTCAATGGCACCGTCCGCGATCCGGCCAAGGCTTTGAAGTTCGCGCGTCAGATCCGCGCTCGATATGTGATTGTTGCCAGTGGCGACGTTGCAGAGACGCGAGCAGAGGTCCCGTTCACGATGCCGACGGTCACGCAGTCAACCACCAATGGCAACGTCGAGATGCATGGGCCGGGCGGCCAAGTCGGCGGAACGTTCGGGGCGAGAACGACAACGACTGGCACGCAGACGACGGGAATCCCATTCACCGTTCGGCGGGCCGACCAGGTGGCCGCGTTCTTCTGCGCTGTGGAACGGAAGGGCAGTGGAGTATTCGGGCGCGCGCTTGATGATGCCGAGCGCGTCACCTTGGGGACCAACAGAGGGCTGAAGGTCCTTTCGGTGCGAGACGGTTCGCCGGCCTATGAGGCGGACATCGTGCCGGGCGACGTAATTACGACGGTGAACGGTCAGCCTTTCGCGCTGGACGCCTGGAACGCGGCGATGAGGCGGCCCCCAGGTGAGGCCGCCTCAATCGGGATCAGCCGCAGCGGCGCGATCAGGACCGTCTCTGTCAAAATCCCGGCAGGCTGGAACTAACCGATTTAGTAGATGCCGTCCGAACCCAACACGCCATAGGCCTTCCTGCCACCGCCAAGCACGCCGCCGCCGTAACTGGAGCTAAAGCCTTGCCCAGTGCCGTAGGCTGACAGGGCGTTGAAGAGGCCGCCGCTGATCGAGGCCGCGTTCGACATGGCTGCACGGGACTGAATATCGGCCGAGATATTATTGTTGTTCGACACAGCGTTAGCGTAATTCTGGCCGTTGCCCGCCAGTGCCGACGCCGCGTTCAGCCCGACGCCTTGCTGCGTCTGAAGATTGCCGAGGTAATTGCCGAATTCATTCGACGCGAAGGTCTGACCATATTTCAAGATGGCCTTCTGCGCCGCGCCGCTGTCTAGCAGGCCTTTACCGCCAAGCGCTGCCGTGACGGCGCGCTGGCCCTCGTTGAAGCGCGACGTATATTCAGTTGAGCCTTTGTAAGCGTCGAAGGCCGAATTTGCCGCCGTGGTGTCGCCGCCCAGCCCGAGCAGCGCCTCGATCGACTGTGTCGCCTTTGTGCCGGTGTTGACGTACGGCTGCAGCGTTTCCTTGTTCTGATTGTAAATGTTCGTTTGAAGCGCATTGTTGGCGGCAGCGGTGTCCCGCGCTGTCTTCGCCGCTTTGTTGCTGGCGGATATGTTGGCGACAGCGGAAATGCCGGAAGCGGCAACCGCCCCGATCGCAATGGCTAGCGGCATTGGTAGTACTCCAACACGAAGGTTTCGTAGTCAGCAGGCTCGGCACCTGGATATGCGGCGTGCCGCGACACACCTTCGCTCTTGAACCCAAGCCAGCGGTTAAACATGCGGCAGGCGCGGTTCTCGACCGGCGTCTCCGCCCAGATCAGGCGCGCGCGGAACTCGCCGAACATGCGGGCCAGCATCTCGCGCGACGCGCGCAAAGCCCACTGTCCGCGGCCTTCCGGCAGGAAGAAGTCGTGCGCTGCGTAGACGCCGGGGCCGGTGCGATGGAAAAGCGCGCCGCCATGCTCGCCGAGCAATGCGATGTTGCGGGGGTCAGCGATCAGAGCCGAAACGTCGACCCGATCAGCACCCAGGCCGACGCCGGGTAGAACGGACGGATGATTGCAGATCACGTTGATTGCGGAAGCGTCCAGTGCGCGATCAACCAAGGCTTCGCTAGACATCAGTGGGTGACCGCAGCCATCGGGGTTCGATCCGGCGCAACGAGCTGGCTTAGGGCCGTCCATCCTTGGGGACTTTCGGTAAGGCAGCGGAGATTTGGGCCGAGAACGTTCAGCCGATTGGCAGCGTCCTCGATGCTGACGTCAGCGTGGTGCGCCAACTTCGTGCAAAATAGGCCGACACAGGACAGGTGCGTCAGGAAGGCGAGCACGTCGGGCGGAAGGTCAGCCGTGTTCACGCCGCCACCTTGCTCAGCTCTGCCCGAAGCGCGGCGCGGGCGAACTCGGCGACGCTCATGCCTTGCGACACGGCGGCATGCTGAACGCGATCGAGCAGCCCAGCATTGATGCGGAAATGGATTGCCTCTGAATGAGTCAGGCGGCGCTTTGCGCGCGTGTTCATGATGCTTGTCCCGAAGAAAGCCGACTCTCGGCGACTGATCTAAGCGGGCATCTGCGCCACGCGCTCCAATGGAGCCTTTGTTCGGTCTAGCCGAACCATGAAGGCCGCTATCCGGTCTTCGGGTCTATGCGGTCTATCCGCCTTTCATCAGCAATCGGGTGCTGACGATCTGCTATCGCTTATAGTACATCTATGTCTGCACTACAACACAATTGTCTATCAGTTGTCTCACGCGTGATATTCGTCGTCGCGTAGACTGACTGGCAAAATTGCGGGCTACCCGTATTTTGCTAGGTTCGCAGCGGCCTCGGCCACAGTTTCTGGTGCTGCTTCAATCGCTGCCAATAATACCACGAAGGACTGTACTGGCTGAAAGCGGCCCTGCTCGACGTCTTTGATAACGCCGTAGGGCAGGGCGAAGCGCTCCGCGAACGCGCGTTGTGTCAGCCTCAGACGGCAGCGCAGGCGGTATAGCCGCTTAGCCGCGGTCATTTGCCCAACCCTTGCTATCGGCAGCCGTCAGCGCCACGAGCTCGACGAAGAAGATGTCTTCGCCGTCGGCGATGCGGTCACGCCCGTATAGATCGATCGCCTCGAGGTCCGTCTGATAGTCTGCCTTCAGTATGACGTGCCGGCGGGCAACCGTCGCCGTCTCGCCCTCCAGCCTCTCCACGCGTGTTTCGAGCTTCATCGAATCGTCCTTCCGTCATCAAGAGCAGCCAGGGCCGCGACCAGCGCGGGGGCAGGGGCGAGGGCTTTCCAATCGACCGGCTCGCCTGCATCGGCGGCGGCGAGCGCATCGATCACTCTTCCGATTCCGGCATGTCCGTGCCGCTCCTCCAGCGAGCGGACGCGCTGACGTATGTTCATGCCTCCGCTCCCCGCGCTTCCAGAGCGGCAACCCGCGCTTCCAGATCGCCCGCTTCGACGATCGTCTTGTGAGCGGTCAGCAGCGACATCACCGCGCCCGCTTCGCCCGGTGTCACATCACCCGTCGCCACCGCGGCTAGCACCGCCGATGATGCTGCCACCGCATCGGCCGCGGAAGCGATCGGCGGCAATTCGATGGTGATCGGTGCATCCTTCCGGGCTGGGGCGAGCCGATCGAGGCATAGGCGCAGGGCGACAGTGTCCCCCTCCAGCGCTTTATCGATGGCTGTCTGCGTCAGGGCGACATGTTGTCCTTCCAGCAGCGCCTCCATCGCGCGTGTGACCATCGAGCGGGCGCCCTTAGGCTTGCCGGGGTTTCCGGGTTTGAACCGGCCGTCCCCCGTTTTTTCGGACGCATTACGGGGTGTGGTCATCAGTCAATTCCTTCGAAAGGATCGTCGGGGATCGGATCGGCGACAGCCTCGCCAGGTGCGAGGATCGGCCGGAAAGCAGGGTTGCCGGCAGGGAACATGACCCGCGGTGCGCGACCGCCCGCCCCACCTTGCCCTACCTTCACGCAGGCCTTCGCGCCGCCTGCCCCACCCACTTCCCCTAAAGGGGGGGAAGTGGGGCGGGGCGCTTGCGGTGCCCCACCTTGCCCCACTCCAACCGCCCCACCTCGCGAAAGTGGGGCGCCTGCTTGATCGGCCCATTCGCCCACCTCGACGAAGGGCTTATCCTCGCGCTTCACGGGATCGCGTCGGTTGACGACGACCAGCGCGCCATTGGTGATCCACGTGCGGACAAGGCGGCCAATGCGCTTGCGGTCACTGTTGTCGTTCTTGCTGGCGTCGAGCCCGAGCGCGTCGGCGACGGCATACCCAACCCAATCCTTCGCCTGCACGCTCTCTTTCCAGGAGCCGCCGTCGATCCGACGCTGCACCCGAAGGAGATGATCGGCGGTCAGCCCCTCGAATGCGTCGGGCGGCGTCCAGCGGATGACGACGCCCACGTTATCGCCGTAGTC
The DNA here is from genome assembly GCF_016820445.1 of Sphingomonas beigongshangi. Lineage (GTDB taxonomy): Bacteria > Pseudomonadota > Alphaproteobacteria > Sphingomonadales > Sphingomonadaceae > Sphingomonas > Sphingomonas beigongshangi. The sequence continues at coordinate 248,953 of NZ_JADHDT010000005.1, forward strand.
GCCATAGGGGTCATCGGGGCCCGTCGAATTGCCGACATCCTGTGATGCAATCCTAAACCATTCCGCGTTGGCAGCAGGGGCACGATTGGACTTGTCGTCCTGGACGGTGAACAGGCGCCGCCGCTCGCCCTCGTCGGTGATCCCGAACGTCTCAGCCTCGCGAGGATCCATGCGATTGAGGACCAGCGTAACGCGCGCAGCCGCGATCAACGAACTGCCCCCGCGGGCTGACTCGGAAGACACCTTCTCGCCGCCCAGCTTCCGGCTGTGGTGGACGAGGACGATTGCACAGTTTGCGCGCTTGGCGATCCGAGCCCAGGTCTTTGCAACAGCGTCGATCGCGCCGTTGTCATTCTCGTTGACGCTGTGCGACGAGACGAACGGGTCGATGACCAACACGTCAACCTTGCGGGCAAGTAGCTCGGCGACCAAGGCTTCCACAACCGGCACGGCCACCTGAAAGCCAGCCTCGCCCTCCAGTGCAATGCACAGTTCGGCCCCCTCAGGCCCGCTGTCGACGAAGATACGGGAGTCGCATTCTGCGGCAGACACGGCATGGAACAGAGCCGCAGCGGTCAGCTGCATCTCCAACTCGCCGAGGCTGTCTTCAAGGTTCCAATACCATACGGTCTTCGGGCCGCCCCAGCTCGTCTTGCCAAGGATGTCTTCCCTACCGCTGGCAAGGGCGAGCATCATCGACGCGACGAACGAGGATTTGCCGACACCGCCTGGTGCGACGATGGCTGTCACCGTCTCGCGCAGCAGCCACCGGCCCCAAACCCAAGGTCGGCGGGGCAGTGTCTTGGCGTTGGGCCAACGGAATGGGCTGGCTTTGATCTCGACAGGCCGCACGAAGGTCCGACCGCTATCGAGCGGCACCGGCGCGAAAGGCCGGGCATCGTCGAAGCGCTGCTGGAAGGAGGCGGCGTTCATGACCGCACCCCCATCAGCTCGGCGTTGAAGTCCTTGTACCCCGCCGCCGGCCGCATGACCCGGGTGGCGAGGCCGCGGGACGTGAACGCCGCCGCCGCCTTACCCGCTGCGGCTTGTCCGGCGGCGTCCCCGTCGGCGCCGATAACGACGGCGCGCGTGACGTTGGGGAACACCATCTGCGGCAGCATCGAGGTGCCGGCCGCGACCCAAACCGAGCGGCCGAGCGCTTGGGCGATCGTCAGGCCATCTTCGAGGCCTTCGGTCACGATCATGCTGGCGGACGGCGGCCCAAGCTGGATCGCGCCGCCGACGACGTTGCCGAGGCTGTATTTCACCTTCGGCTTGCGGTCCGTCTCGGTGGGCTTCGTTGCCGCCTTCTCGCCCTTTTCAGTGAGATAGGTGCGTTGGAGCCCGACAAGCTGGCCAGCGGCGTCCGTGACGATCGCGATGAGCGCGGGAAGCGGGTCGGTGCCATTGGCGTTGACCAGCCCGTTGCCCTCGATCTGCGGCGGCGCGATACGGGCGAAGCGCAGCGTGTGCGGCGGGTCCATGGTGATGCCGCGCGACCGCAGATAAACAGCGGCGGGCGTCCCCTCGATGGGCGACGAGGCGTCGACAATGCGCTGCGCGACTCGCCGGAGATCGGCCTTGGGCTTCGCCGGCGCACGCTGCTGCTCCAGCTCGCGCAAGGCGCCGCCGTCGAGCATTTCGATCGCCGACAGCAGCTTCACGCCATAGGCCTGCTTCACGAAGTCCAGCACGTCACCCGACCAGCCACAGCCGAAGCAATGCGCCCGGCGATCATCGGCGTAGATCGTGAAGGACGGCGTGCGGTCGGGGTGGAACGGGCAACATGCCTTCCACTCCCGCCCGGCACGCTGCAGCTTCACCCCTGCCTTGGTCGCGACGCCCGACAGCGGGAAACGGTCTTGGATGCTGTTGACGATGCGGGACAGCTCCGCATCATCGATGCGGCGGCTCCGACGCCCGTGCGCGGAAAACGGATCAGAACTCATCACGTCCTCCCATCGGTTTGGCATTGGCACGCTGGTCGGCCAATGCCCCGTCGCAGATCTCGACATCGCACCCGCCCATGTAGACGTCGCGGTTCAGCGCGAAGGCCGCGGCGATGGCATCGACGCCATTCGCATATGGGCCGGAGAAGTGGCCCCAGCTATTGCCGGACGGGCTTTCGTGCCCGACCTGAAAGCCGGTCTCCTTGTCGCCCATCACGACCACGGTGCCACGGAACGGCAGGGTGGGAAGGGGGCGGCGTAGCGGCAGGATGCAGGCGGTCATCGGCCACCTCCGTTCTCGGGCAGATCGCACACCGGATGGAACCGGCGAGGTCGTTTGCCATCCGCGTGAATCGCGAGGATCAGGCCGGACCGCTTCGCGCTTTCGACTGCGACGCGCACGGCGGCCGGATACGGCCGGGCGGTTGCCAAGCGATCAAGGAAGTGCGAGCGACCATCGCGCAGCACGCGCCGGACAACACACCAGCGCGGCCCCTCGACCTGTCGCAACACGATCATGATGGTGGACGCCGTCATGCTGCATCCTCTTGGCGATACTCAGGCAGCGTCCAGACGACGGCGCGCTTGCCGGTCACGTTCCGACGCCTAAGGCCACTGTCGACGATCAGGCCCTTCGCCTTAAGCTCGCTCGTGCGGGGCTGCACCGTCCACCGGTCCATGCCCATGGCCGCCGCTAGCTCGTCGGCGGTATAGCCGTCAGCGCCGACGGCGCGGATGTGCGCCAACGCCAACTGCTGTAGGCGCCCGCACTTCGATTGCATCGCCTCGGCTGCCTCGCGGCTAGTGTCGGCGTCACCCTTGAAGCCGGGCTCGCTCGGGTATTTGCTCATGCGTCGCCTCCGTCGGCGAGAGGGGGAAGGCCGTGCTTGTTCAGCAGGATGCGCAGCCAGTTGGCCTGCTTCTCCGTCGGCGGGTTGGCGTCGAAGGCGAGGCCGCCCAAGAACTGACCCTCACGAGGCCGAAGGTTGGCGCCGCTGGTCAGCACCGCCATTGCGGCGGCGCGGTGATCGGAGAAAGCGATCATGCCATCTCTCCCCAAATCAGCGGGCAGATCAGTCGCGCTCGCGGTCCAGCGATCCCGAACAGTGTGGACAATCGTTGAAGACGAAGGAGAGAAGTGGTATCTGCGTCGCTGCTGCTGATGTAATTCGTGGTGCCCCGCGGACCCTGCCAGGTCACGCGGGGTGCTTCGTTTTCAGGCCGAAGCGCAACCTTTGCGCTGATCACTACGGATCACGCGGCAAGCTGCGTCAGCAGCTTTTCTTTGAAGCGACGGACGCTACGGCCCGTGATGACGGACTTGCCGTCGAGTTTCAGCAACTCAAGGTCGCCACGAGCGACAAGCTGATATAGCTTGGTGCGGCCGATGCCGCCAAGGTCCTGCCGGGCTTGGGCGACAGAGAAGAAGGGTTCGTCCACGTCGTTGCCTCCGTATGGATGCTGGCGAACGCCAGCGGGCAACAGGGGGATTAGTCCTGCAGTTCGGGCTTGGTCCAAGGACCTTTTGCTCGCAAATTATCCGGAGGAGCACTTTTTTCGACGTGAGCGTGCCTGTCGCTTTGCCTCCCGATGGGCAAGCCCCGCTTCTTGCACTGCTTCAATCCAAGTTTCCCATGAAACCCGCTTCCCCCGCTCTTCCGCTTCCTCAAGGTCAGCGTCAAAATCAGGGTTGTAACTTCCCGGTGTCGATTTGACCGGCTGTAGACGCTTCCATTTTCGTATCGTGCCCCATGTCTCGCAATATGCCTCGGCAATAACTGCCTGTCGGTCCATCGCTTTCAGACCCATTCCTTTGCCGTAAGCATCAAGGATTAAAGCGCGCCACTGATTGACGCGCACTCGATGGTCGAGCTTGCGCTTACTTAGCCGTGCGAAAAGCTGTGGTTCGTCGCCCATACGAATGGCATGAATTTCGTTGATGGCGCTATCGATAGATGAGGGGTGCCAATCAACCTCCGGAATGCCGATACGAAGTAGCGGTGAAAGTAATACAAGGCGCTTTTGAAGGGCGTCTAATTGCGTCTCACGATCGTCACTATTTGGTATACGGGCTCCCCACGCAATTGGTATAGGGCCAAGCACATCTACCACAAAAGCTATAGCAGCTTGTATTAGCTCAATGGATGCTTGTTCATCCGCCTGCAGCCGCGCGTTGTTGCTTGGCTTATCTCCGCGTTGAGCAATTCCTTGTTCAAGATCTCTGCGCATCCGGATCATTTCTCGCAGGCGAACCTGCCATATCTCTTCTGCGGCTTTGTCTGCCCAGCGAGCGGCGCTAGTCGGCACTGCTTGTCTCACGATCTAGCCGCCAGCCGGACGATCTTGCTCTCTCCGGCGAGATAGTCCGCCCACATCGTCATCAGTGTGCGCCGTCGATCAAAGAAGTCGGTGCGTCGATATGCCGCCTCGACCCGATCCGGCAGCTTATGGGCCAGTGCCTTGTCAACGACTTCCTTCGGCACGCTGGTCGTCTCCGCCGCCCAATCAGTGAACGTGCTGCGGAAGCCGTGAACGTGCACGTCGTCCTCGCCCATGTCGCGCAACACCTTCGTCATGGTCATATCGGACATCGGCTTTTTGGGCGCCGAGAAGAAGACGAGGCCGTCATTTTCGGTTCGGCCTTCCCAGCGGCCCTCTAGCACCTTGATGGCTGCGGGCGACAGCGGCACGACGTGGGTGACGCCGGTCTTCATCCTTTCCCCGGGTATGGTCCAAGTCGCCTTTTTCATGTCGATCTCAGGCCAGCGGGCAAACCGCGTCTCGTTCGAGCGGACGGCAGTCAGGATCGTGAACTCCAGTGCGTCACGCCCGACTGTCCGAACTTTCGAACGCAGCTCGGCCACAAACGTCGGCACATTCTGATAGGGCATGGCGGTGAAGTGGCTGTCGTCGCGCTTGTGGCGAGGCAGGCCCTTGCGCACCGACTTCAGGCTCGTCTCTGTGGGCCGCCAGCCCTTGATATGGGCGAAGTCGAGCACGACGCCGGTACGCTGCAGTATGCGCCGCGACGTTTCGGGCTTCTCCATCCAGATCGGCGCGAGCATGTCGCGGACGGTGACGCTGTCGATCGCATCGACGGGCTTGCTGCCGATGATGGGGAACACGTGCGTTTCCATGCAGGCCAACCACCCCTTCGTGTGCTTCTCGTTCCGCCAGCCGGACTTCATTTCCTCGTGACATGCCCGTGCCGCCTTCTCGAATGTCGGCGGCGGGGCAGGGGCCTTGTTGCGATCATCTGTGGGGTCGAGACCTGCGATGATCATTCGACGGTAGGCGTCAGCCTTTTCGCGCGCCTCTGCCAGCGTCAGCGACCGTCGCTCAACGATCGGGATCAGCTTGGCCTGTTGGATCTCTGCCGGGCTGCGGGGGGAGGTTTCAGCTGTTCCCAAGCCAAGGTCGCGTCGCTTCCCGTCAGCTTGGATGCGCAGCATCCACTGCCGCGATCCTGTCGGCCTGACGATCAGGTAGAGCCCATCGCCGTCCGGGTGCCGTCCAGGACCAGCAGTCTTGATCTTGAGCGCCGACAGCTTCGCCATGGCCGTGTCCGTCCCTCACTGTGTCCCACACCATAACGTGGATGTGTGAGGTCATCAACGAACATCGGCGGCATGAAGTTGGCGGAAAAGCTGAGGTTTTTCAGCGAGTCGTAAACATCAGCGAACGTCAGCGGTCACGAGTTAGGTATCCCTCGGCTCCACCATTTCGTCCCTGAACCCGACATCTTGGCATAATGGCTTCGGCCGCAGCAGCGGCTGCTATGCCTGGCGCGCGGCGCCTCGCGTAGCGGTCACCCCTCCAGCGCGATCTCCGTATCCTGCTGCGCCTGGCGCAACAGCTCCACCGTCGCTTCGCGCGCGCTTACCGGATCGGCATTCGCGATCGCTTCGAACAAGATGCGGTGTTGCGGCATGGGATCGCGCGGCTGGCGGTTCTGCTTGTATTTGAAGAAGGTCGTCCAGCGCACCGCCGAGGTGATGCTGCCCGAGAGGCTCGCGAGCAACTCGTTCCCGGCCGCTTCCAGGATCACGGCATGGAAGAGCTGATCCGCGGTCTGCCCCTCGGTCGTCGCAAGACCATGCGTGCCCATCGATTCGAGTGCATGGCCCATGCGCGACAGGTGACGGGCATCGCGGCGCTCCGCCGCGAATTCGGCCGCCGCGGGCTCGACGATCATGCGCAGTTCGAACAGGCTGCGGACGAAATCCAGCGGCGGCGAACCTTCGAACATCCAGGCGAGCAGGTCGGGGTCGAGCATCGCCCAGCGGCTGCGGTCCCGCACGCGCGTACCCGCTTTCGGACGGCTCTCGACCAGCCCCTTGGCAGCGAGCATGCGCAGCGATTCGCGCACGACGCTGCGCGACAAGCCGAATTGTTCGGCCAGTTCAAGCTCGCCGGGCAGCACCGATCCCGGTGCATAGCGGCCCGTCGCGATCGCCACCCCCAGGCGGTGCGCCAGCAGCGTATGGGCGGGTTGCCGCCTGAGTCCGTCTTCCATCGCCGCGCTGATCCTCCCGAGCATCGATCCTAGGCGGCGTCCGGCGCCTGCGGCAAGCGCTTCGTCGCGAAGCCTGTCCTGAAAAGCCCCGCTTGACTTTGCCTTCTATTGTCCGACAAGATGCGTCGAAGAAGAGGGAGGGGCGCGTCGCCATGGCGAGCGAAAAGCCGAGGTTTCGCGATCCGAGCCCGATGCGCGCCGCGGCGTCGCCGCGGCCGGCATGCCTTGCATTCGCCGCACATTCCGAATCCGATCCGGCCCGACCCGAATTCCACCCACTGGCGCGGGCCTGCGCCCGCATGACGGAGAACCGCCCCATGCGTATCCTGCTGAGCGCGCTTGCGCTCGTCCTCGCGTCCCCCTCGCTGGCGCAAGGCGCGTCCGCGCCGGCGGAGGGTGCGCCCGATAGCGTCGTCGTCCATGGCGACCGCCCGGCGCCGAAATTCGACAAGCGGCTTTTCGGCCAGTTCGCCGAACATCTGGGCAGCGGCATCTATCGCGGCGTCTGGGTGGGCAAGGGCAGCAAGGTCCCCAACATCGACGGCTATCGGCGCGACGTCATCGACGCGCTCAAGGCGATCCGCGTGCCCGTCATCCGCTGGCCGGGCGGCTGTTTCGCGGACGAATATCACTGGCGGGAGGGAATCGGACCCCAGGCCAAGCGCAAGGTGAAGATCAACACCAACTGGGGCGGGGTGACGGAGGACAACAGCTTCGGCACCACCGAGTTCATGAACTATGCCGAGATGGTGGGGGCGGAGCCCTATGTCTCCGGCAATGTCGGGTCCGCGCCGCCATACGAGATGGCGGAGTGGGTCGAGTACATGACCTCGCCGACGGGCTCGAGCCTGGCCAAGGAGCGGGCCGCCAACGGCCGCAAGGCGCCCTGGAAGCTCGGCATGTTCGGCCTCGGCAACGAATTGTGGGGCTGCGGCGGCAACATGAAGCCCGAATATGCCGCCGACGTGACGCGACGCTATTCGACGTTCATCAAGATGCCCGAAGGCCAAAGGGTGATGAAGATCGCCAGCGGCGCGAATTCGGAGGATTACACCTGGACCGACGTGATGATGCGCGACGCACGCGACGCGTTCGACGGCATCGGCGTCCATTACTATACCATCCCGGTGGAATGGGCGCACAAGGGTGCGGCGACCGGTTTCGACGAGGACGGCTGGGCGCGGACGCTCGCCAAGACCGTGCGGATGGACGACATCGTCACGCGCCATGCCGCGATCATGGACAAATATGATCCCGCCAAGCGGGTCGCGCTGCTCGTCGACGAATGGGGCACGTGGTACGATGTCGAGCCGGGTACCAACCCCGGTTTCCTCTATCAGCAGAATTCGCTGCGCGACGCGCTGGTCACCAGCCTGAACTTCGACATCTTCGCTCGGCACACGGATCGGTTGCGCGGCGCCAACATCGCGCAGATGGTCAACGTGCTGCAGGCGATGCTGCTCACCGACGGCATTCGCATGGTGAAGACGCCGACCTATTGGGTCTTCGACATGTACAAGGACTATCAGGACGGCGCCGTCCTGCCCGTCGACGTCCAGTCGCACTGGTACAACAAGAACGAGTGGACGTTGAAGGCGGTCAGCGCCAGCGCGGTGCGCGGAACGGACGGCGTCGTGCACATGGGGCTGACCAACGTCGACCCGAACCGTCCGGCGACGGTCAGCGTCAGGCTGGACGGCATCACCGGCGGCAGCGTGTCGGGTCGCATCCTGACCGCGCCGGCGATGGACGCGCACAACACCTTCGATGCGCCGGATGCCGTGAAGCCCGCGGCCTTCACCGGCGCGACGTTGTCGGGGGGGACGCTGTCGGTGATCCTGCCGCCGAAGTCGGTGGTGATGCTGGACCTGCGCTGATCCGGGCGGGGGAGGGCGGTTTCCTCTCCCGGTTCGCGATGATGCCGGGCCTGCGCGCGGATGCGCGGGCCCGGCGTTGCGTCATGCCACGTGCGGCAACTTCTCCAGATGCTTGTCCAGCGTGATCGGATAATCGCGCACGCGCACGCCGGTGGCGTTGTAGATCGCGTTGGCGATCGCCGCGCCGACGCCGCACAGGCCTAGCTCGCCGACGCCCTTCGCCTTCATCGGCGACGACATCGGATCGGCCTCCTCGAGGAAGACGACCTCCTGGTGTGGGATGTCGGCGTGGACCGGCACCTCATAGCCGGCCAGATCGTGGTTGACGAAGAAGCCGAAGCGCTTGTCGACCGCCAGTTCCTCCATCAACGCCGCGCCGACGCCCATCGTCATCGCGCCGATCACCTGGCTGCGCGCGGTAAGGGGATTGAGGATGCGGCCCGCGGCGCAAACCGCGAGCATGCGGCGCACGCGCACCTCGCCCGTCCAGGCGTCGACCCCGACTTCGACGAAATGGCCGGCGAACGTCGATTGCTGATACTTCTTCGCGAGATCGCCGTATTCCATCATCTCCTCGGCCGACAGGCCGGCATCCCCCGCCGCCTCGGCAAGGCTGACGCTGCGGTTGCCCGCGCGGACCTTGCCGCCCTCGAACGTCACGTCGGCCGAATTGAAGCCGAGCTTCTGGGCGATCGTCTCGCGCAGCTTAGCGCAGGCGGCGTAGACGCCCGCGGTCGAACTGTTGCCGCCCCACTGGCCGCCCGACCCGGACGATACCGGGAAGGACGAATCGCCGAGCAGCACGACGACCTTGTCCAGCGGCACGCCCAGCATCTCCGCGGCCGTCTGCGCGATGATCGTGTAGCTGCCGGTGCCGATGTCGGTCATGTCGGTGGCGACGGTGACGACGCCCTTGCGATCGATGCCGACGCGCGCGGCGGATTTCATCGTCATGTTGTTGCGGAAGCCGGCGGCGACACCCATGCCGACCAGCCACTGGCCGTCGCGCGTCGTGCCTGGCTTCGGGTTGCGCCGTGACCAGCCGAAACGGTCGGCGCCCTGGCGCAGGCAGCCGACGAGGTTGCGCTGCGAGAATTTGCGTTCGGGCTTGGCCGGGTCGACCTGCGTGTCGTTGACGATGCGGAATTCCACCGGGTCCATGCCCAGCTTCTCCGCCATCTCGTCCATCGCGATCTCGAGTGCCATCAGTCCGGGTGCCTCGCCCGGTGCGCGCATCGCATTGCCTTCCGGCAGATCGAGCACCGCGAGCCGCATCGCCGTCAGCCGGTTCGCCCCGGCGTAGAGCAGCTTGGTCTGCGACACCGCCGTCTCGGGACCGCCGCCTGGCAGGTCGCCCGATCCGCTCTCGTGCGCGATCGCTGTGATGCGCCCATCCTTCTGACAACCGATGCGGATGCGCTGGATCGTCGCCGGGCGGTGCGTCGTGTTGTTGGCGATCAGCGGGCGCTGCAGCGCCACCTTGACCGGTCGCCCCGCCGCGCGCGCGCCCAGCGCCGCCATGATCGCATCGGAGCGGACGAACAGCTTGCCGCCGAAGCCGCCGCCGACATAGGGCGAGATCAGCCGCACCTTCTCCTTGGGGATGCCGAGCGTGCGCGCGACGTCGCCCTTGCCCCAGTTGATCATCTGGTTCGACGTCCAGATGGTCAGCTCGTCGCCCTGCCACGCCGCGATCGACGCGTGCGGCTCCATCATCGCATGGCTCTGGTCCGGCGTGGTGTAGCGCGCGTCGAGCGTCACCGGCGCCGCGGCAAAGGCCTTCTCGAAATCGCCGACCCGGTCGACCGGCGGCGCCTTCGACCCCTCGCCGCTGTCGTCGCCCTTCAGCGGCGCATGATCGAGTTCGGCGGCCAGGTCGAAGCGACCCTTGGTACGGGCATAGTCGATCCGCACGAGCGCGGCGGCGGCGCGGGCCTGTTCGAACGTCTCGGCGACGACGACGGCGACCGCCTGATGGTAATGTTCGATCGCAGGGCCGCCCAACAGGTTGGCGGTGTTGAAATTACCCTTGGTCAGCTTGCCGGCATTGTCCGCCGTAACGATGGCGAGGACACCCGGCGCCGCCTTGGCGGCGGAAAGGTCGATCCCGGCAATCCGCCCCTTGGCGATGCCCGCGCCGACGACATAGCCATAGGCCGCGTTCGGCGCCGCCCTGTTCTGTTCATAGGCATAAGGGGCGGTGCCCGTCGTCTTGTACTTGCCGTCGATCCGGTCGGTCGGCTTGCCGACCACCTGCATCCGGTCGATCGGATTGGTGCCTGCTGGCGTGTCGAACTTCATGCGCCGCGCTCCTGCGTGCCGGGCGTTTGGGTCATCGTCTTCGCATCATGGATCGCGGCGGCGAGCGTCCGCTCGACCAGCGGGACCTTGAAGGCGTTGTCGCGGGTCGGGCGCGCACCGGCGAGCAGCCGGTCGGTGACGGCCTTTGCCCCTTGCGGCATCGCCGCCTCGGCCGCCTCGTCGCGCCATGGACGCGGCGCGATGCCGCCGATGGCGGCGCGACCGGAACCGTCGCGCTGGATCACCGCGGCGACTGACACGAGGGCGAAAGCGTAGGAGGCGCGGTCGCGCACCTTCCGATAGATATGCGTGCCGCCGAGCGGCTTGGGCAGCGTCACCGCGGTGATGAGCTCGCCGGGTTTTAGATTCGTGTCGATGTGCGGCGAATCCCCCGGCAGCCGATGAAAATCGCCGAACGCTATGCGCCGGGTCTGTCCGGCGGGGTCGATCGTCTCCACCGTCGCATCGAGCACACGCATCGCGACCGCCATGTCGCCGGGATAGGTGGCGATGCAGGCATCGGACGTGCCGATCACCGCGAGCTGGCGGGAATAGCCGCCGATCGCGGCACAGCCCGAGCCCGGCCGCCGCTTGTTGCACGCTTGATTGGTGTCGTAGAAATAGGGACACCGCGTCCGTTGCAGCAGGTTGCCGGCGGTCGTCGCCTTGTTGCGCAACTGCCCGCTCGCGCCCGCGACGATCGCGCGCGTCAGCACGCCATAGTCGCGGCGGACGCGCGGGTCGCTGGCAAGCGCGGTGTTGCTGACCAGCGCGCCGATCCTGATGCCGCCGTCGTCGGTCGGCTCGATGCGGTCGAGCTTCAGGTCCTGCACATCGACCAGATGTGCGGGGGTCTCGATCTCCAGCTTCATCAGGTCGAGCAGGTTGGTGCCGCCGGCGAGAAACTTGGCGTTGGGCGTCGACGCGACGGCGGCGGCCGCCTCCGCCGGTGTCTTGGCGCGCGTATAGGTGAAGGGCTTCATGCGCGTCCTCCCGCGACGTCGGCCATTGCCTCGGCAATGTTGGAATAGGCGCCGCAGCGGCAGATGTTGCCGCTCATCCGTTCCCGCATCTCCATGTTCGTCGCCTGGGGCCGTGAGGTGATGTCGGCCTGCACATGGCTGGGCACGCCTGCCTTGATCTCGTCCAGGACCGCAACGGCGGAGCAGATCTGGCCCGGCGTGCAATAGCCGCACTGATAGCCGTCGTGCTTCACGAACGCCGCCTGCATCGGATGCAGCTTGTCGGGCGTCCCCAATCCCTCGATCGTCGTGACGCGATCGCCCTGATGCTGGACCGCGAGGCTCAGACAGCTGTTGATCCGCTTACCCTCGACGATGACCGTGCAGGCGCCGCACTGGCCGTGATCGCAGCCCTTCTTCGTCCCGGTCAGATGAAGATGCTCGCGCAGCGCGTCGAGCAGCGTGGTGCGCGTGTCTACGTCCAGCGTCTGCTTGCGGCCGTTGACCGTCAGCGTCACCGGCATGGTCGACGGCATCGTCCCGGCAGGCGCCTGCGCCTCCGCCTGCGGTACTGCGGCCAATGCGCAAGACGCCGCGCCGCCGACGATCAGGCCGCGCCGCGACACCTGGGCTTCGTCCCCCAAGGACATATCTCATTGCTCCCCTGCAAGGCCCGACATGCAGGCCATGTGGCACGCAGCCCTAACGCGGCCAGGCGCACCTCCGACTGATTCGGGATAACGACCGTGCCGCAGGGAATGTTCCGTTGCAACGCGCAACGTTCCCTGGATTTCTTACGGGGGAGGATGCCTTTAGTGCCGAGGCTGCCGGCAGGGACGCGCGGGTCAGCCGTTCTGCTGCGCCCCGCGAGACCGCCCCTCATCCGCGCCGCCGAGGATCAGACGGGCATAGGTATGCTCGGGCTGCCCGTAGGTGTCGCCCGCGATGGCCATCAGCTTCGTCCGGTCGCGCACGACGACCCGGCCGCGCAGGCCCCGCACCGCCTGTTCCGACTCCAGCCGGTGCAGCGCCTCGGTGATGCTCGACCGGCGCACGCCCAGCATGAGGCGGAATTCCTCGTGCGTCAGGCAGATGTCCTCGCCGCTGATCCGGTCGTGATACAGCAGGATCCAGCGCGCCATGCGGCGCTCGACCGGATGGACGAGCGAGGAGACGATCGTGCTCGCCATCTGGACGTTGATGACGCCGACGAAGCGCAACAGCATGGCGCGTAGGGATTCGCTTTGCGCAACAGCGGCGAGGAACGCATCGCGACCAATGCGCAGCGCGGTGCCGCTTTCGGCGCGCATCACGACATCATGCGGCCAGTGCGTCTCGCCCAGAAGAAGCGGCCATCCGGTGAAGCCCTCCAGCCCGACCAGGCCCACCGCCAGCCGGCGGCCATCCGACCGGGAGTCGAGAATCGCGGCCACCGCGCCTTCGGGAAAGTGCAGACAGTCGATCGGTGCGCCGGTGGTCGCCAATTCGTCGCCGATCGCAAAGGGTACGCGTTCGAGATGCGGCGCCAACGCCGCGAAGTCGGCGCGGTCGAGGCTGGCGAGAAAGGTGTTGCGGATGCCATCGGCAGTGACTGCGACGGGAATGCGGAATTGGCCTGAGCGTGGATCGGTCATGTCGGCGTTCATCGCTCCGTGCCTAGAATAGGCGGCAGCATCTGGTCCAGTCCGGCCTCGTTCTGCACGGTTTCGTACAGAAACTACGCCGGTCTACCGAATGTTGGGAATGGGGAGCCACGGCGCAAGAATTTGCTAATGCGTGGCAATACGGCGGCAAAGCTTACCCGGACAGCAGTATTGACCTTGGAAGTTGATGCAGATCAAATCTTTTGCCGTAGGCGTAACCGTTTTCCGACCATTTAAGACCCAAGCGGCAGCCTATGCGACGGCTCGTTCGTTGTCGGGTGCTCCAGCACTCTTCAGGATAATCGAGACATGCCCCAAGCTGCCGTCCGCTACGCCAACTCCGTCGAGACCATCGATTCGACGGAAAAAGAGACGCACCGCGAGCTGAACGAGACGTTCGACACCATCCTCGAGCGGACCGCGGAGGATTACGGCCATGCGGTGCGCTCGGTGCATGCGAAATCGCATGGCATCCTCGAGGGCGAGATGACGATCGACGATCATCTGCCGCCCGAACTGGCGCAGGGTCTCTTCGCCACGCCGGGCACGCACAGGGTGCTGATCCGCATGTCGACCAATGCCGGCGACATCCTTCCCGACGCGATCAGCCTGCCGCGCGGCCTCGCGATGAAGGTGCTGGACGTCGACGGCGAGCGGCTTGCGGGTGCCGAGGGGCGGACGCAGGATTTCGTGATGGTCAACGGCGCCGTCTTCCAGGCCAGGACCGCCGACAAGTTCCTCGGCAACCTCAAGCTGCTCGCCAAGACGACCGACCGGATGGAGGGTGGCAAGAAGGTCATCTCGGCGGTGCTGCGCGGCGTGCACACCATGCTGGACGCGGTCGGCACGCAAATCCCGGCGGTCGATTCGCTGGGCGGCGCACCGAACGTCGAGCCGCTCGGCGAAACCTATTACAGCGCCACCGCCTTCCGCTACGGCGACCATATCGCCAAATTCTCGCTGGTTCCCGTCGCTCCGGCGCAGGTCGCGCTGACGGGCAAGACGATCGCGGTCGACGGGCGGGAAGACGCCATCCGCGAAGAGGTGCGAGGCGAGATGCTGGGCATGGCGGCCGAATGGGAATTCAGGGTCCAGCTGTGCCGCGATCTGGAGCGCCAGCCGGTCGAGGACCCCACGATCGAGTGGGATGAGAAGGAGGCGCCTTTCATCCGGGTCGCGACGGTGCGGGCACAGGCGCAGGACAGCTGGGATCCGGCGCTCGTCGAGTCGGTGAACGAGCGCATGCGGTTCAGCGTCTGGACGGGCCTTGCCGCGCATCGCCCGCTCGGCAACATCAACCGGGCACGGCGCGACACCTACCGCCATTCGGCCGACTTCCGCGCGCGGTTCAACGGCTGTCCCTATCATGAGCCGGCGGGGGACTGAGCGCATCGGTCGCAGCGGCGACCTGGAGTGATCCGCCGATGCCGACGCGGTCCCGCATGCAGTCCGTGCCCGGCTGCGGGGCCGCCAGGCGGATCAGCCAGCGTTGTCGCCGGGCGGCAGGGTAAGTGCGGCGTTAAGCGCGTGAAGCCGGTCGTTGAGCGCGCGAACTTCCGCCGCATCCATGCCGCTTCGCGCCAGGATGAGCGGGCCGAGGCACCCCGTCTCCTGCCACCGCACCGACCCCAGGTCGGTAAGGCGGACGCGAACCTGTCGCTCGTCCTTCGGATCGCGGCTGCGCGACACGAGGCCCGCCGCCTCCAGCCGCTTGATCAGTGGCGTGATCGTACTCGACTCGAGTGACAGGCGTTCCGCGATCTGGCCGATCGTACGGTCGGGCTGCTCGTGGAGCGCCTGGAGGACGAGGAACTGCGGGTAGGTGATGCCGAGTCGGTCGAGCACGGGCTTGTAGGCGCGATTGATCGCGATCGTCGCGGTGTAGAGCGAGAAGCACAATTGCTCGTCGAGGGGGATGGGGAGGGGGGGAGGATCGGCAGTCATGGCAGCGGCATAGCACAAAATATGTTTCGCGATAATTTTTATCTGGACAATGAACGGGCGAACGGCTAATTCAATTATCGCGATAACTAAATTGCAGAGGAAAAGTCCATGACGATCAGCGTCCTGTACAGCACCAGCGCGACGGCCACGGGCGGTCGTGACGGGCATGCACGCTCCGAAGACGGCCGTGTCGACGTCCAGCTCTCGACGCCGAAGGAATTGGGTGGCGCGGGCGGCGAGGGCACCAACCCGGAACAGCTGTTCGCGGCGGGCTATTCGGCCTGCTTCATCGGCGCGCTGAAGGTTGCCGGGCAGCAGTTGAAGGTAAAGGTGCCGAACGACGTCAAGGTGACGGCCAAGGTAGGTATCGGCCCCAAGGCGGAAGGCGGCTTCGGCATCACCGCCGATCTCACTGTGGATCTTCCGGGCGTCGACCGGGAGCAGGCGCAGCAGCTCGTGGAAGCGGCGCACCAGATCTGCCCCTATTCGAACGCGACCCGCGGCAATGTCGACGTCGGGCTGACGCTGGCCTGATCGAGGCGCGGCGGCGACTCAACGGTTCGCTGCCGTACGGACGAGGCCGGCGGTCCCGCACGGGGGATCGCCGGCCCGGCACGAGGGTTGGCCCTGGTATACACCGCTACGGAGCCACCCCATGTCCCGAGACCAGCAGCAATCCGTCACCAGCCGTCTGTTGGGAGGCGCGCTTGCGGGGCTCGTCGGCGGACTGACCGCGTCGGCCGCAATGGATGCGTTCCAGGCGGGCATCGCCGCTTTGTCCAAAAACCGCGGTTCGCAGGGTGACGGCGAGCCTGCCACGGTGAAGGCCGCCGACTCGATCGCCAAGGCCACCATCGGCCATGACATCGCGGACGGGGACAAGCCGCTCGCCGGCCAGGCGGTGCATTACGCGCTCGGCGCCGCGCTTGGCGTTGCCTATGGCATGGCGGCCGCGGTGCGGCCCGGCGTCACCAAGGGCTATGGCGTCGCCTTCGGCCTGACCACCGCCACCGTGCTCGACGAGGCCGCCGTCCCCGCGGCCGGGTTGGGTGACGCGCCATGGCGGTCGCCGCTGTCGAGCCACGCCTATGGCGTGGCGTCGCACCTCGTCTTCGGCACCGTGACCGAAATGGTCCGTCGGCGGGTTGCCGCCGGACTCACGCCGAAGCGGTGATCGATCGCGTCACTTCGTCGATACGCGCCAGATCGTGTTGCCGACGTCGTCGGCGACCAGCAGGCTGCCCGTCCGGTCGCCGATCACGCCGACGGGACGCCCCTGCGCCTTGCCGTCCGCATCGAGGAAGCCGGTCAGAACATCGACCGGCTTAGCGCCCTCGGCCGGGAAGCCCCGCGCGCCGAAGGGGACGAACACGACCTTGTAGCCTGACACCGGCTTGCGGTTCCACGACCCGTGCTCGCCGACGAACGCACCGTTGGCGAAGCGGTCGCCCAGCTTCATGCCGTTCGAGAAGGCGAGGCCGAGCGCGGCGACGTGCGGCCCGAGCGCATAATCGGGACGCTTCGAATATTGCTGCAGGTCGGGGTTCGCCGGCTCGACGCGACGGTCCGGATAGCCGCCCCAGTAATACCAGGGCCAACCGAACTGGTCGCCGAACTCGACCTGCGTCAGATAGTCGGGCGCCAGGTCGCTGCCGAGCATGTCGCGCTCGTTGACGACCGTCCACAGCTGGTTGTTGGCGGGATTGATCGCCATCCCCTGCGGATTGCGCAGGCCGGAGGCATAGATGCGGAACGTCTTTTCCTTCGGCCAGACCTGCAGGATGTTGGCGCGGAATTTCTCCGCGGCCATGCCGTTCTCGGCGATGTTGGACGAGGAGCCGACACCCACGAACAGCGTGCGGCCGTCCGGCGCCGCGATCAGCGTGCGCGCCCAGTGGTTGCCGCCCCCGTTGAGCTTGACGACGAGTTCCGGCTTGGCGGCGATCTGCGTCGCGCCGTCGCGATAGGGGACGCGGACGATGCTGTCGGTGTTGGCGACGTACAATTGGCCCTCGAACAGCACCATGCCGGTCGGCGAATGGAGGCCGGTAAGGAAGACGTGCCGCTCCTCCGCCACGCCGTCGCCATTGGCGTCGCGCAGCAGCGTGATGCGGTCGGCGGAGGGCACGCCGGCACCCGCCTTGCCCATCAGCCACCCCATCACCATGCCCTGGATGCCGCCGACGTCACGCGGCGGGCTGTTCGCCTCCGCGACGAGGATGTCGCCGTTGGGGAGCTGATAGAGCCAGCGCGGATGGTCCAGCCCGGCGGCGAAAGGCTGCACCTTCAACCCCGCGGCCGCCACCGGGGTGCGTCCGTCTCGCCAGCCGACCGCATCGGCCACCTTGAAGGTCGGGATCGTCTGGTCGCGCGGATCGGTGATCTTCGGACGCTTGCCCGTCACCTCGTCGAACGGCACGCGCGCCGTGTCGGGCCAGGCGAGATAGACGACGGCGGCGATGCCGACGAGCAGGACGATCAACGCGACGCGGAGCAGGTGCTTCATGCGATCACGCTAGGGGAGGGGCGGGACCGACACAATAAGCCTCTGCCCCCGTTCAGAAGCGATAGCCGATCGTCGCCTGGATCGTGCGGCGGTTGCCGTACCAGCACCAATTGTAGTTGGCGAAGCAGCTGGTCAGGTACCGCTTGTCGAACACGTTGGTGGCGTTGACCGCGAGGGTGACGCCGCGCAGCGACGGCGTGGCTTCGGCCAGTTCGTAGCGGACGAGCGCGTCGAACACCGTATAGGCGGGCGTATCGCGCGCGATGCCGTCGATCGGCGAGATACCCGCGTAGATGCGATCGACGTGGCGGGCGGCTCCGCCAAGCGTCAGGCCCGCCAGCGGGCCGGCAGTCGGCGCCCAGTCGAGCGCCAGCGAGGCGCCGCCGCGGCCGACCGTCTCCAGCCGCCGACCGATGCGCGCGGGATCGTCGGCATCCGCCGTCACCTTGACGCTCTGCCGGCTATAGGCCGCCCGGACTGCGAAGCCATGCGGCAGCGGCGCGCTGCCTTCGAACTCGACGCCGGTCGAACGCACTCGCCCGGTCTGCCGCGACACGCTGAAATCGGGCGTCGAGGTGAGCACGTTGGTCTGGTCGATGCGGAACCACGCGCCCGACAGCAGGATTGGCGTTCCCGGTATGCTGAACTTGGCGCCCGCTTCCAGCTGCCGGCCGAGCGACGGATCGGCGATGCCGGTGCTGCCGTCCGCCCGGCGGACCAGCGACGATTGCGGCTCGAACGACGTCGAATAGCTGACATAGGGCGCAAGGCCGAACGGCAGCGTGTAGAGCGCGCCGGCCCGCCAGGTGAACTTGCGATCGTCCTTCGCGCCGAGCCCGGCCTGCTCCGCGTGCGCCCAGTCGTGGCGTCCGCTGAGCAGGACGCGCAGCGCGCCGACGGCGATCTGATCCTGCGCGTAGAGGCCCTGCTGCCGCTGGCGCACGACATAGTTGCCGGCAAAGGGGTCTGGCACCGCCGCCGGCGTCTGCGGCACGGGCATCGTGCCATAGACGGGGGCATAGGCGTCGATCGGGGTCGCCGATCCGAACGCGAACGCCTCCCTTGCATGCGCCACCTGCCGATCGGTGCCGAACAGCAGCGTGTGCGACACTGCGCCGGTCCGGACACTGCCGGTCAGCTGGTTGTCGTAGGTCCAATTGTCCAGCTGTTCGTCGGTTGCGTAGGAGGCGCGGCCGAAGCGGCGGAGCGCCGCATCGAGCGGCGCGCCCGTGGTGTAGACCAGGCCCAGCCGCGCGGTGACATGCTGATAGCGCCCTGACGCGCGCAAGGCCCAGCCGTCGCCGAAATCGTGGCGGAAGATATAAGTGAGCGCCGCCTGCTCCCGCCGGAAGCGGTTGCCCGCTTCGCCCGCGTCGAAGCGCGTCGGCAGCCGCCCGTTCGGGCTGGCGATCAGCGTACCGAGCGTCGGAAAGACGCCATAGGTGCCGTTGTATGGATCGTGCGAATAGGCGCCGAGCAAGGTGAAGCTGGTCGCGCTGCCCGCGCCCGCCGTGACGGCGGCGGACACCGTTTCGCGCTCGCGCTTGCCGAACGTCTGTTGCGTGGAGGCGCCGTTCGCGCTGCCGTACAGCCGCCACGCTATGCCCGCGCCGGCACGGCCGCCGACATCGGCGTCGATCCGGTACAGGTCGTAGGTGCCATATGTACCGGCAACCGCCCCATAGAACGCGGCGTCGATCGGCAGCTTGCTGCTCTCCGCGACAAGGCCGCCGGGACTCGACTGGCCGTACAGAACGGAGGCGGGCCCCTTGACCACCTCGACCCGGTCGAGCCGCGATACGTCGACCTGCGGCACGGCATAGCCGGTCGGGCTCTGGAACAGCTTGAGGCCATCCAGGAAGACTGGGGCGTCGAAGCCGCGCAGCTTGAACTGGTCGTAGACTTCCGCGCTCGCCCCGCGCGTCTCGGGCGTCACGCCCGCGACGAAGCGCAGCGACTGGTTCAGGTTTTGCAGCCCCAGTTCGGCGATATCCTCGCCCGTGATCAGGCTGATCGACTGCGGCGTCTCGGCCAGGGGCGTCGCGGTCTTCGTGCCCGACGCGGCCTGATTCGAGTTCTGCTGGCCGGTGACGACGATGTCGCCACGGTCGGCGTCGCGCGCGCGCTGCGTCGCGAGATCCTGCGCGGCGGCCAGGGCGGGCGTGCCGACCGCGGCAGCACCGATCAACAGCGCGTTGGAAATAGGAGAAGACGACATGGATGATCCCTTTCGGGGCCCGGCTAGTGATATTGCGACAAACTATCAATAGCAATGTGACCGCGCATGTTGTGTTTCGTGAGGGCGTGTGCCTTCTGGGAGAACCACGGGGTCACCAGCAGGTGCGGCATGGCGAGTGCCGCGATCGCGGCGAACAATCCACGTATGCCGCTGTCGTCAAAGCGCAGCACGATCGTCGTCACCAATGCGAACACGGCGATCGCTGCCGCCATGATCGGCGCGGTCGCGCGCAGATAGCCGGACATGGTGGCGCAGCCGATGCGCGCGCGCCGGACGCTGGTCTGCGGCAGCGCATGGAGGATGAGAAAGCCGAGCGCGAAGCCAATCAAGGGCGGGAACAGCAGTAGCGCCATCGTCCCGCCGACCAGCCGCAGGTCGCGCCGCGCCACGCCGGTCGCGATCAGCACCGCAGCCGCTATACCGCCGATCGTCGCCATCACGGCAATGATCGCGGGCGACACGGCATCGCCGCCGGCGGCGACGTGCAACAGCATGTGCAATTGGGCCGGATGCAGGGTTGCGGGCGTCGCGATCAGGCTCATGCCCCGTAGCGTCCGCTCGCGCCACGATCCGTGCGGCGCGTCCTCCATCGCAAAATGGACGGCGGAGGCGCCGAGGAACAGCGGCAGGGCAAGGGCGGGCCGCGTGATCCACCAGGCGAGGCAGAGCAGCGACACGGCGGCATAGGCCGCAAGGAACGCGGGCCTGCGCGCACGCGCGACGATCGCAAGATCGCTGGCGCCATGCGCCATGCCGATGACGCCCACGGCAAGGACGGCAAAGCCGAGCTGGGCGGCGAGCGGCCCGACGGCGGCGAGGCACGCCGCCGCCGTCAGGACGCACCACCCGGCCGCGGGCGCGCGCGCGATCACGCCGCGTGGCGGCGCGTCTCGCCGTCGTCTCCCAGCGCCGCGTCGAGGTTCTTCGCGGCGTAGAAGGCGTAGGCGACCTTGGCGACCACATCCATGACCAGGATCGCCCAGACGGAGCTCGGGTCGCTGATCATCTTGAGGCCTTCGGGGCCGATGGCGAAAACGATGGGATAAAGGAACCACACAACCGTCAGCAGCGTGACGTTCTTTCCATATGCCTGGCCGACAGCGGTGCCGCGGGCGTTGGCCGCCGTCCGCAGGGGGACCCAGAGCAGGTACAACACGCCGACGAAGGCGGCGCACGACCAGGCGAACCAAACCCATTTCACCAGCGGAACCTGCGCCAGCGACGAGATGAGCCCGGTCACGATCATCAGCACGTCGAGCGTGATGATCGCCGTCAGATAACCGCCGACTTCGCCCGTCCGGCCGCGATCGTGGAAGGCGACGAGCACGAGGCCAGCGAGCAGGATCGGCGTCGTGACCGACCAGTCCAGATAGCGCGCGACATAGGTCACGGCGCCGTCGACGGTGACGAGCGTGCCGATGCCGAAAGCCATGGCGAGATAGGCCGTTGCCGCGATGAACGGCACGCTGGCGTGCAGCAGCGTATGGTGTCCCGCTGGATAGCTTTTCCTGCCCGTCGCATAGATCGCGAGCGATCCCAGCGACATGATGGTAAATCCTGTCAGAAAGGCGGTCTGGTCCATAGGGTGTCGTCCTGGGGCGGAACGGCTCTATGCCGCTCCCGACGCCTTAACGTGGTTTGTAACTTTTTGTGTCCGGCCGGCCGCCGACCAAAGGCGGCGGCCATCGGCGCCCGACGCAGAAAGGCCGCCGACATCGCTGTCGGCGGCCTCGTCGCCCGCTTCGGGGCAGGGGAGGGTGAAGCGGGCGTGCTGCCGGCCGGAGCGGGCCCCGGCGGAGACGATCAGACCCTGAGGTCGTACCGGTCGGCGTTCATCACCTTCGTCCATGCCTTGACGAAATGGTCGGCGAACATCGCCTTCGCATCGTCACACGCATAGACCTCGGCGATCGCACGCAGCTGCGAGTTGGAGCCGAACACCAGATCGGTGCGCGAGGCGGTCCACTTCTGTTCGTGCGTATGCCTGTCGGTGCCGACGAACTCCTCGTCGCTCTCGTCGCTCACCTGCTTCCATGCCGTGCCCATGTCGAGCAGGTTGACGAAGAAGTCGTTGGTCAGTTGGCCGGGCCGATCGGTGAAGACGCCGTGCCGCGCCGCCTTCGGGTGGTTGGCGCCGAGGACGCGCAGACCGCCGACCAGCACCGTCATCTCCGGCGCGGACAGGCCGAGCAGCTGCGCCCGGTCGATCATCAGCTCCTCGGTCGGCACGTTGAACTTGACCTGCAGATAGTTGCGGAAGGCATCGGCCTTCGGCTCGAGCACGTCGAAGCTGTCGGCGTCGGTCTGCTCGGCCGACGCATCCGTACGACCGGGGGTGAAGGGCACTTCCAGAGCATGTCCGGCAGCTTTCGCCGCCTGCTCGATACCGACAGAACCGCCGAGCACGATGAGGTCGGCGATCGAGACCTTCCGGTCACCCTTCCCGTCGAAATCGGCCTTGATGCCCTCATATACCTGAAGGACCTTGGCTAGCTGCTCCGGATTGTTGACCTCCCAGTCCTTCTGGGGCGCGAGGCGGATGCGTGCGCCGTTCGCGCCGCCGCGATGATCCGACCCGCGCCATGTCGCGGCAGAAGCCCAGGCGGTGGTGACGAGTTCGGCGACGGACAGGCCCGAGTCCGCAATCGCCACCTTCAGCGCGGCGATGTCCTCGGCCTCGATCTGCGGATAGTCGGCCGCGGGGATGGGATCCTGCCAGATCAGCTCTTCCTGCGGCACTTCCGGGCCGATCAGGCGGCTCTTCGGCCCCATGTCACGGTGGGTCAGCTTGTACCAGGCGCGCGCCCAGACGTCCGCGAAATAGGCCGGGTCCGCACGGAATTTCTGGCAGATCGCGTTGTATGCCGGGTCCACCTTCAGCGCCATGTCGGCGGTCGACATCATCGTCGGCACGCGCTTGCCCGGCGTATGCGCGGCGGGGGCGAGCGTGTCCTCCGGATTGCCCACGGGCTGCCACTGATGGGCGCCGGCCGGGCTCTTCACCAGTTCGTACTCATGGTCGAAGAGCATGTCGAAATAGGTCATGTCCCAGGTCGTCGGCGTCGGTGTCCACGCGCCCTCGAGTCCGCTGGTGATCGTGTGATCACCCATGCCGCTCTCGTGCGTCGAGGCCCAGCCGAGTCCCTGGCTGGCGATGTCGGCGCCCTCAGGCTCCTTGCCGACATGGCTCGGATCGCCGGCGCCATGCGCCTTGCCGAAGGTATGGCCGCCGGCGGTCAGCGCGACGGTTTCCTCGTCGTTCATGCCCATGCGCGCGAACGTCTCGCGCATGTCGCGCGCCGACCCCTGCGGCATCGGGCAGCCGCCCGGTCCTTCGGGATTGACGTAGATGAGGCCATGCTGGATCGCGGCGAGCGGGCTTTCGAGCGCCAGGCCCGCTTCCTCGTCGATGCGCGTCTGGCCGAGCCATTCCTCCTCGGTGCCCCAATAGACGTCCTTTTCCGGCTCGAACACGTCCTCGCGTCCGCCGGAGAAGCCGAAGGTCGGGCCACCCATCGATTCGATCGCGACATTGCCCGCCAGGATGAACAGGTCCGCCCAGCTCAGCTTGCGCCCGTATTTCTGCTTGATCGGCCAGAGCAGGCGACGCGCCTTGTCGAGGTTGCCGTTGTCGGGCCAGGAATTGAGCGGGGCGAAGCGCTGCTGGCCCGCGGACGAGCCGCCGCGCCCGTCGCCGGTGCGATAGGTGCCCGCCGAATGCCACGCCATGCGGATGAAGAACGGGCCGTAATGCCCGTAATCGGCCGGCCACCAAGGCTGGCTGTCGGTCATCAGCGCGGTCAGGTCGGCCTTCAACTGATCATAATCGAGCGTCAGGAATTCCGAGCGATAGTCGAAGTCGTCGCCCATCGGATTGCCGCTGACGCCCTTCTGGTGAAGGATGTCGATCGACAGCGATTCCGGCCACCAGTCCTTGGCGGTCTGGCCGAGCAGGCGGCGCATCGCGGCCGGCTGCTTCTTGGGATCGTTGATCGGGCTGCCTTCGGTAATGGCGTCCATGTCGCATCTCTCCTCGAAAATTCCTGTCGCGGGCCTGCGTCGCGCGCAGCACAACGCGCGCCACCACCTCGGCGATGCCTGGTGGTAGCGCAGGCCGTCTGATCGGAGAAACGTGTAATCGCGAAAGTTGTGATCGAAACAGCCGATCAGCCGATCAGCCGATCAGCCGATCAGGCGTCCTCGGGCGTGGGCACCGGTGGGTGCAGGCGCAGCCGGTGGATGCGCCGTTCGTCCGCGTCGAGCACCTCGAGCTTCCACCCGCTGGGGTGGTCGAGGCAGTCGCCGACATGCGGGACATGGCCGGCGAGGACCGCGGCCAGGCCGCCGACCGTGTCGACGTCGCTGTCCGCCTCGCCCAGGCGGGGATCGATCGCCTCGGCGACGTCCTCAAGCTCGGCGCGGGCGTCGACGTCCCAGGCGCCGCCGTCAATCGGCACGAGCAGCTGCTCCGGCGTCTCGTCATGCTCGTCCGCGATGTCGCCGACGATCTCCTCGATCAGGTCCTCGATCGTGACGAGCCCCTCGGTGCCCGAGTATTCGTCGAGCACGACGGCGAGGTGGACATGGCTTGCGCGCATGTCGGCGAGCAGGTCGAGCGCACCGCGCGACATCGGGACGTACAGCGGCTCGCGGATCAGCGCGGCGATGCTGTCCGGCCGCGGCGCGTCGGTCGCCAGGATGTTGAACACGTCCTTGATGTGGACCATGCCAATGATCGTATCGAGTTCGCCCCGGTACACGGGCAGGCGGCTGTGGCCGGCTTCCGCGAAGATGCGCACCAGATCGTCGAAGCGGGTCTGCTCCTCGACGGCGATGACGTCCGCGCGCGGCACGCCGACATCGCCCGCGTCCCGCTCGCCGAAATGCAGGAGGTTGCGCACCATCTGGCGCTCGAGCGGGGTCAGGTCGCCCTTGACGTCGGGGGTCGGATCGCCCTCGTGCCGGTCGATCGCCTCTTCCAGCTGCGCACGGAGCGAGTCCTCCACGCGCCCGCCCGACATGAATCCCTTCAGCACCCGCCAGAGGCTGCTGTCCTGCTCGCCGCCCTGCGCGGCGCTACTTCGGTCTTCGGCCATCGGTGTTCGTGTCAGTCCTCTTGGATCAGATAGGGATCGGCGATGCCGAGCGCGGCGAGCGCCTGTCGCTCGATCTCTTCCATGCCTTCCGCCTCGTCATCCTCGATATGGTCATAGCCTAGCAGATGCAGGACGCCGTGCACCATCAAATGGGTGGCATGATCGGTGACGCTG
Organism: Sphingomonas beigongshangi; assembly: GCF_016820445.1. Classification (GTDB taxonomy): domain Bacteria; phylum Pseudomonadota; class Alphaproteobacteria; order Sphingomonadales; family Sphingomonadaceae; genus Sphingomonas; species Sphingomonas beigongshangi. The sequence goes on from NZ_JADHDT010000005.1 coordinate 274,160, forward strand.
ATCCCCCGCTCGGCAGCCTCCGCGACGCAGACGCCATGCGCGAGGACGATGTCGCCGAGCAGAAGTTCCCCATCGTCCGAATTCTGGCTGACCGTGTCGATCAGGTCGGCTTGCACCATGGGAAAGGAGAGCACGTTGGTCGGCTTGTCCTTGCCGCGATACTGGCGGTTGAGCGCGTGCACCTCGTCGTCGGCGGTGAGGCGGAGCGAGATTTCCACCGCGGCCGGGGTGGTCAGCAGGCCGCCGTGCGGGGTGCGTTCGATAGCCGCACGGGCGGCGCGCGTGGCGACGCCGTCCCAGTCCGCGTCGGGCCAGGGATCTTCGCGGGTAAGTTCGATCTGGATCATCGGGCTGGGTCCGTCAGGCTGAAGGAGTCGCGCGGGAAAGGCGGCAGGCGTCGTCGATGCGCGCGCATATACGGACGAACGGCAATGCGCGATGGGCCGACCAGCGTTCCGACCGAAATCGTTTATCGCGGCGCGCGCCGCCAGCGCACGACCGGCATCGTCGCGCGCCATCGGCACCCATGTTCAACCGGCCGGTCCCTCGTAAGCCTCGACGATCCGGCCGACGATCGGGTGGCGGACCACGTCGGCGGCGGTGAAGCGGCACATCGAGATGCCTTCCACGCCTTCCAACCGATAGGTCGCGTCAGCGAGGCCACTGGCCGCGACCCCGCCGGGCAGGTCGGTCTGATTGGGGTCGCCGCAGATCACCATGCGGCTGTTCTGGCCGAAGCGGGTGAGGAACATCTTCATCTGCGCGGGGGTCGTGTTCTGCGCCTCGTCGAGGATCACGAACGCGTCCGCGAGCGTGCGGCCGCGCATGAAGGCGATGGGCGCGATCTCGATCTCGCCGCTCGCGATGCGTCGCTCGACCTGCTCGGCCGGCAGGCAGTCATGCAGCGCGTCGTAAAGGGGGCGCAGATAGGGGTCGACCTTCTCCTTCATGTCGCCCGGCAGGAAGCCGAGCTTCTCGCCGGCTTCCACGGCCGGGCGCGAAAGGATCAGTCGCTGCACCGAGCCGGTGATGAGCTGCGCGACGGCCTGCGCGACCGCGATATAGGTCTTGCCGGTGCCGGCCGGGCCGAGCGCGAAGATCATGTCGTGGCTGGTCAGTTCGCGCATGTAATGCGCCTGCGCCGGCGTGCGGGGCACGATCGTCTTCTTGCGCGTGCGGATCATCACCGACGGCACGGCACCGCGTTCGGCGCTGACGATGCCGTCGAGCGTCGGCTCCGCGGCCATCGCGATCGAGGCATCGACGAGCCCGGTATCAACCTCCTCGCCGCGCTGGATCCGCTGATAGAGATCGTTGAGCACGTCGCGAGCGAGCGCGACCTGTTCGGCCGTTCCCTCCAGGCCGACGCGATTGCCGCGCGCGGTGATATAGACGCCTAAACGGTTTTCCAGCGCGACGAGATGCTGGTCGTATTGGCCGAAGAGTAGGCTGAGCAGCTGGGGCTTGTCGAAAAGGACCTCTACCCGGCTGCGTTCACCGGACTGGGCGGGGACAGGCTTGCGGCTCATGCGGTCCTTTCGGCGGTCGTGATCCCTGCCGTTCATAATGGCGGACGGCCAGGGGTGTTGCGGCGATGTGGGAACCATGGCCCCCGCATTCCAGTCTGACAGCAGGCGAGGCCTTGGGACAGCCCCGTTTTACGCGGCCTGCCGCAGTCTGACCGATCCCGACAGCGAATTCGGACCGGCCGCGACCAGTTCCACGTCGACCAGGTCGCCGATCGCCGCGTCGGCCATCAGGTGCACGGACTGCAACCACGGGGATTTGCCCAGCATCTGCCCCGGCAGCTTGCCGCGACGTTCGACCAGGACCTGGCACACACGCCCGACGCTGGCGGCGTTGAAGCCATGCTGGTCGCGGTTGATCCGTGCCTGCAAGCGCTGCAGCCGCTCGTCCATCACCTCGGCGGCGATGTCGTCGCCCATGGTCGCCGCGGGCGTGCCGGGGCGGGGGCTGTACTTGAACGAGAAGGCCTGAGCGTAGCCGACGGCATCGATCAGGCTGAGCGTATCCTCGAACTCCGACTCGGACTCTCCGGGGAAGCCGACGATGAAGTCGCCCGACAGCGCGATGTCGGGCCGGGCGGCGCGGATACGGTCGATCAGGCGAAGATAGGAGTCGCGATCGTGGCTGCGGTTCATCGCCTTCAGCACACGGTCGTTGCCCGCCTGAACCGGCAGGTGGAGGAACGGCATCAGGCTTTCGACATCGCGATGCGCGTCGATCAGGCCCTGCGTCATGTCGTTGGGATGGCTGGTCGTGTAGCGGATGCGAGCGAGGTTGGGGATGCGATCCAGCGTACGGATCAGGCCGCCGAGATCCTGGCCGTCCTGGGCCCATGCGTTGACGTTCTGGCCGAGCAGCGTGATCTCCCGCGCGCCGGCGTCGACCAGAGCCTTCGCCTCGTCGACGATCGCCGCGAACGGCCGGCTGATCTCCGCACCCCGCGTATAGGGCACGACGCAATAGGTGCAGAACTTGTCGCAACCCTCCTGTACCGTCAGGAAGGCGGTAGGGCCGACCCGACGGCGCGCCGGCAAGGCCCCGAACTTCGACAGGGCGGGCATGTCGGTGTCGAGCGCCGCAGCACCGTCCGCCGCCGCCTTCGCGACCAGCGCGGGGAGGTTGTGATAGGCCTGCGGGCCGACGACGACATCGACCTTTGCCCGGCGGACGATCTCCTCGCCCTCCGCCTGGGCGACGCAGCCAGCGACGGCGATCATCGGCACGCGGCCCTGCTCCCCCGCGACCTTGCGCAGGCGGCCGATATCGGAATACACCTTTTCCGTCGCCTTCTCGCGGATGTGGCAGGTGTTGAGCACGACGAGGTCGGCGGCGTGCGCATCGTCCGTGGGAGCGAGTCCATCCGCGGCCATCAGTTCGGCCATGCGTTCGCCGTCATAGACGTTCATCTGGCAGCCGAACGACTTGACGTGAAAGGTTCGGGGCGCGCCTGCACCGGTCGTGTCGGCAGGGGTAGGAACGGGAGTTTCACCGGGGAATTGCATGGCCGCCGCATAGCGGGTTTGCGGTCCCATCGCCAGCATCGCGCAAGCAGGGAGAAGGCGCCAATGCACGATCGTCTCGACGCTATTCGCTGGCGGGCCTGGCGTCCGGTCGCGGTGATGATGGCGGTGGGCGCGCTATCCGCGATGCCGGCGGCGGCGCAGACCGCCGAGGGAGGGCCGCGGCGGACGCGCGTCACGCTCGGTCCGGAACTCGTCCCCGCCTTTCCCGGCGCCGATCGGGTGCGCCTGTCCCCGCTGGTCGACGTGTCGCGGGCGCGGGGCGACGATCCGATCGCGTTCGAGGCGCCGGACGAAAGCGCGGGTTTCGCGCTGTGGCAGCGTGGCGGCTTCGCGATCGGGCCGGCGCTGAACCTCGTCGGGCGGCGGCTGGCGCGTGACACCGACGGTCTGCTGCCCACGGTCGGGCGCACGGTCGAACTTGGCGGGTCGCTCCAATATGCCGTGTCGCCGTCCTGGCGGCTGCGGACGGAGGTGCGGCAGGGAATCGGTGGTCACAGAGGGTTCGTCGCGAGTCTCAGCGCCGATTACGTGATGCGGGACGCCGATCGCTGGCTTTTTTCGGTCGGTCCGCGCGTGACGCTATCCAATGCACGGTTCGACCGCGCCTATTTCGGCGTGTCGGCGGGGGATGCGGCGCGTTCGGGGCTGGGGGTCTACAGGCCCGGTGGCGGCGTGCAGGCCGTGGGCGTCACCGCGGGCTTCCTCCGCGCGATCGGTGGTCCATGGGGCCTCTACACCTACGCGCGCTACGACCGGCTGGTCGGCGATGACGCGGATTCACCCGTGACGCGCCGCTTCGGATCGCGGAGCCAGCCGGCGGGTGGCATCGGCCTCAGCTATACGTTCGGCGGACGCTGAGCCGGATCCGTTTCAGGCGGCGGCGGCGTCCGCATCCTGGAACAGCCAGGCTTCGGCCTGTGCGATATCGAAGAACAGTCGGCCGCGACTTCCGGCTGCACGGATCACCTGTGACCGGGCAAGCGAACGCCCAACGACAAAAGCGATGCGGCGCGAAAGCGATTGCGGGTTGCGCAACACCTCGGCGAACATCGCGACCGCCTCTTGCGATTGAATGTTCATGCCGCGGATATCGACCAGCGTAAGATGCTGATTGGGCGCGCAGGCCAGGCCGGTCATGGCCTCGTTCCGCTCGCGCATGAACCGTGCGATATCGGCTGCTTCGAAGAAACCGACCATGGTGATGCGGATCAGATCCCGGTCCGGCGCTAGTTGGAAAGAAAAAGAAGCCTGCATGTGGAGTGTTTTACGGGCGGAACGTTATCAATCGGTAAAATTGGGCCACAATGGATCAATTTGACCTTATCTTGAATGTTTTCCTGTCATTCGGAGGCCGCGATGGCGGCTTGGGCCGCGGCAGCGATTGCCTTGCGTCCGCCGCACGTTGTTGGATCGAACACCGCCAGGCAGTGCAGCGTCGCGTCGAAGCCGCCGCGTCGACGCAGTACCCGTAGCGCGTGCGATTGGCCGGGCTCGTCACCAACCCACGCTAGTTCGTCCGTCGCGGTGCCATAGTCGATTCTGATCGGCTGGACCCGCGTGCCTGCGGGCGGCGGATCGAGCGCGGCGAGCAGCGAAGCTTTGAACGGCAGCAGGGTCCGCCCGTCGCCCGTCGTCCCCTCGGGAAAGATCGTCACCGCCCAGCCCCGGCGGAGGGCGAGGCGGAGCCGCTCGATCTGACCGGCGATGCCGAGCCTGTCCTCCCGCGCGACGAAGATAGTGCGATTGAGCGTGCATAGCCAGCCGATCAACGGGACACGGGCAAGCTCACCCTTGGCGACGAAGGTGGTGCCGGTTGCGGCGGCTAGTAGGAGTATGTCTATCCAGCTGAGGTGGTTGGACAGGAATACGACGTTCCTGCGCAGGGGCGTGCCGATGACGTGCAGCCGCGCGCCGACGATGCGCGCGCTGGCGCCGAGGAACAGCCGGGGCCAGGGCGAGGGCAGGCGGAGGAGGCGCCAGAGGCCGTGCAGGAGGAGCGCCCCGGCGAGGGCGGCGACGAGGGCGAGGAGCCGGGCGGCGAGGCGCAGGTTGCCGCCCATCACCGCGGCTCAGTTCTTGCGGTCGAGGCTGACGCCGTACAGTTCCATGCGATGGTCGACGAGCCGGAAGCCGAGGCGCTCCGCGATCGCCTTTTGCAGCTGTTCGACCTCGGGGTCGACGAACTCGATCACCCGGCCGGTTTCGACGTCGATCAGATGATCGTGATGCGCCTCGGGCGCGGGCTCGTAGCGGGCGCGGCCGTCGCCGAAGTCATGGCGGTCGAGGATCCCCGCCTCTTCGAACAGACGCACGGTGCGATAGACGGTGGCGATCGAGATGCCGGGATCGATCGCGGAGGCCCGCTCGTAGACCTTTTCCACGTCCGGATGATCCTCCGCCTCCGACAGCACGCGCGCGATGACGCGGCGCTGCTCGGTGATGCGCAGGCCCTTTTGCGCGCACAGGGCTTCGAGATCGATTTTGCGAGGCATGCGCACACCCTATCGCGAAGCGCTAATTGCGAAAAGCGAAACCGACTCGCAATAACGCCTCGATCGCATGGTCCCGCGGCGGGGGAGGGCCGACACCGCCCCCGCCATGGCCTGGCTGGATCGGACGCTATTTGCCCGTCGCTGCGGCCCCGCCCGCCTTGCGCGGCAGCACCGCGAGCGTCCAGTCCTTCGACGGGACCAGATATTTCGCGGCGGTCTGCTGCAGCGACGCGGGGGTCACCGCGCCGAAGTCGCGCCCGATCCGCTGCGTCGCGTCCAGCCGCGTCGTGTCGTAGGCGCTGCCCGACAGCTCGCGCATCCAGAACAGGCTGCTCGTCGCGGCGCGCTGGTACAGCTGCTGCAACGGTCCCTTGACGCGCGCGAGCTCGTCGTCGGAGATCGGATGCGCCGCAAGGTCGGCGGCGATGTCGCGGGCCAGGCGGAAGAAGAGCGGCACGTTGGCGGGGGCGACCTGACTCATCGCCATCAACCGGCCGCCACCCGGCAGCCCCTTTGGCCAGCTGCTCGCCACACCGGGGCTGTAGCTCGCGCCCGCCGCCTGACGCATCTTCTCGAACAGGCGGTCGCTGAACACCTGCGCCAGCACCTCGAGCTGCCGCGCGGTGGCGCTGTCGGCCATGCCGGCGCCGGTCGGCCACGCGATCACCGCCGCCGCCTGCGTCTCCGGCCCGTCGTGCAGGCGCAGCACCGGCGTCGCCACGTGCGCCGGGAAGCGGACGGGCGGCGTCGCGGCGGTCGACGGCGTGCGCGGCGGCAGCGCGCCGAAACTCTTCGCGACCGCGGCGATCGCCGCGTCGGGGTCGATCTGGCCGAAGACGTCGACCTCGATCGGGCCGCTGGCGAGCAGGGGGCCCCAGAACGCCTTGAACGCGGCGGGCGTCAGCGCCTCGATCGCCTTGGCATCGGGCGTCCGCCAGCGCGGATCGCCATCGTGCAGCAATCCCTCCAGGTCGCGCGACAGGACGCCGTCGGCACTCGACTGATAGCCCGGGATCGCGGTCAGCGCCGCTTCCTTGGCACGCATCACCGGCGCCGCGTCCCAGCGCGGCGCGGCGAGCTTGGCGGCGATCAGCGTCAGTTCGTCGGCATAATCCTTCGGGCTCGACAGCGCGGCCACCGAGAAGGCGTCCTCGTCGATATCGAAGTCGAGGCCGAGCTGCCGCCCGGCGGTCAACTGGTCGAGATCGTCCTGGCCCAGGTTGCCGATGCCGCTCTCCATCAGCGCAAGATCACCCGACCAGCCGAGCGACTGGCGGTCCGCGGGCAGCGCGTTGTACCCGCGCCCGAAGCGCACGCGCACGAACACCCGGCCGGTATCGTCGGGATTGGCGAAGAGCAGCATGCGCACGCCGTTGGCGAAGGTCACCTTTTCCAGCGGCAGGCCCTGCACCTGCTCGCGCGACGCGACCGTCCCCGGCGTGCCGAGCGCTGGCAGCTTGCTGAAATCCACGGACCCCTGCGTGGCGCGCTTGACGGTCAGCTGCGAGACATCCGCCTTCAGCGCGGCCGCCAGCTTTTCTGCCGTGCCCTTCTCCGCGGTGCGGGTGTTGACGAGGGCGCGCGTCGCCACGCCGGTGAAGATCTTCCTGGTCGAGGCGAGGACCGCGGCGGGATTGAACATGCCGGCCTTCTTCGCGTCGGCGAGGATGTCATACTGGTTCTGAGGCGCGGTCACCGTCTCGCGGATGTCGAGCGCGCCGGCCATGTCGTCGGCCTGCTTGGCGCTCGCCTCGACGCGGGCGGTCTCGACGCCGTTGCGGATCGCGACCTCGTAATCGGCATATTCGCGGTCGATCTCCGCCTGCGTCGGCGGCGCCTTTTCGGCATCGGCGATCTCCGCGCGGACGTCCTTGAGCGCCTGTTCCCATTTGTCACCGACGGGCAGGATCAGCACCGTCGTCATGTTCGCCGAGCGGGAGCGATCGTCCAGGTCGACGCTCGCCTGGACGAAGCTGGCGCCGGCACGCGCACGGCGTTCCAGGCGGCGGCTGATCACCTTGGCGGCGATCGTGTCGACCATCCTCTTCTGATTGAAGATCTTGGTGTCGTTGTTGAAGTGCCAGGGACGCACGACGCCCATCATCACCAGCGGCGGCAGGCCCGGCTCGACCAGCGTGGCGCTGGTCGGCTGTTTCGGATCGGGCTGGCCGAAGTCCGGATCGGCGGGGGCGGGGCCGTTGCCCTTCCAATCCGCGAAATGCTTGACGACGAGCTGGCCGAGCGTCGCGGCGTCGACGTCGCCGGAGATGATGACGACGGCGCGTTCGGGGCGGTACCATTTGTCGTGGAACGCCTTGATGCTGTCGCCGGTCGCCGCCTCGAGCGTCTTCAGCGTGCCGATGGGCGAACGGTCGGCCAGCGGCTGGCCGGCGAAGAACAAGGCGTTCATCGCATCGGAGAGGCGGACCTGCGGCCCCGGCTGCTCGCGACGTTCGGCGAGCACGATCGGCCGCTCGGCGGCCACCGCCGCGTCGGTCAGCGTCGGCTTTTCCATCATGCCCGACAGGATCTTGAGGCTTTCGTCGAGCGTCTGCGGCGTCGCCGAGGGCAGGTCGAGCTTGTAGAGCGTCTGCGTCGGCGTGGTCGATGCGTTGGAATCGGAACCGAAGGTGGCGCCGAACCGCTGCCACACCCGTTTCGCCTCGCCGTCGGGGACATATTCCGAGCCGCGGAACGACAGATGCTCGATGAAATGGGCATAGCCGCGCTGCGTGTCGGTCTCGTTGAGCGAGCCGGCGTCGATGCGCACGCGGATCGACACCTGTCCCGGCGGCACGCCGTTCTTGCGCACCGCATAGCGCAGGCCGTTCGGCAGCGTGCCGAAGCTCCACGCCGGATCGGGCGGCAGGTCGCTGCCCTTGTAGAGCCAGGCGGAGGTGTCGACCTTGACCGAGGGGGCCGTGGCAGGCGCGGTCTGGCCTACAAGTGGATTGGCGAGACCGAGGATGGGGCCGAGAAGCAGTACGGGCGCGAATGCGCGGGAGAAGAACGCCATGCCGGCCTTTTAGCGTGTGGCACGTGCAAGGGCTAGCTGGGCGCCTTGCACCCCCCAAGCGACGGCGCAGCGGTGGTGCCGGCGGAGGTTCCGCGACCCAGAAGACACCGCGCCATCGCCATGTTTTCGCCCCCGTGCGCCGATAGTCGCCACTGTCGACAGGAGCGGCGCGCATCGGCGCGCCACGCCGCCCCACAGCGGAAAACCGCACGGGTGGACGACGGGACGGTGCAAGGATGACGGCCGGCGGAAGCAATATCGGCATGCCTCGACACGATCGGGCAATGCGGCAGAATTTCGGCAGCGAGGCGTCGCGGCGGGCGCATGGTCGCGCCGCGGGCCCGCCGGAGGGCGGATGGTGGCGTGCCGCGCTCGACCGGGTGATCGCGGCGTCGTCGCTCGTCTCGAACGCACCCGTGCTCGACGTGCGTGACTTCGGATGGACGGCGGTGTTGCGCGACCGGTGGCAGGCAATCCGGGACGAGGCGATTCGCGTCGCCATGTCCCCGAAGGGCGGCGCGGACTCGGTCGCGCTCTGGCGGCATGGCGAGCCCGTCGGGGAGACGCTGGCGCAATGCCCGGTCACCGCCGCCGCCGTCGCCTGCATTCCGGGGGCCGAACGCGCGTGCTTCGCAACCCTCGCCCCGGGCGCACACATTGCCGCGCATCGCGGCGCGACCAAGGGGCTGGTCACCTGTCATCTCGGCCTGATCGTGCCGCGCGACGGCGACGTCCGCATGCGGATCGGCGATCGCTACCTGCGCTGGGCGGAGGGCGAGACGGTCGTGTTCGACGACACGTACGATCATGAGGTGTGGAACGATGCCGCGGCGACGCGCATGGTGCTGCTGGTCCGCTTCAGGCGGCCGCTGCGCCAACCGGGACGATGGATCGCGGACATGGTCCTGCGGACGAAGGGCCGGCCCGACCGGCGCTAGCGTGCGATCCGGCAAGGCTGGATCGGCTCGGTACCGCTTCCCCGTACGTGGATCAAAACGCTGGCGCGATCGCGCCCGTTGCCGGCCACGCGCGCGCGGCGCAGGTCTATGGGCGCGGCCGATGCGGTATCCTTTGAAGACACGAAACAAAGCCTTTCCCGCTGGCCGCTTGATCCACCGGCCGCGCCGCGCCACATGGCGCGCATGCTGATCGAGACCGAAGCCACGCCGAACCCGGCGACGCTCAAGTTCCTGCCCGGCCGGACCGTGATGGACACCGGCACGCGCGACTTCGCCACCCCCGAGGAAGCGGAGGCAAGCCCCCTGGCGGAGGCGCTGTTCGCGCTCGGCGACGTCACCGGCGTGTTCCTGGGGCGCGACTTCGTGTCGGTCACCGCGGCGCCGGGCGTCGACTGGACCGGTCTGAAGCCCGACGTGCTCGCCATCCTGCTGGACCATTTCTCCGCCAACATGCCGCTGTTCCGCGAGGCCCGCGCGGGCTTCAGCGTGCCGGCGGCGGAAGAGGAGATCGCCGACGATCCCGCCGATGCCGACATCGTCGCGCAGATCCGTGAGTTGATCGACACGCGCGTGCGCCCGGCGGTGGCGAACGACGGCGGGGACATCGTCTATCGCGGGTTCGACAAGGGCAAGGTTTTCCTGCGCATGCACGGTGCGTGTGCCGGCTGCCCGTCGTCGACCGCGACGCTGAAGAACGGCATCGAGCAGTTGCTCAAATATTATGTCCCCGAAGTCACCGAAGTGAGGGCCGTCTGATGTCCGAGATCCTGTCCGATACCGCGCTCGACACGATCTTCCGGACGGCGCGCAGCTACAACGGCTATCTGGACAAGCCGGTCAGCGAGGCGCAGCTGCACGCGATCTGGGACCTGATGAAATGGGGCCCGACCTCCGCGAACCAGTTGCCCGCGCGCCTGGTCTGGTGCGTCAGCGACGAGGCCAAGGCAAAGCTCGCGGCCTGTGCGTCCGAGGGCAACCGCTCCAAAATCCTGCAGGCGCCGGTCACCGCGATCGTGGCGATGGATGTCGAATTCCACGAGCATCTGCCGGAGCTGTTTCCGCACGTCGACGCCAAATCCTGGTTCGACGGCAACACCGAGTTGCGCGAGGCGTCGGCCTTCCGCAACTCGTCGCTGCAGGGTGCCTATCTGATCATCGCCGCGCGCGCGCTGGGACTCGATACCGGGCCGATGTCGGGCTTCGATCAGGGCGCGGTCGACAAGGTGTTCTTCGCCGACCAGCCCGGGGTGCGCACGAACTTCATCGCGACGCTCGGCTATGGGGACCCCGCGTCCGTCCATCCGCGCTCGCCGCGCCCCGAATTTGCGAAGTTCAACCGCATCGCGTGACGTCGACGCCGAACGTCGCGGGGACTTGTCGTGATCGAATGCCTGCGACAAAGCGGGACGCGATGGACGCCACCTTCCGCACGCTCGTGATCGATACCGCGACCGCCGCCTGTTCGGTCGCACTGATCGCCGACGGGCAGGTGATCGCGGCGGAGCATGCCGAAGTCGGTCGTGGTCATGCCGAAAGGCTGGTGCCGATGATTGCGGACCTGCCCGATGGCGGCCGCGCGGCACGGATCGCCGTCGACGTCGGACCGGGCAGCTTCACCGGCGTGCGCGTCGGTATCGCCGCCGCCCGTGGGCTGGCACTCGGCTGGGGCGCGGCGGTCGTGGGATATTCCAGCCTCGCGCTCATCGCCCAGCGCGCCTTTGCCGATGGCGAAGAGGATCAGGTGGCGGTCGTGCTCGAGGGGGGGCATGGCGAAGTCTTCATGCAGCCGTTCGCGCGCGGCGAGGGGGCGCTCGACGCACTGGCTTCGCTGTCGCCGCAGGCCGCGATCGATCGGATCGGCAACCGGGCGATCGTCGGCAACGGCCTGGCGTGGCTGCAGCGGGTCGATCCGTCGGTGACCGGACGGCCCGCGCTGCCGCGTGCCGCGGACGCGATCCTGTTGCCGCCGGACCTTGTCGCGCTGCCGGCCAAGCCCCTCTACGGCCGCGCGCCCGATGCCAAACTGCCCGGCGGGATCACGCCGCCGGTCGCCGCGTGATGGCGACGCGAACGGTGACGTTGCGCACGGGCGACACGCGCGACGTCGCGACGGTCGACGCGCTGATGACGGCGGCGTTCGATCCGCGGTTCGGAGAGGCGTGGACGCGCAGTCAGTGCCTCGGCGTGATGGCGATGCCCGGCGTGCGGCTGACCATCGCACAGATCGACGACGTGCCCGCCGGATTCGCGCTGGTCCGTACCGTGGCGGACGAGGCCGAACTGCTGCTGCTGGCGGTTGCGCCGCCCTATCGCCGCCGCGGCGTGGCGGGGGCGTTGCTGCGCGCGGTCATCGCCGAGGCGGGCGGGGCGGGAATTGCGGACCTGCATCTCGAGGTGCGCGCCGGCAACGAAGCCGTGCGGCTGTACGAGCAGAACGGCTTCGCCAAGGTGGGCGAACGCCGCGGCTATTATCGCGGGCGCAACGGCGAGACGTTCGACGCGCACACCTATCGCCGCGCGCTCTAGCGTCCGGCCCGGCGATCAGCCCGAGATACGGGCCGTCGCCACCGCATTCTGGAACAGCGCGTCGAGCGCCGTGTAGATGTCCTGGTTGGTCGTCACCTTGGTATAGAGGCCGGGCGATGCGCACGCCTTGAGCGCGGGTTCGACCTGGTAGAGATAGGGGGCGACGTTCGCCTGCGACCAGGGATTGTTGGCGAGCGATTCCGGCAGATATTCGGTGTAGAGGACCGCGATGCGGATGCCGCGCGCCTTGATCATGTCGCACTTGGTCGTGTCGAAGGCGATTTCGGGACGGCCGCCGGGACGTTGCTCGTCGCGCATGCCGTCGGTGATGACGAACATCGTCGCCTGCGCCGGCGCGCCGTTCAGGCCGCTGCCCGGCGTCGGGATCACCGTGTTGATGTTGTTGAACGCGTCGCTGCTCCCGGTGTCCTGGTCGTTCCATCCCACGTCGGTCTTCGCGCATGCCTGGGTCGGGCAGCCGTTGGACCAGTAGAGCGACGGCGTCAGGTTTGTGGTGACAGTCGAGGCGCCCTGCAGGCCGCGCGAATCGGCGATATCGTACAGCTTCTGGAAACCGCCGTCGCCGCGGAAGCTCGCGATTCCCATGCGATAGGTCGCGCCGTTCTTGCTGGACGTGCTGACCGCGTCCGAGACCAGCTTTGAAACCGCCGCGCCCTCGTCGTCGATGCGCAGCGTCAGGCCATAGGATTTGGCGACGCCGTAGAGGTCGGTCTGGTTGCCGTTGGCATCCGTGCCCTTGATGTCGTTCACCGAATGACAGGCGAACTGGCATTGGCTCGAATTGCTCGCCGCGATCTGCGCCAGCCCGGCCGTCGTCGTCGGCAGCGCCATCGAGCCGGAGACGTCGAGGAGCATGTAGAAATCGATGTTCGGCGCGGTGGCGTTCGTCGTCTGCGAGGTGCCGCCGATCCGCAGCACGCCCATGCCGAGCAGCCGCGAGAAGAGGTTGTGCGACGTCGCGGTATAGGTCACCGTCGCGGTCCGCCGGCCGTTGGCATCGGTCGGCGCGGACGCGCTCAGCGAGGTGATCTGGATCTGGCTCGCGGTCAGCAGGGGCGCGGCCTGGGTGTTGAACATCGTCGTGGCGACATAGGCGGCGGTCGCGTCGTTCAGCGGCATCACGGGCTTGCTGACCGCCGACAGCGCCGCGGCATCGGCGATCGCATTGAGCTTCGTCTGCGCCTTCATCGCGCGCGCATAGTCGATGCCCATGCCGACCGCGAAGGACAGCGGGACCAGCGCGAAGGCGAAGATCATGAACGCCGCGCCCCGGCGGTCGGCGCGCAGGCGTGCGAAAAGCGGGCGCAGGAAGGTCATGCGGGTCAGCATCCCGTACAGTCGATCTTGTTGGAATTGCGCGGCAGCATGTAGAGCGAATCGCCCAGCTTCAGCGGGCCGACGAAGCCGAAGTTCATCGGCGGCCGGTAGGCGTAGGTGACCTCGGCGAAGAGGAAATAGGCGCCGGGCACGCGCATCGCGGCCGGGATGGTGACGACCTGTCCCGGCACCGCGGCCGCGACATTGTAGCCGCGGCTCCACTGCACCGTCGTGCGATAGTTGTTGTCGGTCGAGACCTCGGTGATGCGGATGCCCGCCGCGCCGGCCGCATAGGGCGCCAGCACCTGCGTCGAGGCGGCCAGGTTGCTGTCGAGGTCGCTGGCCGCGACCGTCCCGCTGACGTTCTGCGCGACGAGGTCGGCGATCGCGCGCGTCGCAATCGTCACCTTTCGGTTGCAGGCGATCGCGTCCTCCACCTGCAGGCTGCCCAGCCACAGGACCAGAACGACCGGCAGGATGACCGCGAATTCGACCAGCACCGTCCCGCGTCGATCGCGACGCAGCCGCGCGGGACGTCGAGAGAACCGCATCGGCATCAGAAGTTTTCCGTCTTCGCGACCGACGTCGCGACGAGCAGCCGCCCCTGCCGCCCCCCGGCGAGGTTGCTGAAATTGAGGCCGAGCGGACCGGTCTGGATCGGCCAAAGGTACATCAGCCGCACCATCACGACCGATCCCTGGCTGCCGAGATCGTAGCGGAAGACGTTGGAGACGTTGCCGCTCGAATCGAACGTCAGGGTCGGCACGTCGGTCGACATGCCGCTCCAGTTCGACGCGCTCGTCACCTCGACATACAGGTTCGGGCATTTGAGGAAGCGCGGAATGCGCGCGCAGGCCGCCTGGCGGAAGCGCTCGGCGAGCTGTTGCTGCGTCATGCCGGTCGCCTGTGCGTCGCTCGCCTGCGCCTTGCCGGTCACGACCGTGCGCGCGGCGGCCTCGACCGCCGTCTCGAGCCCCTGCTGCGCGAAGTAGATGAGGCTGGTCTGCAGGCTCGCGAGGATCAGCGCGATCAGCGGACCGGCGATCATCGCGAATTCGATCACCGACACGCCGCGCCGATCACCACCCAGCGCGCGCACCGTCACGCGCAGACGGCGAAACGTCGAAACAGGGCCAAGGGAGGAAGCACGCGCCATGGTCGTGCTCTGGCCGCAGCGGGACTAAGGTCTGCTTAAATTATGGGTCTATTTTTGCCCGATATGATTTTATTTTTCCATGCAGCGCAGGGGCTTGCAGCCTTGTCCTCATGAAACCCGTCGCTGCATTGGCCGCCGGTTCGGTGCCAATGCCGGTCGGCCGCCGTGCCGACCCGGCATTCACCCGGACATTGTCGCGCCGGGTCGGCACCGCCCCGATCCAGCCTCGCCGGATCGCACCTCAGCCGCGATACAGCGCGTCGAGCCGATCCCCATAGGTGTGGCGGATGACGTGCCGGCGGATCTTCAGGCTGGGTGTAAGCTGCTCGTTCTCGATGGTGAAGCCTTCGTCGGCGAGGATGAAGCGGCGGACACGCTCGGTGACGGACAGATCCTTGTTCACCCGCTCGATGGCGTGGCCAATCGCCGTGCGATACTCGCTGTTCTCGTGCAGGCGCTTGAAGTTGCAGGCATCGCCGTTGGCGGCGCACCATTCCTGCGTCCATTCGGGATCGGGCACGATCAGCGCGACCATATAGGGTTTGCGATCACCGTAGATCATTGCCTGCACGATCTCCGGCTGCAGCGTCAGCATGCCCTCGATCTTCTGCGGCGCGACATTGTCGCCCTTGTCGTTGATGATCAGGTCCTTCTTGCGGTCGGTGATCTTGATGCGGCCGCCCGCGTCGAATTCGCCGATGTCGCCGGTGTGCAGCCAGCCGTCCTTCAGCACGCGGGCGGTCTCCGCCTCGTTGCGCCAATAGCCGTGCATGACGAGTTCGCCCCGCACCAGGATCTCGCCATCCTCGGCGATCCGCACTTCGGTCTCGACCAGCGGCGGCCCGACCGTCTCCATCCGCAAGCCGGCGGAGGGCCGGTTGCACGAGATGACCGGCGCCGCCTCCGTCTGGCCATAGCCCTGCAGGAAGGTGAGGCCGAGGCTCTGGAAGAAGATGCCGATCTCCGGGTTGAGCGGCGCACCGCCCGACACCATCGCCTTCAGCCGGCCGCCGAACTTCTTCGCGATCTTCGGCTTGAACAGCGTGTTGACCGCGAGCTGCGTCGGCCGGTCGATCAGGCGCAGCCTGCCCTCATACTGCCGCGCGCCGATCGCCAGCGCCTGACCGAGCAGCTTCTGGCCCAGGCCGCCCTGTTTCTCGATCGCCTTGCTGATCCGGGTGCGGAGCACCTCGAACAGGCGGGGCACGACGACCATGATCGTCGGTCGCACCTCCTCGATGTTGCTCGCCAGCTTGTCGAGCCCCTCCGCATAATAGATCTGCGCGCCGAGCCCGATCGGGAAATGCTGGCCGCCGGTATGCTCATAGGCGTGGCTGAGCGGCAGGAACGACAGGAACACCTCGTCGTCCCAGCCGAAATCCTCGGAGATGACGGTGCAGCAGCCGTTGACGTTGTGCAGGATCGCGCCGTGGTGCTGCATGACGCCGCGCGGGGCGCCGCCGGTGCCGCTGGTGTAGATGATGCAGGCAAGGTCGTCGCGCGCGAACGTCGCCTGGCCCGCGGCACGATCCGCGCTGGTCGGATGATCGGCGATCAGCTTGCGCCAGTCGTGGAAATCGATGCTGGCGGACGGCGCGCGCATCTCGTCGATGCCGATGACGATCTGCCCCTGGTTGGATCGCAGCACGGCGGGCAACAGCGTCTTGGCGAGCTTGTCGGTCGAGACGATGATCGCGCAGGCGCCCGAATCGGCAATGATATGGGCGTGATCGCGTTCGGTGTTGGTGATGTAGGTCGGCACGGTGACGCAGCCCGCCGCCATGATCGCGAGGTCGCTGATACACCATTCGGGCCGGTTCTCGCTGACCAGCATGACGCGGTCGCCCGGTTTGAGGCCGATCGCCTTGAGCCCGGCGGCGAGGCTGGCGACCTGTTCCGCCGCGTCGGACCAGCTGGTCGAAACCCAGCTGCCGCGCTGTTTCGCCCAGAGGAACGGGGCGTCGCCCTTCTCGCGCGCGCGCGCGAAGAACATCGCGACGAGATTGGGGAAATATTCCAGCTTGCGCATCATGGCTCTCCTGACGCCGGGCGGCGCTGCATGGCGGCCGCCTGTGGCGGATAACTATTCGGACGGGCGGTTGGCTGCGGCGCCGATCCTCGCCGGGCGCGTGACGGTGCCGTCCTCCGCGATCGCGACGCCCTCGCTGCGCGGATCGGCCGCGCCGACCCAGCGGCCGCCCTTCCACTCGATGGCATTCGCCTTGAGCCCCAGCGGCGCGATCTCCGTACGCTCGCCCAGCGCGGCGAGCGCCGGCTGCATCGCGGCGACTGCGGTGTCCGCCTCCAGCGTCGCGACCGGGCCGGGCGCATAGACGAGCCCGAGGCCGATCGCATCCTGCGCGGGGAGGTGCCAGTCGACGACGCCGACGATCGCCTTGGCGACCTGTGCGATGATGGTCGAGCCGCCGGCCGCGCCGACCGCGAGCCGCACCTTGCCGTCGGGGCCATAGACGATCGTCGGGGCCATCGACGAACGCGGGCGCTTGCCACCCTCGACGCGGTTGGCGACGAGATAGCCGGTACCGTCCGCGCCCTTGGCGACGGGAACGATGTCGAAGTCGGTCAGCTGGTTGTTGAGGACGGCGCCGTCGAGCGCGAGGCCGCTGCCCCACGGTCCCTCGACGGTCGTCGTCACCTCGACGACGTTGCCGGCGCGATCGGCGACGGCGAGGTCGGTGGTACCCGCGACCTCGCTGACCGGCGCCTCGATCCGCGGCGGCGCGCCGGGCGGCGTTCCGGCGGAAACGCTCGGCATGGTCGCGGTGGGCGAGATCAGCATGGAACGGCTGCGCAGATAGGCGGCGTCCAGCAGACCGGCGACGGGCACCTTCACGAAGTCCGGGTCGCCGACGTACATGTTGCGGTCGGCATAGGCGAGGCGGCTGCTTTCGGCGAACAGATGCCAGGCGGTCGGATTGTCCTTCCCCAGCCCGGTCATGTCGAAGCGCTCGAGCTGCTTCAGGATCATCAGCACGGTGAGGCCGCCGGAGGACGAGGGCGCCATGCTGCACACGCGGTTCGCGCGATAGGCGATGCAGACGGGCGTGCGCGGCTTTGCATCGTAGCTGGCAAGGTCGCCCGTCGTCATCTTCGACGGATTGCGCGCCGCGCCGTTGACGGTGGCGACGAGCTTCTGCGCTTCCGGTCCGACGTAGAAACTGTCCGGGCCGCGTGCCGCCAGGCGCTGGAGCAGCGCGGCCTGGGCGGGATTCCTGACGAGATCGCCAACGGCATAGGCGCTGCCGTCCGGCCGGGTGACCAGCGCGCGGCTTTCCGGCGTCAGGTGCGCGCCATAAGAGGCCACGGCATTGACGTAGCGGGGGCTGGCCCGGAAGCCGTCGCGGGCGAGGCGGATCGCGGGTTCGAACAGCTTTGCCCAAGGCAGCTTGCCGCCGCTGCGATGGGCCAGCGCCATGCCGCGGATCGCGCCGGGTACGCCGACGCTGCGGCCACCCGGCACGGCATCTGCATGGCTGAGCGGCGTGCCGTCGGCGGCATAGAACCAGGTGGGGCCGGCGGCGGCGGGTGCGGTCTCCCGCGCGTCGATCGCGTCGATCCGGCCGGTGCGCGCGGCGTGGCGTACCCAATAGCTGCCCCCGCCGAGGCCCGAACTTTGCGGTTCGACGACGCCGAGCGCGAGCATCGTCGCGATCGCCGCGTCGGTGGCGGTGCCGCCCGCTTTCAGAATCTCCGCTCCCGCGGCGGCGGCGCGCGGATCGGCGGCGCTGACCATGCCCTGGGCGGTGGCGGCGGTCTTCGCGGGGGCGGGCTTGGCGGGGATGGGGGCCGGGAGCAGCGCGGCGGAGGCGGCGAGCACGGTCAGGAACGTCTTCATCGGCATGAATCGTAGCGGCATGACGGGGGAGGGCAAGGGTCGAAGGCGCTGTGTCCGTCAGCCGCCGTCGCCGTCACCCTCGACCGTCATCCCCGCGAAGGCGGGGATCCAGGTACGCCGTGGCTCATGATCCGCGGGACCCGCGCGTCTGGATGCCCGCCTGCGCGGGCATGACGGCTGGGCTTGTTCAGACTCCCGTGCCAACCGCAGCCGTCACGCTGGCGAAGCCGTCCCGGGCGAGCAGTGCGTCGAGGTCGCGTAGCATGCGTGCGGGCAGCCCCGGCCCTTCGTAGACGAGGGCGCTGTACACCTGCACCAGGCTGGCGCCCGCGCGGATGCGGGCATAGGCCTCCGCGCCGCTGTCGATGCCGCCGGCCGCGATCAGCGGCAGCGCGGCGCCGGTCGCGCGGCGGAAGTCGGCGAGCCGCTGGCGGGCGAGCGGGGCGAGCGGCGCGCCGGAAAGGCCGCCCGTTTCTCCGCCATCGCGGGATGCGAGCGGCGGGCGGCTGATCGTCGTGTTGCCGATGATGATCGCGTCGATGCGATGGTCGATCGCCGCGCGCGCGACGCCGTCGATTCCGGTGGGGTCGAGATCGGGCGCGACCTTTAGGAAGAGCGGGGTCGCGCCGCGCGCCTCGGCGCAGGCGGCGAGCAGCTCCGCCAGCGCGGCGCCGTGCTGCAGGTCGCGCAGCCCGGGCGTGTTCGGGCTGGAGATGTTGATCGTGACATAATCCGCGAGCGGTGCGGCGGCGGTGACGCCCGCGACATAGTCGGCGACGCGGTCGCTTGCGTCCTTGTTGGCGCCCACGTTGATGCCGAGCAGGCCCTTGCCCTTTCGCTTCGCGGCGCGGGCATGTGCGAGCCCGGCGGCGAGGCCGTGATTGTTGAAGCCCATGCGGTTGATCACCGCGCGGTCCGCGGCGAGGCGGAACAGGCGCGGGCGCGGGTTGCCCGGCTGGGGCAGGGGGGTGAGCGTGCCGATCTCGACGCTGCCGAAGCCCAGCGCGAACAGGCCGTCGATCGCCTCGCCGTTCTTGTCGAGCCCGGCGGCGAGCCCGACCGGATTGGCGAAGGCGAGCCCCGCGACCGTGGTGGCGAGGCGGGGGCGGGTGTCCGCCCCGGTGCCGCCTGGCACCGCGCCACGCAGCCTGAGCGCGCGGATCGTCAGCGTATGCGCGGTCTCGGGATCGAGGGTGAACAGCAACGGGCGCGCGGCATAGGTCATGCCCGCCGCCTTCGCATCGCGCGGGGGGCGGGTTCAAGGGGCGGCGGGAAATCCACTGACGCTGATCGGCTTTTCCGCGGTTGACGTCCGCCCGCGAAGGCCTATCTGCCCAATCGGAACGATTTCGTCCGATTTGCGAAGCGTTCGCAAGTGGAAAGGAACCATGCGGCTCTCCAGCCTCGCCGATTATGCGGTCGTGATGATGACCGCCGCGGCACGCCTCGCGGATGCGGGGCGGCTCAACGCCACGCGCCTGGCGGAGGAGACGGGCGTGCCGCTGCCGACCGCGCAGAAGCTGGTCAGCCGCCTGTCGGCGGCCGGCCTGCTCGACAGCGCGCGTGGTACCGGCGGCGGCGTCGCGCTGGCGCGGCCGGCGAGCGCGATCAGCCTTGCCGACATCGTCGAGGCGGTGGAGGGGCCGATCCAGATGACCAGCTGCGTCGACGGCGCGGCGCTGGATTGCGCGATCGACCACCAATGCCACGTCAAGCCGCATTGGGGCGTGGTGAATGCCGCGGTGCGCGGCGCGCTCGCGAACGTCTCGCTGGCGTCGCTGTGCGGCGCCCCATCAGTTTCGGCCTCCAGCAGGACCCCGGCGCTCGCCGGGGCGGATGAGTGATATGGCGACCAAGAATGCCGAGGCCTATGAGGCCGTTTCGAAGAAGTATGAGTGGGGCTTCGCGACCGAGGTCGAGCAGGACTTCGCGCCCAAGGGGCTGAGCGAGGACACCGTCCGCTACATCAGCGCCAAGAAGAACGAGCCCGAATGGATGCTCGACCGGCGGCTCAAGGCGTTCCGGCTGTGGCAGACGCTGGAGGCGCCGGACTGGGCCAAGCTCAACGTGCCGCCGATCGATTACCAGGACGCCTATTATTACGCCGAGCCCAAGGCGAAGGCGACGATCGCCTCGCTCGACGAGCTCGATCCGGAAATCCGGCGCACCTATGAAAAGCTCGGCATCCCGATCGAGGAGCAGAAGGTGCTCGCCGGCGTCGAGGGCGCGCGCAAGGTCGCGGTGGACGCGGTGTTCGACAGCGTCTCCGTCGCCACCACCTTCCGCAAGGAGCTGGAGGAGGCGGGCGTCATCTTCCGCTCGATCAGCGAGGCGATCCGCGAATATCCCGATCTGGTCAAGAAGTGGCTGGGCAAGGTCGTGCCGCAGCGCGACAATTACTTCGCGACGCTCAACAGCGCGGTGTTCAGTGACGGCACCTTCGTCTACATTCCGGAGGGCGTGCGCTGCCCGATGGAGCTCAGTACCTATTTCCGCATCAACGCGGAGAACACCGGCCAGTTCGAACGCACGCTGATCGTCGCCGACAAGGGCGCCTACGTCAGCTATCTCGAGGGCTGCACCGCCCCGATGCGCGACGAGAACCAGCTCCACGCCGCAGTGGTCGAGCTGGTCGCGCTCGACGATGCCGAGATCAAATATTCGACCGTCCAGAACTGGTATCCGGGCGACGAGAACGGCAAGGGCGGCATCTATAATTTCGTCACCAAGCGCGCGCTGTGCCAGGGCAGGAACAGCAAGGTGTCGTGGACCCAGGTCGAAACCGGCAGCGCGATCACCTGGAAATATCCGTCCTGCGTGCTCGCCGGCGACGGGTCGGTCGGCGAATTCTACTCGGTCGCGGTGACCAACAACCGCCAGCAGGCGGATACCGGCACCAAGATGATCCACCTGGGGCGGAACACCCGCTCGACCATCGTGTCGAAGGGGATCAGCGCCGGTCGCTCCGACAACACCTATCGCGGCCTCGTCCGCGTGGCGCCGACGGCGGAGGGCGTGCGCAACTTCACCCAGTGCGACAGCCTGCTGCTCGGCGACCAGTGCGGCGCGCATACGGTGCCGTACATCGAGGTGAAGAACCCGAGCGCGCAGATCGAGCATGAGGCGACGACCAGCAAGATCAGCGAGGATCAGCTGTTCTACGCCATGTCGCGCGGGCTCGATCAGGAAGCGGCGGTGGCGCTGATCGTCAACGGCTTCGCCCGCGAAGTGCTGCAGCAGCTGCCGATGGAGTTTGCCGTAGAGGCGCAGAAGTTGCTGGGTATTTCGCTTGAGGGGAGCGTGGGGTGATGGTGATGTTCGCTGGTGCTTTGATAGCGTTGGCTGCGCAATCCGCGGCCGCGCCGGAGCCACAGGCAAATCCCCAGGTCATCGCGCAAGCACTCGATCGGTGCATGGCGACATATGCCGTGCGGATGACAAAAACTGACGCGTCCGATGAGACGATCTTCGCGGAGGCGACACGCGGGTGTGTGCAGTTGAACGAACAGTTCAAGGCCGCAATCAACGCACAGGTGCCCGCGCCGCAGGCAAGCGCCTTCATCAAGCAAATGGATGCGACGGCCAAACCGAATTTCATGGTGATGCTTGCCAAGATTCGTCGCGATCGCGCGGCACGAGCTGCAAATTAATCCAAGGTGGATGATGCTTAAAATTGAAGACCTGCACGCCGAGATCGATGGCAAGGCGATCCTCAAGGGCCTGACCCTCGAGGTGAACGCGGGCGAGGTGCATGCGATCATGGGGCCGAACGGCGCGGGCAAGTCCACCCTCGGCTATGTGCTCGGCGGGCGGCCCGGCTATGAGGTGACGCAAGGATCGGTCACGTTCGACGGCCAGGACCTGCTCGAACTCGAACCGCACGAGCGCGCCGCGGCGGGCGTGTTCCTGGGCTTCCAATATCCGGTCGAGATCCCCGGCGTCAGCAACGTCCAGTTCCTGCGCGAGAGCCTCAACGCGCAGCGCGTCGGGCGCGGCGAGAAGCCGCTGTCGGGCGGCGAATTCCTGAAGCTTGCGCGCGAGCAGGCGGCGGGGCTCGGCCTCGACCAGGAGATGCTGAAGCGCCCCGTCAACGTCGGCTTTTCCGGCGGCGAGAAGAAGCGCAACGAGATGGTGCAGATGGGCATCATCGACCCCAAGTTCGCGATCCTCGACGAGACCGACAGCGGCCTCGACATCGACGCGCTGCGGATCGTCGGCGACGGCATCAACCGGATCATGCGGAAAGCCGACAAGGCGGTGCTGCTGATCACGCACTATCAGCGCCTGCTCGATTACGTGCAGCCGGATCGCGTCCATGTGCTCGCGGACGGGCGGATCGTCCGCTCGGGCGGTCCCGAACTGGCGCTGGCGCTGGAGCGCGAGGGCTATGCGGGGGTGGCGGCGTGACGCAGCTGCTCGACCTGCCGTCGAACCGCGACGAGGCATGGCGCTGGGCCGACCTCGGCGGCATCGCGGCGGCGGCGGCGCTCGCCCCGGTCGCAGCACCGGACGCGGAGTTCCTCGACCTGCCGGGCGCGAAGCTGTTGTTCGTCGACGGCGTGCTGGATGAGGCGCGCAGCGACCTGGGCCCGGTGACGCTGGGCCCGGTGACGCTGGGCGCGGTCGACGCGGGCGATCACCCGCTCGGGCGGCGCGCGTCGCACGGCTGGACGCTGCGCCTCGCCGCCGATGCGGCGGCGGATCCCGTGCAGGTCGTGCACGTCGCGACCGGTCGCGAAAACCATGTCGCCGCCGCGATCGAACTCGCCGACGACGCCGCCGTGCAGGTGGTCGAGACCTACGTGGGGGCCGGCTGGTCCAACCGTCTGGCGCGGATCACCTTAGGCAAGGCGGCGCGGCTGATGCGCTCGGTCCGGCTGCTGCAGGCGGCGGGGTTCACCTCGCTGCGCGAGGAAGCGACGCTGGGCGAGGGCGCGAGCCTGGTCACGACGGTGCTCGGCGCCGGCGATGCCGGCACGCGGATCGACGGCGCCGTGACGCTGGCGGGCGAGGGCGGCTATGCCGAGTTCGGCGGCGCCTTGCTGACCCGTGCGGAGCAGCGCCAGGAATGCGCGGTGCGCGTGCGCCATGCCGCGCCCAATGGGCAGAGCCACCAATTGTGGCGCGCGGTCGCGGCGGATCGTTCGGTCGCCAGCCTCGCGGCGGCGGTCGAGGTGGCGCGGCATGCGCAGAAGACCGATGGCGAGCAGAGCCTGCGCGGCCTGCTGTTGCAGCGCTCCGCGACGGTCAACCTGAAGCCGGAGCTGGAGATTTTTGCCGACGACGTGAAATGCGCGCATGGCGCGACGGTGGGCGAGCTCGACGCGCGCGCGCTCTTCTACATGCAGAGCCGCGGCATTCCCCCGGCACGGGCGCAGGCGCTACTGACCCGCGCCTTCGTCGCCGATGCGCTCGACCGGATCGGTGACGAAAGGGTGCGCGAGGCGTTCGTCGCCGATGCGGATGCCTGGTTGGAGCGGGCGTTGTGATGGTGGGCACGCCGATCCTCCCATACCCGATGCTGGGGACTGACGGCGGAGCCGGCGGCGGAGGGGCAGCCAAGCGGTGCCACAGCTCGGGGCTGCCCCTCCACCACGCCGCTGCGCGTCGCGGTCCCCCTCCCCGTGCCGGGGAGGATTTGAGAGGGCTACGTACCCTCCACCGGCGCGCGCCCGGAGCGTTCGCATGAGCACGACCGAACAGCCGCTCGATACGCTCGCCGACTTCCCCGCGATCCCGTCCGGCTGGGCCTATCTCGATACCGCGGCGACCGCACAGAAGCCGCAGGTCGTCGTCGACGCGATCGCACGTGCATACGGCGAGACCTATGCCACCGTGCACCGCGGCGTGTACCAGCGATCCGCCGACATGACGCTCGCCTATGAGGCAGCGCGGCGGACGGTGGCGCGGTTCATCGGCGCGGGCTCGGCGGACGAGATCGTGTTCGTGCGCGGCGCGACCGAGGCGATCAACCTCGTCGCGCAATGCTGGGCGGGAACGCAGCTGAAGGCAGGCGACCGCATCCTGCTGTCCGCGCTGGAGCATCACAGCAACATCGTGCCGTGGCAGATGGTCGCGGAGCGCGTCGGTGCCGGCATCGATGTCGTGCCGCTGACCCCGGATCACCGCATCGATCTGGACGCCATGGCCGCGATGCTGACGCCGGCGCACAAGCTGGTCGCGCTGGCGCATGTCTCCAACGTGCTCGGCTCGGTGCTCGACGTCCGTCGGGCCGTCGAGCTCGCCCATGGTGTCGGCGCCAAGATCCTGCTCGACGGATGCCAGGCGGTGCCGAGGGTGGCGGTCGACGTCGCGGCGACCGGTTGCGACTTTTACGTCTTCTCCGGTCACAAGCTCTATGGCCCGACCGGGATCGGCGTGCTGTGGGCGCGGCCCGACCTGCTCGACGCGATGCCGCCCTATCAGGGTGGTGGGTCGATGATTGACCGCGTGACCTTCGCGAAGACGACCTACGCCCCGCCGCCTGGGCGGTTCGAGGCGGGCACGCCTCATATCGTCGGTGCGCTGGGACTGGCGGCGGCGATCGACTATGTCGAAGGCATCGGGCTCGATCGCATCCATGCGCATGAGGCCGCGCTGGTGCGCGACTGCCGCGCGGCGTTGTCGACGATCAATTCGGTGCGGCTGTTCGGGCCGGAGGATTCCGCCGGCATCGTCTCCTTCGCGGTGGAAGGGGTGCATCCGCACGACGTCGGCACCATATTGGACGAAGGCCAGGTGGCGATCCGCGCCGGCCATCATTGCGCGCAGCCGTTGATGGAGACGCTGGGCGTCGACGCGACCGCGCGGGCGAGCTTCGGCGTCTACAACGGGCCACGGGATATCGAGGCGCTGGTGCGCGGTATCGAACGCGTGACGCGGATATTTGGGTAAGGATTTTCGGATGAGCGACATGATCCGGGTCGAAGAGGTCGAGGCGGTGACGCCGCCGCCCCGCGCGCGCGTCGAGGATGCGCCCGAGGGGCAGGCGCGCGAGCGCGACTATCTCAGCGGATTCCTGCAGCAGAAACCGCAGGGCGAGGCGACGCACGAGCCGGGCGGGGCCTTGTACGAGAGCGTGATCGAGGCGCTGAAGGAAATCTACGATCCGGAAATACCGGTGAACATCTATGACCTGGGCCTGATTTACGGCGTCGAGGTGACCGAGGACGGCCATGCCGCGGTGACGATGACGCTGACGACGCCGCATTGCCCGGTGGCGGAATCGATGCCGGGCGAGGTCGAGCTGCGCGTCGGCTCCGTGCCCGGGATCGCCGTCGCCGACGTCAATCTCGTGTGGGATCCGCCTTGGGACCCGCAGAAGATGTCGGACGAGGCGAAGCTGGAATTGGGGATGCTGTAGAACGCCCCTCCCGCTTGCGGGAGGGGGGAGAAGAGACGAGATGACCACCTTACGCCAGCGGCCTGCGCCGCTCATCCTCACCCCGAGTGCCGAGGCACGGATCGCCGAGCTGATGGGGCGCGCGCCGGAGGGCGCGACGGGCGTCAAGCTGTCGACGCCGCGGCGCGGCTGTTCGGGGCTCGCCTATTCGGTCGATTACGTCACCGAGGCGAAGCCGTTCGACGAGATGATCGAGACGCCCGGCGGCACGCTCTATGTCGACGGCGGGTCCATCCTCTACCTGGTCGGCTCGACGATGGACTGGGTCGAGGACGATTTCACCGCCGGCTTCGTGTTCAACAATCCCAATGCCAAGGGCGCGTGCGGCTGCGGGGAGAGCTTCACGGTCTGAACGGCCTTGCTGTCCTCACCCTTCCGGCGCTGCGCGCCTCCCTCCCTCTCCCGTTGGGAGAGGGAAAAGCTGCCGCAGGCAGCTAAGGGTGAGGGCAGGCGTCGTTACAGCGCCTTCTCGTAGATCACATAGGTCTTGTTGACCCGGCTCTGGATCGTCTCGGCGATCGAGCGCATGCCCTGGTTGTCCTCCAGGATCCAGCCGATCTCGCCGCGGCTCGCGCCATAATGGGCGACGGAGGCGCGGCGGATATATTCGATCATCATGAAGGCGAGCTGGCTGGCCAGCCGCGACGCCTGCAGCTCCTTGACCACGCCCATCAGCGGCACGCGCATCGTGCGGACCTTGGGCTTACGCAGCCACAGCAGCAGCTTGGCCCAGCCGAAAGGCAGCAGGCTGCCGTTCAGGGGTTTGAGCGGCTCGTTGAGGTCGGGCAGGGTGATCATGAACGCGACCGGCTTGCCGTCCAGTTCGGCGATGCGGATCAAGTCGTTGAACACGATCGGCTTCAGCTTGACGCCGACATCCTTGATCTCCGGCGGGGTCAGGGGGACGAACCCCCAATTGTCGCTCCAGGCATCGTTGAGGATCGACAGGATGATCGCGGCTTCCGCTTCGAACTTGGTCTTGTCGACCTCGCGGACCCGGATGCGCGGATTGTTCTCGCCCGACTTGATGATCCGCTTGACGATCGGCGGGAATTCCTGGGTGATGTCGAGCTCGTAGGTGTAGAGCGTCTTGACCGCGGCATAGCCGGCCCGCTCGATCCACCCCTGATATTCGGGGCGGGCATGGCCCATCATGATCGTCGGCGGATGGTCGAAGCCCTGGACCAGCAGGCCGGGCTCTTCCCAGATCGACTGGGAGATCGGACCGAGCGCCCGCGTCATGCCCTGTTCGCGCAGCCAGGCTTCGGCCTTGGCGAGCAGCGCGACGAAGATATCCTCATGCTCCGCATCCATCAGCCCCCATTGGCCGACGCCGGGGCCGAACCCCTGCACCGCCGGCATGGTCAACGCGAGCGTGTCGATATGGGCGGAGATGCGCCCGACGACGCGGCCATCCTGTTCCGCGAGGAACAACTGCGCCTTGGCATGGCTGTACCAGCCGTTCTTTTCCGGCGTGATCAGGCCGAGCGCCTCGCCCTTCAGCGGCGGCACCCAATTGGGATCGTCCCTGTACAGACGAAAGGGCAGATCGACGAAGGCCTTGCGGTCCCTCTTCGTCGTTACGGGCCTGATCGTGAAGTCGCTTGCCATCTATGTCCTCCCTCCGGCGCTCCAGCCTCTACCATCGGGCGGCGATTTGACGAGTGACTATTCCGTCATCAGTGATTGGAAAACTCGCCCGATCCGGTCCGTGCCACGCCTGTAAATGCCATGCTGTCGCCACTATCTGGGGGCAATGGACCGAGCCATGGACAGCAGCATCTCCCTTTCGCGCGGCACCGCCCCGACGGCGGCAGCGCGTGCGACGACGATCCGCATCGCCGACGACAAGACGATGCTGCGGACCGCGGCTGAATTGACGCGCGACCTGATCGCGCCGCGCCCGGCCATCTATTGGGCGGACATGGTGGCTTCTGCCGCGATCGGTTATGCCGCGCTGGCGGCGGCGGTGACCGTCGCGGGGACGGGCTGGGTCGTGCTGTTCGCGGTCGTGTCTGCGTTCGCCCTCTATCGCGCGCTCAGCTTCATCCACGAAGTCAGTCACATGAAGCACAGCGCCTTGCCGCGCTTCCGCGAGGGCTGGAATGCGCTGGTCGGCGTGCCGATGCTGACGCCCAGCTTCATGTACGAGGGGGTGCACAATCTCCACCATGCGCGCACGCGCTATGGCACCGTCGAGGATCCCGAATATCTGCCGCTCGCGCTGATGAAGCCCTGGACGCTGCCCGCGTTCGTGCTGATCTCCGCGCTCGCGCCGATCGGGCTTCTCATCCGCTACGCCATCCTGTCGCCTCTGTCGTTGCTGTCGCCGCGGCTGCGCACGATCGTCATGGAGCGCTATTCGGCGCTCGCGATCAACCCGCAATTCCGCCGGCGCGCGCCGGAGGGGGAGGCGCGTTTGCTCTGGAACCGGATCGAGACGGCGGCGAGCCTGTGGGCGATCACGATCGTCGTGCTGACCGCGACGGGCGTGTTTTCGCTGCGCGGCGTGCTGATCGCGCTGGCGGTCGGCTCGGGTGTCGCCGTGGTCAACCAGGTGCGCACGCTGGTCGCGCATCTGTGGGAGAATGACGGCGAGGCGATGAGCGTCACCGGCCAGTATCTCGATTCGGTCAACGTACCGCCGCCCGCGCTGCTGCCCGCGCTGTGGGCGCCGGTCGGCCTGCGCTACCATGCGCTGCACCACCTCATTCCCGCGCTGCCCTATCATTCCCTGGGCGAGGCGCACCGCCGCATCACCGCCGCGCTCGAGGAGGGCTCGCCCTATCACAAGGCGAGCTATGCGGGGCTGCCGGGGCTGGTGAACAAGATTTTCCGCAGCACGCTCGTCAGGCGATAGCCGCCGTGTTGATCCGCCTCTAAGCTGCACCCCCGTCGTCGGGGACAGGGATCGGGCAGAAGGGCAGGCGGATGGCGGGTGCGATGGCATGGATGGCTTTGGCGCTTCTGGCCCAGGCCGATGTGGCGCCCAGCGGCGCCGGCACGATCACCGTCGCGGTCTCCCCCGACAGCGGCCTTCCCGTGCCCGCCGCGGCGGCGCTGGCGGAGGGCGTGGGCGATGCCCTGACGGAGCGGCAGTTCCTGATCCTGCCCGGCCGCGACGTCGGCCGCTATACCGCGATCGTCACCCTCGAGCGCCACGAGCAGGGATCGGTGACCGCACCCGGGTCCGCGGTGGCCGCCACCAGCGGCGGTCTCGGCAACTGGGGGGCGAGCGCGCGGGTCACGCTGCCGACGCGTAAGCAGGGCGTGCATGCGCTGATCATGACCACGATGACGGTCAGCATCGTGTCGCGCAGCGACGGGCGCAGGCTATGGACCGGCAGCGCGCTGACCGCGCAGGTCGACGGCAGTGCGGCCGATGCGCCTGCCGCGCTCGGTCGGTCGCTGGGGCGGGCGCTGATGTCGCGCTATCCCGAACCCGTCGACGGCACCGTATCGGTGCCGTGAACGGCGGCTATTCCTCCGTCCGGATCAGCACCGCTTCGCCGATGAGGAGGAAGAGCAGGAAGGGTGCCCAGGCGGCCAGGAAGGGCGGATAGGCGCCGAGGTTGCCCATCGCGAGCGCGAAATTGTCGGCGACGAAATAGGCGAAGCCGAGCGCCATGCCGATCACCGCGCGGACGAACAACTGGCCCGAACGCGCGATGCCGAACGCCGCCACCGCGCCGAGCAACGGCATCAGCACCGCCGACAGCGGACCGGACAGTTTGTGCCAGAGCGTGCTTTCCAGCGACTTGGTCGGGCGGCCGGCGTCGCGCAAATCGCCGATCGCAGCGTCCAATGCGGTGAAGGAGAGCCCGTCCGGATTGACTTCGCCGAGCGTGAACTGATCCGGGCGAACGCCTGGCGCGACGACGGCATTCCCGATCGCCTGTTGCCGGGCGGTCGCGACGTCGAAGCGCAACGCGGGACCGATCTGCCAGCCATTGCCCACGAAACGGCCGCGCGGTGCGGTGGTTATCGCGACCAGGCTGCCGCCGACACGGTCATAGACCGTGATGCCGCCAAGCTGCACCGCCTTGCCCTTGCCGCGCACCTGGTCGACGGCGATCAGGTCGTCCCCGTCGCGCACCCAGACGTTCGACCGGTCGCCGCGGTCGATCGGCATCACGCCGTAATCCACCGCCTTCCACTGGTCGAGCGTCGCGGTGGCCCGGGTGACGACGCGTTCGTTGAACGTGAAGCTGACGACGGCGACGCCCAGGCTGGCGACCAGCAGGGGCGCGAGCACCTGATGCGCGGACAGGCCCGCCGCCTTCAACGCGATGATCTCGCTGTTCTGGTTCATCGTGAAGAAGGTGGCGATCGCGCCCAGCAGCACGGAGAAGGGCAGCAGGAAGGCGATGATCTGCGGCGCGCGCAGCGTCACGTAGGTCCAGACCTGGTCCTGCGTGTTGCCGGGATGGGCAAGGATCGCCCCCGACTCGCCGAGCAGGTCGAGCGTCTGCAGGATCAGGACCAGCGCCGCGAGCAATCCGAACGTCCGCGTCAGGAACAGCCGCGCCATGTACCAGGACACGACGCGAGAGGGGAACAGCGCGCTCATGCCACACCCTTCTTGCGGCCGCGGCCGGGAATGTAGCGGACAAGAAGCTTGCCGACCTTGCCGAACGCGCGCTCGATCGCGCCGATCGGCTGGCCCCCCGGTACATAGGCGATCGTATAGTACATCCAGAGGATGATCCCCGCGAAGACGCAGAAGGGCGCCCATAGTGCGATCAGCGGATCGATCCTCCCCAGTTCGCCGATCGACGCGGCATATTCGTTCACCTTATGATAGGCGACGATCATCACGATGGCGAGAAAGACGCCGACGCCCGACGTGGAGCGTTTCGGCGGCACGCCCAGTGCGATGGCCAGCAACGGCAGCAGGAACATCGTCGCCACCTCGACCAGGCGGAAATGGAATTCGCTGCGACTGCTGTCGCGCTGTTCCTCGCTGGCGGCACGATGGCCCAGCTTGGCAAGTTCGGGCAGCGTGAATTCCAGGTTGCGGCCGCCCCTCCGCCGGAAGCTTTCGTATTTGGGCAGCGGGATCGGCAGGTCGTGCGAGGTGAAGGTGAGCACGCGCGGCACCTTGAAGTCGGGGGCCTTGTGGATGAGCGTGCCGTTGGTCAGGCGGAAGATGATCGTGTTGGGATCATCGGTGGCGAGGAACTGGCCGCTCTGCGCCGTCACCGAATAGCTCGTGCCCTTGTTCTCGAAATGAACGAAAATCCCCTCGAGCTGCCGGCCGCGATCGTGGCTCTGCTCGATGCGCAGCGTCATCTGCTTGCCGAAATGGGTGAACTCGCCAACCTTGATCGACGCGCCCAGCGCGCCGGTGCGCAGCTCGAACCGCAATTGCTCGTAATAATAGCGGGCCTTGGGCTGGACGAAGCCGACGATCGCGATGTTCAGCACCGCCAGCACGATCGCGTACATATAGGGGACGCGCAGCAGCCGCGTATAGCTGACCCCGACGGCCCGCAGCACGTCGAGTTCCGAATTGGCGGCGAGGCGGCGGAACGCCAGCAGGATTCCGAGCAGCAGCCCGATCGGGATGCCGAGGCCGAGATATTCGGGCAGCAGGTTGGCGAGCATCCGCCAGACCACGCTGATCGGCCCACCCTGCGTCGCCACGAAATCGAACAGCCGACGGATACGGTCGAGCACCAGCAGCATGGCCGCGATGGTCAGGGTCGAGATCAGCGGCAACGCGATCAGCCGTGCCATGTAGCGGTCGATGGATGTCATACGATGAAGGCTGCTCGGCCGGAACGGGAAAGCGAGGCGTATAGGATGGCAGGGCGGCCGCGCCAGCTAAAAATACCGGCGCGGATCAACGGCCGGAGAGAAGGCATTGAGCTTCACCGGTCTGGGCCGAGGCGCGCACGCTGCCGCTTCGCCGGACGCCGCGTGGCGTCAGGGGCGGAGCGTCGTTCTCGCCGGCCGGTGCGGAGCAAGGAAACCGACGCGCCGGCGGGCCGCGAAGCCGGCCCTGCCTTTCGGCGCGGGACGTGCGATTCGCTGCCGGCGGATGGACCCGACGGCTATTCCGCCGCGATCTGGTGGGGCGGGGCGGGGCGCTCGCGTGCCATCGCCTGGGCGATCGCGCGCTCGAGACCGGCGAGGGTGAAGGGTTTGCGCAAGACGTGGTGATCGCCGAATTCGGCGGCATTCGCTTCGCCGGCGAAGCCGGTGACGAACAGAACGGCGACGTGCGGAATCGCGGGCGCGAGCGCGGCGATCAGTTCCGGCCCGGTCTGGCCAGGCATCAGCACGTCGGAGATGATCAGATCGATGTCGGGATTGGCGTCGAGCAGTGCCGCAGCCTTGCCGGGGCCGTCACAGGCGATGGAGCCATGGCCCAGTTCCTCGAGCGCGCCGATGGTGGCGTTGAGCACGCGCGGATCGTCCTCGACGACAAGGACCTGCAGCGGCGGCCGCTCGCCATGGTGCGGCGCGTCGGGGTCCGACGCGGACGTCGACTCGACCTGACCGGCGGTGTCGCGCGGCAGGTACATCGTCACGGTCGTCCCCGCGCCGACCACGCTGTCGATCGCCATCGCGCCGCCCGATTGCCGGACCAATCCAAAGATCTGGCTGAGGCCGAGGCCGGTGCCCTTGCCCGCTTCCTTGGTCGTGAAGAAGGGCTCGTAGACGCGATCGATGATCGCCGCCGGGATGCCACACCCCGTGTCGGTCACCGCGATCGAGACATGGTCGCCGGCGGTGCATTCGCCGACCTCCAGCGCCGCCAGCGTCCGCGCGCCGGTCTCGATCGTCAGCGTACCCCGGCCGTTCATCGCATCGCGTGCGTTGACGGCAAGATTGAGGATCGCGTTTTCGAGCTGGACCCGATCGGCGTGAACCCGCCAGCCGCGCGCCGCGTCCCGCGTCACCACCGTGACCGCGTCGCCCAGCGTGCGATCCAGCAATTCGGACATGCCGGCCACCAGCCCCGCGGCGTCGAGCGCCTCCGGCTTCAGCGACTCCTCGCGACTGAACGCCAGGAGGCGGCGGGTCAGCGCGGCCGCGCGGTTGGCGCCTTCCGACGCATTGTCGATATGGCGGGCGCAGGCGACGGCGTCGCTATCGACGTGACGCCGCGCGAGTTCGAGGCCGCCCAGGACGACCGCGAGCATGTTGTTGAAGTCGTGCGCGATGCCGCCGGTCAGCTGCCCCACGGCGTCCATCTTCTGCACCTGCCGCAGTTTCGCCTCCTGCACGCGCAGGTCGTCGGTGGCGCGCGCGACCGCATCGGCGAGATCGTTCGCGCGGGCCTGCGCCGCTTCCGCCTCGGCCCGTGCCACCGCGCGCTCGCCGATCGTGCGGATGATCAACCAGCCGAGCAGCAGCGCACCCAGCGCGATCAGGCCGCCGAACACTGCCAGCACGGCGGCATAGCCGTTGGCGCGCTGGACCGTGCGCATCGCCTCCGTCGTGCGGGCATCGAGCAACGTCCGTTCACCCGTGATCAGGCGGTCGAGCGTGCGATCGATATCGTCGAGGCTCGGTGACTGGCGTGCCTTGTAGAAGCGGGCGAGCGCCTGCGCGTTCTTCTTGTAGGTCGTGCTGAGCGCGATCAGCGACAATTCGCTGCCGCGCGCTTGATAGGCGTCGCGCAGGTGCGCGACGCGGCCCGCCTGGGTGCGGTTGGCGGCAACCAGATCGTCGAGCCGATCGAGCTGCGTCCCCGCCAGACGCCATTTGTCGTAATAGATCTGCCCCAGCTTCGAATCGCCGCTGATCACGTACCGGCTGAGCGCCGCCTCCGACTGGGCGATCGATCCGGCGAGCGTACGCGCGAGGATCATCACGTCATAGCTGTGCGCCTGCAGCCGCAGCGCGCGATCGCGTTGTCGATTCGCGTTGCCGAGCGTGATGACCAGCGCGACGAGCACGGCAGCACCCGCAAGCCCCATCACGACGAGCATGATGGTGCGCCAGGCGGCTTGGCCCCCCCGGGCCGCCGGTTCGGCCTCGTCCCGCGTCACGTCAGCGATGCTATCCTGTTCGTGTCGCGGTGAAAAGCGGGCGCAGGGCGTTTAGCCGATCGCGCCCACGGTCCGGCCCGCCGCCTCGAATTTCGCGAGCACGGTGTCGATCTGCGCGTCGCTATGCTCGGCGCACAGCGAGCAGCGGAGCAGGAACGTCCCGGCCGGTGTCGCGGGCGGCCGCGCCATGTTGACGTAGACGCCGGCCTCCAGCAGCCCCTGCCACATCGCGACCGCCTGATTCTGGTCGTCGAGGATCACAGCGACGATCGCGCTGTCGGGATTTTCCGTGCCGAGGCGGAAGCCCATCGCCTTCAGCCCGCCGTGCAGGCGGCGCGCGTTCGACCACAGCTGCGTGCGCTTGGCATGCGCGGTCATCAGCTTGCGGATCGACGCTTCCGCGGTCGCGACGACCGAAGGCGGCAGCGAAGCGGTAAAGATATAGGGCCGGCAGGCGAGGCGGATCGCCTCGAACTTCGGATGGTTCGAGACGCAGAACCCGCCGACCGTGCCGACCGACTTGGAGAAGGTGCCGACGACGAAGTCGACCTCGCCCTCCAGCCCCTGATCCTCGTAGACGCCGCGGCCGTTGGGGCCGAAGAAACCCATCGAATGGGCTTCGTCGCTGAGCACCATAGCGCCATGCTTCTTCGCGACGGCGACCATGTCCTTCAACGGCGCGATGTCGCCGAGCATCGAATAGACGCCCTCCAGCACGACGAGCTTGCCCGCGTCCTTCGGCAGGCGACCCAGCCGCTTGTCGAGATCGGCGACGTCGTTGTGGCGGAAGCGGACGATCTCCGCATAACCCTGCTTGCAGCCGTCGTAGATCGAGGCGTGGCTGTCCGCGTCGAGGATGACATAGTCGCCCTTGCCCGCCAGCGTCGAGATCATGCCGAGATTGGCCATGTAGCCGGTCGAGAAGACGATCGCGCCGGAAACGCCGTAGAAGTCACGCAGCGCCTGTTCCACGGCCATATGGTCGCGGAACGTGCCGTTGAGCATGCGGCTGCCGTTGGTGCCCGAGCCGAACTGGTCGAGCGCGGCATGGCCGGCGGCGAGCACGTCCGCGTCGAACGTCATGCCCATGTAATTGTACGTGCCGAGCAGGATCGTATCGCGACCCGCGATCACCGCCTCGGTCGGCGACTTCACCTGCTCCATGACGATCGCGAACGGGTCGGTGACGCCGGTGTCGATCAGCGCCTGACGCTCCGCGATCAGGCCGTCGAACTTGCTCATCAGGTCGCGGCCGCCCTCGGCGGCGAGCGGTGCCGGTGCCTCCGGCTGCAGGCCCGTCTCGGTCATGCGTCGCCGGCCTTCAGCTTGGCGACGGCGTCGGCGAGCTGCCCGACGGTCTCGATCTCCGCCTGCATGTTCATCGTGATGATGATGTCGAATTCGTCCTCGATCGCGGCGACGAAATCCATGACGGTCAGGCTGTCCCACTCCAGGTCGCCCTGGAAGGTCGTGGCCTCGGTCAGCGCGACGCCCTTCTTGTTGAAGGGTTCGATCTGGGCCTTGATCGTGTCGAGGATCTGGGTGCGGTCGGTCATGATGGCGATTCCGTTGGCAGGCAATTGCGGCAGGGTTGCGGCGCTATAGCAGCCGATTGGCGCGATACCACCGTGCGGTATCGGCAAGTCCGCGTGCGGTGGGCGTCGCCGCCGTCCACAGGTCCGACGGCGGACGCCGCGCCGGGTCGGCGGTCCAGTCGTCATGGCACAGATAGCCGACGCGATCCGCCGTCAGCTTCGCTTCCGTGCCGCGCAGGGCGCGGTCGAGCCTGGCGCCGAGGCGGAGCGCGGCGGCCGGCAGGTGAATCGGCAGCACGCGCCGCCCCACGGCGCGCCCGATCAGCCGCGCCATCTCGGCATGCGTCAGCACCTGGCCGTCGTCCGCCTCCAGCACGGCGCGCGGCCCGTCCGCCTCGGCAAGCGCGAGCAGCAGCCGCGCGAGATCGTCCACCGCGATCAACGACACCTTGCCCGGTGGCGGCAGCAACGCGAGCCCGTAGCGCGCGAGCCGGAACATGTCGCGCATCTCCATGTCGGCGGGGCCGTAGACGCCGGTCGGCCGCACGATCGTCCAGTCCAGCGGCGCCGCCTCGACCACCGCCTCGCTCTCGCGCTTGGACCAGCCATAGTCGGACAGGTGCGGCTCGCGCGCCGACAGCGACGAGACGTGGACGAAGCGGCGCACGCCCGCCGCCTGCGCCGCAGCGAGCATCGCGCGTGTTCCCTCGACATTGCCCGCGACGAAGCCCGCGCGGTTCGGTGCGTTCACCACGCCGGCGACGTGGATCACGGCATCCGCGCCGGCGACGAGCGACTCGAGCGCGGCGGGGCGATCGAGCGCGCCCTCTATCCAGGTGATGGTCTCACGCGGCGGCTGCGCCCGGCGGGTCAGCGCCCGGACGTGATGACCCGCCGCCGCCGCACGGTCCAGCAGCGCCTTTCCGACGAATCCGGTCGCGCCGGTGATCGCGAGCGTCAGCACGCGGAACGGATGCGACGGCGCGGACGAGGGATAGTCCCGATGCATCAGAGCAGCGCGAGATGATTGCGGTGGACGAGGGCGGCGCGCGGCGCATAGCCGAGAATGTCCGCCTGTTCCTCCGTGCGGCGGCCGAGCAGCCGCGCGGTCTCGGTCGCGTCATATTCCGCCAGCCCCCGTGCCAGCCGTCCGGCCGGCCCATCGATGGTCACCAGGTCGCCGCGCGCGAACTGCCCCTCCACCCGCGTCGCCCCCGCGGCCAGCAGACTGCCGCCGTGCAGCAGCGCCTCCGCGGCGCCAGCGTCGACATGGATGCTGCCGCGCGCGGTCAGCCCGCCAGCGAGCCACGCCTTGCGGGCGGAGGCGGACCGCTCGGCGACGAACAGCGTATGGCGAACATCGCCCCGCAACGGATGATCGATCCGCCCGGAGGCGATGGCGAGCGCGGCGCCCGCAGCCGTGGCGATCCGCGCGGCCTCGACCTTCGACACCATGCCGCCGGACCCCATGCCGGAGGCGGAGCCGGCGTCCGCCATGCCCGCGACCGCCTCGATCCGCTCGACGCGCGCTATGTGGCATGCGTTGGGGTGGGTATGCGGATTGGCGTCGTAGAGACCGTCGACGTCCGACAGCAAAACCACGCCGCTCGCACCCGCCGCCTGGGCGATCCGCGCGGCGAGACGGTCATTGTCGCCGAACCGGATCTCCTCCGTCGCGACGCTGTCATTCTCGTTGATGACGGGAACGACGCCGAGGCCCAGCAGCCGGCCCAGCGTCGCGGCAGCGTTGAGATAGCGCCGCCGGTCCTCGAGATCGCCGAGCGTCACGAGCATCTGTGCGGCCGTCAGCCCATGGGCGCCGAGCAGCTCGGCCCAAGTCTGGCTGAGCGCGATCTGGCCGGTGGCGGCGGCAGCCTGCGCGTCTTCGAGGCTGGCGCGACCGCCCTTCGCCAGGCCGAGCCGCCGCGCGCCGAGCGCGATCGCGCCCGACGAGACGATCGCTATCTGCTGCCCCGCCGCGATGCGCTCCGCGATATCCGCGACGAGCGTCGCCAGCCAGTCGCGCCGGACCGACCCGTCCGGCGCGACGAGCAGCGCCGAGCCGACCTTTACGACGATACGCTGGCAGACGAGGGGGGCGAAGAGGGACATCGCCTCGCTGTAGCGACCAGCGCGCGACAACTCCATTGCGATCGCGGATCGATCGTCAGCCGATCAGTGCCAGGATCCCGCACCGCCGCCGGGGGGGTGGATGACGGTCGAGATCGAGCCAGCCTGGAACGACCCCAAGGTGGCGCCATTGCGGTCTTGAAAGATGAAGGTCGTGTAGACCGGCGTGGCGATGAGCGTGAACGCCGTCGTGTTCGCATATAACGCGTCGATATTGTCGGTATAGACATCGCCGATCAGTGCGCCGCCGCCGGGCGTGGCAAGGCCCCATACGTCGCCTTTGAAGGTCTTGCCGTTGGTCACCGTACACTGGCACTTGGTCAGGATTACCGCCGATGCGATGCTGCCCCTGGCCGGATACCGGTTTGCGCCCGTCCCGCTAGCGGCGGCGTCGAGATGCGCGACCGCGCTGTCGATCGCTTCGGTGGGAATGCGTTCGCCAAGCAACTGCGGCAGTTCCTCGGCTGCCGTGGCAAGGGAGTCCTGCGAAGTATCAACCATGATGTTCGCCTCCTCCTTCGGGTCATCGTCATGACGATCCCGAGACGAAGCCGCCAGAATCCTCCTTCGAGCCGAAGCAGGGTCGTCTCCGATCCCGTGGCATTTTGACGGCGGCGGACGGCTGGCACGGCAATGGTTTGTACCGGTGTCTTTTCTCTATCGGTTAGCCGCTCCGATCCGGATGCATCTGGTCGCGGTGACACGCTTACCAGCCGGCGCTCCGACCGGGACGACCTGGAGAGGGCTTGAGCGGCATGGCAACCGTCGGCGCGTGAACCGGCTAGACGCCGTCTTGCGACGGTCGGTCCGCGCTATTGCATCGAGGCGTGGGTGCCAGTGACCGAAGAGGCGGCGAAACCGCGCGAGTCGCAATATTCGGACGCCTCGGTGATCAGCGCCACCAGGAGCGTTTCCTCGAGCATGACCGCGAGCGACAAGGCCTGGTCGAGATGAAGGCGGATGAGGCGACGGGCTTCCGTATCGATCACGCGCTTACTCTCCGGCCCCATTATGGGTAGCTCCCTACAGCATCACGATACGATCGTATCCAATCTCGATCAATAATTTCGTTGATAATCGACCGAAACCGTACCGATGGGCGACGTACGCCGCCCGACCGGCCGGAACTTCCCCTTTGTCAGACGGGCGACCATTCGACGGTGTCCTCCTCGCCATCGTCGCTGACCGGCGCCTCGGCCGCCGGGCCGATCGCGTCCAGCAACCGGTCGAGCACCCAGTCGACGCCCGTACCCGCGGCGCCCGACAGGGGGATCACCTCTGCGCCGCTCGCCTCGGTGAGTTCAGCGGACAGCGCCTCGATCAGTTCGTCGTCGAGCGTGTCGATCTTGTTGAGCGCGACGACATGCGGCTTGTCGACCAGCCCGGCGCCATAGGCCTCCAGCTCCTCGCGGACGACACGATAGCTCTCGGTCACGTCCGCGTCATTGGCGTCGACGAGATGGAGCAGCACGCGGCAACGTTCGATATGACCCAGGAACCGGTCGCCGATCCCCGCGCCATCGGCTGCGCCCTCGATCAGGCCGGGAATGTCGGCGACGACGAACTCGCGGTTGCGATGGCGCACGACGCCCAGCTGCGGACGCGTCGTCGTGAAGGCATAGGCGCCGACCTTCGCCTGTGCATTCGTCACCGCGTTGATGAAGGTGGACTTGCCCGCGTTGGGCAGGCCGACGAGCCCGGCATCGGCGAGCAGCTTCAGGCGCAGCCAGACCCACGCCTCCTGATGGGGCCAGCCGGTGCCGTGCTGGCGCGGAGCGCGGTTGGTCGACGTCTTGTAGCTGGCATTGCCGCGACCGCCGTCGCCGCCGCGCAGGAATACCTCGCGCTGACCGACCCTGGTGAAGTCGATCAGCACCTCCTCCTTGTCCTCCGAGAGGACCTGCGTGCCGACGGGAACCTTGATGATCAAGTCGTCGCCGCCGCCGCCCGTGCGGTTGCTGCCCGATCCACCGTGGCCCCGCGCCGCGCGGAAGTGCTGCGTGTAGCGGAAGTCGATCAGCGTGTTCAGCCCGGCGACCGCCTCGAAGACGATATCGCCCCCCTTGCCGCCGTTGCCGCCGTCCGGGCCGCCGTATTCGATGTATTTTTCGCGGCGGAAGCTGACGGCACCGGGGCCGCCCGCGCCGGAGCGAACGAAGATCTTGGCTTGGTCGAGGAAATGCATGATGGCTCTTTAGCGCGATGACGGCGAACGACCAGCCCCGTACGGGGGGTGCCTCACCCGTCCATGACCGGCCTTGCCGCGATCCTTCAATGAAGCGCCGCCGTCGCATCGCGGCGGACGCCACCACCCCGGTGGAGCGATGGGGATCGGCTTGGCACTCGTCGGAGACTTAGGAGCGATGGCAGCGACCTGCCTTCACGGACGATGCGTCATGCCTCGAGTCCGTGGTGCGGCGCATCCGACGTGTCGCCATGGCAGCCTTCGCGATCGGCGGTCAGCATCGCGACCGCCAGCGCACGCGCCTTGCCGCGCGGCAGGTCTAGCGCCCGCGCCATCGGTGCCCCCAGCATCGCATCGCCAAGCGCCATGAGCACGAGGTGCAGCGTCTCCTCCTGAATCGAGCGCTTCGATGGCGGGGCGCCGACCGCCAGTTCATCGACCAGATCGTGGATCGCCGACAGGATCGGATCGAGCGCGTCGCGATTGCCCGACAGGATCATCCAGCCCGCAAGCGCGCCGCCGCCACCCGAGTCGAACGCGTCGAAGACCAGATCGACGATATGGCCCGGGTCTGGCTCGCCGCCGCGGTTGCGCAATACGGCGTCCCGGATCGTCGCCGTGACTCCGCCGGCCATCCGCGCGATCAGCGCGCGCTGCAGCCCCGCCGCCGAGCCGAAATGGTGGAGAAGATTGGCGTGCGTCCGGCCGATCGCCGCCGCGACCGCCTTCAGGGTCAGGGCCTGCGGCCCCTCCTCGACGAGCAGGCGTCTCGCGGCCTCGAGGGCGAGGTCGCGGGATTCATCCGGGGACAGGCGTTTGCGCGTGGTCACCCGTCCGCGGGTAGCGAGGCGGACGGTGATTTAGAAGAGAGGATGCCGCGGTGCTTGCCGATGTGACACCGCAGCATCCCTGATGGTCGAACGGGCGGCGGTTTCCTTTGCGCGCCGCGCAGCAGAGGCTGATCCACAGGCGTGGAAGCGCAGTGGCCCTCACCGCCGACCGGCCGGCTCCCGATGGCGGCAGGGTGGGGTGAGGGGCACACCGCCTCGATCCAGCCTTGCTGGATCGCACATCAGGCGGCGATCGGCAGCGGGCTTCGCTGCTCCTCGGCAAGGTCGAGCGCATATTCCACCGATTCGACCGCGTCCGGGCGCGCGGCGGACCGCTTCGTGATCGCGCGTCCGGTCGGCTGGAAGCCGAGCTTGCGCAGCACGCGGCCCGAGGCGGGATTGTCGATGAAATGCCATGCGCCGAGCCGCGTGATCGGGAGGCTGTGCCGCGCCATCGCGACCACTGCACGTCCGGCTTCGGTCGCATAGCCCCGACCCCAGGCATCGGGTGCCAGCCAGTAGCCGAGTTCGGGACCCGCGTCGTAGGGCGTGATGCCGATTCCGCCGACAAGGGCGGGGCGCTCGCCGCTATCGTGCGCGAATATCAGGAAGCGCGGCTCGTGCGGGCCGCGTGGCAGGGCCAGAAAGGCCGCGGCGTCGTCGGTACGATAGGGAAGGGGGACCCGGGTCAGCATCCGCGCGACCGCGTCATGGCCGATCGCCTGGGCCAGCGATGCCGCGTCTTCCGGCCAGCCGGGCCGCAGCGTCAATCTTTGTGTTCTGGCGAACATGTCTCGTCGCTCTCCTCGTGCGCGCCGCTGCCACGCGTCTGTGACGCGGGCGCGACAGGGTTGAGGGAGCACGAAAAAAAGGGAGCCGGGTGACCCGCCTCCCTTGTCTGGTTGGCACCGCCTGGGCGGTGCGACCGGGTCACCCTGGTGGGCAACCCGGTTGGTCGCCCGATGTTATTCAGCCGCCTCGGCCATAATCTCGACCGAGCAGAATTTGCGGCCGAGCTTGCCCTCGTGGAACGCCACGCGGCCATCGACGAGCGCGAAGAGCGTGTGGTCCTTGCCCATGCCGACATTGCGGCCCGGGTAGAACTTCGTGCCACGCTGACGCACGAGGATGTTGCCCGCGATCGCTTCCTGACCGCCGAACTTCTTCACGCCAAGGCGACGGCCGGCCGAATCACGACCGTTGCGCGACGAACCGCCTGCTTTCTTATGTGCCATGCTGCTCTACTCCTGTGTTCGCGCGTCGGGGATCAGCCGACCGACACGATCTTGAGGATCGTGTGGTTCTGGCGATGGCCGTTGCGGCGGCGATAATTGTGACGGCGGCGCTTCTTGAAGACGATGACCTTCTCGCCCTTCGCCTGCGCGACGATCTCGGCGGCGACGGTCAGGCCCTCGACGCTCTTCAGCTCGGAGCCCTCGCCCGCGAGCAGGACGTCACCCAGCGTGATCGACGCGCCGGCTTCGCCGTCCAGCTTCTCGACGACGATCTTGTCTCCGGCGGCGACGCGATACTGCTTGCCGCCCGTGCGCACGACTGCGAACATGGCTCTTATCACTTCCCAAGAAATATGTGCCCGCGCAGAGCATAGCCCGGCGGGATGAAGCGCGGCAGCTAGGCAAGAACGGCGCGGCTGTCAACCGCCAACCGCTATTTTGGCGCCGCGGCGGCGGCCTTAGTGACGATGCTCGCGACGCAGCGCGTAGCGACCGTCGGCATAGTCGGTGAACAGGCCCGAGATGGCGGGATGGTCGACCGGCTCGTCGCTTTCGTCGGGTACCAGATTCTGCTGGCTGACATAGGCGACGTAGCTCGATTCGATATTCTCGGCGAGCAGGTGGTAGAAGGGCTGGTCCTTGCGCGGCCGCACGCTTTCGGGGATCGCCTCATACCATTCCTCGGTATTGGCGAAGACCGGATCGACGTCGAAGATCACGCCGCGGAAGTCGAACAGGCGATGGCGCACGACGTCGCCGATGGAAAAGCGCGCGTGCGCGATCGGCGGCGCGACGATGTCCTGGGCGGTGGCGGAATTGACGATGTCGTGACGCGGCATAACGGCAATTTAATGCTGTTTGCGCGTCGCACAAGCGCACGTGAGTGCTTGCATGCCCGGAACGAAGCGGTTAGAGGCGCGCCCTCGACCGGCCCCGCAGGCGTTTTCGCACGTCAACGGATCGTCCTCGCGGAGAGGTGGCAGAGTGGTCGAATGCACCGCACTCGAAATGCGGCGTGCCGGCAACGGTACCGTGGGTTCGAATCCCACCCTCTCCGCCACACAGTCCTCTGTATCCGTAGTCATCTGGGGAGCGCGCCCGATAGTGCCCGCGTTCCCGCGAGTTTCGCGTAGCGCCGCGCGTGAATTGCGTAGCAGAGAAACCTGGTGGATGAGGTTTCTACAGGCCAATCGGGAGATATTCTCCGGTCCATGAGGGCGCAGTACCGAACTGCGATCTGCCCATCATTCGCGACGCTTCATGCTCAAAATACAGAATTAAACAGGGTTGGGGTAAGCTCTGGAGCATGGCGCTGATGCGGCAAGCCCGCTGCCCGCCCTCGTGCGACGGGCCATTGCATCGTCAAATGGCCAATTTACACCAGGGATAGAAAAGTTCCGCAGCAGCGTGGAAAAGAGCGTATGCAGGGTTGAAGGACTGCTTCACGGGCATACATTGCGGTTGTCAACAACAAAAGTGCGGTATGCCTATGGCGTGACGGGAAGTCGAACCAGCTTCAGGTTCAACTCAAAATAATGGCAGTGTCCCGCCAAAGCGCGGAGTCCATGCCATAATCCCGTCACCTTGCCGTGGCTCACATTTTCGCTTTCGAAACCAGAGCATAGCAAAGGTGACTCCTCATTTGGGGGTCATCGTCATGATGAACAATCCACAGTTCGTGGAGGCGGGGAAGCTCGACCTCCTTTCCGGTCTATCGTCCGAAATCCGCTTTGTCACTCCTTCGTCGTTGGCTGCATTTGGTCGGCGTGCACGCACGCATTCTAAAGATCAGATTACGCAGATAGCAAAGAGCATCGAAACATTTGGCTTTTCGGTTCCCCTGCTTGTCGATGAGCAAAATAAGATCATAGCCGGTAATGCCCGGCTCGAAGCGGCCATTCAGCTCGGTCTTGCTGAGGTGCCTGTCATCACCATCTCGCATCTGACAACTGAGAAGAAGCGCGCCTTCGTGCTGGCTGAGAACAAGCTTGCGACCGCTGGCGGCTGGGACCGCGCGGTGCTGAGCCTTGAGTTCAAGGAGCTTCTTGAGATCGCCCCGGATTTCGATCTCGACGTCACCGGCTTTGTGGATCCTGAGATCGACGCCCTGGTGTTGTGCCAGGAAGAGCCGGAACGCTCGCCAAAAATCGTAC
Organism: Sphingomonas beigongshangi; assembly: GCF_016820445.1. Lineage (GTDB taxonomy): Bacteria > Pseudomonadota > Alphaproteobacteria > Sphingomonadales > Sphingomonadaceae > Sphingomonas > Sphingomonas beigongshangi. The sequence continues at coordinate 318,026 of NZ_JADHDT010000005.1, forward strand.
CGCCTACGACTGCAACCAGCCAGATCGGTGACCTGTGGCTGCTTGACCGCCATCGGCTCCTGTGTGGCGACTCCACCGATAAGGCATCAGTGGCCCGGTTACTGGACGGTCAGGAAGCCAGAATCACGTTTAGCGATCTTCCCTATAATGTAGGCATTGCAGGCAACGTCACATCGTCGAAAGACAGTCGCGAGTTCGTCATGGCATCCGGCGAGATGTCGGACGACGAGTTCACCGATTTCCTGAACAAGGTATTTGCCCGCGCATGCGAGAGCCTGATGCCCGGCGGCCTTGCCTATATGTGCATGGATTTCCGTCACATGCGGCACATGCTGGACGCGGCAGACAAGAACCCGCTGAAGCTTTTGAACCTCATCGTATGGGACAAGGGGCTCGGCGGCATGGGAAGCTTTTACCGATCCCGGCACGAGCTCATCTTCCTGTTCGCGCACGAGGGGGCGACGCACCTCAATCGCGTTCAGCTCGGTAAGCATGGCCGCGACCGCAGCAACGTCTGGACCTATCGCGGCATGCATGGCTCGGGTCACGAACAAAAGCGCGCACGCGAACTCCATCCGACCGTCAAGCCGCTGGCGTTGGTCAAGGATGCCATTCTCGATTCGACCAAGCGCGGGGATCTTGTGCTCGATCTCTTCTCCGGAAGCGGCACTACGATACTTGCTGCGGATGATACTGGACGCAGGGGCGCGGCAATGGAGCTCGACCCGATTTACACCGACACGACCATATTGCGGTGGCAGGAGCACAGCGGGAAAGAAGCGGTTCTGGCATCGAGCGGACGGACCTTCCGCGAGGTGCGAGCCGAGCGTGCTGCCCGCGTGGCGTGTAATGCTACTGCGCGACAGACAAGCGACTTGACCCAGGCGGCGCCTCCGGCCCGCGTTCGCACGCGCCGCGCGGCTTGAGGAGGATGCTATGTCTGAACATCAGGCCACCAGTGGCTCTCCGCGCTCGACCGAACCTGCCGACGGCTATGTCGTCACGCGCGGCAAGCCGCCGCGCGAGCATCAGTTCAAGCCCGGCAAATCGGGCAATCCGTCCGGCAGACCGAAAGGGTCGCTGAACTTCAAGACGCTCCTCCAGCGCGAGCTCGACCGGCAGATCACTGGGACCAGCAATGGTCGCGCGGTCCGGATGACCAAGCGCGAAGCGATGGCCGTCCGGCTCGTCGGCGAGGCGATGCGCGGGAACCTGAAAGCCATCGATGCCGTGCTGCAATACGCCGGGGAAACCGCGGCGAGTACACAGGCGCTGCCCCCCATGGACACCGATCCGGCCCGGGACGCCGCCATCTTGGCGGCATACCTCGCCCGGTTTCCGTCAGGGGGGACAGCATGACTCCGCCCGCCGACATCTCTTCAGCGCTAAGCGAGCTTTGTCGGCGGGATTTTCAGGTGTTCGTCGAGCGGGTGTTCGCGACGCTTGATCCTGCTGCCGAGCTGGAGCGTGCTCCCTATCTCGAGATCCTTAGCGACTACCTCGCTCGTACCGAGCGAGGCGAGGTCCGTCGTCTGTTGATCACGATCCCGCCTCGACACCTCAAGTCGATCGCGACCTCCGTGGCATTACCTGCATGGATGCTAGGGCGTGATCCAACCCGGCGCATCCTCACGGTCAGCTATTCGAACGATCTCACCAAGGAGCACTCCCGTAATTTCCAACGCGTCGTCAGCTCTGGCTGGTATGCCCATACCTTCCCGGAGACGGCGAGGAGCCTTGCGCGCAATACGATCTCGGAAGTCCGCACGAGGCAAAACGGATTTCGTCGCGGCGCCTCGTTCGGCGGGTCGCTGACGGGTTTCGGTGCTGATGTCATTATCATCGACGACCTGATGAAGGCCGGAGATGCACGTTCCCCGGTGCAACGGGACAACGTACGCCACTTCTACGGCAACAGCCTGGTCAGCCGTCTTAACGACAAATCGCAAGGCATCATTATCGCCGTGCAACAGCGACTGCACGAAGACGACCTCGCCGCGCATCTCCAGACCATGGGCTACGCCCACCTCAACCTTCCCGCGATCGCCGAAGAGCGGCAGCAGTTCGTGCTTACGACGGGTCGCGTCCATGTGCGCGAACCTGGTGACCTTCTGAAACCTCGCACCGAGCCGCGTCCGATCCTGGACGAGTTCAGGCAGGCGATGGGGGGCTCCGACTTCGAAGCGCAATATCAGCAGAACCCGACACCACCCGACAGCGCGCTTATCGAATGGTCGCGGATCCAAACCTATAGCGAGGCACCCGCGCGTGAACGCCTCCAGTACGTCGTCCAGAGCTGGGATACCGCATTCACAGATGGTCCGAAGGCCGATTTTTCAGTGGGCACAACCTGGGGCTTTCACGACGGGGCTTGGCTGCTGCTCGATCTCCAGCGCGTCCGCTTGTCGTATCCGGACTTGCTGGCGCGCGTACGGCGCCAGCGGATGAAATGGCAGGCCGACACCATCATCATCGAAAAGGCAGCGACAGGACACGCACTGCTTGAAGACCTTTCCCGCGATCACCGCTGTCTCAGCGAGCCTGAACACCACGCGCCGCAGTGCAATCGCTACGCCTCTCAACCAGTAATGAGCAAGGAGGAGCGGCTGGTTGTCGGCGTGGAGCGCCTTTACTCGGGCCTTGCCAAGTTCCCCCAGAAGGCACGCTGGCTTGCAGAGCTTAAACGGGAGATGATGGGCTTCCCGAACCTTGTCCATGACGATCAAGTCGACAGCGTGTCCCAATTCCTTCTTTGGGTTAAACAGCGACAGGGCCGGGTAGCCAGCGGGGGAGGGGCATCGGTACAATCGCGCCCTGACGGCCGGCGGGATCCACCGCGACCGGCCGGACGCGCCCGTGGGTGATCGCGTCCGCCGGTCCTCTTTCATCGCATGGATGGGCGCCCTGATGGCTTGCGGGCGGACCCGAAGCCGGCGCGCTGTTGCCCGCTTACAGCGCGCTCGCGCAATAGCGGCATTTGGTCGCCAGCTTGCGTACTGGCTCGGCACAGGAGGGGCAGCGCACATAGTCGCCGTGCTGACCGCGGCGAACCGCGGCTTCTTTTCCGCCTGCCATCGTCAATGAGACGATAAATCCAACCAATGGGCTCGCAAACGCCGCCCAGGCCATGCTCTCGCTGTTGCCACCGGTGCCAACTGACACCAGTATGATCAATGGCAACACAGGAACGGTAGAAAGCGCAAACAGCGCCAGGCCAGACCGATTTCGCTTGGATGCGATGACGGCATTTAGGGCTGCCCAGGCGATGATGACGATGAGGCCAATCAGCGGTTCCATAGAACATCCTTCCGCGTGGGCGTGGTGGCACGATGCAGGGCTGGCTCCACTAGGCAGTTGGCCTCGATTGCGGGCGCGATGGCGCGGCAAGGATAGCAGCGCATCTTATTGCGCACTTGCAGACGTGGCACGCTGGCCCGTGCGGTCGCACTTCATCACTGCCTTGTAGAGCATCATCCTTGTGCCGATGTTGCTGTCGGCGCGTTCTGTTGCGAGGCTGGCGAAATGGATGCTGTCGGGGCATCCAAGCCTTTGCGCGAGCTTGCGGCGAACATCGTCTTCGTCGCGCGCCTTGACGACGCCGGTCATCGCGACGCCTTGCTCGTTGCCGATCATGGTTGGCACCGGAAACCCCCACGGGGATGTCGCACAACCGGCCGCACTCAGTAGCAACGCGACCGCGCCAGGCCGCCCGGCATGCTTCCACGTCGGCGCCTTACGGGCACGTATGTCAGTGACATGTTTATAGCTCAAAACGCTCATTATTCCCCCTCGCTCTACGACGGAATGTCGACAATCAGTGACACGCGTCATGCTCGACGCACGGGACAAAGCAACTGGAATGTCACTGATCGTCTGTAGATTAATCGTCGACAGCGGCGTCTTTCCAGGCCCGTGGATGTCCGACAGCGCCTTGCCACAAACCTTCGTCGTTTGCGGAACCACCACGGGTGGAGCCAGGAGGATTATTCCGATCGCGCCGGCATCCATCGCACCTATGTAAGCGACCTTGAGCGTGCTGCTCGCAACCCGACGATATCGCTGGTCGAGAAGCTTGCGGTACCTTTCGGCGTGACGGCGAGCGACCTCATCGCCTGATTGCGGGAGCGGCGGAAAGCTGCGTCTCGACTTCAGGCCCTCTCCGCGGCTTTGGTCGCGGGCAGGAGGCAGACAATGACTGCAGATGAGATGATCAGGGTGCAGATGACGGCCGCGGGCATGCTGATGGAGGATCTGTCCGCAAAGGTGGTGCTTGACCCCTTGCATCCCGCTCGCCCGCGGGAACTGCGCGAGCTCGCCGGGGACCTCTCCACCATCGCCGACGTCGTTGACCGTATCCGTCGGGCCTAGCCTTTCCGCCCGCCTAGACTGAGGGTCACGTCGGCAGGAGCGTCGCGATCTGCGTTCGCCAGTCGGCGGCGATGCCGCCTTCGGCGGTGAGGCTTGCGACGGTCACGCCGGCGCGCTGTCGCCCCGCCAGGATCGCCTCGGTGACCGCCGGTGCAAGAAAAGCCAGCCGGATCACTCTGCAGACATAAGATCTGGTCACGCCCTCGCGGACGGCAAGCTCGGTCGTGCTGATCGCGCCCGCGCGCAGGATGCCCCACCAGCGCCGGGCCTGAACCAGCAGGCGGATGAGCGACTTGTCCGGTGCTGCCTGTGCGGTACGGCCACCGTCTCGTACGAGGCGCAAAGCGCGACCCGAACGGGTCAGTCGTGCCGCGCAACCTACTTCGAAGGTTGCCATCCCCTTATCCCGTCGGGGAAGCGCAAGGAGGTTGGCAAAGGCAGCAGCGTCGCAGGTGAGGGTAATCGCGGCATCGCCAATTTGCACTTGCCGCACGGTATCCAGCATCGCGCGGTAGCGTTCGGTGCCCTTGCTCGCGGCAAGCGCCTCGCAGCGTGTGTGAAATTCGGTGATCTGATGAACACGGACGTCTAGCTCCGCCAGTGCCGCAAGCTCGATCGGCTGGCGGAGGAGTTCCTGTAATTTCGCGATCACCAGCCCCTCGATCTCTCGTGCGGGTATGCGCAGACCGGTAGCACTCGCACCCGATTGCAGGGCGCGGCTGACGTAATAGCGATGACGCACCTTGTTCTTGTTCGCGTGTGTCGCGACCAGCGGCGCGTTGTTCCCATCAACGATACGACCAGCAAGCAGGCTGCTCTCGGCGGTGACCGCCCGGCTGCGCTGGCCCTGCCGATGGTCGGCGAGCATCGTCTGCACGGCATCGAAGGTCGTCGTATCAATGATGGCTGGGTGAAGGCCGGCATAGACCTTGTCCTTATGACCGATCTTGCCGGCGTAAGTGACGTTCTTGAGGATATGGTAGAGCTGGCCGCGAGTGAAGGTGCCCCCTCCCAGCGGTTTGCCACCGACCGTGACCCGCTCAGGCACAGTGATGCCCTTCCGGGCGAGCTCTTCCATCAGGCGCCGCACACAACCCAGCGCAAGATAGCGGGTGAAGATGTGACGGATGAGCATCGCATGCTCCTCGACGACGACGAGGCTGCGGTCGTGCGGGGCATAGCCCAACGGCGGGGTGCCCCCCATCCACATGCCGCGTGCCTTGGATGCGGCGATCTTGTCGCGGATACGCTCGGCGGTCACCTCGCGCTCGAACTGCGCAAACGACAGCAGCATGTTGAGGGTAAGGCGCCCCATGCTGGTCGTCGTGTTGAACGACTGAGTGACGGAGACGAAGCTTGTCCCCGCGGCATCGAAGGTCTCGACGAGCTTGGCGAAGTCGAAGAGCGAGCGGGTGAGGCGGTCGACCTTGTAGACGACGATGATGTCGATCCGACCGGCCTCTACTTCGGCAAGCAGCCGCTTGAGGGCAGGGCGCTCGAGCGTGCCGCCAGATAGCCCGCCGTCATCATAGACCTCGGGCATTGCCGTCCAGCCCTCGCTGGCCTGGCTGAGGATGTAAGCGGCGCACGCCTCGCGCTGCGCGTCGAGGCTGTTGAAGCTCTGTTCCAGCCCCTCGTCGGAGGATTTTCGCGTGTAGATCGCACAGCGGACCGTCTTCATGCTGCCACCTTCTTCTTGAGACCGAAGAACGCTGGACCCGACCAGCGCGTCCCCGTGATTGCGCGTGCAACCTCGGAGAGCGATCGCCATTCGCGGTCATTCCAGCGAATGATCTGATCTTCACCAACCGTGACCACATGTACCTGGCCCTGCCATTCGCGCACCAGGCGCATGCCAGGCGTGGCTGCCTGTGTACGGGTCTGCCCGCGGGCAAGTTGGTCGAGCGTCTGGGTGGCAGCGCGGGCGAGACCGGCAGAGGCTCGCGCCTGCATCTCCCAGGCAAGCGCCAGCCGCAGCATCTTCGGGCTGACGCTGGGCGCCGTGGTCCCGACCAACGTTTGCCAGCGTTCCCGCAGCGTCGCGGAGGACAAGGTTTCCAGTGCGGCGAGATCGGGGGCGGACACCATTATGCCGCCCCCAGCAGGCGGTAACAGGTAATGCTGTCGCGTTTGATCCGCTGGATGCTGTGCCCCTTCTTGCGCAAGCCCGTCAGTGCGGCCCGTGTTGTATGCGGCTGCCATCCGGTCGCTGCCATCAGTTCGGTCACGGGTACCCCCTCGGCCGAAGCGAGAAGTTCGATAACCAGCGCGATCTTGGTGGGTGCCTTGTCGACAGCGATCACCGCAGGCAGCTCACCGATCGCCGTTGATGTTCCCGCATCGATGTCGTCATCGACGCCGATCGCCGCCATCCCTGCTTTGGTGATGAAGAGGCCGTAGGTCAGATCGCCGTCGGTACGGTGAATGGCGGCCGCATTCGTCGTCTGCCGTTCGATCAGCATCGCTCGTCGAAGGAGCGCCGCCAGCGCCTTTGTAGCGCCGCCGCCGCGGGGGACGCTGCCGTGCAGCGGTAGCACGCTGCCGTCCTCGCGCTGGCATGCAGTAGCGAGGAGGATGCGCTGGGTATCACTGAGCTTGATCATGGTGGTTGTACTCCGGCTTGGGAGCAGCCCTGATGCTGCCCCACCAGCCAGAGCCCCGGTGAGCGGCTCACCTGGGGCGGGGGGCAGGGGGTAAAACTCCTGCGCGTCGTCTGACACCGCTGTTGCTCTGCTTCGCTGCGAAGTCGAATGGAATGTGCAGCGAAGGAGCATGTTCTACAAAAAACAAGTCTCGCACCTGTATCGAAGCTCTTTCTCAGGTACATTGCTATAAATGCGATGAGACGGCGTTCACTGTATGTCATATCCGGCGAGGCTGGCAATTTGAATTTGCCCGGAACCCCCTTCGGGACTGAGCTTTATTGCTCCTCACAATTGACAAGCCGGCAGGATACCGCTTGTAGGCTGATCCCACATCCAGCGCGTGCGGGCGTTTTGATTGAAAAGAGGCGAAGATTTGATGGCCGACGGCACCGGAGCGAATTCGATCAATCTAGCTGCGGAGGTGACGGTCGCGTGGCTGCGTAACCCCCACACCCGGGTGTCTGCAGAGGATGTGTCCCCGTTCCTCAGATCGATCCACCAGAAGGTTGTCTCGCTGATTGGCGGCGAGGGGGCGACCACGAGCGAGGAAGCAGCACCTACCTATGTGCCGGCAGTTTCGGTGCGCAAGTCGCTGGCGTCGAAGGATCACATCATTTCGATGATCGACGGCAAGGCGTACAAGACGCTGCGCCGCCATCTGTCGAGCAACGGACTGACACCGGACGAATATCGTCAGCGCTACGGTCTGAAGTCCGATTACCCGATGGTTTCCGAGGCCTATTCAGAGGTACGTCGCGCTACAGCGAAGAAAATTGGTCTTGGCCGTAAGCCGGGCCAGAAGGGGAAGCCGAAGAGTGCTGCCAAGCCTGGAGCGTCGGCAAAGGCGGACAAAGCCGAGGGCTGACATCCATGGTGTGGCGATCGGGCGCGGTGGCCTCGCTCAACGCGAGATCGTCATCAACCGTGCCCGGCGTTGCGTGCTTCGATTGCCGGGCAAGCGTCTCCGCCCCTAAGGGGGAGCTTAATCTGGAGAAGCATCTATGAACAACGCCCAACTCGCTGAGACCCTGGTTGCCAATCATGGCATGAACAAAGCCGATGCGCGCAAGGTGGTCGATGACATCATGGCTGCGATTGTCACTGCCGCCGGCAAGGGCGAGGAGGTTTCGCTCGCGGGCTTTGGCAAATTCAAGACCAAGAATAACCCGGCGCGCGAAGGCCGTAATCCGCGCACAGGCGAAACCATGCAGATTGCAGCATCGCGCAAGCTGACCTTCGTCCCGGCGAAGGCGGTTAAAGACGCATTGAACGCCTGATCGTGTGCGGCATCCTGTGCCCTCGCGCCGCGAGCTTGGGTGTCAAACACGCGGTCCAATGCGCAAGATGACAAGCCGTCGATGAGCTTCGAACCTTCCGCTCATGCGCAGGCGGCTGACTTGTTGTCGCAACACCCGGGCTACCGGGTGTTGCGTGCCTTGCCCTCGCCAGAAGACTACGTCCTGGCTGAGCCTGAAGGCGTCGTCCGCACCGCTGCCGTCATCGACGTGGAGACAGTAGGCCTCGACCCGGAGCATCCGATTATCGATCTGGCGATCCAGCGTATCGCATTCGATGAGCGTGGCAGGATTGTTCGGGTGGGCCAGCCCCGACAATGGTTCGAGGATCCCGGCATGCCGGTGCCTGCAGAAATCGTCCGGTTGACCGGCATCACCGATGCAGATGTCGCAGGCCAACGGATCGACGAGGAACAGGCCGTTAGTCTGATCGCCAGCACCACCTTAGCGATTGCTCACAACGCGGCGTTTGATGCACCTCGGGTCGAGCGGCGCCTCCCTGCCATCGCCGGCCATGGCTGGGCCTGTTCGTGTAATGAGGTGCCGTGGCCCGACCTTGGGTTTGATGGGCGCAAGCTCGGGCATCTCCTCATGCAGCAAGGCATGTTCCACCATGGTCACCGCGCTGCAGCTGACGTTTGGGCAACGATCAACCTGTTGAGCAGCGTCATGCCCGATGGCGAGACTGCGCTCGCCAAACTTATTCGTCAGGCTGAGCAACCCAGCGTCAGGATTGAGGCGACGAACGCGCCCTTCGAGGCCAAGAATGCCCTGAAGGCGAGGGGGTATCGCTGGCACGTTGAACAACGGGTTTGGTGGACCGAAGTCGCCACCAAAGAAGAAGCCGCCGAACACGCCTGGCTCACCGCCGCAGCCTCGTGCCCGCGGCCGCACGTGACCACTGTCACTTGGCACCAGCGTTACCGAGGATGACAGCTGTAGGTCTTGCTTCCGACCTGCATGGAACGCTGCGAACTGCGCTGCAGGTGGGGGCATGCCCTGCGTTGCGCTGGCGCCAGATTAGGGGAGTAAACGGGCAGTAATGGGGGGAAAGCGGTCTGTCCGCTTCTGGGCGAGCCGGCGCGGTAAGCTGCCGTTGGTTCAGGATGAGGGCAGGGGGTCTCGGACGCCCGTGGATGGTGGAAAGCGGAATGGCCTCTGTGGACGCCCCGTCGGATGCAAGCGGTAAATCGGGGTAGATCGGCACGTAGTCGGATGCTGTCATCTGTCCGGCCTCGATGAGCAGCGCCATAGCTGCGGGCCAGTATGGGAGTTCGCGGACCGGAACCACATCAGCTTTCCGCGCTTGGGTAGCGCTCGGCCATTCCCTGGTTCTTCCGGCCCCGTCTCGCCGACCGTTGTGCCATACCCTCCTTCGACCGCCTACGTCCCCGACGCCTCTGACCGCCGCCCCGGCTTATGCCGCGACCGCTGCCGGAGCCCTGTAATCCTCGCTCTTGGTCATGAGCGCCCACGCCGTGCGCGCCATCTTGTTGGCCAGCGCCACCGCGACGAGCATGCGCGGCTTGCGTGCCAGCATCCGCTTCAGCCACGAGCCTGCCGGCGCCCCGCGCACAGCCGCCTGTCTGACGACCGAGCTGCCGCCGATGATGAGCAACCGCCGGATGGTGCGTTCTCCCATCTTCGAGATCCGGCCAAGCTTCTGCCTGCCTCCCGTCGAGTGCTGGAGCGGCGCGAGGCCGAGCCAGGCGGCGAAATCGCGGCCCTTGGTGAAGGTCTCGACCGGCGGCGCGAGAGCGACGATTGCGGTGGCGGCAATCGGGCCGATGCCGGGGATGGTCATCAGACGGCGTGCCACCTCATCCTCGCGGGCGCGCTTGGCGATCTCCTTGTCGAGGTCGGCGATGCGGTCATCGAGTCCGGCGAGCATGTCGGCCATGACGCGCAGCATGGCCAGCGCCGCCTCGGGTAGCGACGATGCCATCTCCTCCTCGTCGAGCAGGTCGGCGAGCATTGTGACCTGCGCCAAGCCGCGCGGTGCAACCCAGCCGAATTCGGCGAGGTGGCCACGCAATGCGTTGACCAGTTGCGTGCGCTGCCGAACCACCAGGTCGCGGGTGCGGAACACCATGCCGGCCGCTTGCTGCTCCTCGCTCTTGATCGCCACGAAGCGCATGCCCGGACGCTGCACCGCTTCGCAGATCGCCTCGGCATCGACCGCGTCGTTCTTGTGCCGTTTCACGAACGGCTTGACGTAGGCCGGCGGGATTAGCCGCACCTCGTGGCCCATCTGCATCAGCTCACGCGCCCAGTGGTGTGCGCCGCTGCACGCTTCCATCGCAACCAGGCATCTCGGCTGCTTCACGAAGAAGTCGAGCAGCTTCGCCCGGCTCAGCTTGCGGCTGAACACCATGGTGCCACGCCCGTCAGCGCCATGCGCATGAAAAACGGTCTTCGCGATATCCAGCCCGATTGTGGTAGCCTGCGACACGGACGCCTCCCTCAGTGGTGCTTCAACACCTCCATTCTGGCACATCGATGCCGTCGGGGGGCGTCCACCCCATCAGCTTTAGGATTTCGGCCGATCTAAACGCCCGTTTGGTCACGCGGTCGAGCGGGGCACCCGGACACCGGCCGTTGGTACTAAGCGGCATGGCTGCTTTCAGGCGTCGGCCCTGAAAAAGCGCAATTTCGTTGATCTGGCAGGTAGGTGGCTGACGACTAGAATAGACAAAAGGCGCCTGTTCGCTTCGGGGCGACTTATCCAATGGCCTGACGGCTTCTTGATTAATAGAATAGAATGCGGTCACCCACAAATCATCGTGGACGGTGTGCCTTTTGAAAGCGATGGCCTAAGCCTCAAAATTTTACTCGGCAGCAAAGCCCTATCGTGCGCGTGAGTTATGAACGGTCAGTGTCATAAGGCTGCAACACCGCGTCACTTCGTTTAATTGACCTCACGTTCGATCACCATTGCGACGCCCTGCCCTCCTCCGATACACATAGTGACTAAGGCATAATGGCCGTCCATCCTTTGAAGTTCGTAAAGCGCCTTGACCGTCAAGACTGCGCCGGTCGCGCCGACGGGATGGCCGAGAGAAATGCCCGATCCGTTGGGGTTGACCCTCGCCGGGTCGAAGCCGAGCGACCGTGCAACCGCGCACGCCTGTGCCGCAAAAGCTTCGTTTGATTCGATGACGTCGATCTGGTCGAGCGAGAGGCCGGCCCGCTTAAGGGCGATGGGCACCGCCTCGATCGGCCCCAGGCCCATGTGGCTGGGCGCGACGCCGGCATGGCCCCAGCCGAGGATGCGCGCCATCGGTGTAAGGCCACGCGCCGCCACCGCAGCGGCCGAGGCGAGGATCACGGCGGCGGCGCCGTCGTTGATGCCCGACGCGTTGCCTGCGGTGACGGTGCCCTCCTTCTGGAAAGCGGGGCGAAGGGCAGCCATCGCGGAGAGGTCCGCGTCGGGGCGGACATGCTCGTCGAACGCGAAGGGCCGGGTGCCGCGACCATGTTTGACCTCGATCGGCAGGATCTGCGTATTGAAGCGTCCCTCCGCCTGCGCCTGCGCAGCCCGGCGATGGCTCTCGACGGCGGCGGCGTCCTGATCGGCGCGGGTGATGTGATAGTCGCGCGCGACATTCTCTGCGGTGATGCCCATGTGATAGCCGTCGAGCGGATCGCTCAGCACCTCGATCAGCGCGTCGGCCATCACGACCGGTCCCATCTTCTGCCCGAAGCGTGCCGCCGTGACGTGATGGGGGGCGCGGCTCATCACCTCGGCGCCACCGGCGGCGGCGATGTCGACCTCGTCGAGTGCGATCATCTTGGCCGCCGCGACGATCGCCTCCAGCCCCGATCCGCACAGGCGGTTGAGCGTCAGCGCGGGCACCCGCACCGGGACGCCGGCCTTCAGCGCGGCGACGCGGGCGAGATAGGCGTCCTTCGGCATCGTCTGGATCACCTGGCCCATCACCACATGGCCAACATCGTCGGGTGTCAGCCCGGCGCGGTGAACCGCCTCGCCGATCACCGCGGCGCCGAGATCGGCGGGCGCGTGATCCTTGAGGCTGCCGCCGAACGTGCCGATCGCGGTGCGCACGCCGGCGACGATGTAGATGGGTGCCAAAGCGTTTCTCCCGTTGCCGCCCCGATCAGTAGCGGAAGCTGGCCTGTAGCAAGACCTCGCGCCCACGCGCCACGACGCCGCGCTGTTCGCCCTGCGTCAGCGGAACGCTGGTGCCGCCGGTGCGATCGCCCGCGAACAGCAGATAATATTTGTTGGTGAGGTTGCGCCCGATCAGCGACAGTTGCCACCGGCCGTCGTCGGCGCCGATGCGGGCGCTGGCGTTGAACCGCCAGAACGCGTCTTGGCGCGACGCGGGCGCGAAGGCGTCGCTGGCGTAATAGCTCGAACTGTAGAAGGTGTCGCCGGTGACGCCGAATTCGAGGTCGCGGCCCGTCGGCACGGTCAGCTCGAAGCCGGCGTTGCCAGTGACGTCGGGCGAGCGGGCCGGCGCGCGACCGTCGAGCACCTGTTGCAGGACCGGCGTGCCCGCAGCGGTGAGCTGGCGGTTGCCGGCGGCATTGGTGACGAACGAGCATCCCGGCGGCGCGGCGGCGGTCAGCGCGACCGCAGCAGGAATCGTGTAGCCGTAGCACTGGCCGGTATAGTCGCGGAAGCGGTTGTGGACATAGGCGATCGCGCCGTGCAGCCGCAGCATGCGCGTGGCATCGAACGACGCCTCCAACTCGGCGCCGCGCTGGCGCACCTGTCCGGCATTGCTGATCTGGAAGCGGATCGTGCTGGCGTCGTATTGGGTGACCTGGAGGTTACGGAAGTTGTAGTCGAACGCCGAGGCGGTGAGCCGCAGCCGGCGGTTGAACAGCTCGCCTTTCGCGCCCGCCTCGACCCCCTTCACCGTTTCGGAACCGAAGTCGATATCGGCAAGTGTCGTGCTGGTCTGGATCGGACTTGTGATACCGAACCCACCCGATTTGAAACCGGTCTTGTATGCGACGTAGAGCGTCGAATTGGCGACGGGGTGATAGGACAAGGTCGCCTCGGGCGACACATTGTCGTCCTTGAACCGACCCGCGAGGATGCCGGGTGTGGAGTCGGTCGACCCCGGAAACACGGTATTCGCCGTGTTGAACCGGCCGAGCGCGGTGTTGACGCCATAGAGGTTCTGGTTGCGGGTCAGCTTTTTTTCCGACGTGTAGCGGCCGCCGGCGGCGAGCTCGAGCCGCGGCAGGATCAGCCAGGTTGCCTGCGCAAAGGCGGAATAGGTCTTACCGGTGAGATAGGCGTCCTTGATGTAGGTCGTGACCTGGTCGGCTGCGGCATTGTAGCTGAGGTCGGCGCGGAAATTGGTATTATTGAACAAGGCGTCGCGCGTGCTGCCGTAGAAGGCGCCGAAGAGGAAGTTGACCGGCCCGTCGAACTTGGTCAGCAGGCGGAATTCCTGGCTGAAGCTCTCGTAGCTTGTATTTTCATAGGTGGTCAGCGCGTTGTCGACGGTGTGGGTCAACCCTGAGACGCTGCGATAGCGGTTGAAGATGCGCCCGGTCAGCGACGACAGCGTGAAGGCGTCGGAGTCGTATTTCATCACCAGCGACGCGGTGTAGGCGACGTTGACGCCGCGCGAGCGGTTGTCGCCGTGCAGTTGCGGGATGCGGTTAGCGATCGCGGGCACGATGTTGCTGAAGCTGGTCTGGTTGTCGGCACGGCAATCGCCGAACGGATCGACGACCCCGAACGAGCGTGGCCGCCCGTCGCTGCACGGGCCGATATTCTGCGAGAAGGATCCGCCGCCCTGGTCGTGCGCGAGCAGCGCGAACAGCTTGGCGGTCGCCGAGAAATTGCTGACCGGTTTGTATTCCAGCGTCACCCGGCCCATCGTCTCGTCATCGCCGACACGGCGGTCGGGCGCGCCGGGCAGCGTGCCGGTCGAGGCGGGCAGCGCCGCGGGGAAGAACGGGTTCGGCGCGGCCTGCGCGTTGTTGTATAGCCAGCCCTTGGCATCGCGATACTTGATCGCGACGCGGCCACCCAGCGTGTCGGTGATCGGACCGGACACATGGCCTTCGCCCGACACCTCGTCCGCGACGAATTCGTAGCCGACGCGGCCGCCGACCTCGAACCGGTCGGTAGGGCCGGCGGTGGTGATCGAGATCACGCCGGCCGGACTGTTCTTGCCGAAGAACAGCGCCTGCGGACCTTTCAGCACCTCGACCTGCTGAATGTCGAAGAAACCCAAGGTCGCGACGCGGCCCGACGACGACTGGATACCGTCGATCGCCACGGATACGGGTTGTTCGTAGCCGACCTGCGTCGGCGGCGAGCTGATGCCGCGGATCGCGATCGAACCGCCGCCGATCGTGCGATAGTTGCTGACGATCACCGTGGGCGTCAGTTCGCCGATCTTGGTGAGGTCGGTCGCATTGTATTTGCCGATGTCGGCGGCGGACAGCACCGAGACGGCGACGGGCACGTCGAGCAGCCCTTCCTTGCGGAGGCGGGCGGTGACGACGATGTCGCCGCCGGCATCGAGCGGCGCCGGCGTGGTGGCCTGATCCTGCGGCCGGGTCGCGGCGGACTGGGCGGCAGCGTCTGGAACGGCCGGCGCCGAGGTGGCGTCGGGCACGGGGACGGGTGTTGCGGCGGCTGCCATCGTGGTCTGCGCCGCTGCTGTGCCTGCTATCAATGCCGGCATGGCTACCGCTGCCAACGCAGTCAAACGGACCGATCGATACGAACGAACCCTCATGTCATCCTCCTCCAGCGCGGCGCGTCTATCCGGCGCGACCTCCAGTTTTGGATGATCCGCCGGCACCGCTGGCCGGAATGAAGCGCTCGACTCCTTTTCCGACGTTGGAAAGCTACGCTTGGGATCGACGTATTGTCAACATTGTTGTTGACTGATCCTGCGGCGATATTCGCCGATGCCGCGGCGATATGCGAAGCGACACCCCCGCCATGCGACGCGGGGCCGAATGATTGTCTACGATAGTGTTGATAGTATTCCGGCGATGTCGGCGGCTAGTCGAGAATGGCGACGGCCCGCGTCCAGCCGGCCGAGGCCGCGCGGACCTTGACCGGGAAGCAGGCGATGGTGAACCCGGTCGAGGGCAGCCGTTCGAGGTTGTGCAATTTCTCGATATGGCAATAGCCGATCGTGCGGCCGGCCTTGTGCCCCTCCCAGATCAGCGCGGCATCGCCGCTCGCGGCATAAGCGGCGGCGGTGTGGACGAACGGAGCATCCCAGCTCCAGCCGTCGGTGCCGGTGACACGCACCCCGCGCGCGGTCAGGTATAAAGTGGCGTCGCGTCCCATGCCGCAGCCGGAGGCGACATAATCGTCGTGCCCGAACCGTGCGCCGGCGCGCGTGTTGACGACGACGATCTCCAGCGGTGACAGCGTGTGGCCGATCCGCGCGAGTTCCGCCTCGACATCGGCGGCGGTGACGACATAGCCGTCGGGAAAATGGCGGAAGTCGAGCTTCACGCCGGGCTGGAAGCACCAGTCGAGCGGCACTTCGTCGATGGTGATCGCGCGGCGGCCGCCATCCATCGTCGAAGCGTAATGATATGGCGCGTCGAGGTGCGTGCCATTGTGCGTGGTGAGATTCACCCGCTCGATCGCCCACGCCTCGCCATCGGGAAGGTCGTCGGCGGTCAGCCCGGGGAAGAAACCGAGCAGGCCCGGCACCGACGCGGCATGATCGATATAGTCGATCGACGGGCCGTAGCCGGGGGGATCGGACAGGACGTCGTTTTCGAGAAAGACCGACAGGTCGAGGATCGTGCGGGGCATGATGTCAGAACTCCACCCGGTCGCCACCCTTGAGGCCGAGCATCGCGCGCGCCTCCGTCGGGGTGGCGGGTTCGTGTCCCATCTCGGCGAGGATGCGGACGATCTTGGCGACCTGTTGCGCGTTCGAGGTGGCGGCGACGCCGCGTTCGATGAACAGGCTGTCCTCCAGCCCAACGCGGACGTGGCCGCCCATCAGCGCCGCCTGCGTCAGGAACGGCATCTGGTGCCGCCCCGCCGCCAGCACGGACCATTGATAGGCGTCGCGGCCGAACAGGCGATCGGCGGTCGCCTTCATGAACATCAGGTTTTCGAGGTCGGGACCGATGCCGCCGAGGATGCCGAAGATCATCTGGATGAAGAACGGCGGTTCGACGATCCCCGCATCGACGAAATGCGCGAGGTTGTAGAGGTGGCCGACGTCGTAGCATTCATGTTCGAACTTCGTACCGCGTTCGCGCATCGTCGTGATGATGCCTTCGATGTCGCGGAAGGTGTTGCGGAAGATATAGTCGTCGGAATTGAGGACATAGTCCTTCTCCCACGCATGTTTCCACGTCGCGATCCGCCGGCCCGCGCCGTGAAAGGCGAAGTTGATGCTTCCCATGTTGAGCGAGCACATCTCGGGCGCGAAGCGGGTCGCGGCGGCCAGCCGGTCGGCGAGCGGCATCGTCGCCGAGCCGCCGGTCGTTAGGTTGACGACCGCGTCGGTGCGCTGGCGGATGACCGGCAGGAAGCGCGCATAGACATCGGGATCGCCGGTCGGCTGCCCCGTCTCGGGCACCCGGGCGTGGAGATGGAGGATCGCGGCGCCGGCCTCCGCCGCGTCGATCGCCTGGGTGGCGATCTCGTCCGGCGTCACCGGCAGCGCGTCCGACATGCTGGGTGTGTGCGCGCCGCCGGTGACGGCGCAGGTGATGATGACCTTGGCCATGTCAGCCCTTTCATCCGCGGTGTCGGTTGATCAGGTCGCGGTGCAGGCCCAGGCGGTCGCCCGACACCTGCGCCCGCGTCACCCGGCCCTCGGCGGTATCGATCATCGCTGCCAGCCGCAGGACAACGGGCTCGCCCACCAGCGCTGCATCGATGTCGGTAAAGCCGCCGGTGTAGCGGCCGTCGCAGACGATGTGGCATGCCGCGCGCGGCCCTGCGGTGAAGAGGTGCGAGAGCGTCGCCGTCTCGACCGCGACCAGATCGTCAAAGGACGGACCGTCGACCAATACCGCTTCGGTCGCCGGATCGGTATGCCATCGCGGCAGCCAGTCGCGCACGATTGTGTCGGTATCGGTGTCGGGCGGCAGGACGGGGCGGTCCCAGGGCGCGAGCGCGGGCGGTTCAACCGGATCGGCGATACCGCTCTTCAACTGGCGTTTGCGCGCGAAATAATCCTCCTCCGCCCAACCGTGAGACAGGCGATCGCCCGACAGGCGGAACAGCGTGATCCCGCGCCACGCCGCCATGCGGCCGTCATCGCGCAGGGAGGCGCCGTGTTCGGTGAAGCGCATCGCCACGCCCTCGGTCCCAAGGATCGTGTCGTGGACGGTGACGGTGAGGCCGGGGAACTGGTCGAGCTGCGCCACGGTCGCGGGCAGATAGCGGTCGTCGCGCCCGTCGAAGAGATGGCCGCCGATCGACAGGCGATAGGCGGGATCCATCACCCAGGCGACGGCGGAGGGATCGTGCGCGGTCAGGAAATCGATCGCGAACCCGCGCAGCGCGCGCGCCTGTGGCGACGGCGTCATGCCGCACCCTCGCGGTTACTATCGAGCGCTCGCAGGTCGTTCTTCAGGATCTTGCCCGAGGCGGTCTGCGGCAGTGCGCCGACGAAGCGGATCGAGGTCGGGCATTTGTAATGCGCGAGGCGAGTGCGGGTATAGGCGATCATCTCTGCCTCCTGCGGGTCGGCACCGACGCGGGGCACGACATAGGCGCGCGGCGTCTCGCCCCATTTGGGGTGCGGCACGCCGATCACGGCGACCTGGCCGACATCGGGATGCGCGCCGAGCACGTTCTCGATCTCGGTCGGATAGACGTTCTCGCCACCCGACACGATCATGTCCTTGTAGCGATCGTGGATGAAGACGAAGCCGTCTGGATCGCGATAGGCGGCGTCACCGGTCCTGAGCCAGCCATCGGGCGTGACGGCCGCGGCGGTGTCGTCGGGCTTGCGCCAATAGCCCAGCATGACCATTCCCGACCGAATGCGGATTTCGCCGACCTCGCCGACGCCGACCGGGCGTTCGGTTGCGGGATCGACCAGCGCAAGCTCGACCCAGGGCAGGGGCTTGCCGCACGAACGCAGCCGGTCTGGCGTCGGGCCGTCGGGATCGTGCTCGGCGGGGGGCAAGGTAATGACGGTGCCCGCGGTCTCGGTCGCGCCATAGGCATGGCTGAACTCGCAGCCGAACAGCGCCAGCGCACGGCGCAGCAGCGGCTCGCCGATCGGTGCGGCGCCGTAGAGGATGCGGCGCAGCCCCTTGGGCGCCACGCCGCCCGCCTCGACATGATCGACCAGCCGCTGCACCACCGTCGGCACGAAGAAGGCGTGGGTGACGTGATGCTGGTCGATCGTCGCGGCGATGCTCGCAGGATCGAGCCGGTCGAGCAGCACCGTATGCCCGCCCTGGCTCAGCGCCATCATGCCATAGCCGATGCCGCCGATATGGAAGAGCGGCATCGCCACGAGGTTGACGCTGTCCGACGTGAAATCCCACGCCTCGCGCGCCATCTGCGCGACATAGGACAGGTTCGCCTGGCTGATGAGCACGCCCTTGGGCAGGCCCGTCGTGCCCGACGTGTAGAGTAGCAGCGTCGGCGCATGTAAATCGACGGCGATGTCGGGCAGCATGGGCGACGCAGCGTCGCGCAGTGTGGCGAGCGTTACGAGGTCGATCTTGTTGACGATCCCGCCCGCGACCTTGTCGGCCAACCTATCCTGCACCAGCAACAGCGTCGGTTCGCCATCGGCCAGGATCGTGGCAATCTCGCCCGCCGCCAGCCGCCAGTTGAGCGGCATCATGATCGCGCCGATCTTCGCGCAGGCATAGGCCAGTTCGTAGAAGACCGTGCCCGTATGCGACAGCAGTGCGACCCGATCCCCCTCCGTGACGCCGTGTGCGAGCAGCACGTTCGCCAGTTGCGTGCTGCGCCGGTCGAGGTCGGCGAAGGTCAGCCGCTCATCCTCGCAGGCGAGGCACGGCGCTTCCGGCGTCGCGGCGGCGAACCGGCGCATCAGCGCGAGCAGGGTCGGCTGCATCGCTCGGCCCCTCAATAGCTTTTGGGCAGCCCGAGGCTGTGTTGGGCGACATGGTTCAGGATCATCTCGCGACTGACCGGCGCGGTCTTGTGCAGGCGGGCGATGAACCACAGGTCGGCGAGGCCGTATTCGTAGCTGAGGCCGTTTCCGCCATGCACCTGGATCGCCTGGTCCAGCGCCTTCAGCGAGGCGTCGGCGGCGGCGAATTTGGCCATGTTCGATGCCTCTGCCGCGTCCTCCTGCAGGTCGAACAGCTGCGCGGCGCGGGCGTTGAGCAGGCGTGCGGCCTGGACGTGGACATAGGCTTCGGCGAGCGGGTGCGAGACGCCCTGATGCTGCCCGATCGGCACGCCCCACACCGATCGATCGCGGGCATATTGCGCCGCCTGGTTGAGCGCGAACCGCGATATGCCGTTGTTGATCGCCGCAGCCGATATGCGTTCGGGGTTCAGCCCGACGAACACCTGCTTCAAGCCCGCCCCACGCCGACCGATCAATGCGCCGGCATCGAGCGCGATGTTGTCGTAGAAGGTCGTGAATTGCTTCTCCGGTGTCATTACCGCGGCCTCGATCGGCTGGTAGCTCAGCCCTGCGATGTCGGTCGGCAGCAGGAACAGCGACAAGGCGGAGCGGCCGTCGCCCGTTTCCATCTCGGGATCGCGCGCGACGACCATCACCGCGTCCGACACGTCGATCCCCGACGTCCAGTATTTGGCACCGTTGAGCAGGAAGCCTTCGCCGTCCGACACGACCTGGGTCTTGACCTTGTGGGTGTTCGATCCCGCGTCGGGCTCGGTGATCGCAAAGCAGATTTTCCTGGTGCCCGCCGCGATGCCGGGCAGCCATTCGGCCTTCATTTCGGGCGTGCCATGGGTGGCGATGATCGGCGCGGTGATCGAGTTGATGACCAGTTGCAGCATCGGGCAGCCCTGGGCTGCGCACTCCTCGACTACGACATTATAGTCGGCGACCCCGCCGCCGCTGCCGCCGAATTCCTCGGGGATGTGGACGCCCAAAAACCCCGCCGCGCCGAGTTCGGCCCATAGAGCCTCGGGCTCCTCGCCGCGCTTCACGCAGTCCTGGTAATATTTGCGCCCGAATTTGCTGACCAAGCGGCCGACGCTCTCGCGCAATTCGCGATGGTGATCGGCGGTATCGACCAGAGGCGAGAAGAACATGGGCTGTGCAGACATGCGGGCGCTTTCGTTAAAAGGGTGGTCAGGCGGGCCAGTCGAAGAAACCGCGGCCAGTCTTGGCGCCGAGGCGACCCTCGGCGACCATCGCCGCGAGCAGGGCAGGGGGGGCGAAGCGGGGGCCATGCGCGGCCGCCAACGTGCGCGCGACCTCAAGCCGGACGTCGAGGCCGACGATGTCGCTGAGCCGCAGCGGCCCGACCGGGTGGCGGTACGCCAACACGGCGGCGCGATCGATATCCTCGGCGCTGGCGACGCCATCCTCCAGCATCCGCATCGCCTCGAGCGCGGCGGCGAAATCGAGGCGGCTGGTCGCGAAGCCGGGCACGTCGCGGACGGTGATCGTCTCCTTGCCGATCGCAGTGCCGAACGCCCGCGCCTGCGCCAGCGCGGCGTCGCTGGTGGCGGTGCCGCGGACGATCTCGAGCAGCTTGATCGACCAGACGGGGTTGAAGAAATGGAGGCCGAGGAACGTCGCGGGATCGCGCACGCTCTGGACCAGCGTATCGATCGACATCGCGCTGGTGTTAGTCGCGAGCAGGTGTGGCGTGCGGGCGGCGGCGCGCGCGAGCACGTCGCGCTTGAGGTCGAGGCGTTCGGGGACGGATTCGACGACCAACGGCAGGCCGGCGTCCAGCGCCTCGACCGTCGCGACGCGGATGACGCGCCTTGCGACCGCTTGCGCGGCATCGGCGTCGAGCTTGCCGCGCGTCACCGCGCCGTCCAGCGTTGTGGCGATCGTCCGCGTCATCGTCTCGGCGCGCGCGGCATCGGGTTCGACGACCTGGACGGTGCCGCCGGCCAGCGCCGCGACATAGGCGATGCCGACGCCCATCGTGCCACCGCCGATCACGGCCATATCCTGCATCACGGCCAACTCCCTGCTATGCACCGCGCCATACCGGCGGACGTTTCTCGGCGAAGGCACGCGCGCCTTCCTGCGCATCGGCGGAGGCGAGCACCGCCTCGACCAGCCCGCGCTGGCGCTGCCACCGCTCGTCGAGCGCCCAGTCGGGCGACTCTGCCATGATCCGCTTGCTCGCGAGCACCGACAGCGGAGCGTTGGCGGCGATGTCCTGCGCCAGCGCCAGCGCCGCCTCCAGCGCGCCGCCGGTCGGCGCGAGCCGGTTGACCAAGCCCCAGCGATGCGCGGTCGGGGCATCCATCCGCCTTGCCGTCAGCGCATATTCCAGCGCGATCGCTGGCGGGATGCGCTCGCGCAGTCGCACCAGCCCGCCCGATCCGGCGACGAGGCCGCGAGCGACCTCGGGCAGGCCGAACATCGCGTCCTCGCCCGCGACGATCAGGTCGCACGCCAGCGCCAGCTCGCATCCGCCGGCCAGCGCATACCCCTCGACCGCGGCGATCAGCGGCTTGGCGGGGGGCGCTTCGGTGACACCGGCGAAACCACGCCCCTCCAGCTCGGGGCGCTCGCCGGCGACGAACGCCTTCAGGTCCATCCCCGAACAGAAATTTCCGCCGGCGCCCGTCACGATACCGGCGCGCAGCGCGGGGTCGCGATCCAGCGTATCGAGGGCCTCGGCAAGCGCGAGCGATACCGCACGGTTGACGGCGTTCCGCTGCGCCGGGCGATCGATCGTCATCACCAGCACCGCATCGTGGCGGTCGACGCGCAGGCTCATGCCGGCACCCGATCATGGGCATAGGTCAGGCGATAATCGGTGAGGTCTGCCGTCTCTGTCATCCGCCACATGTCGAGGATGCGGAACGGATTGTTGACGACGATCCGCCCCTTCGAATTGCGGACGTAGCCATCGACACCGGGATAGGTCCACACCAGTCCCGCATGCGTCGCGTCGACGCGCGCGTTATAGGCTTCGTACACCTCCGGTCGCACATCGACGGTGGCGATGCCGCCTGCGAACATCTGGCGCAGCAACGACATGACATAGTGCATCTGACGTTCGAGCACCGAGATCAGGCTGCCGCCATGGCCGTATTGCGTATTCGGCCCGTAGAGGCAGAAGAAGTTGGGATAGCCCGGCACAACCGTGCCGAGGTAGGCGCGGGCGTCATCGCCGTCCCAGTCCCCGTGAATGGTACGCCCACCGACGCCGACGACGCGCATCGGCGCCAGCAGGTTGACGACGTCGAACCCCGTCGCCCAGATGATCGCATCGGCAGGATGTTCGGCGCCGTCGCTGGTGACGACGCCATGCTGCTTCACGGCCGTGACCGCACCTTGCACATAAGTGACGTTCGGGCGCGCCAGCATGCGATACCAGCCGTTGTCGAGCAACATCCGCTTGCCGAACGGCGGGTAGGGCGGGATCATCGCGGGGATCAGGTCGGGCCGCTTGCTGAGCTCGGTTTCGATATAGCGGGTGAGGCCGCGGCGATGCGAATCGTTGATCGCGTTGATCGAGCGCCCCTGCCCATCCCAGTCGGGATCCTGACGCAGCGCCTCATATTGCTTGTCGTTGAATGCCCAGCTCAGCCGCAGCCGATACCACAGGCGATAGAGCGGCATCGCCTGCATCAGCCGTTGCAGCGCGTCCGGGATCGGCTGGCCGAACTTCGGGAAAGGGGCGACCCATTGCGGCGTACGGTTGACGATGGTCAGCGACGCGACGGTGTCGACGATCGCTGGGCCGACCTGCATCGCGCTGGCGCCGTTGCCGACCAGCACGACATGTTTGCCGGCGAGGTCGAGGCCGGCGTCGGGATAGCGCGCGGTATGGACGCTCGGCCCTTCAAACCGGTCGAGGCCGGGGACGTCGGGCAGGCGCGGCTTGTTGAACGCGCCGACGCCGCTGAGGATCATGCTGGCGGTCAGCGTTTCTTCGTGGCCATCGGCATCGGCGATGTCGACATGCCACGCTGCTGCTTCTGCATCCCAGCGTGCTTCCGTTACTTCCAGCCCGAAGCGGATGTGACGGCGCAGGTCGAACCGATCGGCGACGTCGTGCAGATAGGCGTGGATTTCGCGGCTGCCGGCGAAATAGCGAGACCAGGCGAAGGGGGCGTAGGAAAAAGAATAGAGGTGGCTCGGCACGTCGCAGGCGGCGCCGGGATAGCGGTTTTCGAACCATACCCCGCCCAGATCGCCGCGCCGCTCGACGATGGTGAATGGGATGCCCGCCGCGGCGAACTGGATCGCCGCCGACAGGCCCGAGATCCCCGCGCCGATGATGAGCGCGCGAAAGCCGGGTGGGGGTGCGATGCCGTTCGCGGCCTCAATCGCCGGCTCTTCGCCGGGCAGTTGCAGCTCGTGCCGGATCATCGCCGCATAGCCGGCGGGAATCGCCTCGCCGAGCGACACACTCATCATCCGGACTAGCAGCGCATCGTCGGGAACGGGTAGCGCGGGCGCGCGGCCGGCGAACCAGTCGGTGAAGGCGTCACGCGCCGCGGCGCGGATCTCATCCTGCACTGCGGTCGGCAAACCGCCGTCGTCATTGTCGTCGAGCCCACGAGTGCGTGCGGGGATGAAGCGCCCCTCAATCCAGCCGGTATCGCCGGTCAGCTGCACCAGCACGCAGGCGAGCGTCGGGATGTTCGCCTGCGCGATTGCCTCTGCGAGCCAGGTTGGCGCGCCGCCAGCCGCGGCATCCTCTCGTATCGACTCGGTCATCGAGTTCTTCTTTCCTCGCGCGCCGGACGACGGGGCGTCCGGCTGCTCTCCTGGAACGAGATATGGCCGGGTCGTCGAATTTAGTCAACACTGTTGTTGACTAAGAAGCGTCGTGGCCATTTCCGTGATGGCGCGGTCGGCCAGCGAGGTGAGTCTCGGCAGGCTGACGAAGCCGTGGATCATGCCCGGATAACAGGTGAGCGTCGCCGTGCCGCCCTGCGCCGCGATCGCCGCGACGAACGCTTCGCCTTCGTCGCGCAACGGGTCAAAGGCGGCGGTGATGACATGCGTCGGTGGCAGGTGGCCGAGGTCGGCGGCGAGCAGACCGTCACCTGCCTTGTTGGGGGCAGCGCACAGATAGGTGCTCCACGCCCATCGCATCCAGTCGCGCGTCAGCATGTGGCCCTCGCCCAGTCGCTGCCATGATGGCGTTGCGCAGGCGGGAGAGATTGCGGGGTAGAACAGGCCCAGCCCCGCCACGGCGATGCCGTCGCGGGGGGCGTGCAGCGCCGTCATGGCCGCCAGATAGCCGCCGGCGCTGTCGCCGCAAAGAAGGAGGCGCGCCGAACTTTGTGTTGTCGCAACCCAGCGGAGTGCCGCCGCGCAATCCTCCTGCGCGGCGGGCTGCGTAGCCTCCGGAGCGAGACGGTAGCCGACCGACACCACCCGCGCGCCGCTAGCCAGCGCGAGCATCCGGCACAGCGCATCGTGCGTCTCCAGCGAGCCGGCGACGAACCCGCCGCCGTGCATGAAAAGGATCGTGGCGGCAGGGGGCGGCGTGGGCCGGTAGAGCCGCATCGGCACACCGCATGGCGTCCATGCGGATGTAACTTCGGGCAGGGCCGGGCCAGTCGCGGCGATCATCGGACTATCCAGGCGCGCGCGATACGCCGCCATCGGCATGTCGGCGCGTGGCGGACGGAGCGCGGCACGCGGATCGGCGAGCAGTGCGGCGAAGGCGGGCGCGAGCGATGCGGGATCGGTCATCGGCGGCAGCTTGCACCGCCATGTCTGCAAACGTCAACGTCAATGTTGACACGCTGGCGGGGGATCGTTTGATCTGCCCAGCGGGCTGGTGCAAGAGGCGCTATGGACGACAAAAATCAGGACAAGCCGGTCAAGCAAAGCGGCATCGGCCGCCGCCGCTCGGCCGCGCGCACCGATTCCAGCGCGACATATCAAGCCAAGCGCAAGGAGATCGCCGAGGCCGCGGTGCGTGTCTTCAATCGCTTGGGTTTCAAGCAGGCCAGCATCGCTGCGGTGGCGGAGGAAATGGGCGTCGACCGCGCCTCGCTCTATTATTACATCTCTTCGAAGGAGGAGTTGTTCGACGAGGTCGTCCGCACCGTGGTCGAGCGCAATTGCGCGATGGCCAAGCAGATCGAAACCAGCGACCTAGCACCGCGCCGCAAGTTGCGCGACCTGATCGTCATGTTGATGACGTCCTACGGCGATCATTATCCTCTGTTCTACATCTATATCCGCGAAAACCTGAGCCACGTCAGTGATGCGCGATCGCAATGGTCGAAGGACATGCGCGAAGTGAACCGGCTGACGACGCAAAGCATGATCGCGATCATCGAGCAGGGCTATGCCGACGGTAGCCTGCGCAATCTCGGGCCGGCGCAGATCGTCGCTTTCGGTATCTTCGGCGTCATCGGTTGGACGCACCGTTGGTTCCGCCCCGGGGAGAGCGATGCGAGCGCGCAGGAGATTGGGCGAACGTATGCAGAGATGATCCTGTCGGGTTTAGAAAACCCCTACGACTAATTATAAATACAAAATGATTTGCTCTAATCGGTCCTGCGTTGACGCTGGCAGTAACCGTTAATACTTTTATTCGTGGCACATGACGGTGGGCAAGGGCGCCACAGGCTCCGTCAAACCAAATGCACCTGCTGTTGAATGGATAATCGTGGCATAGCGGCGGGGCATCGCGCACCTCGATTCATGAATGCCGACGAATTGTTTAGGTGGCGATGATTGTATGCGAGGTGACCAGCACGTGCCACTTCTTTCAAGTGACGGGGGCGGCAAGGTTCACCCCAAGTCAGTTGCCGCAGGCGGTGGCAACGGCATGATCTGCGACTGCTAAGATTGCGGCAAGGGCAGCCTGATGACGACAGCACAGATGGTGACGGCCGCTGCGGTCACGACATCGTCCGCCGCACCGATGCCGCTCAACGTTAGAGAATGGCTCGGGCCGAACAATTTATCTCCCCCGCTCACTCGGATTCGACGAAGAGGGTCTAATCCAGGCAGTCGTCTACATCGACGACACCGGCCAGCCGATGCCCGGCATCTACCGGCTTCGTGCCGATTGGCGGCTTGCCAATGGCCGTCCAGCACCGTCGTCGGCCGATGTTACGCTCGCCGCTGCCCGGCTTCCTAGCGTCACGGCTCGCCCAACACCATCACGACCGACGGTCTACGCATCTATGGTGCAGCGATGGATGAATTGGCCTACCGGAATCCCGAAAGATTGGCCGCTGGGCCAACAACCGGATCGAGAACAGCCACCTGCCATTCCGACAAAGGGACCGGGCAATGCTGCGCTTCAGACAGATGAAGACGCTACAGAAGTTCGCCTCCGTCCACGCCAACGTCCACAACCACTTCAGCCTGGAACGTCACCTCGTCGACCGAGTAACCTACCGGGAACGACGCTCTGCCGCGCTTGGGGAGCGGTAGGCGCTTATCAGCTGAACGTCGGCGTCAAAGACTGAAATGCATCGTGTGGAGAGCGGTTCGTATTAGACTGACAGCACCAGCAGGAACGTTGAAAAGCGGACTAAGCGCGCCCGATCTGCTATGGTAAACGAATGGCGGATGTTGGAAGGCATCAAGGGCAACGCGAACGTCTGGAAATGGGTCTTCGTGGTAACCATTCCACCCGCTTTATGCATTGAAAATCCAAGAACGGCTGATTTGAATCTGTTGCCATTCTCGTCAATGGAGATCCGCAAGTCAGAATTAGAGAAGGCTGGCGTTCAAGTGGACGAGGCCAACCACTGGCCGGTGCCATCTTCAAAATTTAAGAAAAGCTCTTGACTGCCCCATCGGATAACCGGGTTTTTTGTTGGAAAGTAAGTGCTTACTGCATTCATCAGCGCAATCCGATCGTCAGCTTTGGTCGAGCCTGAGCCGCAGCCAGCGAGCCAAATTTCAATGTTGTCCGTTTGCTGGAGGCTCGCGGCAGCGTCGTCGAGCATCTCTGTCGTATCATCTAAAATCATGTGGGGTGCCGTCTGATGCACCATCCAGGCTCGACATTGACTATGGTTCAGCACTGCCACGATGCCGCAGGTTGATGCACCTCCAGTTTCAAGAATGTCACCACTTTCAGCCATGGCCCACTCGTCCATCCCAAGATCGGCGTGTCCGTCGACGATCTCCACCTGCATTGTGTTACCTTCCTGCTCCGAGGCAATTTAAGGTGCGTATCACGGCCGTTAACTTCGTCTACTGGGACGTACAGACCTGCCGTGTCGAGTCTGAACGAACGTCCGGTTTGAAGAAGCCCGTGAGCGTGAGTGAACGACCGGATTTGGGTCTGCTCAGACCTCGGTTCGCTCAGCGAGTTCCAAGGCATCCTCTACGTCGACGCCCAGATAGCGGACGGTGCTGTCGATCTTGGCATGACCCAAGAGAATTTGAACGGCCCGCAGATTGCCGGTGGCTTTGTAGATAATGGACGCCTTTGTTCGCCGAAGGGAGTGGGTGCCGTATTCCTGAGGAGCAAGGCCGATGCCGACCACCCATTCGTGCACGAGGCGGGCATATTGGCGTGTGCTCATGTGAGCCATGTAGTCGTTGCGGCTCGGGAAGACGAAGTCGTTCAGCGTGCCACCGCGACGCTCGAGCCATGACCGCAGCGTCTTTCGCGCCGTCTCCATCAGTTCGAACTGCACCGGTCGCTTGGTCTTCTGCTGCACGATGATGGCGCGGTCGCGAATACGGCCGCCGGAGACCACGTCGCCGATGCGGATCCTGACCACGTCACAGCCGCGTAGCTTGCTATCGATAGCCAAGTCGAAGAGCGCTCGATCGCGCAATCGCCTGTGCTGGTCAAGCCAGAAGCGGATCGCCCAGACCTGCTGCTGCTTCAGCGCCCGCTTGGCGCCGATCAAACGGCCCTCGTTCCAAGGGCGGAGTTCGTGGAAGGCGGGATCCACTGCCGAGTGCCCCATCGCCGATCTCCTCTCTGCCGAGTCGATGCACGAGCATATCGGATCGCGGTAAACCAGCGGTTCCAGGACGTGGTTTTCGCTCGCAGATCGCGCGGATCCTCAGTCAGCGTCTCCAGACCTGAGGGCGGCTTCGAGCGATCAATTTCGTTTTGGAGCGCTTCAAAACGGACGGTCCGCTTCTGCCCACTTGCAGTCATTGGGCGAAATTATAACATCGCAGCATGTTCGACGCCCAAGCTATCTGTGAAGCTGCCATAGGGCGTGGCTTCAAACGCAAGGGAAAGGCAAATTGGATACGCCGCACAGACGAGTTCGTGCAGCTTGTGAACCTTCAAGGATCGGCTTGGTCAGAAGGTCAGAGCTACCTAAATTTTGCGATGTGGCCCCTCGCGCTCGGGGAACCGAATAGCCTTGCGGAAAGTAAGATGATGTTCCGCACCCGAGCCGAGGACCTTGGCGCAACTGACCTCGATGCGTTGTTCGATGCGGCAGACCGGCTGAAGTCGCTCAAGGATTTGCGGGCGGCGCTTGCTGTCCGTTCGGTGTCGGGCCTTATCAGCGTGGCGCTACGCCACCTTCTCGACGAGTGATGAATGTCCGCTGTCCCCCAAGCCCGGACGCTGAGGCGAACCATCGCTGTTCCCGAGAGCCGCCATACGTTCAGCCTAACCATTCCCGGTTCCCCCTCCTCGAAGGCCAATTTCGGGAAAGAGCAAGTGTGAACATATTTTGGGAGAGGCGATGCCTTTGGCGCGTTTCGGCACGGTCAGAAAGGCCGCTTCCACGATACGGGTCGGTTTTTTGGGAAGGGTGACGAAGCTTGGCCGCCCAACAAAATGGGAAAATATGTCGGCGTCCTCACCCGTCCCGAAACCCGGCAGCTATGTCCTGAAGCTGCTTGATCCGCGCCAAGGTCAGTTCCGTTTCGCACCGGCTGGCAATTATCGCTTGAAGGGACCCGCCTTGAGCATAGTCACTTTCTAGTTCACATTGAGCATCGCGATACTTCAGCCATGCACGCTGAGCGTTCTTCAGGTCTTGCACGGCAGCGGGTGCGCCCCGTCTTTGGTTGGGGACAAACGCCCGATCCGCTTCGCTGGCAGCCTTGAGCACGTCCGGCCACCGCCGATTTAGCTCAGCATCCGCTCGGTCATAAGCACCTGTCCAACATTGCGCGATTTCGACGTCGCCACCTGCGTTGTCACATGGGGAAGTGGGAACCGGTTTGGCTTGAAGCAGAAGAGCAGCCAACAACATGATGCTATCCCTATTCTTGCGACTGACGCGAAGGCCACCATATCTGATTAGTGTATTTCGACAACGCCTCCGCTTTCCCGAAACCCGATCGTTTTTGGGAAATGGCGGTGCTACGAGATGTCGGCTAAGGCCCTCGGCGTCCCCGTAAGCAGACATTCCACTTTCCCCCAGACCCGGGCGCTGGGGCGATCCATCGCTCTTCCCGAAAGCGGCCATACGTTCAGCCTAGCCATTCCCGTTTCCCCGTCATCGAGGAAGAATTTGAAGGGAAGCAGCAATTGGGAACATATTGTTGAGAAAGGCGATGCCTCTGACGCCTTTCGGCACGGTCAGAAAGGCCTCTTCCTCGATACGGCTTCCTTTTGGGAAGGGTGTCAGGTGCGCCTTTGCCCAGCGCTGGACCGCTTCAGATTAAGCGGTGCCATTAGCTTAATTGGGTTGTAGCGTTGAGCCATTCTTCGATGCGGGAGACAGATCATGGCGTACGGTGAGATGCTTTGCTTGGCGCTAATTCTGAGCGCCTCGCAAGCGGAAATGGCTAGAGATGTGGCGGCCCTTGCGAAAGCTGATCGACAGGTCCTTCGTAGCTGCGGAGCTAGCGAGGCGCTCCTAGGCAAAGCTCCAGATGAAGATTGGACCCCAGTCTCAAGTGTAGAAGACCGGCACGTTGCCTTGCGCGCCTTGCTGAATGAGCCAATGCCACTGTCGCGTTCGATGATAAGTATCCATGCTGTTGGTGGTGACTTGGAGACTACCGAGTTCAGCGTCATTTTGGAGCGCGGTATAAATGGTACTTGGAGTGGAACCGCAGTAGGGCAATCTAAAGCATGGATAGAAGGCGCTAAACCGTATATCTTGCCACGCAAAGCGTGGTTGTTGCCGGACGAGAAAGGGAGAAGGCTCAACCAGATATTAGCTGACAAATGTTTCTACGCGGAACCAACGACTTTCCATCGCGCAGAGGTGCCGGCGGTCGGCGTGCTATATATAAACGTGGAAACTCGCATCTCCAACCATCAAAAGCAGTTTTCTTACAAGGGGGGTCATGTCGATGGACTGAGCAAAGAGCTTACGGATTTGGCATTTCCGCCATCTTCATGAGCAGAATCGATGAGCAAATCCTACCGGCTCTGTATTCCCAAATCCGATCTAATTGGGAAAGCCGCAGCCATCTCGCGACACGTTCGTTTGCAGGAATAATCGCAAACGCTTGCAAATGGACGAGTATGGTTTTTATGGAAATGGCGGTAAAAGTCCTCGCTCTGCGCGTTGTTTCAAATCTATTGTTCGCTGACGGTTGAGTTCGATGCGACACCGGCTGTCCAACTCACCTAAGCCGGCGGTCCCCCCAGCCGCCTGATCGCTGACCATACCGCACTGGGCGTCACGATAGCGGAGCCAAGCGCGCTGCGAGGCAAGCAGGTTCGGTGTCATATCGGGAAGGTTTAGCTTTTCGCGTCGTATCTCAAGGTCGTCGCGGTGGAGGGTCGCAAGCGTCTTCTTCCACTGCGCCACCATTTTACGATCCGTCAAATCGGCAATTCTTGCATAACAAATGCGCTCTGCATCGCCTGATTGACGTTCTGCCGCCGCGCAGAGCGATACGGCCGCCAAGAACACATGCGCAATCACGTTCACTCCCTAAAAAAACGGCCAAATTACCAAGCATGCCCGCTTCCTGCCTCCTATGGCCGTTCTGGCGGCGCTTCGCCTTCTCCAAATGGCCGCCACAGAAGGGGTTCTGCAAGCCGCTCGCGTTCTCGATATACCATCGCTTCTGGGAAAAGAAGCGATCCGCCAACCTCTGCTATCGGGGGCCGCCTTGCCGAAAGCCGCCGTTCCGCCCCCCTCCCAAAAACGGACGAGCCGCTTACGCCCACTAGCGACCTCCATCGAAGATGCTGTAATGCACTGAACCGCGCCGGGTTTGCCGGAGGCCGTTGGATGTGAGTCACGCTGCCATATCGACGATGTTTGCGGCAGCATAGT
>NZ_JADHDT010000006.1 GCF_016820445.1 Sphingomonas beigongshangi
GTCAGCGCGCCAGATTTTTCGTGACTGCCTCAGCGACCGTGTCGGCCACCGCTGCGGTGACACCCATCTAGGGAAGGCCTCCGATGCGGTCAACACAAAAATTGCACTTTTTTGGCAGCGCACCAAAAAAGTTGCTCAGCGGCCTCCGTGGGCCGTTCCAGGCGGGGTTGCCGACCCCACCCCGCCCCAACGGTATTACGGCGGTTCGGTTTCGCCATGATGACAGCTATGGTCACGGTGTTCGGGTCCGGCCCGATCGCGCGGCCCAGGGGGTGCGGTACATTGCTTGGCGCGCATGGGGGCGCTGGGTCACTCGTTCGGCAGATGCGAGTGGCCTGTGCAGGATACATGGCATCGGCCGATCGACGTCCTGCCGCTCTTCCCGGCCCGCCGACTCGGCTTCATGCGGAAGGGGTTGGTGCAGCAGCCGCACCCGCCATCGGTCGCCGAACTCGGCTCGACGCGACGAGGCTCATAGAGTCGTTCCCGACTGGCATGCTGGAAAGGCGGGGGAGAGCGGACTGGAAAGGCGGGGGAGAGCGGCGTTCTGAAGGCCGTCGACCGACGGGCGCTCGATCCCCCGACCCGAACCGTACCGATGCCGGTCTTACCGGCGGCTCCGCTCCATATATCGTTATAAGGCGCGGTCTGGGCGACTCACGCCTAGGCACAAAAAAAAGGCCGGTCAACGACCGGCCGGAAAGTTTTTAGGAGAGGATGCCTGAAAGGCCCGCCCCTTGTGCGCTGCAGCACGTATACAATCAAGTGCAAAAAACGCACGCGCGCTTTTGTCAGACGCAATCTACAGGTGCGGGGCGGCTTGTGCAGGCGCGTATCGGCGCCTAGCGCAGGCCTATGATCCGCCGACGCCTCGCTTTCTTCGCGTGTGCAGCGTTGCCGCTGCTTTGCACCAGCCTCGCAACGGCAGCGCCCGCGCGTGGGCGCGCCGCGACGCCCGCCATCGTCCGCGTCCGCCTGACCACCGGCTTCGGCCCGATCGTCCTCGCCCTCGAGGCGCGACGCGCGCCGGCGACGGTCGCGAACTTCCTCGCCTATGTCGACGACGGACGATTCGACGGCGCCAGCTTCTATCGCAGCGCCCGCAGCCGCCTCGCGCCGCGATTCGGCTTCGTCCAGGGCGGCATCCGTACCGACGCGCGGCGCATCCTGCCGCCCTTCCCGCTGGAAACGACGCGGCAGACCGGGCTGCGCCATGTCGACGGCACGATCTCCATGGCCCGTCGGGGCGATCCCAGCTCGGCCGGCGGCAATTTCTTCATCACGGTCGGGCCGATGCCGAGCATGGACGCGACCGCGACCTCTCCGGGCTATGCGGCGTTCGGCCATGTCGAAGCGGGCATGCCCGTGATCCGACGCATCCTCGCGCTGCCGACGGGCGGCGGCATGGGCGGTCAGCTGTTGCTCAAGCCGCTGGCGATCCTGCATGCCGAGCGGATCGGCAGCGCGGCGCGGCCGACCGGCCGGGTCAAGCCATGGCTAGTCAAGACGAAATAGCCGGACGCGGCGATACCGCCGCCTGCGAAACCATTTGGCACCGGACCGGTTTATCGCGGATCGCCCCCCTGAGGAGATTCCCGATGAAGACCAACCTTCTTGCCGCCCTGGCGGCGGTGACGCTCGCCGTGCCGATGACGGCAACCGCCGCCAATGCCCAGCGTGACGACCGCGGCTACCAGCGCGACGACCGCGACTATCAGTGGCACGGCGACCGCCAGGATTGGGACGCCTCGCGCGATTACCGGCCCGGCCGCTATCGCGAGCGCGCGCTGACGCGCGACGACCGCATCTACCGAGGACAGGATGGCCGGACCTATTGCCGCCGCAACGACGGCAGCACCGGCCTCGTCGTCGGCGCGGTGGGCGGTGGCGTGCTGGGCAACGTGCTCGGTGGCGGCACGCTCGGCACTTTGCTCGGTGCGGGCGGCGGCGCGTTGCTGGGCCGCAACATCGACCGCGGCAAGGTGCGCTGCCGCTGATCCGCGAGAAGGATCGCGCCTGATCGCGGCCGGCGCGAGAGGCGCCGGCCGCCTTGTCTTTTTAAGCCCCCCCTCACCCGCCGGCGCGCGCCAACAGGCTGCGCGCCTGCTTCAGGTGGGGTGCGTCGACCATCCGGCCGTCGATCTGCAGGGCGCCCGCGCCGGGATTGGCGGCGAAGGCGTCGACGATCGCCCGGGCCGCCGCGATCGCCTCCGCGGTCGGCGTGAAGGCTGCGTTGATGACGGCCACCTGCGAAGGATGGATCGCCATCATCCCGGTGAATCCGTCGCGCGCCCCGCGCGCGGCATAACTGGCGAGGCCCTCCAGATCGCGGAAGGCCGGGAACACCGTCTCGATCGCCGCAACGCCGGCGGCATGCGCGCCCAGCAGCGCGAGCGTGCGCACGACCTCGTATGGCGGCGTATAGCGCCCGTCCGCCTCGCGCGCGCTCGTCGCGCCGATCGCCGCGGGCAGATCCTCTGCCCCCCAGGTCAGCCCCGCAAGCCGATCCGCGACGCTGCGATAGCTTCCCAGCGCGAAGACCGCGGCGGGCGTCTCGGTGGCGACCGGCAGGATCGGCAACCGATGCGTCCCCATCGCCGCCGCCAGGGCGGCGACGCCCTCGGCGCCCTCCGCCTTTGGCAGCATCACGCCATCGGCCCCGCGGACCGCCGCCAGATCGGCGTCGAGCGCACCTTCTGCCGGCGGATTGATGCGGACGAAGCGCCGAACGCCGGCCGGCGCAGCGAGATAGCGTCCGACCGCCTCGCGCGCCGCCGCCTTCGCATCCGGCGCGACCGAATCCTCGAGATCGAGGATGATCGCATCGGCACCGCTTCCTGCCGCCTTCTCGAAACGCTCCGGCCGGTCGCCCGGTACGAACAACAGCGATCGCAGCCGCATCCCCTTGTCTCCTTCGCGCCACGCCTTTGCGCAGCCGCTCCGTATCCGCAAGCCGCCGCCATCGACGGCGACGCGGCCTTCGGCTAAGCGGCCGCGCCATGCCACCCGACATGTATGACGCCATCATCCTCGGCGCCGGCGCCGCCGGCCTGATGTGCGCGGCCGCCGCCGGCCAGCGCGGCCGTCGGATATTGCTGGTCGACCATGCCGACGCCGCGGGCAAGAAGATCCTCATTTCGGGCGGCGGACGCTGCAATTTCACCAACACCGGCACGGCGCCAGACCGGTTCCTGTCGGCCAATCCGCATTTCGCCAAGTCGGCGCTGGGGCGTTACACGCCCGCCGACTTCCTCGCGCTGGTCGAACGTCATGGCATCGCCTGGCACGAGAAGACACTGGGTCAGCTCTTTTGTGACGGGTCGGCACGGCAGATCGTCGCGATGCTGCTCGGCGAATGCGAGCTGGGCGGGGTGGAATTGGCACTGTCCACCCCCGTCGGCGACGTCGACCACGATGGCACGCACTTCGCGCTTTCCCTGCCGCGGCGAACGGTATCGGCGCCGCGCCTGGTGATCGCGACCGGCGGCCCGTCGATCCCGAAGCTGGGCGCAACCGGTTTTGCCTATGACCTCGCCCGCCGCTTCGGGTTGAAGGTCGTGGAACCGCGCCCTGCGCTGGTGCCGCTTGTCCTCGGCGCGGACGAAGCCTTGTTCCGCACGCTTTCGGGCGTGGCGGCGGAGGTCGTCGCCCGAGCCGGCAAGACACGGTTCCGCGAAGCGGCGCTGTTCACGCATCGCGGCCTGTCCGGCCCGGCGATCCTGCAGGTGTCGAGCTACTGGCGCCCGCGCGAGTCGATCGCCATCGACTTCGCGCCCGACACCGCCACCGGCTGGCTGGCCGCCGCGAAGCGCGCCCACCCGCGCAGCACGTTG
This sequence comes from Sphingomonas beigongshangi, assembly GCF_016820445.1. Classification (GTDB taxonomy): domain Bacteria; phylum Pseudomonadota; class Alphaproteobacteria; order Sphingomonadales; family Sphingomonadaceae; genus Sphingomonas; species Sphingomonas beigongshangi. The sequence goes on from NZ_JADHDT010000006.1 coordinate 3,834, forward strand.
CGGCGCCAGCTCGCCCGGCATCTGCCCGATCGCCTCGCAGAGGCGCTGGCCGATAGGCTCGCCCTCCCGGCCGAACTCGCCAATACACCCGATCGCGCGCTCGATCAGGCGGAGCGCCGTCTTGCCGACTGGCCGTTCGCCCCCACCGGGACGGAAGGCTTCGCCAAGGCGGAAGTCACCGTCGGCGGCATCAGCACCGCGGACCTGTCGTCGCAGACGCTGGAGGCTCGGCGCGTCCCTGGCCTGCACGCCATCGGCGAGGCCGTCGACGTCACCGGATGGCTGGGCGGCTACAACTTCCAATGGGCCTGGGCCAGCGGCTGGGCCGCGGGCCAGGCACTCTGACGCACCGCCTGCGTGGCATAAGCCGCGGCGAGCTGCGCGAAGGCCCGCCCCAGCGCGGACGTCGGCGCGCGATCGCTTTCGGCCTGCGCTTCCAGCGGGAGCCGGTGCAGCGTGGGAAGGGATATCGTCATGTCCCCGCCCTGCCATCGCCACATTGCGCCTATATTGCCGAGCGCTTGCCCTTTCCTCCCGCGCCCCTTGCCGCTATGGCGCGCGCCCCCATTTAGGTCCTTCTCATGCCCTTTTCCTCCCTTCCCCCGGTGCTCGCCGAGGCGCTCGTCGCGCGCGGCTATGAAGCGCCCACCGCGGTCCAGGCCGCCGTCATCCAGCCCGAAGCCGCTGGCCGTGACCTCATCGTCTCGGCGCAGACCGGCTCGGGCAAGACCGTCGCCTTCGGCCTTGCCATGGCCGGCGAACTGATCGTCGACGGCGAGCTCGCGCCGCCGTCCGCCCCGCTCGCGCTGGTGATCGCGCCGACGCGCGAACTGGCGCTGCAGGTCAGCCGCGAGCTGCAATGGCTCTATGCCGGCGCGCATGCCCGGATCGCCACCTGCGTCGGTGGGATGGATCCGTCCAAGGAACGCCGCAACCTCAACCACGGCGCGCACATCGTCGTCGGCACGCCCGGCCGCCTGCGCGACCATTTGGAACGGGGCGCCCTCGACCTGTCGGCGCTGCGCGTCGCGGTGCTCGACGAGGCGGACGAGATGCTCGACATGGGCTTCCGCGAGGATCTGGAGCAGATCCTCGACGGCACGCCCGAGGGCCGTCGCACCCTGCTGTTCTCCGCAACGATGCCGAAGCCTATCGTCGCGCTTGCCCGCCGCTATCAGCATGACGCGCTGCGGATCGAGACGATGTCGGAAGAGCGCGGCCATGGCGACATCGCCTATCAGGCGGTGACCGTCGCTCCCGCTGACATCGAGCATGCGGTGATCAACCTGCTGCGGTTCCACGAGGCGGAAACCGCCATCCTGTTCTGCGCGACGCGGGATAACGTCCGTCATCTCCACGCCAGCCTGGTCGAGCGTGGTTTCGCCGCGGTCGCGCTGTCGGGCGAGCATTCGCAGTCGGAGCGCAACCACGCTCTGCAGGCGTTGCGCGACCGGCGCGCGCGGGTCTGCGTCGCGACCGACGTTGCGGCGCGCGGCATCGACCTGCCCAGCCTGACCCTGGTCGTGCACGTCGAACTGCCGCGCGACGCGGAAACGCTGCAGCACCGCTCCGGTCGTACCGGCCGCGCGGGCAAGAAGGGTACGGCGGTGCTCATCGTCCCCTACCCTCGTCGTCGACGTGTCGACATGATGTTGCGCCAGGCGCGTATTCCGGTCGAATGGATCGCTGCGCCCAGCGCCGACGACATTCGCGCGGCGGATCGCGAACGCCTGCTTGGCACCCTGCTCGCCCCCATCGAGCTGGAGGATGAGGATCGCGAGCTCGCGGCGCGCCTGATGGCGGAAAAGTCGCCCGAGGACATCGCCGCGGCGCTCGTGCACGCGCACCGTGCCGCGCTGCCGCAGGCGGAGGAGCTGCTCGATGCCGGTGCGGCACCGCAGACGCCGCGCGACCGCGGACCGCGCCCGGGGTTCGAGGACACGGTCTGGTTCCGGATGGACATCGGCCGCCGCCAGAACGCCGATCCGCGCTGGATCCTGCCCCTGATCTGCCGCCGCGGCCATGTGACGAAGGCGGAGATCGGCGCGATCCGCATCAATCCGAACGACACGCTGTTCGAACTGCCGCGCGGCGTCGCCGACCGCTTCCTCGCCAGCGTGCGCCGCACCGCCAATCCGGAAAGCGATGAGGGCAGCCTGACCATCCTCCCCTTCAGCGGCAATCCGCGCGACGCGATGCGCGAGGGTGGTGGGCGCGGCGGCGGGCAGCGCGGCGGCGACAATGCCGCGCGTCCGCAGCGTCCAGGCAACATGGGCGGCGCGCCGCGCCATCAGGCGAAGCCGTTCCGACCCAAGCGCAAGGGCTGACCGCCCCGCTGCGGCGGGGACGCGCATTGCGCAGCGGAACAACACGAATCGCTCGTCGATTCGGGCCGTCATGCAGCGTGCCCGCCGTCTCGCCTCGTCCATGATCGACCGCGTCGTCCACGACGACGAGGCGCAGACGCTGTCCGTGCGCTTTCGCAACGGTAGGAACTATGTCTACGAAACCGTGCCGCGCGCCACCTATGACGCGCTGGTATCGGCACCCTCGGCAGGCGCCTTCTTCAACGACGCGGTGCGGGGGCATTTTCCATGCAGGCGGGCGTCAAAGCGCTACGCGCCCTGATGCCGTCGTCACGCCGCGGCGACGTGCCGGCGGCTGGTCTGCGTCGCCTTGTGACGCTTGACCGCATACAGCGCCGCGTCCGCCTCGGCGAGCAGCGCATCTGCCCCCGATCCCAATGCGCCGCGGGCGATGCCCGCACTGATGCCCACGCGGACCGACAGGCAGAGCTCCTCGAGCGGGATCGGCTTCGCGACGCGCTCGCCCGCGACCGCCGCGACCGTGTCCGCCATGTCGGCGGCGTCTCCGGTGAGCACGACGACGAATTCATCGCCGCCCAAGCGCGCGACGATCTGCCCCGGCGCGACCTGCCGCAGGCGTGCGCCAATCGCCGTCAGCACCGCATCGCCGGCGGCATGGCCGTGGCGATCATTGATCGACTTGAACCCATCCAGATCGAGGAAGAGGATGGCGGCGTCGATGCGCGGCAGGGCATCGAGCGCGCTGACGAGACCCGTGCGGTTGAGCAGGCCCGTCAACGGATCGGTCTCGGCCAATATCCTGGCCGCACGTTCGGCCCCGATGGTCGTCATCAGCAGGCGATGGTTCTGCAGCGTCAGTGACGCCGCGTGCACGACGAGCAGCGCGAAGAAGCTCGCGACGAACCCGTTCAGTCCGGCGATCGCGACGAGCATCGGCAGCGACGCCGATACCGCGAGGCCGACGCCGAGGCGGGGGAAGGCCGCCCATCGGGGCCCGATACCGGTGACGAGGCCGAGTATGCCGAGCGTCGCCGCGATCCGCAGCGGCTCGATTCCGGTCTTGAAGCTGACCGCGCAGCCGATGCCGAACACGGTGAACATGATCCAGGCGGTCGCCAGGATGACATAGGCGGTCCGCTCGCCCACTCGCCTGCCCGACCGGGTCGCCTGGATCGCGGCCGCCAGGCGTACGGCGGAGACGACGATGTCGAGCAAAAGCCAGGCACCCGCCCATGGCGCGCGTGTCATCCAAAGCGCGGCGGCGCTCATCAGCATCATGCACAGGCTCGCCGTCAGCACGCCGACGGGGCGCAGCATCATCGTGTCGAGCAGGTCTCTGCGCAGGTCGGTATCGTCGAGCGGAATGCCGGCGGCGCGTCCGATCGCCCGTATCGCTGTCCGCCTCGGCCCGTCGTCTTCCACCATGATCCCCCGATTGCGGGATCGGTATGATCGGGATTGTTTAAGAAGGCGTGGAATGAAGCTTCATATCGGAGATGATCGCCGTGCCACGCCGCCGGCCGTCCCTCCGGCGGAACCCCATGGCTCATCGCCCATTATCGCGATTAGTCCAGCGAGGAGTATCCGCCATGATCCGTCTTCTTGTTCTTGGGACCGCGCTCGCGGCCGCCGCGCCTGCCGTCGCGCAGACGCAGACCACCAATCCGGCCGACCAGCCCAGTACGCCGCTGCCCTATGATCCGGGCCACGACAGCACCAGCGCGCGCAGCAATGCGATCGCCGCGGCGAGCGCGCCCGGCGTCGCGGCGGCGAATGCCCAGGTCGCCGCGCAGGCGCAGATGCAGGGCGGTGCGGTCGATGCGGTCAACGCCGCGGACAGCGCGGACTATCGCGCCGACGTCCGCCGCTACCGCGCCGCGATGCGCGCGCGTCGCCAGGTCATCGCGGCCGATGCGGCGCTGCAGGCCGATCGCGAGCGAGCCTATGCCATGGCGATGGCTGACTGGCGCGAACAGGTGCGCGCCTGCAAGCGTGGCCATACCCGCGCCTGCAACATGCCGAGCCCCGATCCGCAGACCTATATGTGACCGACCGCGCGTGATCGCCTGCACGGCGCAGCGGCGCTCGGCTCGCCGCCCGCCGCTTTGCCGTGTGGCGACCTCGTTCGATCCAGCGAGACTGGAACGGGGCGGTTTCGGCCCTCGCCCCCACCGGTAGCCAATCCAGCATGCGCCGCGTGCGAGGCCGGGTGGGGTTGAGGGCCAGCACCGCCTCTGGCCACGGCGATCGGGTCCTAGTTCTCGTCGCCCATCCGCAGGGCGGCGATGAAGGCTTCCTGCGGGATGCTGACGCTGCCGTATTCGCGCATCTTCGCCTTACCTTTCTTCTGCTTTTCCAGGAGCTTGCGCTTGCGCGTTGCGTCGCCGCCATAACATTTCGCGGTGACGTCCTTGCGCATCGCGCTGATCGTTTCGCGCGCGATCACCTTGCCGCCGATCGCCGCCTGGATCGGAATCTTGAACAGGTGACGCGGGATCAGTTCCTTCAGCCGCTCGCACATGCCGCGTCCGCGCACCTCCGCGGTGCCGCGGTGGACGATCATGCTCAGCGCGTCGACCGGCTCCTCGTTGACGAGGATGCTCATCTTCACGAGGTCGCCCTCGCGATAGCCGATCTGGTGATAATCGAAGCTGGCATAGCCTTTCGACAGCGATTTCAGGCGATCGTAGAAGTCGAAAACAACCTCATTCAGCGGCAACTCATACGTCGCCTGCGCACGACCGCCGACATAGGTTAAATTCTTCTGGATGCCGCGCCGGTCCTGGCAAAGCTTCAGGATGGACCCGAGATATTCGTCGGGAACGTAGATGGTCGCCTCGATCCACGGCTCGCTGATGCTTTCGATCTTGTTGGGATCCGGCATGTCGGCGGGATTGTGCAGCTCGATATGGCCGCCGCCGTGCGTCAGCTCGATCTCATAGACCACGGAGGGCGCGGTTGTGATGAGGTCGAGGTCATATTCCCGCGTCAGACGCTCTTGGATGATCTCCAGATGCAACAGACCGAGGAACCCGCAGCGGAAGCCGAAGCCAAGGGCCGCGGAAGTCTCCATTTCGAAACTGAAGCTGGCGTCATTGAGCCGCAGCTTCGAGATGCTCTCACGAAGCTTCTCAAAGTCGTTGGCGTCGACCGGGAACAGGCCACAGAATACGACCGGCTGCACTTCCTTGAAGCCTGGCAGCGCTTCGGCGGCCGGCCTTTTCGCATCCGTCAGCGTATCGCCGACGCGTGCCTGAGCCACGTCCTTGATCTGGGCGGTGATGAAGCCGATCTCACCAGGGCCAAGGTCCGTCAGCTGCTCGATCTTGGGCCGGAAACAGCCGACGCGGTCGACGAGATGCTGCGTGCCGGCCTGCATGAACGTGACCTGCTGCCCCTTGCGCAGCACGCCGTCCATGACACGCACGAGGATGACGACTCCCAGATACGGGTCGTACCAGGAGTCGACCAGCATCGCCTTGAGCGGCGCATCGGGATCTCCCTTCGGCGCCGGGATCTGCGTGACGATTGCCTCCAGGATCTCGTCGATGCCGATGCCGGACTTTGCGCTGGCCAGGACCGCGCCGGATGCGTCCAAGCCGATCACATCCTCGATCTCAGCCCGCACCTTCTCGGGTTCCGCCGCAGGAAGGTCGATCTTGTTGATGACGGGCACGATCTCGTGGTCATGCTCGATAGACTGGTAGACGTTGGCCAGCGTCTGCGCCTCGACGCCCTGCGCCGCGTCGACGACCAGCAGCGCGCCCTCGCACGCGGCGAGGCTGCGACTGACCTCATAGGCGAAGTCGACGTGGCCGGGGGTGTCCATTAGGTTTAGGGTATAGGTTTCGCCGTCCTTCGCGGTGTAGGCGAGACGCACGGTTTGCGCCTTGATCGTGATGCCGCGTTCCTTCTCGATCTCCATATTGTCGAGCACCTGGCTCGACATCTCGCGCTCCGACAGGCCGCCGGTACGCTGGATGAGGCGGTCGGCGAGCGTCGACTTGCCATGATCGATGTGCGCGATGATCGAGAAGTTGCGGATACGGGAAAGCGGGGTGGCCACGGCGTCTGGTTCATTCTGTCTTGAGTAAGCCCGCGCCTCTAGCAGTTAGGATCACCATCGCGAAAGGGGGCTGGCCGACCCATCGCCATCGCGGCGGGCCGATCAGTCCCCTTCCCACGCGAATCGCCGCCGAACCCGCGGCGACCCGCGCCCCGCGCCCCCGCCGTCGGATCCGCGGTTCAGCAGCTGCAGCCGAAGCCCTGCTTGACGACGGTCACACCGGCGACGGTCACGCTCACCTCGACCCCGCAGGGGATGCCCCATTTGGTGCAGATCGAGATGCACGCCTTCGCCACCGTCCCATTCGGAATCCAGCCCGGCACGGGCAGGCACTTCGAGCCGATCCCGAGCGGCAGGTTGATGCAGATCTTCCCCTTGGTCACGGTGACGTCGATACAGCCGCCGGCCAGCTTCAGCGCGCCGTCGGTGAGCGTCAGCTTGCTCGCATCGGTCGTTCGCAACGCCTGCAGATGCTCCTCGTGATGCTCCTGCGCCGAACGAATGGCGGCAGCGATCTTGTCGTTGTCGAACGAAGGCAGTTTGGTTTCGACCATGTCGCAATTCCCCTCAGAAAATGTTGAGCCCGATGGGCGCCGCCACTTCTGATAGTTCCGACATGATTCGACAATTTAGGCCGCCGCCCAATCCTATCCGATTCGGACCCCGCATAATAAAAGCCGTGCAAAGCACCGACGCAAATCGCTCGATTCACGAACTATTGGTGCAACCGATCACATTCACATCGGATCATACTTCGCCAAAACGGGTACGGAACGCGGCCCGATGCTGCCGAGACAAGGACTTCGCACGGGACGACAGTCCATAAGCCGGCGGATATGCAGCCACGGGCCGGGGCGGCGCATGCCCCGCACCGGATCGCAACGGCACCGATTCCACACACGCGCATCAATCCCCGGGTCCGGTGCCGCATCGCGCCGTACCCGCGACGCGCGGCGGCCGTCGTCAACGGCTCAGGGCGTCGATCGCGCGCAACGCGTTCAGATAGCGTTGCGACCCTTGCCCGCCGACCAGCGCCCAGCGGACGCCCCGCCGCTCCAGCTCCGCCCGGCTGAGGTCGAAGAAGCGCTGGCGCTCCTGCCTCGTGCCGAACAGGCGCGTTCCGTCCTCCACCCACGGCAGGTCGATATCGAGCAGCAGATAGATGTCGGCCGGGTTGTGCCAGGTCGCGAACCAGGGATCGCGCCGGCCGAACATCATGTCCGCCCATACCGCGGTCATCAGCGGATCGGTGTCGAGGATGATCGGATAGTCGTGGGCGGCAAGCGCCGCGCGCGTCTTCGCGTCATGGCCCTTACCGATCTCGACCAGGTCGGCCATGGTCAGGTCGGTCCCGAACATCTCGCAATAGGTGCGGCCGAACTCGTCGACGCAGCGCGTGTCGAAATGCTTGGCGAGGCGCGGCGCGAGCGTCGACTTGCCGGTGCTTTCCGGACCATGCAGGCAAATCGAACGCGGCTTCACGCGATGGCGACCTTCTGGCGGCCGTACAGCGCGCGATGCCACTCGAGCAGCCCGGCGACCGCGATGGCGAGCAGCACGCCGTACAGCGCGGCGGTGACCCAAAGCCCCTTCGCAAGGTAGAGCGGCACCGAGCCGACATCGATCGCGATCCACAGCCACCAGCTTTCGATCGCGCGCCGGGCCTGCAACAGCTGCGCGACCACCGACGCGATCGCGAGCGCGGCATCCCACCACGGATAGGCGGCATCGGTGTACAGATGCATCAGCGAGGCCCAGCCCGCCCATATGGCGACGCCGGCGCCCGCCCAGGCCAGCCGCGCGGGTGCGGCCAGCCGCTCGACCACGACCTCGCCCTCCCCCGCCCGGCTGATCGCCCAGTTGCGCCAGCCATAGACGTTGGCCGCGAAGAAGAAGGCTTGCAGCACGGCATCGCTGTACAGCCGCGCGCCGGCGAAGACATAGCCGTAGATCGCCACCGCGAGCAGCGCGACGGGGTAGTTCCACATGCTCCGGCGCGCGACGAGCGCGACGTTGGCGACGACCAGCGCCGCGGCACAGGCTTCGAGGGCATTCACGCGGACACTGCTAGGCGAAGGGCCGGATTGCGCAAGATGCTATCTGGACGCTTGCATCCCGAAAAAACCGTGCGTATAGGCGCGCCTCCAAGCCAACCGGTCGGCTCCCGAAAGCTGAACGACCGGACTCCGTCGGGGAGTAGCTCAGCCTGGTAGAGCACTGTCTTCGGGAGGCAGGGGCCGGAGGTTCGAATCCTCTCTTCCCGACCACTTTCTAACCATCGGAAATCTCCCATTCTTGGGGCCACCCGCACGGCGGGGCCGTTTTCTTATCCCGGTGTTGTTCCGGTGTCCGGTGCGGAACACGCAGCCGTGAACGCGCCGGGGCACAGCTTCTCGATATCCTCGATGATCTGATCGGTCACCGCGAGCGCACGACCCAGATACCCCGAATCGAACGGCGCATAGGTGTCCGACGTCGACGGCCGGCGATGGCCCAGCATGATCTGCCCCTCGACCCAATCGCGCTCGCCGAGGCGCTGGCGCGCCAGATGCGCCATGCTGCGGCGGATCAGCTTCATCCCGCTCTCGCCGTCGCCGGGCAGCCCGATTGCCGCCTGCATCGCCGCGAACGCCTTCTTCACTGACCCGACCGAAACGTAAAAGCCCTGCCCGTTCGCATCGAGCAGCGTGGTCATGCGCTGGCCGATCGGCACGATGGGGCGATGCTTCTTCGTCTGCGCTCGGCCCTTCTGGTTCAGGTTGAGCGCGCGAGCGTTCGAATGCCACTGGTCGCGCTTGCGATCGGTCGAAACGTCGTGCGCGGCATCCGGCCGCGCCCAGGTCGCGACGCTGATGCGGAGGAAACGTAGCAGTTGATCGCGCTCGCGCACCTTGCGCTCAACGACCTTCTCGCTGTCATCAGCTTCGCGTTCCGGTGCCAGGCAATAGCGGAACATCGCGGCCAACGTCTTCACGTCCGCCCTGAACGCGGGGGTGCGGCTGACCTCCTCCGGTGCTTTCGCAGTGAAGCCAGCGGGAAAGAGGGTGTCCTTCCGATCATGTGTGAAGTTCACCGCGGCGGCGAGCTGCCGGACGCTAGCCTCGATCGTGCCTGGCGACCGCTCGCGCTCGTTGCCCCCTGTCGAGACGATCGGACGCGCAGCCATCCACTCACGGAAGTGGTCGATCCAGTCGTCGTCGACATCCTCGCACGCGGTTGCGGCTCGATCCGTTTCGATCAGATAGGCAGTGACGTGCGCCAGGCGCGGTCGGATCGACTTGATGCTCGACCGTGCTTCGCGCGCCACCAGATAATCGGCAATCGCGGCTGTCAGGAGGTGGCGTGCCCCAGCGCGCAGTGGCTGACCGCAGGCGGCGCAGACAGCCTGCCCGCGCTCCCGCTTCAGGTACAGCGCGTCTAGTTCGGACTCCGCCTGCTGGACGTCCTCAGTGCCCGTCGAGCGGCTGCGGTTACGTCGTGCAGCTGCGTCGTACCAGACGATCTGGAGATACGGGCTGCGGAGCGATCCGTCGGCTCGTCTGTCATAGGCGAGGCGATACTTGCCCCGCGTGTAGAGCTCTGGATCCGGCTGTTGCATGCTTCCCTCTGGGCCTTCGCGGCTTGCGTCAGGATAAGCTCCCCGACGCCGATGTGGTTGAGCAGGTCGAGGTCCGCGGCTTCGATGCGGATGCCCTTCCCCTTCTCGGTCTGGCGCGACCAGTGCCGCGCCAGGTCGGCGATACTCGTCACCGGCAATCTCCCATGTGATATTGGCGCCAGTACCGGTTCCAACGGACCGCGGCGCCGGCGGCGATCGCCGCGCAGGAGAGCGACCGGCCGTCTGGCAACGTGCAGCGCGCGACGACCCGCTTGTAGCTGGTACCGACCGGCTGGCAGATCAGCCGACGATTTAGCGTGAGGCGCGAGACGATAAGCCGGGCGCGCTCTGCGGCGACGTCATCGCAGGTATATGCAATACGGCGGGCGGCAGGCCGATGGCACGGCTCCGCACTTTCGAAGTCGGGCGCCTGGATGCCGGCGACGCGGACCTTTTCGCCCGATCGGCACCACAGCGGCCCATCGCCATCGTGAACACGGACGACCTCACAGACAAACGGCGGCATCATCAGGCAATCTCCAGAGCGAAGCCTCGGCCGACTTCGCGATCATTGCATCCTGCACAACCAGAAACCTCGTGCCGCTCGGCGCGCGTGTGCGCGATATTGATAGTGGCGGTGCCTATTGCGGATACGTCGTGGTTCAGGGTCATGCGGCAGACCTCGCATTACAATAGTCGGAAATGCCCAGAACCTTTGCAGGCTCGCGCGTATGCGGCCTGGCGGTTGCGGCGATGCTCAGCAGCAGATCGCGGAACGGCAGCGGTGTCGCATTGCGCTTCCGCGTCTTGTCCTTGCCGCCAATCATGGCGACCACGCCGATCCGCCGCGCTTTTTCGTAGCCATAGCGCTCGATCATCCAAGCCGGCAGACGCTGATCGCCCTCACCCCAGATGAGCTGCGGGAGTTCGATCGTGCCGTTGTAGCCGCCGTGCGCATATAGCCAGGTTGGCTTCCGGCTTTCGTGGCCGTAGAAGCCCTGCTCGACGTAGCACGTCCAGCCGCCCATGAAGTCGGCAGCGATCCAGCCCGCGGCGCCTCGCTCGGGCGTGTTCAGGCCGTAGGTTGTCCATGCCTTGCTGTCGGCTGGATGCTCCAAGACACCGCCGTAGAGCATCACCTGCATCAGCGCTCGGTCGAAGCAGCCGCCATCGTCCCCTAGCCGGTACTGATGCGGCTTCCGGGTGCTGCCGTGCCAGAAACGCCCCCAGCGCTGACACGGCGGGTGACCAACAACCGGATGCGGCCCAGCATATTCGCGAGCTTCGCGAGGCTCGTCCCAGGGATCGACGTCGGGCAGGCCGAAGTAGCAGCCGCCCGTCTCGACGTAGAGGGCCGCTATCATACCCCCTTCTCCTCTGCAGCGCGGCTGACCTTCAGCGGCCGGTCGCCGGGAAAGTACGGCACGGGCGCGGCAGCCTCCCAAGCGGCGGCGGTGATCTCGAACGGCGGCCGATGGGCCTTCTCGACCCGGACATAGCCGGGGCGCTCCGTCTGGACGCGTGAGCGGCGGACGCGGACCTTGTGGCCCTGCGCGATCTGGACGTCGCGATAGACGGACGCCGTCATGCCGGCCACCGCTGCATGCAGATCATCCGCAGGTCCGCATCGACTGCGGCGACCGCGTCATCGTACCGACCGCGAACGGGGTTGCCCCAGAGAGCGGCGCGGATCTGGTCAGCGTGCTCGGCGATCGTCTTGATCATCACGTGGCCAGCGAAGGCGCCAGCGCCAGCGAAGACGCACAGGCTCAGGACGCCCAGCGCGTGGGCAATATGGTCGGTCCAGGTCATGGCATCGGCCTTCCGATTGCGGCGAGGTGCGCCGGCTGTTTCTCAGGGAGATCGCAGTCGAATTCGGCGCCGGCCCAGAGAACCTTCGGCTTGCCGACGATGCGAAGCGTGGTCTCCTTGCGCGCCTTCCGCCCGAGTTGGCCCGGCCCCCAGATGCGGCGATTCTCGACGTGGCCCTTCAGCGTGCAGATGCCGGGGACCTTCACGGACGCGCCGGCGATCACGACCTGGGCGACGGCGTCGAGAACGCGCCGGGCCTGGCCGATCGCCTCATCCTCCGCGAGGCCGGCATGCATCAGCTGGTCGATCAAAGCGCTGTTGACCTTGCTCATGACCGGCTCGCCTCCAGGTAGGTGATGCCGTCGGCCGCCGCCTTCGCGCGGACGCGGGCCGCATGAGCCACGGCCAGCGCAATCTTCGCTTCGGCCTCGGCCTCGACGTGGTCGCGCTCCGCAGCCGAACGGATGATGTCGATATGGCTGCGCACGACGCTGAGGGTTGGCAGCTGATGCTTTCGGGGCGACCGGAGGCGGTTCGCCGTACCGATCAGCATGATCAGCGCGCGCGGCGCGACCGCTAGCTTCTCGGCACGCACGCGGATCGTCTCGAGCAGGTCCGCCCGCTCCGACTTCATCGCTGCGATCCGGCGATAGCCCTCGATCTCGTCTAGCTCGATCAGCTGCTGATCGAGCTGTTCCAGCCGGCGCACGACGTAGTTCAGTTCGTCGATGGCCTGGACGAGGTCAGGATCGTTGATGGCGCCCGCGGTCATCGCGCACCGCCCTGGGCGGCAAGGTCCCGCTCCCATGCGGCGCGGCCGGGCCAAGCCTTCCAATAGTCGCGGGCCAGCTTCTCTGCGTCCCCGCCTGGCAGGGTCATCTCGAATTCCGACCAGCCAATGACATCGGTCTGATGCTGGTGGCAGCCGAGCGACAGCGGGACGCAGAACCTGTCGGCGACTTTGCTGCTCAGTCCCTTCGCGTCAGGCGTGCCCTTCCCGGCGTGGTCGACGTGCGCCGATTGGATCGGTCCTGCGCACCACGGGTTCGCACCCTGGCACGCACACGGCAGCTTCCGCAGCCAGCGCTTGAACTCCTCGGCGCACTTCCACGCCGGGCGGCCGGCACGTTCCGGCTTCCGCGGCTTGAACGCCGATCGCGGGAGCCGACCCGCGCGCATCACGACCGGACCGCCCGTGACAGCACCCCTGCCCCGCCCGCCACCGCGAGCAGCACAGCCGTCTTCTGATCCGGGCTAAGCGCGTCGAAGCGGTCACGATCTTCGCGGTATCGATCGGTGATCCGGGGGGCGGGTGTCGCCACGATTTGCCTCCATGCCGCGGAGAGCGGCGATGACGGCTATGTGTAGGACGTGTCCTACTCTGTCAATAGGGAAAGTGGGACTTGTCCTACTCGTCCTCGTAGATAGGATCTGCGTAGAAACCGCTCTCATCGGGGGGCGGCGGCGCTGGGCGTTGGACTGGCAGGTCGGGGATTTCGCCATCGAAGGCGACCCGTACCCAAGCAGTATTCTGATGCAGCCCCTGAAAAAGGACAGTCAGCTCCCTGCCCTCGCGGATCATCCCGCCTATCCATTGCGCTTTTTCGGCTGACACATATCCGAACTGGACGCCGCGACTGGAGAATGCGGCCACCGCCCAGCGATCGTGCCTGTTGTTCGGCTCTGGACGCAGCTCGACGGCTTCGCCAGGAACGCACATCTGTGCCTCGAACCGTCGATCGACGCCTCGTTTATTCGGGTAAGGCAGCCCCACAATCGCAAGACTGAAAGGTTTCATCGGCGCTGATCAATGCCGCTTGATCGATCCGATAACGCGGCCATGAATCATGATATCTTTGCGACTGACCTCTTGGTCTGCGACATCGGGATTATCGCTGATCACCAGCACCCGATCTGCGCCGACGGCTCTCAAGCGTTTGACCGCCCCAAGGCCGAATAGCCAGAGAGCCCAGATCCTATCTTGCGCGTTCAGGTCGCGCTGGTTGACGTCGACGAAAAGCAAATCGCGGTCGTGCAGGGTCGGCTGCATTGAGTCGCCAATCCCGTCGACAATGCGGATGCGGTCCGGCGCGGTCGTCGTCATCGTGCGGAGGAAGCCGATGTCGAACTCGATAGGCTCTGCTTCCAGGTAGCTATCGTCGAGATCAGTGCCTGGCCCCATGGAATATGACAGGTCAAGCCGAAGCACCGGCGCGGTCTCTCCTCCATCGGCCGTCGATGTCCGCGGCTGTTCAGACCGGTCATTGCGATGCCCGGCTTCTGACGTTGAAGATCGCACGCCCGGTGCTCGCCCCTCGTAAGCGACGTCGACGAAGGTCTCCGAGGGCAGGCCCATAACCTCGGCGATCTTCCGCAGGGTCTCAGGCTGAGGACGCCGACTTTCGCCTCGCATAATATCGTAGATCGGCTTTCCGGACTTGCCTGTCATCCGCTGGTACGCACGATCGTAAAACTCTCGCGCCTCCGGGGCGGCATCCAAGGCATCGGCAATCGCAGCCTGCAGGGGCGTCTTGGCGGGGTCCGACATGTAGGACGCTTCCCACAAAGGTCCGATCGCTCCAACCCTAGGACGTGTCCTATTTTTTTGACTTGACGGTAGGACGCGTCCTACATATTGATGAGCTATGGACACCGAAGCGCCTCCTCTTCTCGATGCCGTGGACGAGTTCATCGAGCGACATGCAATGTCGGCGGTGACTTTTGGTAGGGCCGCACTTCGCGACCCTCACTTTGTACGCGATCTCCGTGCCGGCCGTCGCGTTTGGCCAGAGACGGAGAGCAAGGTTCGCCATTTCATGGTCAACTATCGCGCCCCGGCGGAGGCAGCATGACCTGCGCCGCCTGTGGCAGCGCGATCTGCCCTCACCCCGATCCGGTCTATACCGGCGTCATCCTCTCCCCAGCGGCGATCGTTCCCAAGGCGATCAGCCGCCCCCTCGCCGGTGGCTCTGCCCCCAGGGCCACCGGCAGCTTTGTCGGTCACCGCGATCACGAGAGGATCCCGGCATGATCGGCATCATGGCTGCAGCGGCGCTCGGCACGATCACTGGCGCGACCGCTGCTGCGATCGCCTTCGGTGCGATCCTGTCTGGCAAGCGCGAGGACCAGCGCGCGGGCGACCGCGAGGCGGATGCTCTTCGGAGCGAAGTGCAGGGAGTCGCTGTTCATACGGCGGAGGTAACCGATGGGACCGCGTAACGTCCTTCCGAAGCGCGTCGGACCTGATGAAGCGTCTTTCGGGAACCTCTTCGTCGCAGGCCTGGCGCGCGTCGCGGCCAAGATCGGCAAGGGCGCCTTGGCGGACCGCATGGGCCGTACCACGCGATCGCTCGACAACATCCTCGGCGGCGGCTCGACGACGGGCAAAGCAATGTTCGACGCGCTGCTCGCCGACGAGACGGCGCTGGACGAGGTCTTCGCGGCTTACGGGTATCGGCTTTGCCCGCTCCACTGCGAAGCGGCCAACGACTTGAACGTCGCGGCTGGGGTTATCGACGCCATGGGCGAGCTGGTGAAGGCCAGAGCCGACGGCCACCGCGACCACAACGAAACACTGGCTGTAGCCGCGCTGCTGCGCCCTCACCTCCCGGCGATGCAGGCCATCGTTCATGAGGCGGACGAACTGCGCGGAGCAGCCTGACGGGGACCTGAAAGCCGGCGCGACCGGCAGGAGTACGAAAAGATGACGATGCGTGAAGCGTCGGATGCAGCGAGGGCTGCCCCGGCGGCGGGAAAAGCGTGCGCGGCTAACGCAGGTGTGTTGCTGAAACAAGACACGTGCGGTATGAAGGCCGAGCCAGCAGCGAGCCAGGGGCATCCCTCGCTTTCCTGCCACGCTGCTGGTTCGCCTTCCGGCCGCGCGCCGGTCATGCCTCGCGCGGCCGGCCTTTTCCGGCTCCTACCGATTGCCCTTCCCGCTCTGCCTGAGTGGAACGAGCGCATCGAGCGCTGGGCCGTCGCCAATGGCTGATCAGATCGACCAGGCGAACGACATCGCCGAGGCGCACACGCGCCGCGCTGTTCGCGCCGCAATCTCGCGTGTCGACTATTCCCCGCTCGTCGACGGAGACTGTGACGTCTGCGGAGACGAGGCCGTCAAGGTTCGCCGCGTCGGCGGCAAGGACCGCTGCACGCCGTGCCGCGCCAAGCTGGAGAAAAGCCGGTGAGCCATACCCAGTTCAATCTGGCGCGGATGCTCTCGTGGATCGAGCTGACCGTCGAGACTGGCGATCCCGCACCATCGGACGCCGAGATCTGCGAGCTGTTCAACTTCACGTCGACCGAGAAGGCCCGCACGCTGCTCGCCGAGCTGGCCGACCAGGGGAAGATCCGGATCGACTGGAAGGCGGAGCCGCGCGCGATCACGCTGGGCGGCAAGGCAGCATCGGCGTTCGCACTCGCGAGGCCTCTCGCCGGCACCGTCGTCCGCCGCGACTACGAAGGCAAGCCGGTGCAGGTCCACCCCGAGACCGTTCTCGCGAAGCCGCACACCATCCACGTCGCCCAGGAGCGCCATCGATTGGCACCCGACCAGCCGAGCCGGGTGGATCAGATCCGCGCGGCGGCTGCGCGCCTGGCCTCGCGCGACAGGGCGCCCGCCCCAGCGCCAACCCGGATCCCCGCGCCAGTCGCCCCGCCAGCGACGAAGCCGGCACCTGCGGCAGAGCCGGTAAAGCGGCTCACGTCACCGGGCAAAGGCATGGGCAAAGGGTGGAAGCCTGCGACCGTCGCGCGCCGTCAGGATCGCCGGCAGCTGAACGTGCACTTCCCCTCCGACCGCTACGACGAGATCGTTCGAATCACGACGGCGACGGGTTCAACGCCCAGCGCTTGGGCGCGCGACGTGTTCATGGCCGCGCTCGGCGACCCGACCTTCGACAAGGGCCGCAAGCCTTTCATCCCCGCTGACGTGATCAGAGCGGCCGCCGACGCCGGCCAGCCGCTCGACGTCTTCGTGACCTCCCTCATCGCCCGCGGCTTCGCCGCATTCACTGCCAGCAATGGAGCATCAGCATGACCGTCCAGACGTCCTCCGCCGATTTCCGCCGCGCCATCTTCCTTGCCGGCAAGGTCGTCGGGCGCCGTAGTGCCATTCCGATCCTCAGCATGATCCGATGTCATGCGAACGGATCGTTCGAGGCCACGGGCACCGACCTCGACATGACGCTGACCGCGAAAGTCGCGCGCGAGCCCGGTGCGGACGCCGACTTCTGCATGCAGGCGCCGCAACAGGTGATCGCGGCCATCGCAGCGGCCGGCGGGAAGACGGTCTCGATGAAAACGAACGGCGGCAAGCTCCGCGTCTCATCGGACGCGCTCGACGTCACGGTCGACACCGTGCCCAGCGACGATTTCCCGATGGAGCACCTGCGACCAATCCAAGAGCAGTTTTCGGCCACCTTCTCGGCCGGCGACATCGCAGCGCTTGCGCGCGTCGCGGGCGCCATGTCGAGCGAGGAAACGCGTTACTATCTCAACGGCGTGCGCCTCAAGTCGATCGGCGCCACCACCATCCAGGCTCAGGCAACGGATGGCCACCGCCTCTACCTCTGCGACATCCAGCTGCCTGACGCGAAGGGGAAGCTGGGCGACAACGTCATCATCCCGCGCAAAGCAATTCGCCTTCTGATCGAACTCTCCAAGTCGGCGCAGAATGGAGTGAGCCTGACGATCGGCACGCCAGCCGCAGCAAATCGGCTCGAAGGAACGGCGCCGGAGCAGCCCGGCGCATCCCGCCTGCGGTTCAGCTTCGCAGACCGTTCGGCTGAGGTCTGCTTCACCAGCAAGTTGATCGACACGAGCCACTATCCCGATGTCGAGCGGGTGATCCCTGCCGGCGGCGACAAGCAGGCCCTGTTCAAGGTGGCTGACCTCCGCCGGGCCTTGGCGGCCGTCTCGGGCCATTCCCGCGAGATACGCGCCACCAAGATCGCCTTCGGCGCAGATGGCGTCGCAACCGTCTCCGCCGCGTACCTCGGCATCGGCCTTGCGGCCTCTATCAAGGTCGCCTGCGACCACTCGGCGCGTGACCTCACGATAGGGTTCAACGGCGGCTACCTGTCGTCGATCCTCAACGCAGCGCGCGGTGACGAGGTGCTCTTCACCATGACCGATCTGGCGGCGCCTGTGCTGGTGCGCAATCCGGCTGACACCGCGTGGACCGGCGTCCTGATGCCGATGCGCGTCGACTGACCGAACACGGATCGGGGGCAATCATGACCAGCATCACCAGCGCCGCAAAAGCGGCTCACTCGCTCAGCGTCGTGCGCATGATGGGGCTGACCACCGCCGCAACCATGCTTGGCGGTCAGGTCGAGTTAGCCGAGGCAATGGGCATCCAGCCGCGCAGCCTGCGCGCCAAATTCTCGGCCGATCGCGGCATCAGCAACGACGATCTCACTGCGGCGGCTGCTGCGCTTGAGGCGCGCGCCGCGCGGCTGACCGACCACGCTCGCAAGCTGCGTGAGGAAGCGGGGGAGCGATGAAGCTAGGCGCCCTCCTCGACAGCGATCCGTTCGATTTCCACGGCCGACAGCCGCTTGCCGTCAGTCAGTTCCGCGAAGAAGCAGTCACGCCCATTTTCCGGCTCATCCCGCAGGTATTGAGCACATTCCAGGACTGTGCCCTCCAGGGCGCTCTCCTGCTGCGGCTCACCGTCTTCGCCGTCCGGCAGGCGGCGGTAAAGCATCGCGCGATCGTGCAGCAGTCCGGGCATTTGGTCGTCTCCGTGAAGCTGCGGCTTAACGGATCAAAGCCTTGGAAGTGTCCGGCGTTCGAGAGCCGGTCAGCGGCCGGCGCGAAGCTCATAGGCGATGACGCCAAGGTTCGCTGCGATGAAAGCGGACATGCTCATGTAGAAGGCCATCGGTCGTCTCCCGCGTGTGCCGGCGATGCGGCTGGTCGTCGCATGTTCGATGGCTTTGCGAAGGTTTACGGCTGGTGAGCATTGCCGTGCTCATCCGCGATCTTGCGGCAGCCGGTGCTTCGCCTGAGGCGATCGCCATTGCCGTCGAGGCGATCGAGCGCGCGCATGCGGCCGCCGACGCGCCGCGCGCGGCCGCGCGAGCGCGAAAGCAGCGCCAGCGGCAGCGCGAGCGTGACATGTCACGTGACGGTCACGGGACAGTCACGGCCATGGAGCGTGACGTCACGGACGAACCCGCCCCCGCCCCCTCTCCCCTTCCTTCCCCCTGCACCCCCAACCAACCCCACGCCCCCACCCCCACCCGGGAAGATACTCCCGCGAGGACGCGCAAGGCGGCCGCATGGCCCTGCCCTGACGGGGTGAGCCCGGTGCACTGGGCAGATCTGATCGCCAATCGGAAGTCGAAGCGGCTGGCGAACACACCGACGGCATTGGCTGGCATCCTCCGGGACATCGCCAAACACGCTGACGACGAATGGCCGCCTGGCCGGATCGTCCAGCACGCCGCCGAGCGCGGCTGGGGCGCAATCTTCGATCCACGACCGAACACCGGAACCCGCAATGGCCAACGACCTCACCACGACCGATCACGCAGCCGCGGCCTTCTCGGCGCTGTCATTGACGCAGAGCACGAGAGCCGTGCTGGACAAGGCATTTGAGCCGACGGCGACCTTCACCGCCGCCGAGCTGGCGCTGATTGAGCCTGTGGCCGGCGCCGTAGCGACGGTGCAGGTGGCCGAGGAGCGGGTCATTCGGCAGTCGATCGGAGCCCTCGCCGCAGCGCTACCCGCGCAGGACATTGGCGACGCGGGCTCGAAGCTGAAGCTCAACACGTACATGGCGATGCTGGCCGGGTGTGACGAACGCGCCCTAGCGCATGCGTGCCGGCGCTGCCTCGACGAACTCGACTGGATGCCGACCATCCACCAGTTGAAGGAGCGGCTCCGTAATTGGACGAGCCCCGAGGCCGTCGCGATCAGCCGCGCGCGCGCCATCATACGCGCGGGCCGCCGCGCACCTACCCAGGGCGAGGATCGCGCCGATCTGCCAGAGGACGAGCGCCAGCGGGTGAACGCCTTCCTACGCACGCATGGCGTCGCGACGCGGTTCGCCGCCGACGGTTCGACCTATCAAGAAGCGCCGCTCGACGCGGAGGCCGCATGAGGTGGCGTGGCATGACAGCCGCACCTTCTACGCCTGCCTCTGCGGCGCGCGTGACGAGCGTACCGGCGATGCTCCGGGGTCGCTGCCATGCTGGGGATGCGGGACGCGCACCATGCGGCAGTGGGTGCCGCCTGTCGTCGCCCACGAGCGCACAGCGGCACCGCGGTGACGACGTTCTCACATTGTTCTATATTCGATAAGGCGAGCGGGGTTCATAATGGTTGAGGAAGCGGGGGCGCGGCGCTGGTGCATGCTGCGGATGAGCGGGCAGCGAACGCTGGCGGTATGCCGTGCGCTGACGACGCTGGGTTATGACGCCTGGACGCCTCAGATCATCGTGCGTCGCCGCCGGCCACGCAGCAAGAAGACGATCGAAATTGACGCCGCGATCCTGCCGACGTTCGTCTTCCTCCGCGCAGACCTGCTGCACGACCTATATCGGCTGATGGCCCAGCCTGGTCCAGGCCTGCCCGCTTTCTCGATCTTCACCTATGCCGGGCGGGTACCGTTGGTTGGCGACGCAGCCATGCGCGCGTTGCGTGATGAGGAAGCGCGTGCCGCCGCTGCTCACGAGGCCGTGCGCCAGCGCGAGAAGCTGTTGGCCGATCGTACCGCCGAACAGCGCCAGCGGGCAGCGCTTCGCGCCGGCGCACGCACGTATCAGACAGGCGAGCGGGTCACCATCGCTCAGCCGGCATTCGCAGGCATGACGGGCATCGTGGAGCGAGGCATGGGCAAGGCAGCTATCGTCAATCTTGGCGGATCGATCAGTGTGACGATTGAGGCTTGGCTTCTCGAACCGGCTGGGGTAAATAGAGAACACGCCCTGGTGGGCGCCGCTGCATGAGCAGCCTGCGACGAGCTAATAGGACTGGCCAACCGGCTGCCCTCGTCCCCACCGATCACCGCGCTGAGGCGCGTATGAGCGGACAAGCGAAGCTATGACTGAACGGAAGCGAGGCAGGGCTGGCCAAGCACAGCGAGCGCGTCGCCTTGCCGCTGAGCCTCTGTGTCGCATCTGTTCTGAGCACGGTGTCATCACGCCTTCGACGGTGCCCGACCACATCATCCCACTAGCCAAGGGCGGCACCGACGACGACGCCAACATCCGCTGCCTCTGCGATCGCTGCCACCGCGCAGTGACCGCAGAGCAGTTCGGCCACGAGCGTCGGGCGAGCCTCGGGGCCTGCGATGCCAACGGGTTACCGACCGACCCAGCCCACCCGTGGGCAATTGCGACCGCCTCGCATTCCTGTTCCGACCTAGACGGCGTCCCGTATACCATCCGATCAGGACAGGCTTAGGTCCGGAGCGGACCTGCATCAGACCGAAACGGGCGCGACGACGCCGGGGGGGGCGGGTCAAAAGTCCAGATCAGACAGGCCGGACACCGGCGCCCCCTCGATTTTGATCGCTAATACAGGATTTGCTCCATGGCCCGTCGCCAGCGCATCGACAGCGCGGCGGGAGCGGTGGCGACGATGGCCGCAGCCGCGCGCGACCTCTCCCCGCCGGCGCATATCAAGATCCGGAAGGGCGACCTTCCATTCTGGGACGTCGTGATCGCCGAGAAGCCGAAGTCCGAATGGACCGACAGTGACCTCGTCGTGGCCGCGAACCTCGCGCGCGCAATGGCGGACGCTGAGCGGGTCGCGGGCTATACGGTCGTCGGCGGGGGAAACATCAATCAGCGCAAGCTGCTGGAGACGATCGAGGTCAGTGACAAGCTGGCGCGCAGAATTGTGACGCTCCGTCGAGCCCTCGGCCTCGACAACCGCGCGAAGAATGGTGAGCAGCGCGACGTCAACCGACGGCGCGAGCACGCGGCCGGGATCGAAGGCGGCCATAATCCCATGGTCGATGACAGGGACGGCCTGCTGGCGAGGCCGCAAGGCAGCGCGTGACCCGGGGCGAGCGCGTCATCGCGTTCATCCATCGGTATTGCGTCGTGCCGGAAGGAAAGCTGGTCGGGAAGCCGATGCGGCTCGAACCGTTCCAGCAGAAGTTCATCCTCGACGTCTACGACAATCCGGCGGGCACCACTGAGGGTATCCTCTCCATCGCTCGCAAGAACGGCAAATCTGGCCTGATCGCCGCGATCCTTCTCGCGCACATCGCGGGACCGGAGGCGCGGCTCAATAGCCAGATCGTCAGCGGTGCCCGATCTCGCGATCAGGCGGCATTGGTGTTCAATCTCGCTGCCAAGATGGTCTCGCTCTCGCGCGAGCTGGGGGGTGTCGAGGGCCGTGGCGCGCTGGTCAAGATCGTACCATCCGGGAAGCGGCTGATCGGCATCGCCAAAAACGTCGAGTACCGGGCACTGGCCGCGGAGGGATCGACATCGCACGGCCTATCGCCCGTCCTGGCAATCCTCGACGAACTCGGCCAGGTTCGCGGCGATCACGACGATTTTGTCGAGGCGATCGAGACGGCGAGCGGCGCCTATGACGACGCGCTCCGACTGATCATTTCGACGCAGGCGCCTACCGACGCTGATATGCTGTCGGTCAAGATCGACGATGCTAGGCGATCGGGCGATCCGAAGATCGTCTGCCACGTCTACGAGGCGCCGGCAGGCTGTGACGTTCTCGACCCGGAGGGACACCGAGCCGCAAATCCGGCTCTGGGCACTTTCCGGTCGGAGGTGGAATTGCTGGCGGCGGCGGAAAAGGCCAGCCGCATGCCGTCGGCGGAGAATGGGTTCCGCAACCTATACCTCAACCAACGGGTCAACCGGTTCTCGCCGTTCATCGCACCGGGCGTCTGGCTGGCCTGCAATAGTGCGGTCGACGATGAGGCCTTCCGCCAAGGGCTGGTTTTCGGCGGCCTGGATCTCGCCGAAACGACCGACCTTTGCGCGTTCGTGCTGATTGCCTTCTGGCAGGGCAAGTGGCACGTCAAAGCGTGGTTCTGGAAGCCGGAACAGACCGTCGCCGATCACGCCAAGCGCGACCGGGTGCCCTACGATCGCTGGGTCAAGGACGGGCTGATCGAGACGACGCCGGGTGTCGCGGTCGATTACGAGTTCGTGGCCACTAAGATCGGCCAGATCACCAATGGGATGAACGTCGGCCGCATCGGGTTCGACCGATACCGCTTCAAGACGCTCGACGCGCAGATGAGCAAGCTGGGGATCATCCTCCCCTTTGAGCCCTTCGGCCAGGGCCACGTCAGCATGGCGCCGGCGATGGATACGACCGAGATCGCATTTCTCAACGAGCAGGTCGCCCACGGCGGCCACCCGGTCATGACGATGTGTGCGGCGAACGCCGTGGTCGAGAAGAACGCCGCGGGCGATCGGAAGCTAAACAAGGCGAAGAGCACCGGCCGCATCGACGGGATGGTCGCACTGGTCATGGCAATGGGGGTGGCGGCAGCTCAGACGGCGGAGGGTCCCTCCGTCTACGAGAACCGCGGCTTGCTATCGTTTTGAGGGAGGTCGGATGAAGCTGTTCGGCCTGACGATCACGCGCGAAACGGCGGCGATGAACCTGCCCCGCATCGCCGCGCTCGGCAATACACCCTATTCATGGGACCTGAGCGATCCTCGCACCGCTGACTATCTGCGCGGCGGTCGGATGACGGCATCCGGAAAGACCGTCACCGAGAAGTCGGCACTCAGCAATTCGACGTTCTTCCGTGCGGTCAACCTGATCACCGGCGCGATCGGCATGCTGCCGGTCAATCTGCTGAAGAAAACGGAGGCTGGCGCCGAAAAGGCCGATGGGCACCCGGTGCAACGCCTCCTTCGGACGCGGCCGAACGATTGGCAGACGCCTCTCCAGTTCAAGGCGTACATGCAAGGTAGGGCGCTGCTCCACGGCAATGCCTATGCGTTCAAAGTGCGATCGGGCGCGCGGGTCATCTCGCTCATTCCGCTCGACCCAAGACGGGTGACGGTGAAGCTAGGCGCCGACTGGCGCCGAGAATATTGCTGGACGAAGCCGGACGGCAAGCAGGTGACCCTGTCGCAGGACGATGTTCTGCATCTCGCCGCGCCATTCTCCTCTGACGGCATCACCGGGGATGCGCTGCTCAACGTCGCGGCGGAAGCCTTGGGGCTGGCAGAGAC
The DNA here is from genome assembly GCF_016820445.1 of Sphingomonas beigongshangi. Classification (GTDB taxonomy): domain Bacteria; phylum Pseudomonadota; class Alphaproteobacteria; order Sphingomonadales; family Sphingomonadaceae; genus Sphingomonas; species Sphingomonas beigongshangi. The sequence continues at coordinate 27,819 of NZ_JADHDT010000006.1, forward strand.
GGCCGACGAGGCGGCCGCCCGACTGCTGCGCAATGGCGCCTATGTCGGAGGCGTGCTGAAGCACCCGAAACAGCTGTCGCGCGAGGCTATCCTCAACCTGCGCCAGCAATTCGAAGAGCGGTACGCTGGCGCTGAAAATGCCGGAAAATGGCTGGTCGCCGAAGAGGGCATGGAGCCCTCGCCCTTCGGCATGAACGGTCAGCAGGCACAAGGATTGGAACAGCGGCAACACCAAGCCGAAGAGGTCTCACGATTCACGGGCGTACCGCGGCCTCTACTCATGTTCGACGAGACCAGCTGGGGCAGCGGTATCGAGGTCCTCGGCATCTTCCTCGTGACGTATTGCCTCCAGCCTTGGTTCACCGCTTGGGAAGAGGCAATTGAACGCTCCCTGCTGACGGACGCCGAGCAGGCAACGCACGACGTCAAGTTCAATGCCGGCGCGCTGCTCCGCGGTTCGCTGAAGGATCAAGCGGAGATCCTGTCGAAGATGATCGGCGGGCCCGGTGCGGCCGGTTGGGGCGTGCCGAACGAGGCTCGCGAGATGATGGACATGAACCACCAGCCCTGGGGTGACGCCCCGGCCTGGATGACACCCGAGGTGGACAATGCGCCGCAGCCCTGAACTTCGCGTGTTTGCCCGCGAGCGCCCCGGCGCCCTGCCCGTCCCGGGCAGCCGCGACATCTCTGCGCTCGCGAAGCCGAACGTGCTGGATCGCTGGAACGACGACGGCGCCGGCATCCGAGCTGTCGCGACCGGCGATAACGTCATCACCATGTTTGGCGCGATCGGCGAGGATTATTGGTCGGATAATCCGATCACGGCGAAGAAGGTTGCTGCGCAGCTGCGCGCAATCGGCGACCGCCCCGTCGAGGTTCAGATCAACAGCCCCGGCGGCGACATGTTCGAAGGCATCGCCATCTACAACGTCCTGCGCGAGCATCCGCAAGACATCACCGTGAAGGTGATGGGGATGGCGGCCTCGGCGGCGTCGATTATCGCCATGGCAGGCAACACGGTGGAGATCGGCGCGGCCAGCTTCATCATGATCCACAACTGCTGGGTCCTCGCGATCGGCAACCGCCATGATATGGCGGAGACCGCGACCTTCCTCGCACCATTCGATCAGGCAATGGCTGACCTTTACGCTCAGCGTACGGGCAGTGATGTCGCTGACGTCCAGAAGTGGATGGACGCTGAGACGTTCATGTCCGGCAGCATGGCCATCGAGCGCGGCTTCGCAGATGCGATGCTCTCCGCCGATCAGGTGGCTGTCGACGAGGAAGCGAAAGCGGCCGATCGCCACGTCAACGAGCTCCGGGCGATGGAACTGTCGCTTGTCGCATCCGGGCACACCCGCACCGAAGCGCGGGCTCGCATCAACAAGATCAAGGGCACGCCAGGCGCTGCCCTCGAACCCGCTGCCACGCCGGGCGCTGGCGGCATCGCAACCGACGATCTCGTCGGCCTTCTTGCCAAGTTTCACTGAGAGGTACATCATGAAGACCCCTGCGATGCTCGCCCTTGCCGCGAGCAGCGCGCTGGCCATGCCGCGCGCCATTACCGCTTCGCCGATCCGCATGGACGGTGCCGACCCCAAGACGCTGATCGAAGAGATCGGGCGTCAAGTCACCGCCATGCGCGAGAAGCAGGACGCCTTGTCCGCCAAGGTCGATCCGCTCGACACCGCCCAGATCGCCGCGATGAACGAGTCGATCGGCACGATGCAGTCGACACTCGACGGCTTCGCAGCGCAGATGGCGGCAGCGAAGCTCGGTCAGGGCACCGGCCCGAAGCAGCCGGAGGACCCCGAATATTCGGCAGCGTTTAACGCGCATATCCGCAAGAACGAGATCAGTGCCGCCATGTCGGTGGGCTCGAACCCCGACGGCGGTTACACCGCCCCGGTGGAATGGGATCGCACCATTCAGGGCCGCCTGAAGCTGATCTCGCCGATGCGCCAGTATTCGACCGTCGAGACGGTCGGCACTGCCGGGTTCGTCAAGCTGTTCAACGATCGCGCGGTCGGCTCCGGCTGGGTCGGCGAGACGGCGAGCCGCCCCGCAACCTCGACGCCGCAGCTGTCGCCGCTCACCTTCGGCAACGGCGAAATCTATGCCTTCCCGTTCGTCACCCAGCAGCTGCTCGACGACAGCCAGATCGACATTGAGGGATGGCTATCGGGCGAGGTCGCGACCGAGTTCGATCGCCAGGAGGCGATCGCATTCCTGTCCGGCAACGGCGTGAACAAGCCGCAGGGTCTGCTGAACTATATCACCGGCGGCAGCGCGGCGGCGATCCACCCGTGGGGCGACATCAAGTCGCTGAACAGCGGCACCGCTGCCGCGGTCGACAAGCCGGACAACATCGTCAAGCTCGTCTACTCTCTCCCGACGCAGTATCAGGGCAACGCCCGGTTCTTCGCCAACCTTAACACGCACGGCACGTTGCGCCTGCTGAAGGATGGCCAGGGCAACTATCTCTGGCAGCCGAGCTACCAGGCCGGCGAACCGGCAACCTTGATGGGCCGCCCGCTCGTCGAGATGCCAGACCTGCCGGACATCGCCGCAGGCTCGTTCTCGCTGCTCTATGGCGACATGGCCGAGACGTACCTGATCATGGATCGCATCGGCGTGCGGGTCATCCGCGACGCGCTGACCAACAAGCCGTTCATCGGCTTCTACACCACCAAGCGCGTCGGCGGCGGGGTCAAGAATCCCGATGCCATGAAGGCGCTCAAGACTTCTGCCTGATCTCTGCCGGGCTAGCGTGAGCTGGCCCGGTTCTTCGAAGCCGCGGTGCGCCACGGTTTCGGCGAACCCAGGAGACCACCATGAAGACCGAAAAGACCCCGGTCCACGCGACCACGCAGGCCGATCTTGATACCTCGGGTGCGGCCAACATTGCAGCGGCCGACGCCTTCGACGCGGCAGGCGCGCCGCAGCAGATCGTTCCCGACGTCGATCCGGACCACCCGGCCGTCGACAACGATCCCCGTGCAAACACCACGGTTCAGCAGAACGCCATCGACTTCAACGATCCGACGCTGACGGGCGCCGAGGCAGTGGCGCAGAACCTCGAGGCCAACAAGTAAGACCATGCGCGTCTTCGTCGTCACCCCTCCCGAGCCGGTGGTGTCCCTTGCGGATGCCAAGCGCCATCTGCGCGTGGATGGGAACGACGAAGATGCCCTGATCGAGGCGATGATCGCCGCGGCCACGGGGCATATCGACGGCCCTGACGGCTGGCTTGGCCGCGCGCTCGGCGTTCAGATCCTCGAGGCGCGCACCGACTTCAGCTGCGGCAGCAGCATCCGCTTGCCTTTCCGGCCGGTCGTCGAATTGGTCAGCGTGTCGTGGTTCGACCGCGGCAACGTCGAGCAGATGGTCGACCTTGAGGATCTGGAGCTGCTCGGCTCCGATCTCATCGCCGCGGGCACCGCCTGGCCGTGGTCGGCCGGCTCGACTCGGCGCGAGGCCATCCGCATCCGGTACCGGGCCGGCTATCCGAATTACGGCAACGGCTCGACCCTACCCGCCCCGATCCGCGCCGCAATCCTGCTCATGGTCGGCGACCTCTACCGCAATCGCGACACCACGGCGGTCGGCACAATCAGCAAGATCGATATGTCGACGACGGTCGAGAACCTGCTCGCCCCCTTCCGGGTCTTCGCCTGATGGATGCCGGATCGCTCGACCGCCGCGTCACGTTGCACCGTGCCGGCGTCGTTGAGAATGAGCATGGCGATATGGTGCAGGGCTGGTCTGAGCTGGCCACGGTATGGGCGTCGGTCCGCCCGTCGCCCGGGTCTGAGCGGCTCGCCAGCGCCGAGGCTGCCGCCAACGCGCCGACGGTCGTCACCATCCGGTGGTCATCGATGGTCGCCGCCCTCAGCCCTGCCGATCGTCTCGAATATCCGGTCGGGTCCGGCCGGTTCTTCAACATCGTCAGCGTCGTCGAGCTTGGCCGCCGGGACGGCCTGCAAGTCGCCGCCATCGGCCGGGCATAGCCGTGAAGGTCACGATCAAGGTCGAGGGCCTGGCGCAGCTGGAGAGCGCGCTGCTCGAATTGCCGAAGAGCACGAACAAGGCGGTGCTGCGGCGCGTGGCGAAAAAGGCCCTTGCCCCTTTCGATGCCGCCTGGCGCGCGAAGGCGCCGCGACTGACCGGCGCGCTGGAGGGGTCAGGGGGCGTGGGCACCAAGCTGACCAGCCGCCAGGCGCGTATGAACCGGAAGCGCGACGACAAGTCGTATATCGAGATGTACGCCGGCCCGAACAATCCGGCAGCGGTGCCGCAGGAGTTCGGTACGGTCGACCAGAAGGCCCAGCCCTTCGCCCGCCCCGCCTGGGATGAAACGCAGGACGAGACGCTTGCAATCGTCCGCGAAGAGCTTGGCGGCGAGATCGACAAGGCCGCCGAGCGCCTCGCCCGCAAGGCGGCGCGCGCAGCTGGGAGGGGGTAGCCGATGGCGATGAGCGCCGATTTGCGCGACCGCCTCACCGCCGCTGGCCTCGCCGCATACCGTGACGAGGCGCCGCAGGGGTCGCCCCGCCCGTTCGTCATCATCCTTGTCGTGTCCGATCCTCGGCCGAGCACCTACGACGGCCGCACCCAGCTGCGCGAGACGCGTACCCAGCTCGACTGCCAGGCACTCAGCCGCGGCGATGCCGATGCGCTGGCCGAGCAGGTCATCGCGATTGCAGAAGTCGCCGGCGTCGTCGGCACCACCCGCTTCGCCCGTTCCTTCGTCGATTCCTCTCGCGCCTATTCAGAGCGGCAGGACACCGGCGAGACCATCTTCGTCACCTCGCTCGATCTCATGATCTGGCACGCACCGGCCGAATAGGAGGGCCTATCCCATGTCTGACGCGCTGATCGGGTATGGCACCCGATTTCTGATGGCGGCCACAGCGGCGGCCACCACCCTGACCAAGCTCGCCGAAGTCACCAGCGTGACCCTGCCGAACGAGCAGATCGCCGAGGTCGAGGTCACGCACTACGAGAGCCCGAACCGCACCCGCGAGTTCATCGCGGGTCTCAACGATGCCGGCGAAATCACCATTGAGATCAACTGGATTCCGGGTAGCGCCACCGATGATCTGATCGCCGCTGCCAAGGCGGACGCCAAGGTTCGCACCATGCGCATTGTCACCCCGCCCGATGACACGTCGCAGATGTACACCTTCCCCGGCTTCGTCCGCGGTTTCGAGCCTGCTGCACCGATCGACGGCCGAATGACGGCCAGCATCACCATTCGCGTTGCCGGCGCCGTCGTGCGCGCGGATGCTGCCGCCGATCCGACGGTGATCGGCGCGTAATGGCGACCCCGGCAGGAAGGGTCTTCTTCGAGGCCCGTGGCGCCAGCATGGCGCTGCAGTTCACCACCAACAGCCTATGCGCGCTGGAGGAGAAGACGGGCCTGACAACGCTGGAGGTCGCGCACGAGCTTGCGCTCGGCAAAGCTCAGCCGATCGGCGTCAGCAAGAAGACGCTGCGCGCGCTGTTCTGGGCTGGCGCTGGGGGCGGCAGCTTGTCCATGGCGGACGCAGGCGACCTCGTCGATGAGGTCGGCCACTTCCGGGCTGTTGCGCTTGCAATCGACGCCTTCGACGCTGCCTTCCCCGATGCGGAGGCGGAGAAAACTGAGGATGGCGACCGCCCTCCCGTGGCGGCGGCTGGCTGACGGCACATCAGGATTGGTGCTCCCTCGGGCTCGATCCTGACCTGTTCTGGAACCAGACGCCGCGGGTCAACCTGTCGGCGATGAAGGGGCGCGCGGCGCTGATCCGGCGCGAGGCTGAGGCCTCCATCCGGCTCGCCAGCTGGACCGGCATCTTCGCCCAGGTCGCGCCCAAGACGCATGACAAGCTCGTCCGGAACATCATCGGCGGCAAAAAGGTCACGCGGGCCATGACGGGCCGTGAGATTGGCAGCGTGATGCGCGCCCTAGCCGCAAGGAGCAGCTGATGCCATCCAGCGTGATCGGTGCGCTCCGCGTCACCCTTGGTCTCGACACCGCCGAGTTCACGAGCAGCGCTGTCAAGGCGGAGACGCGCGCCGAGCAGCTGGGCAAGCGCATCGGCGACTCGCTCAAGCGGCCCATCAGCGCGGCCGTGTCGCTGAAGGGCGCCCTTGCTGGCCTGGCAGGCGCAATCGCTATCGATGCGGTGGCCGATGCCACCAAGCGGGCGCTCGACTATGCCGACGCGATCTCTGACCTATCAGACCGGACTGGCGCCAGCACGACGACGATCCAGGAGTTTCGCTATGCGGCGCAGCTCAGCGGGTCGAGCATTGAGCAGGCAGACACGGCGCTGGAGAAGTTTTCGCGAACGCAGGGACTTGCGCAGGCGGGCAGCGATGCGCAGGTGAAGCTGTTCCGCCAGCTCGGCGTCACCTCGACCGATTTCGATACCGCGCTCCGCCAGACGATGGATGGCCTGGCAAAGCTGCCGACCGTCCAGCAGCAGAATGCCGCAGCACTGCAGCTGTTCGGCAAATCGGCCGCCTCACTCGTCCCTCTGCTCGCCCAGGGTAGCGACGGCTTCAACGAACTCGCCCGCCGCGCGAATGATCTCGGCATCGTTCTTCGCGACGATGTCGTGCGCAACGCCGGCTCGGTGAACGACCAGCTTGATACCATGCGCATGATCCTCAACGCGCAGTTCGCCAACCTGATCGCCCAGAACGCCACAACGCTCACGGCACTCGCGCAGAGCATCACCGACGTCGCCGGGTCGATCATCAAGTTCCTGGCGTCGAACCCGCGCACCGCGCTTGCCATCATGGGCGCAATCGCCGGCGCACGCGGCGGCGCGCTGGGATCCGGCCTTGGTGCCGCAGCAGGCTTCATCGCGGGCGACAAGCTCGCGCAGAACTCCGACGATGCGAACAATGACCTTGCGTTCCGCCGCAAGCAATTCCGCGCTGCGATCGCGAACCGCCGCGCCCGCCAGGCGGCGGCATCGTCTGGCGGCCTATTCAGCATCCGCCGTGCCGAGGGCGACGGCTCTGCACAATCCGGCACCTCGGCGGAGGTCGTGCGGCAGGGTAACCTTTACATGCGCGCGATCCGCCTCGCGCAGCAGGGCAATGCGCCGAAGCCCAGTGGTCGGGTACCGCTGGAAGGCAACAGCGAGGCTGCGGCAGCGGCGCGGCGTGCGGCAGCGGCCGACAAGGCCGCCGCGCGCAAGCGGGAACACGACGAGAAGCAGGCGCGGGAAAACGATCGCCGCTATCAGAACGAGCTGTCGCGCGCCGAGGAGGAGCGGCTGTCTGCGATCAGCGATCTCACCGTCAACCAGGAAGACCGAGTCCAAATCGATCGCGCGCTCAACGATCAGGAGCGCAAGGGCCGCCTCGAGCAAATCGCCACCGACGAGCACCTGTCCGAAGCACAGAAGAAGAAGCTGAGCGAGGTGACCGAGGAGGTCTATGGCCTGCGTCAGAACCTCATCAACCAGCGTGCCGAACAAGAAATGGCGCGCGAGCGTCTCGCCCTCGCGTCCGCGCGCAACGAGAACGAGCAGGACATCCTGACTGCGCAGACGAACCTCGCGACGACGGCGAAGGGCCGGCAGGAGCTGGAGTTGAAGATTCTCGACCTCCAATTCGCGCAGCTGCGCGCGACACAGGAGGCGGTGCTCGCATCGGAGACATCGACCGACAGCGAGAAGCAGATCGCGCGCGAACGCCTGAACGTGCTTGGCACGCTGCGGGACCTGGGGCGGCAGCGGATCAAGAAGGAAAACCAAGGGCCGCTGGCGCAGTATCTCGACGGCATACCCAAGACCGCCGACGAGATGAACCAGGCCCTCGAGGGAATCCAGACGCAGGGGCTCGACGCGCTGATCGACGGGATCGCCAAGGCGCGTGGCAGCTTCAAGGATCTCGCCGCGACTGTTCAGAGCGTCGCAAACGACATCATCTCCTCACTGCTCAAGATCGGCCTGCAGAAAGGCATCGCGGCGCTGTTTGGCAGCCTTCTCGGCGGCTCGCGCGGCGGTGGGGTTGGCGCGCTAGCCGACGGCATCAACTGGAACCCCTTCGTTGCGGATAGCAGCGGCCTCAACTTGTCTGGCGCGCGCGCGGGCGGCGGCCCGGTGGTGGGCGGCAAGAATTACATCGTAGGCGAGATGGGTCCGGAAATCTTCACTGCGCCGCACAGCGGCCAGATCGTCGCCAATGACGACATTGGCATGGGAGGCGGCCGGGTGGTCAACCAGACGATCAACTTCACCGGAGCCATAGATCTGGCTACCAGGACTGAGGTGTACCGGGTCGCAGATGCCGCGCGGGCCGCGGCGATGAAGGGCATTGCGGAGCAGGGCCGCAGGCGTGGCTGAGATCGTCTGGCCCGCTGACCTCGCTCCGTTCCGAGTCGCATTCTATCTGCAGGCGCACGCGGGAGGAAGCGAAAGCCCGCTGACGCGAGTCCGTAAGGTCTACGGCCTTTCGGCACCGCGATGGATTGCCCGACTCACTTTCCGAGCGGCCTATGAAGGGGCGCCTAGGTTCGGTGACGCAGCCGGGTTCGGGGCGCGGCTCGACAGCCTGATCGCCGATCTGCAGGGCGGATTGGTCAAGGCGCGCTTCCACGATTATCGACGCCCGCTGCCGATCGCGGGGCAGGCTCGCGTTGATCGGCTGACGGCAGATGCCGCGCCGGCCGGGTCGACATTCCTCCGCGTCCGCGGCTTTGCATCCCACGGGCTCGCGATGGGTGTCGGCGATTACATCGGCGGCGACACGCGGCCGCACCTCGTATCCGCAGCGGCGACGATCGCTGCGGGGGGCGTCATTACGGGTGCAGGCAGCATCTACGCCGATGCCTCCGGTGTCGCGCTGATCGGCATCAACCCACCGCTGGCCCAGCCGGTGGCCGCGGGATCGGTGCTGACCTGGCCTGTCACCGGTCGCTTCGCACTCACCAGCGACGATGCCGGGCAGAACGAGACGACGGTGGGCGAGGCGGCGGAGATCTCACTCGACTTCGTGGAGGATCTGGATTGAGCCGGAACCTGCCACAGGCGCTGGCGGATGCGATCGCGGATCGTGTTGTTCGGCCCTTCCTCGCCGTCCACATCGACTTTCCCGACCCTATATTCGCGTGGACAGGTCGTGGCACGATCCGCTTCAACGACGAGGACTGGACGGGCATTCACAGCATCGGCGCGATCGACACTATCGGCGAAGACACGGACGGATCGGCGACCGGCGTCAAGGCCACCTTGTCGGAGGTGCCGGCGAACTTCCGCGACGACATCGCCGACCAAGCGGTGCGCGGCTGCCTCTATGAATTGTTCGTCGGCGCGCTGGACGAGACATATCAGCAGGTCGTCGGCTATAAGCTGATCTGGAAGGGCCGGCTCGGCTCCTACGAAATCGTCGACGGCGGTGAGACCCTGACGGTGACCGCTGGCGGCGAGAGCCGGCAGATCGATCAGCGCCGGCCGTCCATCAAGCGCTTCACCGATGAACGGCAGCAGCGGCAATACCCGGGCGACCGGTTCTTCGAATATCTCCCCCGGATGACGGAAATTCCCATCCTCTGGGCCAAGACGAACCAGAGTGGCTGATCCCGATTGGGCGCATCACTGCGGAGATCAGTGGCGCGCCCACGTGCTGACGATGACTGGGCAGGACATCTGCGACGTCGTCGGCCCGTCGCCGCGACGTCCGCGCGATTGGGTGGCCCTGATGCGCCGTCAGGGGGTGCGTGACATGGCGGGCGTCATCAGCGCCGTTCACGGGCCGCCCTGCCCGCCCCGCGCCGCGCGGCGCGGCGACATCGTCCGGTGCGGTTGGGCGATCGGCATCTGCCGCGGCGAGCTCGCCGAATTCTACGGAGGCGACATGGTCCCGATGCGCCGCGTTGAGCAGGCCTGGCACGTCTGATGGGGAAGGTCGTCAAGGCCATCGCCGCGGTGGCCATTGCCGTCGCGATCGCAGTCGCCGCCCCTGCCCTCGCCCCAGGGTTGGTTGCCGTCCTCGGCTCGGTCGGGGTCACGGTTACCACGGCCGTCGCGACTGCAATCATTGGCGCGACCTTGTCACTGGCAGCTGGTGCCCTGCTCAGCATCGTCGCCGGCAAGCCCACCACATCGGGCGGCGGCGCAAGTCCGACCACCTTCCGGCAGTCGATCGTCAACGCGCGGATCATCTATGGCATGCGCCGCGCCGGGGGCGTCATCACGTTCTTCCACCCCAAGAAGGTCGGCAAGACGCACTACCGCTATTTCGTCGTGGCGGTCACTGGTCACCGCTGCGCAGGCGCCAACCGCTTCTTCCTGAATGACCAAGTCGCGCCGGTCGACGGCAGCGGCAAGGTGATCTCAGGCCCTTATGCTGGGGCGGCGTGGCTGTGGTTTGATCGAGGCGATGCTGATGCAGTCGCGAACCCCGTCTTCGTCGCAGAGTGTGACGGCAAGTGGACCACCGCGCACCGCGGACGCGGTGTTTCGAAGCTCTATGCCAAGTTCGAGATGACGGACGCGATCGTCGAGGCCGGGTTTCCGAACATGACCGTTGAGGTCCTCGGGAAGGACGACATCCGCGACCCCCGCACCGGCGCGCGCGGGTATCTGCGCAACGCTGTAGCGATATTCTACGACTGGATGGCCATGCCGCGTGAAGACGGCGGCTTCGGGTCCTATCCCGACGAAATACCAGACGACGATTGGCTGAGCGCCATGTGCAACGTCGCCGACGAGGCCGTGCCGCTGCGCGCTGGGGGCACTGAGGAGCGCTATGCCTTCGACAGCGTCATCGAGGTCGGCGCCGCGCCGAGCGAGGTTCGCTCGACCTTCGTGACCTGCTGTGCTGGCAGCTACACCTATTCCGGCGGCAAGCACCTGATGCGGCCCGGCTATTGGGTGCCGATCTCCGCGCGCATGGACGAGGATGATCTTGCCGGCCCGATCAGCATCCCGCTGCTGTCCGACGAGCAGGATCTCGCCAACGAGGTGTCGGGCACCTTCATCGATCCGACTGCCCTCTATCAGCCGCAGCCGATTCCCACCCGCTCCATCCCGTCAACCGATCTGCGCCAGGGCGACTATGAGCTGCCGCACATCACCAGCCACCCGCGAGGCCAGCGCATCCTCGAGATCATGCTGCGCCGCTCGAATGCGGAGAAGCGCGTCAGCTGGCCGATGAACATCATGGGGTTGGGTGTCGCTGCGATGGACACCGTCCAGCTGGGCACGGCGCGCTACGGCCTGTCCAACTATGCCTGGACGGTGAAGAGCTGGGGGCTCGCAGCCGACTTCTCGGTGGTGCTCGGTCTCCGGGAGGAGAACGAGGGCATCTACCACTGGAGCACGGCTATGGAGCTTCTGCCCGGTGAGGTGCCCACGATTGCGCGCGCCGACCCCATCGGTACGGACCGAGCCGCATACGCCATTGTGCGTCAGTCGGTCGCCTATCCGCTCGACAGCACGAAGGACACGATCACCGCCCAGGCGTTCGAGGCGACAATCGATGACGGCCGAGTGCTCTCTTTTCCGGGGCAGACGATCACCGGCCTGGCGAGCGGCACCACGTACATCGTGCTCTGGGACTTGACGGCGTCCACGTTCGTCGCCTTCCCCTCGCCCGCCCTAGAGCAGGTGGCATCTTCGAATTACGTGCTGGTTCGCGAGATGACGACGGCGAATGCCGATGGCACCTATCCCTCAACGCCGACGGCGCCAGGTGGAGACGGAGGCGGCGGCTATGGCGGCGGGTATTGCGTCACCACCGACACGCTGATCCTGATGGCAGACGGCAGCTGGCGGCGCGCCGGCGACCTGTGCGCGGGCGATCGGGTGCGGACCCGTCATGAGCATACCTTCGAATGGGGCGTCTGGGAGGTCACGGCCGTGGGCATCGTCCGGGCCGAGGTTATGGGCGCACGGGGCTACCCGACTGCGACGCCTGACCATCGCTTCTGGACCGAGCAGGACGGATGGTTCCGCATGGCGCAGATCGGCACCGCGGCAGGCTTGGCTGATGTCGTGAAGATCACGGTGGCCGGCGCCCACACCTACGTCTCGCGCCATCCAGACGTGCCCGAAGGCGTGTTGTCTCACAACATCAAGCAGATCCAGCAGAACGACGCATGAGCGTCGGATCCTCGGAGCCCCTATGACCGCTGTCGCCTACCTGCCAATCGTCGCTGATCGCTATACCCCATGCGTGCGGACCATCGCATTCAAGGGTCTCGACCTGCGCGGTCTGACGCTGCGTATGCAGCTGCGGATAGCCGTCGATACACCGGGCGTCGCCCTTGTCGATCTCGGCTCAGTCGCAAACGCGCAGGCGCAAGGTCTCGCCTTGCTGACCGTGGACGATGATGGCGGTTTGATTACGAGCACGCTCCAGATCCGGATCAGCGAACTGACGATGGAGGGGCTGCCGTACGTTGGCGAGCTCGGATCTCCGACGCAGCTGGCGTATGACCTGATCACGACGATCGGTGGCGATAAGCGCGTCCTGACGCGGGGGCCCTTTGTGATTGAAGGGGGCGTAACGGGCGCTGACAACGCGCCGGCCAGTCGGCCATATGGATATGGAGCACGGGGCGGCTCGATTAGCGGTATGCGGACGGGTGCGACGCTGACGTTCGGCGAGAACAGGGTTGAGATCGTACTCGACAGCGCCGACTTGGTGGCGCCGATCGCGAAACGCGCAGAAGACGCGGCGGCGGCGGCAGAGAACGATCGAGCATCGGCCGCAGCGGAGCGCGTCGCTGCTGAGCAGGCGCGAGACCAGGCAAATATATCCCGCGATGTCGCCACGACGGCGCAGCCGACCTATGCCACCCAGGCCGCGGGCGAATCCGCAACGGCTGTCGGCGCGCTTTTCGCCGTCGCGCCTGGCGATGGGACGGCTCAGATGCGACGTCGCACGCCCGGCGGCTCCGACTATCTCTACGACTTTCAGACGACCAAATTCAGAAGCGCGCGAGGCGGAAACCCTCGGCTAATCCCGCTGGCGCAACGGCTGGGTGCGCAGGCGTTCATCACCGAGTATGTAGTAGGCGATGGCAACGCTGACGACAGCGATGCATATCAGGCGGCGCAGGAAAACGGAAATGTTCGAGAGTGGCTTTACCCTGAAGGCTGTTCAATTGCGCTAACTCGCACCGTTAATTGGCTAGGCGAACGGACGCACCGCTTTGCTAATAACGCGCGGATAGTCGCCGAAGTCGAAGGGTATGGCGTTCGTGGTCTCGGCTACCCCGATCAGATCGCAGCAATCGTACAAAATCCCATCCCGCGGGACTCGATGTCTTTCGTTGCCACGAATGCCAGCGATCTCTCTGCCGGCGACGACTTCTACCTATATGACGTGTCTCGCGAAGAGTATGACATAAACGTGGTTCGTAAAAAGGTAGGCGACACGGTTTACACCAAGCGGCCCATTAATTTTTTCTTTGAAAATCCGAGCGATGTTCGGGTCTACAAGCTGGTAAACGCTTGTAGAAACATTAACGTTTTTGGCGGGGAGTTCCGCAACGTCCTTAACTCACTGAACGCGAACGGCCTTGGATTCTTGGCCGCAACGGATATTTTTATCCGTGACTCCGTAGCGGCTAAGACTGGTGGTATCGGCATCGGGTTCGAGGTTTCGATGCGTTTTGCCACAGACACGGTTGCAGCAATCGAAACCGGCGCCGTGGGAATGGGTCATCGCAATGTTAAGGACTTCACGCATCGGTTTTTCATCGGGCGCAGACCGCAACGCGACGAAAGCCTTACATTCTTCAAAAGCTGCACTAACGGCGAGATAGTCGGGCCTGACATTGAGCAGTATCTCATCGGCGAAGCTCCGGCAGGAAATACTGGATTGAGCGGGAATTGCATCTTGTTGGACGAACGTTGCGATTTTATTACGATTCGTGATGCACGTCTTAGTATGTCAACTACTTACCCCATCTTCATCAATAATGGGTCGCGCAGAAATAAAATTATTAATCCAGATATTCAGCTCGCAAATCTTGGGGGAGTTCGCATCGCTCTCAACTCCCATGACAATGTTGTCGAGGGCGGTCATATCCGTGACATCATCGATGAATATGACGCCGAGGTTGCGCCTGCGCCTGGCCTTCGCACCGCCGCAATACAGGATGACGCCACCTGTTCCGGCAATGTTCTCGGCGAGGGCACACGCGTTTCGCGGATCGCTGGCGGGGTAGCGGTTCGCCAAGCAGGGGTTCGCGGCCTTATCATTCATAACGGCGACGCTGATTATCGCGGTGGCAAGCTCGCTATCTCCACCAGTGACTGGGACGCAACGGCCAGGATCGGCACGCGCCTGGTCGCCCAGCCAGCCGTGAGCGGAGCGAATGCGTATCTTCGGGTTTTTGGCGAATCCAAGGGGGGTACTGATTATGCCGCCGTTTCGATCTCTGCCGCCGCAGCATCTCCAGCGGATCTAGTGGGCGTAGGCGATGTCGTCGTCGCAATCCCTGACGGTCAACCGTATGTCACGTACAGGGGCTTCGACGGCGTCACGAAGACTATGCCGGCGCCCCTTGGAGCCCAGTTGGCTGCCCAGGAGCCATCGACAGCGGCTACGGTGGAAGGCCTACGAGCAGACTTCAACGCGCTGCTCGCGAATATGCGAACGGCAAAACTTCTAGGTTGAGGTCTTCAGTGCTCAATTCTTTGATGCGCCGTGCTGGGACGCCAGCGTAAACGCCGTTCGCCTCAGTATTGCCAGCGACTACGGCACCAGCCGCGATAATGCACCCTGAAGCCACACTGACGCCTGGAAGGATAGTAGCGCGGGCGCCGATCCAGCTCCCCTCACCGATGCGGATGCCATCGTATCGAATATCACCGGCCCGTTCACTTGCGGGACCGACCGCATGGGTCGTCGTCACCAACATAACCTCGCATGCGATGCGAACGCCTTCACCGATTTCGATCGGGGCATTGGCATCGATGAAGCACCTCGCGTTGATGGATATGCTGCCCATTGTTCGAAGCCCATCGCCTGACAGGAAAATGCCTTCAGACAGGTAGGTCTGATCAGAAAGTCTGTGCCCAAGTCGCCGTACGATGCGGCGACGGAACCCCGCAGGGATCATTCCTGAGCGCTGGACCGCGTTCAGCGTCGCGTAGCGCAATCTACCGAGCCACACTTTCATGCGCCGATGCTGCGCTCGAACCCATAAGCAAGCAAGCGGCATTACGATCGCTTGTCGGGCTGGCTTCACGGGCAGCCTACCCCTTCTCTATCTGGCAACGGCCGGTCTGATGGCACCTCAGTTATCGCGCCGCTGAGCCATTACGGTAACGCTATGAACGCGACCTTCGATCCCCTGCTCGATAATTGGGGCGCCCATTCCGTGGAGAGAAAACAGGGCCAACACATGAGCTAGATCGTATTCATTCATTTCGACAAGTGGTTCGCCCAGCGCCCGCCCCTTGACGGCGTTGGTCAGCATCTGGACGCCCGGAATAAAGCGTTGCGCCCAGTAAAGCAAAGCCTGATGCCGACGGTCGCCCCGATGCACGGTGAATTGCAGCGATATAACGCCGCTCGGAGCGACGACGGAAAGTAGGCGCTCAATAATCCGATAGCCCCGGTCAACTGGGATGTGTTGCAGGACGATATAGCTGTTCACAAAGTCGAAGCTGCCAGCAGTTTCGGACAAGGCGTCATCGGACTGGACCAGTATTGCGTTCGTTAGGCCGCGAGCGTCGAGATTGCGCTGGCATTCCGCACGCATCGATTGGGAAATGTCGACTCCTACCGCCTGCTCAAAATGGCGAGTTAGAGGTATCAACAACCGGCCTACGCCGCAGCCGAAGTCGAGCGCTCGGCTGCGGTTGAATTGACCGAAAGCGACTGTCGCCTCTTCGAGCCGATCGCGGATGAAGGCGTCCCCACTCTCAAAGAAACCTTCGGCTGTACTGCTGCTCGCGCCGCGAAATTTCGGCACAGACAGAACGCCATAATAAGGATCGGTTCGACCCCATCGTTCCCACGCGGTATCAGTATCCATGCGACGATGCTGCGCTCGAACCCATTGGCAAGCAAGCAGCATTACGATTGATATCGGGGGTGGCCGTCACGGGCAGCCTAGGCCCTTCTGTACCTCTTAACGGTCGCTCGTACCTGCAAACTTTCTAACGGCGACAACAGAGCGCAGGAAAATAATGTGCAACGGCGATCTCGAGAGCCGATTCGCAGATGAACCTGGCCAAACGCCGTGGCGTTATGAAGTCAGAGGCCAGCGTTTCGCCGGCACCGGGAGCCCCGCTTTGTCCGATACCCCTTTCATCGTGATCGCCATCCTGATCATCCTCGCCTCGATCGTCACGCTGCTCTCGACGCCCCTGCTTGGTCGGATATCAGCGCTGCAATCGGGCGTTGTCCGCGCAGTCGCCTATGCGGTGGTCTTCGTGATTGTGCTGATCGTTGCCTATGGCGGGTGGCGCGTGCTTTCGGAAGCAGGCGGTACAACCATTGCTTTCCATCAAAAGCAGGCGAAGCAGCTGGAAGAGCCTATCCTGCTTCGCTGACCTTCGGCTAGGGATCGAGCGCCACTACGCTATCTCGGATCCGCATCGGCGGGGGTGGTCTGATTCTGCTGCTGGCGATCCGTTGCTGCGGACGCAGTTGCTTCCCGACTCGCATCGCTTGCAGTCTCGTACGCGGAGGTAGCGCTCTTCTGCGGCTCGCGGGCGGCGGCGAGCGGATCGGCCTCTGCCCCAACGCGATATCGCTCGATCCGCAGCGATAATCGATTGCTGATCCGGTTATCAAGTCTGTTGTTTACGCGCCTTTGGTTGAGAGGCTTGGTCGGGTCGCCTGGCGTCGTCAGTCGGGCGCCGTAAGCTGTGGCAGTATCCCGCGCGGTGCGTGTCGTCTGCGCTGCTGCCGGTATCACGCAAAGCGTCGAAAGCAAAAAGATTGATGCGCGGGCTGTGCTGCTCATGGCGCTCCCTACCACATTCTGTCGCCTAGAGACCATCTGGAGATACCGATGACCAACATCAGCTTCGCGGCCCAGGCGGTCGCGAAAGGACCGATGACGGCCGCCCCGCCCTCATTCGACGGGCATGGGTGGCTCGTCGTAATCAACCTCGCGGGGATGACCTTCGCTTGCATCGTTGCCTTCATGTTCGCCTATGATGCGCTATCCGCGATGAGGCGCAACAGGGGGCGGGACCTACCGAACCATCCGGTGACGATCTGGCGCCGCGCGGGGCTTTGCTTCGCTGCCGGGATCGGCATCCGCACCTTGTTCGCCGCCGTCGCCCTGTGGAACTGGGACCCGCGCGACCCGGCCGGCACAGGCTGGTTCCTGACCCTTCAACGCTTCGGCGATCCCGTTGCCCTAGCCTTTGGGCTCGCCGGGCTGACGCTGCTCTACCTGTCGGCGCCCGGTATGGTCGCGCACCTACGCCGCAAGCCGTTCCCTATCGCCATGTGGGCATCGCTCCCCATGCTTCGTCGGCCAGCCGCCATTGCGCTGCTGAGCTTCATTGCGGCCGTCGGCGTGGTGTCGACCCGATGATCTACAAAGGGGCGGCAACCATGGGGGCTCTTCTTCCTGTCGCAGCGGCTGCGATCGCAGGCGACAAGGGCGCGACGGTTGCCACGAGTCAGCCGCTTATCTGGAATTTCGTCGGCTATCCGTTCGAAGCGGGCAGCATGATCGCCGGTATCTGCGCATGCCTAGCGGTGCGCTTCTACGTCACCGCCAAGGCGGGCAAGGAACATCGCTGGACGCTCGACTGGCCGGTGAGTGCGCTCGCGCTGCTATTCACGGCCGGCGCGATCATGCGGCTCCGGCCCGACCCTGCGCTGGCCCTGATCTACGGGACCGGCCTTGGCGCGATGGGCGTCACGATCATCACCGTAGCGCTGAATTTCGTGCAGTCCCGCATTCCTGGTGCTGACGAGAGCAAGCCACCGGCCTGAGCCGGCACCTCCATCCAAAGGACAACCGACATGATGGACGTTGCAGGATTGCAGCGGCGCCTGGGCGTGCGCGTCGACGGCGACTTGGGGCCGATCACGCTTGCCGCGCTCTTCGTCCGCTGCGGAGCTAGACCGGACACCGCTGCCGCGCTGGCGTCGACCGGCGAGATGGCGCTCGACGGCGCCCTGATCCTCGCAACGCCGCTGCGGCTCGCGCACTTCCTCGCGCAGGTCGGCCACGAAAGCGCGGGATTTCGCCAATTCGTCGAGATCTGGGGACCGACACCGGCACAGCGCCGCTACGAGGGTCGAACTGATCTCGGCAACGTCAAGCCGGGCGACGGTTTCCGCTTTCGCGGCCGCGGGCCGATCCAGATCACCGGCCGGACCAATTACCGACGCTTCGGTACTATCATAGGCGTAGACCTGATCGCCGATCCCGATGCAGCCGCGCGTCCGCCGATCGGCATCAAGCTCGCCTGCGCCTTCTGGACCGCGCACCGCATCAATGCAGCGGCTGATCGCGACGACGTCGAGGCGGTCACGCGCATCATCAACGGTGGCACCAATGGCCTCGCTGATCGCGCCGCCCGATTGGCGGTCGCGAAGGCCCTGCTCGCCTGACCCCATCGCCCAGCCATAGCGATCCTTCCGCGTCACCGCCGCAGGCTGGGCGGCGCGCGCCTCAACGAAAGGGGTAACCCCATGTCCGACACCAAGAACTGGTGGCAGAGCCGTACCATCTGGCTGCAGATCGTTGCTGCCGTCTTCGCGCTGCTGAGCGCCTTCGACCTTCTGCCGGCCGATCTCGATCAGGAGCAGGTCGTCAGCGTCATCATGGCGATCGTCGCCGGCGTGACGATCATCCTGCGCTTCAAGGCGAGCCACGCGATCGCGCCGACGCCGACCAACACCAGCCCCGGCTGATGTGGCTGAAGTTGCTGGCGGGCGCGGGCTCTCTCGCGTTCGCCGTCTTCCTGATCCTGGCCTACGGCAACGCGCGCGAGGCGCAGGGCCGGCTGACGGAACAGGTTGCCGCTGCGAAACGCCAGGCGTTGGCGGATCGCAAGGCGGGCGATGCGGCCCTGGAGGCCGAGCGCCGGGTGACCGCGGCGGTGGACGGCTATGCCGCCCGCGCCGCGGCGCTGCGCCCCATCGTCCTCACCAACACCAAAGAGGTCATGACCTATGCAGCGACACCTGCCGGTGCTGCTCTGTGCCGCGCTGCTGAGCGCGTGCGGCTCGTCGACGGGCTCGACGCGGCCCTCTTTCCTCCCGCCGCCCCCGTCTCCGCCGACGGCCGCACTGCAGCCGTGCCTGCCGACGCCACAGGCGCGCCAGCCGGACGGTAGCGCGTCCGCGGCCGATGACGACGCGACGATCCGTCAGGGCCGCCTCGATCTGCGCTCCTGCGACGACAAGCGCCGCCTGCTGCTCGACGCCTGGCCTCGCTGACCCCCTGTTCAACAACGAAGGACCACCATCATGGCGAATAAGTTGTATCCCAAATACAAGCAGGCGCTGCTTACCGCAGGCGTCAACCTTGTCACCGGCACCGTGAAGGCGCAGCTGGTCGACACCAGCGCCTACACCTATTCCGACACGCACCAGTTCCTGTCCGACGTGCCTGCGGCCGCCCGCTACGGCACCGCCGCGACGCTCGCGAACAAGACCGTCGTCAACGGTGTGTTCGACGCGGACGACGCGCTGTTCACGTCCGTACCGGCCGGCTCCACCGGCACGACCGACAAGGAAGAGGCAATCGTCCTCTACCTCGACACCGGCACGGCCGGCACGTCGCAGCTGATCTACTACATCGACAGCGCGACCGGTCTCCCGGTCACCCCCAACGGCGGCAATATCGTTGCCTCCTGGGACGCGAACGGCATCTTCGCCCTCTAAGATCGGGAGACGTCGGCGATGCCGATCCAGAGCGTGCCCCCGATCGCGGCGGGCTATGCATATCGCGTGCGCCTGCAGGTGACCGGCGAGGACCCCGTGTTCCCTGTCGGCTGCCGCCTGCGGGCGCAGGTGCGTCCATTCGTCGGCTCGACGCATGTCGCGGGCACGCTCACCACCGAGAACGGCGGGATCACCCGCATCGATGATCAGACGGTGGAGCTGGAGCTTCCCGAGGCGCTGACCGCGAACATCGACAACGACGCCGCCTGGCTCGATCTCGCGCGCGCCGACCTCGATCCCGACGAATGGATCCCAGTGCAGATCAAGCTGCCGGTCATCACGCCCGTGACGGAGCCGGAAGCCTGATGCGCACGATCATCGTCGACCGGCTGATCATGCCGGCGCTGATCAGCGCGAGCAGCGGCCTGACGGCTCTCCTGCTGCCGGCCCCGCCCCGCGACGTCGGCGGTCGGCTGACGATCCGACCGCCGTTCCTCCTCGGCAACGGCCAACTCTACCCGCCGGCGATGGCGCCGGGATCCGTGGCGATCGCGCCTGCTATGCTCGGCACCGCGGTCGTTGCGTTTGCACCCCGCATCATCGTCGCGCCGACTGCGGTGACGCCGCCTGTCCTGCTCTCCACGGTCGCCCTTTTTCCGCCATCGGTGCAACCGGGCGGCGTCGCCGTCGCGCCCGCAATGCAAGCCAGCACGGCCGCACCCTTCGCGCCCGACGTTCGATCTGCCGCAGCCGGAACCATCCTGCCGCCCTTCGTAGCTTCGTCAGGTTTTGCGAACGCGCCTGCTGTCCAGCCGGGTACGGTCGCCGTCCAGCCTGCGGCGCTGCCCAGCGCGGCCGCCCCATTCGCGCCGACGATCCAGGCCATCGCGGCAGGGTCAATCGCACCTGCGCTCTTGGCCTCGTCTGTGGTTCTGTCGGCGCCGACGGTTCAACCGGGCGCGGTTTCCGTCCTCCCCGGGCTTCTTGCGTCGGCATCGGCGCTCTATGCGCCAATGGTCCAGTCGATCGCCGCGAACAGCGTGCAGCCCGCCCTGCTCCCCTCGGCGGCTGTATCGTACGCACCAACGATCGCCGCAGGTCTCGTGACCATCACGCCAGCCGCACTCGTCTCGGGCGCACAGATGTATGCCCCGATGATCCAGCCCAGCGCCGCTACAGTCGCGCCGCCTGCGCTCGCAACGACGGCCAGCTTCTATGCGCTGTCCGTGCTGCCGGGGGTCGTTGCGGTCGCCCCACCCCTCCGCGCGAGCGGTGCATCGCTCTTCGGCCCGGTGCTCCTGCCCGGCAGCGTCGTCGTCATGCCGCCGCAGCTCGCTTCGACTGCGCTGACCTATCCGCCTTCGGTTACCGCTGCAGCGGCGGCGCCGACCGCTCTGATCTATATCGGCCTCGGCGATTCCAAGGGCGTCGGCGTCAATCCGCGCGAAGCGCAGGACACCCGCGCGCCCAACACGTACAATGCTCGCAGCCGATCGCCGGCGGGCATCAGCACCAGCCTTCCTTATGACCAGGCGATCGCGCCGGACGGCAACAGCTACCTCTCGCCCTACGAATATTTCGCCAAGCAGGTCGCGGCGGACACCGGCCTGCCGGTGATCATCATCCCGCATAACTGGAACGGCACCAGCATCTTCAAGCCCGGCGGCACTCAGGGCGAATGGGGTGTCGGCGCTACTTTGCACGAGAGCCTGATCGATCGCTGCAACGGTACCGGCGCCTATGCCGGCGCTGGCCTGGTCAAGGCGGCGATGGATGCCTTCCCGGGCGCAGCGGTGGCGGGCATGATCCGAATCGAAGGCACGAACGACGCGGGGTTGAGCGGTTCGGACACGGTGACGCAGGCGGCGTTCTTCAACGCCACGGTCAACGGGGATGCAGACTTCAAGGCGCGCATCTTCGCCAATGGCGTCAGCGGGGCGACGATCGGCAACGTGCCGACCTACATCCTCGGCCTTCTGCCCGAAACGATCGCAGCACGACGTACGCAGAGCGGCCTGAACGTCGAGCTTGGCCTGCGCCAGGCAGCAGCGGCAATCCCGAACGGCGTGTTCTACAAGTCGCCGGAAGGCGTGGCGATCACGGATAACCTGCACGAGACGCTGCCTGGCGTGCGCAACTCCGGCACGCAGCTGGCACTCCTGCGCTCCAGCACCACCCCGGTGACGATCCTCAATGCCTCGACCTTCGCCGTATACGAGGGGCAGAAGGTCGGGTGGGAGCTGCTCACCGACCAATATGCCTACCTCAGCCTGACCGGGCCGGATGCGGCGAAGTTCATGATCGATGCCGTCACCGATACGACGGACGCCAGCATCACGTCCGGCCGGATCCGCTATATCCTGCGCTTTGCTGGCGACGTGACGAAGACCTATGCTTCGCCCGACGACGCCGACGGCGACCACGTCTACCAGTTCACGATCAACGCCCTCAGCGGGGGGCGTATCCTGACGACGAAGGCCGTCAGCCTGTCGGTGGTGCAGGCGTATGGTCAGGTCGGCACTGTCGCAGCGTCTGCCCCAATGGCGCCGTTCAACGTGGCGCTGACCGGCAACACCGGCCGCGACATCGCCAACTTCTCCGTCGGCGCGGGCATGAACCAGATCGTCTTCCGCAAGGCGAATGGACCGGCGGTCATTCAGGGCATCTGGATCGACGGCATCTACTTCCCGCGGCATGCGAGCAGCACCAACGAGTTCGCGATCATCTACGCTGCCATCGCCAGCGCGCGTACGGTCACCGCGCGCATCGCCACCGACGCGGCGGGGTCGCTGTCGCTCGCTGGCTACGTCGAGACGGTCACCGGCACCACTGCGACGCCGACCGAAGTAGTGCTGGTGCCGACGCAGCAGCAGGGCTCGCCCCACGCCGCCAACGTCACCACCCCGGTCAACGGCCTGTCGATCGCGGCCGGCCTGACCTATCAGGCTTCCGTCAACGGGCCGGTCAGCGGTAGCCGCCAGGATGCGCTGACCAACATCGGCGACGGCAACATCTATTGGGCGGCAGCGCGCTTCACTGCCGGCGCCGGACAGATCGGCTTCAACGTCGGCGGCACAGCGTACATGTACGTTGTCGCCTCGTCCTGGGCAAAGGCGTAGTGTCCGTCATCTGTCCCTGCTGCGGCTATAACCTGCGGCGGGAGCAAGCGATCGTCGTCGGTCCCTTCTCCTACGACCCGACGCTCCCCGCCTTCTGCATCGACGGGGAGCCGGTGCGATGCCGCCCCCAAGTGCGCGAGATGCTCGGCAGCGTCATGCAGGCGCGCGGGCGTACGCTATCGTTCGATGTGCTGGCTGATCGGGTTGGGTCGGACGCGGCCAAGTCGGCGCGGCTGATCGACGTCGCACTCTATGAAGCACGGCGCATCTTCGGGGCCACGCCCTATCTCTGCCCTATTGAGCGCGTCCGCGGCGCGGGGCTCCGGTGGACGTTTTCCGAGTCAAAGCACGAACATCGGACGGCATGATCTGCCTTAGATCCTATGCGGTCCTCCGGGCGTGAAAAGCCGCCGTCAGGGCGAACCAAACGGCGGCTTCCTTCGCCTATAGAAGGTTGATTGTTCAGGCGAAATGGACAGTCACGTTAGTGTTCGCTCTCGCGCGGCGACGCATTGCGAAGCCGATTGCACCCATGCCAAGAATCATCAACGCCCATGTCGCAGGCTCTGGCACCGCGCCGGCGACATTCACTGAGAGGTTATCAAACGCGACTGGCAGCGGATAGTTGGCGAGATCGACGAAGGTCACTTTACTCAAATCAGACCAATTGAAGCTATAAAAGGTTGGCGAACTATTTATAGCCGACACGATCGCGCTATAAGTCGGCACGTCTGCCACATAGCCTATGAAGAGCACCTGCTGTGAGGGCTGAAGCGGTGAACCAAAATACGCGCTATTGAGCGTGAACGGGTTCGTAGAAGAAAAACTGGCAACCGTGCCGAACGCGTTATAAGCAACGTTTCTTGACGAAACCAACGCGCTCGAGTAGCCCCCTTGAGGTGTGTTGATGGTGTCAAATACATAAACATTCGACCAGTTAAGGCCACCATAACCGTTTGGAACGGGTACAGAGCTTCGTAGATTGTCGAAAGTCAGGACCTCTGCACTTGCGGGCCCGGCGGTTGAAAGCAATGCCACGACGGCTGCTGCTAACCAAAGTCGCATTTTTATCTCCCTGATTTGCCATCTTCATAGGCGTCCAAGCGCAGCAATGTCGAGCCGTTCAATCGATCAATTGATTAGAACAGAAAGAAACGAATTTCCTAGCGCATACCCCGCCTGATGCTTCTATGTGGCTCGTCAGGCACGAAAAAGCCGCCGTCAGGGGCGAACCAAACGGCGGCTTTCTTCACCTATCGAAGGGTGGGCCTTCAGGCGTAACGGACAGTAACGTTCGTGTTCGCTTTCTTGCGGCGACGCATTGCGAAGCCGACTGCACCCATGCCGAGAATCATCAGTGCCCAGCTTGCGGGTTCGGGGACAGCTGCGGTCGAAGCAATCGACAGATTGCGAATGCCCACATACTCGTTGCTGAACCTGATGCTCGAGATCACGTTTCCGGCCTCTTGGAACCCATAAGTCCCAGGCGTAACGAGATTACCTGGGCCCTCGAACGTCAGACTGCCAAGCGAATTTCCTTGGACGTCGAATGCCTCCATCATCGCATTTGCAGACGCATTCTCAGTGGTCCAATTCAAATCCGCTAAAAAGCCGCTGATTGCCGTCGCGAACGACAGCGTGAAGCTCGCGTTCATCGCGTTAAGGCCAATCATGGGCGTGCCGGACCACGTTCCGTTGGTGGCGAACGCATATCCGCCGGTCCAACCAAAGACCGAACCGAAGCTCGAACGGAATGTGATGCCAGGACCGAATGTCTCCGGACCCGCATCGTTGCGCTTGTTCAATGAGGGTATGGTAACGGCCGAGCCATTGGGAAGAGCGGTTATGACTGCTGCCGAAGCCGGCGCGCTCACGGCAATAATTGCAAATGCGGTGGCGGCAAGCGTTGCGACATTGGCGAACTTCATATTGACATCTCCCTCCCCGCGCACAGGCGCGGGCTGAAAAGCCTATTAATCTGCCGTTCAGCAACAAGATAGGCTGCAGACGAAACAATTTGCAATCGTGCCATATCGGCGCGTTAACCGCCGCTACTTCGCGCAAGCGTCTGCCGCGCCCCAACGGATAATTCGCGGCATACCGACCGCTGCTTGCCCGGCCTAATCTCGCGGGAGCGGACCTTCCAGCCGCTCAATGTGAATGGTCAATAGGTTCTTGGTGCGGCGCTCGAATATCGCCTCATCATAATTGCTCGTGCAGAGACGTTATGGAGCCTCAGCGCCTCACCAGATCGGGACATGGATGCGGCTCGTCGACACCCCAGACGCCATGTCTGGGCGAAAGCGGCGAGCCGCACATGCTCGGCCGCAGGATGACCGTCTCGCTCTCGGGCGAGCCCATGATCCGCCGCACCAGGTCATCCACGATCTCCTCGCGCACGTGCTCGATGTTGATGCCCGTCGCGCGCTGCTTGTACGGCGTAGTGACCGACAGCGCGACGGAGATCGTCATGCGCAGATCGTCCCGCGTGACCAGTCTCACGATGCGCGAGCCCAAAGATTGCGTACGCCAAGCGCGCGCTCGTCCAACCCGAAGAAGTCAGCAAGGCGCCGATGCTCGTCAGGCTGGATCGCGCGCGGGACGCCGTCGACCACGAAACGGCGCAGATACCCGCCTGGCCGGCCCAGCATACGCGAGAGAGCCGAATAGCTCTCGCCGCTCCTGCCGATCGCCGCGGCGAGCGCTGCACGCGGGTCGGCCTCCCGCTTGTCGATGCGGGGCCGCGTTGCGGGGCGCGGGCGCCCCCTCGCCTCGATCCGGGCGCGCTCCTCGAGATACCATCGATCGTAGACGACCGTCCTGGCTGATCCGGCCGTCATCAGTAGCAGAGCCAGTCGAGCTCGGCGTCGTCCACCGCCTCGAACATCTCGCCTGCTGCCTGCATCTCGTTGAGGTGCTTGCGGACGTCCCGCGGCGTGCCGGCGCGCGGAAATCGCCGGTCGGCCTTCGCGGCCTTCACCAGCTCGC
This sequence comes from Sphingomonas beigongshangi, assembly GCF_016820445.1. Lineage (GTDB taxonomy): Bacteria > Pseudomonadota > Alphaproteobacteria > Sphingomonadales > Sphingomonadaceae > Sphingomonas > Sphingomonas beigongshangi. Next base: position 53,753 of record NZ_JADHDT010000006.1, read on the forward strand.
CTACCGGGCCTTCCCGATCAACCTGTTGCAGCACCCATGCGCCAAACGCTGGGCGCGCTTCTCCGTAGCGATCCAGACCAAGCTGCACCGTTCATCCTCCGACTCAATGTGATGACGGAGGTTATTACGTTCCCTTTATGTTCTCAACCCTGCCGCGCTTCGTAAGCTGGATCGGCCCACATGCCGGTAGCGTCGAGGGATCTCTGCTCAGCTGAAATACTCACCACCTGCAGGCTGCGATGACATGAGAACGATGCGGAAGACGATCACGGCCACCCAGAAAAAGACGAACAGTGCGAACGCCCATTTGAGGGCGATCCTCTCACGGCGATGTAGCTTGCGCATGGACATTCCCTCGTGACTGCAACCGGATACACGCATTGATCGAGGTCAATGGAACCGCATCGGCTCAATAACGAGGGTCTCACGCGTTGTTTCCCGCAATGGCGGTGCGCCTTCCCACCTTTCTTCGTGAGCCGGTCACCAGTGACTGCTCACTCGTCTTCCGCGAAGATTGCGCTCATGTCCTGCAGCGTGGTCGGGCTTAGGCGAAGGAAAGACGAGCGGCGATCCTGCCCCTTGGTACGAGCCAGTCGTCCCGATCTTTCTAGCTGAGAGATGAATCGTAGGGCGGTGGTCCGCGGCGCGGCGGCGGCCGCACAAGCTTGGCCGACGGTAACGTCAGCACCATGGCTGACGAAAAGATGCAGGAGGATTTCCCACGCCGGATCCGCAAATCCTGCGTCAGGGATAACTTGATCGCGGAGCCGACGAAGCCGAACGGCCCGCCGCGCTCGATCGAGCACCTCCGGGGGAGGCATTTGTGAGTCATCAGGTCCCATACGGACCAATTAAAATAATTACATCCGATCCGGTCAAGTCTGATTGGTGGTTAACCCGACCCGCCACGAACGGCGAGTCGGGCGTTAGATCACATGGGTTTGGCGCCAGCGGTCCCGCACTTGGCGAACTGCCCTTTCGCGTTCTTGCAGCGCACGACCTTCGGCGGAGCCTTGGCCGCGCACTTGATGAACTTGCCGGTCTTCGGATCCTTGCACGGTGCGGCGATCGCGGGCGCGCTGGCGACCAGGCCGATCGCAGCCGCGGCGAGAATAAGCGTACGCATGTCAGATATCCTCCTGCCCAAGAGTCGGGCTGACTTGGGTGCGCCGAGAGGCATCTCACGTCAATACCCTAGGCCCGCTACCCACATGTTACCAAAACATTAAAGTACCATAATGAAGCTATTTTAGCAGTAACTTTGCTGACGCTATTATTGCAGACTGCTGCTTGACAGTTAAAACCGCCCATGTCAGCGTACGAGAACCTTAAGCCACGGTCCGAAGGAGCTCTTTATGAAGCTTTTCACTTTTGTTGCATCGGTCGCCGTATTTCTGGTGCCTTCCGCTGCTCTTGCCCAGCGCGAGGTTACCTGTAGCGACAATTGTTACAACCGTTACGTTGATGCAATGAATAACTGCGAAGCCATTTTTCAGCAGGAAAGCTTTGGTGGTTACAACACAGCGGCAGGCTTTGATCGAGACAACTGCCAAGCTGCCGCTCAGGCCGATTACAATCAATGCCAGGATTACTGCGCGTACAACGGGTAATTTAGCAGCGGATTGACATATTGAAAACTGGCGCAACATGAAATTGCTGCGCCAGTTTTCTAGGCTGAAAGAAATAGACTCATCGCATCTGATCGAACCTTTGCACAACTTCCCAAACCTTGTCGTGAGGGCACGCTGACAGCCCGTTGGGACGCTTTAACCGCGTTCTGGCTGTTCGGCGGCCGTGACCAGAGATTGTCACGTACATGCTGCGGAAGGCGCCTTAAGCACCGGCAGTCCGACGCCGAACGCGGCGCCAAAGGACGCCCCCTTCGCCTTCATTGAGAAGGCTCTTTCTGATTTTCGATGTGCTTCACCCGCTCCAGCGCCTGAAGGATCACGTTCAGGTCGATCGCGGAGAGCTTGCTCTCCTCGTCCACCAGATCCTCCGGATTGAAGGTCGCTGCGAAGGCGTGAAGGTGGTTCAGCGCGACCGTGAGTCGCGTCGACTTTTCGTCGTCAGTCATGACGGTAGCTTACGATGAGAATGCGCCCCGCACCAAACGGTCAGATATCGAGATTGCGAGGCTCAGTCTCGGCAAGCAACGGTCCGACTTCCCGGATCGCCGAACCGTCCTGATGAACGCTGATACACGGCGATCAACTCATTGTCCGTCCCCGTTGATGAGGTTGGCAGGATCGGTTGCAGGCCAGCTGATCATCCGAACCTTCGAGGTGGCGCGGCGTCATTCGCGAGCCCCTCAGATTTTGCCGAGCAGCCGCGGCTCTCATTGCTCCCTGCCTCAATTACTCCTTATATCGGCGCAATCTCTCGGTGTAGAGCAGCAAGCGGCCATGTTCCGCTGGCCCCCCATTCAATGCAGCCATCGCCGTGGCAGGAACCCCTTCGCACAACAATCGGCTGGTGCGGCTCTAAGTCTGAATTCGGCAGCAAATTAGGTGTGCTATCGAGCTTTACCAACCAAGCCTCGAATGGCGCAAAATCTTCCATGGCTGTATCAACCGGGGCAGCGATATTGACGCCGCGATATCCAGCTTGAACTGTAGGATAATAGAAACCTCGAACCTCATCTAACTGCAGAAGTGCCTCCGCCAGTATATTGGATAGATTATAATGCCCGGTCACACCGGCGGGAGCCATCCTCAGTGCAATTTCAGAAAGGCCAAAATCTTGGGCACGCCATTGTTCATACGTCCCACGCTTCTGCAGAAATTTTCGGATTGTAGACTCAGCCGGCAATCCGCCGCGCGCATTCGTCATGCGATCGGCAATCGTCCCAAATTGAGGTAAGCGCTGAAGGCCGACCTGCGCGTACACGCAACTTTCTCGCTTTCGATATTTTAACACAAGCACCACAGCGTGGCTGTCGGGTCTCGCTCGTATCTCTGCCAGCGAAATGAACGGCGAGCTCGACACATACAACATTGATTGACCAGCCCTATTAAAACGCCCTATCGAGCAATATTGTGCAGGCTTCGCAAGTAATTGTGATACATGCGACCATGGTGCCGCGGGATCAAGACTTTCATCAGATCGAGCCCTAAAGCTCGTCATCGGGACACCGCTAAGCCGTCGCGTCACATATCCGACGGCAAACCGGTCGAATAAATCTTTCAGCTCACTATCTGGCACATTAGATTTATCAGCCTTTATTAAATCACGCCATTGTTCGTGCAATTTTTTATAGTCGGCAATCGATCTTAGGCGGTCGATTACGTAAAGGTGACGATCGACAATTTTAAGTTCCGACATATTTTTGGCTTACTTCCGTCACAATATTAGATGACTACCCCATACGCATTCAGAACGATGATGACCCGCCCCACCTTGGCCTAGACAGCTTTACTTCTCGTAACTCACCCGCCCTCAGCGCCACAGCTAAGGCACCTCGGTTGCAAATGATCGATTAGCGATCCCACGACTCACACCTGAGGTCAGCAGGTGAACGTAACCTCACTGCCAAAAATTCACAAAGCCACTACCGCTCATACATATAGCTAAAGGGAGAGTCGTTTTGATGGCTGGCGCCCAAAGGGCGGCGATACCGAAGCACCTGCCGCTGGCGCCACCGCGATTCGTCCGCGTAAGCTTCGCGCTCGATCTGCTCTAGGTCAGCCGCGGACATCTCCCGGCCCGCCGAGCAGCAACATGCGGGTACCCCCGGTCTCGTATTCCTGGGCGACAGGAGCGGCGATCCGATCATAGACAGTGGCGCCGTCGGCCATCACGACGTTGGCAAGGAACGCCTGTTCGAACGTCTCAACCTCGCTGGCCACGCTCTCCAGCTTCGCCTTGATGACGAGCAGCAGCGCCCGCGCCCGCTGGCGTGCCGCTTGGGCCGCGCGATCCAGCCGCTGTTGGCGGGTCAGCGCGCGCCCGCGGCCGTCCTGTTTCGGCATCGCCTCCATGGCGGGGATCGCCACCCTGAACCGGACCATGCGGCCAGCCATGGTGAACTGGACCGTGAAGCGCTCCGGCTCGTCGTACTGCGCGATGCGCTCTGCGCCGGCGCGCTTTACCAGCGCGACGATCTCGGCGATCGACTTCTCGACCGGCACGGTGGTGCTGTCAGCGTAGGCCACGAGCGTCTCCCACGAGACGAACGCGTCCGGTGCAACTCCGGTGCAAGTTGGCGATGTTCTCTCGATGTTCTACGCCTGTTCCGCTTTTCCTGCCTCGCTTACGAGCCAAAAACCACGCAAATCTCAGCAATCGCCTGCCTTCGGGAGGCAGGGGCCGGAGGTTCGAATCCTCTCTTCCCGACCACTTTCCTTGCGACGCGATAGCGAACTCCCCTTCCGGGGAGCATGATCCCCGAAGCGGGACCGAAGCGACCATGGACTCGCGTCCAGGCGGCCGCCGCTGCCCTTCGGCGGCCGGCGCGCGGATCACCGCCATGGTCCCGGCCGCTTGCCCAAACCTTTTGCATATGGCCTCGCCGACGCGGAGCGCGGGCATTCCCGCGCGACGCCCCCGACCCCCTCAATAGGGCTGGCCGCTTGCGGCACGGCGGTTTGACCGCGCCGTCGTGATCGCCGGTTCAGTGCGCCGGCGGCGTAAGCTTCAGGACGCAGTCGACGGCGATCTTTTCCACGGCCGGCGGCACCTGAGTGTCCGCCGGACCAACGACGATCGTCTGAACCTTGTCGCGCGTGACCGTCAGGCGGGTGGAACCGGCCTGGCCCGGAACGTCGACGGCGAATGCGCCATCCCCGCCCGCCGTCGCCGTCGTCCCCGCCGTCTGCGCGATGCATTCCGCGACCTGCTGCGGGCCCACCTGCGTCATGACGAAGGCGCCGTCGACGGCCCGGCTGTGCGACGCTTCCAGGGCGCAGCCGCCCGTGAAGAAGAGCGGGGTGAGAACCAGCGCCGAAATCCGTTTCATGGGTGTCAGCCGTCTTTCCGTTATAGGCACGAAGGGGCGCCACGCCCCACGGTCGAGATGCCAAACTCGCATGCATCGCCTTGGCTCCGGCTATCGCCAGCCGATTTGCGCGTCGTCAGGCCTTAAGGATTGGGCTCGTCGATATCCTTCGGTGCTTTGGTATCGCCAGCCTTTGACCAACCCGCCCATCCGCAATCGATCCTACCTCGCCGATCAGCGCTGCCCCAAAACGGATTACCGCGGCCGATGATCACAGTCACTTGGATAGCATTTTCACGACCGGCTCCAGGGGTAGGGCCGGCGGGGCGAGACCACTCGAAGCGGCAGCCTGTTCTACCATCGATTTAAGGTGGCGGCGCCAAAGTGCCGCTCGCTGCGCCTTAGGCACAGCGGCGATGTCTTGCGGCCAAAGCGAATAAATGATCGAGCCACAGGCCTGTCCTGCCTTACATACCTCGACCTGCATCAGCAGAGAGAAGGTGCGATCACTTGCGTCGTCGAACCTCTCGACCTGAATATGGAAGGGCTCCGCGTTGAACGTGATCCCATGATGTCGCGAGTCGGGCCACGCGGGCATTTCTAGCCAACGCCCTTTCGGCGTATTGGCAATTGAGAGGTTTACGGGCGGCGGCGGTTCTACTCGTCTGCCCGGGGGATCCCCCGCTTGAGCAGCGGCAACGGTCATGAGCATAAGCGCCAGATTGATCGTCATGCAAAGAAGCTGATCCGCCCCCTTCTCATTGTCAACGCGACGTCAACCGACCGCGTTTGCAATATCAGGCTCAGACCGGTTCTCCAGGATGGGAACCCGGCGTCCGGCCCGCTGTCTCGTTCCCCATTGCCGCGCCGCCGGCGGCGGCACAGTCCGCCGATCACGCTCGCAGTAGGGTCGTCGAGCCATGACGCCACATAGCACCCTACCCTTCATCTCGCCCGAATAAGGACCAGCGTCCATTCAGCACCAGCATTGTTTTTTTACTGTACCATGCTAACTGGGAGCCAATCCGATGCCACGGCGGTCGGTATCTAGATGGTACATCAACCCATCGGGCGGCGCGCAAGCGCCGCCTTTTGTGTTTCAGGCTGGCAGATGCTTGAAGCCATAGCCCATTATGCGACCGTTCCAAGGGGACCGATCATATTTGGTGTCCCTTAGGATATTACAAACTTGCGTTGCAAAAGGCCCCAGCGTCACGTCGTGTCCCATCCTCTCTCGCACAAATATGTGGCTAGGATGTGCCAATAGGTCGCATAGCTGCAATCCGGCAATATTGTCTTTCTTAGTACGAAATTTTAATGTTTTACCGCGCAACGAAGATTCTATTGCTGCGGGGTTGCGATAACGGGTGCCTTCGACTCTGATCTTATTGTACTCGGCTTGAAGTACGCCATCTTTTCCCTGCCTACTCTCAGGCATGATGTCGCCTATCGTGCCGGCACGCTCGAGGAACTGCACATATTTCTCTACGATAATCTGTAGAAGATAATGATACGGATGAGTCTGCTGCCAATGCTATTGATCAGCCATCCACGACTTGTCGATCAAGGCCGTGATGACGACATACGGCGTCGTCTGGAATATGTCCAGGATTGCAGCATTGTAGGCCACGCGTGTGAGCGCATTTGTTCGCAGCGCTTGATACGGCCCCTTTCCACCCATGATCTCTTTCCTGTGCAGGATAAGGGGCGCATCTGGGTCATGATCAAAGATCGTCGCCTTTAAGGCATTCAGCGCTGGCTCGAGGACATCCCGAGCGTCGGTGATCTTCATCGCAACACCGGTGAGGCTGAGATATCGGTGATTGTCTTCGTCCAGCCGAGACATCGTGTCTGTGCCGACTTCATCCACGTATAGCCTGTACATCGAATCCCCTTAACTGCGATTGAGCGCAGAAGGGAAGGCATCATGTATTCGACCATCCAAGGTGCGCCCCGCCGAACGCTTGCCCACTCGAGCTGCATAATGAACGCGATGACCATGGAAGCCCATTCCGCCGGCGAAGTTTTCGGTGGCTTCTTCTCTTTCCGACAAATTCCCCCTCGCTCAGGGGGGCTACGGGAAACAGAGGGAGGATTTGTCAGAAAATCACGAGAGCAGGCCGCTGTTTCTTAATCAGCAGAAGCCCTCGCCTACTGCCGTCCCATCCCCCGGCCCGAAACGGCCGCAGGCAATCAACGCGTCGCGACCTCGAGGACGCCGCGGCGGTGCTCGATGAAGACGCCCTCCTGCGCCCAGGCCGACTTCCCGCGACAGGTCATGCCGCGGACGTTCGGTCGCGGGTCGGCGGCCTGTCCGTCGCTGTAGAGGCGCAGGCAGTAGACGTCGCGCCCCGGCTTGTACGACGCATCGTAGAAGCGCGGCGGCGCGGTCTGCGCTGCGGCCGGCGCGGCGGCGCTCGTCATCGCGAGCACAACGGCGGTGCACATGGTAAGGCGCATGATCGTTCTCCCTTGTCGCCACCGCCCCATCCGGGCGGCACGTCAGAGCCCATGCGAGAAGTGTGCCATTCGCATAATACACCTGCGGGGCCGGGCATGCCGGCCTTGGCGGCGACGCTATCCGGCGAAAGGCACCGGATATTGGCGCGATGCGCCGATGCGATGGGATGGGTTAGGATGGGATGGGATGGGTTGGGATGCGATCGGATCGCCCGCGCGCGCTCAGTCGCCGCGCGCCAGCCACTCGGCGAGCGTCAGCTCGCTGGTCGGCCGCGTCTCCGCGCCCATGCTGTTGCGCATGATCTCCAGCGCCCAGCGCGTGCGTTCGCCATGCTCGCCGGCCACGGCATCGGCTGGCACCCACAGGTCGTACTGGCGCATGTGCGCGTCCGCCGCCGTGAACAGCACGCAGATATCCGCGGCGATGCCCGCGAGCACGAGGCGGCTGACCCCCAGCTGCGGCAGGAGCACCGGCAGGTTCGTCGCGTAGAAGCCGGAGAATTGGGGCTTGATGATGAAATAATCGTCCTGGCGGGGGCACAGCGCCCGCGTCAGCCGATGCCCCGGCGCATCCTCCTGCGCGAGGGCCGATTCAATCAGGCGGCTGCGTTCGGAATGCCACGCGCCGTTGTTGTCGTTGACGTAGATGACGGGCACGCCCGCCGCATCCGCGCCGTCGCGCAGCGCCAACAGGGGGGCGATCGCCGCCTCCGCAGACGCGCGCAGCTGCTCGCCGCCGTCGAACGCCAGCGCGTTGACCATGTCGATGAGCACGAGTGCGGTGCCGCCGCTTTTGTCCACCATTCCAGAATCCTAGCAGGGTGGCGCCGTGGCGCCTTGATCTGCGCTGCATTTGGAACGAAACGAGATCGCATGGCCGATGACGCCGCCCCGCCCGTTCCAACGCCCGCGCAGCGCAAGATCATCCATGTCGACATGGACGCCTTCTACGCCAGCGTCGAGCAGCGCGACGATCCGGCGCTGCGCGGCAGGCCGGTCGCGGTCGGCGGCTCGCGCGCGCGCGGCGTGGTGGCGGCGGCGAGCTACGAGGCGCGCGTCTTCGGCGTCCGCAGCGCGATGCCCTCGGCGACCGCGGTGCGTCGCTGTCCCGATCTCGTCTTCGTCCGGCCGCGGTTCGAGGTCTACAAGGCGATCTCTCTGCAGATCCGCGCGATCTTCGCCGATTATACCGACCTGATCGAACCGCTGTCGCTCGACGAGGCCTATCTCGACGTCACCGAGGACCGCCATGGCCTGGGCAGCGCGAAGGCGATCGCGGAGCAGATCCGCGCGCGCATCCGGGCGGAGACCGGGCTGACCGCGTCGGCGGGGGTCAGCTACAACAAGTTCATCGCCAAGCTCGCCTCCGACCAGAACAAGCCCGACGGCCTGTGCGTGATCCCGCCGCACAAGGGCGCCGCGTTCGTCGCGAGCCTGCCGGTGAAGCGCTTCCACGGCGTCGGGCCGGTCACCGCGCAGAAGATGGAGCGGCTGGGCATACAGACGGGCGCGGACCTGCGCGATCGCCCGCTCGCCTTCCTGCAGGCGCATTTCGGATCCTATGCCGACTATCTGCATCGCGCGGCGCGCGGCGTGGACGATCGGCCGGTGCGGTCGAACCGCCCGAGCAAGTCGATCGGGGCGGAGCGGACGTTCGAGACCAACCTGTCGGAGCCGGCGGCGCTGCACGCGGCGATGGAGACGATCGCCGACGCCGCCTGGACGCGCGTCGATCGCTCCGGCGCGCGCGGGCGAACCGTCACGCTGAAGCTGCGCCATGCCGATTTCCACACGATCACGCGCGCGCGTTCGCTGTCGCACGCGGTGCCGGACAAGGCGGCGTTCCTGGCGATCGGGCTGGACCTGCTGCAGGCCCAGCTGCCCGTGCCCGGCGGCGTGCGGCTGCTCGGGCTGACCCTGTCGGGCATCCTCCGCGATGAAGCTCCCGACGCGGACGTGACGGCACAGCCGAGCCTCCCGCTGTAGGCGGCTGCGGTCCCGCCGCCCGGGCGATGGCGGCAAACGTCGCGCGGCACGTCGCTGCCCCCTCGACGGAGTCGCCGACCTCGTTTACGATTCGATAACCAGATCCGGGCGGGGGAATGTCGGTCGAACCGTGGTTCATCGTGGCGATGGTGCTGAGCCTGTCGGGCTATGGCATCTATCTGGCCGGGCTGCGGCGGCACCTGGTCGAGCCCAGCCGTGCGTCCTGGCTGATCTGGGCCGTCGCCACCGGGATCGAGGCGGCGACCTACCTCGCGGTCAATCCGGGCCGGCCGCAGGGGCTGGTGTTCGTGGTGTCCGCGCTGTCGTGCATCGTCGTGACGCTCGCGATGTGGCGCCGGTCGCGCTGGTCGCGTCCGTCGACCACCGAAACGGTGTGCATGGCGGCGAGCCTGGCCGCGATCATCCTGTGGCTGCCGCTGCAGGAGACCTTCTGGGCGCACATGCTCGTCGTGGGTGCGGTACCGCTGGGCTTCTGGCCGACCTGGGCGAGCGTCTGGGAGGATCGCGCGCGCGAGCGGTCGCCGGCCTGGGGGCTGTGGACGCTCGGCGACCTCGCCACGCTGTTCGTCGCGGTGCGCAGCCACGGCTTCGGCGTCGGCGAATATGCCTATATCCTGGTCGAGCTGCTCTGCCATGCCAGCGTCTGGCTGATGGTCGGCCTGTCGACGATCAGCCCCTTGCGCGCCTTCGGCGTCCGCAAGGAGGGGCTGCGCATCCTCGACGCCTATGTCCCCGCCAACCCCTTCGCGGTGCGCGAGACGCATCTGGGCAAGGCGGTGTTTGCCGCGCGCGGGTTCGCGCGGGGCGAGACGCTGCTGCGCTTCTCCGGCCCGACGGTGCCCGCCACGCGCGTGCCGGGGCGTCTGAGCGGCGCGGCGGACCGGTTCCTGCGCATCGCGCGCGACCGCTACATGGGACCGTCGGGCCGGATCGACGATCTGATCAACCACAGCTGCGCGCCCAATGCCGGCCTTCGCTTCACCGACGACGGCGTCTTCCTGGTCGCACTGGCGACGATCGAATCCGGCGAGGAAGTCGCCTGGGACTATTCCACCACGCTGGCCGACGGCGACGGGACCATGGCCTGCGCCTGCGGGGCGGCGGCGTGCCGGGGGCGCATCGGCCCCTTCGCCGAGTTGCCGGCCGACACGCAGCGGCGCTATCGCGCGCTCGGCGTGGTCGCCCCCTATCTCGACGACCAGCCCGAGCCCGTCGTGCGGGAGCGCGCGGCCTGATCGATCGCCGGGGCACGGCACGACGACCGATCGCGAGCCCGAGCCCACGCTCCGACGCGGGCTCGATCCCGGCCGCGTCGTACACCGGCGCAGCCGGAGCGGCGGTCAGGCAGCGCGGGCGATGATCGCGGGGTCGGCCGGCTGCAGCGTCAGCACGGCGACGGCGCCGCGTCCCTTGCCCTCGCTCTCCAGCCGCAGCGCGCCGTCCATCGCCGTCATCGAATTCGCGCACCAGTGGAGACCCAGGCCGCCAGACTTGTGCGCGCGCGTCGAGAATCCCCGCTGGAACAAGGTGGCGCCCGTCTCCGCGTCGAACCCCTCGCCATCGTCGCGGATGCGGATAGTGACGTCCCCCTCGCCTTCCGTGACGGTGACGATGATCGTGCCGCTGTCGCGACCGCTGGCGGCGATCGCTTCCGCGGCATTCCCCAACAGATTGCCGATCACCTGGCTCAGGATCACGCGGCTCGCCATGGCGTAATGGGGGTCGGCGGGGAAACTGAAGGCGATCGAGGCATCCTGCGAATAACGGGCGATCGTCGCATTGCGCGCGATGATCTCCGTCAGGTCGCACAGCTCGAGCGTTGGTCGCTCGTGCGCCTGCTTCTGTTGCTGGCCGATGATTTCCAGGACGTGCGCCATCGCCTCGCGGCCGACCTGAAGCTCGCGCCGCATCGTTTCGCGCGCCGCGCCCTCCGCCGCCAGCGCGGCGGCGACGAAGGCGGACAGCTTGGCGCGACGCCCGGCGGGCAATTCATCCGTGGCCAGTTCCGACAGCGCGCGCTCGACCATCGCCCGGTCCACAGGCGGCGTCTGGGCGATGCCCTGGCTGAGAATGGTACTGATCGGATTGAGCGCATTGCGCACGTTGTGCATCACGGCGACCGCGCTTTCGGAGCGGCCGAGCGCGAAGCTCTGTACCTCGATCTGCTCGCGCAGGTCCTTGAGCTGCGACAGCATCGCGTTGAGGCTGCGCCCCAGCGAGCCGAATTCGTCGCGGCGGCCGTCGTCGTCGAGCAGCGCCATCGCGCCCGACGCACGCACGCGCTGCATATGCCGTTCGACGCGCTGCAGCGGCCCCAGCACGAGCCGGGCGATCGCCCGCCGCAGCACCATCAGCACGATCAGCAGCAGCAGCGTCGATCCGGCGACCGCCAGCAGCAGCATGCGCCGTCCGAGCAGCGACACGTCGCGCACGATGCGGAAGCGGGTGGTCGCAACGGCATGGCCATCCGCCCCGCGGATCGGCAGCGCGATCTGTGCCGTCGCGCTGCCCGGGGTAACGATCGGTGCGTCGCCCGCCGTCGCGAGATCGATGCGTGCGTCGAGCTGCAGCAATTTCGACATCTGGCGCGACGTGATCTCCCGCGCCATCAGCACGTAACCGCGCGGGGCGCCGGTGCCGTCCGACCGCCGCACCTGAGCGACGCCGACCGCCGCCACCGCGGACCCGAGCCGGGCATAGAAGTGGCCCGAGTTGTTGCGCCCGACCGCGCGGCGCAGATCGGTGTGCGCTATCGCGCGGATCAATGCCTGGCGCAGGTCGTCGCGCTCCGTGCCCCTGACCGGATCGAGCCAGCGCGCGATCTGGATGCTGCCGTCGGGCCGGACATAGGCCATGCCCTGCACGCCGAGGTTGCTCATCGCGAGCGGCGAGAAACTGTCGCGCTCGAACGCCGCCGTCGGGCGGGCCATATAGTCGTAGCTCTGCGTCCAGTCGCCATAGTCGCGGACGGCATTCTCGACCTTGCTCGCGTAATCCGCCAGCGCGGCGCGCGTACGGTCGACGTGGCCCTCGATCGCCTTCGCCTCGAGCGCGTTGAAATTGGGCGTGATGACGCTCGCGAGAAGCAGCGTGATGCCGAGCGCACCGGCGAGACCGACGACGGTCAGGATCAGGACGAGCTTGGCACCGAGCGAGGCGGGACCGATCGCCCGCCGCCGTCCGGCGAGGCCGGGTCGGTGCCGCCGAACGGCGGCGCGCCTCATCCGTGCGTTCCGCCCGCGATATGCAGGGGCGACGGCGCGCCGGCCGCCTCTTCACCGAGGAAGCGCTGCACGGCCAGCGCCATGGCCTGTTCGGCGGGCACGGGACGCGAGAAGAAATAGCCTTGCAGATGGCTTGCGCCGGCGATGCGGAGCGCCTGCACCTGCGCCTCCGTCTCGACGCCCTCCGCGATCACTTCCAGGCCCAGCGCGCGGCCGAGGTGGATGATCGAATGGACGATCGCCGCGCTTTCGCGCTCACGGCCCATGCCGTCGATGAAGCTGCGATCGATCTTCAGGCTGTCGAGCGCGAACTTGCGGATATTGTAGAGCGAGGAATAGCCCGTGCCGAAGTCGTCCAGCGCGATGCGGAAGCCCATCTGGCGCAGGCGGTACAGCGTCTCCGCGGCCCTTTCCGCATCGTCGAAGATCGCCGTCTCCGTGATCTCGATCTGCACGCGTCCCGGCACCACGCCGGCGCGCTCGACGCTTTCCATGATGTGGCCGACGAAATTGTGGCGGCGGAACTGGCGCGGGCTGAAATTCACCGAAACATACTGGCCCGGAAACACCTTCAGCATCTCCAGCGCCTGATCGAGGATCCAGTCGCCCAGTTCGTGGATGACGTTCGATTCCTCGGCGATCGGGATGAACGTCGCCGGGCTGATCGGCCCGTATTCGGCCGTGTTCCAGCGCACCAGGGCTTCGAAGCCGAGCACCTCCAGCGCGTCCCGGCTGACGATCGGCTGATAGACGAGGCTGAGCTCGCCCTTCTCGATCGCCTGTCCCAGGCCCGCCTCGACGCGGCGGCGGAAGCGTATGCCCTCGTCCATGCTTTCGTCGAACAGCCGGCTGACGCCGCGGCCCTGCCGCTTGGCGTCGTTGAGCGCGAGGTCGGCGCGGCGCAGGGCATCGATCGGATCGCAGCCGTCACCCTCCACCACCACGACGCCCGCCGAGGCGCCGCTCTGGACGGAATTGCCGAATACCTGATGCGTGCCGGTGCATGCCGCGACGATGCGGTCGCAGGCCATCACCGCGGCGTCCTCGCCGGGCGTGTCGAACAGCACGCCGAACTCGTCGCCGCCGAGGCGCGCGACGACGGCGCCCTCCGGCGCGGTGGCGTGCAGGATCGCGCAAATCTCTCTGATCAGGGCATCGCCGGCGAGATGACCCAGCGTGTCGTTCACCAGCTTGAACCGGTCCAGGTCGAACATCGCGGTGGCGAACAGGCCGGGGCGCTTCGCCCGTTCCCCGAGCGCCCGCAGGAACGCGAGACGGTTCGGGGCGTCGGTGAGCGAGTCGTGCGTCGCCATGTGCAGCGCCCTGCTCTCGTTCGCGGCGAGTTCCGCGCCCTGTTCCTCGAGTTGAACGACCTGTTGCGCCAGCAGCGCGCGCGCCGCGGCGAGCTCGCGATCGACCTCCCAACGCCGCGCCAGCGCGGTTGCGGTCTGCACCACCTCCGCGACCTCGAACGGCTTGGCGATGTAGAAGATCTTGTCGGCCGGCCCTGCCGCCTTGCTGATCTCGAGCGGCGAAAAGTCCGAATAGCCCGTGACGATGACGAGGTTGATCTCGGGATCGAGCGCGCGGATGCGGCGCGCAGTCTCACGGCCGTCGATACCCGGCGGCATGCGCACGTCGATGAACGCGACCGAATAGGGCGTGCCCGCGGCCAGCGCGGCCTCGACCGCGGCGACCGCATCGAGACCCTGGTGGCAATGCGTCAGCGCGAATTGCGGCGCGTCGTCTTCGACCGCGCTGGTCGCCTCGTCGCCGAACAGCTCCGCCGCCATGGCGTCCAGCGCCCCATCGGCGCCGGCGGCGGGGGCAAAGCTGCGTGCGTAGCTGTCGTGCATCGCCGGCTCGTCATCGACGATCAGAAGGCGCTTGGCCTCGGCGGGCACGGTAAGGGCGGTCATCCGGAAATTCCCCTCGATCAGGATGACGAGGGGGTAAGCGGATGCGGTTAAAGCGTCGTAAACGACATCCGCTGTTCGGCGAGCGCCTGCTGGCCGAGGATGATCGCGCCGAGGGGCCCGGCGTTGCCGCCGAGCGCGGGCGCGACGACGAAGCCATCCTCGGCGATTTCGGGCAGCGCGATGTAACCCGCGAGACTCTTGACCATCGCCGCGCGGACGCGAGGGAAAAGATGGTCGTTGCCGACCATGACGCCGCCGCCCATCACGATGCGGCGCGGAACGCCGGTGAGGACGAGCGTGTGGCACAATTGGCCCAGCGCATGGGCGACGGGCTCCCAGACCGGATCGTCCGCGCCGATCTCCTCGCCCTTGACCCCGGCGCGTGCGCCGATCGCGGGACCGGCGGCAAGCCCCTCGAGGCAACTGCCGTGGAACGGGCAGACGCCGACCCAATCGTCGCCGGGCAGGCGCGCAGGGCGGATATGACCGAATTCCGAATGGGTCAGGCCGTCCACCGGCCGACCGCCCGCGATGAGACCGACACCGATACCCGTCCCGACGGTGGCATAGGCGATCTCGCCCAGCCCCTTCGCCGCCCCCCAGCGCGCTTCCGCCAAGGCGGCGCCGACGACGTCGGTATGGAACCCGGTCGGCACGGCGTAACGGGTACCCAGCCGCCTCGCGACATCGGTGCCCGCCCAATGCGGCTTGGGCGTCGAGGTGATATGACCGTAATCGGCGGCGGTACGATCGATCGAGATCGGTCCGAAGCTCGCGATGCCCAGCGCGTCGAACCCACCCCAGCCGTCGAGCACCCGCTCGACCGCCGCGAGCGTTTCGTCGGGGTGCAAGGTCGGCAGCTGCACCCGGTCGACGATATCGTCCGGACCGCGCGCGAGCAGGCAGACGATCTTGGTGCCGCCCAATTCGATCCCCGCCACCAGCGGCGTTGCGCTATCCACGGTCCTGCATCCCCCCCAAATCGCAATCGCTTCGAGACCGACCCCGGCGCAGCACCGCGGCGTTGCGAGAGCGCCGTTCGGTTCGCTGAGCCCAGGGAGCCCGTCATACTCCTGCGCCCGCTATCACCTATGCGGCCGATCTCACAACAGCTAGCTGAGTTGCCTCCGTCGAATGCCCGGCCACCCTGGCGGCCCGGCATGTCGTCGGCCGATCAACGGGCCGCGAGGCCAGCCGGCGATGCTCCTGTGCGATCGACCCGGATTGCCGCCGGGGCCGGTGCCTCCGGCGCGCGAAAGGCGACGGTCGCCGCGCGCGCTGTCACGATCTTTCAGGTCCGCACGGCATACAAAGCGTGGTGTGCGAGGATGTACAACGTGCGCCGATCGCTGCCGCCGATCAGCAGTTGGAGCGGGCGTTCGGGTGTGTCGATGCGGCGGATTAGCGTGCCGTCGGGAGCGTAGACGAACACCTGCCCGTTCGCGACGTACAGATTGCCCGAAGAGTCGCGCACGACGCTTTCGCCGCCACGATCCGCGACGACCCGGAGGTCGGTGACACGGCCGCCCTCTCCGACCAGCCCGCTATAGGTGCGGTTCTCCGATTCATTGGTCAGTATCGCCCGCTCGCCTGGCCGTGCCGCGACGAAGCCATACGCGTCGAGCGTATCGGACCAGCGCCAGCCGCGCGCATCGTCCGGACCCTGGTTCCAGACGCGGAACGCGGGCAGCGCCAGCGACCCGTCGGGCGAGAGATAGCGCTGCGGCTTCGCCTCGCCCATCTTGGCCGCGAAATAGTCGGCCATCGTCGGAAAGTCGTAGGTCCTCGGATCGATCCGGTCGGCGAACTCGCCGTTCGCCCAGACGTTGACCGGCAACAGCGTCGCGGCATCGTCGCGCACCGGGGTCGTGACCGGCGTCGGCGCGATCGCGCGCACGTCGGCGGGATGCGCGGGATCGATGCTGTAGACGCTGCCGTCGCGCCCCGCGGACGACAGCACGAGCAACCGGCCCGAGCGATCGACCGCGAGGTTTACCGGGTCGAGCGGTGCGTCGGCGATCGTCGACAGGCCCTCGTCCTCCGACCAGCCATGGATGCGATGGAAGAACCGGTCGATGAAGTAGAGCTTGCCACGCCGATCGACCGCGCCGCCGGCGATCGAGTAGAAGCCGTCCGCCAACTTGCGTAGGCCCGGCGCCACCGGCACCTGCGATACCGACGATGCGGCGGCGGGGGCCGCAGGCACGTCTAAGCGTGCGAATTCGCGCTCGCGGACCTCGCTTCGGCGGGTCATGTCCTTGATCGCGTTCTCGAACGGATATTTGCTTGCGCGCAGAAATGTGCCGCAGCCCTTGGCGTCGCAGCTCGCAAAGCCGCTCTCCGCATTGACGTGGACGTTGCGGAACCGGATGTCGCCCGCGTTGTACAGCCTGACCGCCGCGTCCATGGGCTTGGCGGTGCGCGTCACGCGATAGCCGTGGTAGTTGGCGAACAGGATGTTGCGGCTGTCGCGCATCTCCGTCGACACCGCGTTGACGCCGTCGCGCACCTCCTGTTCGGTCTGCGGCGCGAGGAACTCCCAGTTCGCGACATGGTCGAGGACGATCTCGTGCCGATAATGGTGCTCGGCGGACAATTGATAGACATGGCCGGGCGTCGTGGTGTTCGAGACGTAAAAGCCCGCGGAGGCCAGGGTATTGGGCGACCAGAGCGCGGCGAAGGTGCCGCCGCCGCCGTCCGTCACCCAGATGCTGGGCTGCTGCCCGTCGGGGCGCGCGCGCGGGTCGTTCTGGTTGATCGGACTGCCCTTGGTCAGCAGCGTGCCGCCACCGCCCTGGATCTTGACGTCGTTGACCTCGGACCGCTCGCCCGCGCGCCACAGCAACGCAGTCGCGCGTGGGTTGATCGCACCGGTCCACAGGCCGAGGCCGTGGACGATCGCCGCGCCGCCCTTCGCGCTCTCGACCAGCGCCTTGGGGCCGCCGACGCCGCCAAAGGCCGGCGTCTCGTCGGGCAGGTAGACGTGGGTCAGGCTGGGGTGGAGCGCGATCAGCACGCTGTCCGGACGCAGGCGCAGCGTATCGGTGACGCGGTAGCGGCCCATCGGCAGGTAGAGCACCCGATGCGTGTCGATCGCGCGTTGTAGCGCGACGGTGTCGTCGGTGGTATCGTCGCCCTTCACGCCGAGGTCGCGAACGTTCGCCCAATCCCCGACCGGCGGCAGCGCCGCGATCGCCGGACGGCGGCGGGCCGGCAGGCGGGGGAGCGGCGTCATCGTCACGTCGGTCGCGAAGTCGCCGATGCCGCCCGACGCTGGCAGCTTCAAACCGTGGGAGAAGTCCGCGACGCGATAGCGCGCGCCCTTGCCGGCGATCGTCCGTCCGCTGTCGCGGAAGCGTGCGAAGACGGGTGTCGCGATTCCCACCGCATTGTCGAAGCCGATCTGCGTAAACACGCTCTTTTCCTCGGCGATGAGCACGCCCGCCTGCGCGACATTCTCGAAGCGGACGTCCTTGCCCCACAGCGAATCGGCGTTGCCGCGGTCGATGTCGATGCCCACCGGCGTGTCGCGGATCACGACGTTGACGAGCGTCAGATCGACCTCATGCTCCCGGATCGCCGCATCGCGCTGGCCCTGGAACGCGCTGTCGATCAGCGTGAATTGCCACGCCGGAGAGGTCTTTTCCGAGACGATGCCGTAGCGGCCGCCGAAGAAGCGCAGATCCTCGAATTCGTTGCCCGCCTGATAGACGCCGGCGAAGCCGGACCCGATGTGGAAATCGGCATGGCGGATATAGCCGTGCTGCGCGACGCGGAATCGCACCGCGACCGCGCCCGCATTGCCCGCGCCGATGCGGAAATCGACGTTGGCGATCGCGGAATAGAAGGTGCTCGACGTGGCGTCGAAGATGGTGGGATCGAACGGCACGCTGGTCGGCGGCGGCACCGGCACCTTGCCCGACCGATATTGATCCTCGCCGGTGAAGGCGACCATCGCGCCGATGCCCGATCCGAAACCGGGCGTGGCGTCGCCGAGGATGATCTCCGGCCGGGTCGGCCCGACGCCGAAGACGCGGACCGCCGGGCGGACGAAGATGGTGCGGCTGATCCGGTAGCGGCCCGAGGGCAGGAAGACGATGCCGCCCTGCCCGCCCGCCGCCGCGGCGTCGATCGCCTGCTGGATCGCGGCGCTGTCGTCCGCGCGCCCGTCGCCCGCGCCGCGCACGGTGATCGCGCGCGGGTCCGCCGGCGCGCTGAGATAGACCGAGGTCGTTTCGCCCCATGCCGATGCGGGCAGCAGCGATGCCGCCGCGCCGAGCAGCCAAAATGCCTTCATCGGGCGTCTCCCAGGATGATCGGCCCCGTCTGTGCCGCCGGGCCGGCGCGGTCGTGCGGCGGGATGCGCCGCGATCAGTGAGCGTGGAGGTGCAACGCCTGCGCCGCGATCGCCACCTGCGTGCGGTTGCGCACGTTGAGCTTGCGCATCAGCGCCGTCATATGCGCCTTCACCGTCGCCTCCGCGATGCCGAGGTCATAGGCGATCTGCTTGTTGAGCAGGCCCGAGTGGACACCGCGCAGCACCTTCATCTGCGTCGGCGTCAGGCGATCGAGGCCATGCGCCCCGCCAGCCGCCACGGCGGGCTCCGCATTGGTCTGACGGGCGACAGGGAACGTCCCTTCCATCCTCTTCCTCCTTTGATCGGCATGGCAGCCGAAGGTCGTCCGTCGAGGACGATCGCGCTTGGTCCAGCCGAGTCCATTCTTTGGACTTTGGTCCGACAGGTTCAGTGTATGATCGCGTTACATTCGTCGGATCAAGCGCTTTTTTATTGCTCGACGCCAAAATCTGTCCAACAAGTATCAGTGTGCCAGGCAGATGAAGACATCGCCGCCGCGCAACGGGCACAAGGCAGGAGAGGATGCGATGGGCTGCGGACAGCGGGAGGCCGGGACCGGCGCGATCATGGCGGCACCGCGGTGACCGGCGCCGACATCAGACTTGTCGCCGCGGCGCTCGCCGGCATCCTGCTCGCGGTGCTGATGATCGTCCGGGGACGCCTTCACCCCTTCATCGGCCTGCTGTGCGGCGCGTTCACGGTCGGGCTGCTCGCCGGCCTGCCGCTGCCCGACATCGCGAAGGCCGTGCAGAAAGGCGTCGGCGACATCGTCGGCGGGACCGGCCTCGTCGTCGCGCTCGGCCTGTCGCTCGGGGCGATGCTGCACCTGTCGGGCGGAGCGGCGACTCTCGCCCGCGGCGCGCTGCAGCTGACCGGCGCACGCGCGGCGCGCTGGGCGACGCTGGGCATCGCGATCGTCATCGGTCTGCCGCTGTTCTTCGAGACCGGCCTCGTCCTGCTGCTGCCGATCGTCGTGGCGGCGGCCGAGGCCATGGCGGGGGGCGATCCCGCCGAACGCGACGCGGCGAAGCTCCGCCTCATCATGCCCGCCCTCGCCGGGCTGGGCGTCGTCCACGCGCTGGTGCCGCCCCACCCCGGCCCGCTGCTCGCGGTCGAGGCGCTGGGCGCGAACCTGGGCAAGACGATGCTCTACGGCATCCTGATCGGCATCCCGACCGCCATCCTCGCGGGGCCGGTGCTGGCGCGGTTCGTGACGCCGGGGATTCGGCTCGACGCGCCGGTGCTGCACGATCATCGGCTGGGGATCGCCACGCCGGGTCGCGCCGCCGCGCTGTTCATCGTGCTGCTGCCCGTCGCGCTGATCGCCACCGGCGAACTCGGCCAGATGGTCGCGGGCCTGAAGGGCGCGCCATGGCTGGTCGCGGCGAGCAATCCCGTCGTCGCGTTGCTCGTCGCCAATCTGCTCGCGCTGCCGCTGCTCTTCGGCCGGCGCCTGCGCGAGGCCGCGATCCAGGACGCCGTGTGGCACGAGGTGATGGCGGCAGCGGGCGCGATCCTGCTCGCGATCGGCGCCGGCGGCGCGCTGAAGCAGGTGCTCGTCAGCGCCGGCCTGTCCGACCTCCTGGCGCGGCTCGTGCTGATGTATGCGATCTCACCCCTGCTGCTCGGCTGGCTGGTCGCCGTCGGCATCCGCCTCGCCGCCGGATCGGCGACCGTGGCGACGATCACCGCCGTCGGCATCATGCCCGGCGTCGTCGCGGGATCCGGCGTCGCTCCCGAACTTGTCGTGCTGGCGGTCGGCGCGGGCTCGGTGTTCTTCAGCCACGTCAACGATCCCGGTTTCTGGCTGGTCAAAAGCTATGTCGGCACCAGTACGGCCGACACGTTCAGGACGTGGTCCCTGCTCGAGACCGTGATCTCGGTGGTCGGGCTCGCGCTGGTGGTGGCGCTCAGCTATGTCGTCTGACGCGACGCGGAGGGGGTCGATGAACGAGGGGCGGCTGGCCGATCGTGCCTATAACGCGATCGTGCGGATCATCGCCGATGACGGCCTGACGACCGGCGACCGCCTGCCGTCCGAGGCACGCCTCGCCGAGCTGTTCGGCATGTCGCGGACGATCGTGCGCGAGGCACTGGCGCGGCTCGCTTCGGACGGCATCACCGAGGCGCGACGCGGTGCCGGCTCGTTCGTCAAGCGTCGCCCGTCGGAACGGCTGGGCACGCACGTCGCGATGGATGCGCTCGCCAAGACGCTGGGCACATATGAGGTCCGCTTCGTGCTCGAGGCGGAATCGGCGCGCCTCGCCGCGCTGCGGCGCTCGCAGGACCAGCTCGACGCGATCGAGGCGGCGCTGGCAGCGCTGCGCGCGGCCCTGCTGTCGAACGCGCCGGCGCACGAGGAGGACTGGCTGCTCCACCGCGCGATCGTCGAGGCGACGGGCAATTCCGCTTTCCTCCCCGTCTTCGACCTGTTGCAGAACGAGGTCGTGCAGATCCTGCGCGCCGGCGTCGACATCTCGCGCTCGCGCCCGCCGCACGTGATCGGCGCGATGATGGACGAACATGATGCGATCGTCGATGCGATCCGCGCGCGCGACGCCGATGGCGCGGCGCTGGCGATGCGCTGGCACCTGTCCCAGGGGCGCAAGCGGCTGATGCCGTGAGCGCGCCCGGTTCAGCGCGCCCGGTTCAGCGCGACGCGTCAGGCCGCGTCCGTCGACCGCACAGCCATGCGTCGACCTGCGCGACCAGCGCGTCGATCTGCTGGGCGGCATCCAGCGTCACCGCGCATTCGTCCGCCCCGGGTGGCTCCAGAGTCGCCAGCTGGCTGCCGAGCAGGCTCGTCGGCATGTAATGGCCCGAGCGCGTCGTCATCCGGCGGGCAAGTTCCCCCGCGTCCGTTTCGAGCAGGACGAAACACAGCGGCGCCGCGCTTGCCGCGGCCAGCCGCTCGCGATAGCTGCGCTTCAGCGCGGAACAGGCCGCGACCGCCATGCCGTCGCGCTGAGCCGCCGCGCCCAGCGCCGCGCCGAGCCGGTCGAGCCACGGCCAGCGATCCGCATCGGTCAGCGGATGTCCGGCCTGCATCTTGGCGACATTGGCGGGCGAATGGAACGCGTCGCCCTCGAGGACCGGGCAGAGGCATGCGGCGGCGAGCGCCTGCGTCAGCGTCGTCTTGCCGCTGCCGCTTACCCCCATCACCACCAGACCCAAGGGCCGCTCAAGCGCGCGCCCTGCGGGAACCGCCCCGGCCTGCGCCGACCCTGCCTGCGCCGCCCCCTCCTGCGCCGACCCTGCCTGCGCCGGCCCTACCTGCGTCGTCCCTGCCTGCGCCTTTGGCTGCACCTGCGGCCTCGATCCCTTCCGCCGGCGCACGCCGGCTCGTCGCATATCCGGCGTCAACGCGCGAAAGGCCATTACGACCTTTGTCGCAGTCGATCGGGCTCGTCCCCGCACCTATCCCGGTCGCCCCACGATCCGCCGCGCGCCCATCATCAAGGATATCGATGACATGACCGCCACGCCCGTTCGCCTAGCCGCCGCGCTGCTGCTCGCCGGTGCCGCCGCGCCCGCGCTCGCGGATGCGCCCTCGTGGCTGAGCGTCGCGCCCGCGGATCCCCGCGCGGTGACGGTCGCCGCGCCACGCGACGGCGTGGCAGACGCGGGGCCGGCGATCCAGCGTGCGATCGACGCAGTCGCAGGCCAGGGCGGCGGCGGCCTCGTCTTCCTGCCCTCGGGGCGGTACCGCCTGACGCAAACGCTCTACATCCGGCCCGGCGTGCGGCTGTTCGGCGTCGGCAGGACGCGGCCCGTCTTCGTCCTGGGTCCCCGGACCCCCGGCTTCCAGACCGGTGTCGGCACCATGGTCTTCTTCACCGGTACGCTGCCGGTCAGGCCGGGCGAACCGCCCCTCCCGCCCGTCCCCGTCCCGCCGCCGACCAGCGTGCCGTTCAACGCGGACATCGCCGATGCAAATTCCGGCACCTTCTATTCAGCCATGGCGAACGTCGACTTCGAGATCGGCGAGGGCAATCCGGCCGCCACCGCTGTCCGCTTCCACACCGCGCAGCACAGCTATCTCAGCCACATCGACTTCCGGCTGGGGTCGGCGCTCGCCGGCATCTACCAGGTCGGCAATCTGGGACAGGACCTGCGCTTCTTCGGGGGGCGCTACGGCATCCTCGCCGAGAAGACGTCGCCTGCCTGGCAGTTCACACTGATCGACTCGGTGTTCGACGGGCAGCGCGACGCCGCGATCCGCGAACATGAGGCGGGTCTGACCCTGGTCAACACGGTCTTCCGGAACGTGCCCGTCGGCGTCGACATCGACCGCGGCTATGGCGACTGGCTGTGGGGCAGCCGGGTGCGGTTCGAGAACGTCGCCAGGGCGGGCGTCGTCATCAGCAACGAGGGCAATGCCTATACCCAGATCGGCTTCAGCGACGTCGTCGCCAGCGCCACTCCCGTCTTCGCGCACTTCCGCGACAGCGGCCGCGACGTCGCGGGGCCAGGCCAGCGCTACCACGTGCGGGATTTCAGCTACGGCCTGACGCTCGCCTCCCCCGCCGCGGCCGGCACGTACGAGACGCGTATCGATGCCGCCCCGCTTGCCGCATTGCCCGAGGCGCCAGCCCCCGCGATCCGCGCGCTGCCGCCCGTCGGGAAATGGGTCGACGTGCGCACGCTCGGCGTGCGCGGCGACGGTAGGACCGACGATACCGCGGCGCTCCGCCGGGCGATCGCCAGCCGGCGCGTGCTCTACTTCCCCGCCGGCTTCTACCGCGTCACCGACACGGTGACGCTGCGGCCCGACAGCGTGCTGATCGGCCTGCACCCCAGCCTCACGCAGATCGTGCTCGCCGACGACAGCCCTGCCTTTCGCGGCGTCGGGCCTGCCCGCGCGCTGATCGAAAGCGCGAAGGGCGGCGGCGCGATCGTCTCGGGGCTGGGCCTCGCGACGGGCGGCCGCAACCCGCGGGCGACGGCCCTGTTGTGGAAGGCTGGCGAGACGTCGCTGGTCGACGACGTCAAGTTCCAGGGCGGCCACGGCACGTTCGCCGCCGACGGCAGCCGCACCGAACCCTATAATGCCGACCACAGCGGGGATCCCGACCCGCAGCAGCGCTGGGACGGGCAATATCCCAGCCTGTGGGTGACGGACGGCGGCGGCGGCACCTTCAACGGCCTCTGGTCACCCAATACCTATGCCTCGGCGGGCCTGTACGTGTCCGACACGCACACGCCGGGCCATGTCTACCAGCTGTCCGCCGAACATCACCGCCGGACCGAGATCGTGCTGGACGGCGTCCGCAACTGGGAGTTCCTCGCCCCGCAGACGGAGGAGGAGGCCGGCGAAAGTCGCGCCGCGGTCGCCATCGAGGTGCGCAATACGCGCGACGTCCTGTTCGCCAATCTCCACGCCTATCGCGTCACCCGTTCG
Organism: Sphingomonas beigongshangi; assembly: GCF_016820445.1. Lineage (GTDB taxonomy): Bacteria > Pseudomonadota > Alphaproteobacteria > Sphingomonadales > Sphingomonadaceae > Sphingomonas > Sphingomonas beigongshangi. The sequence goes on from NZ_JADHDT010000006.1 coordinate 78,058, forward strand.
CTCGATCCCGCGCCCGCGGCCGTCACGCTCTACAATGCGACCGGACTCCGCTTCCGCAACGTCCATGTGAATGCCGAGAGCGGCTTTGCGACCTGCGACGCGGCGGGCTGCGGCACCTATCTGCGGGCCAGCAAATATCCGTTCGAGAATGCGATCCGCGACGTTACGCGCGGGGTGGACGTGCGCGAGCGCGAATTCGCCTCGCTCGACGTCAACGATGCCGCGGTCGCGCCGGTCCGCAGCCTGGCGGCCGTCGAAAGGCTTGCGGGCGGCTTTCACGCGCTGGGCGGCGGGGCGGTGGACGCGGCGGGCAAGCTCTACTTCGTCGATCGTCCGATGCAGCGCATCCACGTCTGGACGAAGGCCGAGGGACTATCGATCGTCGCCGATGCACCGCTCGACCCCGTGAACCTGGCGGTGGATGCATCGGGTAAGCTGATGGTGCTCTCCTCCGCCGGCCCCGCCGCAACGGTGTACAGTCTCGATCCCAAGGCGCCGGCGGATATCCGCGTGCTGACCGCCCGGGCCGCCGGCCGCACGGGGCGGCTCGCGCTGCCCGGCAGCCTGTGGATCAACGGCGAGTTCCGCGACCAATATGACCCCGCGACCGACCGGTTCACGACCCTGGCCGAGATGTTCGCCCGCGACGTGGCGGTCCCGAAGCCCCAAGGCTATGTCGCGCCCGACGGCAGCCTGTCGCTGCTCGCCTATCGCGTATGGCAGCAGGGACCGGCGGATCATCGCGGCTGGCGCTTTTCGGACACGCTCGACACCTATGGCCTTGTGACCGCGAGGGTCGGCGATCGGCTGTACTTGCCCAACGGATCGGAGGATCGCACCTATACCGGCCTCGTCGGTCCGGGCGGTACGATCACCGACCTCAAACCCTTCGCCGCGCGCGGCGGCGAGAGCGTCGTCGCCGGCCCGGACGGGCGCGTCTACGTCGCGAACGGGCAGATCTACGTCTATGGCGCCGACGGACGCGCGCTCGGGCGGATCGACATGCCCGACCGGCCGCTGCAACTCGTCTTCGGCGGGGCGGACGGGACGACGCTCTTCATCCTCACGCACCACGCGCTCTACGCCGCAAGACCTTGATCCACAGCATAAGCCGATGGTCGCACAGACTTTGGTCGTAGATGCCGCCCGCCCTTCGATCGACTAAACCGGGCGGCAACACGGGGACCAGCCGGGATGACACCGGCGGACGGCCGTGAGCGATTAGGGGATGGATGATGAACCGCACGACGGCGCCGCGCACTCTCGTCAAGCGCAGGGTTGATACCGCTACCAGTCTTGTCGTCCTGGCGAGCGCCATGCTTGCCGCCCCGGCGTTCGCGGCGCCCTCGCCGACGCCGCAGACCGTTGCCGATCCGACCCGATCGGCCGATCCCGCGGCGCCCGACCAGTCGGTCAAGCCTTCCTCCACCACCGACGGCACGACCGACGCGCCGCAGGCCGAAAGCGGCGGCGGCGGCAGCGACATCGTCATCACCGGCACGCGCATCACCGCGAACGGCTACAACGCGCCGACGCCGACCACCGTCATCGGCGAGGACCAGATCCTCAAGAACGCGCAGCCCAACATCTTCAACACGATCGCGCAGCTGCCGTCGCTGCAGGGGTCGACCGGCGCGACGACCGGCACGTTCAGCACGTCGAGCGGCCAGCAAGGTCTCAGCTCCTTCTCGCTGCGCGGGCTGGGCACGATCCGGACGCTGACGCTGCTCGACGGGCAACGCGTCGTCGGCGCCAACGTCACCGGCGTGCCCGACATCAGCCAGTTTCCGCAGTTGCTGATCAAGCGCGTCGACGTCGTAACGGGCGGCGCCTCCGCCTCCTATGGCTCGGATGCGGTCGGCGGCGTCATCAACTTCATCACCGACACCCGCTTCACCGGGTTCAAGGGCAACCTGCAGACCGGCGTCACCACCTATGGCGACGACGGGCAGGTGCTGGCCCAGCTCGCGGTCGGCAAGGCGTTCGCGGGCGACAAGCTCCACGTCATCCTCAGCGGCGAATACGCCAAGGACCAGGGAGTCGGCCCCGGCTTCTTCGGCGAAGACCTCGCCGGCAGCCGCGACTGGTATCGCGCCACGACGCTGATCGACACCGGCAACCGCAACGGCGGCACGCCACAGTTCCTGTACCGCGATCACGGCCAGGCGTATCAATATACGCGCTACGGCCTGATCAGCAGCGGCCCGCTCCAGGGGACGGCCTTCGACGTCAACGGAAACCCCTTCCCGTTCCAATACGGCTCGAACGGCGTGCCGTCGAAGACCGCGGGCGGGAACGTCATCGGCTGCTATGTCGGCTTTTGCGTCGGCGGCGATCAATCGGGCCATGTCGGCTCCGGCACGTCCCTGCAATCGGCGCTGGAGCGGATCAATGGCTTCACCCGCGTGGGCTATGACATCGCGCCGGATACCGAGCTCTACGTCACCGCCAACATCGCGCAGGTGAAGACCAGCAACCAGCCGAACCCCGGTGCCGCCAAGACCGGCCTGACCATCCAGTGTTCCAATCCCTACCTGCCCGCGTCGATCCAGCAGCAGTGCGCCGCCAACGGCATAACCAGCTTCGGCTACGGCCTCAGCAACGCGATCCTGCCCAACATCAAGGTCAATACCGATCGCCGCCAATATCGCTTAGTCGGCGGCCTGAAGGGCAAGGCCGACATGTTCGGGTCCGACTGGACCTATGACGTCTATTACGAGCACGGCATCAACGTCACCGACATCAACGTCGACAACATCAGCCTGAACGGCCGCTACAACCAGGCGATCAACGCGACGACCCTCAACGGCCAGATCGTCTGCGCCGATGCGACGGCGCGTGCCAACGGCTGCCAGCCGATCAACATCTTCGGCGGAGCGACGCCGAGCGCGGCGGCGCTCGCCTATATCGTTCCGAAGAACGGGCCGTTCCAACATACGCGCCAGACGCAGGATGCCGCGGCGGCCAGCATCTCGGGGACGCCCATCGACCTGTGGGCAGGCCCGCTCGCGGTGGCCATGGGCGTCGAATACCGACGTGAAGCCTATCGCGTGAACGCCGACCCCTATGGCGCGGGCGTTTCGGCGATCAGCCCCAATTCGGCGGCCTATCCGGCAGATCCGATCCTCAACTCCACCGTCGGCAGCAATTGGTACGCCGGAAATTACAAGAACGGGTCGGGCAAATACAACGTCTTCGAAAGCTTCCTCGAACTGAACCTGCCGATCCTCGATTCGGGCACGCTGGGCAAGGCCAACGTCAACGTCGCCGGCCGCGCGACGAAATATTCGACGTCGGGCGTCATCTACGCCTGGAAGATCGGCGGCAGCTGGGAAACACCGATCGACGGCCTGCGGCTGCGCGCCGTCACGTCGCGCGACGTGCGCGCGCCGAACCTGTCCGAACTGTTCGCGGCGCCGACGACCACGACCGTCCCCAATTTCACCGATCCGCGCAAGACGGCGGCCAATCCCAACGGTCGCCAGTTGCTCATCATCCAGAACACGATCGGCAATCCCAACCTGCGTCCGGAGACCGCCCGGAGCACCGAAGCGGGCATCGTCTACGCGCGACCGTCGTGGCTGCCGGGGCTGAGCCTGTCGTTCGACTATTACAAGATCAAGGTCAGCGACGTCGTCTCCAGCCTGTCGGCGCAGCAGATCGTCAACCTGTGCTTCATCTCCAACCTGCCCGACACGTGCGGCGCCTTCAACCTCGACATACCGGCAGGCACGAACCAGACGCCGTTCGTCAACGTGCAGTCGTTCAATCTCGCCGCGATCAAGACCGAAGGCTTCGACATCGAGGCGAGCTACCAGTGGCGCAACCCGCTGGGTCTGGGCGGCACCTTCACCGCGCGCGGTCTCGGCACCCATGTCATCAACTTCATCACCGACCCCGGCCTGCCCGGCACGGTGCCGGTCGACAGTGCCGGCGCCAATTCCGGCGCGACGCCCAAATGGAAGTGGCTCGCGATCGAAAGCTACGACAACGACGCCTTCAGCCTGACGCTGCAACAGCGCTGGTTCAGTGACGGCGTGATCGGCAACCAGTATGTCGTTTGCTCGACCAACTGCCCCGTCTCGACCGCGAACAACCCGACGATCGACCGGGCGTTCATGAAGGGTGCCTTCTACTTCGACATCGGCGGCTCGCTCAACGTGACCAAGGCGGTCAGCATGTTCTTCAAGGTCGACAATCTGTTCGACCACGATCCCGAGCCGTCGCCGCAGACCAACACCGGCCTCGACGTCAATCCCGCGCTCTACGACACGCTCGGCCGCTTCTACCGCATCGGCTTGCGGGCCCGCTTCTGATCCCTCCCCCCCTCGCGCCACTCCGGACGAACCGTCCCGGGTGGCGCCTTTGTCTCCGCCGCGCCACAGCACAAAATCCGCGTCGACGGACCAATATTTGGCTTTATTCTGCGCTACTTATCGATGAGCACATCGGCATCGGCCCACCGCCGCAACCCTGAGGACACGCCATGGACATGCTGCGACGCGATTTCCTGATCGGGGCCACCGCGCTCGCCGCCGCGTCCCGGGCGGTGGCGCAGGGGCGCTCGCGGCCGCTCGGCTATGCGATCGTGGGACTCGGCAGTTACGGGCTCGACCGGATCATCCCGGAGTTCAGGAACTGCCGGCACAGTCGCCTCGCCGCCGTGGTCAGCGGCGATCCCGCCAAGGCCCGTCGCGTCGCCGCCGAGCATGGCCTCGGCGAACGCGCGATCTATTCCTATGCCGATTTCGACCGCATCCGCGACAATCCCGACGTCGACATCGTCTATGTCTGCCTGCCCAACGCGATGCATGCCGAATACACGATCCGCGCGGCGCGCGCCGGCAAGCATGTCATGTGCGAGAAACCGATGGCGACGTCGGTCGCGGAGGCCGAAGCGATGATCGCGGCCTGCAAGCGCGCAGGCCGCAAGCTGATGATCGGATATCGCGTGCACTTCGAACCCACCAACCTCGAGGCGATGCGACTGGCGCGCAGCGGCGTGGCGGGCCGGATCCGCTACGTCCGTTCGGAGCACGGCTTCGTCCAGCGCGACCCCAGCAAGTGGCGACTGAAGAAAGCGCTGTCGGGCGGCGGGTCGCTGATGGACATGGGGATCTACAGCCTGCAGGCGGCGCGCTACATGACCGGCGAGGAGCCGATCGCGGTGACCGCGCGCGAGTCCACCGATCGCCGCGACCCGCGATTCGCCGAGGTCGAGGACATCATCGACTGGACGCTCGAATTCCCGTCGGGCGCGGTCGCGAGCTGCCAGTCGATGTACAGCGCCAACCAGAACCATGTCCTGCTGATGGGCGACAAGGGCCGGATCGAGCTGGAGCCGGCGACGCGCTATTCCGACAACAGGATGTGGACGGGCGCGGACGGCCGGGAACAGGCGGTCGTCGTGCCGGCGGGCGCCGCCGCGACGCAGTTCGCGGGGCAGCTCGACCATCTGGCGGACTGTATCGCGACGGGGCGCGAGCCGATCGTCTCGGGCGAGGAGGGCTTGCGCGACATGCGGATCATCGAGGCCATCTATCGCTCCGCGCGCGAAGGCCGCACGATCCGCCTGACACCGGGCGGTCGCGCATGATCCGCGGGATAGCCCTGTGCGGGGCGGCGCTCGCCGGCCTGATCGTTGGGCTCCCCGCGCGCGCACAAAGCGCCGATCCGACGAGCGTCGCGAGCAGCGCCGAGGTCGAGGCGGCGATCGTCGGAATAGAGCGCGACATGAAGCCGGGCCAAGGTTTCCTGTGGCGACCGCTGGTACAGGCCGGCGGATCGGTCGCGGCACTGGAATATTGGCGCAAACCGGGTCGCCCGGCCGTCCACCCCACCGAGACGGAATATGCCATCGTCGTCGCGGGCGAGGGTTCGCTGGTGTCAGGCGGGCAGCTCGCCGATCCCAGCGTGACGCGGCCGGGACTTACCGAGGGCAGCGCGATCAAGCACGGCACCACCCGCGCGCTGCGCAAGGGCGATGTCGTGATGATCCCGGCGGGCGTCCCGCACTGGTTCGGCGTGCGGGGCGGCAAGCTCGTCCTCCTGGGAATCAAGCTCGCCGCCCCCGCAGCCGCCGCGCCGACGCCATGATGTCCCAAGCGACCACCGGCACCTTCGCCCCGAGCCGGCGGTTGGTGCTGGGGGCAGCACTGGCCATGGCCGCGGCGCCGGGTGCGAGCGCGGCGGCTTTCGCCCCGCGCATCCGCCGGCTCGCGCCCCACTTCGACCGTTTCGTGTCGCCGGATGCCAGGATCGAGGTCGTCGCGACGGGAATCCGCTGGGCGGAGGGACCCGTCTGGGTCGATGCCGGCAGTTACCTGCTGTTCTCCGACCCACCGGCGAACGTGGTGCGGCGCTGGCGGCCAGGCGGTCGGGCGACGCCCTTCCTCACTCCGTCGGGCCTCGCGAACCCCGACCCCACCATTACCCGCGAGCCCGGCGCCAACGGCCTGGCGATCGATCGCCGCGGCAGGCTCCTGATCGCGAACAGCGGCGGCCGCTCGATCGACCGGCTCGATCTCGGGACGATGACGCGCGAAGTGCTGGTCGACCGGTTCGAGGGCAAGCGCTTCAACAGCCCGAACGACCTCCACGTCGCCCGGGACGGCACGATCTACTTCACCGACCCGCCTTACGGATTGCAGGATCCTGACAGGTCGGCGGCGAGGGAGATGTCTGTCAACGGCGTCTACCGGCGCGGCGCCGACGGCACGGTGACGCTGATCGACGACAGCCTGACGCGGCCCAACGGTATCGCGCTGTCGCCGGACGAACACCGGCTCTACGTCTCGGTGTCGGACGAAACGGCGCCGCGAATCCTCGTCTACGATCTCGACGAACGGGGGCGCCCGTCCCGGTCGCGCGTGCTGCTCGATGCCAGACCGATGCAGGGCCCGGAGGCACCCGGCCTGCCGGACGGCATGAAGGTCGCGCGGGACGGGGCGCTGGTCTGCTCCGTACCGGGCGGAATGATGTTTCTATCGCCCGACGCGGAACCGCTCGGTCTGATTTCAATCGGCGCGCCTATCGCCAATTGCGCCTTTGGCGAGCACGGTGGCGCCCTGTACCTCGCCGCTTCCGACCGCATATTGCGGTTACCGCTCAAGCACATGGGCTAGGTCTGCATCTGCGGACTGCCCACGGACCCATGCCTGTCCGTCGAACTGGCGCGACGTCGAGGGGTCGATACCTGATGACTGCGCGATTAAAGCTGCACGAATGGTCCGCACCGCGCGCGGGCACGCCAGCTCCGCCGACCCGTCGCCTGAACGCGCATCCGCTTCCTGGCCATCGCCACCGGAGAGAGGACAGGCAAATTCCCTGAAGGGTTTCGGATACCGGCAGGCGTGCGAAATGTTCTGGCATTTCCCGCGCGCGGACCACGGCGCCGAAAGCAAGGCGGTCATGGTCGGCGCCGACGCCGCCGGATCATGCTGTCAGATCCGGAAGCGCCGAACGCCCTCCGCCGTCGCCGCGTCAGGCGGTCGCCGACGACTCGGCAAACTGTGCGACGTCGCGGAGGGTCACTCCACCGTCACGGACTTTGCAAGGTTGCGCGGCTGGTCGACGTCCGTCCCCTTGGCGACGGCGACATGATAGGCGAGCAGCTGCACCGGCACCGCATAGACCAGCGGCGCGATCAGCGGATGCACCTTGGGCATGGTGATCGTCGCGACGCAACCTTCGCCGGCGGCCTGGATGCCGTCATAATCGCTGATCAGGATGACCTTGCCCCCGCGCGCCTGGACTTCCTGCATGTTGCTGACGGTCTTTTCGAACAGCGGACCGGAGGGGGCGATGACGATCACCGGCACATTCTCGTCGATCAGCGCGATCGGACCGTGCTTCATTTCGCCCGCCGCATAGCCTTCGGCATGGATGTAGCTGATCTCCTTGAGCTTCAGCGCACCCTCGAGGGCGAGCGGATAATCCGTGCCGCGGCCGAGATACAGGACGTCCCGCGCCGAAGCGACGACGCCGGCCATGTCCTGGATCGATTCGTCATAGGCGAGCGCAGCGTTGAGGGAGGCCGGCGCCTCGCCCAGGTGGCGGACGATCAGCTTCTCCTCGCCCGGCTTCAGCTGCCCCTTAGCCTGCGCCAGATTGGCGGCAAGCGCGGCGAGTACCGCGAGCTGGCAGGTGAACGCCTTGGTGCTGGCGACGCCGATCTCGGGTCCCGCATGCGTCGGAAGGAGCAGGTCGGCCTCGCGCGCCATCGAGCTGGTCGGCACGTTGACGACCGCGGCGATCTTCTGCCCCTCGCTCTTGGCGTGACGCAGCGCGGCGAGCGTATCCGCGGTCTCGCCCGACTGGCTGATGACGATCATCAGCCCTCCCTGCTCCATCACCGGCGCGCGGTAGCGGAACTCGGACGCGACATCGAGGTCGACGGGCACGCGCGCGAACTGCTCGAACCAGTATTTCGCGACCATGCCGGCGTAGAAGCTGGTGCCGCACGCGACGATGGTGACGCGCTTCACCGCCGAAAGGTCGAAATCCGGGATCGGCAGCGTGACCCGCTCCTCCATCCGCTGGAGGTAGGACCGCAGCGTCTGCGCGACGACGATCGGCTGCTCGTAGATCTCCTTGAGCATGTAGTGGCGGTGGTTGCCCTTGGAGATCAGCTCGCCCGTCACGCCGGAGATGGTGATGGGACGCTCGACCGGATTGTTGTCGCGATCGTAGACCTGTGCGCCATCGTTGGTGCAGACCACCCAGTCGCCTTCGTCGAGATAGGCGATCCGCTGCGTCAGGGGCGCGAGGGCGAGGGCGTCGGAGCCGAGATAGGTTTCGCCGTCGCCATAGCCGACGACGAGCGGCGAGCCGAGCCGCGCGCCGATCAGCATGTCGGGATGCTTGCGGAACAGGATGGCCAGCGCGAAGGCGCCATGCAGGCGCGGCAGCACGTCGCGGACCGCGGCGACGGGATCGAGGCCCGACTCGACCTTCTCGCTGACCAGATGCGCGACGACCTCGGTATCCGTCTCGCTGGTGAACACGCGGCCGCGCGCGATCAGCTCGTCGCGGAGCGCCTTGAAATTCTCGATGATGCCGTTGTGGACGACCGCGACCTCCTCGGTCACATGCGGATGCGCGTTGTTGGTGGTCGGGCCGCCATGCGTCGCCCAGCGGGTGTGCGCGATGCCGGTCGTGCCGGCGAGCGGATGCGCGGCGAGTTCCTTGGCGAGATTGACGAGCTTGCCCGACGCGCGCCGCCGTTCGATCGCGCCATCCACGTCCGTGGCGATGCCCGCCGAGTCGTAGCCGCGATATTCGAGCCGCTTCAGCCCGTCGAGCAGGCGATCCGCGACGTCTTCGTTACCGACGATTCCAACGATACCACACATGGAAGAACCTGCTTTCAGATAAGGTAGGACGCACGGGCCCCGGCCCTGCCTGCCGGGAAATCCCTGAAGTTGCAAAGGTAGGACGTAAATTTGGCTGGCAAGGGGCCGCGCGACCCGCCAGGCCGGGCGGCGCCCCCGTCGGAACGACGGCGATCACGCGACCATGCGTCGGCAGTGACGCCCGCCATATCAGCGAGAGATCGCGCGCGGCTTCACTTGCCGGCCTTGCGCGCCGTCATCTGCGCGCGGAAACGGGCGGCCCAGCCGGGCTTGCTGCGCTGTTCGGGCCGGACGAGCGCGAGCGCATCGGCCTCGACGTCGCGGGTCACGACCGCGCCCGCGCCGACGATGGCGCCCGCGCCGATGCTGACCGGAGCGACCAGCGCGGAGTTGGACCCGATGAAGGCGCCCGCCCCGATCTGCGTCTTGTACTTGAAGAAGCCGTCATAGTTGCAGGTGATCGTGCCCGCGCCGATATTGGCACCGGCGCCGATCTCCGCATCGCCGATATAGCTCAGGTGATTGGCCTTCGCGCCTTCTCCCAGCGTCGCCTTCTTGATCTCGACGAAATTGCCGACCTTCGCCTTGCGCCCCACGACCGCGCCCGGACGCAGTCGCGCATAGGGGCCGATCTCCGCCCCCTCGCCGACGGTCGCGCCCTCGACATGGCTGAAGGCATGGATCGTCGCCCCGTCCGCGATCGTCACGCCGGGCGCGAAAACGACATTGGGCCCGACCACGACGTCCCGCCCGATCACCGTGTCGTGGCTGAACCACACCGTTGCCGGCGCGATCAGCGTCGCGCCCTCCGCCATGGCGCGCGCGCGGCGCTGCGCCTGCCAGCCGGCCTCGACATCCGCCAGTTCCGCCCGGCTGTTGATCCCGGCGACCTCGTCCTCTCCCGTCTCGATGCACACGGCCCGCCCGCCCTCGGCGATGGTCAGCGTGACGATGTCGGGCAGATAATATTCCCCCGCCGCATTGTCGTTGCCGACCGCGTCCAGCAGGCGCCAGAGATCGCCGGTGCGCACCGCGGTGACGCCGGAATTGCACAGGTCGACCGCACGCTCCGCCTCGGTTGCGTCCTTGTATTCCACCATCTTGGCGATCGTGCCGTCCGCGTCGGCAATGATCCGTCCATAGGCCTTCGCGTCGGCGGGCCGGAAACCGAGCACCGCCACGGTCGGCGCGTCCGCCGCCTCCAGCCGCGCCGCGAGGCGCGCAACCGTCTCGGTCGCCAGCAGGGGCGTATCGCCGAAGCACACGATCGCGATGCCGTCGAAATCCGCCAGCGCCTGCTTCGCCTGCAGCGCGGCATGCGCGGTGCCGAGCTGCTCATGCTGCCAGGCGATCTCGACACCGGTCGCAGCCACCGCCGCCTCGACCTGTTCACCCGATGCGCCGACCACGACCACGCGGCGCGTGGCGCCCGCCCGATTGAGACTGTCGATCAGGTGCAGCAGCATCGGCCGCCCGGCGACCGGGTGCAGGACCTTGTGCAGATCGGATTTCATCCGGGTCCCCTTGCCCGCGGCAAGGATGATGACGGCTAGTGGCGTGCTCATGGCGCGCGTCTCTGCCATGGCGGGCTTGTCATTTCCAGCCGCGCGCGTCACGCGGCTTAAGCATGACCGATACCCGATTTCCCTTCGCCATCGTCGGCTTCGATCTCGACGGCACGCTGCTCGACACCAGTGGCGACCTCGCCGCGGCGGTGAACCATGCGCTCGGCTCCATCGGACGGGCGCCGCTGACGGTCGAACAGGTGAAGCCGATGATCGGCGGCGGCGCGCGTCACATGCTCGCGCAGGGCATGGCCGCGACGGGCGGATGCGACGACGCGACGCTGGACGTGCTGCATCGGCGGCTGCTCGACTATTACGCCGCCCATATCGCGGTCCACACGCGCCCCTATCCCGATTGCCTGAGCGCACTGGATGCGCTGGCGGCCAGGGGCGTGCGGCTCGCGGTGGTGACCAACAAGCTCGAAGGACTGGCGCGCACCGTGCTGACCGAGCTCGGCCTGATCGACCGATTCGCGACGCTCATCGGCGGCGACACGATGGGGCCGGGCAACGCCAAGCCCTCGCCCGCGCCGATCGACGAGATGCTGCGCCGCTGCGGTGGCGGTCGCGCGGCGTTCGTCGGCGACTCGATCTTCGACGTCCGGGCCGCGCAGGCGGCGGGGCTGCCGGCGATCGCCTGTTCGTTCGGGTTCCTGATGCAGCCGGTCGAGGAGCTCGGCGCGGACGCGGTGATCGATGGCTATGACGCGCTGGTTCCGACGCTGCAGCGACTGGCATCGGAGCGCGGCTAGGGCCGATCCGCTTCCGTGGCAGCGGTGCCCGCCTGTATCCAGCCGCGCTGGTCCGCATGCTGAAAGCCGGCAGACCTACAGCAGATCGGGCGAATTGATGTTGTAACCGTTCAACGCGGGCCGGCCGCCCAGCTCGCCGAAGGTGAAGGTTTCCCGGGCTCTGCCGTGTTCGTACGTCGTCATCTCCTGCAGCACGGTCGTGGCGCCGCCGGTGCCGATATTGACCGACCAGTTCACCGTCTCCGTGCCGATTTCCCGCCCCAGCTTGCGACGCACCTTACCCATCATCGCGCCGAATTTCTCCGGCCCGCTCACGGCGCGGAACATGGGTGTGGTCATGCCGACGAGCATGTCGAACCGCCCCGCGTTATAGGCGGCATGGAACCGCGCGACCTCGGCGGTCGCCTGCTTCGTATCCGGAGGGGAACAGCCGGCGAGCATCAACGGCGCGAGCCCCATGGCGGCGGAAAAACGAGTCGGCATGGCGCATCCTAGATTTCGATGCAGGTGCGTGGAAGCGGGGCCGGTACCGCGCCGATCCGGCTTTGCTGGATCGCACGCGAGGGCGTGCATCGCCGGCACATCCATCAGGAAGATGCGGGCCGCCGGCGCGCCTTGATCCAGAGATGCCGCACCAGCATCGCGGGCGGCATGCGCAGCGCGTGCGAGCGGACGTAGAACGCGAACCGCGTGACCGGGCGGGTCGGCCGTCCCCAGCCGTCGCGTGCCAGCAGGCGCCGCCGGATCAGACGATCGAGCGCATCGTCCTTTCCCCAGCCTTGCGGCATCGCCGTGCCGAAGAGCGCCCGCGCGTGGCGGCAGGCGCGCCGCACCGGGTCGCCGAGGCCATGATGCCGCGCCCGCGCCTCCAGGCCGTCGACGCCGAATTCCTCGACGAGGCAATGGATGTCCCACAGATTGCGCAAGCCTCCGGCCAGATCGCCATCGGCGAACAGATGCGCGGCGGCATGGCAGATCATGTCGGACGGCGACAGCACGGCAAGACCGTTGCCCAGCGGGCGCGCCGCCGCGATCAGCGCGTCCGGATCGGGCCTGCGGCGCGCCGTCAGCGGCAGGATGGTGTGATGCACGTCGATCATCCGGTCGCGCTCGCGGTGGATCAGCGGCGGCAGCTCGTGCATCCAGCGCCGGTAATAGGCGTCGTCATACGGGTCCGGCTTCACCCATTCCCATCCGGCGGCGATCAGCGCCTGCTCGACGGCATCGAGTCCGTCGCGCGGCACGAGCACATCGAGGTCACCGATATGGCGCCCTTGCCCCGCGGCGAGACCCGCCGCGACATAGGCCGTCCCCTTCAGCAGCACGACCGGCAGCCCGAGCGGCGCCAGCGCGCGGCGCGCCATCTCCGCCTCCCACAGCGCAGTCCGCCGCGCCGCCTCGGCGCCGTCGCGCGCTTCGGCGAGCAGGATCGCGACGGGCTCGGGCACCGGCAGGCCGTGCAGTCGCCAGGCGAGCGATCCGACGAGCTGTTCGGCGCGCGCCGCCGTGATCAGCCCCGTCCAGTCGGTGTCCAGCCGCAGCGCGGTCGGATCGCGGAGCGCGCGGGCCAGCGTCACGGCTCCGGCCATAACGCCTCCACCTGCGCGATCGCGGTCTCGCCGTCGGGATAGTCGACCGCATAGGCGGGAACGCCGCGGATCAGCGCGGTCAGCGCGGCGAACCCTGCCTCTCCCAAAGCGACGTAATTGGTCGAGGCCTGCGTCAACCGGACGAACGCCTCGCCAGGGGGCACGGCGCGCACCGCCGCCGCGGCACCGAATCGCGGAAACAGCAGCACCGCGGGCTGCACGGGCTCGTCCATCGCGGCGATCGCGGTCGCGTCGGGGACGAGATGGCGGATCGTGCCTTTCGGCGTGTCGTGGAGCAGCGGCCCGAAGCGCGCCCCCGGCCAGACGCGCGCCGCCGCCGAGACGCCGTCGTTCTTGAGGCTGATGAGACGCGGCAACGGCCAGGCCAGACCCGTCTCGGGCTCGATCAGCGCGAATTCGTCCCCCATGAACCGCCAGCCGCGTGCCGCCAGCAGCGTCGCCAGCGTCGACTTGCCGGCGCCGGACTCGCCGCTCATCAGCAGCGCCCGGCCGTCGCGCTCGACCGCGCTGGCGTGCAGCAGCAGGAAGCGACGGGCACCGAGCGCCAGTTGCAGGTTCATCCCCATTTCGGCAGCTAGCAGCGCCTGCGCCAGCGGCAGCGGCGCGGCATCCGGCAGCATATAGTCGCCGGAAACGGCCATCGCCGGACGGATCCACCGACGCCAGGGACGCAGGGCTTCGAGCCGCACGGTATAGTCCGGAAGCTCGGGCCGCGGATAATCGGCGTACAGGTCCGCCAGGGTCTCGATGGGCGCGCGCCAGTCGGACCCGATCCGAAAGCCGAACGGACCGATACGCAGCGACAGGGCGTGCCTCACAGTATTTCGACCAATCCGGCCTCGACGAGTTCGTCGAGCCGGGCCGCCAGCGCGCCGGGTTCCGCGTCGAGATCGAAGCTTGCCGCCAGCCGGGCGTGCAAGGCGGCGACGGTCAGCGCGTCCTCGCCCATGGCCGCCAGGATTTCATGAGCTGGGCTGACGAGCAGGTGGGTGATGCCGGACGGCCGATGGAAGACGGCGGTGAACGCGTCGAGCGGCTCGGACACCAGCGCCGCCGGTGACGCCGCGCGAAAGCGCAAGCGCGTCAGCCGCGCGGCATCTGCAGCGAGGCGAAGCAGGTGAAGCCCCCCTGCCCGCGCTGCAGCCGGCGGATATAGGCGACATAGGCACGATTGCTGTCAGGCGTCGTGCCGGGAAGCTGGGCGCCGGCGAGCGCGCGCTTGACGTCTTCTCCCTTGAACGGCCGGCCCGGCGGCGGGAAGGCCCCCTTCGTCCCCGGCGCGACGACGTTGCCGCTCGCATCGATATATTGCCCCGAGCGGGTGATGTCGGGGACGGGTATCTCGCAGTTCAGGACGGACCCCGCCGTCTGCGCGAGCGCGGGGCGGATCGACACGACGGCACCGGCGGACACCGCGCCCAGCGCCAGCACGCGCCGTCGGGTCGCTGCGCCCTTGTCGGGCGATGACGGCGTTCCGTCTCGAGGGGGCGTCTCGTCGCTCATCATGCTCGTCCTGTCCGCCGTGCCTTTCACATTCGCCGATCACTGGCAAGCTGCCCCCTGCGGTCGGCGTCGCCGCCACCGCCAGCCGCCGTATCGTTCCGGGACGCGCGACGATGCGATTCGCCGTGAAATGGGCTAGCGATGCGTCATGCCGCCCAGATTCGCCCGGCGCCTCAGCGGCGCGCTCGTGATCGCCCTCCTCGCCGCCGCTTCCGTGCGCGCGCTTGGCGGCACGCTGGATGCGGTCGTGGTGACGCTCGTCGGCGCGGTGGCCGCAGGACTGGCGGCCATGGGCATTCGCGGCCCGGCGCCCGCCGCCAGCGGACCTGCCGGTCCAGACGTGGGCCAGATCCTCGACGAGGTGCTGGACGGTATCGCCGAACCCGTCCTGCTCGTGCGCGGGAAACGGGTCACCTGCGCCAATGCGGCGGCGCGCGCGCTGCTCGGCAGGCATATCGTCGGCGAGGACGTGCGCGTGGCGATCCGCCATCCCGCCGCGGCCGACCGTCTCGCGGGCGAGGCGCCGCTTCCCGGGCGTCCCGTCGAGCTGGTCGGTCTGGGAGCGCCCGATCAACGCTGGGAGATGCGGATCGGGGAAACCAGCGACGGCGCGCGCATCGTCCATCTCGTCGACCAGAGCGGGCGGCACGCGGCCGAGAAGATGCGGGTCGACTTCGTCGCCAACGCCAGCCACGAGCTGCGCACGCCGCTCGCGTCGATCCTCGGCTTCGTCGAGACGCTCACCGACGGTGCGGGCGACGACCCCGCCCTGCGCGCACGGTTCCTGAAGGTGATGTTCGACGAGGCGCAGCGGATGCAGCGGCTGATCGAGGATCTGATTTCGCTGTCGCGGATCGAAGGCGAGAAATACCGCCTGCCCGCGGAACGCGTCGACATCGGCGAATTGCTGGAGGACGTCTATGCCGAACTCGCCGCCGGCGGCGGCGACCGCGTGGCGGACGTGACCATCGGGTTCGAGGACGACCTCCCCGCCGTCGTCGGCGACGAGGTGCAGCTGTCGCAGCTGATCCACAATCTCGTCGGCAACGCGATGAAATATGGCCGGCCCGGTTCGCCGGTGACTGCCACGGTCGGCCGCGACGGGTCGGGCATGGTCCGCTTCACCGTCACCGACGAGGGCGAAGGCATTCCGGCCCAGCATATTCCCCGCCTGACCGAACGCTTCTATCGCGTCGACGCCGGACGCAGCCGCAGCGTCGGCGGCACGGGCCTGGGCCTGGCGATCGTCAAGCATGTCGTCGAACGGCATCGCGGCCGGCTTGATATCGCCAGCAAGGTCGGCGTCGGCACGACCGTCTCCGTCGCCTTTCCCCCCGCGGAACAAGACCGGCCGACGGTGACTGCCGAAGCCACTGTCATCAAAGGGTAACGCAACCGTCACACAGGGCTGCCGAGGACGGCACCGAGTCGCCTCGCGGGGCGGGGGAATCATGCGTATCGCGATACTCGCTCTCGGGCTTTGCCTCGCGGGCTGTCAGGACCAGGCGAAGGGCGGCGGCGGCGGCTCGCGCGACCAGATCCGCGTCGTCGGCTCGTCCACCGTCTATCCCTTCACGACCATCGTCGCCGAACAGTTCGTCGCCAACGATCCCGACGCCCGCGCGCCGGTCATCGAATCGACCGGCACCGGCGCGGGGCTCAAGCTGTTCTGCGCGGGGCTGGGCGCCGCGCATCCCGATATCGCCGATGCGTCCCGCCGCATGAAGCGGAGCGAATATGCCGAATGCCGGCGCAACGGCGTCGCCGACATCGTCGAAGTGCCGATCGGCATCGACGGCGTCGCCTTCGCCGAGGCGCTGAGCGGACCGGGCATGGCCCTGACCGAGGCGGACCTGTACCGCGCGCTTGCCGCGACGCCGGAGGGCAGGAGCAACACCGCGCGGACCTGGCGTGACGTGAACCCCGCGCTGCCCGCGATTCCCATCCAGGTCTATGGCCCCCCGGCGACGAGCGGGACGCGCGACGCGCTGGCGGAACTGATCCTGACGCGCGGCTGCGAGGCGGTCGATCCGTCCGCGCGCGCGCTCGCCGTTGCCGCGCCCGACACGCACAAGGCCGTGTGCACGCGCATCCGGGAAGACGGCGCCTACATCGATGCGGGCGAGAACGACAATCTGATCGTCCAGAAGCTCGCCGCCAATCCCGGCTCGATCGGCGTGTTCGGGTATAGCTATCTCGACGAAAACGCCGCGACGGTCCGCGGCGTCGCGATCAACGGCGTGGCGCCGACCTATGCGACGATCGCTGACGGCCGCTATCCCGGGTCGCGCCCGCTCTTCCTCTACGTCAAGAAGGCGCATCTGCGCGCGGTGCCCGGGCTCCGGACATTCCTGGGCCTCTACGCCCGCGCATGGGGCCCGGACGGGCCGCTGGTGCGGCGTGGTCTGATCGCCGCGTCCCCGGCGGTGCGCGCGCGGGCCGCCGCCATCGTCGCGCACGAAACGCCGCTCGACCCGGCGGAGCTCGCGCATTGAGCGCGCTGGGCCTCCTGTTCACCGTCGCCGGCCTCGCGCTGATCGGCTGGCTCGTCGCGCGGATGCGGGCGGCGACGTTCCGGCGGCCGCGCGTCGCCCGCTTCAGCGCGCTCCCCGCGCATCACGGCTGGTTCGTCGGCATCTGTACGCTGGCGCCGCCGCTGATCTTTCTTGCCGTCTGGTCCGCGACCGCGCCGGCGCTCGTCACGGATGCCGTACTCGCGACGCCCGCCGCGGCGATGCTGCCGCCACCGGGGTTCGAACGCGCGTCGATCCTGTCGGAAGCCCGCGAGCTCGGCGCCGGTCGCAGCCAGGGCGCGTTCCACGACCTGGCGGAGAAACTGGCGCCCGCCTATGCCCGCGCCCAGCATCGATACGACACAATCGCGACGGCGGCCGCGCTGTTGCTCGCCTTCGCGGGCGGCGCGCTGGCCTTCACCCGCGTCCGGCCCGATTTCGCCGCGCGGACGCAGGTCGAGCGCGGGGTGATGCTGATGCTGCTCGTCGCGTCGCTGATCGCGATCCTGACGACGGTTGGGATCGTCGCGTCGCTGATCTACGAATCGGTGCGTTTCTTCCGCCTGGTGCCGGCGGGCGAGTTCCTGTTCGGCACGCACTGGAGCCCGCAGGTCGTCGACTCCCGGGACCCGGGCGCCAGCCTCGGTGCCTTGCCGCTGTTCTGGGGCACGTTCTTCATCGGCGCGGTCATCGCGATGGCGGTGGCAGTCCCGCTCGGGCTGATGAGCGCCATCTATCTGACCCAATATGCGCGCCCGGTGACCCGCCGCTGGATGAAGCCGACGCTGGAGATGCTCGCGGGCGTTCCGACCGTCGTCTACGGCTATTTCGCCGCCCTGACCGTCGCCCCTGCCGTACGCGAGCTGGGCGTCGCGATCGGCATCCGCTGGGCGTCGTCCGAAAGCGCGCTGGCCGCCGGACTGGTGATGGGCATCATGATCATCCCGTTCGTCTCGTCGATGGCCGACGATTCGATCGCCGCCGTCCCCGCCGCGATGCGCGACGGCAGCCTGGCGATGGGCGCGACGACGTCCGAAACGATCCGCAAGGTCATGCTGCCGGCCGCCCTGCCCGGTGTCGTCGGCGGTATCCTGCTCGCCGTCAGCCGCGCGATCGGCGAGACGATGATCGTCGTCATGGCCGCAAGCGGCGTGGCGACGCTGACCCTCAATCCCTTCGCGAGCACGACGACGGTCACCAAGCAGATCGTCGACCTGCTGACCGGCGAAGCGGAATTCACCAGCGCCAAGACGCTGGCCGCCTTCGCCCTCGGCCTCACCCTGTTCGCGGTGACGCTGGCGCTCAACGTGGTCGCGCTCGTCGTCGTCAAGCGATACCGGGAATCCTATGAATAACGGGCCCGACACCGATACCGTCGGGCGGCCGCCGTCCGAACGGCGACCGACGGACTGGAAGGCGGCGGCGGTACAGCGCCGCACCCGGCGCCGCTACGCGGCGGAACGCCGTTTCCGCCTCATCGGGCTCGCCGCGGTCTGGCTGTCGGCGGGTTTCCTCGCGCTGCTCCTGGCGTCGATGCTGACGCAGGGGATCGGGGGCTTCCGGCAGACGCGCATCGCCTTGCCGATCGATCTGGCGCGCGAGCACCTGCCCGTCACGGGCGACCAGGTACGCGGCCGCGGCGCCGATCTCGCCCTGGCGGGCGCGGGGCTCGAGAATGCGGTCGATCACGCGGCCACCGCCGCCTATGGCGCGGAAGCACCGGACTGGCTTTCCGATGGCGCCTGGCTGGTAGTGCGCGACGCGGTGAAACGCGATCCAAGCCTGCTGCGCCGGCCCGCGACGATCGACGTCCCGGTCACCAGCGCGATCGATATCGCGGCGCGTCGCGACGGACCGGCCGCCGCGGAGGCGGTCGTCGCACGGCTGCAGGCGCGTGGCGTATTGTCCGTCGGCTGGAACCTCGGCTTCCTGACCTCCTCCGATTCCACCGATCCGACCCGCGTCGGCATCTGGGGAGCACTCAAGGGATCGTTGCTGACGATGATGGTGACGCTGCTGCTCGCCTTCCCGGTGGGGGTCTTCGCCGCGCTCTACCTCGAGGAATATGCGCCGCGAAACCGCTGGACCGACATCATCGAGGTATCGATCAACAACCTGGCGGCGGTGCCCTCGATCATCTTCGGCCTGCTCGGTCTCGCCGTGTTCCTCAACACGATGCACCTGCCCCGGTCCGCACCGATCGTCGGCGGACTGACGCTGGCGCTGATGACCATGCCCGTGATCGTCATCGCGGGGCGCAATGCGATCAAGGCCGTGCCGCCATCGATCCGGGATGCTGCGCTCGCGGTCGGCGCCTCGCCGGTCCAGGTGGTGTTCGACCATGTCCTGCCGCTCGCGCTGCCCGGCATCCTCACCGGCACGATCATCGGCATGGCACGCGCGCTGGGCGAGACCGCGCCGCTGCTCATGATCGGCATGCGCGCCTTCATCGCGGCGCCCCCATCCCGGCTCGCGGACCCCGCCACCGTGCTCCCGGTCCAAATCTTCCTATGGTCCGATCAGGTCGACCGCGGCTTCGTCGAAAAGACCAGCGCGGCGATCATCGTCCTGCTCGTCTTCCTGCTCGCGATGAACGGCCTCGCCATCTACCTCCGCAACCGCTTCGAGACACGCTGGTGACCTTTCCCCCCAAGATTCAGGCGCGCGACGTCAGCGTCTTCTACGGCGACACGCGCGCGATCGACCATGTCTCGATCGACGTCGCGCAGGACAATGTCGTCGCCTTCATCGGCCCGTCGGGCTGCGGCAAGTCGACGTTCCTGCGCACGCTCAACCGGATGAACGACACGGTCGCCAGCGCCCGGGTCGACGGGCAGATCCTGCTCGACGGCGAGGATATCTACGCGCCGGACATGGACGTGGTACAGCTGCGCGCCCGCGTCGGCATGGTGTTCCAGAAGCCCAATCCCTTTCCCAAGTCGATCTACGAGAATGTCGCCTATGGACCGCGGATCCACGGGCTCGCCGCGGCGCGCGCCGATCTTGACGAGATGGTCGAACGGTCGCTGCGGCGCGCCGGCCTGTGGGACGAGGTCAAGGACCGGCTGGACGACAGCGGCACCGCGCTGTCGGGCGGCCAGCAGCAGCGCCTGTGCATCGCCCGCGCGATCGCGGTCGATCCGGAGGTGATCCTGATGGACGAGCCGTGCAGCGCGCTCGATCCCATCGCGACCGCGAAGATCGAGGAGCTGATCCACGAGCTCAAGGGCCGCTACGCGATCGTCATCGTCACGCACAACATGCAGCAGGCGGCACGCGTCTCGCAACAGACGGCCTTCTTCCACCTGGGCCAGCTGGTCGAGTTCGCGCCAACCAGCGACATCTTCACCAACCCGCGGGAGGAACGCACCCGCGACTATATCACGGGGCGTTATGGTTGATCACACCGTCAAGGCGTTCGACGCCGATATCGGGCAGCTGCGCGGCCTGATCTCGCAGATGGGCGGACTGGCCGAGGACGCGATCGCGCAGGCGATCCTCGCCCTGCAGCGCCCGGATCCCGTCCTGGCGCGGAAGGTCGACGCCGACGACAAGGCGATCGACGCGATCGAGCGCGAGGTGGAGCGGCTGGCGGTGCGGATCATCGCGCTGCGCGCCCCCATGGCGGTGGACCTGCGCGAGGTGGTCGCGGCGATGAAGATCGCGTCCGTCGTCGAGCGGATCGGCGATTATGCGAAGAACATCGCGCGTCGCGTCCCGATGATCGAGGGCGCAGAAGGTGGCGGCCATCGCATCGAGCCGATCTCGATCCTGCCGTCGATGGCGGCGATGGCGAGCGGCATGGTCCGGCAGGCGCTCGACGCCTTCGCGGCGCGCGACCCCGATGCGGCGGTGCGCGTCGTCGAAAGCGACAAGGCGCTCGACGATTTCTACGACAGCATCTTCCGCACGCTGGTCACCTACATGGTCGAGAATCCGCGCACGATCAGCCAGGTCGCGCACCTGCTCTTCGTCGCCAAGAACCTGGAACGGATCGGCGACCATGCGACCAACGTCGCAGAGATGGTCTATTTCGCCGCTTCCGGCTCGCAGATGGCCGACCATCACCGGGGCGGCACCCTTTCCCAATCCGCAGAGGAGCAACGCTGATGGCCCGCGCACGCATGCTGCTGGTGGAGGACGACGCCGCCCTCGCCGAACTGTTGGTGTTTCACTTCCGGCGCGAGGATTTCGACGTCGCGCACACACCCGACGGCGAGGAGGCGCTGCTGCTCGCCAAGGAAAAGGCACCCGACATCGTGCTGCTCGACTGGATGGTCGAAGGGCTGTCGGGCATCGAGGTGTGCCGTCGTCTGCGCCGCATGCCGGATACGGCGAACGTGCCGATCATCATGCTCACCGCGCGTGGCGAGGAGGAGGATCGCATCCGCGGCCTGGAAACCGGCGCCGACGATTACGTGACCAAGCCCTTTTCGCCGCGCGAGCTCGTCGCGCGCGTCAGCGCGGTGCTGCGCCGCGTCCGACCCGCGCTGGCGGGCGAGCAGCTGACGTATGACGACATCGAGATGGACACGGTCGGGCACAAGGTACGCCGCGGCGGAGAGGTCGTCCCGCTCGGCCCGACCGAATTCCGCCTGCTCAAGCACTTCCTCGAACATCCTGGCTGGGTGTTCAGTCGCGAGCGGCTGCTCGATGCCGTCTGGGGTCATGACAGCGACATCGAAAGCCGCACCGTCGACGTGCATATCCGCCGGCTGCGCAAGGCGATCAACATCGGCAATCGCCCCGACCTGATCCGCACCGTCCGCTCGGCGGGCTATTCGCTCGACTCGGGCGCATGAGATCGCATCGGTAGAACCGGGAGCGAAACAAAGGACCCAAGTGGCACATCGGGCGTTGGGCGGGGGCGCTTACGCAATCTTGCGCAACAGATTAGGGAGATTCGCAATGAAGCTCATTCTGCTGGCCGCAACGGCCCTCGTTGCCGCCCCCGTCATGGCCCAGACCTCGGGCTCGATGGGCACCAATTCGCCGATGACGACCACCGGGACGCAGACCGCCCCGGCCGGAACCGCCGACCAGACGATGACCCCGCCGGCGGCCGACCAGTCGACAATGCCCGCGGGCCAGACGGCGCCGGCTCCCGCCAGCGACATGTCGGCTCCCGCCGGCCAGACGGACGCCCAGGCGCCGATGACGACCGGTTCGACCCCGACCCCGGCGGGCGGCTATCAGCCGACCGGCCCCGCGCTGAGCGGCGGCACGCCCGGATCGAACGTTCCCCCCGTCTTCCGCCCGGCACCGACCCCGGACCAGGCCTATCCGGCCCCGGCGCCGCAGGCCGAATATCCGATCTGCAAGAAGGGGCAGTATGACAGCTGCCGCCAGGTCGAGGGTGGCCACAAGACGATGCACAAGGCCAAGCGTCACGCCCGCCGCTAAGCAAGGCTGAGGCGGGTCAAACGGGCATTGCGCCCGTTCGAACCTTCGGTATGAAAAGGCGCTTCATCCAGTCTGGAAGGAGCGCCTTTTTCATGCCCAGTCCGATCCGCTTCGACGGCCGCGTCGCCATCGTCACCGGAGCCGGGGGCGGCCTGGGCCGCGGCTATGCGCTCGAACTGGCGCGGCGCGGCGCCAAGGTCGTCGTCAACGACCTCGGCGGGACGCGCGACGGCACCGGCCATTCCGACGCGGCGCTTGCGGTGGTCGACGAGATCCGGTCGGCGGGCGGCGAAGCCATGGCCAATGGCGGCAACGTCGCGGACTACGACCAGATGGTCGACATGGTCGCCCGCGCGAAGGACGCCTGGGGCGGCGTTCACATCCTGATCAACAACGCGGGCGTGTTGCGCGACAAGACCTTCGCGAAGATGGATCCCGCCGATTTCGAATTCGTGGTCCGGGTTCACCTGATCGGCTCGGCCTTCGCGACCAAGGCTTGCTGGGACACGTTCCGGGAACAGAATTACGGCCGCGTGCTGATGACGTCGTCGTCGACCGGGCTGTTCGGCAATTTCGGCCAGGCCAATTACGGCGCCGCCAAGCTGGGGCTCGCCGGCCTGACCAAGACGCTCAGCCTCGAAGGCGCCAAGAACGACATCCGCGTCAATACGATCGCGCCGACTGCCGGGACCCGGATGACCGAGGACCTGTTTCCGAAGGAGGCCTTCGATGCCTTCGCGCCCGAAAAGGTCGCGCCGGGCGCATTGTTCCTGGTCAGCGAGGACGCCCCCACCAACGTCATCCTGGGCGCCGGTGCCGGGGCGTTCCAGGCGAGCTACGTCACGCTGACGCCGGGCGCGCTGCTGACGGGCGACGATCTGTCGCCGGAGGGCGTCGCCGCGCACTGGGATCGGATCACCGACCGGGCGGGCGAGATCGTGCCGAAGACCGGCGCGGAACAGGCGATGACGATCGGCCGGTTGCTGCAGCAACCGTGACTCGCGGCGTCCGCAGGGCGCGCCGCTCCGTCACCTTCGCGAGCCTGCGCGACGTGTATTGACAATGTAACACACATGGGTGACCCTTGCGCGTTCCTCAACGAAGGAGAACGGCCATGTACAGCGAGAGCGACATCGACGGCGCGGTGGCGGCGGGGGCGATCTCGCCCGATGCCGCCGCGGCGCTGCGGCGCCACGTCGCCTCGGCGCATGCCGCGCCGGCGGTCGACGAAGAGCATTTCCGACTGCTCACCGGTTTTAACGACATCTTCGTCTCGATCGCGATCGCGCTGCTGCTGGCCGCGCTTGGCCAGATCGGCTTCCGGGTCACCCACGCGCTCGGTGGCGGGCTGGTCGCTGCTGCGGCGTGGATGCTGGCGCTGTATTTCACGGCACGGCGGCGGATGGCGCTCCCGAGCATCCTGCTGCTGCTCGCCTTCGTCGGCGGCGTCGCCGGGGCGCTGATCGGGGGGATCGAGACGATCTTCCCCCATATCGACGGGCGCGCGGGCGGGTTCGCGGCCGCCGGCGTCGGCCTGATCAGCGCCGCCGCGGCCTATCTGCACTGGCGCCGCTTCATGGTGCCGATCACGGTGGCGGCGGGCGCGGCGGCACTGGTCGCCGTCGCAGCCGGTCTGTTGATGGCTGCCGTTCCTGACATCAAGCAGGGCATCTGGCCGCTGGTGCTGCTTTGCGGGATCGCCGTCTTCGCCCTCGCGATGCGCTGGGACATGTCGGATACGCGCCGCGAGACGCGGCGCGCGGACGTCGCCTTCTGGCTGCACCTCGCCGCCGCCCCGATGATCGCGCATCCGGTCTTCCACATGCTCGGCGTGTTCAACGGCGAGGCCAACGGAGAGATCGGCGCCGGCGTCGCGGCGATCGTGCTCGTGCTCTATCTGCTGTTTGCTGGCATCGCGCTGGCGATCGACCGGCGCGCGCTGCTCGTTTCGAGCCTCGTCTACGTGCTGTACGCGCTCTATGCGCTGTTCCGCAGTGCCGGTGCGGTCGAGCTGGGGGCCGCGTTCACCGCCTTCGTGATCGGCTCGGCGCTGCTGACGCTGTCCGCCTTCTGGCAGCCGATGCGATCGATGATCGTCGGATGGCTGTCGCAGCCGCTTCGCCTCAAGCTGCCGCCGGTCCACCAGCCGGCCTGACGCGGATCGCCATCACCTGCCCCCTCCCCCGCACGGGAGGGGGCGTTCAATCGACCAGCTTCATCAGCCGCCGTTCGACGGGGGCCAGCACCGGTCCCAGCTCCTGGCCACGCTTCAGGACGGTGCCATGTTCGCCGATCAGCGCCCACATCCCCTGGCGGTGCCGCAGCGCCGGACGCTTCTCGATGCGGAACTCGGGCCGCTCCGCCGTCCGGCGAAAGGCCGCGAAGACCGCCGCATCCTGCCCCAGTTCGATCGCATAGTCGCGCCAGTGGCCGGCCGCGACCATGCGACCGTACAGGTCGAGGATGCGCGTCAGTTCAAGCCGCTCGAAGCCGATCTGGTTCGGCTTTTGCGCATTGGGGAATGGCGTGACGATGCCCATCAGGCGCGATCGCGTTCCGCCGCCGGATGCTCCTCGAGCAGCGCATCGAGCCGCTTGCGCATCGATTCGAGCTCGCAGCGCATGATCTCCAATCGCTGGGTGGCGGGATCGAACATGTCGCTGCACGGCGTCCCATAAGGGACGAAGCGCGAGGGTGCCTCCGCGACGCCGCCCTCGACCATGGTGGGACGCGCCGGGATACCGACCATCACCGCCCCCGCCGGAACGTCGCGCGTCACCACGGCATTGGCACCGACGCGCGCCCGCGGTCCGACGAGGATCGGGCCGAGCACCTGCGCGCCCGACCCGATGATCACGCCATCGGCCAGCGTCGGATGCCGCTTGCCCGCGACGCCATTGTCCGGGCTGGTCCCGCCAAGCGTCACGCACTGGTAGATGGTCACGTCGTCCCCGATCTCCGCGGTCTCGCCGATCACGACGAATCCGTGGTCGATGAAGAAATTGCGCCCGATCGTCGCGCCGGGATGGATGTCGATCGCGGTCCAGGCGCGGGAGACATGGTTGACCAGCCGTGCCAGCAGGAAAAGCCGGCGGCGGTAGAGCGCATGGGCGACGCGATGCCAGCCCAGCGCCCAGACGCCGGGATAGGTCAGGATCTCGAGGCGCGAATGCGGCGCGGGATCGCGTGCCCTGATCGAATCGAGATAGGCCGCCAAGCGCCCGAACATCCGCGTCCCCTTCATCACCGTTGCCCATCATCTAGGCACGCGCGTCCAGGATTTCCACCGCCAGTCGGGAGGGCGCTTTGCCGGGCAAAACCGGAGCTTTGTTGTCGCCAGGGCCGTTCGCGGCCACGGTGCGTTTCCACCCCCTCAGCCCATCGGCTGCCGGAGAACCCCAAATGCCCGATTTTCTCGCCGCCCTCGACTGGTCGACGATCCTGCCGTTCGTCGCGATCGGCTTCGCGGCGCAGATCGTCGACGGCGCGCTGGGGATGGCGTTCGGTCTGATCACCTCGACGCTGATGGTGACGGTGATGGGTACGCCGCCCGCCCTCGCGTCCGCGAGCGTGCATGCGGTCGAGACGTTCACGACCGCCGCCTCCGGCGTCAGCCACGTCGTCAATCGCAACGTCGATTGGCGCCTGTTCAGACGGCTTGTCATTCCCGGTATGATCGGTGCCGTGCTCGGCGCAACGGTGTTGAGTTCGATCGACGGATCCGTCGCGCGGCCGTTCGTCATGGCCTATCTGGCGCTTATCGGCGGATACCTGATCTTCCGCGCCATTCGCGGCGACGTGGAGCCGCGCAAGGCCCGGGTCGTCGCGCCGCTCGGCCTCGTCGGCGGGTTTCTCGATGCCGCGGGCGGCGGCGGCTGGGGCCCGGTGGTCACCTCCAACCTCCTCGTGCAGGGGACGACGCCGCGCCACACGATCGGCACGGTCAACACCGCCGAATTCTTCCTGACGCTGACTGCCTCGGCAGCCTTCTTCGTGTCGCTGGGCTGGGCAGCCTTCACGCTGCAGACCGTCGGCCTGCTGATCGGCGGACTGGTCGCCGCACCGCTCGGTGGCATCCTCGCCAAGCGGGTCGCCCCGCGCCGTCTCATGGCCTTTGTCGGGGTCCTGCTGGCGGCCACCAGCCTCTGGTCGATCTATACCGCGCTCGCGAAGTGATCCGTTCGCTCTTGCGGTACAGTCGGCTGCTGGATCGTGCGATGGCGACCGCGAAACGACGCGATTGATCGATTGGTTCGATCGCGTATCGAATTCCTCTCCATTTTGCACTGCGGCATGAAATGGCTACATCCGTCGCATCCATTCCAACGCGGAGACCATTCATGTCGCTCATCGGCAGCCAGCTGAAGCCGTTCACCACCCAGGCCTACAAGCAGGGCAAGTTCGTCACCGTCTCCGACAGCGACGTGCTGGGCCAGTGGGCGGTGTTCTTCTTCTATCCGGCCGATTTCACCTTCGTCTGCCCGACGGAACTCGAGGACCTGGCCGACATCTACCCGACGCTGCGCAAGATGGGCGTCGAGGTGTACAGCGTGTCGACCGACACGCACTTCAGCCACAAGGCGTGGCACGACACCTCGCCGGCGATCGGCAAGATCGACTATTTCATGCTGGGCGACCAGAACCACACGATCTCGAACAACTTCGAGATCCTGCGCGCCGGCCAGGGCCTGGCCGATCGCGGCACCTTCGTCGTCGATCCGCAGGGCGTAATCCAGCTGGTCGAGATCACGTCGGAAGGCGTCGGCCGCAATGCCGCCGAGCTGCTGCGCAAGATCAAGGCGGCGCAATATATCGCGGCGCATCCGGGTGAAGTCTGCCCGGCCAAGTGGGAAGAGGGCGAGGAGACGCTCGCGCCCAGCCTCGACCTCGTCGGCAAGATCTGACGCGACGCGCGTGTCGCCGCCTGGGCGGGGACACGATGACGCGGCGCCGGGACGCGGCGCCGCGTCCCGGCGCCGGAGAGTGCGACCGCGGGCCCTCGCGCGCAGGCGCCCGTCAAGGCCCGGGTCGCGGCGCGATCCGGGCCTTTTCTTCCAATACCATGACGGGGATTTCCCATGCTCGACGCCAATCTGACACAGCAGCTCAAGGGCTATCTGGTCAACATCCGCCAGCCGATCGAGCTGGTCGCGAGCCTGGGCGACGATGCCAAGTCGCGCCAGATGGATTCGCTGCTCGATGAGATCGCGGCTCTGTCCGACATGATCACGCGGGCCGACGGCGCCGACGCGCGGCGGCCCAGCTTTCTCATCCGCCGAGCCGGCACCGACATCGGCGTGCGCTTCGCCGGCCTGCCGATGGGTCACGAGTTCACGAGCCTGGTGCTCGCGCTGCTGCAGGTCGGCGGCCACCCGTCCAAGGCCGCGCAGGACCTGATCGCACAGGTACAGGCGCTCGACGGAGACTATGCGTTCGAGACCTATTTCTCCCTCTCCTGCCAAAATTGCCCGGACGTCGTGCAGGCGCTCAACCTGATGGCGGTGCTCAATCCGCGGATCAGCCACGTCGCGATCGACGGCGGCCTGTTCCAGGACGAGGTGACCGCGCGAAAGGTGATGGCGGTGCCCACCGTCTTCCTCAACGGCGAACCCTTCGGCCAGGGCCGCATGGAGCTGGAGCAGATCGTCGCCCGGCTCGACACCGGCAGCAGCGCGCGCGCCGCAGAAAAGCTCGCCGGCAAGGAGGCGTTCGACGTTCTGGTCGTCGGCGGCGGTCCCGCCGGCGCGGCCGCGGCGATCTATGCGGCGCGCAAGGGCATCCGCACCGGCCTGCTTGCCGAACGCTTCGGCGGACAGGTGCTCGACACGATGGGGATCGAGAATTTCCCGTCGGTCCCCTATACCGAAGGTCCGAAGCTCGTCGCGCAGATGGAAAGCCACGTGCGCGACTATGACGTCGACCTGATGACGCTGCAGCGTGCGGCGAAACTGGTCCCGGCGGCCGATGCCGGCGGCCTGCACGAACTGGTGCTGGAGAACGGGTCGTCGCTGCGGGCTCGCGCGGTGATCCTCTCGACCGGCGCGCGCTGGCGGACGATGAACGTGCCGGGCGAGGCGGAATATCGCAACAAGGGCGTGGCCTATTGCCCGCACTGCGATGGCCCGTTGTTCAAAGGGAAGCGCGTTGCGGTGATCGGCGGCGGCAATTCCGGCGTCGAGGCGGCGATCGATCTCGCCGGCATCGTCGCCCATGTGACGCTGATCGAGTATGACGGCGCGCTCAGGGCCGATGCGGTGCTGCAGCGCAAGCTCGCCAGCCTCGGCAACGTCCGCGTCGTCACCAACGCGCTGACCACCGAAGTCCATGGCGACGGTGAGCGGGTGAACGGGCTGACCTACGAGGATCGCGCCGAAGGGTCGCTGCATCGGATCGATCTGGAGGGCGTCTTCGTCCAGATCGGGCTGGTGCCCAATACCGAGTGGCTGAGCGACGCGGTGACCTTGTCCGCCCGGGGCGAGATCGAGGTCGATCATCGCGGCGCGACGTCGCGCAGCGGCCTCTTCGCGGCGGGCGACGCCACGACGACGCCGTTCAAGCAGATCGTGGTGGCCAGCGGCGAAGGCTCCCGCGCCGCCCTCGCGGCCTTCGACTATCTGATCAGGCTCGCCCCTGTGGACGCCGGCGTGCTGGAAGCGGCCTAGTCGAACTGGCGCCCTAAGCGTGCCGCCGCAACGTCACCCCCGCCGATCCGGCGGCGTGACGGTGCGGCCCGCTCACCGCCCCCGCCAGATCTTCAACGCGGCGTCGGGCGACAGCCCGCCCTGATGCGCGGGGCAACGCTGGTATTTGAAGGCCTTGTCCAGGCAGATCCACACCTCGTCCAGCCAACCCTGGCGGCTGGCGGTCACGCGCATCATGTCGGCCGTCATGCCCGGATTGGCCTTTGCCATCGCCTCCGCAAAGCCGCCCGCCGTCAGCGTCTGACGCGAGAGCGCATCCATGTCGGGATATCGCAGCTTGCCGTACAGCCCGGTCGACTTCGCGAAATAGGTCGCAGGCGTGTAGCCGGCCATGCAGGTGCCGTGCTTCGACCATTCGTGCTGCAGCAGTTGCGCCGACGGCGTCGAACAGATGTTGCGCCGGATCACGGCGGGGGGCAGCAGCGCCGTCGCCTTGCAATATTGCGGCCAATCCTTGCCGATTCCGTCCGGCCACAGGCCATGCAGCGTGAAGCCGAAGCGGTTCTGGCGGCCGCACTGGAACGCCGCGCTCGCGTCACGATCGTGGGCGCGGCAATAGCCGGGTGCCCATGTGATCGCGAGCGTGTAACCGCCGATCGGCAGCAACCGCTGCGGCTGCTCCGCATTCGCCACGTCGGGATGCGGCCGCTGCACCTTCGCAGGCACGGTACATTGATAGGCCTGTGCCCCCGCGACGGTAGGCGCGACGAGGGCTGCGGCGGCGGCGAGCAAGCGCAGGATCATACGAGCGGCGCGTCCTCTTCGATATCGCGCCCCTCGCCGAACCATTCCTTCGCATCGGGGCGGAACAGCATGGTGGCGGCGGCGATGTACAGAATGTTCGCAGCCACGCCGATCACGACCGCGAGGACCGAGGGCGCCTTGCCCGTGGCGATCAGATAGACGGCGGAAAGGATACCGAACGCGCCGAAGGCGGCGAAGACGACCTGTATCCACTTGGCGACCACGCTGGCTTTGCGCGCGATGAAGAACCAGAGCGCGACCGCGATCAGAACGCCGACCAGCGTCATGGCAGGGAGGAACCAGCGTGCGTTCGCCAGGAGTGGATTGGCGTCCAGCGCCGCCTGCGACGTCTTCCAGTTGAGCGCGCTGTTGATCCATCCGATCACCAGGCTGCCCCAATAGAATTGCTCAAAACGGGCGATCGACGGCGGCTTGATCATGTTAGCTCCCCCCTCAGAGATGGTACGCCGAGCCTAGCTTTCCCGGCGCCGCGCGCAAGCCGGATCGCGCGTCAGAGCAACGCGAAATCCAGCCCGATGTCCGCCGCCGGCGCGGACTGCGTAAGGCGCCCGACCGAGACATAGGTGACCCCGGTCTCGGCGATGGCGCGGATCGTGTCGAGGCGGACGCCGCCGGAAGCCTCCGTCGGCACGCGTCCCGCCACCAGCGCCACGGCCTCGCGCAGCACCGCGGGCACCATGTTGTCGAGCAGCAGATGCGTCGCCCCCGCCTCCAGCGCCGGCGCGATCTGGTCGATGCGATCGACCTCGACGATCACCTGTTCGATGCCCGCCGCGACCGCGCGCGTCACGGCGGTGCCGATGTCGCCCGCCACCGCCACGTGATTGTCCTTGATCATCGCCGCATCCCACAGGCCCATGCGATGGTTGCGCGCGCCGCCGGTGCGGGTCGCATATTTCTCCAGCCGGCGCAGCCCGGGGATCGTCTTGCGCGTGTCGAGCAGCGTCGCGCCCGTCCCGGCCATCGCGTCGACATAACGCGCGGTCAGCGTGGCGATGCCCGACAGGTGCTGGACCGTATTCAGCGCGGATCGTTCGGCCGTGAGCAGGGCGCGCGCCTGCCCCTCGACACGCATCAGCATGGCGCCCGCCGCGGCGCGCGCACCCTCTTCCGCCAGGATCTCGACGGAGACGGCAGGATCGAGCGCGCGGAAGAAGGCCTGCGCGATAGGCAGGCCGGCGACGACGATGTCCTCGCGCGTCGCCATCGCTCCGGCGAAACGGGCATCCGCCGGGATCACGGCTTCGGCGGTGACATCGCCGCCTTCGCCCAGATCCTCCGCCAGCGTCGCCGCGACGAAGGCGGCGAGGTCGAACCCGTCGATCGCGAAGGCCATCAGTCGCCGGTCACCTTGGCGGGGCCGAGGTCGCCCTGCCCCACCGTGCCGGATGCCATGGCAAGCATCGCGTCGAGGCTCTTTTTCGCCTTGAGGCGAAGGTCGTCGCCGATTTCGATCCGCGGCTCGAGGTCGCGCAGCGCGACGTAGAGCTTTTCCATCGTATTGAGCGCCATATACGGACAGATGTTGCAATTGCAGTTACCATCCGCACCGGGCGCACCGATGAAACGCTTGCCGGGCAACGCCTTTTCCATCTGGTGGATGATGTGCGGCTCGGTCGCCACGATCAGCGTGTCGCCGGGCATCGCCATCGCGAATTCGAGGATGCCCCGCGTCGAGCCGACATAATCGGCATGATCGAGGATCACTGCGGGGCACTCCGGATGCGCCGCGATCGGCGCCGACGGATGCTGGGCGCGGAGCTTCAGCAGTTCGGTCTCGCTGAACGCCTCGTGCACGATGCACACCCCCGGCCACAGCAGCAGGTCGCGCCCCGTCTTGCGGGCGAGATAGCCGCCAAGGTTGCGGTCGGGCCCGAAGATGATCTTCTGGTCGCGCGGCAGCTGCGCGAGGATGGTTTCGGCCGACGACGAGGTGACGATGATGTCGCTGAGCGCCTTCACCTCGGTCGAGCAGTTGATGTAGGTGAGCGCGATGTGATCGGGATGCGCGGCGCGGAACGCGGCGAATTGTTCGGGCGGACAGCTGTCCTCCAGGCTGCATCCGGCGTCCATGTCGGGCAGTACCACGACCTTGTCTGGCGACAGGATCTTCGCCGTCTCCGCCATGAAGCGAACGCCGCAGAAGGCGATCACCTCCGCGTCCGTCGCCTGCGCCTTGCGGCTGAGGTCGAGGCTGTCGCCGACGAAATCGGCGAGATCCTGGAGCTCCGGCTTCTGGTAATAATGCGCCAGGATGACGGCATTGCGCTCGCGGCGCAGGCGTTCGATCTCGGCGCGCAGGTCGACGCCGGAGAGGGGCTTGGACTGGTCCATCGTATCCGCGCCATGGCCCGCGGCGGGATCGGAATCAAGGCTGGTGCGACAGGCATCGACGCGACGGGGCGGGAGCATCCCCGCCCTGCCTATCCCGGGGAAACGATGACGGCAAATTCCCGTCCCCGGCAGTCCCGACGATCAACGGGCGTTCGCCGTCACCTCCTCGAGCGAGCGCGAGACGTCCCAGCGCTCGTCGTTGCTGACGGGTTCGTCCGCGAAGCTGACCCGCACGCTGGCGTCGATACCGGCCGCGCGCAGCGGCATGGCGAAGCTTCGCTCGATCGCGTGCCGCGTCGCGTCGTGCGCAAGCTTCATCGGCATCGCATCACGCGCCTGACGAAGCAGCTCCGCCTGCCCCGCCTTGCGGTTCGCGGTCTCGAGGCGCTGGTCGGCGTCGGTGATGTGCGACAGCAGGCCTCCGGAGCCATATTCCCGGATCGCCGCCAGATCGACCTGCGGTCCGTCGATCTCCAGCCCCGGCAGCTTCACCAGCAGCAGGCGGTGGGCGGCATCCCAGCGAACGTCGCGCTGCGTCAGCTTGCCGAGGTCGACCTCGTAGCGGACCATGCCCGGCATGATCAGCGTCTTTTCGGTTGCCAGGCCCATCTGCGTCTGGCGCGAGGTGACGACGGCGACGTAGCGCGCGGCGAAGGCGGAGAGACGGTTCTGCTCGCGCAGACCCTCCAGGCTGGCGCTCGCGATCGTGGTCGGATCAGGCGACAGGCGCGCGGCGACATAACGCTGCACGACCCACAGGATGAGCAGCGCGGCCAGCGCGAGCAGGACGAGGATCCCGGCCGCCTTGGCCAGGAACCCGCCCAGCGTCCCGCCCCGGTGCGGCGGGATCGTCGTCACTTCGTCCGCCATCCGCCGTCCTCCTGTACGATGATGTCGCGGCGGTGGAGATCGAGCAGATGCGCGAGCGTCGAGCGCTCCGCCGCGCGGACCAGGCGGGGGTCCAGCCCGACGTACATGCTCGCCACCATCGCCGGCAGCGACACGATGGCGCCGTCGCGCAGGAGCCGCAGGATCTGCCCCTCCCGCTGCTTGCGATGGCCGAGCATGCCGCGCACCAGGCGCTGCGGCCGTTCGACCGCCTCGCCGTGACCCGGATAATAGACGCGATCGTCGCGGCCGAGGAGCAGCTCCAGGCTCGCCATGTAATCGCCCATGTCGCCGTCGGGCGGCGACACGACGCTGGTCGCCCAGCCCATGACATGGTCACCGGAAAACAAGGCACCGCTTTCCGGCAGCGCGAAGGCGAGATGGTTCGACGTGTGACCCGGCGTCGCCAGGGCGGTGAGCGTCCAGTCGTGTCCCGATACCGTATCGCCGTCGGCCATCACGCGGTCGGGCGCATAGGCGGCATCGAACGCCTCGTCGTGGCGAGGATCGCCGCCGCTGACGTGCGTCGGCGCCGCGCCGACGATCGGCGCGCCCGTCGCGGCGGCGAGCGGCCTGCTGCCCGGGCTATGATCGCGATGGTGATGCGTGACCAGGATCGCACGGACCGGACGGTCGCCGATGACGCGCAGCAACGCGGCGATATGGGCGGGGTCGTCGGGCCCGGGATCGATGACGGCGACGTCCTCGGTCCCGACCAGATGGGACTGCGTGCCCGTGAAGGTATAGGCCGACCCATTGGGTGCGAGCAGGCGCGTGACCCGCGGCTCGAGCGGGATCGGGATTCCGGTCGGGTGCTCGGCCATTGCAGTCGATGTGGCCCGCGCGGGCCGGGAAGGCAAGGGGCGGGACAAGAGACGCCCCGCCCGCGAGGGAAACGGGCGGGCGGGGCGGCATGCCGACGGGAAGCCGATCGGCATGGCTAAGCCTTGGCGAACGCTCAATCGTCCTTGTCGGGCGACGCCATTTCCTGGCGCAGTTCGGCGATGGCGGAGTCCATTTCGGCCAGGGCCTCTGCGCGATCGCTCTCGGGCATGTCGCGATTGTCGCGGATCGTCGCGCGCGACGCCTCGACGCTCGCGAGCGCGCTGCTCAGCGCCGACCGCCGAATTTCACCGGAGCGCGCGGCCGTTTCGGCACCGGACCGCGACGCCGCCTGGATGCGGTTGGCGCAGACGATCATGACGCGCTTGCCCGCCTTCTGCGTGTTGATGACGAACTGGCGCGGACCGCCGTCGGCGCCGTCGACGCAGGTACGCTGCGTGACCTGCGGCGCATTGGCCATCGCACGGGCGACCATCGCGTCGATCTGCGCCTGGCTGAAGCCCGATCCGCCGACGCCGTCACCGACCACATGGACCTGTCCGTCGCGCGCCACGCGCTGGACGATGACATGGCGGGGCGCGGCGGGCGGCGTCGGCGCGGCGGGCGCTTCCGGCGGGACAGCGGCCGCAGGAGGCGCGGGCGGCGCCGGCGGCGCGGGCGGCGCCGGCGGGACAGCCTGCAGATCGACGCCCACGGCCGCGCCGACCTTGCCGGTGATTGCGGCGGCGGCGCTGGTCCCCGACGCGGTCAGGCCCAGGCCGACGAGCGCGACGATGGAGACGATCGTACCGCCCGCGGCGATGCGGCGGCGAGAGCGTGGCGAGGTGGACAGCATCCGGATTCTCCCTTTCAGATCGTCGATGGTGTGAAGATGACAGGCGGCCGATACGGCACCGCCGTGTGCGGCCTTGACGATGGCGCAGGCATAGGTGTGGCGATCGATCGCGGACCGGCCGGCGAGGACGCGTGCGTCGTTGGCGAGCTCCTGATCGGCGCGAAAGGCGCGAAAGGCCCGCCATGCCACCGGATTGAACCAGTGCAGCGCGAGCACGGCCAGCGCGATCCAGTTGGCGGCGAGGTCGCCGCGCTGGTGGTGGCCGATCTCGTGCTCCAGCGCGAGCGCACGCTCGTCGCTGTCGTAGCGATCCGCAAAATCGAGCGGAAAGGCGACGTAGCGGCGCACGATCCCGAAGGCGAGCGGACCAGGCGCAGCCGCGCTGGCAATGACGCGGACGCCGCGCATATGCTCCACCGCCGCCGCGGTGGCGACCATGCGGCGACAGAAGCGCGCGTGGCGCGTCAGATGCCAGACGAGGAAGGCCCCTGCCCCGACCGCCCAGATCAAGCCTAGGATCAGACCCAGCGACGGCCAGTCGACTCCCCGCGCCGCGGCGACCGGTGCGGCGGCGGCATCGGGGTCGACGATCAGCACGCTGATCGTTTCGCCGGCATGGCTGATGGGGGTCGTCACCGCGCGGTGGAAGGCGGTCGGCAACGGCGGCAGGACCAGTCGCAGCACGGGCAGCGCCCAGAGTGCATAAGCGACCTGCGGCCCGAAGGTGCGTCGCACCTGCCGGCGCAGCGCGAAAACCAACAGCATCAGCAGGGTCGAGGCGATCAAGGCCTCCACCGCCCAGGCGGCGATCGCCGGCGCGGTCACTGCTTCAGGTCCTTCAGCAGCGCCTCGATCTCGGCGATATCCTGCGCGGTGAGCTCGTCGCGCTCGGCAAGATGCGCCACCAGCGGCGTCAGCCTGCCGCCGAACAGCCGGTTGATCAGCCGCCGCGACTCGCCCGACACATAGTCGTCGCGCGCCACCAGTGGCCGGTACAGGTAACGCCGGCCGTCCGCCTCGTGCGAGATGGCGTTCTTGGCCAACAGCCGGCCGAGCAGCGTCTTGACGGTGTTGGCGCTCCAGCCACGGCCCGGATCAACGCGTTCGGCGACGTCCTGCGCCGTCAGCGGGGCATCGTCCCAAAGGACCTCCATCACCGCATGCTCCGCATCGCTGATCCGATCCGCCACAATCACGCTCCCTCATCTGACTACAGCTGTGGTCGCACTGTTTACGGCCGTAGTCAATAGCGATTGGTTCGGCGTCGATCGGTGTCGGAATTTCTTACAAGTCCGGATCAGGCAAACGGCGTGTTAAGCACTGCAGCCCGCCATTTGCGCGCCTTTGCGCAAACGGCACGGCGTCTGCATGGGAAAGTGCAGCCGAGCGTCAAACGCTTCAGCAGGGTGGGAGGCCGTCGACCGGTTTCGATGGCCCCCACCCGCACCCGGCGCTTCACGCCCTCGCGAACACCGGCGCCGCAGCCGGCCGACCGACCCGCATCGAGGCGCGGGCGAGCGCCTGGGGGTAGATCGACCCGAACAGGCGCGCAAAGGTCTGGTTCCAGCTGAAATGCCGTTCGACATGCGCGCGCGCGGCCCGCCCGATCGCGCCATGGTCGCCGTTCCACAGCGCCCGGACGTTGGCGGCCATCGCCGCGACATCGTCGACCGGCCCCAGCAGGCCGAGGCCGGGCGGCACCCGCGCAGGCATCGCGCCGCTCGCCACGCCGACGACGGGAAGGCCGGCCGCCTGCGCCTCGATCACCGAAATCCCGAACGTCTCGTCCGCCATCGCCGACACGTACAGGTCGGCCGAGGCCAGCGCACCTGCCAGGGCGACGCGATCCGTCTCGAACCCGGGGAAGGCGATCGGCAGGTCGGCCGCGTCCCGCATCAGCTGGGGCCGCAGCTTGCCGTCGCCGATCATCACCAACGCGGCGCCAAAGTCCCGTGGCAGGTGACGCATCATCGCAACGAGGCGGTCCGCGCGCTTTTCGTTGTCGATCCGGCCCGCATAGACGAGCAACGGCCCGTTACCAGCGAGGCCGAGGCGCCGGCGATAGTCCGGATCCCGCGCCCGGGGATGGAACAGGTCGGTATCGACCCCGAGCGGCAGCACGGCGGTGCGGCCGATCCCGCGACGGCGGAGCGTCTCGCGCGCCTCCTCGCCGAGCGTGTAGACGGCGTCGAATTCCCGATAGGTGATCTCGGTGTAGCCGAGGCTGAGCCAGTAGAAGAGCTTGCCCGCCGGGCCGAACAGCTTACGCGCGACGCGGTCGACGTGCGCATTGGGAAAATCCGTCCGATAGCCGGCGACCAGAGCCGTATCGGGATAGGCGCGTCGATGCTGGATCGCCGTCCAGGGCAATACCCAGGGGCACAAGGATTCGATGACGTCCGGCCGATATTCGGCGAGCAGGTCGCGGACCGCACGCGTCCTCAGGATGAACCGGTAATTGGGGCTGCCGCGCACCGGATCGGCGGCAATCTCCGCGAAGACATGGCGACCGTTCACGGTCACGCGATCCTCGGCACCCGGCACGATCTGCAGGAGATGGTGGGGCGTGCGCGTGAGGACATAGTCCCGCTTTTCGCGCAGATAGGTGCTGATGCCGCCACCGCCCTTGGGCGAGTAGCTCTGTGTCAGGTCACAGACCAGGAGCGGCCGCGCACCCGGTGCGCGGCGCAATCCTTCGTCCTGAAAGAGCATGATGCAATCTCCCGTTGGCCGGGAGACGCGTCACGCCTTCAACAGTTCCGCCAGCTCGCCGCTCTCGTACATCTCCATCATGATGTCCGAGCCGCCGACGAATTCGCCGTGTACGTAGAGCTGGGGGATGGTCGGCCAGTCGGAATAGCTCTTGATGCCCTGCCGGATCGCCTGGTCCTGCAGCACGTCGACGCTCTCGTACGTGGCGCCCAGATGATCCAGGATCGCCACCGCACGGCTCGAAAAGCCGCATTGCGGGAACAGGGGCGTTCCCTTCATGAACAGGACGACCGGGTTGGCCTTCACCACCGCGTCGATGCGGGCATTCGTATCTTCGGTCATATCTCTCGTCCTCAAGCCGCCGCGGTCTTCAGCTGCAGCGCATGGAGTTCGCCGCCCATGCGATGCCCGAGCGCCGCATAGACAGCCTGATGCTGGCGGCGCAGCGGCAGGCCGGCAAAGCTCGCCGATACCACCCGCGCCGCATAATGGTCGCCATCCCCGGCAAGATCGGTGATCTCCACCTCCGCATCGGGGATCGCCGCCTTGATGAGTGCGGCAATGTCGTCGGCCGCCATGGGCATGATCGTCTTACTCCGGTTGCATCAACTGGCGCCGCGCCTCGACCGTCCGGTCGTCGAGCGCGCGACGGACCGCCGCCTCGTCGACATCGACGCCGGCGGCGGTGAGATCGCCGAGCAGCTTGCGGATCACGTCCTCGTCGCCCGCTTCCTCGAAATCCGCCTGGACCACCGCCTTGGCATAGGCATCGGTCTCGGCGGGGGTCAGCTCCATTTGCGCTGCCGCCCACTGGCCGAGCAGCCGGTTGCGGCGCGCCGTGATGCGAAAGGCCATTTCCTGCTCGCGCGCGAAACCAGCCTCTGCGGCGCGCTCCCGATCATCGAACATGGACATGGCGACCCCCTGTGGCGTGTGAAGCGTCACATAGGAGCGCGGGAGCCGCCACGCAACGGATCGAGTTTTCCGATCACCGTGAACAATTATTACGCAGAAACGAAGGCGGAACCATATAGCATTTCACGCGATCATCGTAATAGACGTGTAGAAAAGCACGCGAGGAGAGAAGACATGGAACGCATAGCCCTGCCACGCGGCCAGGGACGATCCGTGGCAAATCGGATGCCTCCCATGGCCGGCATAGCGATCGGCGCTGGCCTATCCCTCATCCTGTGGGCGGTGATCGCCATTTTGGTCCTGCTGGTCGCCTGATCGCGGTCAGGACTCTATTTCGACGACCAACTTTCCGATGGCGCCGCGCGCGGCCATCGTCGCGATGGCCTCGCCGCCCCGCTCGAACGAAAACCGCTGCGTCACCCGCGGGGCGATCCTGCCGTCTTCCCAGAGACGGAACAGGGTCTCGACGTGGCGCTGGTTGGCATCGGAATCCCGAGCCGCGAACGCCCCCCAGAACACCCCGCACACGTCGCAGCTTTTCAGCAGCGTCAGGTTGAGCGGCAGCTTCGGAATACCGGCCGGGAATCCGACGACGAGATACCGTCCCTCCCAGGCGATCGAGCGCAGCGCAGGTTCGGCATAGTCGCCACCGACCGGATCGTAGATGACGTCGAAGCCACCCCGGCCACCCGCGGCCTTGAATTGTTCGGCCAGAGCCCTGGACTGATCCTTGTCGAAGGGCGCGCGGGCATAGACGATCGTCGCGTCCGCGCCAGCGGCGGTGGCGGCCGCCGCCTTCTCCTCGGACGACACCGCCGCGACGACGCGGGCGCCATAGGCCTTGCCCAGCTCGATCGCCGCCAACCCGACTCCGCCGGCCGCACCGAGCACCAGCAGCGATTGCCCGGCCGACAGGCGGCCGCGATCGAGCAACGCGTGGATCGTCGTCGCATAGGTCAGGATCAGCGCGGCGCCCTCCGCGAAGCTACGCGCGTCGGGCAGACGATACAGGCGATGCGCGTCGACCGCGATCCGGGTCGCAAGCCCGCCATGGCCGATCACGCCCATGACGCGATCGCCGACCTGCCAGCCCTCGACACCTTCGCCGATGCTCTCGATCGTACCGGCGATCTCTCCCCCCGGAGCAAAGGGCCGCTCGGGGCGGAACTGGTATTTGTCCTCGATGATCAGGACGTCGGGATAGTTGATCGCACAGGCCCTGACGGCGACGACGACCTGCCCCTTGCCGGCTGCGGGATCGGGCAGGTCGGCAAGTTCCAGAGTTTCAGGTCCGCCCGGCGCCCTCGACAGCAATGCTCGCATATCCGCTCCTGTTCTCGATCCAGGGGCGATGATCGCGCACCGCCGCTTCGAAATTCGAAATCGCGGTATCTTCTGCCAGCGTCATGCCGATCTCGTCCAGCCCCTCCATGAGGCATCGGCGACGAAAGGGGTCCAGTTCGAAGGCGAAGCGATCCTGGAAGGGCGTGGTGACCGTCATCGTCTCCAGGTCGACGACGATCGGCTGCGCCTCCGCCACCGCGAGCAGGCGATCGACGGCGTCCTGCGGCAGGACGACGGGCACGATGCCGTTCTTGAACGCATTGCCAGAGAAGATATCGGAGAAGCTGGGCGCGATGACCGCCCTTATCCCCATATCGGCAAGCGCCCAGGCCGCATGCTCGCGACTGGAGCCGCACCCGAAATTGTCACCCGCGATCAGGATGGGCGATCCGGCATAGCGCGGATCGTCGAAGACGTTGCCCGGTTGCGCCCGCACCGTCTCGAACGCCCCGCGGCCGAGCCCGGCACGCGTGATCGTCTTCAGCCAATGCGCCGGGATGATGACGTCGGTGTCGATATTCTTGGCACCCCAGGGATAGGCGGTGCCGCTCACGCGGGTGACGGGTTGCAAGGCCTTGTCCGATCAGCGTTGCGTCTTGACGGGGACGACGGGGGTTCGGGCGCCGGCATAATAGGCGGCCGCGCCGCTGAACACCGCGCCGAGTACCAGCATTACCAGAACCTTCTTCACTGTCTGTCTCCCATCAGATCGCGGACGTCGGCCAGTCGACCGGTGACGGCCGCGGCGGCCGCCATCGCTGGCGACAACAGATGGGTACGAGCGCCAGGTCCCTGACGTCCAACGAAATTCCTGTTGGACGTGGAAGCGCAGCGTTCCCCCGCCGGCACCTTGTCCGGATTCATCGCCAGGCACATCGAACACCCCGGCTCGCGCCAGTCGAAACCGGCGGCGGCGAAGATCCGGTCCAGCCCCTCCGCCTCCGCCTGGCGTTTTACCAATCCGGAACCGGGGACGACCATCGCGTGCACGCCGTCCGCGACGCGGCGGCCATTGGCGACCGCCGCAGCCGCGCGCAGATCCTCGATGCGGCTGTTGGTGCAACTGCCGATGAAGACGTGCTGGATCGGAACGTCCTGCATCGCCGTGCCAGGTGCCAGGCCCATATACGTAA
Organism: Sphingomonas beigongshangi; assembly: GCF_016820445.1. Classification (GTDB taxonomy): domain Bacteria; phylum Pseudomonadota; class Alphaproteobacteria; order Sphingomonadales; family Sphingomonadaceae; genus Sphingomonas; species Sphingomonas beigongshangi. The sequence continues at coordinate 119,227 of NZ_JADHDT010000006.1, forward strand.
GGCTCGCACGCGCCGCCGCCCGCTTCGCCGGATCCGCGAAGCTGTCCGGCTCGGGCACCGTACCGGTGATCGGCACGACATCCTCGGGACTGGTGCCCCAGGTGAGGGCGGGCGCGATCTCGGACGCGTCCAGCCGCACCGACTTGTCGTAGCGCGCGCCCGGATCGGTCGCGAGCGTCCGCCACCACGCCACGGCGCGGTCCCACGCCTCGCCCGCGGGGGCCATCGGCCGCCCCTTGAGATAGGCGAAGGTCGTGTCGTCCGGCGCCACCAGGCCCGCGCGCGCGCCACCCTCGATCGACATGTTGGCGAGCGTCATCCGTCCCTCGACCGACATCGCGCGCACGACCTCGCCGGTATATTCGAAGACGTGGCCGGTCCCGCCAGCCGCGCCGACGCGGCCCATGATCGCGAGGATCACGTCCTTCGGGCTGACGCCAAAGCCCAATGTGCCGTCGACCCGCACCTCCATCGTCCGCGACGGACTGAGCAGGAGCGTCTGCGTCGCGAGCACATGCTCGACCTCGCTGGTGCCGATGCCGAAGGCGAGCGCGCCCAGGGCTCCGTGCGTCGACGTATGGCTGTCGCCGCAGACCAGCGTCGTGCCGGGCAGCGTGAAGCCGAGTTCCGGCCCGACGACATGGACGATCCCCTGCTCCGCCGCCGTGGCATCGATATAGTCGATGCCGAATTCGGCCGTGTTGCGCCGGAGGGCGTCGAGCTGTTGCGCACTTTCCGGATCGGCGATCGGGATCGGTCGCCCCTGCGCGTCCAGTCGCGGCGTCGTCGGCAGGTTGTGGTCGGGCACGGCCAGCGTCAGCTCGGGTCGCCGCACGCGGCGGCCGTTCGCGCGCAGGCCCTCGAATGCCTGGGGACTGGTCACTTCGTGTACCAGATGCCGATCGATATAGATCAGGCACGTGCCGTCGTCGCGCCGCTCCACGACGTGGGCGGCCCAAATCTTCTCGTACAGGGTTTGCGGTCTGAAAGCCATGATGCCGGCGCGTTAACCCAAAAGATGCGCGAACGAAACCCTGGACGACAGATTATTGCGACACGGGCGGCGTGCGGTGATCCTCGACGACCCGCCCGCAGGCGGAGAGTTCCTCCTCATGGCCCGGCTCGCGCCACGGCTCCGCCAGTGCTTCCGCCTCCCAGCGACGGACCGCGGGATGGGCGAGCAACGTGTCGACCCACCGCGAGCCGGCAGGGCCGACGTCGATGCCATAGGTCCGCACCCGAAAGGCAACGGGCGCATAGAACGCATCGACCGCCGAGAAGCGCTCCCCGGCGAGCCAGGGGCCCGCGAAACGGTCCAATCCCTCCGCCCAGAGTTCCGACAGGCGCGCCACGTCGCGCGACAGCGACGGGGAGGACGGTGCGGCGGCGACACGGACGCCGACGTTCATCGTCCGCTCGCGGCGCAGCGCCGAAAAGCCGCCGTGCATCTCCGCCACCGCGCACATCGCCCAGGCGCGCGCCGCTGCGTCCTCCGGCCAGATGCGGTCGTGCCGGTCGGCCAGGTAGAGCGTGATGCCGAGCGAATCCCAGATTACACGGTCGCCATCCAGCAGGACCGGCACCTGCCCGGTGGGCGAAAAGGCGCGAAACGCATCGTAATTGTCGCGCTCGGCGAACGGCTCGATCCGGTCTTCGAACGGAATCCCCAAGGCGGTCATCAGCACCCAGGGGCGCAGCGACCAGCTGGAGTAATTCCGGTTCGCCGTGACGAGCGTATAGCTCATGCTTCGTAGGCCGCGGTCGTCTTCGCCGCCACCTCGTCGGCGGTGACGCCTGGGGCGAGCTCGACCAGCCTGAAGCGGGACTGGTGATCCGGACGCTGGAACACCGCGAGATCGGTGACAATCATGTCGACGACGTTCCTGCCGGTCAGCGGCAGCGTGCAGGACGGGATGAACTTGGGGCTGCCGTCCTTGGCGTTGTGATCCATCACGACGATGATCTTCTTGACCCCGGCGACCAGGTCCATCGCGCCGCCCATGCCCTTGATCATCTTGCCCGGGATCATCCAGTTGGCGATGTCGCCGCCCTCGGACACCTCCATGGCGCCGAGAACGGTCAGGTCGATATGCCCGCCGCGGATCATCGCGAAGCTCTGCTCGCTGCCGAAATAAGCGCTCTGCGGCAGCTCGCTGATCGTCTGCTTGCCCGCGTTGATCAGGTCGGGATCGACCTCGTCGTCATAGGGAAACGGCCCGATGCCGAGCATGCCGTTCTCGCTCTGCAGCGTCACCGTCATGCCGGCGGGGATGTTGTTGGCGACCAGGGTCGGGATGCCGATGCCGAGGTTGACGTAATAGCCGTCGCGCAGTTCCTGTGCCGCGCGCGCCGCCATCTGGTTCCGATCCCAGCTCATCTCATTTCGCTCCTTGGCCGGGATCGACCCAGCGCTTGTCGACGGGAAATACCTCATCATACCCGCCCTTCAGCCCGCTGCCGTAGACGGGATTGGGCAGCACGAACCAGCCGTTGCCCCACATGTCGCCGACCGCGCCCGTGTCGGCGGCATGGCGGCGATCCGCGGACGAAGCGAACGCCCCGAACAGGTCGCTGAAATCGCCGAGCTGATCGCCCGCCATGGCAACGACGCAATAGCGGGCCGCGATCGCTTGCCGGCGCGCGTCCTTGCCGCTGGGGCCATCCCGCAGGAAAAGGTCGGTGCCGACCGTGAAGTCGCCCAGCCCCGCCGCCTTCAGCGTCGCGATGGTGCCCGCTGCCGTCGCGCTCGCGCGATTGGTGTTGACGATCACCGCGATGCCGGCCGCGCGCAACGCGGCGAAGGCCTCGACCGCGCCGGGCACGGGTGCGACCGCGCGGGCGCCGCCGCGCTCCCAGCGCGTCCATTGCGCCGCGTCGAAGGGCGCGTCCGGGCTGTTCGACGCCAGCGCCTCGACACCGACGTTGAGCAGCACCGTCTCGTCTGCGTCGAACACCGCCGCGCGCGGCTTGCCGGCGCAGGGTTCCCACTGCGGGGCGGCCAGCGTCGCGCCCGGCTTCAGGATCACGCTGTCGCCCGCCGCACGGCGATAGCTGGCATAGGCCACGAGCGCGTGGAACGCCTGACGGCTGAGCGCAACCGCCTCGCCCGAGCCGTAGAGGTACTGGAATTGTGGCGGTACGCGCGCGCCCGATGCCGCGATCGGCGCGGCGGCCCGCTGCCCGTCGGGCGGCGGCAGCGCCTTCAGCGCGGTGATCTGCACCGCCTGTCCGTCCGCCGCCCAGGCCTGCCCGGGGCCCTGTCCGGGCGCGGGCAGGCGCGCGACGCGCTGTCCACGCCCGCCGCAGCCGCCGAGCAGCGACGTCGCCAGCAGCGCCAGCGCCAGCGCGCGCCTCATGCCGTCTCGCGCTGGCGGACGGTGCGGAACTCGATCTTCTTGTCGTAGGGCGCGCCGACGATCATCCGCTTCACGTAGATGCCGGGCAGATGGATGTGATCCGGATCCAGGCTGCCCACCGGCACGACCTCCTCCACCTCCGCGACGCAGACGCGCCCCGCCGTCGCCATCGGCTGGTTGAAGTTGCGCGCGGTCTTGCGGAAGATGAGGTTGCCGCTCTCGTCCGCCTTCCAGCCCTTGATGATGCTGAGGTCGGCGCGGATGCCGCGTTCGAGGATATACTCCTCGCCGTCGAAGGTCTTCACCTCCTTGCCCTCCGCCACCAGCGTGCCGACCCCCGTCTTCGTGTAGAAGCCGGGTATGCCTGCACCGCCCGCGCGGCAGCGCTCGGCAAGCGTGCCCTGCGGGCAGAATTCGACCTCGAGCTCGCCCGACAGATACTGGCGCTCGAACTCCTTGTTCTCGCCCACGTAGCTGGAGATCATCTTGCGGACCTGGCGGCTGCGCAGCAGCTTGCCGAGCCCCTCGCCGTCGATGCCGGCGTTGTTGCTGGCGATGGTCAGATCCTTGACGCCCGACGCCTGGATCGCATCGATCAGCCGCTCCGGAATGCCGCACAGACCGAACCCGCCCGCGCAGATCGTCATTCCGTCGTGGAGCAGCCCGTCGAGCGCGGCCGCGGCATCCGGATAGAGCTTCTTCATCGCCCTCGTCTCTCCTGTGATCGGCCCTGCGATTAGCGGGGCGGCGCCGGCCCGGTCAAGCAACCTGAATGGAGATTCAACTTGGCGGCGGGGACCGGTCCTGCAGGACCGCGACCACATCATTGCTTTTGCCGCCGCTTCCCGCTATGCGCGCCGGCTTCCGAGCCATGGTCATCCCTGGAGGCGTGGCGCCGGGAAGAACTGAACTTTTAGCACGTTTCGGAGAATTTGCATGAGCGAGACCATTACGCTCGCAGCCGAGACGCGCGACCGGGTTGGCAAGGGAGCCTCCCGGGCGCTGCGTCGTGACGGCCGCGTCCCCGCCGTGATCTACGGCCTGAACAAGGAACCGACCTCGATCCACCTCGAGGAGAAGGCGCTGACCAAGGCGCTGATGACCGGCCACTTCTTCACCTCCGTCATCATGATCAACGGCGAGCGTACGCTGCCGAAGGACGTAGCGTTCCATCCGGTCACCGACCGTCCGACGCACGCCGACTTCCTGCGCATCAGCGAGCATGCGACCGTCACGGTCGCCGTGCCCGTCGTGTTCACGGACGAGGACGAGAGCCGTGGCCTGAAGCAGGGCGGCGTGCTCAACATCACCCGTCACGAGGTCGAGCTGGTCGTCGACGCCGCCGACATCCCGACCGAGCTGACCATCTCGCTCAAGGGTCGCGAGATCGGCGATTCGATCCACATCAGCGACGTGCAGCTGCCCAAGGGCGCGACGCCGGCGATCGACGACCGCGATTTCGCGATCGCGACGATCGTGCCGCCGACCGTCCCGACCGCCGCTGACGAGGCGCTCGAGGCCGAAGTGGCCGAGGCCCAGTCGGCTGAGGCCGCCGAGGCTGCCGCCGAGGGCGACGAGGAGTCGGCCGAGGGCTGATCGCCCCGTCGACCTCGACTATGATTGCGGGGCAGGGTAGCGGCGACGCTCCCCTGCCCTTCGTCTTTTTGGAGCGTTCGCGATGCAGATCTGGGCCGGGCTCGGCAATCCGGGGCCGCAATATGCGCTGCACCGGCACAACGTCGGCTTCATGGCGCTCGATACGATCGCGGAGATGCACGGCTTCTCCCCGGTCAAGAAGCAGTTCCAGGGCTGGACGCAGGAAGGGCGGATCGGCAGCGACAAGATCGTGCTGCTCAAGCCGGCGACATTCATGAACGAGAGCGGTCGCGCGATCGGCGAGGCGCTGCGCTTCTACAAACTGGGGCCCGATGCATTGACCGTGTTCCACGACGAGCTCGACCTCGCACCGTTCAAGGTCAAGGTGAAGCGCGGCGGCGGGACCGCGGGCCATAACGGACTTCGCTCGACCGACCAGCATCTGGGACCGGATTTTCGCCGCGTGCGGCTGGGCATCGGCCACCCGGGGCACAAGGATCGCGTCACCGGCCATGTGCTGGGCAATTACGCCAAGGCGGAGATGGACGCGCTCGCCGACATGCTGGGCGCGGTCGGGGCGGAGGCGCCCTGGCTCGCCGCGGGCGACGACGTGCGCTTCATGAACGACGTGGCGCTGAGGATGGGACAATGACGATACGGTCTCTGTTCGCGACTCGCTTCTACGACGCCCCGCTCGGCGATGCCGACCTGCTCGCCGAACTCGAAGAGGCGGCACGCGACCTCGCGCGCGAAGATCGCGCCGGTATCGGCTGGTGCAAGGCGCACGGCTATCGCGGCTACACGTCCTATGCCTCGCTGAACGACCTACCGGCCCGCGATCCGCGCTTCGCCGACCTTGTCAGGCTGCTCAACCGGCACGTCGCGACCTTCGCCCAGGCCTGCGCGTTCGACCTCGGCCGCAAGCTCAAGCTCGACAGCCTGTGGGTGAACGTCCTGAAGCCGGGTGGCAGCCATTCCGGGCACATCCATCCGCACAGCGTCGTCTCCGGCACGCTCTACGTCGCGGTGCCACCGGGAGCCGGTGCGCTCAAGCTCGAGGACCCTCGGCTACCGATGATGATGGCGGCGCCGACGCGAACCGACGACGCGCCGGAGGATCTCAGGACGTTCGTCTATGCGGTGCCCGAGCCGGGCAGCGTGTTCCTGTGGGAAAGCTGGCTGCGGCACGAGGTGGTGCCCAACGGCGCCAAGGGCGAACGAATCAGCATCAGCTTCAACTATCGCTGATCCGCCGCGCCGCGCCCGCGATGGCGGGCGGCCTCGACCGCTTGCCCGAAACGCCGGTCCGGTCACGACCGCAAGGCGTCGTTCACCTGTCGGCGCTATGATCGGGGGCCATGGACAAGACGTGGAACAAGGTCGGCCTGGCCGCCGTGGTGTTGCTGGCCCCCGGCGGGTTCCTGCTCGGGGCGACGTTGCTCGCCAACCATTACCGCAAGAAGGTCGCGGCCAAGGACGATGCGGGCGGCGAACCCGCCTCGCGCCCCGACGAGACCGACCTCTGACCGGGCGACCGGATCGGCCCGGTGCGCCTGTCGGCGATGGCACGGGCGGCACTTCGCCCCCCGCTCAGCGTCCGCGCCGCGTGGGCGCATGGAAGTCGGGCGGCTTGTCGGCGATCCATCGGATGAAGCGCGCCATCCCGGGGTGATCGCGCAGCACGGCGGGTTCGGCAAAGTCCTTCGCGAGCGCCGCATTGGGGATCAGCGCATGGACGGTGCGGTGGCAGATCGGATGGACCGCCGCGGTGACGCGGCCGCCCTGTGACTTGGGCACGAGATGATGCCATTCGACCTTGCTGCCGAGCGGCCGTCCGCAGATCGGACAAGGATCGGCAGGCGCGTCGCGCCCCGCGCGCGCCGCAGCTTCGACCAGACCCGCCTTGCGTTTGACCCTACCGCGCATTGCGGCCGATATGGGGGCGCGGATCGATTTGGCGAGGCCCGCCCGCCCCCGCCCCTTGCAGCGACCCAAAACGACAAGGGCGGGCCCGGCTGTCGCCGGACCCGCCCCGCCTGTCGTCCCTGCGTGGGATCAGAAGTGCGCGATCACGCCCGCCATCGGGCGGAAGCTGTGCGCCTTGTCGAAGGTCGTCGCCTCGATGCGGAAGCGCAGACCCGAATTGCCGGTGATGCCGCCCAGACCGATGTCCTTCGGACCGATCTCCGCACCGACGCCATAGACGACGCCGTGATAGTCATACTTGGTGTCGCCCACCACGCCCGGCGCGAAATGGTCGAAGTTGTTCCAGCGATAGCCGACCTTGCCGTAGAACAGGCCGCTGTCGCCGGCGCGGAAGCCCGCGCGGCCATAGGCGCCATACTGCCAGTCGATGTTGCCCGAAACGCCCTTGGCGACACTGCCCTCGGCACCGACGAAGACCGGACCCAGCGGCACGTTGACGCCGACCACGCCCTCGACCAGCGCGCCGTCGAGCTTGTAGCCGCGCGGCTGCGCCGGAATGCCCGCGCCCTGACGCGAGAACTGCTCCCAGCCGCCCATCACGCCGAAATACGGCTCGATGCCGAACGCCCGCGTACCGTCCGGTGCGCGCGGCGCGTCGCTGGGGGCCGTGGCGCTGGTATCGGTCGTCGCGGTGGTCGACATGTCCTGCGCGAAGGCCGGGACAGCGAAGGACACGGCCGCAACGGCGGCCGCGAGGGCGAGCTTACGCATAATGAATTACCTTGTGTTGCCTCAACTCGGGCGGCCGCGACCAGGTCGCTGGCCAGCCCAGGCCCCACCAAACCGATCTACCGGGGCTTTGTTGCAGCGCACGCGTCAAAAACGGGCAATCACCTCGGACATGTGGTATTACGGCAACACTTCCTGTCGCTACCATGAACAAAATACCACACCGACTGGTAGGTCGATGTGGTATTTCTGTCTCGGACGGTGAAATGGGTCAGGGACGCAGCGCAGCATCGTCCCGGTCGTTCAGGTCTTCCTCGTCGACGGCATCGTCGTCGAAATCGTCCTGCGCATCGTCCTCTTCGACGTCTGCCTCGTCCCGGTCTGCGTCGCCGTCGGTCTCGCCAATTTCCTCCGCATCCATATCGATGTCGTCGAGCGGCTCGTCCTCGTCGTCCTCGTTACCCAGATCGGGATCGAGATCGGTCAGCACGACGCCATCGGTCGGCCCGTCCCGCGTCGCCTCGAGGATTTCGGCGCGCTGGCTCTCGTCATATCCTTCTTCGTCGTATCCGTCGTCGCCCGAGCCCATGCCCGGCACCTGATGTCCGCCCATCGCGCCCTCCAGAATCTATGGTGATGGAGCGAACGGCGGGACGCGGCCGGCGGTTCCCGATCCGGCGATCAGAGCGGGCGGTAGAGACGCCCCTTTTCGGTCACCGCGACGCAGACGATGGCGACGAGCCCGGCAAGCAGGAATCCCGCCGCAAGGGGAGCGGTCGTGCCGTCGAACGCCTGTCCGATCACCACGCCGAGCAACGCGCCCATCGTGACGGAGGTGAAGCCCTGGACGCTCGACGCGGTGCCGGCGATCCCCCCCATGTTCTCCATCGCCATCGCCGAGAAGTTCGACGTGGCAAGGCCGAAGCAGCCCATGGTGAACGCCTGCAACAGCACGAAGCTGATCAGGGTATCCCGCCCGCTCCACGCCAGGGCCAGGTGCACCGCGCTGAGCGCGATCAGCACGGTCAGCGCGCTGTGGCTGATCAGCCGCGTGCCCAGCTTGAGGACGAGGCGCGCGTTGGTCAGGTTGGCCACCGCCATCAGCATCGATGTCGCCGCGAACATCACCGCCAGCAGATGGGGGCGGTGGAACGTGTCGAACATGATCTGCTGGATCGAATTGAGATAGCCGTAAAGCGCACCCATCAGCGCCGTCGAGGCGAGCGTATAGCCGAGCGACCAGCGGTCGCCGAGCGTCTGCCGCCAGCCCGCGACGATCCGGAACGGCGACAGCGGCTGCACCGCATCCGGTCGCAGCGTCTCCGGCATGCGCGTGTAGAACCACGTGAACAGCACCATGGTGATGACCGCGATGGTCCAGAAGATACCGCGCCAATTGGCGAACAACAGCACCGTCTGGCCAAAGGTCGGCGCGAGCACGGGCACGATCATGAACACCATGAAGGCGATCGACATGACGCGCGCCATCGGGCGGCCATGGTAGCAGTCGCGCACCAGCGCGACGGTCGCGACGCGGGTGGCGGCGATCATCGCGCCGCCCGCCACACGCGCGCAGAGGAGCAGCACGAAGCTCGCGGATATCGCGCACAGGATGTTGGCGACGGCATAGCCGGCGAGCGCCCAGAGCAGCACCGCGCGTCGACCGAACCGGTCGGCGAGCGGCCCGTGGACGATCTGTGCGACGCCGAAGCCGAGCACGAACGCGGTGATGATGAACTGGCGTTGATTCTCGCCGACGACGTGCAGCGACGCCCCCATGGCGGGCAGTGCGGGCAGCATCGAATCGATACCGAGCGCGGCGAGCGACATCAGCGCCGCGATCAGCGCGACGAATTCGACGAAGCCGATCGGCGCGCCGGGCGGTTCCGCGAGGCTTGCGGCGGCGGTGGCTGGGGAGGATGACGTGGACACGCGAACCCCCTATAGTGGCGACGCCGGGTTCGGAACCCCTCGCCGATCCCAAGCCGCTGCAACGACATGGCGAGAGACAGATGACGAACCGGGCATGGATGGTATCGATGTCGCTCGCGGCGGCGATGCTGGTGACGGCCTGCGACCGATCGGGCGACGGTTCGTCGATCACGATCAACGCCGATGACGGCAATACCGTCGGTGCGATCGACGGTCGGTCGGGCGAGGTGAAGATCGCGCTGCCCGGCTTCAGCGGCCAGTTCAAGATGCCCAAGCTGGATATGGACGCGGGCAACTTTCAGCTTAACGGCGTCCACCTCTATCCCGGCTCGAAGATCGAGGCGGTGGACATGAACGATGGCGGCATGCGCATCCGCTTCAGCAGCCCCGCCCCCGCCGCGGCCGTCCGCGACTATTTCCGGGAACGGCTGGCGAAGGCGGGCTATGCGCTCAAGGCCGAGCCCGAGGGGCTTAGCGGCCGGACGAACGACAATACGTCATTCCGCCTGAACCTGGAGGGCGGTGCGGAAAGGACCAAGGGGACGATCCTGCTGGGCGGGTGAGCTCCCCCCCGACCGGGCGGATGCCGCCCGGCAAAAATCAAAGCGCGTGGACCGCGTCGAGTACCGCCTGGGCGTGGCCGGGCACCTTCACCTTCCGCCACGCCCGGACGAGCCGACCGTCCCGGCCGAACAGGAAGGTGGCGCGCTCGATCCCCATATACGTGCGACCATACATCTGCTTTTCGCCCCAGACGCCGAACGCCTCGCAGGCGGCACCATCCTCATCGGACGCGAGCGTGACCGTCAGCGCATGCTTTGTGGCGAACTTGGCATGGGCGGCCGGCGGATCCTTGCTGATCCCGACCACGGTGGCGCCGGCAGCGGCGAAATCTGCCGACAGCGCGGAGAAATCTTGCGCTTCCCGCGTGCAACCGGCGGTATCGTCCTTGGGGTAGAAATAGATCACGGCAGGCAGCGGCAGGTCGGTCAACCGGATCGGCGAGCCGTCCATGCCCGTCACCGAAACGGCCGGAATAGTCGCGCCGTCATCCATCGTCATCCTCCGTCGTTGCGGCCCAAGCGGCCGCAACGTCCTGCCGCGTCGCAGCCAGCGTCGCAAGCACCTCGGGCCAGTCCGCCATGCCGAGCGCGCGCGCGATCAGCGCGCAGGTGGCGGGCGGCGGCTCCGCCGCATCGGGGGCGACGAGCCGCACGACCACGAGCAGGCGGGCCAGCACGGCATAGGCGGGGCCGAGGCTTGCCGGCAGTCGGCCGAGCGCGATCAGCGTGTCGATCGCGCCGAGCAGCTGAGGGTCGAAGCCGGCACGATACCGCAGTTGCGCGACGTGGACGGTGAATTCCAGGTCGACGAGACCGCCGGGCAACAATTTGACGTCGAGCGGACCTGCCGGCGGCTTGTGCCGTGCCATCTCGCCGCGCATCGCCTCCGCGTCGGCGGCGATGTCGCGCGCGGCACGCGCTCCCCCCAGAACCGCGTCGATCTCCTGCTGGACCGCGGCGCGCGCCGCCGGCGATCCGAAAACGGGCCGCGCCCGCGTCAGTGCCATATGTTCCCAGGTCCAGGCGCCTTCGCGCTGGTAGCGGGCGAAACTGTCGAGGCTGACGACGAGCGGCCCCTGCGTCCCCGACGGCCGCAACCGGGTGTCGACCGGATAGAGGGGTCCCGCAGCGGTCGGCACCGACAGCGCCGCGCCGATCCGCTGCGCGAGACGATTGTAGTAGAGCGTGGCGCCGAGTGGCTTCGCGCCGTCCGACTCGGCGGCATAGTCGCCGGTGAAGAGGTAGACGAGATCGAGATCCGAGGCGTGGGTGAGCGCGCGGCCGCCGAGCCGCCCATAGCCCAGGATGACGAGTTCGCTGTCCGGCACGCGGCCGTGGGTGCGCGCGAAGTCGGCGATCGTCGCGGCGGCAAGAGTCTCCACCGCCGCCTCCGCCAGCCGCGCATAGCCGCCCGCCACGACGAGCGGATCGGCGGCGCCCGCAACGATCTGGCACCCCAGCGCGAACCGCCGTTCCCCGACGATGCGGCGGACCTGATCCAGCAAGGACTGGTAATCCGCGGCATCGCCGCGTCGCATCGCGGCGACCAGCGTATCCACCTCGCCGAGCGGCTCGAAGGCGCTGGCGTCGATCAGGCCGTCGATCAGTTCGGGACGCATCGCCAGCGCGTCCGCGAGCGGCGGCGCATGGCTGAGGATGGCGGCCAGCATCGCGGCAAGTCCGGGACGCGCCTCGAGCAGGCGGAAGATGTTGATCGCGCTCGACAGGCGCTCGAGCATCCGGTCGAGACGCCGCAGCGCTGCGGCGGGATCGGGCGCTTCCGCCAGCGCGGGCATCAGCACCGGCAGCACCGCCTCTAGTGCCTCTCGCGCGGCCGGGCTGCGCAGTGCGGGATACCGGCCGCCGCGCCAGCCCGCGACCGCAGCGGCCGCGGCGGCGCCGTCGGCGAAGCCGGCCTGGTCCAATGTCGCGGCCAGCGCCTCGGCCGTGTGCGGCAGCTGCGCCGGACGGCTGTCGTCGAGCGTGTCGTAAAGCCGCCCGACCGCGGTGATCGACGGGTGCAATCCCGCAAGGAGCGCGTCCGCACCGGGAAGGCCGTCGAGCGCCGCGACGCCCTCCAGCGCGTTGCCCGCGGGCAGGCTGTGCGTCTGCCGATCGTCCACCATCTGCAGGCGGTGCTCGACGGTGCGCAGGCGGACATAGGCATCGGTGAGCATCGCCGCGTCCTCGCGGGTAACGTGGCCCGCCACGGCCAGCGCCGCCAGTGCATCCCGCGTCGCCGGCACACGCAGCGCGGGATCGCGGCCGCCGTGGATCAGCTGATGGATCTGGGCGAAGAACTCGATCTCGCGGATGCCGCCGCGACCGCGCTTCAGATCATATCCCGGTCCGAACGCCTGGCCGCTGGCATAGTGATCGCGGATGCGGCGCGACAGCTCGCGGATCTCGCGCACCGCGCCGAAGTCGAGCCCCCGCCGCCAGACGAAGGGCCGTATCGCCTCGAGGAACTGGCGTCCCAGCGCCAGGTCGCCGGCGGCGGCGCGCGCGCGAATGAAGGCGGCCCGTTCCCACGTCAGCGCCTGCGACTCGTAATGGCTGATCGCACCCAGCAGCGGGATGGCGATCGGCGTCACCTCCGCCGCCGGCCGCAGGCGCAGGTCGACGCGCAGCACATAGCCGTCGCCGTCGCGTGTCTGCAGCAGGTCGACGACGCGGCGCGCGATCCGCACCGCCGCCTCCTCGGGTTCGTCGCGGGCCCGCCGCGGGATGGCGGTAGGATCGAACAGCAAGATGGGGTCGACGTCGGAGGAGTAATTGAGCTCGCGGCTGCCGTGCTTGCCGAGCGCGATGGCGACGAAACCGTGCGGCGGTGCATCCGGCACCCGCTCCGCGATCGCCGCGGCGATCGCTGTATCGAGCGCATGGTCGGCGAACTCGCTCAGCCGGTGCGTGACCTCATTCAGGTCCGCGAGACCGGCGAGATCGTCGACCGCGACCGCGAGCGCGAGCGCGTTGCGCTGCCAGCGCAACCGGCGCGCGACGGGCATGTCGGGCGCAACGACCTGCGGATCGCGCCAATCGAGTGCGCCCTGGCGCACCGCGTCGTGCCAACCGGGGTGACGATCGAGAATGGATGACAGGAAGGGCGAATGCGCGCGAATACGCCCGACGGCATCGGCCCGCACGCTCTCACGGTCCCGGTTTCCCGGCTCGTCCATGAATTTCCCTTTCGTTTCCGTCTGTTCGTCGCAAAACCGCAACGATTCGCACGAACGGTCGTTCAGGATGGCATGTCGATCGCCGGGCATCATTCGGAAAAGCCGCGTCGCGGCGATTATGTCGTGCGGCGTCCGCGTTCGACCGATGCGCTCGGCCATACGCTGCGTGGCGCCTTCAGCGATACCGGTGTGCCGGACGACATGCTCGACTTGCTCGGCAAACTGGACCGGTTGCCAAGCTGAACGGCCCGGGCCTTGTCACCGACCGGCGGTGCGGGTCCGCTTTCCCGAAACACGGATGAACGCCTCGGGCGGCGGCAGATACGGCGGTGCGGCCCGAAGGTCGTTGCCGCCCGCACTATCCCATCAGCGTCCGCGGCTCAGGTGGTCGACTTCGCCCATGATGGTGTCCAGCGCCGTCTTGCTGGTGTCGGTCTCATGCTCCCGGCGCGAGGGCAGCGCGCCCTCCGACAGGATGGTTTCGAGCGCGACCCGGCCGCGCGCCACGCGGCTCTTGATCGTGCCGACCGCCACCTGGCAGATTTCCGCCGCTTCCTCGTAGGCGAAACCGCCGGCACCGACCAGGATCAGCGCCTCCCGCTGCGGCTGGGGCAGGTGCATCAACGCACGCTGCATGTCGCCGAGCTCGACGTGGCGATCCTGGCTGGCGGGCGCGGCAAGAATGCGATCCGCCACCAGATCGTCCCACTCGCCCTTGAAGCGCGCACGGCGCATCTGGGAGAGGTAGAGGTTGCGCAGGATGATGAAGGTCCAGGCGCGCATGTTCGTGCCGGCCTGGAAGCGCTTGCGCGCCGCCCAGGCCTTGAGCAGGGTCTCCTGGACGAGATCGTCCGCGAGGTCGCGACTGCCCGACAGCGAACGGCCGAACGCGCGCAGATGCGGGATGACCTGCGCGAGCTGGGTCTTGAATTCCGGGTCCGACAGCGAGACGTGCTCGACGGGCGCCATCGGCGCCTCGTCGTCTTCATAGTCGTCGCGCGGGGCAGGCTGGGTCATGCAATTCCGTTCAATGCCGGGGACGTGGTTGCCGCCTTCGCGACAGAGATAGGTGCCACGGTCTTCAATTACCAAGATAAATGAGACCGGCTCTAACGCAGGATCAGAAAGGCGAAGATCGCGATCACCAACACCAGCGATATGCCGAGGACGTATCGTGTCACCCCCGGGGTAGCGCCAGCGCGCGCTTCCGTGGTTGTCACATGCACAGGTTCGTTTTGATCCGCCATGATGTCTCAACCCTCGAAAGACGTTTTGGGTCCGTAACCTTCGCCTGCGGACTCAGACCCCGGCCGGTACCGTACTTTGATCGAAGAACAGCGCCTGGCTGATTGCGGCCTTCACGGTCGACCGCTGGAACGGCTTGGTGATGAGGAAGGTCGGCTCCGGCCGTTCGCCGGTCAGCAGACGCTCCGGGAAGGCAGTGATGAAGATCACGGGGACCTCGAATTCGGCGAGGATGTCCTTGACCGCATCGATGCCGGAGCTGTCGTCGGCGAGCTGGATGTCGGCAAGCACGAGGCCGGGACGGTCCTCCATCGCCAAAGCGACCGCCTCGTCGCGCGTGACGGCGACGCCGGTCACCTCGTGGCCCAGGTCACGCACGATCGTCTCGATATCCATCGCGATGATCGGCTCGTCCTCGATGATCAGCACGCGCGCACGCGTCTGCTTCTCGATCTCCTCGAGCGCCTCGGCGACAAGGCTCTCGACCTCGCTCGTGTCGACCTCGATTAGATAGGCGGCGTCCTCCGGCGAAAAGCCCTCCATCGCCGTCAGCAGCAGCGCCTGCCGCGACAGCGGCGTCATCCGCGCGAGGCGCGCGCGCGCCACCGCCTCGCTGCCTTCGATGTCGCTCACCGACGTCTCCTCGGCGCCGTCGGCGTTCGCGGAAGCCCAAATCCCCTGGAACATGCGGTACAGCCCGAGACGCGGATCGACGTCGCGCGGAAACTGGTCTGGCGCGGCGACGATCGCCTCCAGCGTTGCGCGGACATATTTGTCGCCCTGGTTCTGACTCCCGGTCAAGGCCCGGCCGTAGCGCCGCAGGAAAGGAAGATGCGGTGCGAGTTGCTGTCCAAGCGACATGGGTCGGTTTCACTCCCTGAGATGTACTGGCGGCCCCGATAGGTGAGCGGGGGCCCGCGTCTTTGCAACGGTGTTTGTCGAGAAACCCAGCCGCCCCCGTGGACCTGCGGAATTTTCGCGCGGCAATGGAACCATCGAGCATCGATTTGGTTTCCTTGCCCGAACCAAGACCATACAGTCGCCGTCAGCGCGACTGATATGGTCGTGGCATTTCATCGCGTCGATCGCCTGGACTTCCACCGGGCCACCAGGGGGAATTGTTGGACTTGGCCAGCGAGAAGGACCGGAAAACCTCGTCGAAGAAAACGTCTGAGAAAGGCCAGGGCAAGGACCGCGACATGGGTGCGGCGCTACGGTCCGCATATCAGAAGACGGTCGACGAGCACGTGCCGGACGAAATGCTAGACCTGCTGAACAAGCTCGCCTAGCCGAGGGGCATGGCCTCCTCCCTAGATGCTGCTGCCGCCGCCCGTGGTGTCGCTATGACGCCGGTGTCAGCCCTTTCGCGCCTCCCGACCGGTGCGAAGCTTTTCATCACGCTGTCCATTGCCTTGCTGCTGCTGGCATTGATCGCCATCGCCGCGACCCTGCAGACTGGCCGGGTCGCGGACGCGGAGGTGCGCGCGCGACTGAGAATCGCGGCGACCGAAAGCGCCCGCAGTATCGCGATCGAGCTGATCGGCGATACCACCGCACTGAAGGTCGCGGTCGAGGCGCTGCGCGACGATCCTGCCGACGCGCCCAGCTGCGCCCGCGCCCAGGGCGTCTTCGCGCAGCAGGCGGCGATCGGCACACGCTTCTCGATCGTCGATCGCCAGGGTCGCCTGCTGTGCGGTCAGCCGATCGACGCCTCGCTGCCCGCCGCGGACAAGCCGCTGGACATCGCGATCGTTGCGAATCGCGGACTCGTCTTGTCGGTCGCGGCGCCGGGCGGATCGCTGATCGCGCGCGTCCTCTTCCCCACCGCGTTCCTGTCGCGGCTCGCCGGTTCGGGCAGCCGCGCCATGCCGCTCAGCACCGCGCTGATCGATGGGAACGCGTCGCTCGACCTTACCGACATACCGGGCCTCGGGCCGCTGGACCGGACGGAAACGGTGCAGACGCCGCTTGGGCTCGACGGGCTCGTGTTGCGCACCCGCATGCGCAGCGCGCCGATCACCTCGTCGTTCCTGGTTGCGCTGATGCTGCCGCTGCTGATGTGGGCCGCGGCCGCGGGGCTTTCCTGGTTCGTCGTCGATCGCCTGCTGATCCGGCCGCTGCGCCTGCTGCGGGCGAGCGTCGCGGCCTATACCCCCGGCGAAGTGATCGATCCGGGCAAGTTGGGGCCCCTGCCCGCGCAGGAAATCCGCGAGCTCGGCGATACCTTTCGCGCGATCAGCCGCACGGTGGCGCTGCACGAGGCTGGCCTGGCGGATGCGGTCGTACGCCAGACCAAGCTGACCCGAGAGGTGCACCATCGGGTGAAGAACAACCTGCAGGTGATCTCCAGCCTGATCAACTTCCATGCGCGCGGCGCTCCCAGCGCCGATGCGACGGCAGCCTATGCCTCGATCCAGCGGCGGGTCGACGCGCTGGCGGTGGTGCATCGCAACCATTTCGCCGAAATGGAAGAAAACCGTGGCCTCAACCTGCGCTCGGTGATCGGCGAACTGGCCTCCAACATCCGCGCCACCGCGCCGGAGGGCGCGGGCAGCCTGATCATCACGCTCGATGTCGATCCCTTCCTGGTGACCCAGGATGTCGCCGTGGCCGTCGCGTTCCTGGTCACTGAGACGATCGAACTGGCGATGACCAGCGACTCCGCCGCCCAGATCCGCGTGGCTATCAAGTCGGGCGACGCGGAAAAACGCGCCGTGCTGCGGGTCGTGTCGCGCGCCTTCGTCGAAAGCGAGAAGCTGACGCATCTGCTTTCTACCCGCTACGGTCGCGTCATGGAGGGTCTGTCGCGCCAGTTGCGCGCCCCGCTGCATCACGATCCGATGACCGGCGCCTACGAAATCGCCTTCCCCGTCCTCGGTCGCGACTGATCCGAAAAAAAGATTCAAAAAAAGCGATAGGGGGCGGAACCTCCTCGATTGCGCGCCGTTATGCACCTCGGATCGCGACCTTATGCCCCCCCGCTCTCGCGATCCACGACATAGGCCCGGAAGCAGCAACCCTCCCCCCCCGGTGCTGCTTCCGGGCCTTCACCCTTTCAGCCGAACCGACCTCGCCGTATCCCGCCCCGGGACCAGCGCATTCGAGCACCGGCAAGATTAGCGGAAATGGCGTTCCGGGTGCGGAACGAAGCGCCCCCCCGAACATTGGCGACGCACCTATTCCATTCATCGAGGAGATATTCCGATGCGTAAGATTCTCGGCCTCGCCGTCGTCGCCGGTGCACTGATGGTCAGCGCCTGCAACACGGTCGAAGGCGTCGGCAAGGACGTCAGCTCGGCCGGCAAGACCGTCGCGAAGACCGCTGACGACGCGAAGTAATCGGGCCGCCACACGGCCAGGCAAGGCCTCCTGCCCGACGCCGGGCGGGAGGCCTTTTGTCATCTGCGCTGGTCTGGGATCCAGCAAGACTGGATCGGCGCGGTACCTGCACCGCTTCCACGCACGTGGATCACGCTCCGATCATCCGCATCCGGACGGCCGGGACCGGTCCCGCCATGCTGCACGCGGGTCGCCGCGGCGTCAGGCCGCCTGTGCCGCCTCTTCCGCCGCCAGCTTGGCCCGCTTGCGCTCGGTGAACCAGATGCCGACGAGGGCGAGTTCGTAGAGGAGGCAGAGCGGGATCGCGAGCAGCAGCTGCGACCCCACGTCCGGCGGCGTCAGCACCGCCGCGATGGCAAATGCGCCGACGACGGCGTATCGGCGCGCGGACTTGAGCTGCTGCCGGGTCACGATGCCGGCGCGCTCCAGCAGCATCAGCAGCACCGGCAGCAGAAAGGCGATGCCGAATCCGAACAGGAACTGCATGATGAAGGACAGATATTCAGCGATGTCGGGGAGCGCCTGGCGCTTCACGTCGCCGACCATGCCGGAATATCCGAGCAGGAAGTGCAGCGCCATCGGCACCGCGATGAAATAGGCCATGGCGGCGCCGGCGGTGAACAGCACCGGCGTCGCGAGCAGGAACGGCAGCAGCGCCCGCTTTTCCTTGCGGTACAGGCCGGGGGCGATGAACCGCCACGCCTGGTTGGAAATCACCGGGAAGCTGAGCATCATCGCGGTGAAGAAGGCGAGCTTCACCTCCGTGAAGAAGCCGCCGTAGACGGTGGTGAAGATCACCTCCGTCTGCCCTGCCGCACGCAAGGGTTTGAGCAGGAAGGCGAAGATCGTGTTGGCGAAATACATTGCCACGCCAAAACAGACCGCGACGGCTGCGATGCAATAGAGCAGGCGGCGGCGCAGCTCGACGAGATGGTCCAGCAGGGGCGCGCGGCTCGCGTCGATCTCGTCGCGGCCTTCGATCAGCGCTTCGTCGCTCACGAGGCCGCTCCTTCGCGCGGCGCGTCCGGATGATCGGGCGCGGCCGGCTCGACATGCGGATGGTCGACGCTGATCGGCGGCGCCGGTGGTGCGGGTCGATCATGGATCACGGGCGGTTCGACCAGGGCGGGCGCATCATGGTCGACGGTCGTGGCGCCGGACTCGACCGGCGACGGCAGGGCCGCATCCGCAGCGGGCGTCGCGGGATGTTCGGCCATGATCCGCGCGTTCTCCGCCGCCCAGCGCTTCTCCATTTCCTCCAACTCCGCCTCGCGGACCATGTTGTCGAAGCCTTGGCGGAACTGGCGCGCGACACCGCGCGCCTTGCCGACCCAATAGCCGACGATCCGCATCGCCTTGGGAAGATCCTTTGGCCCGATCACCACCAGCGCGACGAAGGCGACCAGCAGGAACTCGGACGGGGCGATATCGAACATGGACTAGAGTACGCTAGCGGACGGTCGTCGGTCAGCGATCGTCGCGGACGCGCTCGCCGTCGCGATCGAACGCGGGCTCGGCAGACTTCTGCGCCTCGATGCGCGGCGCAGGCTTGGCGTGGCTCTCGTCCTCCTCGGCCATGCCCTTCTTGAAATTCTTCACGCCCTTGGCGACGTCGCCCATCAGGTTGGAGAAGCGGCCGCCGCCGAGCAGCAGAATGGCGACGACGGCGAGGACGAGCAGATGGATCGGGCTGAAGCTGCCCATGGCATGTCTCCTGAAACTTCATCGACATCTAGTCACTGTCGTCGTCCTTTTCCACTGCGAAAGCCCCGACGTGCGCGCCTTCCGGCATAAGGTCGACGGGATCGAGCAGACCGGCGGCGCGCAGATCGTCCAAGCCGGGCAGGTCGCGACGGCTCGCGAGGCCGAAATGCGCAAGGAACGCGGGCGTCGTCGCGTACAGGAGCGGTCTCCCCGGCACCTCGCGTCGCCCCGCCGGGCGGACCCAGCCCGCCTCCATCAGCACGTCCAGCGTGCCCTTGGATATCTGAACGCCGCGGATCGCCTCGATCTCCGCGCGCGTCACGGGCTCGTGATAGGCGATGATCGCCAGCGTCTCGACGCCGGCACGCGACAGGCGCCGCGGCTCCTCGCGATCGCGGCGCAGCAGGTGGGCAAGATCGGGCGCGGTCTGGAAATGCCAGCGGTCGCCTCGGCGCACCAGCGCGACGCCGCGTCCGGCATAATCGGCTTCCAGCCGCTCCAGCGCGGCGCGCACGTCGCCGCCACCGACATATGCGCGGAGCGAATCGACCGACAATGGCTCGGCGGACGCGAACAGCAGCGCCTCGACCGCGCGGACGATGTCGTCGGGGGGCGTCACGAGGCGGCGCGCAGGTAGAGCGGGGCGAAGGGCGCCGCCTGGCGCAGTTCCGCCCTGCCCTGCTTTGCCAGTTCCAGCGCGGCGAGAAAGGACGAGGCGAGCGCCGACTTGCGCAGCCGGTCGCTGCCGTCGGGAAGGAAGCTTTCCAGCGTCGTCCAGTCGAGCCGGGTGCCGAGCAACGCGCCGATCCGCGCCAGCGCCGTCTCCAGCGTCATCACCTCGCGATCGGCGACGACGTGCATCACCGGGCGGTTGCGCGCGCTGATCCGGCCATAGGCGGCAATGACGTCGTACAACTCCGCCTGCCAGCGCGCGCGCCGGATCGTCCGCAACCCTTCCGCCCTGCCGCGCGGAAACACGTCGCGGCCGAGCCGATCCCGCGCCATCAGCCGCGCCCCCGCCTCGCGCATCGCGTTGAGCCGCTCGAGCCGCAATTGCAGGCGCAGCGCCAGTTCCTCGGGGTCCGGCTCGACCTCCGGGTCGCGCGGCAGCAGCAGCGCGGATTTGAGATAGGCCAGCCAGGCCGCCATGACGAGATAATCGGCGGCGAGTTCCAGCCGCAGCACCTTCGCCCGGTCGACGAAGCGGAGATATTGCTCGACCAGCGCCAGGATCGATATGGCACGCAGATCGACCTTCTGCGCCCGCGCGAGCGACAACAGCAGGTCGAGCGGCCCCTCCCAGCCGTCAAGGTCGAGTGTCAGCTGTTCGGGTTCGGCCATCAGGCGAGCGCGAGGAAGGCGTCGCGGCGGCCGACGAGCTCGGCGAAGTCTCCCTCCGGCGGCCGGCGCGTCGCCATCGCCCGATCGAGGCGCGCGCGGGCGGCAGGCGCGATATCGCCGAGCCGCCCCGCGATGTCGACCATCTCGTCCATCCGCGCCCAGCAATCGAGCACCAGGTCGCAGCCCGCGGCGATCGCGCCCGCGGCCTTGTCGCCGGCGCTCCCCGACAGCGCCTTCATATCGATGTCGTCGGTCATCAACAGGCCGTCGAAGCCGATCGCACCGCGGATCACCTGCTCGATCACCACCGGCGACAGCGTGGCGGGCCGCTCGGCGTCCCAGGCCTGGAACACGATATGCGAGGTCATCCCCATCGGCGCATGCGCGAGCGTGCGGAACGGCTCCAGGTCCGTCTCCAGCGCCGCCGCATCGGCGGTGACGGTCGGCAGGTCGTAATGCGAATCGACGATGGCGCGGCCATGGCCGGGCATATGCTTGACGACCCCGACGATCCCGCCGGCCGCCAACCCTTCCAGCATCGCCCGGCCGAGCGCGGCGACCTGCATCGGGTCGCCGCCATAGGCGCGGCTGGCGATCGCCGGCGTGGTATCCGGTTGCGCGACGTCGAGTAGCGGCGCGCAATCGACGGTGATGCCCATGTCGCGCAACATCAGGCCGAGCGCCTGGCCGTTGGCCCGCATCGCCTGGATCGCGGACATCGGCGCCCTGTCGTACAACGCGGCGAAGGCCGGGCCGGCGGGAAAGGCGGGCCATTCCGGCGGCCCCATGCGCGCGACGCGGCCGCCCTCCTGGTCGATCAGGATGGCAAGGTCGTCGCGTCCGGCGAGCGCGCGCAGCGAGTCGGTCAGCGCCCGCAATTGACCCCGCGTCTCGACGTTGCGCTTGAACAGGATGTAACCGGCGGGTTCGACATCGGCGAAGAAGGCGCGCTCCTCGACGGTGAGCGCGGGGCCGGACAGGCCGAATATGACGGGCTTCATGCTCACCGGTGTAGCGTGGCGCGCGCGCCCGCGCCATGCCGGCCAGCCACGCGGGCGCCGATCCATCGTACGGGCAGCGCGGTGCGACCGCCTGCGGGTCAGCTTCGCCGGCCGCGCCGCCGGCTACCGCACCGCCGCGATGAGCGTGTCCGCCAGACCCTGGTAAAAGGCGCCGACGCAGGCGAGGTTGCTGGTCGACGGATGCAGACGGTCGCCCATCGCGTAGCGACGCAGAGTCGGCGCGTGCGAATCGGTCCATCCCGCGGTCATCCACTGCGCCGCCGCATCGTCGGGACGGCAGACGCGGCCGCGGCAATAAGAGAGGCAGGCCCGCGTCCGGCCCAGAGCACGCAGGCGGCGCTGGTCCGCGGCCAGGTCGATGCGGTCGGGCGCGACGAGGCCGATCTTGCGGGCGGTATTCCGCTGTCGCTGCAGGGACGGCGAGACATCCCCGACCGCATCGAGCAGAAGGCTGAGGAAGCGATCGATCTCGCCCAGGCAATTGCCCAGATAGCGGGCCCGCGCATAATCCGCACGGTGCGATGCGGAAGAGCCCGGATCGATCTCCGCCAGGAAGCGCGTCGCGCGACTCAGCGTATCATAACGGCCGCCGATCATCGGCGCCGCCGCCAGTATATCCAGCGCAAGGCGTGCGGAACGGCCCGGCAGGCGGGAAAGGCGGCTGCCGCGACGATCGCGGCCCCGGCGGCCAGCGCCGTCGTCGCCGTCGTCATAGCGCCGGCCGAGCGCCCCGTTCGACACGGCGCCGTTCCGTCGCCTCGGAGCGTGTCGCCATCGCCTCCCAGGACACAGCGGCCCGCTCGCATCGTTCACGCACGTTGTCGAGCGTCGCCGCGGATGCCGCCGCGCGCTGGAGTTCGGCCTGCTCACGGAAGAACTGCGCGTCCCTGGACATGGCTCAGGCCTGCCTTTCGCTGGAAGATGAGGGGGGCAGCGGAACGCCTGCCAGCCGGTCGAGCACTGCCGACAACCCGGCCTCGCCGTCGACGGCGAGGTCGAGCGGCCGTCCGCCGAGCACGTCGTCCGCTTCGTTCAGAAAGGCCATCGTCCGATCGCGATCGCCGAACGCCCGCCATGCCGCCGCCATCACGGTGGCCTGCCGCCGCTTCTGGTCGTCGGAAAGGCGCGTCTGCGACGCTGGCCGGAAGCGGCGCGTAGGCCGATCGGGGCGCGGCGGCGCCGTCTCGATCACGCGAGCGAAACCAGCGGGGCCGCCTCGCCGCGAAGGGGCGCGGTCCAATCGGCGATCCGCCGGGCATAGGCCCGCGCTAGCGCCAGATGGCTATGCCGCGCCTCGCGACTCGCGGCGGCGTCGGCCATCATCAGCGAAACCTGATGACGATAGAGGAGGTCGTTCAGGCCCATGTGCCGTACTCCTTGCGTAAGCGGGAGCACACTGGGTCTCTCAGCCGCTGCCGCCTACAGGGGAACTGGCAACGATGCACCGCATATAGGAACGCCATGGGCAAAAGGCCAGCCCGGCGGCCGCGCTCGGACCGCGATCGTGCGGCACAAGCAGGTCACCGACAGTGCCTTACCGCTCGCGATCGCCGCACCGTCAGGCGCGTTGGGCGGCACGTCGCGGGGCCGGTTCCGCCCCCTCCCCGCGAACGACGCCCTCAGCTCGCGACGAAGCAGCTCTCGCCGGCGACGCGCAGGCGACCGCAGATGTCGGCTGCCTGGTTGGCGGAGCCCGCGTTGACGCGCAGACGGTACAGCGTGCGGCCGCCGATCGCGACCGGCTGCACCGCCTTGCCCAGCGGGGCAAGATACGAGAAGCGCTTCGAGAAACCGCTCCAGGCGGCATTGGCCGTAGCCTCGCTCGGATAAGCGCCGAGCTGGACGAGCGAACCGCCGCCGTTACCGCCGCCGCTTGCCGGACGCTGCGCCGTGACCGGCGGGGTGGCGACCAGCTTGCCGCCCGAGGCCGGTACCTGCGCGACGGCGTTGCGACCGCCCTCGCTTTTGGTCTTCGCAGGCAGGCTGCCGGCGCGATGACCCTCGACCGGCTTTTCGGGCACCGCGTTGAGGTCGATCGAGGCGCTGCCGGCCTTGCCCGCGCTGGTGGCGACGGCGGCATCGCCTTCGCCCTTCACCTTCAGCCCGCCGGGGTCGTCGGGACGGACCTTATAGTCGCCCTCCTGCGCCTCGATCAGTTCGCCGTTGCCGCCGCCGTGGCGCGTCTGCAGCTTGTAGATGCCGAAGACGATCGCGGACAGGAATGCCAGGCCGACCACGACCAGCGCGATCATCTTGCCGATGGGCGCGCCGCGGTCCTCATCCGGCTCGACGGTTTCGAGCCACGGCAGGCGGTCTTCCTCCCGCAGGTCCCTCTCGTCAGCCATCACTTCATCTCCGAAACCGCGACCACGCCCATGATGCTGAGCCCGTTACGAATAATCTGCGCGATCGCGTCCGCCAAGAACAGACGCGCCCGCGTCGCATCCTGGTCCTCGGGAACCAGGAAACGCCGGTCGGGCCGGTCATTGCCGACATTCCACGCAGCATGAAAAGCAGCAGCTAAGTCGTACAGATAGAACGCAATTCTGTGAGGTTCGCGCGCTGCCGCGGCCGTTTCGACGACGCGCGGGAATTGCGCCGCCAGCTTCACCAGCGCCAGGTCCTCCGTATCAAGGCGGGACAGGTCGGCCGCACCCTGCGTCACCCCCGCCTCCGCGGCCCTGCGATGGAGCGAGGCGACCCGGGCATGGGCATATTGCACGTAGAACACCGGATTGTCCTTCGACGCCTCGACCACCTTGGCGAAGTCGAAGTCCATCTGCGCATCGGCGCGCCGCGTCAGCATCGTGAAGCGGACGACGTCCTTGCCGACTTCGCGCACCACGTCGGCAAGCGTGACGAAGTTGCCGGCGCGCTTCGACATCTTGACCGGCTCACCCGCCCGCAGCAGGCGCACCATCTGCACCAGCTTGACGTCGAAGCGGGTCTTGCCGCCGGTCAGCGCGGCGACGGCGGCGACGATGCGCTTGACCGTCCCGGCATGATCGGCGCCCCAGATGTCGATCAACTGGTCGGCGGACTGGCTCTTCTGGAAGTGATAGGCGAGATCGGCACCGAAATAGGTCCAGCTGCCGTTCGACTTCTTGATCGGCCGGTCCTGGTCGTCCCCGAAGGCAGTCGAGCGGAACAGCGGAAGCTCGACGGGTTCCCAGTCCTCGGGGGTCTCGCCCTTCGGCGCCTCCAGGAAGCCATCGTAGACGAAGCCATGCTCCCGCAACCACGCCTCCGCCGCCTCCGGCTTGCCGGCGGCCTGCAGTTCGGCCTCGGACGAGAAGACGTCGTGATGGATCCCGAGCAGCGCGAGGTCGTCCTTGATCATGACGAGCATGGCCGCGACCGCGCGGGCGCGGAACAGCGCGAGCCACGCATCCTCCGGCGCGGTCGCATAACGGTCGCCGAATTCCTCTGCGAGCGCCTTGCCGACCGGCACCAGATAGTCGCCGGGATACAGACCTTCGGGGATCGCGCCGACGTCCTCGCCCAGCGCCTCGCGATAGCGCAGATGCGCGGAGCGGGCGAGCACGTCCACCTGACCGCCCGCGTCATTGACGTAATATTCGCGGATCACGTCATGCCCGGCGAATTCGAGCAGGCTGGCGAGCGCGTCGCCGACCACCGCGCCGCGGCAATGGCCCATGTGCATCGGTCCGGTCGGGTTCGCCGAGACATATTCGATGTTGACGCGCGCGCCCCGCCCCATCGTCGAGCGACCGTAGTCGGCACCCGCCGCGGGAATCACGGCCAGCTCGTCGCGCCATGCCGCATCAGTCAGCGTCAGGTTGATGAAGCCAGGCCCCGCGACGCTCGCGCCCGCAACATCGGGCAGCTTGCCCAGTTCGCCGACGATCGCCTCGGCCAGGGCGCGGGGATTGGTCCCCGCGGATTTCGCAAGCACCATCGCCGCGTTGGTCGCGAGATCGCCGTGGCTCGGGTCGCGCGGCGGCTCGACCGTGACGTTGCGGCGGTCGAGCCCCTCGGGCAGCGTGCCGGCGGCGGTGAGGGTGTCGAGGGCCGCGGCGACATGCGCGGCGAAGCGGGTATAGAGCGTCATGATGCGCCGCGATGTACGGGCGCACAGCCTCTGCCGCAATGGCGATCGCCTCCCCGGCGGCGGGGAGGCGATCGCGATTACGCCCGCAGCAATCCCTCGAGCGCCGCGGTGCGGGCACTCGACGGGAACAGCGCCGGCATCGTTCGGGAAGGATCGACCGAGAAATGGCTCGCCACCGCGCCGCCGATGAATGCGTCGAGCGGCGTCGTCGGCTTGAGATCGCGATTCTCGAACAGGCTTGCCTGCGCGAGCCCCGGCCAGTCGGCGAGCACGCGCCCGCCCTTGACCGCCCCGCCCATTAGCATCGCCGCCGTGCCGGTGCCGTGATCGGTCCCGCCCGTCCCGTTCGCCGCGACGGTGCGGCCGAATTCGGTCGCGACGAGGACCAGCGTATCGTTCCAGACCGGGCCCAGCCCCGCGTGCAGTGCGCCGATCATCGCGTCGAGCGCCTTGAGCTGCTGCGTCAGTCGGCCGCGCTGGCCCGCATGCGTGTCCCACCCGCCCGTCTCGATCGTCGCGATGCGCGCGCCGTTGGCGGGCGCCAGCAATCGTGCGGCGAGCGCACCGGTGTTGCGCGCGTCCTTGGCGTTGAGGTCGCCCGTCAACTGGCGCGTCGACAGCGCCTCGTCCCACAGGGCGTGGAGCTGTGCGTCGCCCTGGTACAGCTGCGTCACGCGGGCGAGCATGTCGTCGGACGCGTGCGGCAACGACGAGGGCGCGTAGCTCGCGACCTCGCGCTTGCCGCGCAGCGCCATCGGTACGGTCGCCGCGACCGCGATCGCATGCGCATCCTCCGCCGGGACGAGGCCGAGCAGGCGGTTCATCCAGCCGTCGCGCAGCTGGTAGGCGCTGGCCCCCCCGGTCTCCAGGACGTTCTGGCCATCGAAATGCGACCGGTCGCGATAGGGCGAGGCGATCGCATGCGCGAACAGCGCCTGCCCCTGCGCATACAGGCTAGCCGTCGCGGTCATCGCCGGATGCAGCGCGAACATCGCGTCCAGCTTGGTGCCCTGCGCCACGTCCGCGGCGAGATCGCCGCGCGCGCCGATGAAGGCGGGGTCGCCGACGGGACCGACGATGCCCATGCCATCGGCGGCGCCGCGCTGGATGATGAAGACGAAACGCTTGGCCGTGGCCGCCTTGGCGAAGGCGAGCCGCGGCGCGAAGCCGCCGAGTACGCCCAGCGTACCGGCGCCGCGCAGGAAGGAACGACGATCCATGGCTGTTACCTCCGCATCATTTCGGGCGAGACGAGCAACAGCGCGATCGCCTGATTGGGACTTTCCGCCCGTTGCAGCGCCTGCGCGGTCGCCGGGCTCAGCATGCCGGGAAACATCTGCGCGGCCAGCGCGCGCGCGTCGGTGCCGGCGGGCGCGGCCGCGGCGAAACGCTGCGCCGCCTCGACCCTACGCAGGATGGCGTCGGGGCCGGCCCAGCTCGGCGCGGTGTCGTCATAGCCGATCGGCTGGCCGGGCTTCCACATCGGCTGGCCGAGCTGGTCGAGCAGCCCCTGCACCGCCCCCGGCTGCACCGTGCGCGTTCCGAGCGCGCGCCATGCGGAAACGGACCATTCCCACGGCGTCTTGAACTTGGCCGGCTGCGTCGCCCACGCCTCCGGCGACGCGATCAATGCCCGGTAGACGGTCGGCAGGTCGCCGCCGGACCGAAGGAAGGCGGTCTCCAGCCGGGCGACGGCGGACGGCGGCGGCGCATCCGCGATGAAGTGGCGTGCGAGCTTGGTCGCGAGGTGCCGCGCCGTCGCCGGATGGACCGACAGGTCGCTCAGCACGGCCTCCGCCTGCGCCCGTCCGCCGGCTGCATAGGTCTTGCCCAGGATATGGCGCGGACCGGGCTCGTGGACCTGGTCTACGAACATGAATCCGCCCGGCGTCAGCGGATCGGAGAACCGTCCGCCGGGACCGCCGCCGATGCCGCTGACGGTCCAGCCCGTCATCGCGCGGGCGAATTCGGTGACGTCCGCCTGCGTGTAGCCGGTGCGCACGCCCAGCGTGTGCAATTCCATGATCTCGCGCGCCAGGTTCTCGTTGAGCCCGGCCTTCGCCTTGCCCCGCGCGGCGAGTCGCTGCCCCAGTGGGCTGCCCGGCCCGATCGACACCGACTGGTCGAGATAGAGCAGCATCGCCGGATGCCGCTCGACCGCGAACAGCATGTCGGAAAAGCGGCCCATCACATTTGGCCGGATCGCCTCCATCTCCAGCGTTCCGGCCAGTCCGACCAGTTCGAGCTTGTCGGCCGAAACCGCGAAATGGTTGGACCAGAAATGCACCAGCCGCTCGGCGAACGGCGTATCGCTCGCCAGCGCCAGGTTGGCGCGGGCCGCAGCCAGCGTCGCGTAATCGTCCTTCGCCAGCCGGCGGGCGGCCTGTCGCGCTTCCTGCATCTCCGGTCTGACGGTGGTCGCCGCCGTCGTCGGCGGCTGCATTGCCGGCGGTCCGGCCATAGTCGCCGCAGCAGGCGGGGCGGGATTCGCGGCGGCCATGGTTGCAGCGGGCATCGGCGTCGGCTTCGCCATGCCCTGCATCCGCATCAGGCGCTGCTCCTCGCGATAGTCGCGTATGTCGGCGGCGACGGCGACGCTCGTCGGAACGGATGCGAGAAGCGGAGAGCCAGACTGGTATTGCACGATCTGTTCTTCGAGCCAGCCGCGCGGATCATCCGGAGCGGCGTCGCCCGGACGCGTGCCAAGGCCGAAGCGATTCAGCGCGATTGCGATTTGTGACACGGACACGGACACGCTCCCTTCCCTCTCCCGGAAAAAACAGCGTCTCCGCTTTAGCACGCGATTGTCGCGCAATTATCTCAGCCGGGACATGTGCGCGACGATTGCGCTATTTGCACGCTTAGGTCCGCAATGCGCATTTGTGCCTTATGCTGCACTGCAATATTTCCGAGGCGACATTTCAACGCACTGCGAAACGGGAGTATGACCATGCGCAAGACGATCGCCATCCTGGCCGCCGTGACGGCCGCACTCACCTCCACCATCGGCATGGCTGCCGAGGGTCGCCGTACCTTCACGCAGAACGGCGAGACCTATGTCTACACCAGCCACGACGAGCAGGGCCGCCAGGTGATCACGGGGCGGCAATATCCTTCGGGCACGCCGTTCCGCCTCGTCGTCCGCGGCGATCGCGTGTCCGGCGTCGCGGGTGGCTATCCCGTCTCGTTCCGCACGCAGCAGGCCGTCGGCGCGGCCAGCGACGCGCGCGGCATCGAGACCGCGACCCGCTGAACGCGGCCGTCATCTTCCAGTAAAGCGTATCCGAAGGGGCCGCTCCCGCGAGGGACGGCCCCTTTCGCCTGCACCATTTCCGCCGCCGTCGAGCGGCCGCGATCAGAAGCCTTCGGGCAGGTCGATCGGCCCGACCAGCTCGCGGTAGCGGGCGATCGCATAGCGATCGGTCATGCCCGCGATGAAATCCGCGATATGGCGGCTGCGCCCCGGCTCCGCAGCGGGTACGTCGTCCGACCAGTCTGCGCTCATCGCGCCGGGATCGTCGCGATAGGCGGCGAACAAGCCCGCGACGATGCCATGCGCCGCCTCGGCTGCGGCGAGCTGGCGCGGATGATGGTAGAGATTGGCGTACATGAACCGCTTCAGGTCGCGCTCCGCCTCCCGCATCGCCGGCGAGAAGCCGCATAGCGCGCGACCCACGGTCCGCACCTCGTCGACGGTGACGACGCCCGACGCGGCGATGCGCGCGCGCGTTTCCTCGATCAAGTCGTTGACCATCAGCCCGATCTGGCTGCGGACGAGCTCGTGCGCCAGTCGCTTTTCCGGCACGTCCGGGAAGCGACGGCGGGCCGCATCCCATCCCGAAGCGACCATCGGCACCGCGAGCAGCTGGTCGAGCGTCAGCAGCCCGGCGCGCAGGCCGTCGTCGATATCGTGGTTGTCATAGGCGATGTCGTCCGCGATGGCCGCGACCTGCGCCTCGAGGCTGGCGTGGCTCGACAGGTCGAGCGGGAATTGCGCGTCCGCCGTTTCGAGCGCCCAGCCGGGGTGACGGACCGGCCCATTGTGCTTGGCAAGGCCCTCCAGCGTTTCCCACGTCAGGTTCAGTCCGTTCCACATCGGATACGGCCGTTCGATCTCGGTCAGCGTGCGCAGCGTATGCCCGTTGTGATCGAAGCCGCCGGCATCGCGCAGCGCCGCCTTGAGCGCATCCTCGCCGGCATGGCCGAAGGGCGGATGCCCGATATCGTGCGCCAGGCACAGCGCTTCGGTCAGATCCTCGTTGAGGCCGAGGACGCGGGCGATCGTGCGGCCGATCTGCGCGACCTCCAGGCTGTGCGTCAGCCTGACCCGGAAATGGTCGCCGTCCGGCGCCATGAACACCTGCGTCTTGTGACGGAGCCGACGGAAGCTGATCGAATGGATGATCCGGTCGCGGTCGCGCTGAAAATCGTCGCGCGGGCCGCGCGCCGTCCCCTGCCCCTCGGCATGCAGACGGCCGCGGCTTGCGGCGGGATCGGAAGCCCAGGAGGCGCGAATGCTCATCCGGGGCGCCTTACTTGCTTGAGAGCTTCTCCACCACCTGTCCCGCGTCGCTGGTGAAGGTAAAGGCGCCGACCCCCTCCTTCGTCAGCTTGTTGACGAAGGCGCGCGCCTCCGCGTCGGTCTTGAACGGACCGGTGAGCACGCGGTTGGTCGCGCGCAGCGGTGTCTTCCAGCCGCTCTTGCCCGCCAGCGTCGGTGCTTTCGCCTTTGCCGCTGCCCAGGCCTTGGGCAGATCGTCCTCGTTCGCGCCGCCGGCAACCTGCACCCAGATCCGCGACGGATTGGCGCGGGCCTTGCGCTTCTCCTCCGCCGCTTCCTTCGCCTCGGCCAGCTTCTCGGCCTCGGCCGCCTTCTTGGCGGCAAGCGCCTTCTTGTCGGCAGCGGCCTTCCTGTCCGCGGCACGCTTGTCGGCGAGCGCCTTGGCGGCAAGCGCCTTCTGCGCCTCCGCGTCGCGTTGCTCCTTGGCCTTGGCCTCGGCGAGCACGCGCGCCGCCGTTTCCGCCGGCACCGCCGCAGGAGCGGCAGGCGCGGCGACGACCGCCAACGGCCGCGCCGGCTCGGTCACGCCCAGTTCGGAACCGGGGATGGAAAGGCCCGCGACGATTCGCGCGAGCACCGCGTCGGTCTCGTCCCTGCGCCGTTGCGCGGCGAAGGCCCGCGTCGCCGGTCGGGGCGCCGCGGACGCGGGCGCCGGAGTGGCCGCCGCCGGCGCCGCAGCGACCGTCGCCGGGGTGACGACCGCCGTGGTGGCGACGGGCGCGGGCGCGGCCGGCGACACCGTGCTGCCGGCATTAGCTGCCGATCCCATGCTGCCGGCATAGGCCGGTGAGGCAGGACGCGGGATCGGCTGGACCGTCGCCGTTGCGGGCAACGGTTGCGTGACGCTGGCCGCCGCGAACTGCGTCGGCTGCTGCGGCGCGGACACGACCGGTTGCGCCTGGCGCGGCGACGGCGTCGCGACCACCGTAGACGGCTGCGATACGACCGCGCGGGCCACGCTCGGCTGAACGCTGGCGACGCGGGCCGGGGCCGGCTGCACGACCGGCGCTGGCTGGACCGTGACGGGCTGCGTCGGCGTCGGCGCGCCGCTCGATGATAGCGTGGCGGCGGGAACCGCCGAAACTGGCGCGACCGGAACCGCCGCCGCCGCCAGCGTCACCGCACCTGCCGAAGCCGGGACGGGCTGTACCGATGCCAGCGCGCGCGTCGCCTCGGTGTAGGACGGTGCGACCGGAGCGGGCGTCGCCGCCGCCATCTGAACGCGGCCGGGCCGCTGCCGCTCGCGGCGATTGCCACGCTGCACCGGCGTGCCGACGACGGGCGTCTTCGCGGCAGCCAGCGCGATCGGTGCCGCCGAAGGCTCGGGCGCCAGGTACGGCATGGCTGGCGCCAGGCGCGCGTCGGCGATGCGCTCCGGGGTAGCGCGCACCTCGCCGAAATGGACGGCGAAGGCGCGATCCGCCGCCGGCAGTGTCGGCAGCCGCTGAAAGAACGGCTGCAGACCCTGCGCCATGCCGCCGGGCAGCATCGTTGCGGCGATCTTTTCGGCGCCCGCCTGATCCCCGCCCATCGCGAGCACGAAGGCGCGCGTTCGCCATGCGCTGCGATCCTGCTTGCGCAACAGCGGATCGAGCGTGTCCAGCGCCTCCTGGCGCTTGCCTGAAATGCCGAGCGACAGCGCGTAGCGCCGGACGATCTCGTCGCTGGGCGCGGTCTTCAGCGCGAGCCTGTAGTCGCGCTGCGCACGCTCCTGCTGCCCGACGAGATCATAGGCAAGGCCTCGGTCCGCCGCGAAGGTGCGCGCGTCGAGCCCACCCGCCTCGGCCTGCGCGAAATAGCGCAATGCTTCGCCGGGCCGCTCCGAGCGCACCAGGATCGCGCCCTCCCCGGCCTTGATGCGCGGATCGGCCGGCGCGACCTTCTCCGCCCGCGCGAACAGCGATGCCGCGCCGCTGAGATCGTCGAGCTTGAGCGACAGATCGCCAGCCGCGACCAGGGCGTTCACGTCACGTGGATTGGACGCCAGCGCGCGCATCTGCTCGGCCAGGCGATCGGCATCGGTGGTGCCCGGCAGGGGCTGGACCACCTCTTGCGCGGGGAGCGCGGCCGGCGCGAACGCCAGCGCGAGTATAGCGGGGAGGAAAACGCGCATGAGACGCGACCGACTAGAGCCGAGGCCGGCTGAACCGGCAATGTCCCGCCCGACCGTGCTGCGGCGAAGCGAGCCTTGGCGGCGACGAAGGTAAAGAAGCCGTCAACGGCGGGGTACGGGAGACGAAGAGGATGGGCCCGGCAAACGGAAAGGCACCCCGCCGTGCGAGGCGGAGTGCCCAAGCCCGATCACGTCGCCGGGCGCCGTCAACGAAAACCGCGTTCGGCCGAACGCGCGCGACCGCCTTACTGGTTGTTCTGGCGATGCAGAAAGCGCGGGATGTCGAGCGGCTCCTTGTCGTCGCCGGCCTCTTCGCGCTGTGCGCCCCGTGCCGCGTTGGACATGCGCTCGAACAGCGTGCCGCCCAGCTTGACACGCGGCTGCGGCGCGGCCTCGGGCGTCGCCTCGCTCCCCGGCGCAATCCAGCGACGACGGCCACCGTCGTCCGCCGGCGCGGCGGCGGGTGCGCGCGGCGTCGCATAGGCGTCGTCGCCGTAAGCGCGCGGTGCGGCGGGGGCAGCCGGCGGCACGATCGTCTCCGCACCCAGGACCAGTTCATCGTCCGGCGCGGCGGCCTGCGGCGAGCCAACGGCCTCGTTCTGGGTCAGGTCGAGCGGCTCCGCATCGGCAGCGGGTGCGAAGGACACGCTGGGTGCGGGCGCGGCGACCGGCTGCGCCGGATCGGCCTGCGCGGGCGCCGGCGCGGCGGGCGCCTGCTGCGTCGCGGCGGTCGGGCGGAACGAGGTGGAATCGTCGGTCTTGCGACCCATGCCGAAGCTGAACGACTTGGTCGGCTCCGCCTGCTGCGCCGCGGCCTGCGGCTTGGCGTCGGAATCGATGCCGGTCGCGACGACGGAGACGCGGATCTTGCCCTCGAGGTCGGGGTTGAACGCCGAGCCCCAGATGATGTTGGCATCGGGATCGACCAGGTCGCGGATATGGTTCGCCGCCTCGTCGACCTCGAGCAGGCGCATGTCGTCGCCGCCCGTGATCGAGATGATGACGCCCTTCGCGCCCTGCATCGACACGCCGTCGAGCAGCGGGTTTGCGATCGCCTTCTGCGCCGCCTCCAGCGCGCGGTTGTCGCCGCTCGCCTCGCCGGTGCCCATCATCGCCTTGCCCATCTCCTGCATCACGGAGCGGACGTCGGCGAAGTCGAGGTTGATGAGGCCGGGCATGACCATGAGGTCGGTGATGCCGCGCACGCCCTGCTGCAGCACCTCGTCCGCCATTTCGAACGCTTCCTTGAAGGTCGTGTTCGCATTGGCGATCAGGAACAGGTTCTGGTTCGGGATGACGATCAGCGTATCGACGTACTTCTGCAGTTCCTCGATACCGCCGTCGGCCGCCTTGGCGCGGCGATTACCCTCGAAGCTGAACGGCTTGGTGACGACGCCGACGGTCAGGATGCCCATGTCGCGCGCCGCCTTGGCGATGACCGGCGCCGCGCCCGTGCCCGTGCCGCCGCCCATGCCGGCCGCGATGAAGCACATGTGCGCGCCTTCGAGCCGCTTGGCGAGCTCGTCGATCGTCTCCTCCGCGGCGGCGCGGCCGATCTCCGGCCGGGCGCCCGCGCCCAGGCCCTGCGTGATCTTGGAACCGAGCTGGATGCGATGCGGCGCGACCGACGACTTGAGCGCCTGCGCGTCGGTGTTCGCCACCAGGAAATCGACGCCCTGCACGTCGGCGCGCATCATGTTGGCGATCGCATTGCCGCCCGCGCCGCCGACGCCGATCACGGCGATGCGGGGGGTCAGTTCGTCGACCTCGGGAGTGATGAATTCGATGCTCATGGCCTGTTCTCTCCGCCCCCTACCGGTAAATACTGACCGGGGCACTGATTAACCCTTTTGCCCCAAGGTTACGCACGGTGCCACCGAAAATCGTCACGTAAAATCAATAATTGGCACGCGCCGCCTGAATGAGCTTGCGCACCATGCCCAACCCCTTCTGCCGATGCACCGTCTGCGGCTGCGGCGCCGCGCCGCGCAGGTCGATGGGATCGGAGGCGGCGTAGAAGGCAAGGCCCGCCAGCGTCGCGAAGGCGGGCCCGCCATGCGCATCGGGAAGCGCCGTCAGCCCGCGCGGGCGACCGATGCGCACCGACCGTCCCAACGCCTGCTGCGCATAATCGGCGACGCCCTTCAGCTCCGCACCGCCGCCGGTCAGCACCACCTGGCGCCCGACCGGTCCTTCGAACTTGAGCTGCTGCAGCGCCTTGCGGATCTCGCCCATCTGGTGCTCCAGCCGCTGGCGGACGATCCCGATCAGCTGCGCCTTGGTGATCTGCATCCCGCCATGGACGTCGTCCTCCGCGGCGATCGGCATCACCGGGATCATCTCGTGATTGTCGCGCGGAGAGGCATTGGCGGAGCCGTGGAAGCATTTCATCCGCTCCGCCTGCGCGCGCCGCGTGCCAAAGGCGGAGGCGATATCGTCGGTGATGTCCTGCCCGCCCATCGCCAGCGAACACAGGCCGACCAGCATGCCGCCGGCGAACAGCGAGACGTTGGTGATCCCCGCCCCCATCTCCACCAGCGCGACGCCGAGCTCGCGCTCCTCCTCGCTCAGGCAGGCGAGGCCCGTCGCGACCGGCGCCGCGATGATCGACTTCACCTCCAGATGCGCGGAGCGGACGCACAGGTCGAGGTTGCGGACAGGCGAACCGTCCGCCGCGACGACGTGAATGTGGACGCCCAGCCTGTCGGCATGCAGCCCGAGCGGCTTCTTGACGCCGGTCAGCCCGTCCAGCGTGTACAGTGCCGGCTGCGCGTGCAGCACCATGCGCCCCTGCGGATCGATCGAGTTGCGCCCCGCCGCGAGCAGCGCGTCGATGTCCTGCTGTTCGACGCGATGGCCGCCCAGCTCGAATTCGACCTCGGCCACGTCGCTGACCAGCCCGCCCGCGGAAAAGCCGACCCAGACGTTCTCGATGTTGATGCCGGCGATCCGTTCCGCCTGCTCGACCGCCTCGCGCACCGCCGCCTCGGTCGCGCCCATGTCGGCGATATAGCCGCGCTTGACGCCGCGGCTTTCGCGCTGCCCCGTGCCGAGCACGATCAGCTCGCCGCCGTCGCCCTTCTGCGCGATCATCGCCGACACCTTGGACGAGCCGATGTCGAGCGCGGTGATGAGCCCTTCCGGTGTGACCTTCGCCATTGTCCCTCAGCCCCCCTCAGCCATCGGAAGACGCCGTCGATGCGATCGTACGCGTTTCCGGCGTCTTTGTCTCCGGTGCCGCCTCCGCGCCCTTCGCCGGCAACTCGGCGGGATCGGGCATGGCGTGGACGACGCTCGCATCCGGGCGGCGCACGACCAGCTTGGCCGGATCGCGCATGTCGAACCGGACCCAGCCCTTGCCCAGCAGCGGCCGCGCGCCGTCCATTTCCGCGAACTTGAGCAGCGCGGCGGGCGCACCGTCCTCGGGCAGCGCCAGCGTCTCGCCCGTGTCGAACGTCAGGTCCCAGCGGCGGTTGCCGATCCAGGTCGCCGCCTTGACCCGCGGCTTGAGCGCGGGGGCCGCGGCCATCAGCGCCTGATATTGCGGTTCCTGCCGGTCCGCGCCGGGACCGATCACCAGCGGCAGGTCGGGCATCGCCTCGCTGCGCACGGGCTCCAGCAGCACGCCGTCCTTGTCGATCAGGGTCAGCTGGCCATTGTCCTGCCACACGGCGGCGGGGGCGCGTTCGACGATGTCGATCAGCAACGTATCGGGCAGTCGGCGCGAGA
This sequence comes from Sphingomonas beigongshangi, assembly GCF_016820445.1. Classification (GTDB taxonomy): domain Bacteria; phylum Pseudomonadota; class Alphaproteobacteria; order Sphingomonadales; family Sphingomonadaceae; genus Sphingomonas; species Sphingomonas beigongshangi. The sequence continues at coordinate 155,634 of NZ_JADHDT010000006.1, forward strand.
CGTGCGCGTCGGCGATCCAGCCGTAGCGCAGCAGTTTCTCGCGTACCGCCTCCAGGTCGACGAGCGGCATCGCCCGGCTCTGCTGGTCGAGCGCGACGGCATAAACGCTCATCCGGTCCATGCGCTTGAGGCCGGTGACCTCGATCTGCTCGACGCGAAAGCCCGCGCGGCCTGCGCCTTCGGCGATCGCGCCGCCGATCATGCCCGGGATGCCGATCCAAGTCAGGATCGCCAGCGCGCCCGCCACGCCGGCGCCGGTGATCGTCCAGGTCGCCGCCCTGCGGATCGTCGTCTCGCTGACCGGCAGCGCGTTGACGGCGCGCTCGAACCGCCCGACCTTGCGGACGGGCTGCTTGCGGCGCGGGGCGGGTCGGCGCGGCGGCGTGCCGCGCTTGATGGTGCGGCTCATCCGTCGCGCACCCGCGCGTCGGCCAGCGCCTCTTCGACGATCGCCTGGACCAATTGTTCGTAGCTCATGCCGATGTGCCGCGCCTGTTCGGGCACCAGGCTGAGCGGGGTCATGCCGGGCTGCGTATTCACTTCCAGCAGGAACAGGCCGTCGACGCCGCGCTCGTCGTCCCAGCGGAAGTCCGATCGGCTTGCGCCCCTGCAGCCGAGCAGGCGGTGCGCCTCAAGCGCCAGCCGCTTGCACGCGTCCGCGATCTCGTCGGGGATGTCGGCGGGGCAGACATGCTCGGTCAGCCCGTCGGTATACTTGGCGTCGAAATCGTACCAGCCGGTCTTGGGCTTCAGCTCCGTCACGCCGAGTGCGCGGTTGTCGAGCACGGCCGTGGTCAGTTCCCGACCGCGGACATAGGGTTCGGCGAGCAGCTCGTCGAATTCCTGCCATGGTCCCTGTACGTCGCGACCGATCGGATTGCCGTAATTGCCGTCGTCGGTGACGATCGCGACCCCGACCGAAGACCCCTCGTTGACCGGCTTCAGCACATAGGGCCGCGCGATCGGATCGCCTTCGAACACGTCGGCGGACCGCACGACGCGTCCGCCCGGCATCGGGATGCCCGCGGGGACGAGCGCCTGCTTGGTCAGCACCTTGTCGATCGCGATCACCGAGGTGGCGAGACCCGAGTGGGTATAGGGAATGCCCATCAGGTCGAGCATGCCCTGCACCGTGCCGTCCTCGCCCGGCGAACCGTGGAGCGCGTTGAAGACGAGATCGGGCTTGGCCTCCGCCAGCCGGGCGGCGACGTCGCGGTTCATGTCGATCCGGGTGACGCGGTGGCCGTTCGCCTCGAGCGCATCGGCGACGCCGGCGCCGGACATCAGCGACACGGGCCGTTCCGCCGACCAGCCGCCCATGAGGACCGCGATGTGGAGGGGCGAAGGCGTAACCAGCTCAGCCACAATATCCTCCGTCATTCCCCCGGAGGCGGGAATCCAGACTTGCTGGCGTCTCGAACACGCGGTGACCACAGAGGTTCTGGATCCCCGCCTTCGCGGGGATGACGAAAGAGTGGTTCATACCGCCACCCCCACCCGCTGGATTTCCCACTCCAATGTCACCCCGGAATACGCCTTTACCCTGTTGCGTACCTCCTCACCCAGCGCCTCGATGTCGGCGCTCGTCGCCGTGCCAAGGTTGAGCAGAAAGTTCGTATGTTTCTCAGATACCTGTGCATCGCCGCGACGCAAGCCGCGACAGCCCGCCGCGTCGACGAGCGCCCAGGCCTTGTGCCCGTCGGGATTCTTGAAGGTCGAGCCGCCGGTCTTCGAACGCAGCGGCTGCGACGCCTCGCGCGCCGCGGCGATCCGGTCCATCTCCGCCTGCACGGCGGCGGGTTCGGCCGGATGGCCGCGGAAGGTGGCGGCGACGACCACCGCGCCCTCGGGCAGCGCGCTGTGGCGATAGGTGTAGTCGAGATCGCCTGGCGACAGGGTCCGCCGCTCGCCTGATCGCAGCACCACCTCTGCCTCGGTCAACACGTCCTTGACCTCGCGGCCATAGGCGCCGCCGTTCATCCGCACGAAGCCGCCGACGGTACCCGGGATCGAGCGCAGGAACTCGACGCCGCCGATGCCCGCGTCGCGCGCGGTCGAGGACACGAGGATGCCGCTCGCGCCGCCACCGCAGCGCAATGTCGTCGCGTCCACCGACTCGACCCGTGCGAATGCCTTACCCAGTCGCACGACCACGCCGGGGACGCCGCCATCGCGGACGATGAGGTTCGAGCCGAGGCCGAGCGCCATCACCGGCACCGAAGGATCGAGGCCGCGCAGGAAGTCGGCGAGGTCGTCGACGTCTGCCGGCTCGAACAGCCATTCCGCCGCCCCGCCGGCCTTGAACCAGACGAGCGGCGCCAGCGGGGCGCCGTGCGTCAGGCGACCACGGACGGCGGGAAGGTCGATCACCACGGCCCCGCCCCCCACAGGCGCATCCACGCCTGGATGGCGGCGAGGTTCGCCTCGGCCGCCTTGCGCGTTGCCTCCTGCACCTGCACCAGCGCCTCGCCGGCACCCACGGCGTGGTTGCCCGCCTCCAGCGTGCGGCGCTGCGCATCGAGCATCTGCTTCTGGAAGCGCAGTCCGGCGTCGAACCAGTCGGTCATCGCCGTGCCTCGATCGCCGCAGCCAGCCCGGCCGCCCATTTGGTGATGTCGCCGGCGCCGAGGCATACGACCATGTCGTCCGCCTGGACCGTGGCCGCAAGTTCCGCGGCGAGCGCATCGGCATCCGCGATGACGGCGGCGGAGCGATGACCGCGCCGCTTCAGCCCCTCGACCAGCGCCTCGGCGTCGACACCGGGCACGGGCGCCTCGCCCGCCGCATAGACGGGCGTCACCAGCACGCGGTCGGCGTCGTTGAACGCGGTCTGGAAGTCCTCCATCAGGTTGCCGAGCCGCGAGTAGCGGTGCGGCTGCACCACCGCGATCACGCGGCCGCGCGCACCCTCGCGCGCCGCGGCCAGCACGGCGCGGATCTCGACCGGATGGTGGCCATAGTCATCGATCACGGTCACCGCGCCGCCGTCCACCGCGACCTCGCCAACCTTGGTGAAGCGGCGTTTGACCCCGCCGAACGCCTCGAAACCCCGGGCGATCGTCGCATCGTCGATGCCAAGCTCCAGCGCCACGCCGATCGCGGCGAGCGCGTTCTGCACATTGTGGCGGCCGGGCATCGGCAGCTCGATATCGGCGATGGTGCGCGCCGAGCCGTCGCGCTGGCGCACGACGCAGGCGAAGCGGTTGCCGCCCGGCACCGGCGTCACGTCGACGCCGCGGATGTCCGCCTGCGCGGAGAAGCCATAGGTCACGACGCGCCGGTCGCGTACGCGCGGCAGCACGTTCTGCACCTCCGGATGGTCGAGGCAGAGCAGCGCCGCACCATAGAAGGGCACGTTCTCGACGAACTCGACGAATGCGTCCTTGACCGCGTCGAAGCTGCCGTAATGGTCGAGATGCTCGGGATCGATGTTGGTGACCACCGCGATCGTGCCGTCGAGGCGCAGGAAGCTGCCGTCGCTCTCGTCCGCCTCCACCACCATCCAGTCGCTCGCGCCGAGGCGCGCATTGGACCCGTAGCTGTTGATGATGCCGCCGTTGATCACGGTCGGGTCGATCCCGCCCGCGTCGAGCAGCGCCGCGACCATCGAGGTCGTCGTCGTCTTGCCATGCGTGCCCGCGACGGCGACCGTCTGCTTCAGGCGCATCAGCTCCGCGAGCATCTCGGCGCGGCGGACGACGGGGATGCGGCGCTCCAGCGCGGCCTCGACCTCGGGGTTGGACCGCGTGATCGCGGTGGAGGTGACGACCACCGCCGCGTCCGCGACGTTTTCGGCGGCATGGCCGATCGTGACCGCGATCCCCTTGTCGCGCAGCCCCTGCACCACATAGCCTTCGGCGACGTCGGAACCCTGTACCGTATAGCCGAGGTTCTTCATGACCTCGGCGATGCCGGACATGCCGATGCCGCCGATGCCGACGAAGTGGATCGGCCCGATGTCGGTATGGACGCCGCGGATCATGCGCCCATCCCCGCCAGCGCCGGCTTGGGCTTTACCGGCTTCCCGACCGGCAAGCGCGCGAGCGGGGCGTCGAGGCTTTCGACCAGGTCGGCGAGGTCGCTGACCGCATGGGGGCGGCCGACGCTCTTCGCGCGGGCGGCGGCGTTTTCGAGCGCCGCGGGGTCGAGGCCCAGCTTCTGCATCTGTTTGGCGAGTTCCTTGGCGGTGAAGTCGGATTGCGGAATGGTGCGCGCGCCCCCCGCTTTCGTCATCTCCCGCGCATTGGCGGTCTGGTGGTCGTCGGTCGCCGACGGCAGCGGCACGAGGATCGCCGGTCGGCCCGCCGCGGTCAGCTCCGCGATGGTCGATGCGCCGGCACGGCCGATCACCAGATGCGCCCAGGCGAGCTGTTCCGGCATGTCGGGCAGGTAGGTGGCGAGTTCCGCCGGGATCTGATGCTCGGCATATTTGGCGCGCACCGCGTCGATATCCTCGATCCGCGCCTGATGCGTCACCTGCAGCCGGCGGCGGAAGGTGACGGGCAGCATTGCCAGGCCGTCGGGCACGACCTGGCTGAGCACGCTCGCGCCCTGGCTGCCGCCGGTGACGAGGACGCGGAAGATCCCGTCCTCCTCCAGCAGCGGATAGGGCCTGGCGCGCAGGGCCAGCACCGCCTCGCGCACCGGATTGCCGACCAGGTGGACCTTGTCCGCAAGCTTGGCGGGCAGGCGCGCGGTCTCGGCATAGGAGGTGGCGATCGCCCCAACGCGCCCCGCGACGACGCGGTTGACCCGGCCGAGCACGGCATTCTGCTCGTGCACCGCCGTCGGGATTTTTTCCGCGAAGGCGGCGAGCAACGCCGGGAAGGCGGGATAGCCGCCGAAGCCGATCACGGCCGCCGGCTTGAAGGTGCGGTACAGTTCGCGCGCCATCGCCCGGCCGCGCAGCATCTCGCGCACCGCACTCGCCCAGCCCTGCGGCTTCTTCAGCTGGAACCTGCCCGCGGGCAGGACGTGAGTCTGGATGCCGTCAAACAGGCCCGGGAAACGCACGCCGCGCGCGTCGCTGACCAGGGCGACGCGATGCCCGCGCTTCGTCAGTTCCGCGGCCAGCGCCGCCGCCGGTACCATGTGCCCCCCCGTGCCGCCGGCGGCGAGGACGTAATGCTTGCTCAATTCGAACCCCATCTCACCACATAGGGACTGCGCGTCAGGAACGGGTTGCGCCGCGTGAAGGCAAGCAGCAGCCCCATGCCGATCGACAGCGCGATCATCGACGACCCGCCATAGCTGATGAACGGCAACGTCATCCCCTTCGACGGCGCCAGCCCCGTGTTCACCGCCATCGACACCAATGCCTGCGCGCCGAATTGCACCGCCAGGCCGCTCGCCGCAAGCAGCTTGAACTCGTCCTGCTCGTCGAGCAGCCGGACGAAGACGCGCACGACGATCGCCAGGAACACGACCGCGATGATCGAACAGGCGATCAGGCCAAACTCCTCGCCGATCACCGAATAGATGTAATCGGTATGCGCCTCCGGCAGCCCGAACTTGGCGGTGCCGCCGCCCGGCCCGGTGCCGGTCCAGCCGCCCGCGGTGATCGTCGCATGCGCGGCGTTGGTCTGGAAATGGTCGCCGGCCCCCTCGCCCTCCACGCCGGGGAAGAGGAAGGCGTCGATGCGCGTGCGCGCCGTGCTGTAGAACATATAGGCGGCGGCGAGACCGACGGGCACCATGCCGATGATCGCGGCGAGGACGCGCATCGGCGTGCCCGCGATCATCAGCAGCGCCAGCCAGACGGTGCAGAAGATCACGGTCTGGCCGAAATCGGGCTGCAGCATCAGCAGCACCGCGACCACCGCCGTCATCGCGCCGGTGATCAGCACCGTCGGCAGGTCCTGGTCCTTGACCTTGAGCGACAGGACCCAGGCGACGGCGACGATGAACACCGGCTTCAGGAATTCCGACGGCTGGAATTCGGCGATGCCGACGCCGATCCAGCGCCGCGCGCCATTATGGACCGCGCCGATGAACGGCGTCACCGCGAGCAGGAACGCGAACAGCGCCGCGCCGATCAGCGCCGCGCGCCGCGCGGTGGCGACGGGCAGCATCGACACGCCGAACAGCACGGGCAGCGACACGCCGACCCACATCAGCTGGCGCCAGAAATAATAGAGCGGCGCGAACTTGTGATGCTCGCCCGAATAGCGGACCGCCGTCGCCGGGCTCGCCGCCGCCACCGCGACCAGCCCGATCGCGATCAGGAACAGCGTCAGCAGCAGCAACATCCGGTCGATGTCCCAGAACCAGGTGCCCAGCGGCGACCGGTCGCCGCGCCCGCCGCGCCGCTTGACCTTGGCGATCAGCGTATCGCGGCCCTGCGCCGGAGCGCCGGTGTTCATCCGTGTCGCCATCAGTCCAATGCCTCCACCGCCGCCCGGAACGCCCGCCCACGATCCTCGTAATCGCGGAACTGGTCGAAGCTAGCACAGGCCGGCGACAACAGCACGGTTTCTCCCGGCCGCGCCGCGGCGGCGGCGTGGCGGACGGCCGTGGCAAGGTCGCCGCTGCGTTCGACGTGCGGGACCTTGGGGGTCAGGATGTCGGCGAACAGTTCGGCCGCCTCGCCGATCGTATAAGCCGCGACGACCCGGTCGAGATAGGGCGCGCAGGCGTCGAGGTCGTCGCCCTTGCGCTTGCCGCCGACGATCCAGTGGATGCGCTCGAACGCGCCGAGCGCGGGCGCGGCGCTTTCGGGGTTGGTCGCCTTGCTGTCGTCGACGAAGGCAACGCCATTGCGCTCGGCGACGCGCTCCATGCGGTGGGGGAGGCCGCTGAAAGTTCGGAGGGCCGCGCTGATATTGGTCTCGTCGACGCCCAGCACACGAGTTACGGCGACCGATACAAGCGCGTTCTGGGCGTTGTGGGGACCTTGCAGCGCTGGCCAATCGGCTTGAGTGCCGAGTTCGGTGGCATCCCGACCGATGCCGTCGGCACCCCATGGGCTCCATATGTCGAATGGGTCCGTCGGCGACAGCCGGTCATCCGGCTCAACCCTTACAGATGTTTCCGACTGCATCGCGAACAGCCGCATCTTGCTCGCCACGTAACCCTCGAACCCGTCATACCGATCGAGATGATCCGGGGTGATATTCAGGAGCACCGCAACGTCGCAGTCGAGCGTCTGCGTCAGGTCGATCTGGTAACTCGACAGTTCGAGTACATAGACCCCATTCTCCGGCAGCGGATCCTGCTCCAGGATCGGCAGGCCGATGTTGCCGCCCATCAGCGTCGGCACGCCCGCGGTCTTCAGGATGTGGTGGACCAGTGCGGTGGTGGTCGACTTGCCGTTGGTACCGGTGATGCCGACCACCTTGTGCGGCGGCAGCTCGGCACGCGCCTGCGCGAACAGCTCTATGTCGCCGATCACCGGAACGCCCGCCGCCCGCGCCTGCGCCACCAGCGGATGCGTGTTGAGCGGCACGCCGGGCGAGACGATCAGCCCCGCCGCGCCCGTCAGGTCGAGCAGCGCCGGATCGTGGACGATCACGCCGTCGACCGCTTCGGCCCGCTCGCGCGCCGCGGGATCGCTGTCCCACGCCACGACATGCGCGCCCGCCGCGGCGAGCGCGCGCACCGTTGCCATGCCCGAACGCGCCAGCCCGAGTACCGCGTAGCGCTGCCCCGCCCAGTGCGCGGCGGTGATCACCGCAGCTTCAACGTCGACAGGCCGGCCAGCGCCAGCACCAGGCTGATGATCCAGAAACGGATCACCACGGTCGGCTCGCTCCAGCCGAGTTGCTCGAAATGATGGTGGATCGGTGCCATCCGGAACACGCGCTTGCCGGTCCGCTTGTAGAAGAAGACCTGGATGATGACGGAGAGCGCCTCGACCACGAACAGGCCGCCGACGATACCCAGCACGATCTCGTGATGCGCCACCACCGCGATCGTGCCCAGCGCGCCGCCCAGCGCGAGGCTGCCGGTGTCGCCCATGAACACCGCCGCCGGGGGCGCGTTGAACCACAGGAAGGCGAGCCCTGCGCCGATCACCGCGCCGCAGAAGATCGCGAGTTCGCCCGCCCCCGGCACGTGCGCGATGCCTAGATATTCGGCGAACTTCACGTTGCCCGCGAGGTAGGTGATGATCGCGAAGGTGACGCTGGCGATGATCACCGGCATCGTCGCCAGCCCGTCCAGCCCGTCGGTCAGGTTCACCGCATTGCCGAAGGCGACGATCGTGAACGCCGCGAACAGCGGATAGGCATAGCCGAGGTCGAGATACAGCCGGTTGGTGAACGGCAGATAGAGGTGCGGCCCGTTCTGCCCCATGATGATCCATGCGGCGATGCCGGCGATGGCGAATTCCAGCAGCAGCCGCGTGCGCCCCGACACGCCCGCGGTGCTCGCCTTGCGCACCTTGTCGTAATCGTCCAGGAATCCGATCGCGCCGAAGCCGAGCGTCACGAACAGGCACGCCCAGACGAAGGGGTTGGCCATATCCATCCAGATCAGGATCGACAGCGACATGGCCGTCAGGATCATCAGCCCGCCCATCGTGGGGGTGCCGCGCTTGGCAAGATGCGTCTGCGGGCCGTCGGCGCGGATCGGCTGCCCCTTGCCCTGGCGGACGCGCAGCCAGCCGATGAAGCGCGGCCCGATGATCAGACCGATGAACAGCGCGGTGGCGATCGCCGCCCCGGTTCGGAAGGACTGGTAGCGGATGAGGTTCAGCAGCCCCGTGAACTTCAGGTGCTCGGCGATCCAGTAAAGCATTTCAGGTAGTTCCGCCCCCCAGGCCCGCGACCAGCCGCGACAGCCCCACGCCGTTCGATCCTTTGACGAGTACCGCGTCGCCGGCGCGGGCCAGATCCCGAAGGCGGCCCAGCGCGGTCGCGGCATCGGCCACATGGACGACATCGACGCGCCCCTCAAGGGCCTTCGCGAGCGGCGTCATCGCTTCACCGACGAGCAGCGCCGTCTCGACGCGCGCCGCGACGACCGGGTCGGCGAGACCGGCGTGGTAATCGGCCGAATCGTCGCCCAGCTCGCGCATCTCGCCCAGCACCGCGAGGTGCCGGCCCGGCTCCTGCGCCAGCACCGCCAGCGTCGCGCGCATCGAGGCGGGATTGGCGTTGTAGCTTTCGTCGATCACCAGCATCTCGCCGCCCGCCGCCGGCGCCATGAAGCGCGCGCCGCGTCCGGCGAGCCCGCCCATCTCCCCGAGCGCGAGGCCCGCCAGGCCGAGGTCCGCGCCCGCCGCATCGACCGCGGCGAGCACCGCCAGCGCGTTCGACACCCAGTGCATGCCGGGCTGCGACAGGGTGAAGGACAGCTCGCGCTGGCCGAGCCGCGCGGACACGAACGTGCCACCGGTCGGCAGGCGCATCGCCTCCGTCGCATGGACATCCGCCGCCTTGTCGAGGCCGAAGGTGACGATCCGCGCAGCATGGGGGCGGGCCGCGGCGATCAGGCGGTCGCGATGCGGGCTGTCGTAGGGGACGATGGCGGTGCCGCCGGGCTCCAACCCCTGGAAGATCTCGCCCTTCGCATCCGCGATCGCGCTCTCGTCTGCGAAGAAGGCGGTGTGCGCGGGCGCGATGGCGGTGATGATCGCGATATGCGGTCGCACCAGCCGGGTCAGCTGCGCGAGCTCGCCCGCGTGGTTCATCCCCATCTCGAACACGCCGACGCGCGTCTCGCGCGGCATGCGCGCGAGGCTGAGCGGCACGCCGGTGTGGTTGTTGTAGCTCTTGACCGACCGATGGACCTCGCCCGGCATCGACCGGTCGAGCGCGGCGAACAGCGCTTCCTTCGCGCTGGTCTTGCCGACCGAGCCCGTCACGCCGATCACCGTGCCGGCCATCCGCGCCCGCGCGGCGCGGCCGAGGTCGTTGAGCGCGGCGAAGGTGTCGGCGACGCGGACGTGCGGATGCGGTGTCTCCTGCGCGACGATCGCCCCGCCCGCCCCTTGCCCGAAGGCCTGCGGCAGGAAACGATGGCCGTCCGTGCTCTCGCCGATCAGCGCGATGAACAGGTCGTCCGTGCTGACCTCGCGGCTGTCGAAGGCGACGCCGTCGACGGCGAAATCGGCCGAGGCGATGCCGGATACGGCGGCGGCGATCTCCGCGGCGGTCCAGAGCCGCGTTCCGCCCGCCCCCGTCATGCCGCGCACTCCCGCGCCACCGTGACGTCGTCGAACGGCAGCACCAGATCGCCGACCACCTGGCCCTGCTCGTGCCCCTTGCCCGCGACGAGCACGATGTCCTCCGGCCCCGCCTCGCGGATCGCGGCGCCGATCGCCTCGCGCCGGTCGCCGATCTCGCGCAGTCCGGGTGCGCCGCGCAGCACCGCGGCGCGGATCGCCGCGGGATCCTCCGTCCGGGGATTGTCGTCGGTGACGATCGCGACATCGGCCTGCGTTCCCGCGACCTGCCCCATCGTCTCGCGCTTGCCCGCATCGCGGTCGCCGCCCGCGCCGAAGACGACGAACAGCCGCCCGCGCGCGTGCGGCTTGAGCGCGGCGATCGCTGCCTCGAGCGCATCGGGCGTGTGCGCGTAATCGACGTAGACGGGCGCGCCGCTCTTCGCGATCGCCGCACGCTCCAGCCGGCCGCGCACCGGCTGCAGCCGCGCCAGGTCGGCGATGGTCCGCGCGACATCGCCGCCCGTTGCGATCACCAGGCCGGCGGCGACCAGCGCATTGGCTGCCTGATAGCCGCCGATCAGCGGCAGCGCGACGCGATGTTCCGCGCCGTCCGCCTCGATCGTCAGCCCCTGGCCGAGCAGGGTCGGGTCGCGCCGCACGAGCCGCAGCGTCGTGCCGCGCTCGCCGACCGTGATCAGCTTGTTGCCCCGCGCCCGCGCCAGGTCCACGACGCGGTCCGCGTGAATGTCGTCCGACCATACGACGGCGGTGCCGGCGGGATCGAGCACCTCGGAGAACAGCCGCAGCTTCGCGGTCAGATAGGCGCCCATGTCGCCATGATAGTCGAGGTGGTCGCGGCTGAGATTGGTGAAGGCGGCCGCCGCGACGCGCAGCCCCTCGGTCCGGTACTGTGTCAGCCCGTGGCTCGACGCCTCGAAGGCGACATGGGTCACGCCTTCGCGGGCCAGGCCGGCGACGTTGGACAGGAAGGTGACGACGTCGGGCGTGGTCAGGCCGGTGGTGACGCGCTCGTCCGCCGTCGTCACGCCGAGCGTGCCGATCGACGCCGCATGATGGCCGGCCATCCGCCACAACTGGCGCGTCATCTCGACCGTCGATGTCTTGCCGTTCGTGCCCGTCACCGCGACCGCGACGTCGGGAAAGGGCGCGAAGAAGGCGGCGGCGAGACGCGCGAAACGCTCGCGCGGGTTCTCGTCGTGGATCGCGACCGCACCCTCGACCGCGACGCCCGGCCGCACCACGACCGCCACCGCGCCGCTGCGCACCGCGTCGGCGATGAAGTCCTCGCCGTTGACGCGGGCGCCCTGGAAGGCGCCGAAGACGGTGCCCGGCGCGACCTTGCGGTGGTCGATGGCGAACCCGGTGACGAGCGCCGCGTCGTCGTTCCCGGTAAGCTGGCCCAGCCTCATGCCGCCCGCCTCAACGGCCGTCGACCGGCGGCGCGCTCGGATCCTGCCACAGCGTCGGCGTGATGTCCGACACGTCGATATCGCGCCGCTCGTCCGGCACGACGCCCAGCATCGCGCCCACCCGTGCGATCGTGCGGCCCACCACGGGCGCCGCGTTCCAGGCTGCGGTCTTCCACCCGCCAGTCTCCTTCGTCCCCTGCGGCGAATCGAGCATCGCCAGCACGACGTAGCGCGGCGCATCCATCGGGAAGGCCGCCGCGAACGTCGCGACGTTGCGCGAGCGGTCGTAGCCGCCCGCCACCGCGGCCTCCGCCGTACCCGTCTTGCCGCCGACGCGATAGCCCGGTGCGTCGCCTTTACGTCCGGTACCGCGCAGAACGATCAGGCGCAGCATCTGTCGCATGCGCGCGCTGGTCGCCTCGCTGATCACCCGGCGCCCGCGCGGCGCCTGTCCGGGCGCGATCTTCATCAGCGTCGCCGGGCGCCAGATGCCACCGTTGACCAGCGCCGCATAGGCGGAGGCGAGATGCAGCGGCGTCACCGCGATGCCATGGCCATATGCGGTGGTCATCGTCGTGGTGCGGGCCCAGAAGCCGGGCCACAGCGGACGCCCCTTCTCGCGCAGTTCGATATCGGGCTTGGTATCGAAACCGAGCTTGCGGAACATCGCCTGCATCCGCTGCGGTCCGACCTCGTCGGCGACGCGCGCGGTCGCGACGTTCGAGGAATAGATCAGCGTCTCCGCCATGTTGAGCCAGCGCTTCGGATCGCCACGCTCGTCATGGATGGTGAAGCGACCGACCTGCAGCGGGTGCGTCGCATCGAAACGCCGGTTCATGCTGGTGACGACGCCATTGTCGATCGCCGCCGCCATGGTGATAGGCTTGAAGGTCGAACCGAGTTCGAACACGCTCTGCGTCGTGATGTTGCGCAGTTCGTCGCTGCCGGACGTACCGACGCGATTGGGATTGAACGTCGGCAGCGACACCATCGAGATGACCTCGCCGGTATGGACGTCGAGGACGATGCCGCCCGCCGCGCGCGCGGAGAAGGTCGTCATGGCACGACCGAGCTCGCTTTCCAGCGCCGCCTGCACACGCGTGTCGATCGACAGCTGGGCCGGCTGTCCCGCCTTGGCGGGATCGAGCAACCGCTCGTCCAGCACGCGCTCCATGCCGCTCATGCCGTGCCCGTCGGTCGACAGGAAGCCCAGCGCATGCGCCGCGAGCGTCGACTGCGGATAAAGACGCTGAGTCTCGCGCGCGAAGACGATCGCCGGCTCGCCGATCGCATTGACCTGCTCGACCAGCGCCGGGCTGGCGCGGCGCTGCAGATAGGTGAAGCTGACGGACTTGGTCAGCTGTGCGTAGAACCACGCCTGGTCGCCGCGATCGGGCATCAGCGCGGCGAGCTTCGCCGCGATCTCCATCTTGTCGCCCAGCACCTTGTTCGGGTGGACCGCGATCGTCCAGGCATCGATCGTCCGCGCCAGCGGCGCGCCGTTGCGATCGACGATGTCGCCCCGCGCGGCGAGCGCCGCCGTGCGCGCCTGCGCCTCCGCGCCCGAGAAGACGCCGAGCATCGCAAGCCGGCCGATCACCACGGTCAGCGCCGCCGCGAAGAGCAGCATCAGCATCATCAGCCGGGTATGGCTGGTCGCGACCAGCGCCTGGCGCTGGCCGGCGCTGCGCCGCGGGGCGGCCGGGCGGGCGACGATGACGGTCACCGTTTGCGGGCTTCCGAGCGGGCGTTCGACAGGATCTCGCCCAGCGTCGTGTCAGACAGCAGCTTCTTGTCGAGCATCGCGACGGCCTGCGGGCGCACCTTCGCGACCGCGGCCGCGCCGCGCGCCGCGTCGTTGAGCTTGGCTATCATCCGCGCGCTCTTCTCGACCGCCGCCGCCTTGATGACGGTGGCGCCGGCGGCGAGCTTGGCGGTCGGGATCACCGCGCGTGCGGCCTTGGGCATGGCTGCCGCGACCTGCACCACCGCCGGCGCCGGAGTCGCGGCCGCCGTCGCGGGCGCGTTGAGCACCGGCATCGACAGCGACGGCACGACGAGCGCGGCGGTGCGGATCGCGCCCTCGCCCTGCCCCGGCGCGGCGGGGCCGCCACCGGCGTCGAGACTGGCGAGCGCCTGCTCGTCGGAGACGAACTGCCCCGCCACGGGGGCGGCGAGCGCCAGCGTCTCGCCGTTCCACTTTTCCAGCTGGGCGAGATTGGCGCGCGTGTCGAATTCGGTCTCCAGCGCGCGGATGTCGCGCTGCGCGGCATCGATCTTGCGATCCATGCCCTCCAGCTTCTTGCGCTCGGCGGCGACCTGCAGCGAGACGAGATAGAAGCCGAGCACGATGGCGACACAGCCACCGAACCAGCCTATTCCCTTCAACCGGTACGCCGCGGTCATATACTCACCTCCTGATTGCTGCCCGCCCCCGGACGCATGCCCTGATCGAAGGACCCGTGCTCCCACGCGGGCGCATCGGTCCGTGTGGCGACCCGGAGCGTCGCGGAACGCGCGCGCGGATTGCGCGCCAGCTCCGCCTCTCCGGCGCGGATCGCCTTGCCGACGTTTGCGAACGTCGGCGCCTTGCCTGACGCGGCCTGCGGCAGGTGACGCGAGCCGCCGGGCACGTTGCCCGAGCGTTCGCGCAGGAACCTCTTCACCAGCCGATCCTCCAGGCTGTGGAAGGTGACGATCGCCAGGCGACCGCCCGGCTTCAGCACGCGCTCCGCGGCGGCGAGCCCGTCGGCAAGCTCGCCCAGCTCGCGGTTCACATGGATGCGGATCGCCTGGAAGGTCCGCGTCGCCGGATCCTTCTTGTCGTGCGGCCGGTGGCCCAGCGCCTTGCGCACCGCCAGCGCGAGTTCGCCGGTACGCGTGAGCGGCCGCGCCGCGACGATCGCGCGCGCGACGCGGCGCGACTTGGGCTCCTCGCCATAATGGTAGAGGACGTCGGCGATCGCCTCCTCGTCGGCGGTGTTGAGGAAGTCGGCCGCGCTCGGCCCCTCCTGGCTCATCCGCATGTCGAGGGGGCCGTCCGACTGGAAGGAGAAGCCGCGCGCCGCCTGGTCGAGCTGCATCGACGATACGCCGATATCCATCGTCAGCCCGTCGACCGGCGACTCGATCGCGGCCTCCAGCGCGGAAAAGTCGCTGTGCACGAGCGTCAGTCCATCGAGCCCCGCGGCGCGGCCCGCGGCGATCGCGTCGGGATCGCGGTCGAACGCGATCACGCGCGCGCCCCGCGCCAGGATCGCGCGCGTGTAGCCGCCCGCGCCGAAGGTCGCGTCGACGATCGTCTCGCCGGGCGCGGGCGCGAGACCGGCGACCACTTCGTCGAGCAGCACGGGGATGTGGGGCGCGTCAGTCAAGCGCGACCCCCTTGTCCTGGCAGTAATAGCGGCAGGCGGCGACCATCTGCGGCGCGATGCCGGGTGTCGACAGCAGCGTCTTGGGGTCCCAGATCTCGATATAGTCGAGCGTGCCCCAGAAGAAGGCATGCGCACCGATATTGGCGTAGAAGCGCGGAAAGCCGGGCATGATGAAACGCCCCGAACCGTCGAAGGGCACCGCCTCGCCGTTCGCGCCGCCGCGCTTGATATTGTGGTCGACCTTGCCGTCGAGTCCGCGCGACAAAGCGACGCGCTCGTTCAGCTCGCGCTTGAGCTCGGCGATATAGGCAGGGTCGTAGGCGATCAGACAGGGCTGATCCTCGTGCGCGGCGATGATGACGGTGCCGCCGTCCTTGCCGTCGGCGCGGGGCGCATTCTCCGCCAGCGTCGAGCGGAGCGCGTTGGGGATGGCAACCCGGCCCTTGTCGTCGACAAGAGCAAGTCCGCTTCCCTGATAATTGCCCCTTTCTGTCACGCCCGTCTCGCACCCTGGCGCGCACGGCATCACCCTCGAAATCCGACCCTCGTCGGACTCCGACCGTCTTTGCGGCCAGCAAAGGTGATACCTGCCCCGTTGTTGGCAATGGATACCAACAGGCAGGCGGGGACGCAACGGGATTTTCGGGGAAAGAGGGGGAAAGCGCCCCCTTTCGTCGCTTATCCTCTGGGTGGACGCTCCATTCGGCGCTGCAGCGAAATCCCTGGCATGTCACGAGAATCGGCCAGCCAGACGCACGCGTGGCGCGCCGTCCCCGATTTTCCCCGGCGGATCACCGGTTGGCTTGGCTGTTGCTGGTCGAGGGGGCGACGCCGAGTTCGGCGAGCGGTTCGCCGGAGGCGTCGGCAGCGGCCTGCGCGCTGCCCGCGTTGGTCAGTGCCATGTTGGCGACGACATCGGCCTGCGCCGATCCGGCCGTGGCGATCGGACGCTCCCGCGTCGCCGACCCCAGGATCGCGCTGGCGATGGCGATGAGCAGGACGACCGCGACCAGGCCGATCAGTCCGACCTTGACCCGCTGCACCGTCTGGGAATGTTCGCGCGCTGGCTTCATCGTGTCGCGCTGTTGTAACGACTTGCCGCGCGATTGTCGATCAGGCGATCAGGCGAGCCCTTTCGCCTGTCGCCATGCCGGGTCGTACAGGGTGGACAGATAGCGGAAGCCGGTGTCGCACAGGATGGTCGCGATCCGCTTGCCCGGGCCAAGATGCCGCGCCAGCCGCACCGCCCCGGCGACGTTGATACCCGACGACAGCCCGAGGCACAGGCCCTCCGCGCCGAGCAGGCGGCGCACCCAGTCCCAGCCTTCCTGGTCGGAGATGCGGAACTGCGTATCGACCGGCGCGCCTTCCAAGTTGGCGGTGATCCGCCCCTGCCCGATCCCCTCAGCGACCGACGACCCCTCGCTACGCAATTCGCCGCAGGCGTAGTAATCGTACAGCGCCGCGCCGTGCGGGTCGCTGAGCGCGATGCACACCGCCTCGTCCTTGGCCTTCAGCCCCAGGCCGACACCGGCGAACGTGCCGCCCGTGCCGACGGCGCAGGTGAAACCGTCGATGCGACCGTCCATCTGCGACCAGATCTCCTCGGCGGTGCCGGTGATGTGCGCGCGACGGTTGGCCACGTTGTCGAACTGGTTGGCCCAGAGCGCATTGTCGCGCTCCTCCGCGATGCGGCGGCTGGTGTGCACGAAGTGACAGGGCGAGGAGTAGGGCGCGGCGGGTACCAGAACGAGTTCGGCACCGAGCGCGCGCAACGTGTCCATCTTCTCGCGGCTCTGCGTCTCGGGCATGACGATGATCGTCCGGTAGCCCTTGGCGTTGGCGACCAGCGCCAGGCCGATCCCGGTATTGCCGGCGGTGCCCTCGACGATCGTGCCGCCCGGCCTCAGCAGGCCCCGCGCTTCCGCGTCCTCGACGATGCCGAGCGCGGCGCGATCCTTGATGCTGGCGCCGGGGTTGGCGAATTCGCATTTGCCGAAGATGTCGCACCCCGTCTCTTCGCTCGGCCCCTTCAGGCGGACGAGCGGCGTGTTGCCGATCAGGGCGAGCGTATCGGGCAGGCTGGACATGGCTCGCTAGATGGCGCGGGTGCAACGCGGGGGCAAGCGGCGCGTGACGACGCGCACCGCCAGTTCCGCTTGGCGGCCATAAAGCTGCGCTTGGCCGATTTTGCAGCGCGACAAAAGCGTGCTTGACGCTGACCCGTCGTATACGCAAAGCACCGCGCCATCATGAAGAGCGCCCTCCTCCCCGCCGCCGCCGCGCTGCTCGCGCTGGCCGCCTGCAACAACAAGCCGGCCCAGCCCGAGGTCGTCGACACCAATCCCGATCCGATGGCGACGCAGCTCGCCAATCGCCCGCCCGTCGAGCTGCCGCCGGCGATCAAGGCGGACAAGACGTTCCGCTGCAAGGACAACAGCCTGCTCTACGTCACCTTCTTCGACGGCGACAAGCTGGCCTTCGTGCGGACCGAGAAGACGGGCGCCCCCAACCGCCTGACCGCCGCCAAGTCCGGCGATCCGCTCACCGCGGACGGCGGCTGGAAGCTGACGGGCACGCCGTCGAACATCACGATCACGCGGCCGGGCAAGGGCACGCTGACCTGCAAGTCGTAACCCGACTGGCTCCCCCGATATAGTCAGAGGCCGGCGGCGCGATCCGCCGGCCTTTTCTTTTGTCCCGAGGCCTGCCGATGCGCGGGCCGCTCGACGGCTGTCGAACGGACCGATACGGTCGCGCCATGGCAACGATCGCGGTCTATAGTGCGAAGGGTGGCGTCGGAAAGACCAGCCTCGCGGTCAACCTCGCCTGGTGCGCGGCGACCGCGTCCCGGCGCCGCACCCTGCTGTGGGACCTCGATCCGCAGGGGGCGGCGACCTGGATCCTCGGCGACGGCCCTTCCGCCCCCGCCGCCGATCGCGCGCAGGCGATCTTCACCCGCGACGTGGGCGCGGCGGCGCAGGTCCGCGCGACCGCCACCGACGGGCTCGACCTGATCGCGGCGGATGCCTCGCTGCGCGATCTGGACGTCGTGCTGCACCGCATCGGCAAGCGCCGCCGCCTCGGCAAGCTGATCGACGACGTGGGCGATTACGATCACGTGCTGCTCGACTGTCCGCCGGGATTGACGGAGACCAGCGAGCAGGTGATCCGCGCCGCCGACCTCATCGTCATGCCCGTCGCGCCCTCGCCGCTTTCGCACCGCACGCATGACGAGGTGGTGCGGCATCTTGGTGGCAAGGTCGCCGTGATGCCCGTCCACGCGATGGTCGATCGGCGTCGCCGGCTGCATGCCGAGGCGCTGGCCGCGCATCCCGATTGGCCGGTCATTCCCATGGCGAGCGCGGTCGAGGCCATGGCGGGACACCGACTCCCGCTCGGCGCCTATGCCCCCCGATCCGCCGCGACGCGCGCCTTCGCCGACGTGTGGATCGCGATCGAGCGCCGGTTGGCCGGCTAGAATCCGGTCCATTCTGGCGGGAGCGGCGCCGCCCCTCACCCCGTGCCTTGCCATCGGCAGCGTGCACCGCCACCTTGGCGGCGATGCAGTGGCTGGACCCAAAGATGGTGCTGGGCGCCTATTCGGTCGGCGTCTTCCCTATGGCCGACCATCGCGACGCCGACAGCGTCTATTGGGTGGAGCCCCGCACGCGCGCGATCCTGCCGCTCGACGGGTTCCGCCTGTCGCGCTCGCTGCGCAAGACCATCGCCCGCGACAGGTTCCGCGTCACCGCCGACACCGCCTTCGAACGCGTCCTCCGCCTGTGCGCCGAAAGCGTCGAGGATCGCCCCGAGACCTGGATCAACGCCGGCATCGAGCGCGTCTTCGTGACGCTGCACGCGCTCGGCTTCGCGCATTCGGTCGAATGCTGGGAGGGCGACGAACTGGTCGGCGGCCTCTACGGCCTGGCCCTCGGCCGCGCCTTCTTCGGCGAATCGATGGTCAGCCGCCGCACCGACGCATCGAAGGTCGCGCTCGCCTGGCTCGTGGCGCGACTGAAGGTCGGCGGCTTCAGCCTGCTCGACTGCCAGTTCCAGACGTCCCACCTCGCCTCGCTGGGCGCGGTGGAAATCGACCGCGACGCTTATTGCGCGTTGCTCGCCGCGGCGCTGGACGGCGGCGCCTGCGTCTCGCCGTCGGCCGCGTCTTCGGGGGCGGCCGGCGATTTCGCCGCGCTGGACCGGCTGGCCCCGCCGCCCGCGCCGGCACCCGCCGACACCGTATCGGGCCCGGTCGCCGGCCATTCCATCGTGCAGCTCTTGGCCCAGACGTCGTAGACCGGATGCTGGACGGCGTTCATCGCCGGACGTTCCTTGTACAGCCAGCCCGAAAAGACGCGGCGCCAATGCGTGTCGCTGCCGCGCACGTCCAGCTGGACGAAGGCGCCGGTCAGCGTGTCCTGTTCCCAGGGCGCGGTCCGCTCGCACGCCCGCAACCGGACGATCGCGTCGCCGACGCGCACGGCTTGGCCTGGCTTCAGCGTCAGGTCGCGCGCGACGCCGTTGCGCTTGTTCAGCAGGCCGACGATCGCGACGCGCTGCGCCATCGGCGTGCCGCCGGTCGGCGCGGCATCGTCCGCGCCCGCGACGGTCTCAATCGCGGCGTCGTCTCCCTTGTCGCGCGGGCTCGGATCGAAATCCTGCGCGGCGACCACCGGCGAGGCCGCCCGGCGCGCGTCATAGGCGCGCCAGCCGATCAGGCCCGCCACCGCCAGCACCACCGCCAGGACGCCGGCGGCGAGCCAGCGCCGGGTCACCCTTCGGGGGTCCAGGCTTCGTAGTCGCCGGTCGCGGCCTGGCGGTGACCGCCCTTTTCCAGCGCGCCGCTCGGCCGATAGGCAAGCGGCGTCCCGGTCATGTTCGGAATCGCCGGCTTCTGCCAGGGGCGCGGCGGCGGCAGCGCGCGATCCGGCGTCTCGTCGATATGGTGATGCAGCCAGCTGAACCATTCGGGCGGCACGCGGCTGGCATCGTTCGCACCCTGATAGATCACCCAGCGGCGAGCGCGGCCGGATGTATCCTTGCCGCCTTCCCAATAGGCGTTGCCGAGGTCGTCGGTGCCGACCTGCTTCATGCCGCGCAGGCCATAGAGGACGGTGCCCCAGGTCGCGCCGTTCCACCACGTGAAGGGATTGAGGTTGATGCCCATGCCACGCGCTTACCCGCCCGCACGCGCCGCTTCAACCGGCATCATGGATATCAGGCGAGCGAGGCGAAGATGTCCCTGTAGTGAGGGAGGGCCAGATTCGGGATCGATGCCGCTATCGCCGGATTGAACCAGCGAAGCTCGCTATGCTCCCTGTCGCGGATGGCCGGCGTGCCCGTCCACATGGTCACAAGGAAAATTTCGAGGTGAAAAGCCGTCCCGGACGAATCCTCGAAATGAATGGAAGCCAAGGGTACGGCATCGTCGGCGGACACGCCGATCTCCTCCTGCAACTCCCGATCAAGCGCATCTCGCGGCGCCTCTCCGGACTCCAAATGCCCGCCGATGATGTCCCAGCAGTGCGGAAAAGACCTGCGATCCGGATGCCGCAGGCCAAGCAGGATCCTACCTCCGGACGACAAGATTGCGCCGACCAGCGCCGTCGCCATGGGTTAACCCCGCATCACTTCGGCCAGGTCACCTTGTCGCCCGCCGCTATGCCCAGTTCGGCGGTGCGGCCGCCGACGAGTTCCAGCACCGCGCCGACCGGCTCGCCGGACGGGATCGGCGTTTCCGAATAGGGCACGGCGTTTTCCGCGATCGTCGCGATCGTGCCGTCGGGGCGGATGAACACGATGTCGAGCGGCGTCGGCGTGTTCTTCATCCAGAAGCTCGCCTCCCGCGGCGCGCCGCCGCCGGCGGGATAGGGCCAGAACAGCATGCCGCCATCGGGGGTCAGGTCGGTGCGGAACATCAGGCCGCGTTCCTGCTGCTGCGCGGTCACGGCGCGTTCGATCACGAACCGGTGCTGGCCGTTCGACGAGGCGATCGTCACGGGAAGACGCGTCTGCTGGTCGCCGGCGGCGGCATCGGACGTCCCGGAAAACACGCCCTGCTGCACCGCGATGCCGGTACCGCCGATCGCGAGCACCGCCACGATCGCGACGATCGCCTTGCTGCCGATCATGCCCCTTCCCCGTCCCCTTCGACCACCACCGCCAGCGGTCCCTTGCGCCCGTCGACGATCCGGGCACGCAGCGGCTGGTCGGGCTCGATCGCAAAGATGCCCGCGCGGCGCAACGTCTCCATATGCACGAAGACGTCCGCGCCATCGCGCAGCCGGATGAGGAAGCCATAGCCTTTCAAGCGATTGAACCACTTCACCTGCGTCGGCTCGAAGGCGCCCGCGACGTCGATCAGCGCCACCGGGTCGACGCGGTCCGCCGGCCGCGCGGGCCGTGGCGGTTCCTCCACCGCCTGGCTGAGGTCGATCGTGACGATCTCGCGCGCCTGCCAGCCGCGGCCGCGCTGTACGGCAAGCGCGGTGACGCGCGCGCCCTCCGGCAAGCTGCGCCGCCCATGCGGCTGCAGCACGGAGAAATGCACGAGCACATCGCCGATAGCCGGATCGCCGGACACCGCGAAGCCGAAGCCACGGGTCACGTCGAACCACTTGATAACACCCTCGACGGCGACCGGTGCAGGCATCGGCGCGGACGCGGCGGGCATATCGCCGCCGCTCCGCACTTCGCCGTGCTCGTCGCCCTCCCGTTGCGGCTCGCTACGCATCACTGCACCCCTGTTGCCGCTACGCTAGCACGCTTCGTCGCGGCCGCAATTCAGGAAAAGGGCGTTTCAGGACATTCCTTCCAATTCTCGGACGATATCGTCGGCATTTTCCGCGGAAAGGATGCGCCGCGCGATCGTCATGGGGTGCCCCGCCCGCAACATCGCGGCCAGCTGCTTCTCGCGGACCGCGCGATCGACCGCGGGCGGCCCGAACGGTCCGAGCCGCCGCCGGCGTGCGAAGCGCAGCGCCGAGTCCGCCTCGCGCGCCGCGATGTCGGGCGCGACCGCCGCCGCGTCGGCCTCCTCGACATGCGCCTCGCGCAGCGCCGCCGACACGCGCCGGGCGCCCAGCCCCCGCCGTGCCAGCGCCGCCGCCTTGCTCTGCGCATACAGGCGATCGTCGATATAGCCTTGCGCGGCCATGCGATCCGCGAGCGCCGCCGGGTCCGCCGCCTCCCCCGTCCACCCGCGTTCGCGGATCTTGCGTGTCAGATAGGCGGTGAGCTTGCCCCGCGTCGTCGCGAAGCGTTCGACGTAGCGCAACGCCAGCCGCTCCAGCGCGGCGGCGTCCAACGGCTTGGGAGAGGCGCGCGATCGGGGCATGGCCTTGTTGTTGCCACAGTGGCGCGAGAAAAAGAACGCTTGTGCTGTCGCATCGGCAGCGTTTCGAGACGATGCGCGCGGTGCGCGACAATACGGGACCCCACGAATGACCGAGCAGATTCAGCCCCAGCCAGCGCCGACGTCGACGCCGACGCCGACGCTGGACGAACTGCCGCGCCGCTTCGCCGATTTCACCACGCTCGGCGAGGCGCTGGACTACGCGGCGCAGGGCCGCCGCGGGCTGAACTTCCACGACGCGCGCGGCACGCTGGCGCGGGCCTATCCCTTCGCCGAACTGCGCGACGACGCCATCGCCATGGCGCATCGCCTGATCGCGGCGGGCGTGCGTCCGGAGGACCGTATCGCGCTGGTCGCGGAAACCGGGCCGGAATTCGCCGCCTTGTTCTTCGGCGCGGTCTATGCCGGGGCCTGGCCCGTGCCGTTGCCGCTGCCGACCAGCTTCGGCGGTCGCGACTCGTATATCGAGCAATTGCGTGTCCAGCTCGCCAGCTGCGAACCGCTCATGCTCGTCTATCCGCCCGAACTCGCCGCCTTCGCGGCCGAGGCGGCGCGACTTGCCGGCACGCAGGGGATCGACTGGGCGGAATTCGCCGGGCGCGAGGCGCCGGCCGTCGACCTTCCGCAGGCCGATGGGCAGGCGATCGCCTATCTGCAATATTCCAGCGGATCGACGCGCTTCCCGCACGGCGTCGCGATCACGCACCACGCCCTCCTGAACAATCTCGCCGCGCACAGCCACGGGATGGAGATCGGCGGGACGGACCGCTGCATCAGCTGGCTGCCCTGGTATCACGACATGGGCCTGGTCGGCTGCTTCCTGTCGCCGATCGCCAATCAGGTGTCGACCGACTATTTGAAGACGGAAGATTTTGCGCGGCGGCCGCTCGCCTGGCTGGACCTCATCAGTCGGCACGATGGCACCGCCCTCTCCTATTCGCCGACCTTCGGCTATGACATCTGCGCGCGCCGCATGTCGTCGCAGACCAAGGCGTCGGACCGGTTCGACCTGTCGCGCTGGCGCGTCGCGGGCAACGGCGCCGACATGATCCGCCCCGACGTCATGCAGGCGTTCGTCGACGCCTTCGCGGACGCCGGGTTCAAGGCCTCGGCCTTCCTGCCCAGCTATGGCCTCGCCGAGGCGACGCTGGCTGTCTCGCTCATGCCGCCCGGCGAGGGGATCCGCGTCGAGCTGGTCGAGGAAACGCAATTGTCCGGCGGCGACTCGCTCGCGGCGAACGACGGGCCGCGCCCGCAGCGGTTCCGCGCCATCGTCAACTGCGGCAAGCCCGTGCGCGACATGGCGGTGGAGATCCGCGAGGAGGACGGCACGCCGCTGCCCGACGGTGCGATCGGCAAATTGTGGTGCAAGGGCCCCAGCGTCATGGTCGGCTATTTCCGCGACGACGCGGCGACGCAGGCGTGCATGGTCGACGGTTGGCTGGATACCGGCGACATGGCCTATATGTCCGACGGCTACATCTACATCGTCGGCCGCGCCAAGGACATGATCATCGTCAACGGCAAGAACCACTGGCCGCAGGACATCGAATGGGCGGTGGAGCAACTGCCCGGATTCAAGGCGGGCGATATCGCCGCCTTCGCGATCACCACGCCCGGTGGCGAGGAGACGCCGGCGGTGCTCGTCCAGTGCCGCAGCAGCGACGAGACCGAGCGCCAGCGCCTGCGCGAGGAGATCCGGGAGCGCGTCCGTTCGGTGACGGGGATGAACTGCGTCATCGAGCTGATCCCGCCGCGCACCCTGCCGCGCACCAGCTCGGGCAAGCTCAGCCGCGCCAAGGCGCGCAACCTGTACCTGTCGGGCGACATCAAGCCCTACGACATCGCCGCCTGATCGCTCGCGCCGGCACGCCCGCGCGACCGGGATGTGCCGGCTGCCGACCATGGGGTTTGGGTTGTGATCCGGCACTGCTGGATCGGCGCGGTACCTGCCCTCGCCGCCACCCGCCCCCCCCCGCTCGGCGTAGCCCGGATGGGCGGCCGGGTTGCGCCTAGGGCCAGTGCCGCTTTCACGCGCGTGGATCGGGGGTCAGCGGCAAAATAATGCCGCGCGCGGCGCCGGCCTCAACCTTGCGTCAACCAACCACCCTATACAGCCGGGATCGTGAGCAACGATCCCGCCCCCGCAGCCAATCCCAAAGCGATCCGCTTTTCCCAGCTGCTCGGGCTCCGCGACGGCGCGGACGCGACCCAATGGGCGCAGATCCGCGCGTCGCAGCTCCATGCCGGGCGGCAATTGTCCCTGTTCCTGCTCGCCGCCAACCTGCTCGGTGCGGCCGCCGCGATCTGGGTGTTCGCGCATGCCGTCGACCATCTCAGGCTGATCGGCTGGGCGGTGTTCGTCGGCGTCGTCGCGGTGACGATCACCGTCCGCCGGCTCGCGACGCATCATCGCGAGGACGGCTATGCGACCACCGCCGACCTGCGCAACACCGTCTACGAAGGCGGCGCGCTCGCGATCGCATGGTCCGTGCCGCCGGTCCTGTTTCTGTCCGGCGGGGCGCCCGGCGCCGCTTATGCGCTCTGGATGATCCTGTCGGTGCTGATGACCGCCGGCGCGGTCGCGATGGCGCCGCTCGCGCTCGCCACGATCGCCTTCGTCGGCGGCCTGGGGTTCATCGTCTTCGTGCAGCTGGCGATCGTCGGCGCCTATGCGCAGGCGGGCGCGACCGCGGCGTTCACGGGGCTGCTGGTGCTCGCCTGTCTCAACCGCGCGCGCTCGCTGGTCATCATCCGCGCCAGCCAGATCGCGCTGGCGGAGCGTGACGAGACGGTCAGCCTGCTGCTGCGGGAATTCGAGGAGGCCGACGCGGACTGGCTGTGGGAGACCGACGCGATGCGCCACATCGTCAAGGCCTCGCCGCGGTTCGCCTTCGCCTGCGGCCTCGACCCGCTGACGATCAACGGCAAACCCTTTCTCCAGGTGCTCGCCGGGCCGAGCTGGGAAACCGGGGCCTTCGCACCGGGCCTGCGCACGCTCGCGGAGAAGCTCAAGGGCCGCGAAAGCTTCCGCGACCTGCGCCTGCCCGTCTATGTCGGCGGCGAGGAGCGCTGGTGGGAACTCGCCGCCTCGCCCCGCTTCGATCCGTCGGGCGCGTTCTGCGGCTTCCGCGGGGTCGGTTCCGACGTCACCGAACAGCGCGCCTCGGCTGACCGCATCGATCGCATGGCGCGGTTCGACACGCTGACCGGCCTGCCCAACCGGCTGCAGGTCAACGAGACGCTGCAGCGCGCGATGAGCGACGCTGAACAATGGGGCGGGCGCTGCGCGTTCATGATGATCGACCTCGACCGGTTCAAGGCGGTCAACGACACTTTGGGCCATCCGATCGGCGACCGCCTGCTCGGCCGCGTGTCGGAACGACTCGCGCACCTGATGGGCAGCGGCGAGATGTGCGGCCGCCTCGGCGGCGACGAATTCGCCGTCGTCGTCCGCGACGGTTCGGACATCACCCGTATCGAGGCACTGGCGCGCCGCATCATCGAGACGCTGTCGCAGCCCTATGAGGTCGACCAGCATACGCTCTACATCGGCGCGTCGGTCGGGCTCGCGGTCGGGCCGCGCGACGGGCGGACGGCGGAGATGCTGATCCGCTCCGCCGACCTCGCGCTGTACCGCGCCAAGGACGCGGGACGCGGCGTCTACCACGCCTATGAGCCCGAGCTGCACGTCCAGGCGGAGGAACGCCGCGTCCTCGAAATGGCGCTCCGCCAGGCGATCGAGAAGGGCGAGATGCACCTGAATTATCAGCCGGTCGTCGACGCTGAATCGGCGCGGCTGAAGGGGTTCGAGGCACTGGTGCGCTGGCAGAGCGCGCAGTTCGGCAATGTCTCGCCCGCCAAGTTCATTCCGCTGGCGGAGGAGGCGCGCCTGATCCAGCCGATCGGCGAATGGGTGTTGCGCACCGCCTGCCACGAGGCGGCGCAATGGCCGTCGGACATCCGCATCGCGGTCAACGTCTCGCCCGACCAGCTGCAGAACCCGAATTTCGTGCAGGTGGTGACCAGCGCGCTCGCCAGCTCCGGCCTTTCGCCCGAGCGGCTCGAGCTCGAGGTCACCGAAAGCGTGTTCATGCACGAAGGCCTGGGCGCGACGAAGGTGCTGGAGAGCATCCTCGACCTGGGCGTGCGGCTCAGCCTCGACGACTTCGGCACCGGCTATTCGTCGCTCGGCTATCTGTCGCGCACGCGATTCTCGTCGATCAAGATCGACCGCAGCTTCGTGCAGGGCGCGTCGCAGGGCGTGAAGGAGGCGATCGCCATCATCCGCGCCGTCGTGGCGCTCGCGCAGAGCCTCGGCATGGCGACCACCGCCGAGGGCGTCGAGACCGAGACGGAGCATCGCATGGTGCAGGACCTCGGCTGCACCAAGGTCCAGGGCTATTATTTCGGCCGGCCGCTTCCGGTCGAGGAAGCACGCGCGCTCGCCTGCCGCGGCTGGGGGGCCGGTTCCGTCGCCGCCTGATCCCCGGCGATCGGCCTCGTCCGCGACCGATCAGGCGCTGCCGACCACCAGGCAGGCAAGGACCATCAACAGGCCCGCGAACCGGTTGCTGCGAAACCGCTGCAACGCGCCGGCACCGTCGTCGGGGCGAAGCGTCGCCACCTGCCACGCCAGATGCCCCGCGACCGGCAGCAACGCGGCGAGCGCCAGCGGATCGGGGCGGACGCTCCACAGCGCCGCGCCCCACAATGCCACCGCGGCGGCATAGAAGGCGGCCGTGCCGCCGCGCACGTGCGTGCCCATCCGCAACGCCGACGAGCGCACGCCGATCAGCGCATCGTCCTCGCGATCCTGCAGCGCATAGATCGTGTCATACCCGATCACCCACGCGATCGAACCGGCATAGAGCAGCCACATCGGCGCCGACAGGTCGCCCGCCACCTCGCTCCACCCGACCAGCGCGGCCCAGGAGAAGACGAGCCCCAGCCACGCCTGCGGCCACCAGGTGATGCGCTTCATGAACGGATAGGCCGCCACGGGGGCGAGGCTGGCGAGCGCGACGCCGATGGCGAGACCGTGCAGCTGCATCAGCACCACCAGCCCGACGAGACACAGCGCGACCAGCCAGCCCCAGGCGAGGCCGATCGACACCTGCCCGCTGGGGATCGGCCGGCTGCGCGTCCGCGCCACCTGCGCATCCAGGTCGCGGTCGACGATGTCGTTGTAGACGCAGCCCGCGCCGCGCATCGCGATGCTGCCGGCGAGGATCCAGAGGATCAGGTCCCAGCGCGCTATCGCCCCGCCCGCCAGCGCCACCGCCCAAGCGCCGGGCCAGAACAACAGCCACCAGCCGATCGGCCGGTCGAACCGCGCAAGCAGCGCGAGCCCGCGCAGCGGCTGCGGCAGCCGACCCACGAGCCCTTTGTGCTCGCTGTCGGGTACGATCTCTTGGCTGGTCGTGGTCATGCCGACCCCTTTCCCCGCCGCCGCGACGACCGCAACCCCTCACCTTCCCGCCGACGGCGCCTCGCACGCGACGACGATCCCGGCCGGCCGGCGAATCCCGCCTCGCGCTTGCCGCAAATGTCGGGCAAGCGGGAAACATGATCGGATTGTCGGTGGCGGTTGGCCGCTTCGTGGAGGCGCTGTTCTGGGCGATCCTGCGCGTTGCGGGCGTGGTGAGCGTGGCGGTGGTCGCCGTCGCGGCCGCGGCGCTGCTTGCCTTCTTCCTCGCCCGCAAGCTCTGGGCCCGACAGGCCCGCCGGAGACGCCTGTGACCGCCACCCCCGCCTGGCCGCCGCAATCGACGCCGCGGCTGTTCGTCGAGACCCCCTTGGCCGCGGGCATGCTGCGCATCGATGGCGCCCCCGCCCATTACCTGGTCTCCGTGATGCGCTTCGCCCCCGGCGATCCGGTCAAGCTGTTCGATGACGCCACCGGCGAATGGCTGGCGGTCGCGCGCGACGTCGGACGGCGCGACCTGACCGTCGAGGTCGTGGAATGCCTGCGCCCACGCGAGCCGGTGCCCGATCTGTGGCTCGTCGCCGCCCCGCTGAAGAAGGGGCGGGTCGACTGGCTGGCGGAAAAGGCGTGCGAGCTCGGCGTCGATCGCCTCGTTCCCGTCCTCACCAGCCGCACCGTTGTCGACAAGCTGAAGCTCGACCGCCTGCGCGCGCACATGATCGAGGCGGCGGAGCAATGCGCGCGCACGGCGCTTCCCTCGCTCGTCGAGCCGGTCAAGCTTGCCGCTTTGCTGCGCGACTGGCCGCAAGAGCGCGCCTTGTTCTTCGCGGACGAGACGGGCGGCGAGCCCGCCTTCGAAGCCATGCGCGCGCGGCGTGGCCCGGCGGCGATCCTGATCGGCCCGGAAGGCGGCTTCACCGAAGAGGAGCGTGCCGCGATCCGCGCGCATCCCGCCGCGGTCGGCGTCGGGCTGGGGCCGCGGATCCTGCGCGCCGACACGGCCGCCGCCGCGGCCATATCGGTGTGGATGGCGGCCGCCGGGGACTGGTCCGAAGCGGGCTAACTTGATCACTGGCGCCCCTGTTCATCCCCGCGTAAGGCGCGGATCATGACGACCAAGACCGCCACGATGAAGGACTCGCCGATCATCGAGTCGCGCGACCAGTTGATCGCCAGCTTCGCGCGCGGCGAAAAGCCCGCGGAGCGCTGGCGGATCGGCACCGAGCACGAGAAGTTCGTCTACCGCACCGCGGATCATCGCGCGCCCGCCTGGGACGAGGCCGGCGGCATCCGCGACCTGCTGGTCGACCTGCAGCGCCACGGCTGGCAACCGGTCGAGGAGAACGGCAACCTCATCGCACTGACCGGGACCGACGGCAGCGTCAGCCTGGAGCCGGCGGGACAGTTCGAGCTGTCGGGCGCCCCGCTCGAAAATCTGCACCAGACCTGTGCGGAGACGGGCCGTCACCTGCGCCAGGTGAAGGAGGCGGGCGAACGGCTGGGCCTCGGCTTCCTCGGCCTCGGCATGTGGCCGGACAAGGCGCGCGCGGAACTGCCGATCATGCCCAAGGGTCGCTATGCGATCATGCTGCGTCACATGCCGCGGGTCGGCACCATGGGGCTCGACATGATGCTGCGCACCTGCACGATCCAGGTGAACCTGGACTATGCCTCGGAAGCGGACATGGCGAAGAAGTTTCGCGTCGGACTCGCGCTGCAGCCGCTCGCGACCGCGCTGTTCGCCAATTCGCCGTTCACGGAGGGCAAGCCCAATGGCTTCCTCTCCTACCGCAGCCACATCTGGTCTGATACCGATCCGGCGCGCACGGGCATGCTGCCCTTCGTGTTCGAGGACGGCTTCGGCTACGAGCGCTATGCCGATTACATGCTCGATGTGCCGATGTACTTCGTCTATCGCGACGGCCGGTACATCGACGCGGCGGGCCTCTCGTTCCGCGACTTCCTGAAGGGCGAACTCAGCGTGCTGCCCGGCGAGAAGCCGACGCTGGACGACTGGAACGACCATCTGTCCACCGCCTTCCCGGAAGTGCGGCTCAAGACCTTCCTGGAGATGCGCGGCGCCGACGGCGGTCCGTGGAACAGGATCTGCGCCCTGCCCGCCTTCTGGGTCGGCCTGCTCTATGACGGTGGCGCGCTCGATGCGGCGTGGGACCTCGTCAAGGACTGGGACATCGTCGATCGCCAGGCGCTTCGCGACGCCGTTCCGAAGCTCGGCCTCGACGCGCCGCTGCCGGGCGGTGGCCGCCTCGCCGATATCGCGGGCCAGGTGCTGGACATCGCCCACGCGGGCCTTTCGGCGCGCGCGCGGACCAATGCCGCCGGCGACGACGAGACCGGCTTCCTCGATCCGCTTCGTGAAGTGGTTCGCAGCGGCAAGGTCCCGGCGCAGCGGCTGCTCGACGCCTATAGTGGCGACTGGCAGGGCGACATCAGCCGCGTCTATGCAGAGGCGAGCTTCTAAACTGGCTTTTGGGCCGGGATTATGCTATAAGAGTTCACGCTCTTTGTAATCGTTGGGAATTCTTCGAAGCGGCGTTGCGAACGCTTTCTGATTACCCTGCTAACCTGTGCGACTTTTGTGACCTTTCGCGCGGAACGATGGCGGCTGCCCGCAAAACCTTGGCGATGCCTGGGCCCGACGCCCACCGGGCGCCTCGTTTCTACCGGCCCGTCAGCCAGCGGAAGAACCGGGGCACGACGCCGTACCGCGTCATCCAGGCGCTATAGGCCTGATACTCTGGGTCCATGCCCAGATGCCGCTCCTCGGTCTTCGCGCGCCAGTAGTAGATGCCGCTGACCACGGCCATCAGCAGCGTGGCGCGGACGGCATCGACGATCCCGCCGGTCGACAGGATCGGCAGGGTCGAGGCCCACCAGAACAGATTCTTCGACAGATAGGCCGGATGGCGTGACAGGGCATAGGGGCCGTGCGTCAGGATGCCGCGGTTGGTCAGGTTGGAAAAGCGCAGGCCGAACGCCACCGTCGCCCAGGCGTAGATGGCGGTGAGCAGCACCAGCAGCCCGCCCCAGCCGGCGAGCAGCCACGGATGCCACTGGAACCAGACGGTCCATTCCTGCGTGCCGGGATGATAGTCGAACGGGCCGCCCGTCTCCATCAGGATGAAGGGCGGGTAGCACATCAGGGCGGCGGTCCAGCCGGCGGCGAACGGATTGGCGCTGCGGATATGCGAATCGAGCGGACGCAGCGTCAGGACATAGCCGACCGTCGCGGTCATCACGTCGACCACGAACATCAGCGCGATCAGCCACTGCCCGAGCGCGGCGGGATCGTGGAGCGCGGCTCTCAGGTCGGTACGGATCAGCGCGCCATAGCCGCCCGGCACGATGGCGAGCATGAACGCCAGGAAGAAGCCCTTGACCGCCCAGGCGCGCAGATGGCCCTGGATGGCGGCTGCCTCCCACCCGGCCTGACCGGTCAGCCAGGCACCGAAATGCCATGCACCGTCCCGTGGCTCGACGAGGCGGCGGTCCAGCCAGAAGACGTAGGGCAGCGCGAGCAGCGCCACGACCGGCACGCTCCACGTCAGGCACCACATGGCAAAGGCGAAATTGCCCTGCCAGTAGAACCGCCCGGTGAAGTAGATGAGCGCGATCGCGCCCCAGGTCGCGAACAGCCCGGCGATCTTGGTCAGGCTGACGTCGACGGCTTCGCGACCGCGGCGGCGCAGGGTCCAGTCGATGCCGGTGCTCGCCCGTCGATGCACTTTGTCGACGGCGAGCGACCAGCCGATCATCGGCACGGCGGTCCAGGCGAGCGCGACGAGCGCGGCATAGGGTCCGTCCATCCCGACATGCCCGGCGATCACGAGCCAGGCGATCAGCCCGATCACCCCCGCGACCCCGACGCCGGTGCTGACGGCCGACGGGGGGCGCGCAGGTGCGGATGGCTGCATGGCTTCGGACATGCGGCCATCTAACCGCGCAGTGGTAAGCAAGCGGTGAACCATGGCTGGACGCTTGCATCGTGCGGCTCAGCCGCTAGAACGGCGCTCCACCGACGGTGGTCGATGCCGCGGGCGGGTATAGCACAATGGTAGTGCAGCAGCCTTCCAAGCTGAATACACGGGTTCGATTCCCGTTACCCGCTCCACGTCCGCTCCACTGACGATCGCCGAAGGGTCGGTCAGTTGGCGACAGCCGCCACGCCTGGAACCCTGCCAACGCCGACGCGCCCGGTCGCGAAAAAAGGCCCGCTCCCGGCGGTGGAGCGCCGGTCGCGGGCCTTGCTGCGCCTTTGCGCGTAGCTGGTGCCTACATCGACTGAAGCGCGGTCAGATGCGTCTGCACGACCGGCGCGATCTCGCCGGCGACCGCCTTCAGTGCCGGTACGCTGCCGTGCGCGGCATAACCCTGGTGCAGCGCCAGCGCCTGCTGGTGCGCCGCCTTTTGCTGCGTAACGTAGAGCCGATCGCGCGCCTCGCCCTTGGCGCCGCGCAACGCCGCGACGTTGCGTGTCCCCACCGCATCCAGATGGGGCGGTGGCACGGTGATACCGGCCCGCTGCGTCGCCGCCTTCACCTTCGCGGTGCTGTTGGTGTGGTCGCGGATCATCATGTTGGCGAAGTCGCGCAGCTTCGCGTTGTGCGTTGTCTGCAGCAGCAGGCGGCTCGACTGGAGCTCATATTGATCCCCCGCGCCCGCCTTGGCGACATAGGCGGGTCCGCTCGTCGGCGCCTGTGCGACGGCGGCGGCGGCGGGCGCGGCGATGACGGCCGCGGCGATGAACATGCGTCTCATGCGTCTTCCTCCTGTGGATACGTCAGTTCTTGGCGGTGCCGGGCTCGGCCATGTTGCGATGCTGTTCCGCCAGCACCGCATTGGGTGTGACGTTGGCGATCGCCGACTGGATCTTGTTCTTCAGGCCTGACGCGACGGCCGCCTTGCCGGCCATCAGCGCGTCCCAGCCGTCCTGCGCGACCTTCGCCGGATCCGCCTTCTTGGGGTCGGTGCCGACATCGGTATCCAGCATGTCCGCCCGCGCGAAGAACTCGGTGTCGGTGGGGCCGGGCATCAGGTTGGTCAGCGTGACGCCGTCCGCGTCCTTGATCTCGTTCTGGATCGCCGCGACGAAACTGTCGATGAACGCCTTGGTCCCGTTGTAGACTGCCTGGAACGCACCGGGGATGTAGCCCGCGATCGACCCCGTCACCAGCACCTTGCCCTCGTTGCGCGCGACCATGTCGCGCAGGACTTTCTGCAACAGATAGGCGGTGCCCGTGATGTTCGTGTCGACGACGAGGCGCCAGTCGCGCACGTCCTGGTCGAGGAAGGCGCGCCCGAGGCCGTGGCCGGCATTGGCGCAGAGCAGGTCGACCTGCCGCCCCTCGGTCGCCGCGAGCAGGGTGTCGACGCCGTCGATCGTCGAAAGGTCCGCCTGCACCGACCGAACCTCGGTGCCGAACTGCTTGAAGTCCTCGGCCGCCGCATCGATCAGCGGTTCGTCCGCGACGACGAGGATGTCGTAACCGTTCTTGGCGGCCAGCGTGGCCAGTTCGAAGCCGATGCCTGTCGAGGCCCCGGTGATGATCGCGAATCCATTGGCCATTGCTGTATTCCTCTCCGCTTTCCTTCTCGTCGTTCCGGTCCCGGCGTGCCGGTTCAGGCCGCTGCCATGCCCGGCTTCAGCACGATCTTGGTCACCTCGTTCTGCTGGTCGTGGAACATCTTGTAGCCCTGGGGCGCGTCCTCGAGCGGTAAGCGGTGCGAGATCAGGAATTCGGTGTCGATCTTGCCTTCCATGATCGCGTTGAGCAGCCCGGGCATGTAATGCTGCACATGGGTCTGACCGGTCTTGAGCGTCAGTCCCTTCTCCATGAACGCGCCGAGCGGAAATTTATCGACGAAGCCGCCATAGACAGCCGGCATCGACACGCGTCCGCCCTTGCGACAGGCGATGATCGCCTGGCGGATGGAATGCGGGCGGTCGGTGCCGAGAAAGGTAGACGCCTTGATCTGGTCGATGACGTTGTCGACGAACAAGCCGTGCGCCTCCAGCCCCACCGCGTCGATGACGGCGTCGGGACCGATGCCGCCGGTCATCTCCATCAGCGCCTCGTAGGTCGCGCTTTCCTCGAAATTGACGACCTCGGCGCCGAACCGCTTGGCCAGCTCGAGCCGGTGGGGGAAATGATCGATCGCGATCACGCGCTCCGCCCCCATCAGGAAGGCGGACTGGACGGCGAACAGGCCGACGGGTCCGCAGCCCCACACGGCGACCGTATCGCCGGGCTCGATCTGCGCATATTCCGCCGCCTGCCATCCGGTGGGCAGGATGTCGGACAGGAACAGCACCTTGTCGTCGTCGACCCCATCGGGAATGACGATGGGGCCGACGTCGCTGAACGGCACGCGGACATATTCCGCCTGTCCGCCCGCATAGCCACCGGTCATGTGGCTGTAGCCGAACAGTCCCGACATCTCCTGCCCGTACAGCGACATCGCGATGTCCTGATTGTCGGCGGGCAGGCCGTTCGGGCACGCCGAATATTGGTGCTTGTTGCAATGATAGCAGCTGCCGCACGAGATCGTGAACGGCACGACGACGCGCTGCCCCTTCTTCAGGGTCGACTTCGCACCGACCTCGACCACCTCGCCCATGAATTCGTGACCGAGAACGTCGCCAGCCTGCATCGTCGGGATGTAGCCGTCGTAGAGATGGAGGTCCGACCCGCAGATTGCCGTCGACGTGACCTTGATGATGCAATCGCGCGGGTTGACGATTTCCGGGTCGTCGACCGTATCCATGCGCACGTCATGCTTGCCGTGCCAGGCCAGAGCTCTCACAGACCCATCTCCTCGAACTGCTTGGGATTCATCGCCGGCGTGGCGATCTCGCCCGTCTCCAGCAGCTGCTTGAACCGCCTGAGATCGCGCCGCGCCTGGATCGCGGGTTCCCGCTGGAACATCTTGGCGATCACCTTGCCGATCAGGCCGCCCGGCGGATCATAGGCGATGGTCGCGGTGACCACCGTGCCGCGAGCACCGGCATCGCGGAACGTGACGCGGCCGCTATTGGCGACATCGGCGCCCGGCTCCGACGTCCAGGCGATGAGGCGGTTCTCCTCTTCGTCGGTGATCCGCGCGTCCCATTCGACCGTCGCACCGCCGGGAGCCTTGACGACCCAATGCGACCGCTGCCGGTCGGCCACGGTGATGGAGACGACGTTCTCCATGAAGTGCGGCAGGTTCGCGAAGTCGCGAAAATAGGCGAAGACCTCCTCGACCGGCCGGTTGATCGTCACCGGACGTCCGGCAACCGAACTGCCCTTGCCCTCCGCCAGCCCCTCCGTGACGGCAGCGGCGGCATCGTGTTTCGAGGAGGCTGCGGGCGCGTCGTCCTGCGCGACGTCTGCGGGGGTCGTCATCGGCATCTCCCATCGGCGATGCGCTCCCAACCCCCGCTATCCTGGCCCGTTCCTGTCGTTTCACCCCTGACTTTATCTAGATAAATGAGAAAGTTGCTTTGGATGAAGGCCGCCTCGCCTCCCCCATCCCGTTAACGCGTGCTTTACCACATCCCGCTAGACCTCGTTCAGGGATCGATCGCCAGACGGTCGCGCACAGGACGAAAGGGGCGCAGATGACGATACAGGGTTCGATCGCGGGCACACTCGCCGCGCTGGACGCGGACCTGCTCGCGACGTTCAAGTTCCAGGGCGCGACGCGCTGGCCGGACGAACAGATCGAGCTCTACGTCGCTCCTGCATTTCTGGACCCCGCGGAGTGCGGCGCCCTCGTATCGCTCATCGATCGCAATCGCGTGCCGTCGACGGTCGTCGAGGGCGACGCTGCGTGGCGGACGAGCGAGACCTGCTCCTTCGATCCCAGCGAGCCCGTCGTCCAGCTGCTCGACCTGCGCCTGTCGATGTTCCTGGGCATCAACCCGGTGAATGGGGAGCCCAATCAGGGCCAGCGCTATGGCGTTGGCCAGGAGTTCAAGCTGCACGCCGATTATTTCGCGGCGCATCACGACGACGCGATCACGCACGTCAGCCGCTGCGGCCAGAGGACGTGGACCGCGATGATCTATCTGAACGAGCCCGAGGAGGGCGGCGAGACGTTCTTCCACCACCTCGACCACGGCTTCACGCCCGAGCTCGGGACGATGCTGTGCTGGAACAATCTCACCCCGGAGGGTCGCCCAAACCCCCGCACGCTGCACCAGGGCAAGCCGGTGCTGCGCGGCGCCAAATATGTCATTACCAAGTGGTTCCGCCAGGGGCCCTGGAACCCGGCCTGAGGAGCCTCGTCGGCTTTACGAATGCCACCTCCCCCGAAGGAGAGGTGGCCGATCGTTGCACCTACTTGCCCGCCTTGGCCGAAGTCCCGACCGTTCCGTCCGCGGGCGCGGTCACGCCGTCGCCAGCGATCCGGGACCCATCGGCGTTGAGGCCCAGATCCTTGAGCAGCGGGCCGACCTGCGGATCGGCGCCGTTGAACGCGCGGAACATCGGCGCATAGTCTTCCGTATGGCCTTTCGACAGGATCATGTCGCGGAAACGCTGTCCGTTCGCGCGGGTCATGCCGCCATGCTGCTCGAACCAGTTGAATGCGTTCGCGCTGAGCATCTTGGTCCAGCTATAGGCGTAATAGCCCGCTGAATAGCCGTTGCCCCAGATGTGCAGGAAATAGCTCGACCGATAGCGCGGCGGAACGTCGGCGACGTCCAGACCGGTCGCGGCGAGCGCCTTGGCTTCGAACGCATCCGCATCCTGCTTGCCGTCGGCCGCCGTCAGCGAATGCCAGCTCATATCCATTTCCGCCGCCGCGAGTGCCTCGCCGAACGAATAGCCCGAGTTGAAGGTGCCGGCGCGCTTGATCTTGTCGACGAGCGCTGCCGGAATCACTGCGCCCGTCCGGTAGTTGACGGCATAATGCGGCAGCACCTTCGGATCGAGCGCCCAATGTTCGTTGAACTGCGACGGAAATTCGACGAAGTCGCGCGCCGTGTTGGTACCCGATACCGACGGATAGACCTGGTTCGCGAACAGCCCGTGCAGCGCATGGCCGAATTCGTGGAACATCGTCGTCACGTCGTCGAAGCTGACCAGCGCGGGCTGGCCGGCTGCCGGCTTGGTGAAGTTGGCGACATTGTAGATCACCGGCTTGGTGCCGAGCAGCTTCGACTGGGTGACGAAGTTCGACATCCAGGCGCCGCCATTCTTGTTGTCGCGCTTCCAATAGTCGAAATACATCAGGCCGACGGACGTGCCATCCGCCTCCGACACTTCGAACACCATCACGTCCGGTTGATAGACCGGGATGTCGGTACGACGCTTGAAGGTCAGCCCGTAAAGTTGGTTGGCGGCGTAGAACACGCCATCGGTGAGGACCTTGTCGATCTCGAAATACGGCTTCAGCTCGTCCTGGTTGAGGTCGTATTTCGCCTTGCGCACCTGTTCCGAATAATGGTCCCAGTCCCAAGGCTTGAGCTGGAAAGTCCCGCCGGTCGCACGGATCTGCGCCTGCAGTTCCGCAGCCTCCCGGCGCTGTTCCGCCGCCACCGGCGTGCCGAGTTGCTGCATGAACCCAAGCGCGGTCTGCGGCGTCTTCGCCATCTGGTCCTGGAGCACGTAATCCGCCCAGGTCCTGAAGCCGAGAAGCTTCGCCTTCTGCGCGCGCAAGAGCGCGATCTGCGCGATCGTGTCGCGCGTGTCGTTGGCGTCCCCCTTCACCGCGCGCGTCCAGCTGGCGTTGAACAGCGCCTCACGCGTCGCGCGATCCGTCATCGTCGCGAGCTCGGGCTGCTGCGTCGTGTTCTGCAGCGTCAGCACGTACTTGCCCGGCAGCCCCCGCGCCTTCGCGGCATCCGCGGCGGCCGCGATTTCGGCATCGGAAAGTCCTGCGAGCTTGGCCCTGTCGTCGATGATCAGCGCACCAGCCTTTGCCGCGGCAAGCAGCTTTTGCTGGAAGGCCGTTTCCAGCGTCGACAGCTGTGCATTGTATTTGCTGAGCGTCACCTTGTCGGCGGGGGACAGTTTCGCGCCCGCGCGCACCATATTCTGGTAGGTGAGCGTCAGCACCTGAAGCTGCTCGGGCGTCAGGCCAAGCGACTGCCGCGTATCGTACAGCGTCTTGACCCGGGCAAAGAGCGCCGGGTCGAGGTTGATGGCGTCCTGATGCGCGGCGAACGCCGGCGCAAGATCGGCCTGGGTCTTTTGCAACGTGTCGTCCGTATTGGCGCCCACCACCCCGTAGAAAGCGAGACTGGCGCGCTCCAGCAGGCGCCCCGATCGTTCCAGTGCGGCGATCGTGTTGTCGAACGTCGGAGCGCTGCGCGCGCGCGTGATCGCCTGTACCTCCGCGCGCTGCTGCGCCATGCCGGCGATCAGCGCCGGTCCATAGTCGCTGCTCCTGATACGGTCGAAGGGCGGCGCCTCGAAGGGCAACGCGCTGGGCCGCGCAAAGGGATTGGACGCGGGCAGCGCGGCCGCCCCGCCCTGTCCGACGGACTTGGCTGTCGGTGCGATACCTTGCGCAAATGCGGAGGAGGACATCATCAGGATCGTGGCGGTCGCGGCGAACAGGCGCATGAATGCTCCATCATCAGGTCGATGACAGTCGCGATGCACCTGCGCGGGGCCGAGATCAATGCCGGCGTGGCCTGATCGACCGACGGCGGGACCAGCCATCGCCATCATGATTCCGGGGGGATCGATCCCGACAATATATACCGGTCCGGCCCATTTCTCGCCGCATACCAGTCAGCTCTATTAATGATTCAAGCACAGCAACTTTCGTGTGCCTTGAAGCTTTGTGACAAGTCGTTCAGGTAAAGTCCGGAACGGGGACACTGCGAATGGCTAGCGTTTGGCACGAGGACGGGCGGCAGCCGCCCTTCGAAGAGGTCGAGTTGCGACGCGTCGCGACGTCGATGCTGATCGCGCGGCGTGCGCTGCACGGTGCCCTGCCCGCCGCGTTGATCCATGATGCCGCGCTGGAATGCCTTCTGGTTCTGTATCTGTCGCCGAATTTCGAGGCGCCATTCGCCAAGCTGGAAATGGAAGTCGCCAGTGCGCCCATCCTGGTGAGACGATGGCTTGCCGCCGTGGCCGCGGAGGGGCTTGTCGAGATCGGAAACGGGCGCGCAGCCCTGAGTCCGGAAGGTCAGGATCGCATGCGCGCGGTCATCACCAACGTCATCAGGTCCCAGCGAGAGTTGAACGGCTGGGGCGATCAGTAGG
Organism: Sphingomonas beigongshangi; assembly: GCF_016820445.1. Classification (GTDB taxonomy): domain Bacteria; phylum Pseudomonadota; class Alphaproteobacteria; order Sphingomonadales; family Sphingomonadaceae; genus Sphingomonas; species Sphingomonas beigongshangi. Next base: position 194,556 of record NZ_JADHDT010000006.1, read on the forward strand.
TCAGTTCAGCAGATACGAGGGGAAAGCCGTCTCGAGCGGCGCTCGCGCCGGCTGCCGCGGGATCGACAGGATCGCCGTTTCCAGATGCGCCGCGACGACCGCAAGGCCCGCCGCATCCGCGTCACCGACGCATTCGGTTATGCGGGCGATCAGGTGGTCGATATCGATCGCGTTGAGCGTCTTCGTCACACGGCATATCCCTGAACAACGCGCTACGATATTCCGAGCGACACCTCGGCGCTACAGCGACTTGGTAAACAGCGTCTAAACAATGGTTCACAAATGCGATCGGTCGCGAGGCACCTCCGGCGCTCGATCGCGGGACGGCGACGCGGGCCGGCGTGGCGTCCATGGCGCGCCGCCGGGGCATTGCCCTCGCGCATCCGGATCAGAAGCCGGTCCGCAGCACGCGAAGCCATCGCTTCAGGCGCTGCCACCAGGTCTGCCGCTGCGGCGGCGCAGGCCGTCGTACGCCGCGGGGCCGCGATCTGGTCGATCTTCTCGCCATGCGCCGCCCTATAGTTCGCAAGGGTGGACGGAAGCTGAATTACATGGCCCCGGCACGGCAGAACGCCTTCGCTATGCGCCGGGCGGAAAACGACGTTTGCAGCTTTATCGGGAACCGCCGGAGCGGAAATTGGTGGAAGGGGCTGGATTCGAACCAGCGTACACTTGCGTGGGCAGATTTACAGTCTGCTGCCTTTAACCACTCGGCCACCCTTCCGGGGTGTCCGCTTCCTCGAAGCGGAGGCGGCCTATTGGCGAAGCGAAACGCGCCTGTCAACGGCCATGCTTGCATCCCCCGCCCCCCGACCGTAGCAACCGCAGATCACGCCGTTCTGGGGAAATTCATGCGTCGCCTTCTGCTCGCCGTCTCCGTCGTTGCTCTTGCCGGGCCGGTCACCGCGCAGGATCGTGGGGCCACCGCCGCGATCATCGACCAGGGGACGAACCACAGCGAGGTCATGCCCATCGCCCAGCATCTGTCGGACGTCATCGGGCCGCGCCTGACCAATTCGCCCGGCATGCGCCGCGCGGAGGAATGGACGCAGGGCAAGTTCCGCGAATGGGGGCTCAGGAACGTCCACAAGGAGGGCTTCGCCTTCGGCCGCGGCTGGTCGATCGAGCGTGCGAGCGTCCGGATGCTGACGCCGCGCGTCGTCCAGCTTACCGCTATTCCCGTGGCATGGACGCCGGGTACCAACGGCACGATCACCGCGCCGGTCGTCGTCGCGCCGATCGCGCGAGAGTCCGACTTCGCGAAATTCCGCGGAAAGCTGGCCGGCAAGATCGTCATGGTCACCCTGCCCCGTGCGGCCGGCGACGCCACCGAGCCGCCGTTCAGACGTCTGTCGGGCGAGGATATCGGCAAGCTCGACCAGTTCCAGCAGCCGAGCTACGATCCCGCCGCGACCGACCGGCGGCTGAAGCGCCTCGACTTCACCAAGAAGCTCGACGCCTTCCTGAAGGGCGAAGGCGCGGTCGCCATCGCCACCATGTCGTATCGCGACGGAAAGCTCGTGTCGGGTGAGGGCTATCTGTTCGGCACGGGGGAAACCGCGTCGCTGCCGAGCGTACAGCTCGCGCAGGAGGATTATCTGCGCCTCGCTCGCCTCGCCCGGACTGGCCCGGCTCCGACGCTGGAGATCGCCAGCGACGTGCGTTTCGACGACTCCGATCCCCAGGCGTACAACGTCTTCGCCGAGATTCCCGGCACCGATCCCAAGGCGGGCTATGTCATGGCCGGCGCGCATCTCGACAGCTGGGTGGCCGGCGACGGATCCGCGGACAATGGCGCGGGCACTGCCGAGGTGATGGAGGCGGCGCGCATCCTCGCGGCGAGCGGCGTCCGACCGAAGCGCACGATCCGCTTCGCGCTCTGGGCGGGCGAGGAGCAGGGCCTGCTGGGTTCGATGGCCTATGTGCAGGCGCATCTGGCCCGCCGTGGCGCGCCCGGCGAAGCGATGCCGGGCGGTATGAAGGGCTTCTACGGCTTTTCCGATCGCTGGCCGATCACACCGCTGCCCGGCTACAACGACCTCGCGGCCTATTTCAACATCGACAACGGGTCGGGCAAGCTGCGCGGCCTGTATGCGGAGAACAATCCGGCGGTGGTTCCAATCTTCCGCGAATGGCTCGCCCCCTTTGCCTCGATGGGCGCGGGCAACGTCGTCGCACGGCAGACGGGCGGGACCGACCACGTGTTCATGCAGCAGGTCGGCGTCCCCGGTTTCCAGTTCATCCAGGACCCGCTCGATTACGGCAGCCGGGTCCACCACAGCTCGATCGATACGTTCGACCACCTGAAGGCGGAGGACATGCGCCAGGGATCGATCGTGCTCGCTGGCGTCTTGCTCTCCGCCGCCAATGCGGACAAGGCGCTGCCACGCCCGCCGCTGCCGACCAGGCCGGTGGCGACCGATCCCTTTGCCTATAGTGACGATGATGACTGATCCGTTTGCTCAAATCTCTCGCCGGAGCGCCCGCTGATGGCGCGCCGGGGCCATCGCCCGTCGACGGGCACCGCCAACCGCCCCCGTTTCTGGGGCCGGCATGCGGTGACCGCCGCGCTCGCCAACCCCAACCGTGTCGTCCGCAAGGTCTGGGGCACGCGCGAGGCGCTCGCCGCGCTCGACCTGCCGCCGGTGTTGCCGGTGACCTTCGCGGACGTCGCCGATCTCGGCAGGCTCGTTCCCGCCGACGCGCCGCACCAGGGGCTCGTCGCAGAGGTCGAGCCGCTCGAGGACATGTGGCTCGGCGACCTGCTGATCGAGGGACAGGACGACCGGCGCCCGCTCGTCGTGCTCGATCAGGTCACCGACCCGCACAACGTCGGCGCGATCCTGCGTTCGGCGGCGGCGTTCGACGCGCTCGGCATCGTCACGCAGGACCGCCACGCGCCGCCGGAAAGCGGCACCGTCGCCCGATCGGCATCGGGTGCGCTCGAGACGGTGCCCTGGGTGCGCGTCGTCAATTTGGCCCGCGCGCTGGAGGAGATCGCGGAGGCCGGCTTCTGGCGGATCGGCCTGACCGGCCATGCCAGTCAGACGCTGGCGCAGGCGATGGGTGACCAGCGCATCTGCATCGTGCTGGGTGCCGAGGGCGAAGGCATGCGCCAGAACACCGAGGCGCATTGCGACGAGCTCGCCAAGCTGCCGATCAGCCACAAGGTCGAGAGCCTGAACGTCTCCAACGCCGCGGCGATCGCGCTCTACGCGGTGGCGGCGCGGTAAGGCACGCCCCCGTCCCGCATACGGGAGGGGGCGCGCCGGGCTTATTCGTCCGCGCCGATCGTGACGCGCATCCCGTCCAGTGCCTCGCCGAAGGGCAATTGGCAGGACAGCCGGCTGGTCTCGTCGCGGTCGTCGACCGAGTCGAGCAGGTCGTTCTCGTCCTCGCTCATCGGCGGCAGCTTGTCTGCAAACGCAGGGTCGACATGGACGTGGCAGGTCGCGCACGAACAGCAACCACCGCACAGGGCCAGAATCTCGTCGATGCCGCCGTCGCGGATCACCTCCATGACCGACAGACCGTCTTCGCCATTGATTGCGCGTTCTTCCCCCGATCGCGTGACGACGATAAGCTTGGCCATGATCTTCTCCAGAAACCGTGCCCGCGCCCTAGCCGTGGCCGACGCCCCGGATCAAGCATGGGGCTGAGCGAGGCACAATTGCGCGCCGGCCTCGACGCGCTCGCCGGCGTCGAACCCGCCTTCGCCGCCGGTCTCGCGCGTGTCGGCTATCCGGCGCCGCGGATCCGCGCACGTGGTTACGACACGCTGCTCCGTACCATCATCGGCCAGCAGGTGAGCGTGCAGTCCGCCAATGCGGTCTATCGCAAGCTGGCGGCGCTGGTCGGCAATCCCAGCGACCCGCACACGATCCTCGCGGCGAGCGACGAGACGCTGCGGGCCGCCGGCCTGTCGCGGCAGAAGGCATCCTATGCCCGCAGCCTCGCGGAGGAGGTCACGAGCGGGCGGCTCGATCTCGACAACCTTCCCGCCGACGACGAGGAGGCGATCGCGCAACTGGTGCGCGTCAAGGGTATCGGACGCTGGTCGGCGGAAATCTATCTGCTGTTCGCGGAGGGTCGACCGGATATCTGGCCCGCCGGCGACCTGGCGGTTCAGATCGAGGTCGGCCGCCTGCTCGGGCACGAAGCGCGCCCGTCGGAGAAGCGGGTCCGCGAGCTGGCGGAGGCATGGCGCCCGCACCGCGGCGCCTTGGCGATCTTCACCTGGCACCATTATGGCGCGGGACCGGACGACAAGGCGCCGGTCTGAGGCGTGGCCCCGCGCGGCATGGCCGCAACGACGAAGGCATCCGCGGCACGGCGTCGACCCGGCCAGGTCCGATCACACGCCGCTCCTGCCTTTTGGTTCCGCGTGCCGCGAAAAAACATTCCCTTTGCCCGTGAGCGGCGCATCGGCCACATCTCCGGGCCGATGCCCCCCGCTTCCACTCCCTCGCTGATCGGCAGCCATCGCAGCGTCGCGCTGCCCGTCGGCGGGACGAAGGGGCGCAGGCTGGCGGCATTCCTGGGGCCGGGATTCCTCGTCGCGGTCGGCTACATGGACCCGGGCAACTGGGCGACGGACATCGCCGGCGGTTCGGCGTTCGGTTACACGTTGCTGTCGGTCATCCTGCTGTCGAACCTGATGGCGATGGTGCTGCAGGCGCTGTCGGCGCGGTTGGGCATTGCGGCGGGACTGGACCTCGCCCAGGCGTGCCGCGCGCATTACAGTCGCCCCGTGGCCATCGCGCTCTGGGCGCTGGCCGAGGTGGCGATCGTCGCCTGCGACCTGGCGGAGGTGCTGGGCACGGCGATCGCGCTCAAACTGCTGTTCGGCGTGCCTCTGGTCTGGGGCGTGCTGGTCACCGCGCTCGACGTGTTCCTGATCCTGGCGCTGCAACGGTACGGCTTCCGTAAGATAGAAGCGTTCATCGTCGCGCTGCTGCTGATCATCGCGGGCTGCTTCGCCTTCGAACTGTTCCACGCGCGGCCGGACGTCAGGGGTTTGCTGGCCGGACTGGTACCGACGCCGGGTATCGTCACCGACCCGTCCAAACTGTATCTGGCGATCGGCATCCTCGGCGCGACGGTGATGCCGCACAATCTGTACCTCCACTCCTCCATCGTCCAGACACGGGCCTTCGCGCACGACGACGCGGGCAAGACGGAGGCGGTGCGGCTGGCGACGATCGACAGCACGCTGGCGCTCGGGCTCGCCTTCTTCATCAACGCCGCGATCCTGATCCTCGCGGCCGCGGTGTTCCACGCCTCGGGCCGCACGGGTGTCGCCGATATCGACGAGGCCTATCGCCTGCTCGCGCCGACCATGGGGGTTGGCGCGGCGAGCATCGTCTTCGGCGTCGCCCTGCTCGCCTCGGGGCAGAATTCGACCGTTACCGGGACGCTCGCCGGCCAGATCGTCATGGAGGGGTTCCTCGACATTCGCCTGCCGGTCTGGCTGCGGCGACTGGTGACGCGGCTTCTCGCCATCGTGCCTGCCGTGCTCGTGGTGGGCGCGATGGGCGATGGCGGCGCGACGCGGCTGCTCGTCCTCAGCCAGGTTATCCTCAGCCTGCAACTGCCGTTCGCGGTGATCCCGCTTGTCGCCTTCACGGGCCGGGCCTCGCTCATGGGACGCTTCGCCAGCCCGGCGTGGCTCCGGGCGCTCGCCTGGATCATCGCAACGGTCATCGTCGTCCTCAATCTTACTTTATTGTGGGGCATGTTTTGATCCGCACCGACGCTTTTGCGGTGACAGACGGGCCGTTCACCCCTCTAGTATACGGCCTGGCATTCAGCAGCATGGGTTTGTCGTGAACGATTCCTCCACGCCCCCCTCCCTCCCCACTTCGCCCAGCGGGCTCGCGGCGACCATTGTCGACACGTTGGTCCACCGCATCGGCAAGGACGCGCAGGCGGCGCGCCCGCATGACTGGCTGGCCGCAACGATCCTGACCTTGCGCAACGAGATCATCGAGCGATGGATGGCGTCCACCAAGGCCGCACATGCCGCCGGGGCCAAACGCGTCTATTACCTCAGCCTCGAATTCTTGATCGGGCGATTGCTGCGCGACGCGCTGTCCAACCTGCGTCACACACAGGACGTGGCGGACGCGCTCGCCTCGCTCGGCGTCGACCTTGCCGAGATCGAAGAGATCGAGCCCGATGCCGCGCTGGGCAACGGCGGCCTCGGACGCCTGGCGGCGTGCTTCATGGAGAGCCTCGCCAGCCTCGATCTGCCCGCATACGGCTATGGCATTCGCTACGTGAACGGCATGTTCCGCCAGCGGATCGACGACGGCTGGCAGGTCGAATTGCCCGAAACCTGGCTGGCGCACGGCAATCCGTGGGAATTCGAACGGCGCGAGAGCGCCTATTTCGTCGGCTTCGGCGGCGAGGTCACGACCAAGGCAAGCGGTCTCGTCCATTGGAGCCCGGCGGAAGCGGTACAGGCCGTCGCCTATGACACGCCGATGGTCGGCTGGCGCGGCAAGCGCGTCAACACGCTGCGGCTGTGGCGCGCACGCGCGTTCGACCCGATCCGCCTCGACCAGTTCAACGCCGGCGATTTCCAGGGTGCGCTCGCTGGCCAGCTGCGCGCGGAGACGCTGACGCGCGTCCTCTATCCCAACGATTCGACGCCGGCCGGCCAGGAGCTGCGCCTACGCCAGGAATATTTCTTCAGCTCCGCCTCGATCCAGGACATCGTCCGCCGCCACGTCCAATATTTCGGCGACGTGCGCACCTTGCCGGACAAGGCGGCGATCCAGCTGAACGACACGCATCCCGCGGTGTCCGTCGCCGAACTGATGCGGCTGCTGGTCGATTTCCACGACATCGGCTTCGACGAGGCGTGGGACATCACCCGCGCGACCTTCGGCTACACCAATCACACCCTGCTGCCGGAGGCGCTCGAAAGCTGGCCGTTGCCGCTGTTCGAGCGGCTGCTGCCGCGGCACATGCAGCTGGTCTACCAGATCAACGCGAAGCTGCTGCGCGACGCGCGCAAGGTGGCCGGCGTCGACGACCGCGCGATCGCCGCGATCAGCCTGATCGACGAGGGTGGCGAACGCCGCGTGCGCATGGCGAACCTGGCATTTGCGGGCAGTCATTCGGTCAACGGCGTCGCGGCGCTGCACACCGAATTGATGAAGCGCACGGTGTTCGCCGACCTGCATCGCCTGTTTCCAGACCGGATCAACAACAAGACCAACGGCATCACCCCGCGCCGCTGGCTGCTGGAATGCAATCCCGGCCTGACGACCCTGATTGCCGAAGCGATCGGCGACGGCTTCCACGACGATGCGCAGGCGCTGACCGCGCTCGTGCCGCATGCCGATGACGCAACCTTCCGGGAGCGCTTCGCCGCGACGAAGCGTTCGAACAAGGTGATGCTGTCCAATTACCTGAAGGAAACAATGGGCTTGAGGGCCGATCCGGACGCAATCTTCGACGTTCAGATCAAGCGCATTCACGAATACAAGCGGCAGCTGCTCAACATCATCGAGACGGTAGCGCTCTATGACCAGATCCGCAGCCATCCGGAGCGTGACTGGACGCCACGCGTGAAGCTGTTCGCGGGCAAGGCGGCATCGAGTTATCACAATGCCAAGCTGGTCATAAAGCTGGCGAATGACGTTGCGAAGCGGATCAACGCCGATCCGGCCGTCGGCGACCTGCTGAAGGTTGCCTTCGTGCCCAACTACAACGTCAGCCTCGCGGAACGAATGATCCCGGCCGCCGATCTGTCGGAACAGATCAGCACTGCCGGCATGGAAGCGTCGGGAACCGGCAACATGAAGTTCGCGCTCAACGGCGCGCTGACCATCGGCACGCTCGACGGCGCCAACATCGAGATCAAGGACCATGTCGGCGACAACAACATCTTCATCTTCGGCCTGACCGCCGACGAAGTCGCGGAGCGGCGCGCGGCCGGCTATGATCCGCGCGCCGCGATCGAAGGGTCGCGCGAATTGGCGCAGGCGGTGAGCGCCATCGCCTCGGGTGTCTTCTCCCCCGACGACCCGGATCGGTACAAGGGGCTGATGGGTGGCCTGTACGACCATGACTGGTTCATGGTCGCCGCTGATTTCGACGCCTATACGGCCGCCCAGCGTGCGGTCGACGCGCGCTGGAGCGATCCGGCCGCATGGGGACGATCCGCGATCCTCAACGTCGCGAACATGGGCTGGTTCTCGTCGGACCGGACGATCGGGGAATATGCGCGTGACATCTGGGGCGTGAGGTGAAGCCGCCGCGCGCCGCGATCGACGCTCTGGTCGAGGGTCGCCACGACGACCCCTTCTCGCTGCTCGGTGTATTCGCCGGACCGCAGGGGAGCTTCGCGCGCGCGCTGGTACCCGGGGCAGAGACTCTCGAGGCGCATGATCTCGCCGGCCACGCGCTCGGCATGCTCGAGCGGGTCGACGATCGCGGGCTTTTCGAAGGCTCCCTACCCGGCGATCCGCAGCCTTTGCGCTACAAGGCGCAGGGCTATGGCGCCGAATGGTGGCTGACCGACCCCTATAGCTTCGGCCCCGTGCTCGGCCCCACCGACGATTATCTGATGGCGGAGGGCACGCACCTGCGCCTGTGGGACAAGGTCGGCGCCCACTGGATCGAGCATGAGGGCGCGCGCGGCACGCACTTCGCGGTCTGGGCGCCCAACGCACGACGTGTATCGGTGGTCGGCGACTTCAACGACTGGAACGGCGCGCGCCACGTCATGCGGCGGCGCGGCGCGGTCGGGGTTTGGGAAATCTTCCTGCCCGACATCGGCCCTGGACGCGCCTACAAGTTCGAGATCGTCGCCGCGGACGGATCGCCGCAGCCATTGAAGGCCGACCCCTTTGCCTTTGCCGCGGAACTGCGGCCGAAGACGGCATCGATCACCACCGCGCCGCCGACGCATGTCTGGCACGATGCGGCGCACCGCGAAGCCTGGACAAAAGTCGACCCGCGTCGCGCGCCCATCAGCATCTACGAGGTCCATGCCGGCTCATGGGATCGGGACAACAACGGCTGGTATCTTAGCTGGGACGCGCTCGCCGATCGCCTGATCCCTTATGTCGTCGACCTGGGCTTCACGCACATCGAGTTCCTGCCGGTCAGCGAACATCCCTACGACCCGTCCTGGGGCTATCAGACGACCGGTCTCTACGCCCCCTCTGCCCGCTTCGGCGATCATGAGGGCTTCGCCCGCTTCGTCGACGGTGCGCACCAGGCCGGCGTCGGCGTGATCCTGGACTGGGTGCCGGCGCATTTTCCGACCGATGCCCACGGGCTCGATCACTTCGACGGAACCGCGCTCTACGAGCACGAGGATCCGCGGCTGGGCTTCCACCCCGACTGGAACACCGCAATCTACAATTTCGGGCGGCGCGAGGTCGAGGCGTTCCTCGTCAACAATGCGCTGTTCTGGGCGGAGCGTTATCATATCGACGGGCTTCGCGTCGACGCGGTCGCCTCGATGCTGTACCGCGACTACAGCCGCAAGCAGGGCGAGTGGATTCCCAATGCCGAGGGTGGTCGCGAGAACTGGGAGGCGGTCGACTTCCTGCGCGCGATGAACCGCGCGATCTACCGCGAGCATCCCGGCATCTTCACCGTCGCCGAGGAGTCCACGAGTTGGCCAGGCGTCTCCGCGCCCGCGCTCGACGAGGCCAGCCGCAGCAACCTAGGCTTCGGGTTCAAGTGGAACATGGGCTGGATGCACGACACGCTCCAGTATTTCGCGCGCGAGCCGATCCATCGGCGCCATCACCATGGCGAGATCAACTTCGGGCTCGTCTACGCCTTCAGCGAGAATTTCGTTCTCCCCCTCAGTCATGACGAGGTCGTGCACGGCAAGGGCACGCTGCTGGAAAAGATGCCCGGCGACGACTGGCAGAAGTTCGCCAACCTGCGCAGCCTCTATGCCTTCATGTGGGGCTATCCGGGCAAGAAGCTGCTGTTCATGGGGCAGGAGTTCGCGCAGAGGCGCGAATGGAGCGAAGATCGCGCGCTCGACTGGGGGCTGCGCTGCGCCCATTCGCACGAAGGCGTGCGCAAGCTGGTCCGCGACTTGAATCGCGTCTACCGCAACACGCCTGCGCTTCACGCGCGCGACTGCGAACAGGACGGCTTTGCATGGCTGATCGCCGACGATGCCGCGAATTCCGTCTTCGCCTGGCTGCGCAAGGCACCGGATGCGAAGCCGGTCGCGGTGATCGCCAACCTGACCCCCGTCGCGCGCGCGCCCTATCGCGTCCCGCTGCCGCACGACGGGCGCTGGCGCGAGATCATCAATTCCGACGCACAGGATTATTGGGGCTCGGGCCTGGGCAACCTAGGCGGGGTCGAGGCGAAGGACGGCGCCGCCTGGGTGACGCTCCCGCCGCTCGCCACGGTGATGCTGGAATTCGAAGGCTGATACAATGACAAGGATGATGGAGAGGGGCCGATGGTAGACCGCATAGGACGCCACCCGCTGTCGCGCGACGCGATGGCTTATGTGCTTGCCGGCGGACGCGGCAGCCGGCTGATGGAACTGACCGACACGCGTGCCAAGCCTGCCGTCTACTTCGGCGGCAAGAGCCGGATCATCGACTTCGCGCTGTCGAACGCGATCAATTCGGGCATTCGCCGGATCGGCGTCGCGACGCAGTACAAGGCACATTCCCTGATCCGCCATCTTCAGCGCGGCTGGAACTTCCTGCGCGACGAACGCAACGAAAGCTTCGACATCCTGCCCGCCAGCCAGCGCGTGTCGGAATTCCAATGGTATGAGGGCACGGCCGACGCCGTCTTCCAGAACATCGACATCATCGAGAGTTACGGTCCCGAGTTCATGGTGATCCTGGCCGGGGATCATATCTACAAGATGGACTATGAAATCATGCTTCAGCAGCATTGCGACAGTGGCGCCGACGTCACCGTCGCCTGCATGGAGGTGCCGCGGATGGAGGCGCGGGCGTTCGGCGTGATGCACGTCGACGAGACCGACCGGATCATCGATTTCGTCGAGAAGCCCGCCGACCCGCCGTCGATCCCCGGCCAGCCCGACGTCGCGCTCGCCAGCCTGGGCATCTACGTCTTCGCGACCAAGTTCCTGTTCGAGGAACTGCGCCGCGACGCGGACACGCCTGGGTCCAGCCGCGATTTCGGCAAGGACATCATCCCCTACCTCGTCCAGCACGGCAAGGCACAGGCGCACCGCTTTTCCGCCAGCTGCGTGCGGTCGAGCGAGGAACCGGCAGCCTATTGGCGCGATGTCGGTACGGTCGATGCCTATTGGGAGGCGAATATCGACCTGACCGACGTCATCCCGCAGCTCGACCTGTATGACAAGGAATGGCCCCTGTGGACCTATTCCGAGATCACCCCGCCGGCGAAGTTTGTCCATGATCTCGACGGGCGGCGCGGGTCTGCGGTGTCCAGCCTCGTATCGGGCAATTGCATCGTTTCGGGATCGACGATCCATCGCAGCCTGCTGTCGACCGGCGTGCGGGCACACAGCTTCTCGATGCTCGATGAGGCCGTCGTACTCCCCTATTGCCATATCGGCCGCGGCGCGCGGCTCAAGAAGGTGGTGCTCGATCGCGGCGTCATCATCCCCGACAATCTCGTCGTCGGCGAGGATCCGGTGAGCGACGGGCACCGCTTCCGCCGCACCGACAAGGGGGTATGTCTGATCACCCAGCCGATGATCGACCGGTTGAAATCGTGATCGATCCGGCTTGCAGCGCGTCCGCGGCGGAGGCTTTCCTGCCCGTTTCCTGGCCTGGGCCTGGGAACGGCGGCTTTTCGCGGGCAATCTGATGCGCGTCCTTTCCCTCGCATCGGAGGCGTTTCCGCTGGTCAAGACGGGTGGGCTCGCCGATGTGGTCGGCGCGCTGCCCGACGCGCTTGCGCCCCACGGGGTCCAGACGACGACGATGATCCCCGGCTACCCCGTCGTCGGAAAGGCGATGAAGGGGGCTAAGGTCGTCCGCCGCTGGACCGATCTGATGGACACCGAGGCGCGGCTCCTGGCGGGGCGGATCGGCGACCACGATCTGATCGTCCTCGATGCGCCGGCCTTGTTCAATCGCGCGGGCGGCCTGTACGGCCATGCCGACGACTGGCGGCGGTTCGCGGCGCTCGCGCGCGCGGCGGCGGACGTCGCGGCGGGCGGCGGCTACGACCTGCTGCATGCCCATGACTGGCAGGCCGCGCTTGCCCCCGCCTATCTGCGCTATGCCGGCACGGCCGTGCGCAGCGTGATGACGGTGCACAACATCGCCTTCCAGGGTCAGTTCGGGGCCGACATCTTCCCGGCGCTGGGCCTGCCGGACGCCGCCTGGGGAATCGACGGCGTCGAATATTACGGGGGCGTAGGCTTCCTGAAGGCGGGACTGGAGGCGGCAGAGGCCATCACGACGGTCAGCCCGACCTATGCCTCGGAAATCCGCGAGAACCGCTTCGGCATGGGGCTCGAGGGGCTGATCGAGGCACGGGGCGCGCGCGTCCACGGCATCGTCAACGGTATCGATCCGGCGGTGTGGAACCCGGAGATCGATACCGCTCTGCCGCAGCGTTACACCGTGCGCGCGCTGGGCCGGCGGCGGGCGAACAAGCGCGCCGTGGAAAAGATGTTCGGCCTGGCGTCCGGCGACGGCCCGCTGTTCACCGTGATCAGCCGGCTGACGTGGCAAAAGGGCATGGATGTGCTGGCGCACTGCCTCGACATGCTGGTCGCGGCGGGCGGACGGCTGGCGCTCCTGGGGTCGGGCGACGCACCGCTGGAACAGGCGTTCCTCGCCGCCGCCGCGCGTCACCCGGGCAAGATCGGCGTCCGCATCGGCTATGACGAACCGCTGTCGCACCTGCTCCAGGGCGGCGCGGACGCGATCCTCATCCCGTCCCGGTTCGAACCATGCGGGCTGACCCAGCTTTACGGTCTCGCCTATGGCTGCGTTCCCGTCGTCGCCCGGACCGGCGGCCTCGCCGACACGGTGATCGACGCCAACGAGGCGGCGCTCGCGGCCGGCGTCGCGACCGGCTTCCAGCATGGCGAGGTCAGCGATCACAGCCTCTCGCACGCGATCATGCGGACGATCCGGGCCTATGCACGACCCGATCTGTGGTGCACCATCCAGCGCAACGGCATGCGCGCGGACTTTTCCTGGACCGAGAGCGGCCGCCGCTATGCCGACCTCTACAAGAGCCTGATCGCATGATCCGTACCGTCACCTCCACCCCCTATGCCGACCAGAAGCCTGGCACGTCCGGCCTGCGCAAGAAGGTCACGGTCTTCCAGCAGCCGAACTATGCCGAAAATTTCGTGCAGGCGGTGTTCGACGCCATCGAGGGGAAGGACGGCGCGACGCTGGTGATCGGCGGCGACGGCCGCTTCCTGAATCGCGAGGTGATCCAGAAGGCGATCCGCATCGCCGCGGCGAACGGCTTCGGTCGCGTCGTCGTCGGCCGGGGCGGTCTTCTGTCGACGCCGGCGGCCAGCAACATGATCCGCATCCGCAAGGCGCTGGGTGGCCTCGTCCTGTCCGCGAGCCATAATCCCGGCGGCCCGACCGAGGATTTTGGGATCAAGTACAATATCGCCAACGGCGGTCCCGCACCCGAGGGCATCACCGACGCGATCTTCGCCCGTACGAAGACGATCGACAGATGGCGGACGATCGACGCCGACGACATCGACCTCGATGCGCTGGGGGAGGTGTCGGTCGGCGACATGACGGTCGAGGTGGTCGATCCCGTCGCCGATTACGCCGCCCTGATGGAAAGTCTGTTCGATTTCCCCGCGATCCGCGGCGCGGGGCTGACGATGGCGTTCGACGCGATGAGCGCGGTGACGGGTCCCTATGCTACCGTGATCCTGGAACGACGACTGGGCTTCGCGCCGGGCACCGTGCGCAACGGCACGCCACTGGAGGATTTCGGTGGCCATCACCCCGATCCCAATCTGGTCCACGCGAAGGATCTGTACGACCTGATGATGGGAGCCGACGCCCCGGATTTCGGCGCGGCGTCGGACGGCGACGGCGACCGCAACCTGATCATCGGTCGGGGCCGGTTCGTGACCCCGTCGGACAGCCTGGCGATGCTCGCCGCCAATGCGCATCTGGCGCCCGGCTATGCCGCCGGGCTGAAGGGCATCGCGCGATCGATGCCCACCAGCGCCGCGGCGGACCGGGTGGCGGACAGGCTGGGCATCCCCGCCTTCGAAACGCCGACCGGATGGAAGTTCTTCGGCAACCTGCTCGATGCCGGCATGGCGACGATCTGCGGCGAGGAAAGCGCCGGCACCGGCAGCGACCATGTCCGCGAGAAGGACGGGCTGTGGGCCGTATTGTTGTGGCTCAACATCCTCGCCGCCAGCGGCAAGTCGGTCGATGCGCTGGCACGCGAACACTGGGCGACCTATGGCCGCAATTACTATGCGCGCCACGATTACGAGGGCGTGGACAGCGCGCGGGCGGATGCGCTGATGGCGGAATTGCGCGCCGGCCTGGCCGATCTGCCGGGCCGCGTCGTGGGGCCGCTGACGATCGCGGGCGCGGACGACTTCGCCTATGAGGACCCGACCGACGGCTCGGTCAGCCGCAACCAGGGCGTGCGCATCCTGTTCGAGGGCGGCAGCCGCGTCGTCTTCCGCCTGTCGGGCACCGGCACCAGCGGCGCGACGCTGCGCGTCTACCTGGAACGCTACGAGCCGGCGGACGGCCGCCTCGACGCCGATACGGGTGCGATGCTGGCGGACATCGTCGCGGCGGCGGACGCCATCGCCGGGATCGCGCGGCACACCGGACGCCATGCGCCCGACGTGGTAACGTGAGCCGCGCCGCTCCTGCCTGCTGACGGTCGCCCATGGCCTTGCACGAACCCGACGGCTCGCGCATCCCGCGTCGACGAGGGTCGGCTCCAGCGCGGTTCCGAAGCCGCCCGCTCGTGATGGGGCGCTCGACAACCGGGCGCGGCAGCTGGACCTGTTGGTGACGGACATGGCGGTCAGTGCCGCATCGCTCGGTGCGGTCGTCGCGGGCGATTGCACCCGTTTTGCCGTGCGCGCCGCCGCGCCGGTGACGCTGTGCCTGTTCGATGGCACGGGCGAACGCCAGGTCCCGATGGTGCCGGACGGCGACGGCATCTGGCGTGCGCGCGTGCCCGGCGTCGGCGCGGGGCAGCGGTACGGCTATCGCTGCGCGTCCGATCCGGCAAAGCTGCTCGTCGATCCTTATGCGATCATCCTCGACCGGCCATTCGTCCATGACCCGCGTCTGGGCCTCCCCGGCGTCGAGACGGGCGCGCTCGTCCCGCGCGCGATCGTGCCGAGTCCCCTGCCACTCCCCGACGAACTAAGTCCGCCGCTCTTCGCCCCCGGCGGATTGATCTACGAACTCAACGTCCGCGGCTTCACCATGCTGCACCCCGACATAGCCGAGGCGCAGCGCGGAACGATCGCCGCGCTGGCGCATCCGGCGATCATCGCGCATCTTCGATCGCTGCGCGTCGACGCCATCGAGTTGATGCCGATCGTCGCTTGGATCGATGAGCGGCATTTGCCCCCGCTCGGCCTTAGCAACGCTTGGGGCTACAATCCCGTCGTCCCGATGGCGCTTGATCCCCGGCTGGCGCCGGGCGGCGTCGCCGAGCTGCGCGAGACGGTCGCGGCGCTGCGAGCGGCGGGGATCGGCGTCATCCTCGACCTCGTCTTCAATCATAATGGCGAGAGCGACGTACACGGTCCGACGCTGGCGCTGCGCGGGCTCGAACCCTCGCTCTATTTCGCGCATGCGCCAGACGGCACGCTGATCAACGACACGGGCACTGGCAACACGCTTGATTGCGCGCGTCCCGAGGTACGGCAGATGATCCTCGACGCGCTGCGACACTTCACCGCGCTCGGCGTCGACGGCTTCCGCTTCGACCTCGCCACCGTCCTCGCGCGCGGTCCGGGCTTTTCGCCGACCGCGCCGATATTCCACGAGATCGCGGCCGACCCTTTGCTGGCGACGCGGGTGATGATCGCGGAGCCGTGGGACATCGGTCCCGGCGGCTATCAGCTCGGCAATTTTCCTCACGGCTGGCTCGAATGGAACGACCGGTTCCGCGACGACGTCCGCCGCTTCTGGCGGGGCGATGTCGGCGCGGGCGTGCTGGCGACGCGGCTCGCCGGGTCGGACGACATCTTCGGCCGGGAGGGCACACGGACCGTCAACTTCGTCGCGGCTCACGACGGTTTCACCCTCGCCGATACCGTCGCCTATGCCGAGCGTCACAACCAGGCGAATGGCGAGGAGAATCGCGACGGCCATGGCGACAATCACAGCTGGAACAACGGCGTCGAGGGACCGAGCGACGATCCGGCGGTGCGCGCCGCGCGCGACGCCGACCGACGCGCGCTGCTCGGCACCCTGTTCGCCTCGCGCGGCACGATCCTGCTGACCGCGGGCGACGAAATCGGGCGGACGCAGCAAGGCAACAACAATGCCTATGCGCAGGATAATCCGATCGGCTGGGTCGACTGGGCCGGGCGCGACCAGGCGCTGGAGGCCCATGTCGCCGCCCTCGCGCAGGCCCGGGCGACAGCCGGCCTGGGCGACCCCGCACCTTATCCCGATCCGCGCTGGTACGACCTGGCGGGCATGCCCATGACGGACGCGGCCTGGGCGGATGCGGACGGCTTCGTGTTGCAGACGCGCGGCGCGGCGGTGCGGGTCGATCGGCGAACCCGCATGGTCCGCATCGATAACACTGGCGGAACATCGGTTTAGCGTCTGATCCACGTGCGTGGAAGCGGCGGCGCCCGTACGATCCGGCCTCGCTGGTTCCTACGAGGGCGCCGCTTATCCAGTATTATTTGAGATGAAAATGCAACAGTCGGTGTTATTGGCCGAACTGTTCTTAATTCCGCCGTCTTTCATGCGCAGGATGAAGCATCTTCCGGCGATGGCATCTGCGTCGGTCGATACGCACGCCCCCGCCCTTTATCGGACCGCTCATTCATGACGCGCACGACTTGCTACCTGCTCGCATGGTCCGCGCTATTGGGCAGTGCGCCCGCGCTTGCGCAACAGGACGGAGGAGCGTCGCCGCCGGCCGAGGGGACTAGCGAAATCGTCGTCCGTGCGCGCCGCGTATCCGGCTCCGCCATCGGCGACGCGGAGCCGATAGCGGTACTCGACGCCGCAGCCATCCGGACGCTCGGCGCGACCACCATCAAGGATCTGATGCAGCGGCTGCAGGGGCTGACGACCGGCGCCAATGGCGGCCCCCCGGTCTTCCTCCTCAACGGTCGCCGCGTCGCCAGCATGGACGATGTCTACGGCTTGCCTCCCGAAGCGATGGAGCGGACCGAAATCCTTACCGAGCAGGATGCTGCCCGTTTCGGCTATCCACCGACCCAGCGGGTCGTGAATTTCATCACCAAGAAGAACTTCCGGTCCATCGTCGCGGAAAATACCGTCAGCGGCGCGACCGATGGCGGCAACGGCACCGACTATCTGTTCCTCAATACCACCCGCCTTTCGGGGTCCCGCCGCCTGACGATCAACACCAGCTACCAGCATCAGGATGCGATACGGCAGAGCCAGCGGAACTTCCTGCCCGATACGACGGCGCTCTACGCGCTAGCTGGCAATGTTGCCGCCATCGGCGGCGGCAGCATCGATGCCGCGCTCGACCGGCTCGCGGGCAGGCCCGTGGCCGTCGCCGCCATTCCCGCGGATGGCGCGGCGCGGCAGCAGCTCGGCAGCTACGTCGCCACCGCCGATCGCCCCGCGGTGACGGATATCGGTCGTTTCCGCACCCTGCTGCCGACCAGCGACACGCTGGCCGCCAATACCACGCTGGCCGGCCCGCTCGGCCGCACGCTCAGCGGTTCGGTGACCCTGTCGATGGAAGCGACGCGCAGCGCGGGCAGCAACGGACTCGCGACCACGGTGCTACGCGTGCCCGGCGGCGGCATTCTACCCTTCGCCGGCGACACGCTCGTCTACCGCTATCTGCCCGACGTCGTTCTCGCCCAACGCAACGCCAGTCTCAAACTGTCCGGCAGCGGCGCGGTGCAGGGCGTGATCGGGCGTTGGGCCTGGACGGTGACAGGTGGCTACAACCGCCTGCGGGCGACGGGGCTGGCCGAACAGGGCGTACCGACCGCCGCGTTGCAGGCCGCGGTCTTGGCCGGTGCCGACCCGCTGACACCAATCGACGCATCATCAGCGTCGCGGCGGATCGCACAACGCCAGAAGAGCGTGACGGACGAGACCAACGGCAAGGCGACGCTGAACGGTCCGCTCGCCCATCTGCCCGCGGGCGATGTCCTCATCACCGCCGCGGCCGATTATACGCGGTCCGCCAACCGCAACGATCGGATCGACGGGTCGGCCGCCGCACTGGCGCGCACGGTGAAATCCGGTAGCATCAACGCGACCGTTCCCGTTGCCGCCGCCAAGCAGGGCGTGCTCCCCTTCCTCGGCGACCTGTCGCTCAACGGTACGCTCGGAGTCTCAGACGTGTCGCGCTACGGCCGCCTGCTCCAGTCGGCTTATGGCGTATCCTGGTCCCTGAAACCGCGTTTCCAGCTGCACGCGTCGGTCAACGAGACGCAGACCGCGCCAGCGATCGCGCTGCTCACCAACCCGGTGCTGACGACACCCAATGTGCCGTTCTTCGACTTCGCGACCGGAACATCCGGACTCGTCACCGCGGTCACCGGCGGCAATCCCGCGCTCACGCCGGAGCGGCGGCGCGTGTCGGAGCTTGGCCTCGCCTATCATCCGATGCGCGACGATCGCGGCTCGATCCGGCTCGCGGTCGACTATATCGAGACGCGCATCGCCGACCAGACGACGAACCTCGCCGGCGCGACGCCCACGATCCAGGCGGCTTTCCCCGACCTGTTCCTGCGCGACGGAACGGGCAGACTGACCCGGGTCGACCTGCGCGGTGTGAACGTCGCGCGGGAGACCGAGCGCAAGCTGCAATTCGTCACCGCCATCTGGACGCAGATCGGCAAGAAGCCCGCGCCGGCGGCGGCACAGCCGGGAGTGCCCGCCAAGGACGCTCCGCCCCCTCCCCCGCCCAAGGAGCCGATCCACGTCTTCTCCTATGTCACCACCACGCTGCGCCTCTCCGATCGGGCCGTGCTGCGGGATGGGCTGGCCAGTCTGGACCTGCTTGACGGGGCGACGCTCAACGGGTCGGGCGGCCGGCCCAGGTGGGAGATCAACGCCAATGCCGGCCTGTCCGTCGGGGCGCTCAACATCGGCACCTTCATCCAGGCGCAGGGCGCGACGCGGGTTCGCAGCCTGCTCGCGACATCGGACCTCACCTTCTCCGGCAAGACGATCATCGGCAGCTGGACGCAGCTCGACCTCGACAAGATGCTGCACAAGCCATGGTCGAAGAGCCTGTCGCTCAACCTGCTCGTTCAGAACTGGCTGAACGACCGCATCGACGTTCGCGATCGCAACGGCGCGACGCCGAACGGCTTCCAGGCCGGCTATCTCGACCCCATCGGGCGTACCGTGCAGCTCGGCGTGCGCAAGCTGTTCTGACCGCGCCGCACCGCCGCGCGGCGATGCATTCCCTGCCGCCTATCCCCGCTTGCCGCGCCAGCGCAGCGACTGCCGGTTGAGCGCCGCGAGATCGACGGTGCCGGCGATCGCCGCCTCGCCGAGCGCGATGGCCTCGACCAGCGACGCCGCCGCGATGTGGCGATAGGCCGGCCGCCGCGCCACCACGTCATACCATCGGCCGCCGACGGCATTGTCGAGCAGGATCCGCTGGAAACAATGGTCCGCCCGCACGGGCCAGCCGCGCTCTCGGGCAAGGCCGGGCAGCGTGACGCGCGTCAGGCGCAGCCACGCCGCCTCCAGCGCGGCGCGGTCCGGTTCGGGACCCTGCGCCGCGCCGCCGGACATCAGATGTGGATCGGCTTGCCGGTCACCGCCATGGCGGCTTCCTTGATCGCTTCCGAATGCGTCGGATGGGCGTGGCAGGTGTAGGCGATATCCTCGCTGGTCGCGCCGAATTCCATCGCCTGCGCCGCCTGCGCGATCATCGTGCCGGCGACCGAGGCGATCGCCCAGACTCCGAGCACGCGATCGGTCTTGGCGTCGGCGATGATCTTCACGAAGCCGTCGGGCTCGTGATTGGTCTTTGCCCGGCTATTGGCGAGCATCGGGAACTTGCCGACCTCCACCTCGCCCTTCGCCTTGGCCGCTTCCTCGGTCAGGCCGACTCCGGCGATCTCGGGCCAGGTGTAGACGACGCTCGGAATGACGTCGTGGTTCACGATGCCGTGCTGGCCCGCGATGTTCTCCGCGACGGCGATGCCTTCGTCCTCCGCCTTGTGCGCTAGCATCAGGCCCGGTGCTACGTCGCCGATCGCCCAGACACCCGAAACGTTGGTACGGAAGTCGTGGTCGATCTCCACCTGCCCGCGCCCATTGAGCGCAACGCCGGCCGCCTCCAGGTTGAGACCGTCGGTATTGGGCTTGCGGCCGATCGAGACGAGCACCGCATCCGCGTCGATCGTCTGCGCCTCGCCACCCGCGGCGGGCTCCAGCGTCAGCGTCGCGACATCGCCGTTCACGGCAACGCCCGTGACCTTCGTCGACAGCTTGAACTCGAGGCCCTGCTTCTTGAAGATCTTGTTGGATTCCTTGCGCACGTCGCCGTCGAAGCCGGGCAGGATCTGGTCGAGGAATTCGACGACCGTGACCTTCGCACCCAGGCGACGCCACACGCTGCCGAGCTCGAGCCCGATCACGCCGCCGCCGATCACGACCATGTGCTCGGGCACTTTGGGCAGCTCCAGCGCGCCGGTCGAGTCGACCACGACCTTCTGGTCGATGGTGACACCGGGCAGCGGCGTGACGCTGGAGCCGGTCGCGATGACGATATTCTTCGCGCGGACGGTGCGGCCCGCGACGTCGACGCTGTCCTTGCCCGTGAAGCTGGCGCGACCCTTCAGCCACTCCACCTTGTTCTTCTTGAACAGGAATTCGATACCGCCGGTCAGTTGCTTGACGGCGTCGCGACGCTGGCCGTGCATTGCCTCCAGGTCGAGCTCGGGCGTGACCTTGATGCCCATCTTCGCCATCGCGCCGTTGGCCGCGGCGTCGAAATATTCTGAGGCGTGCAGCATCGCCTTGGACGGGATGCAGCCGACGTTGAGGCACGTGCCGCCCAGCGTCTCGCGGCTCTCGGCGCACGCCGTCTTCAGCCCCAGCTGCGCCGCGCGGATCGCGGCGACATAGCCGCCGGGGCCGGCGCCGATCACGAGGACGTCATAGTCGTACTGCTGTTCGTCAGCCATTTTATCATCTCCACCCCGGCGAACGCCGGGGTCCAGTTACGGGGCGGATGTGGGAGTGCGCAGCCCCGATTACATCTGGCATCCCCACGTGCCGCCCCGACCCTCGCCGGACTGGCACGCGGGACACGCGCTTACAGGTCGATCAGGATCCGGGTCGGGTCTTCGATCGCGTTCTTGAGCGCGACGAGGAAGGTCACCGCCTCGCGGCCGTCGATCAGGCGATGGTCGTAGCTGAGCGCGAGGTACATCATCGGGCGAACGACGACCTGGCCGTCGCGGACCACCGGGCGCTCCTCGATCCGGTGGAGGCCCAGCACCGCCGACTGCGGCGGATTGATGATCGGGGTCGACATCAGCGAGCCGAACACGCCGCCGTTGGAGATGGTGAAGGTGCCGCCCTTCATCTCGTCCATCTTCAGCGTGCCGTCCTTGGCGCGCTTGCCGAAGTCGCCGATCGTCTTCTCGATTCCCGCGACCGACAGGTCCTGCGCGTCGCGGATCACCGGCACGACCAGGCCGTTCGGCGCGGACACCGCGACGGAGATGTCGGCATAATCGTGGTAGACGATCTCGTCGCCCTCGATGCTGGCGTTGACGGAAGGAATGTCCTTCAGCGCCATCGTCGCGGCCTTCACGAAGAAGCCCATGAAGCCGAGCCGGACGCCGTGCTTCTTCTCGAACAGGTCCTTGTACTTGGCGCGCGCCTCGATCACCGCGGTCATGTCGACGTCGTTGAACGTCGTCAGCATCGCGGCGGTGTTCTGCGCTTCCTTGAGGCGCTTGGCGATCGTCTGGCGCAGGCGCGTCATCTTGACGCGCTCTTCCTTGCGGCCACTAGTCGTCGACGGCGCAGGTGCGGACTGCGCTGCGGGCGCACTCGCGGCGGCGGGCTTGGCGGAGGCGGCGGCGGCGACATCCTCCTTGGTCAGGCGGCCGTCCTTGCCCGTGCCCTGGATCGTCGACGGATCGACGCCATGCTCGAGCACCGCGCGGCGCACGGACGGCGAAAGGGCAGCCGCCGCATCCTCTGCCGGCTGTGGCGCGGCGGCGGCAGGCGCGGGCGCCGCAGGGGTCGCGGTCGCGGCGGGTTCGGCAGCCGGGGTCTTGGCCGGCGCGCCGTCCCCCGCCTCGATCGTCGCGAGCAGCGCGCCGACCTCGACCGTGTCGCCGACCTGGACCGCATGCTGCCCCATCACGCCCGCGACGGGGCTCGGCACCTCGACGGAAACCTTGTCGGTCTCCAGGCTCGCGATCGGCTCGTCCACCGCGACCGCGTCGCCGGGCTGCTTGAGCCATTCGCCGAGCGTGGCCTCGGTGATCGATTCGCCGAGCGTCGGCACCGTAACTTCAGTCGCCATTGTCTCTATCCTTCTACCCCGGCGATGGCCGGGGCCCAGTTGCGCAACGGTCCGGGTCAGGCGCTGCGCGGTTTACATCTGCTTTCCCAACTGGGCCCCGGCACGGCCGGGGTGCTACGTACCTACCCTATCAGCTCGTCGGCGCCTGCGCGGGCCGCGCGGTCGTCGTGCTGCCCTCGGCACGCGTCCGGCGGATTTCCTCGCGCACGTTATGGCCGAGCGCATCCGCGACCAGCGCACCCTGTTCGGCGGTATGCCGCTTCATCAAGCCCGTTGCCGGCGAAGCGGCCGCCGCGCGGCCGGCATAGCGGGCGCGCGCCACACGTGCCTTGGCCATAGCCAGCGCCTCTTCGATCAGCGGTTCGACGAAGAACCAGTAACCGTTGTTCTTCGGTTCTTCCTGCGCCCAGACGACGTCCTCGAGGTTCGGCAGCTTGGCGATCCGCTCCGCGAGCGCGTCGGTCGGGAAGGGATAGAGCTGCTCGACGCGCACGATCTGCGTGTTGGCATCGCCCGCCGCATCGCGCGCCTCGATCAGGTCGTACGCGACCTTGCCCGTGCACAGCACCAGACGCTTCGTGTCCGCATCTGCCGCACCATTGGTGTCGGACAACAGGCGCCGGAAGTGACTGTCGCCCAGGAAGTCCTCCGCCTTCGAGACCGCCAGCTTGTGACGGAGCAGCGACTTGGGCGTGAACACGACCAGCGGCTTGCGGAAGTTGCGGTGCATCTGCCGGCGCAGCAGGTGGAAATAGTTCGCCGGCGTGGTGCAATTCGCGACCTGAATGTTGTCGCCGGCGCACGATTGCAAGAAGCGTTCGGGACGCGCCGAGCTATGCTCCGGCCCCTGCCCTTCGTAGCCGTGCGGCAGCAGCATCACCAGACCGTTGGCGCGCAGCCACTTGGACTCGCCGCTGGTGATGAACTGGTCGATCATGATCTGCGCGCCGTTGACGAAGTCGCCGAACTGCGCCTCCCACATCACCAGCGTCTTCGGATCGGCGAGCGCATAGCCATATTCGAAGCCGAGCACGCCATATTCGCTCAAGGGGCTGTCCAGCACCTCGAACCGGCCGTGCTCGACCGTCTGCAACGGCACGTACTTGTGCTCGTCGGTCTGGTCGACCCAGACCGCATGACGCTGACTGAACGTGCCCCGGCCCGAATCCTGGCCCGACAGACGCACGCCATAGCCCTCCGACAGGAGCGAGCCGAAGGCGAGCGCCTCGCCGGTCGCCCAGTCGAAATTCTCGCCGCTGGCGAACATCTGCCGCTTCGCGTCGAGGACGCGTGCCAGCGTCTTGTGGATCTGGACGCTGTCCGGCACCGTCGTCAGCTTCCGGCCCATCGCGTCGAACAGCTTGCGGTCCAGGCCCGTCTCGACGTTGCGACGACCCTGATCGGTCTCCTTCGGCGCCGACAGGCCAGACCAGCGGCCGGCGAACCAATCCGCCTTGTTGGGCTTGTAGCCCTGGCCGGCCTCGAACTCGCCCTCGCAGCGCGTGACATACTGCTTGATGTTCTGGTCGACCCAGGCCTGGTCGACGACGCCCTCCGCGATCAGCCGCTTGGCGTAGATCTCGCTGACGCCGGGGTGCTTGCGGATGATGTTGTACATCAGCGGCTGGGTAAAGCCCGGCTCGTCGCCCTCGTTATGGCCGAAGCGGCGATAGCACCACATGTCGATGACGATGTCGCGGTGGAACTTCTGCCGGAACTCCATCGCCATCTTGGTCGCGAAGGTCACCGCTTCGGGATCGTCGCCGTTGACGTGGAAGACCGGCGCCTGCACGCCCTTGGCGACGTCCGACGGATAGGGCGACGAACGCGCGAACTGCGGGCTGGTGGTGAAACCGACCTGGTTGTTGATGATGAAGTGGACGCAGCCGCCGGTGTTATACCCGCGGATGCCCGAGAAGCCGAGGCATTCCCAGACAATGCCCTGCCCAGCGAAGGCTGCGTCGCCATGGATCAGCACGGGCAGCGAGGCGCTGTGGTCCTTCAGGTCGCCCGCGATCGTCTGGATCGCGCGCGTCTTGCCGAGCACGACCGGGTTCACCGCCTCGAGGTGCGAGGGGTTGGCGACTAGGCTCATGTGCACCGTATGGCCGTCGAACTCGCGGTCCGACGAGGTGCCGAGATGGTATTTCACGTCGCCGGACCCGCCGATGTCCTCGGGGTTGGCTGAACCGCCGGCGAATTCGTGGAAGATGACGCGCAGCGGCTTGCCCATGACGTTGGCAAGCACGTTCAGCCGACCGCGATGCGCCATGCCGAACACGATCTCGCGCACGCCATATTGGCCGCCGTATTTGATCACCGACTCGAGGGCCGGGATCATCGACTCACCGCCGTCGAGGCCGAAGCGCTTCGTCCCGACATACTTCTTGCCGAGGAACTTCTCCCACTGCTCGCCCTCGATCACCTTGGTGAGAATGGCCTTCTTGCCGTCGGTGGTGAACTCGATCGCCTTGTCCTGGCCTTCCATTCGCTCCTGCAGGAAGCGCCGCTCCTCGACGTCGACGATGTGCATGTATTCGAGGCCGACATTGCCGCAGTAATTCTTGCGCAGCGTGTCGACGAGCTGGCGGATGGTCGCCCATTCGAAGCCCATCGTGCCGCCCAGATAGACCGGCCGGTCGATGTCGGCATCGGTGAAGCCGTGATAGTCGGTGCGCAGGTCCTCCGGCATCTCGCGCTTGGCGAGGCCGAGCGGGTCGAGGTTGGCGGCTAGGTGGCCGCGGACGCGATAGGTACGGATCAGCAGCTGCGCGCGGATCGCATCGCCCGCCGCCTTGATGATGTCCTCCTTGGACGGCGCGGGCGCCGCCGCGGCGGCCGGGGCAGGCTTGCCGCCGCCCTTGGCCGGCTTGGGCGCGGGCTCCATCTGCGTCGGGTCGAGGCCGGCGGTCAGGTCATCGGTCGTGGTCAGCGGCCAGCGCTTGTTCGTCCAGCTCGGACCGCCCGCGCCGCGCTCCAGCCCTTCGAAGAAGGTCTGCCAGCCGCTCTCTACCGACGTCGGGTCGGCCTGGAACCTGGCGTAGAGCGCCTCGATGAACGCCGGGCTGACGCCCTGTGCGATGTCACTGAAATCCTGGCCTTCGTAGCCCATCGTCTTCGTCCTTTTTTCCCTCTCCTGTCGGGAGAGAGTTTTGGGGTCGGCCATGCCCCCGGCATGGCCTGAACATTGCGGAGCAATGTTCACCCCAGAACTGGGCCCGCCCGCATCAGCGGGTGGGAGGGTGAGGGGGAAACGGAAGCCCTGCGGCATCCCCCTCATCCAAGCTTCGCGAGCCGGCGAGCCGGCAAGCTACGCTATCCTTCTCCCACAGGGGGAGAAGGCTTGTTCGTCTCAACCCTTCAGCACCTCGAGCAGGGTCGAGCCCAGCTCCGACGGCGACGCCGCGACCTTGATGCCGGCGGCCTCCATCGCCGCGATCTTGTCCTCGGCGCCGCCCTGGCCACCCGAGACGATCGCGCCGGCATGGCCCATGCGGCGGCCCGGAGGCGCCGTGCGGCCGGCAATGAAGCCGGCCATCGGCTTGCTGCGGCCGCGCTTCGCCTCGTCGCGGAGGAACTGCGCGGCTTCCTCTTCGGCCGAGCCGCCGATCTCGCCGATCATGATGATCGATTCGGTCGCGTCGTCCGCCAGGAACAGCTCGAGCACGTCGATGAAGTTGGTGCCGTTGACCGGATCGCCGCCGATACCGACCGCCGTCGTCTGGCCGAGGCCGGCATTCGACGTCTGGAACACCGCCTCATAGGTCAGCGTGCCCGAGCGCGACACGACGCCAACCGAACCCTTCTTGAAGATCGAGCCCGGCATGATGCCGATCTTGCACTCGCCCGGCGTTAGCACGCCCGGGCAGTTCGGGCCGATCAGCCGCGACTTCGACGCCGACAGCGCGCGCTTGACGCGCACCATGTCGAGCACCGGAATCCCTTCCGTGATGCACACGATCAGCGGCACTTCGGCGTCGATCGCCTCCAGGATCGAGTCCGCGGCGAAGGGCGGCGGCACGTAGATGACCGACGCGTCGGCGCCGGTCTTCGTCACCGCCTCGGCGACGGTGTCGAACACCGGCAGGCCGAGATGCTCGGTGCCACCCTTGCCCGGCGTCACGCCGCCGACCATCTGCGTGCCGTAATCCAGCGCCGCCTTGGTGTGGAAGCTGCCGGTCTCACCGGTCATGCCCTGGGTGATGACCTTGGTGTTCTTGTTGACGAGGATGCTCATTTTGTCTCCTTGTTCCCCGGCGAAGGCCGGGGCCCAGTTGGGGAGGCGGTCATGGTAGAGCGACCCGATCGTAAAGGTCGTCCCATTCGGGATTGAGACCCTCGATCTCTCGCAGCTTCCACGCTCGCTTCCACTCCTTCATCTGCAGCTCGCGCTGCCGCGCTGACTCGATGCTGTCATGTACCTTGTACCAGACCAGGAACTTACAGCGGTACTTCTCGGTGAAACCCTTGATGATGCCGTTCCGATGTTCCCAGGCGCGCTTCGCAAGATCGCTGGTCACGCCTAGATACACCGCACCGTTCCGTCCGCTCGCCATGATGTAGACGTAGCCGGACCTTTCCATCTCGAGCGCCTTCCAGCTGGACCCCGGCCTTCGCCGGGGAACGTCTTACCCCAGGCTCTCGTCAATGCCCTTGCAGGCGACGAGCAGTTCCTTGACCGCGTCGACCGAGACCTGAAGGTTCGCCTCAGCCTCGTCCGACAGCTTGACCTCGACGATCTTCTCGACGCCGCCGGCACCGATCACGACAGGCACGCCTACATAGAGATCGTCGATGCCATATTCACCCGACAGGTGCGCCGCGGCCGGCAGGATGCGCTTCTGGTCGTACAGATAGGCTTCAGCCATCGCGATGCCGCTGGTGGCGGGTGCGTAATAGGCCGAGCCGGTCTTGAGCAGGGCGACGATCTCGCCGCCGCCGCCGCGCGTGCGCTTGACGATTTCGTCGACCTTCTCCTTCGTGGAGAAACCCATCTCGATGAGGTCGCTGACCGGAATGCCGCTGACCGTCGAATATTCGAGCACCGGCACCATCGTGTCGCCGTGGCCGCCGAGCACGAAGGTGTTCACGTCCTTCACCGACACGCCGAACTCCTCGGCGAGGAAGTGGCTGAAGCGCGCCGAATCAAGCACGCCGGCCATGCCGACAACCTTGTTCGCCGGCAGGCCGGAGAATTCGCGCAACGCCCAGACCATCGCGTCGAGCGGGTTGGTGATGCAGATCACGAACGCGTCGGGCGCATTCGCCTTGATACCCTCGCCCACCGCCTTCATGACCTTGAGGTTGATCCCCAGAAGGTCGTCGCGGCTCATACCGGGCTTGCGTGCGACACCGGCCGTGACGATGATCACGTCTGCGCCGGCGATGTCGGCATAGTCGTTCGAGCCCTTGATGCTCGCGTCGAAGCCTTCGACCGGGCCGCACTGCGACAGGTCAAGCGCCTTGCCCTGCGGTACGCCCTCGACCACGTCGAACAGGACGATGTCGCCCAGCCCCTTAAGGGCGGCGAGGTGCGCGAGCGTGCCGCCGATATTGCCGGCGCCGATCAGCGCGATCTTCTTGCGAGCCATCCAATCCTTCTCCGTGATGAGGGCATGAATTGGTCACGCCGCATAGGCCTATTGCGGCAATGGCACAACCGCATAACGGCGGATCATCAAGATAATTGATGATAATCGTTCGCAGTAGCGTTAAGCTGTGCGGAGCCGCGCTTCTGGTGGTGTGACAGCCGTCGTCGCGCCGGGTCGCAGGCGCATGAACGGCCGTTCGACGAGCCGGACGATCAGCGTGGCGCCGGCCAGGACGATGGCGTAGCGCCAGGCCGTGACCGCGGGCGCGGCGGCGAAGGGCGCGGTCGCATCCGCCAGCCGGCCGAGGCTGACGTGCCAGACATAGGCGGAATACGATATCCCGCCCAGCCAGGTGAGCAGCCGGAGCGGCCCCGCACGGCGCGGCAGCGGCATGCGGCGCAGGGCGACGATCACCAGCGCGGCCGCCATCCATGCGACGGTCAGACCGAATCCATAGCGGATGCGGGGATCGTCGATCGCGGCAAGGCCTGCAAAGGCGGACGCCGCGATGGCGAGGCATCCGCGGCGACGCGCCTGTAGCCAGACGAGGACCCGCGAGCCGTGACGTTCGCCCCAGGCTACAAGCATCCCCGCGGCGAGCGCGTCGATGCGATAGGGCGTCTGCCACTGAACGGCCACCGGCGCTGCGCCCGCCGCGAGCGCGCCCAACCGCAGCAGGAGGCAGCCGCCGAGCGGCACGAACAAAGCAATCGCCAGTCCGCCGGGCCCGCCGCGCCGCCACAACCAGGGGATCAGCAACGCAACGGCCAGATAGAAATGCTCCTCGACCGCCAGCGACCAGAGATGGTTCGGGACGCCGGTCGCGAAATTCTGCACGTGGAGGACGACGGGCAGCACCATCGTCCAGGCCGGCGTTCCGCCGACAAGAAGCAATATCGCGAGATACAGATAGAGCACCGGCCAGAGCCGCAGCACGCGGCGCGCGAAGAACCGGCGGCGCGAAAAGCCGGCGGGCGATGCGAGCTGGTCGAACACCAGCCCCCCGACGAGGAAACCGCTCAGCACGAAGAACAGGTCGACGCCCACCCACCCGACATCGATGAGCGGCTGAAGCAATCGATCCAGCGTCGCCGAGCCGGTCGCGACGCGCAGGTGGAAGAGCAGCACCCAAAGGATCGCGATGCCACGGATCACGTCGAGCATGCTGTCGCGGCGCGGATACATGGTCACGCGGATAGCGCGCGGGCGTTAACATTTCGGGGCGACGCGGTGGCACCCCGGGGGGCGGAGGCCGCGACCGCCGGCTAAGCCGCCTCGCCCGCCGCGCCATGCCCCTGGGCGAGATAGGCCTCGGAGCGCATCTCTTCCAGCCGGCTGACCGTGCGCTGGAATTCGAACCGTCCATCGCCCTCCGGATAAAGCGCGTCCGGCGCGGCGTCGGCGGCGGCGAGCAGCTTCACCTTGTGCTCGTAGAGCGCGTCGATCAGCTGGACGAACCGCGCGGCCTCGTTGCGGTTCTCCGGGCCGAGTTCGGGGATGCCGACCAGGATGACCGTGTGATAGCGGCGCGCGACGGCGAGATAATCCGCCGCGCCCCGCGCCTCGCCGCACAATTTCTTGAACGAGAAGACCGCGACGCCCTTCAGTGTCTTGGGCACGTGCAGCACGCGGCCCTGGACCGCGACATCCTCCGACGGGATCGGCTCGGTGACCTCATGGTCGGTGAGGCGGAAGAAGGCGGCCGACAGCTCCGCGGTCGCCTTGGGCCCATTCGGCACCAGCCACGTGTCCTGCTGGCCGAGGCGGTCGCGGCGATAGTCGACCGGGCCGTTTAGGGGGACGATGGTGAGATGGGTTTCGATCAGGGAGATGAAGGGCAGGAAATGCTCGCGATTGAGGCCGTTCTTGTAGAGATCGGCGGGTGCGCGGTTGGACGTGGTGACGATCGTCACCCCGGCCGCGATAAGCGCGGTGAACAGCCGGGACAAGATCATCGCGTCCGGACTGTTCGTCACCATCATCTCGTCGAACGCGAGCAGCCTGGTCTCGGCGGAAAGCGCCGCCGCGACCGGCGCGATGGGGTCGCCGGCTTCCTTGCGCCGCTCGATCGCGATGCGGCCATGCACCTCCAGCATGAACTCGGCAAAGTGGACCCGCCGTTTCGCCGCAACGTCGACGTGCGCGAAGAACAGGTCCATCAGCATCGACTTCCCGCGTCCGACGTCGCCCCACATGTACACCCCGCGCGGCGCGGTCCGGCGTCCGGTCAGCCGGGCTAAGATGCCGCCGCGGCGAGGCCGCTCCAGCGTCGCGGCGAGCGCGTCGAGACATTCGGCCGCCTCGCGTTGTTCGGCATCGGGGCGCAATTCGCCCGCGGCGATGAGCGCGTCATAGGCGGCAAGGACTCTGGTCAAGCGAACACTCGGGGGTCAGGCAGCGGACGGCGGCGTCGACTTGCGCAGCGTGGCGGAAAAGCTCGCGATCGTCGGCGTTTCGTCCTGCGCGATCAGCCCACGCAGGAACAAGAGGCGTCCGGTCTCCCGCAGCAGCTCGACCCGCGCCTCGACGGGACGGTCGAGCGCGGCCCCTCCGATGAATTGTGTCGCAAGGTCGAGCGTCACCGCACCGCCGGCCTGCAACACGCCGAGCCCTCGCGCGGCGGCGAACAGCGCGCAGTCGATGAAGCCGAGCAGGGCGCCGCCATGCATCTGGTCGCGCAGATTGCTGTGCTGGCGCCGGGGCGTCATGCGGACATGCGCCATGCCGTCGTCGACGCGCACATGGATCGCGCCGAAGACGGCATTGAAACGACTCTCGTCCCCGAGCTTCCAACGCTTCCAGCCGGGCAGCGCGGGATCGTCACCATAGGAAAAGAGCGCGTCCGACCCGTCGCTCACGCCCCCATGCGCCTTCCCCCACGCAGGCAAGGGGCCGGCATCGCGACGTTGCTGCGGGCAGGCGCGGCCTTACCGGCCGAGACCCGGCCTTCGCCCGACGGAAGACCGACCGTAATCAGAGGATGCGCTCGGCTTCCATCTTCTTGATCTCCGCGATCGCCTTCGCCGGGTTGAGACCCTTGGGGCAGGTGTTCGCGCAGTTCATGATGGTGTGGCACCGATACAGCCGGAACGGATCCTCGAGCGTGTCGAGCCGCTCTCCCGTCATCTCGTCGCGGCTGTCCGCCAGCCAGCGATAGGCCTGGAGCAGGATCGCCGGACCCAGGAACTTGTCGGCATTCCACCAATAGCTCGGGCACGACGTGGAGCAGCAGGCGCACAGGATGCACTCGTACAGGCCGTCCAGCTTGGCGCGGTCCTCCGGCGACTGCAGCCGCTCCTTGCCGGAGGGCGGCGGGCTGACCGTCTGCATCCACGGCTTGATCGAGCTGTACTGCGCATAGAAATGCGTAAAGTCGGGTACCAGGTCCTTGATGACGTCCATCGAGGGAAGCGGCGTGATCTTCACCTCCCCCTTGATGTCCTCGATCGCGGTGGTGCACGCCAGGCCGTTACGCCCGTCGATGTTCATCGAGCAGGATCCGCAGATGCCCTCGCGGCACGACCGACGGAAGGTGAGCGAGGAATCCTGCTCGCCCTTCATCTTGATCAGCGCGTCGAGCACCATCGGACCGCAGGTGTCCAGATCGATCTCGAACGTGTCGTAACGCGGGTTCTCGCCGGTATCGGGATCGTAGCGATAGACCTTGAAGCTTTTGACCCGCTTCGCGTCCGCTTTCGCTTTATGGACCTTGCCCTTGGCGCGAACCTTGCTGTTCTTGGGCAGGGTGAAGTCGGCCATTGCCGCAGCGCTCCTTCGAAATGCTGCAGTTGCGGCTATGCCTTTCGTCGCCCGCGCGCAACCCCCTTGCATGTCGATCGGGCCGGAACCCTCACCCCACCTGGGGCGATTGAGCGGACCAACGTCCGGGACCGTCCGCATGCGCCTATCGCTCAAGCCGATCGAAGAACAGGTGATGGTGATCACCGGCGCAAGCTCCGGTATCGGCCTTGCCACCGCGGAAGCCGCCGCGCGCGCCGGCGCGCGCGTGCTGCTGGTCGCGCGCGAGGAGAACGATCTGCGTCCGATCGTCGCACGGATCACGGCGGAGGGCGGCACGGCCGACGCCTATGCCGCGGATGTCGGCGATGCCGACGCCTTGCGGGCAGCCGCAGCGCATGCCGCCCAGCGATTCGGCCGGATCGACACCTGGATCAATTGCGCGGGCGTCGCGATCTACGGCGCCCTGCGCGACACGCCGGACGACGAGCACACGCAGCTGTTCCGCACCAATTATTTCGGGACCGTCCATGGTTGTCTCGCCGCCATCCCGCATTTGCAGGGCGGCGGCGCGCTGATCACCGTCGGCTCGATCGCGGGCGACATGCCCAGCCCGCTGATGGGCGCCTATGCGGCTTCGAAACATGCGGTCCATGCCTATGTCGATACGCTGCGCATGGAAGTTGCCGACGCGGGCCTGCCGATATCGGTGACACTGGTGAAGCCATCGGGAATCGATACGCCGATCGCCCAGCATGCCGCGAACCATGCGGGCGGCGAAGCGCAGGTGCCGCCGCCGGTCTACGATCCCGCACTCGTGGCGAAGACGATCCTTGCCTGCGCCGTCCGCCCCCGGCGCGCCATCACCGTAGGCGGCGTAGGCCGCGCCGAAACGCTGTTCGCCGCACACTTCCCCGGCCTCTTCGGCAAGATCGCGCCAAAGGCCGCGGCCGCCGGCTTCGTCGATCCCGACAAACCACAGCCGCAACCGAGCAACCTGTTCGGCAGCGTCCGTACCGGGCACGTCCGGTCGGGCGAGCATCATGCGCGTGCGGTGAGCCTCTATACCGCGGCGGCACGCCGTCCCGCCATCACCGCGGTCGGGCTCGGCATCGCCGCGAGCGTCGGCGCGTTGATCGCCGTACGGCGCCGCGCCTGACCCTAGAAAGAAGGAATGACCATGGCCGAATCGCAGATCACGATCGACCCGACTACCCCGTTCGACAACGTCGACGACCGCCAGATCGAATTCAGCGGGGAGGCGAGCGGCGAGACGTATGATTTCGCCCTGCAATATGACGTTCTGGAAGCACTGGCCGGTACGATCCCGACCGACCCCGTTCCGCTATTCCAGCGCCACGGCGATGCGATCGCCGCCGCCGCGACCCGGGCATTGGCCCGCGATCCCGATCAGGAACGGGTCGTGATCAGCGAGAACGACCTTGGCTGAGATCGACTGGAGGATGAGCGCGAGCCTCGCCAACGTCGCGCGCGGCGACAGCGACCTGCCGGAAGTCACCAGCCTGGAAGGCGCCGCGCGGACATGGCTGGCGCTCGACACCGCGTCGCAGGATGCAGCGGTGCTGACGCCCGAGCGGGCCGTCCCGCTCGACAGCGGAATGGTGGTCGAACTGAAGGGCCAGGCGATCCGGTCTCTGGCCGAGCAACTGCCCGACCTTCCCTGATACGCTTTTCGTCGCCCCCCCCCCCCCCCCCGCGGTGTTGCCGAGGGGGGGGCCGCGACGCGATCAGTAGACGCGCTTCTTCGGCTTGATGTACTCGACCTCGTCCGTGAGCGTGTAATCGTGAACGGGGCGATAGTCGATCGCGGTGGTACCGCCCTTGCCGCCCCAGCCGTCGAACGTCGTGATCGTGTGCTTCATCCAGTTCGCGTCATCGCGGTCGGGATGATCCTCGTTCACATGGGCCCCCCGCGACTCCTTGCGGTTCGCGGCCGATTCCATCGTAACCACCGCCTGCGCGATCAGGTTGTCGAGCTCCAGCGTCTCGACCAGGTCGGTGTTCCAGATAAGGCTGCGATCCTGGATACCGACGTCGGCGACCTTGTCGTAGATGCCGTGGATCAGCGTCTGTCCCTCGCTCAGCAGCGCATTGTCGCGGAACACCGCGCAATGCTTCTGCATCGTCCGCTGCATCTCCAGCCGGATCTCCGCGGTCGGCGTGCCGCCGGAGGCGTGGCGGAACGTGTCGAGACGCGACAGCGCCAGTTCCTCGGACCCCTTGGGCAGCGGATTGTGGCTGGTGTTCGGCTTGGTGATGTCGGCGATCCGCTTGCCGGTCGCGCGGCCGAACACGACGAGATCGATCAGCGAGTTCGAGCCCAGACGGTTCGCGCCATGGACCGACACGCACGCCGCTTCGCCCACCGCGAACAGGCCGGGCACGACCGTGTCCGGATTGCCGTCCTTGAGCTGGACGACCTCGCCGTGGAAGTTCGTCGGGATGCCGCCCATGTTGTAATGGACCGTCGGCGTGACGGGCAGCGGCTGACGCGTAAGGTCGACGCCCGCGAAGATCTTGCCCGTCTCGGTGATGCCCGGCAACCGCTCGTGCAGCACCTTGGGATCGATGTGATCGAGGTGGAGGAAGATGTGGTCCTTGTGCGGGCCGACGCCGCGACCTTCGCGCATCTCCATCGCCATCGAGCGCGACACGACGTCGCGCGACGCCAGGTCCTTCGCCGAGGGGGCGTAGCGCTCCATGAAGCGCTCACCCTCGGAATTGGTCAGATAGCCGCCCTCGCCGCGCGCGCCCTCGGTGATCAACACACCCGCGCCGTAGATGCCGGTTGGATGGAACTGGACGAACTCCATGTCCTGCAGCGGCAGGCCGGCGCGCAGCACCATGCCGCCGCCGTCGCCGGTGCAGGTATGCGCCGACGTCGCCGAGAAATAGCAGCGGCCGTAGCCACCCGTCGCCAACACGGTGTTATGGCTGCGGAAGCGATGGATGCTGCCGTCTTCCATGCACAGCGCGATCACGCCGCGGCACGCGCCATCCTCCATGATCAGGTCGAGCGCGAAATATTCGACGTAGAAATCCGCGTCGTAGCGTAGCGACTGCTGATACAGCGTATGCAGCATGGCATGGCCGGTACGGTCCGCCGCGGCGCAGGTGCGCTGCGCCGGCGGGCCCTCGCCCATGTTCTGCATCATGCCGCCGAACGGGCGCTGGTAGATGCGGCCCTCGTCCGTGCGGCTGAACGGCATGCCGGCATGCTCCAGCTCGTAGACCGCGGCCGGCGCCTCGCGCACCATATATTCGATCGCGTCCTGGTCGCCGAGCCAGTCGGACCCCTTGACGGTATCGTACATGTGCCAGGTCCAGTGATCCGGCCCCATGTTGCCCAGCGATGCCGCGATGCCGCCCTGCGCCGCCACCGTATGGCTACGCGTCGGGAACACCTTGGTGATGCAGGCGGTCTTCAGACCGTTCTGCGCGCATTCCATGACGGCGCGCAGGCCCGATCCGCCCGCGCCGACGACCACCGCGTCGTACGTGTGGTCGATGATCTTGTACGCATCAGCCATTATGCGGCAGCTCCGAAAGCGACCTTGAGAATCGCGAAGATGGCGACGGCGGCGGTGCCCACCGTGAAGAAGTTGAGCGCGAGCAGCGCGGCGACGCGGCGCTCGTCATGCTCATAATCCTCGATGACGACCTGCAGGCCCAGACGGAAATGCCAGAAGACCGAGGCGACCAGCAGGATCATCGGCACCGCGACCCAAGCGGACGACAGCCACATCCGCACGCTGGCGTAGTCGAACGCCGGCTGGCGCGCCATCGAGATGACGAACCACAGCATCAGGAACAGGTTGGACCCCGCGGTGACCCGTTGACGCCACCAGTGATGCGCGCCTTCCTTGGCGCTGCCAAGGCCGCGGACGCGGCCGATGCTGGTGCCCGAACCCATCACTTGATCCCCTGATAGAGCCAGAACAACACGGTCAGCAGCACGCCGCCGACCAGCACCGCCAGGCTGAACATCTTGTTGCGCTTCAGCTCGAACGCGGCGCCCGCATCCATCACCAGGTGGCGGATGCCGTTGAGCATGTGCGTGAAGAAGGCCCAGCTCAGACCGACGCCGACGATCCAGCCGACGACGTTGAGATGCCCGGCCGACGTGGTGAACGCGTCGAGGAACGTCGCATAGGCGTCCGCGCCGGCGGCGAGCGCGCCCAGCCACCAGACCAGCATGACCGTGCCGACCGTCGCCATCACCGTGCCCGTGGCGCGGTGCAGGATGGAGACCAGCATGTGCGGCCCCCAGGCATAATGGAGCTTCATGAAGCCGGCGAAGAGATGCGGGCTCTTCGGGCGGGCCGGTGTACGGGATGCCATAAACGGTCCTCGGGTAACGATTGCCGTTGCCTATTAGGCAGCAAAGCGCGGGATGCAAGCCGCTCGAATGCGCCGCCACCGGTGAAGGCATACGCCGCGAAGGCCCGGGACCGGCCCGCGCGCCGAGGCCATCTTTTCGAAAAGCCTCTAACCGAGCCTTAACCAATCGGCGGTAGCGGTGCGGGTCATTGCCCAGTTTTCTCTGGCCTTCCGGAGTTCGCCTTGCCCGACATCGCCCTTCCCCAGCCCACGACGATCTCAGCGAGCATCGATCTCTCCAGCCGCATCAAGGCGTTCGACGGCGGCGAGAACACTTTGGTGTCGCACGCGGCCGAATTGTGGTCGATCATCGAGCCGGATGCGGCAGAGGTCGTCGAGGCCTATTGGGACCATTGGCGCCGGCAAAACCCCGGCGCCCCCGAATGGTCGATCCACGAGAAGGAACGCCGGGTCACGATCGGCATCACCTATCTGCGCAACCGGTTCTGCAACCTGAACGGCCGCGAATGGGTCGAGTCGCTCGAACGCGCGGTCGCGTCCGCCTATGCCGCGGGCGTGTCGACGATGGAGGTGCTGGCCATGTCCTGCGCGTCCGATCGCGCCGCGCTCAAGGCGTTGATGAACCGCATGTCGCCGGAGGATCCGCGCCGACCGATGCTCGTCGACGTGCTGATGCGCATGTTTGGCATGGAGACGGAACTGACGGTGGAGCTGTTCGCGGGGTTCAACGCCTATAGCGAGCGCCAGGCCCGCGACCGGCTGGCGATCGAGTTCCGCGAGGGTATCGCGAGCGCGGTGGAGACCGCGACGATCGAAGGGCAGTCGCTGCGCGCCCAGGCGGAGCGCAGTTCCGGTTCGGCACGCGGCATGCTCGGCAAGGCGAGCGAAGTCGCCGCGGCGGCGGAGCAATCCGCGGTCGCGATGCGCGAGGCCGCCCAGACCGCGGCCGGCCTGATCCGGGCCATCGAGGATGCGCGCACCGAGGTGGAGGCCGCCGCGGAAATCGCCCAGCGCGCCAGCGTGCAGGCGACGAATGCCGTCGGCATGTCCGAGGCGCTGTCCGATCACGCCAAGTCGATCGAGTCGATCCTCGGCCTGATCCGCGACATCGCGGGCCAGACCAACCTGCTCGCGCTCAACGCGACGATCGAGGCGGCCCGTGCGGGCGACGCCGGCCGCGGCTTTGCCGTCGTCGCGCAGGAGGTGAAGAGCCTCGCCAACCAGACGGCCCGCGCAACGGACGACATCGCCGCGAAGATCGCGTCGATCCAGGCCGCGACCCGCTCGACGGTGGACACCAACGCGTCGATCAAGACGACGGTCACCGAGGTGCAGGAATCCGCCGATCGCATCCGCTATGCGATGGAGGCCCAGGCGCAGACCGTCACGGCGATCACCGCCGCGGTCGACGAGACCGCGCTGGCTGCCGATTCGATGTCGACGACGATCGCGGCGATCCGCGAGGACACCGAAACCGTCGCCACCGAGATCGACGGCGTCGGCCGCGGGTTCGACCGCCTCGACGGCCGACTCGCGAGCCTGAAGACGAGTGCCGGCGATTTCGTCGCGAAGGTGGCCGCCTAGGCCCCCTCGCGGACCTCCCGCAAGCGGGAGGGGACGTCCGGTCCGGTTGCCCTGTCCCTGCCCCGCCCGTAAGGCGGGGACATGACCATCCTTCTCACCGGATCGAGCCGCGGCATCGGCGCTGCGATCCATGGCGCCCTTGCCGGCACCGGCGCCGCCGTCATCGGGCACGGCACGCGCAGCGGCATCGCGGCCGATTTCGCCGACCCCGCCGCACCGCGCGCCCTCTGGGACGCCGCGCTCGACCAGGCTGGCGGCACGATCGACGTCCTCGTCAACAACGCCGGCGTCTTCGAGGCCAACGCTCTGTCGCGCGCGCATGACGACTGGGTCGCCGACTGGGAGCGGACGCTGCGCATCAACCTGACCGCCGCGGCCGAACTGTGCCGGCTGGCGGTGCGGCACTGGCAGGAGCGCGGCACCGGCGGCCGGATCGTCAACGTCGCGAGCCGCGCCGCCTATCGCGGCGACAGCCCGGCGCACTGGCATTATGCCGCCGCCAAGGCGGGCATGGTCGCGATGACCAAGACGATCGCGCGGGGCTATGCCAGCGAAGGCATACTCGCCTTCGCCATCTGCCCCGGTTTCACGATGACCGGCATGGCGGAAGACTATCTGGCCAGCCGCGGCGGCGACAGGCTGCTCGCCGACATTCCGCTCGGCCGCGTCGCGTCGCCGGACGAGGTGGCCAGCGTCGCGCGCTATTGCGCGCTGGACGCGCCCGCATCGATGACCGGCGCGGTGATCGACGTCAACGGAGCGAGCTATGTCCGCTGATCCCACCAGCTGGAAGATCACCCTGCCCTGCACCCGTGCGGAGGCGGAGGCGATCGACGCGGCGTCGGACCTGGCGATCGACGCGGTGCTGATGACCACCGAGGAAGTCGAGGACGACGTCGAGCGCTGGCGCCTGGACGCCTATACCGACCACGAACCCGATGCCGCGACGATCGCGGCGATCCACGCGCTGGTGCCGAGCGCGAGCGGCCGGGAACCGGTCGTCGAGGCGCTGTCGGACGAGGATTGGGTCGCGTTGAGCCAGCAGGGGCTGGAGCCGATCCGCGAGGGGCGCTTCATCGTCCATACCAGCGCGCACCCCGTCGAGGTCGCCACTGCCGCCGGCGAGCGTGCCTTCCTGATCGATGCCGGACAGGCGTTCGGCACCGGTCATCACGGCACGACCAGCGGCTGCCTCGCGATGCTCGATGGTCTGGCCCTGGCCGGACGCTCCTACGACCGGATCATAGACCTGGGCACAGGCACCGGGCTGCTCGCCTTCGCCGCGCGCCATCTGTGGCCCGGCGCCGCTGTGACGGGCACCGACATCGATCCGATCGCGATCGACGTGACGCGCGAGAACATGGCGCTAAACCAGGTCGAGGCGGTGCGCCTGATCGTCGCCGACGGCACGCGCGATCCCGCCATTGCGGAGGCAGGGCCCTATGACCTCGTCATCGCCAACATTCTTGCCGGTCCGCTGATCGCAATGGCGCCGGAGGTTGCGGGCATCGCCGCGCCAGGCGCGACGATCGTGCTCGCAGGACTGCTTTCGAACCAGGCGCAGAAGGTCGTGGACGCCTATGTCGCTCAGGGTGCGCGGGAACAGGCGCGCGACGTGCGCGGCGACTGGACCATCCTGCATCTCCAGGCCGCGGCGACCCGTGTCGCCCCCAGCGACACCGATTCCAGCCGTCGCGGCGACTGGGCGACCGACGGACGCTGAACGCCGGGTAGACGCCGATGGGCGGAGGCGGGACAGGCCAGCGCCTGCCCCGTCACTGAAAGTCCGATCCGCGTACGTGAAAGCGGCGCCGGTCCGATCCAGCCTCGCTGGATCGCAAGCTATTCCCCGTTGCCGGCGGGCGCGTTTTCGGCGGGCGGCGCATCGGCCGGCGGCGCGTCGCGCTGGGCGCGCGCCGTCATCCCGGTGGCGGAAGCATCGTCCAGCATCTGCTGGTCGACGCTGCGCGCAGGCGGCGGTGGCGGGGCATCGTCGATCGCGGCGGCATTCGCGGCCGGCACCGGCTCCGCCATGTTGGCGGCGGCAGGCATCGTGTCGGCGGGCGCGACCTCGGTAACGCTCGCGTCGTTCTGCACGGTTTCGGCGGCTGGTTCCTCCGACGGTGAGCGCGAACAGCCCGCCAGTGCGGGCAGAGCCATCACGACAGCGCCAAGCACCAGCGCGCGCGTGCGATACG
Source organism: Sphingomonas beigongshangi (assembly GCF_016820445.1). Lineage (GTDB taxonomy): Bacteria > Pseudomonadota > Alphaproteobacteria > Sphingomonadales > Sphingomonadaceae > Sphingomonas > Sphingomonas beigongshangi. Next base: position 234,703 of record NZ_JADHDT010000006.1, read on the forward strand.
TCTTCATCATCGTCGTTCCCCGTTGGCGGATCATTGCTGGTTGGCGGCACGCTCAGCGGAGCGCGCCTCGATCTTGCTCGCGAGCTGCGCGTCCCAGCCATAGGGATCCTCGCGAAAGCCCACCTGCCCGTCCGAACCGGCGAATGCCGTCCAATAGAGCAGATAGACCGCCACAGGCTCCGCCATCGTGGCGCGCACCGTCTTGCCGGACGCCAGCACGGCATCCACGGCTTCGGGCTGCCATTGCGGCGTCGTCTTCAGCATCAGCGCGGCCAAATCGGCGGGCTTTTCCAGGCGGACGCAGCCGTGGCTCGCCAGCCGGTCGAACTTGGAGAAGCCCGACTGGGCGGGGGTATCGTGCAGATAGACGGCGAAATCGTTCGGGAAATCAAACTTGAAACGGCCGAGCGCGCTCTTCTCCGACGCCTGCTGCAGCCGCTTCTCGCCATTGCCCGCGTCGATCACGCGAAAGCCGTTGCGCTTCAGATAACCCGGATTGGCGCGCTCCTTGGGCCAAAGTTCCTTGGTTGCGATCGAGCTCGGCACGTTCCACGGCGGGTTGAGGACGATGCTGTTGATCTGCGACACCAGCATCGGCGTCTCGTTGCCGGGCCGCCCCGTCACCGCCTTCATCGACATGACCGGCTCGTCGCCGTCGAATACCGTCAGCACCGCCGCCGCGATATTCACCTGCACGCGCTTCGCGGCGAGCTGCTGCGGCAGCCACCGCCAGCGTTCCAGGTTCGCCATGATCTGGCGCACACGCTGCGCGACGGGCACGTTGAACGCGGCGATGGTCTGAGCGCCCACGGTGCCGACCGGATTGAGGCCGTAGCGCCGCTGCGCGCGACGAACGCCGGCAAGCAACCCCTCGTCGAACGTCGCACCCGTCGCCGCGACCGCCGGATCTTCCATGGCCAGTCGCCGACGCAACTGCGCGACGAGCGGCCCGCTCGATCCGAACGGGATCGATGCATTGGCGGGTAAGCTACCCCAGCCGCCGGCGGCGGCGATATCGCGATACCGCGCCAGCCCCTTCACCAGCGTGTCATAGCCGGCATAGGGCGGCGGCAGCGATGCCGCCCACGCCGCCAGCCGGTCCTGCCGCACCGCTTCGGCGAAGCCCGGCAGCGGGTCGTACGGCTGCGGCCTGATGCCCCAGTCCTTGCCGAAGTCGGCGGTATCCAGCCGGCCGGCATGCACCGCATGGGCGTAATCCAGCGCGACGCGGACCAGGGCCGCGGGGGCGAGCGCGGACAGATCTCGCGCGGGGCCCTGCCGCAGGCCTTGCGCCACTTCCCCTTTCGCGACGAGCCCGGCGAGCTGGCGGGCCTGTTCCGGCGTCAGCGTCGGCAGCGGCGCGACGGCTGGCGTGACGGTCTGCACCACCGCCGGCGGCGTCACCGCGGGCGCTGTGCGCGCGGTATCGGGCTGCGTCGCCGGTGCGACCTGCGCGGCAAGCGGGGCGGTAACAAGCCCGCCGATCGCCAGCGACGCGAGCAGCCGCGCGGCAGGACGGCCGGAAACGGGGAAGTACGAAACGGTCATATCGGTATGAAGGCCCTCTTGCGCTGGCAGATGACGAATGCCCCCTTTCGCATCCCTAGCCTACGCCACGCTGAACCGACAGAGTCGACGCGCGATTTTTCTCCTCGTTCAGACCTGTCCGCGTTCAGGCAAGCCCGTAGAAGGCACGCGCCGCGCCCTGCATCAGCCGCGTGCGATCGAGCCCGTCGGCCAGCCGCATCGCGGCGTCGTACCAGTCCCGGTAGCGCTCGCCCGCCATGCCGATGACGGGCCAGTCGCTGCCCCACATCAACCGGTCGCCGAAACAAGCGGCGAGATGCGCGACATAGGGCCGAAGCGCATCGGCCGGCTGGCCGGCTGCCTGCTCGGTGCGCAGGCCAGACAGCTTGCACCACAATCCGCGCGCTGCCAGCGCCGCGATCTCGCCCCGCCAGGGGTCCAGCATCCCCGTCGCCGCATAGGGCTTGGCGCCGTGATCGATGACGATCGCCAGATCCGGCCAGGCCGCCGCGAAGCGCGCGAGCATGGGCAGATGCCGCGGCTGGACCAGCGCATCGAGCCGCAGTCCGTGGTCGCGCATCGCCGCGATCGCAGGCTTCAGCGCCGGCGCGAGGAGCCAGTCGGTATCCTCTATTCCCTGCAGCATCGGGCGCAGACCGCGAAGCTTGGCGTTCCGCGCCAGGTCGCCGATACGCGCCACCGCGTCGGGCGCGGCAAGGTCGACCCAGCCGACGACGCCCTGTACCAGCGTGTCGCGCGCCGCCAGGTCGAGCAGCCGATCGGTCTCGCCGTCGTTCGGCTGCGACTGCACCAGCACGACCCCCTCGACGGGGAGATCGCCGATGACGGCGCGAAGGTCATCGAGGTCGAAGTCGCGGTGGATCGCGGCTTCCGCGGCGGTCGGCCATTCGTGTCCCGCTGCGCGAAGCGACCAGACATGCACATGTGCGTCGATCATCCGGGCCACTCCCCGCCACCGTCCGTCGTTGCGACGGGACGTCGCTGCGCGTCGAGGTACAGCGTCAGCGCGCGGCCCGGCATCTCCGCCAGGATCCAGCGCGTCAAACGCTCGAAATGGGCCGTGAACCGCGCGATCTCCGCATCGGCCATGATCCCCGCCCCCGCGCCGGCACGCCGGCGGAGGTCTTCTTCCTGCTGCATCCGCCAGCGTGGCACCGTCGCCCAATCGGGTGCGGCGAGCAGGGCAAGACGATCGAGCCGACCGAACAGCGACGCATAATCCCCCTTCAGTGCCGAATTGACATGGACCCGCCACTTCCCGTCAGCGTCTTCCTCCGCCTCCAGTGCGTTCACGGGCACCGCGAGCGCTGCCGCCGGCTGCGCCCGCGCTCCGACGCACCATCCCTCGAACAGCACGAGCTCGCAGTCCGCGCGCGCCTGCGGCCAGTCTTCCTCTGGCAGACGGTCGTCACGGGCCTTGTCGAAGCGCGGCAATCGTACCGGTTCGCCGGCGCCGAGGCGCGCCAGCACCTCCTGTCCGAGGGCGACGTCATGCGTGCCCGGCACCCCCCGCGTCGCGAACAGCGGATGGATGTCCCGGGCCAGCGCCCGTCGGGCCTCCCGTGAAAGATAGAGGTCGTCCAGGGACAGCGTCGCGGAGCGGGGAAACCGCTGCGCCAGGCGGGCGACGAGCGTCGTCTTGCCGCTACCCTGCGCGCCGCACACGCCGACGACGAGCGGGCGTGTGCCGACGCGCGCGGCGAGCGCGGCCGCGATCCGGTCGCCGAGGATGGTTTCAGGCGACACGATTCGGCGGCGCGCGGCCGGCGAAAAAGGCGTCGAGATTGTCCGCGGCCTGCATGCCCATGGCGGTGCGCGTCTCGATCGTCGCGCTGCCGAGGTGCGGCAGCAATACGGCATTTGGCTGGTCGAGCAGTCGCGCGTCCAGGCTCGGCTCGCGCTCATAGACGTCGAGCCCGGCTCCCCCGATGATCCCTTCCGCCAAGGCCTCCGCCAGCGCGGCCTCGTCGACCACCGTGCCCCGCGCGGTGTTGATCAGCACCGCATGCGGCCGCATCGCGCGTAGCGCGGCCCGGTCGATCAGATGGCGCGTCGCGTCGCCGCCCGGCACGTGGAGCGACACGACATCGGCAGCGCCGAGGAGGTCGTGCAGCATCGGGACATAGCGCGCGCCCATCGCCGTTTCCGTCGCCGCGTCGGCCCGGCGGCGGCTGTGATAGCAGATGTGCATGCCCATTGCGCTTGCCTGCCTGGCGAGTCTGCGCGCTATCCGGCCGAAGCCGACAAGGCCCAGCGTCTTGCCCGCAAGTCCGGAGCCGATCAGATGCGTCGGCCGCCAGCCGGTCCATGCGCCGGCCCGCAGCTCGCGTTCCCCCTCGCCCGCCCGCCGCATCGCCATCAGCATCAACAACAGCGCGAGTTCCGCGGTACAGTCGGTCAGCGCGTCGGGCGTGTTGGTGACGGGCAGGCCCAGGCGCACGGCGGCGGGGAGATCGAGGTGGTCGGTGCCCGCGCCATAATTCGCGACGATCCGCGTCCGTCGTCCCGGCACCGCCATCAGGCCGGCGTCGATCCGGTCGGTTATCGTCACGAGCAAGGCGTCCTGCTCGACCAGGGCACGGACGAGTTCGTCACGGCCGAGCGCGCGATCGTCCGGGTTCAACGTCACCCGATATGACGCCGCGAGCCGCCGCTCGACCGCCTCCGGCAGGCGGCGTGTGACGAGCAGGCGCGGCGGCATGCCCATGCGCGGACTCAGTCCCGCGCCTCTGCCGCCACGACGTCCTGACGTTGCGCGCCGAGGCCGCCGATCCCCAGCGTCACGACGTCGCCCGCCTTCAGATACCGCGGCTCGGGCTTTTGCCCCATGCCGACGCCCGGCGGCGTCCCCGTCGTGATGATGTCGCCCGGCTCCAACTGCATCAGACGCGAGCAATAGCTGACGATCTCCTCGACGCCGAAGATCATCGTCGCGGTCGAGCCGTCCTGCATCCGCTCGCCGTCGACGTCCAGCCACATCGACAGCGCGCGCGGATTGGGGACCTCGTCGCGCGTCACCAGCCACGGGCCGACGGGACCGAAGGTGGGGAAACCCTTGCCCTTGTCCCAGGTCGGTCCCCGTTCGAGCTGCCAGTGACGCTCGGACACATCGTTGACGCAGACGTAGCCCGCGACATGCTCGATCGCGTCGCCTTGCGCGATGTCGTGCCCGCCGCGGCCGATGACGATGCCCAATTCGACCTCCCAGTCGGTCTTGGTCGATCCGCGCGGTATGACGACGGGGTCGTTCGGCCCCTGCAGGCAGCTGACCCATTTGTTGAAGACGACCGGCTCGTCGGGGATCGGCAGGTTGGATTCGGCGGCGTGGTCGGCGTAATTGAGGCCGATCGCGATGAACTTGCGCGTCCCTGCGACCGGCACGCCGTAGCGCGGCGTGCCGTCGACCAGCGGCAGGTTCTCCGGGTCGAGCGCGGCCACCGCCGCCAGCCGCGCGGGATCGGCGAGCAGCGCGCCGTCGATCGACGCGACGTGACCCGACAGATCGCGCACGCGCCCTTCGGCGTCGACCAGGCCGGGCTGTTCGGCGCCGGCGGCGCCATAGCGACACAATTTCATCGATCCGTCACTCCCTGATCTTGCTGTTCGTCGAGCGCGAAGAGCCGCGTCATCGGCACCCATTTCTGATCCGGCGGCGCGAAGGCCAGCCGTTTCTGGAACCCATCCATCGCCGCTTCCCAGCGCGCATCGGCGGCCGCCAGGCGCGCGGGCTTCGGCCGCGGCCAGTCGTCGGCGACCTCCGCCACCATCACCATGCGATCGCCGGCACGCCAGATTTCCATCGCCTCGAACCCGGTCGCGCGGATGCCTTCGACCACCTCCGGCCACACCGCCCCCGCGGCGTGCGCGGATTCATAGGCGGCGATCAGCGCGGCGTCATCGACCAGATCGAGCGCGAAGCAGACGCGGCGCCCCATCGGCTCAGGCCGCCAGGCACGAGGGCCCGGCCGGGCCTGTCGCCTTGTAGGTCAGCACGAACTCGCGATGGCCCAGCGCCTCGGACTTCGTCTCGGCGCCGCCCGCGACGGCTTCGATCAGCGACACGATCTCCGCACCGACCGCATCCAGCGTCGCGGCCCCGTCGAGGATCCGCCCGGCGTCGACATCCATATCCTCGTGCATGCGCGCATAGGTCTCCGGATTGGCGCATATCTTGATCACCGGCGCGATCGCCGACCCGACGACCGACCCCCGCCCCGTCGTGAACAGGGTGACATGCGCGCCGCACGCCATGAGCTCGCCGATCTCCGCATTGTCGACGATGTTGGGGAACCCGAACTTGGGGTCGCCCGGCGGGACCACGTCGAGCAGGTAGAGGCCGGCGCCCGGCGGCTGCTGCGCCGGCACGATGACGCCGTTGATCGGGCGCGCGCCCGACTTGGCATAGGCGCCGGCGGACTTCTCCTCCTGGCTGGAAAGGCCGCCCTCGGCATTGCCCGGCGCGAAGCTGCCGTATCCCATCGCGCGATAGTAACGCTCCGCCTGCTCCACGGATGCGACGATCGCGGCGCCGACCTCCGCGCTCGCCGCGCGCGAGCGCATGTGCCCTTCGCAGCCGATCAGCTCGCTCGTCTCCTCGAAGATGCAGGTTGCGCCCGCATCGACCAGCGCGTCGAACGCACGCCCGACCGCAGGGTTCGCGGTGATGCCGCTCGTCCCGTCCGACCCGCCGCAGATCGTGCCGACCACCAGCTCCTCCACGCCCATCGGCACGCGCACCGCCTGCGCGTCCGCGGCTGCGCGCACCCGTTCGACCGCCGCCTGCCCCGCGGCGATGCCCGCCCGCGTGCCGCCGGCGCGCTGGATCACGACCGTGTCGTGCGGCCGCCCCGCCGCGGACAGGGTCTCGGCCAGCGCCTCGCGGTTGAAGCTTTCGCAGCCCAGCGACACCAGCACGACGCCGCCGACATTGGGATGCGTGGTCAACGCCTTCATCATGCCGAGCGCATAATCGTTGGGATAGCAGCCGGGGAATCCGATCAGCTGGACGCGCGGATCGTTCGCCCCCTCGACGATCCGCCGCGCGACATGGTGCGCGCACTCGACGAGATAGACGACCAGGATCACGTCGCGGATGCCCTTGCGGCCGTCGCGCCGCTGCCACCCCAGCCAGCTCATGCATGATCTCCGTGCGCATCGCGCAGATGCGCGGGAATGTAGTCGCTTTTCATATTGTGCACATGCACCCAGCCGCCCCGCCTGACGCCGCAGGTCACCGACCCGATCGGCATGCCGTATTTGAGCACCTTGTCCCCGGTTTCGAGCGGCACCAGCGCCAGCTTGTGGCCCAGCGCCACATCGTCCTCGGCGATCAGGGCGATCCCGTCGACCGCGATCCGTTCGCCCTTCGTCACGGGGCGCCGACAGACGGCGACATTGTCCTCCGGCGAAAGACGGATCGCCGCATCTATGCTCATGATCTGGTCTCCGGAACCGGCGCGTCGTCGCGGATCAGGCCCGCCTCGCGCAGATCGCCCCACAAGGCCGGGGGAATGGCGTGGCGGTACAGCGCCAGCGTCTCGGCGGCGCGCGCGGCACTATCGATGCCAGGGATGACGCTGGCCACCTGCGGATGCGCGAGCACGAAGGCGAGCGCGGCGGCAGCCAACGGCACGCCATGGCGCGCGCACACCGACTCGATCGCCGCGACGCGGTGCACCACGTCCGAAGGCGCCTCGCCATAATCGAAGTGCAAGGGGCCGCCGCCGCGCGTGCCCGTCGCCAGGATACCGCTGTTATAGGGACCGCCGATGACGATCGACGTTCCCGCTGCCGCGCACGCCGGCATCAGGTCGTCGAGCGGCGCCTGTTCCAGCAGCGTATAGCGCCCCGCCAGCAGGATCACGTCCAGCTGCGTCTCGCGCATCGCGGCGAGGCACGCGGCGACCTCGTTCACGCCGACGCCGAAGCCCGCGATCGCGCCCTCGTCCCGCAGGCGCTCCAGCGCCCGAAAGCCGCCGCCGGTGGTCAGCTGGCGCCAGTAGGCCTCGCTGGCGTCCCCGTGCGCATAGCCTCCGATGTCATGGACGTAGAGCAGGTCGACGCGGGCCAGTCCCAGCCGCTGCAGACTGTCCGCATGACTGCGCAGGATGCCGTCGTGGCTATAGTCGTAGCGCGCCGCGAACGGCATGGCCGATCGAAAGCCGTCGCGCATCCGATCGTCGACCACGGAGTCATCCGGCGCCAGCAACCGACCGACCTTGGTCGACAGCACCACGCCATCGACCTGGCGCAACGCATCCCCGACCCGCCGTTCGCTCAGCCCGCGCCCGTAATGCGGCGCCGTATCGACGTGGCGGATGCCGGCATCGAGCGCGGCTTGCAGCGTCGCCTGCGCGTCGGCGTCGGACATCGCACGATAGAGGTTGCCGAGCGACGCCCCGCCGAAGCCGAGCTCGGTGACCGACAAGCCGGTCCGCCCGATCGGCCGGCGCGCGATTGGTCCGCTCTCCTGCCCCGCCGTCGCGGCCTGCATGCCGGTCATTCGCCTCTCACCTGTAAACGCTTATTTCATTAGAAGAACGCCCCCATGCGGTCAATCGGGGGCATCGCGCTGCGCCATTGTCTTCGCGCCGACGGCTGCCTAGCATCGCGCCATGGCTCGGCGCCCCTCTCCCTCCTCGCAACATCCGCCATCGGCGCCGCAGGACGGCGACGGCGACCCGCCGCGCTACCGCGCGCCGGCGCTGGAGAAGGGGCTCGACATCCTCGAGCTGCTCGCCCGCGAAAGCCGCCCGCTCACCGCGGTCGCGATCGGCGAAAGGCTTGGCCGGTCCACCAGCGAATTGTTTCGCATGATCCAGGTGCTCGAATATCGCGGCTTCATCCGGCAGGCGCGCGAGGGCGGCGGCTATGTTCCGACCGAGCGGCTGTTCGCGCTCGGCATGGAGCAGCCTCCCGTCAAGTCGCTGCTCGAAACCGCCTTGCCGGTCATGCGCGACCTGTCGCGGCGTATCGGCCAATCCTGCCATCTGACGATGCGATCGGGCGGGGATATCGTCGTCGTCGCGCGCATCGAATCGTCGGAACAGATCGGTTTCTCCGTCCGGATCGGCCATCGTCGGCCGATGCTCGAGTCCAATTCGGCGGTCGTCCACTTCGCCTTCCTCGACGATTTCGACCGGCAACACTGGCTTGCACAGGCGGAGGCGAGCGAGGACGCGCGGCTGCAGGAATTCCGCGCACGCGCCGAACGGGTCCGCCTCCGCGGCTTCGAGAAAGCGAAGAGCAGCTTCACCCCCGGCATCACGGACCTTGCCGCACCGATCCTGCGCGGCACGTCGGCGGCGGCCGTGCTGACCGTGCCCTTCGTGCAGACGTACGGGGAACAGATGCCGATCGACACGGTGGTGCGCCACCTGCGCGCCGCGACCGCCGAGATATCGGCCGCGCTGCTGCTCGCCGATCACCGCGTCTGAGCGGGATCAGGCCATCGTCCATCCCCCGTCGATCGCGTGCAGCTGGCCGGTCGTGTAGGCGCTTTCGTCGGATGCCAGATACAGCGCGAGCAGCGCGACCTCCCCAGTGTCGCCGATCCGGCCCATCGGCTGGCGGGCGACGAAGGCGGCCCGCGCCGCAGCCGCATCGCCCGTCGCCGCCAAGCGCTCATCGAGGCTCGGCGATTGGACCGTCCCCGGGCAGATCGCGTTGCAGCGGATCCCTGCGCCCACGTAATCGACGGCCACGGAGCGGGTGATGCCCGCCACCGCCGCCTTGGTCACGCAATAGGCATAGCGATTGGCGACCCCGATCATCGGGCCGGCAACCGACGCCATGTTGACGATCGATCCCCCGCCTTTGGCGGCCATCGCGGGCAGGAACGCGCGCAGCATATGGGTGATGGCATGGACGTTGAGGTCGAACGACAGGTCGTAGCCGGCGTCCTCCGTCCGCTCAAGCGTGCCCGCATCGACGTAGCCCGCGCAGTTGAACAGGACATCGACGCCGCCCGTCGCCTCGCCGAACGCCGCAATGGCCGCACGGTCGGTCAGATCGAGCACATGGGTGGTGCAGCCGACCAGCGTCGCCAGCGCCCCCGCGTTGCGATCGACCGCGATCACCGCCGCCCCTTCCCGCGCGAACAGTTCCGCCGCGGCCCGGCCGATGCCTTGCGCCGCGCCGGTCACGATCGCCGTCTTGCCGTTCAACCGCCCCATCTTGCCTATCCGTCGCCGTCAGAAAACCCCCGCTCCTGTAGCGACCACACGCCGCCCGCGGCAAGGGGAAGTAAATTCATTCGTAAAATCGCGTTTCACATGATGATTGCTTCTGCTACTTCGCCCTGCGACGCCGAATGCGGCGCGCGCCAGCATGCCTTGGGGAGGATCGATGAAAACCCGTGCCGCCGCGACGCCGCTCGCTCCCCTCGTCCTGATCGTCGCGCTGTTCTTCCTGTGGGGAGTCGCGAACAACCTGAACGACGTGCTGATCGCGCACTTCAAACGCCTGTTCACGCTCAGCGACTTCCAGGCAGGACTCGTGCAGTCGGCCTTCTACCTGGGCTATTTCACGCTAGCGATCCCTGCGGCATTGTTCATGCGCCGCTTCGGCTATCGCGCGGCAGTGCTGCTCGGCCTGTGCCTTTACGGCGCCGGCGCCCTGTTGTTCTGGCCAGCGGCGGGGGCGGCGAGCTACCCGGCCTTCCTCGTCGCATTGTTCGTCATCGCCAGCGGCCTGGGTTTCCTGGAGACCTCCGCCAATCCCCTGATCGCCCGGCTGGGCGACGAGGAGGGCGCCGCGCGGCGCCTCAATCTCGCGCAGGCGTTCAATCCGCTGGGCTCGATCGCGGGCGTGCTGATCGGCCGGACCTTCATCCTTTCGAACGGTGACGAGCATAGCGCGACCGCGGTTCAGATCCCCTATCTGACCATCGGTCTGGGCGTGCTGTTCTGGGCATTGCTCATCCGCCTCACGCCCTTTCCGGCGGTCGCCACCGATCATGACGACGCCGAGGGCCCCGGCGCGGCGGGCGACCTGCTTGCCGTGCTCCGGCGAGGCCGCGTCCAGCTCGGCATCGTCGCGCAATTCTTCTATGTCGGCGCGCAGGTCGGCATCTGGAGCTTCCTGATCCGCTACGCCGAAGTCGCGATGCCCGGCACGTCGCAGCGCGCGGCGTCGGACTATCTGACCGCGTCGCTCGTCGCCTTCATGGTCGGTCGCTTCGGCGGCACCGCGCTGATGGGGAGGATCAGGCCACTGCCGCTGCTGGCGATCTTCGCCGCCGCAGCCGCGGCATGCTGTCTTGTCGCCACGGCGGTCGGCGGTTTCGCCGGTGTCGTCGCGCTGGTGGCCAGCAGCATCTTCATGTCGATTATGTACCCGACGATTTTCGCCGAGAGCGTACGCGGTCTGGGCGGGTTGACGAAATCGGCATCGGCGCTGCTCGTGATGGCGATCATCGGCGGCGCGGTCTTTCCCGCGCTGATGGGGCTTGTCTCGGATGCGAGCGGCACGATCCTCGACGCGATGCTGGTACCCGCCGCCTGCTTCGGCGTCGTCCTGCTGTTCGCGCTGACCGCGCGCCGCAGTGCATGACCATATGCGCGTCACCGGATAAGAAGACGCCATGACGATCATCGCCTCCACGCTGGACTTCCGCACCGCGGCAAAGCGGCGCCTGCCGCGCTTCCTGTTCGATTATGCGGACGGCGGCGCCTATGCCGAGGCGACTCTCACGGCCAATGTCGCCGACCTGCAGGCGATCTCCTTGCGCCAGCGCGTGTTGCGCGACGTATCGCAGATCGACGTATCGACCGACCTCTTCGGCCGCCGCCAGCCCTTGCCGATCGCGCTCGGCCCGGTGGGAATCGGTGGCATGTACCGGCGTCGCGGCGAAATCCAGGCGGCGCGCGGCGCGCATGCACGCGGGCTGCCATTCACCCTGTCCACGGTGGCCTTGTGCTCGATGAGCGAGGTGCGAGGCGCCAGCGACGGACCGTTGTGGTTCCAGCTCTACGTGCTGCGCGATCGCGGGTTCATGCGCGAATTGCTCGCGCGTGCGAAGGCGCAGGGCGCCGAAACTTTGGTCTTCACGGTCGACATGCCCGTCCCCGGCGCGCGCTATCGCGATGCACATTCCGGCATGTCGGGCCGGCACGCACCTTTGCGCCGCGCGATGCAAGCCATGGGGAAGCCGGCCTGGGCATGGGATGTCGGCCTGCGCGGGCGACCTCACCGGCTCGGCAACCTGGAACCGGTGCTCGGCAATGCCAGCGGCATGAACGACTATATGGGCTGGCTCGGCGCCAACTTCGATCCGTCGATCCGCTGGGCCGATCTCGAATGGATCCGCGCCGCCTGGGACGGCCCGCTCGTCATCAAGGGCGTGCTCGATCCCGATGATGCCCGCGCCGCCGCCGACCTCGGCGCGGACGGCATCGTCGTGTCCAACCACGGCGGACGGCAACTCGACGGCGTGCCCTCCACCGCGCGGGCGCTTCCCGCGATCGCCGCGGCAGTGGGGGACCGGCTGACCGTGCTCGCCGATTCGGGCGTGCGCTCCGGCCTCGACGTGGTGCGCATGCTCGCGCTCGGGGCGAAGGGCGTGCTGCTCGGGCGGGCCTGGCTCTACGCACTGGCGGCGGGTGGCGAAGCCGGCGTCGTGCAGTTGCTCGATCTGATGGAAAAGGAGATGCGCGTCGCCATGGCCCTGACCGGCGTGCGGCGGATCGCGGAGATCGATCGCGACATCCTGGTCGATCCATGATGCCTCGCGGGGCGAGCGAAGGCCCTGCCGCCCGGTTCCGGGCGGCGCCCGACAAGCTCATCTTGTCCGAGCCATAGCGGTGGCCGGTTCCCATTCGCCGGGCAGTTCGGCATGGAGGCTGCCATGACGATCGATTTCGCGATTCTTTACGAGCATCCGCAATGGTTTGTGCCGCTGTTCGCGGCGCTGGACCGGCGCGGCGTCCGCTACCGGGCGCTGACGACCCGCGGCGCTTTCGACCCGGCCGACTCCCAGCCGCCCGCGCCGCTGATCCTCAGCCGGCTCGCCATGTCGGCGTTCCTGCGTGACACCGAGCATCCGATCTTCTGGGCGCAATCCCTGCTGTCGCGCTGGGAACTGTCGGGCGCGCGCGTGCTCAACGGCACGCCGGCATTGGCGGTCGACACGTCGAAGGCGCGCCAGCTCGCACTGATCGCGTCGCTGGGCCTGGCGATCCCCGCTACGCGCGTTGTGCACAGGGCCGCCGACGTACCCGCCGCCGCAACCGAGATCGGCTTTCCGCTCGTCGTGAAGGCCAATATCGGCGGCGCCGGCGCGGGCATCGTGCGTTTCGACGACGCGGAGGCGCTGCACGCCGCCGTCGCTGACAATACGCTGCCGACGAGTATCGACGGCGTGCTGCTGGTGCAGGATTACGTTCCGGCGCGCGGTGGCACGATCACGCGCATCGAGACGCTGGATCGCACCTACCTCTATGCGATCGACGTGGCGGGAGCGGGCGCGTTCGACCTGTGTCCCGCCGATGCCTGCCAGGTGCCGGGCAGCGCGATCACCATGACCGCGGCGGAGCCTGCCGCGCCGCTGCGTGCGGCGGCCGAGGCGATCGCCCGCGCCGCGTCGCTCGATCTGGGCGGTGTCGAGGTGATGATCGACGACCGCGACGGCACGCCGCGCTTCTACGACGTCAACGCGCTGTCGAACTTCGTCGCGAAGCCGCTGGACGTGCTCGGCTGGGACCCGCACGACCGGCTGGTCGACCGGATCGTTGCCTGGATCGAGGAGGCCCGCTGATGCGCTACGGTTTCTGGATGCCGGTGTTCGGCGGCTGGCTGCGCAACGTCCCCGACGAGGGGATGGAAGCGAGCTGGGCCTATGCCAAGGCGTTGACGCAGGACGCGGAGCGATGGGGATACGACCTGACGCTGATCGCGGAACTCAACCTCAACGACATCAAGGGGATCGACCAGCCCGCGCTCGATGCCTGGTCGACCGCCGCCGCGCTTGCCGCGGTGACCGAGCGGCTCGAGCTGATGGTCGCGGTACGCCCCAACTTTCATCACCCCGCCCTGTTCGCCAAGGCGGCGGCCAATATCGATCGTATCGCCGGCGGCCGCCTGTCGCTGAACGTCGTGTCGAGCTGGTGGGCGGACGAGGCCCGCCAATACGGACTGCAGTTCGACCAGCACGACGACCGCTACGCGCGCACCGCCGAATGGCTGGAGGTGGTCGACGGGCTGTGGACGCAGGAGCGGTTCAGCTACGCCGGCAAATTCTATGCGACGGATGCGGCGATCTGCGCGCCCAAGCCGGTGCGCCGCCCGATCGTCTATGCCGGCGGCGAGAGCGAGGCGGCCAAGACGATGATCGCCGCGCAATGCGACGCCTATGTCATGCATGGCGATCCCGTGGCGGCGATCGCCCCCAAGATCGCCGACATGGCGGCGCGCCGCCGGGCGGCGGGCGGCGCCCCGATGCGATACGGCATGGCGGCCTATGCGATCGTGCGGGACAGCGAGGCGGAGGCGAAGCGCGAGCTCGAGCGCATCACCAATGTTGCCACCCTGCCCGCCGGCTATGCCAATTTCGACCAGTGGCTGTCGGGCACCCAGCTCGAGCGCGAGCTGAAGATCCAGGAATATTCGGTGTCGAACCGAGGCCTTCGCCCCAATCTGGTCGGCACGCCCGAACAGCTGAAGGAACGTATCGCGGAATATGAGGCGGCCGGCCTCGACCTCCTGCTGCTGCAGATGAGCCCGCAGGCGGAGGAAATGGAGCGCTTCGCCGCGCAGGTGATGGGCACGCACGCCGCGAGGACCCCGGCAACGGCCTGAGCGCCCGACGGCCGCCCGCGTGGTCCCACGACGGATCACGGCAGCGGGCGGAACGCGCAGCGACCGGGACGCCGCCTCGCGGGAGGCGGCGGCCGCTTCTGCCGCACGCACGACAGGGCCGTCGCACCGACTGGGATCGTCATCGAAAGGTCTGGCGCACCCGACAGGATTCGAACCTGTGGCCTCTGCCTTCGGAGGGATTATCGCTGGCTCCGCCAATAAACGCCAGGAGCCGCCGATGACCGCCTATCTCCCTGTAATCGCTAAAGAATTTGATTTCGGCTTCCGCCGGAAGTACGCTCTGTCTCGCCACAGTTTTCGCCCGCTTGCTTACGTGATGCTTACGCGAGAGAGCGCTGTCGGCTCGGAGAAAGCCCATGTCTAAGCTCACCAAAAGGGTCGTTGACGCCGCTGAAAGCCGCTCCAAAGATTACGTCATCTGGGACGACGAACTTCCCGGCTTCGGCCTCCGTGTCTTCACGTCGGGAAAGCGCAGCTACGTCATCCAGTATCGCCTCGGCAAGCGTTCGCGTCGGTTCACCATCGGTTTGCATGGCATCTGGACGCCCGAGCGCGCGCGCCAGGAAGCGAAGGTCCAACTAGGCCGCATCGCTCAGGGTGAAGATCCCGCCGAGGAGAAGCAGCTCGACAACAAGGCGATCACCGTCAAGGAGCTGTGCGACCTCTACGTCGCTGATCTCAAGGCTGGCCTCATCTTGGGTAAGGGTGGCCGGCCAAAGAAGGCGAGCACGATCCTCTCGGATACAGGACGCATCGAGCGCCACATCGTGCCCTTGCTCGGCACTCGGAGGGTCAAGGACCTTGTGAAGGCCGACATCACGAAGGCCCTGAAAGACATCATGGCCGGCAAGACCCGCTGCAGCGTCAAGACGAAGAAGCTGCGCGGCCGCGCCATCGTACGCGGCGGTGCCGGAACGGCTACCCGGACGATCGGACTGTTCGGCGGCATCCTCACCTACGCGGTTGAAGCAGGCATCATCGACCTCAATCCCGTCCACGGCGTCCGGCGGCCGAAGGACAATGTGCGCGGACGGCGCCTGACCGAGGCCGAATATCGCCTGCTCGGCGACATCCTGACCAAGGCTGCAGAGAACGGGAAGTATGAGTTGTCGGTCGACATCATCCGGCAGCTCGCGCTCACCGGATGCCGTCGGACCGAGATGATCACCTTGGCTTGGAGCGAGGCTGACACCGATTCAAGCTGTCTCCGGCTGATCGACAGTAAGGAAGGAAGCTCGATCCGTCCGATCGGCTTGCCTGTCGTGGAGTATCTCGAAAACCGCCGGAAGGAGCAGACCGGCACCTACGTCTTTCCCGGCCAGGGTGATGACAATGCGTTCGGGAGCTTCCCCAACCATTGGGAGCAGATATTCGCGGACACCGCGCTCGCCGACATCACGCCACACGTCCTGCGGCACAGCTTCGCCAGTATCGCCAACGATCTCGGCTTCACCGAAGTCACGATCGCCGCGCTGGTCGGGCATGCGAAGGGATCGGTCACGAGCAACTACATCCATACGCTCGATACCGCGCTCATCATGGCCGCCGACACTATCTCGGGCTACATTCAGGGGCTTCTGGATGGGATCGAGTTCAAACAGACGGCCTACGCCCTGGACCGGGACTCCCGGAAAGCCGCCCTCGCGCGGTTCCTGCAGAAGGCCGCCGCTACCGAACAGGACACGGCCGAGGACTCGGAGCAGTTGCTTGCAGCTTGATCGCGCGATGGGGGTTTCAGTTATTGCAGTTAAGCCCCGCAACCCTTATATTGGCTGGTCAGGAGACACGATCATGGCCAGCCAAGTGGTGCAGTTCGCCGGTCTGTCCGACCGCGACCGCAAGACTGTGACGCCTCTGCCAACCTTGGCAGAGGGCGATCACGTGGAGCTGCATGTGCGGCGTCGCGATGGACGGGAGCAGACCCTGTCCCTTCCGCCGGCCGCCATCAGCGCCGTCGAGACGCTGCTGTCTCGCCTGCTGAACGGCGAGAGGGTCGCCGTGCTCACGGAAGATCAGGAGCTGAGCCCGACCGACGCATCGGTGATCCTGGGCATCTCGCGTCCGCTCGTCGTCCATCGCATGGACATCGGCGATCTGCCGTTCCGCTACGTCGGAAAGCACCGCCGGGCATCGCTGAAGGACGTGCTGGCCTTGAAGGAGACGCTGGACGCTCGCCAGAAGGCGATGGACGTCCTGGCCGAGGACACAGAGGATCTTGTCGTCAACCATGGCCTCTAGACCGCCCATCGCGGTCTACGACGCCTGCGTCCTCTATCCCTTCCATCTGCGCAATGTGCTGATCCAGTGCGCCTTCGATGGCTTAGTCGCCGCGCGCTGGACCAACGACATTCACGCGGAATGGATACGCAATCTCGCCGCCAATTCTCCCAGCACACCGGTCGCGCGCTTCGAGACCACCCGCGACATGATGAAAGCCGTCCTGCCTGACGCCAATGTCGCCAACCATCGGAGCCTGATTCCGAGCCTTTCCTTGCCCGATCCGGATGACCGGCATGTGCTGGCGGCCGCGATCGCTGGCGGTGCCGAGACGATCGTCACTTGGAACCTGAAGGATTTTCCCGCTTCGCAGATCACCCCTCACGGAATCGCCGCTATGTCGCCCGACGCCTTCCTTTCGGCCTTGCACCGAGCCTATCCGAAAGCCCTTCTAAGCAGTATCGCGCGGGCGCGCGAAAACCTCAGACGCACGACGCCATCCGTTGCGGAATTCATAGACATTCTCGAAGCGCAGGGGCTGGCCGAGTTCGCTCCCGTCCTGCGGCGCCGCAAAGCGCACCTGGCCTGATCCCCCCGCAGGGCTCGGAAATTCCGCTTCGAGTTATCGCCGCAGCGGCAAGGCCGCAGAATCATTCTTGACTCTATGACCCGAAAATCAGAACAAATCGCGAACATGACTACGCCGCCTTCGGAGGTCAAGAACGCACTTGCGGCCCGAGCCCGCCATAGAGTCCCTGCGCGCGCAGATCGAGAAGATCGAAGGCCGAAGCCGGCGCGCCAAATCGGTCCTTCCTTTCGGAATCACCGAGGTGGATTCGCGACTCCCCGGCGGCGGCCTTGCCCTCGGCGCGCTGCATGAAATAGCCGGCGGCGGCAACGGAGCGGTCGACGGAGCCGCAGCGGCTTCCTTCAGCGCGGGCCTCGCCGCCCGCACCAAAGGCAAAATCCTCTGGTGCATCACGCGCGCCGACCTATTCGCGCCCGCCATTGCCCAGGCAGGCCTCGCGAGCGACCGCGTGATCTACCTCGAAGCCGGCGACGACAAGACCGTCCTCGCCTGCATGGAAGAAGGATTGCGCCACGGCGGCCTCGGGGCCGTCATCGGCGAGGTCGCCCGCCTTTCGATGACAGCATCAAGACGCCTGCAACTGGCGGCCGAAGGCGCCGGCTCGCTCGGGATCGCCTTGCGGCGCTGGCGGCGACAGACAGAGGCGACGGATTTCGGCCAACCGACATCTGCGATGACGCGCTGGCGCGTCTCCGTAATGCCCTCAACGCCGCTACCCGTTCCCGGCGTGGGCCGCGCACGCTGGTTGGTTGAACTCATCCGCGCCCGAGCGGGCGAAAGTGCAGATTTCGAGTTGGAGGCGTGCGATGACACGGGTCGTCTCGCTCTTCCTGCCGAACTGGTCCACAGACCGGCTTCGGCGGAAGGCTGGCGACGCGGCGCCTCCGGCTGAGGCGCCGCTCGTCCTGATTGGCCGCGACGGGAACAGGCGGGTGGTGCTGGCGGCGGATGCTGCGGCCCAGGCCGCCGGACTGCGCGCCGGCATGCCCGTCACTAAGGCACAGGTCCTGGTGCCGGCTCTTATCGTGCAGGATGCCCAGCCAGTAGCCGACGACGAGGCCCTTGAGCGCCTCGCGGTGTGGCTCCTCCGCTATGCGCCTATCGTGGCTCCAGACCCGCCTGACGGCCTCATCATCGACTCGACAGGCGCTGATCACCTCCACGGCGGCGAAGCCGTCATGCTGGAGGGCTTGATCGGGCGCCTCGCCATGTCCGGGATCACCGCTAGAGGCGCGATCGCCGACACATGGGGAGCAGCCCATGCGCTGGCCCGGTTCGTGGCGCAGCCTGCCGTCATCGCGCCGGAGGGTCACGGCCCATCCGTCTTGGAGCGGTTACCGCTTGAGGCGTTGCGCATTCCAGCCGCGACCACTGCGGCGTTGCGCGCACTCGGCTTCAGAACGGTCGGCGATCTTCTGGCGCAGCCGCGCGCACCGCTCACCTTGCGCTTCGGCCCGGAACTCGGCCGACGCTTAGACCAGGCCTTGGGCACTGCGGCCGAACTCATCGAGCCGGTCCGGCCTGCCGATCTCATCGAGGTGCGCCGCGCCTTCGCTGAACCGATCGGCGCGGCCGAGACCATCGCCCGCTACATCGGCAAGCTCGTCAACCAGCTTTGCGAGCGACTGGAGGAAGGCGGCCTCGGCGCACGCAGGCTCGATCTCATCTGCCACCGCGTCGACAGCCGGGCCCAGGCCGTGCGGGTCGGCATGGCCACACCGGTCCGCGACGCGAAGCGGCTGACGCGCCTCCTGTGCGACAAGATCGAGACCATCTCGCCCGGCTTCGGCATCGAGGTGATGACCCTCGCCGCCAGCGTCGCCGAACCGCTTGAGCGCAGACAGATCGTCAGTTCTTTGGTTGAGGAGAGCGCCCCCGACGTCTCCGATCTCATTGACACCCTGATGAACCGCGTTGGCGAACGTGCCCTCTATCGGCTTGCCCCTGTCGCCAGCGACGTTCCGGAGCGGTCTGTCTGTCGTATCCCGGCGATGGCGGCCGATACGGGAGTGGGCTGGCCCGGCCATTGGCCGAGGCCCTCGCGCCTACTGCCGACGCCCGAGCCGGTCGAGACCGTCGCGTTGCTCCCTGATCATCCGCCGGTCTCGTTCACCTGGCGCGGAATCCGCCGCCGCCTTCGACGCGGCGACGGCCCGGAGCGCGTGTTCGGCGAATGGTGGAAGCGTGACGCCGAGCTGGCCGCCGTCCGCGACTACTTCCGGGTTGAGGACGACGCCGGCGAACGCTACTGGCTGTTCCGCGCCGGCGACGGCGAGGACACCGCCACAGGCTCGCACCGCTGGTTCATCCACGGAGTCTTCGGATGAGCGAGCCCCGCTACGCCGAGCTTCAGGTCACCTCGCATTTCAGCTTTCTGCGGGGGGCGTCGTCCTGTGAGGAGCTGTTCGCCCAGGCGGCGTTCGCCGGGATCGAAGCGCTGGCCGTGGTGGACCGGAATTCGCTCGCCGGCATCGTCCGGGCCCACGAGGCGGCGAAGACCACAGGCGTCCGCCTGATTGTCGGCTGCCGCCTCGACCTCGCCGACGGTATGTCTGTGCTGGTCTATCCGACCGACCGACCTGCCTATTCCCGTCTCTGCCGCCTACTGTCGCTCGGCAAGCGGCGCGGCGGAAAGGCAAGGTGCGTGCTCGAATGGCAGGACCTCGTCGCTTACGGCGAAGGATTTATCGCCGTCTTCGTGCCGGATCTCGCGGATGACCAATGCGGCCTTCGTCTGCGCCGACTGCGCGATGCGTTCGGCGATCGGGCGTATCTGGCTCTGACACTGCGTCGCCGGCCCAACGACCAGCTTCGCCTTCACGAGCTGTCGAACCTCGCCACCAAGATGCGGGTCGCGACCGTGGTGACGAACGACGTCCTCTTCCACGAACCCGCCCGCCGCATCCTTCAGGACGTCGTCTCATGCATCCGGCACAACGTCACGATCGATACGATCGGCGACCGCCGGGAGCGTCACGCCGATCGATACATAAAGCCGCCCGAGGAGATGCACCGCCTCTTCAGCCGCTACCCCGAGGCGCTTGCCCGAGGCCTGCAAATCGCCGACCGCTGCCGCTTCAATCTCGACGAGCTGGCCTACCAATATCCGGAAGAACGCGACGATCCGGCCCTTACGCCGCAGGAGACGCTGGCGAAGCTCACCTGGGAAGGCGCAGCCGAGCGTTACCCGGAAGGCGTGCCCGATAGCGTGACCACCGCGCTTCAACATGAGCTGCGGCTCATCGAGAAGCTCGACTATGCGCCATATTTCCTGACCGTGAATTCGATCGTTCGCTTCGCCCGCTCGAAGGACATCCTTTGCCAAGGGCGCGGATCGGCTGCCAACTCCGCCGTCTGCTATGTCCTTGGCATCACGTCGATCGATCCCGGTCGCAACGATCTTCTCTTCGAGCGGTTCGTGTCCGAGGAACGCCGAGAGCCGCCCGATATCGATGTCGATTTCGAGCATGAGCGGCGAGAAATCGTCATGCAGTGGGTGTTCGACGCCTACGGCCGCGACCATGCCGCTCTCTGCTCGACCGTCATTCGCTACCGCACCAAGGGCGCGCTGCGCGATGTCGGCAAGGCGCTCGGCCTCCCTGAAGACCTGATCGGGACTTTGTCGTCACAGGTCTGGGCCTGGTCGGAGGAAGGCGTCGAACAGAAGCACGTCGAGGAACTGAATCTCAATCTCGCCGATCGCAGGCTTCGCCTGACGCTCGATCTCGCCCGGCAGCTCATGGGCGCGCCGCGCCATCTGAGCCAGCATCCCGGCGGTTTCGTCCTGACCCATGACAGGCTCGACGACCTCGTGCCGATCGAGCCCGCCGCTATGAAGGACCGGCAGGTCATCGAGTGGGACAAGGACGATATCGACGCCCTGAAATTCATGAAGGTCGACGTCCTGGCGCTCGGGATGCTGACCTGCATGAAGAAGGGACTGGACCTTCTGGCCGAGCATAAGGGCGTCAACCTCGACCTTGCCTCCATCCCGGCTGAAGACCCGCGCACCTACGCGATGATCCGCAAGGCGGACACGCTCGGCACGTTCCAGATCGAGAGCCGGGCGCAGATGTCGATGTTGCCGCGTCTGAAGCCTCGCACCTATTACGACCTCGTCGTACAGGTCGCGATCGTCAGGCCCGGTCCGATCCAGGGTGACATGGTACATCCCTATCTTCATCGCCGGGAGGGCCTTGAACCCGTCCACTACCCAAAGCCCGAGCTGGAGAAAGTGCTCGGCAAGACGCTCGGCGTGCCGCTCTTCCAGGAGCAGGCGATGCGGGTTGCGATCGAATGCGCCGGCTTTACTCCCGGCGAAGCCGACATGCTCCGCAAGTCGATGGCCACTTTCAAGTTCACCGGCGGCGTCTCGCATTTCCGCGATAAGCTGATCGCCGGCATGGTGGCCAACGGCTACGAGCAGGCGTTCGCCGAGCAGACCTTCAAACAATTGGAGGGCTTCGGCAGCTACGGGTTTCCGGAAAGCCACGCAGCCTCTTTTGCGCTAATCGCCTACGCCTCGGCCTGGCTCAAATGCTGGCATCCCGAAGTGTTCTGCGCCGCGCTGCTGAACAGTCAGCCCATGGGCTTCTACGCGCCGGCGCAGATCGTGCGTGACGCGCGTGATCATGGCGTCGAAATCCGTCCGGTCTGCGCCAACGCATCCCGATGGGACTGCACGCTCGAGCCCGCCGGTAGCGAAGAGCGATTCGCCATTCGCCTGGGTCTGCGCATGGTCAAAGGCCTCGCCAATGCCCACGCCGCGGCGATCGTCACGGCCAGGGCGGATCAGCCCTTCGGCTCCGTAGACGATCTATGGCGCCGTGCCGGCATCCCCGTCGCGGCGCTCACGCAAATCGCCGAAGCGGACGGATTTCGACCGCCCTTCGGCCTGGCACGCCGCGAGGCGCTATGGGCGATCAAGGCTCTGCGCGATGAACCGCTCCCGCTCTTCGCCGCCGCGTCGGCCCGAGAGACGGAGATCGTGCCAGAGGTCGCCGAGCCGGCCGTCATCCTGCGCCCCATGACGGCGGGCGGTGAAGTCGTAGAGGACTACCGACATGTCAGCCTGTCGCTGCGGGACCATCCGGTCTCGTTCCTGCGCCGGGAGCTGCGCCGTCGCCGCATGGTCACTTTCCAAGAGGCGATGGACGCCAAAGACGGCCGATGGCTAGAGGCAGCCGGCATCGTGTTAGTGAGACAGCGGCCTGGCAGCGCCAAGGGCGTCATGTTCATCACGCTCGAAGACGAGAGCGGAATTGCCAACCTCGTGGTCTGGCCCAAGGTCTTCGAGCAGAACCGCCGCACCATCCTGTCGGTCGGCATGATCGCCGTGCGCGGGCGCGTTCAACGCGAAGGCGAAGTGGTTCATCTCGTTGCGCAGCGTCTGACAGATCTTTCCGCTGAGCTGGCAAGCGTCGGCGAGCGCGACACGGCCTTTCCACTACCACATGGGCGCGGCGACGAATTCCATCACGGCTCGGCAAGCCCAGACCCGCGCGGCCTACCGCCAAACGGGCTTCGAACCCGCGATATTTATATCCCCGACCTTCACATCGACACTATCGAAGTCAAAACGCGCGATTTCCACTAGGGTGCCACCGCGCTCAAGCGCTGCGCACTCTTCGGACACGACTGGTCGAACCCTCCATCGGACTTTGGGCGAAGATCGGCGTCGCACCTTCACGGCCGCTCGCATGGCGACGTAGCAAGGCCGACGTCGTGTCGCGGTCTGCCGCACGGGCGAACGCAAAGCCTTGCCCGACTTTGCAGCCCATCGACCAAAGCTGGCTCGCCTGAACTTCTGTTTCGATCCCCTCAGCCACAATCTCAATGCCGAGCTGCCGCGCGATATCGATGAGCCCCTCGACGATCACCATGCTTGGATCGTCCGGCCATAAACGGCCAATGAAAGCCTGATCGATCTTGATGATGTCGACCGGGACGTTCAGCAGATGCGTCAGCGACGCATGTCCGGTCCCAAAGTCATCGAGCGCGACGCGGACGCCGGCGGCGCGCAATGCCTCTATCTCCCGTGCTACGACGCGATCACTTCGGCCGATACATGCGTCCTCGCTCACTTCGACGATCAAACCACCGAGCGGGACGCCAGCGCGACCGAAGGCATCTTCGAGTTTTTGAGCCAGGCTGCCCGTATAGAAATCGGCGGTCGAAACATTGAGGCCGACCTGCTGGACGAGCAGACCCCGATCCCGCCAGAAGGCGATGTCCCGCGCAACCGTCACCGCAACACGTTGCGTAAGCTCCGCAGCGATGTGGGCGTCGCTGGTCGCTTCCCGAAAAGCTAGGGCACTGACGAGTTCACCCGTCACGGTGCGCATGCGGCAGAGCGCCTCGAGCCCGACAATCTCGCCCGTATCGAGACCGACGATCGGTTGGTAATGCGTTTCCATGCGATCATCGGCGAGCGCATCGGCCACATCGCGTATCGCGTCCCGGCGCCGCGTGATCCGCGTGCCGATTCCCGGCCAGTAGCGCACGAAGCCGCCGCGCCCGGTCTCCTTGGCGTGATAGAGCGCGAAATCCGCGGCCTCGTTGACCGCCATGGCACTCCGTTCGGAGACACCCAGAACGGCGCCGCCGATCGTCGCACGAGGCGCCACGGCATGCCCCTCGCAATCGGCGCTGCGCTCCAATTCTGTCAGCACGCGTTCCGCCGCCGCATTCAGATCGGCGAGCGAGACGGGGTTCTGAATGATGACGGCGAATTCATCGCCGCCCAGCCGGAAGCTGACGTCGGGCGCCATCGCCCGCGCGATCCGGGTCCCCGCCGCCTTGATGAGAGCATCACCGGCCAGATGGCCGAACGTGTCGTTCACGATCTTCAGATTATCGAGGTCGATGATGAAGAGGGCCCAGGCCCCCGGGACGTCACACGGAATCTGCGCCATCGCGACGTTGTAGGCCGAGCGGTTGGGAAGTCCGGTCAGCGCGTCTATGTTCGCGCGGCGCTCGCGGTCGACGGCTCGCTCATGCCGCTGAAGCGCGAGACCGCAGAGATCGACACAGGCTTCCGCCAGCGCGCGCTCAGAAGCGCTCGGCGAGCGCGCTTGCTCGCTGTAGAAGCCGATGACGGCAATGGCGTCACCGCCCGCGTTGACGACAGGGAAGGACCAGCATCCGCTCACGCCAAGGCCTTCTATGAGTCCCATGGAGCGGGCGCAGCGCAGATCACGTCGGATATCCTCGATGATAACGGGTTCGCGCAGATAAGCCGCAGCGCCGCAGGACCCGACCTCCGGGCCGACCATCATCCCATCCAATGCAGAAGAATAGTCCGCAGGCAGACTCGGCGCTGCGAGCGGATGCAGAAGTCCGGCCTGATCGACGGTCAGGATCGAGCAGATCACGCCAGACATCAGTGTCTCAATGTCGGCACAGAGTTCGCGCGCCGTGTCAGCCACAGGTTCGCTGTTGGCGATCATCCGCAATATCTTGTTCTGGATATGCAACAACACGGTCGTCGCCCAACTCAACTGACACTTAGGGATGCGACTATAATAGTCGTAAGATGTGAAGTTCGGCTTACCTAACAAGATAAACATGGAGGTAATCATCGCTGGAGGGGAAAGCCTTCCCCTGCGGCCGAGCCTTTCGTCTCGACCGACCCCTTCTGCGGGGACACCCCGCAACACCCCTAGAGTGAGAGTGCGGACCGGCTTTGCCGTGACGGGTTGAGGACTGGGAGAAAGGCTCCCGGCGCCCGTCGCGGAGATCCGCGATGTCCAGAAAAACCACATCCGCTCGCGCCGGCCAGGATCGGACGAGCCTTTATGACGAAATCACCGGCAAGATCATCTCCGAGCTGGAGGTCGGCCGCGTCCCGTGGGTCCAGCCATGGGGGACGGCGGCGGCGAAGGCGCCGCTCGCCATGCCGCGGAACGGCTCTACAGGCCGGCACTATTCCGGCATCAACGTGCTGATCCTGTGGGGCGCCGTCATCGAACACGGCTTTCCCGGGCAGAGCTGGCTCACCTTCCGCCAAGCACTCGCGCTCGGCGGCAACGTCCGCAAGGGCGAGCGCGGCACGACCGTGGTCTACGCCGACCGCTTCATACCTGACGACGAGAAACGACGCGCGCGAGACACGGGCGAAGACGCCCAGGCGATCCCGTTCCTGAAGCGCTTCACGGTCTTCAACAGCGCGCAATGCGAGAACCTGCCTGAGGATGTCGCAATCGTCACTCCTCCCCCGCCGCCGGGCCTGATCGAACCCCGGGTCGAGGCGCTGATCCAGGCCACCGGCATCGATTTCCGCATCGGCGGCAACCGCGCCTTCTACGCCCCAGCGCTCGACTATGTGCAGGTTCCGCCGCCGCAAGCTTACTACGACCCGATCAACTGGCACCGCACGGCGCTGCACGAGATGGGTCACGCCAGCGGCCACGCCTCGCGGCTGGGCCGCGACCTGTCAGGCGGCTTTGGCACCAAGAAGTACGCGTTCGAAGAATTGATAGCAGAGATGAACGCCGCCTTCTGTTGCGCCTCCATCGGCATCGTACCCACCGTCAGACATGCCGATTATATCGGCTCGTGGCTGGAGGTGTTGCGCGAGGACAATCGCGCCATCGTCCGCGCCGCATCGCAGGCGAGCAAGGCAGCGGACTGGCTGCTCGGCTTCCTGCCGGCCGACGACCAAGCCGGCCCTTCGATCGACAGGAGGGCGGCATGATCCTTCTCACCACCGAGCTGCGCGAGCAGCTCCTCGCCAACGGCCGCGATCGCGACGTTGATCCCATCCCCGTGGTGAAGTTCTTCAACCCCTTGGGCGAGGGGGTATGGCTGGCGACCGAACTCGATGCCGACGGCGACACACTGTTCGGTCTAGCCGATCTCGGCGAACCTGAGTTGGGATCGTTCAGCCTGTCGGAAATGGCCGAGGTGAGCCTACCGCTCGGCCTTGGCATCGAGCGCGACATCCTGTTCGAGGGCCTTTTCCCGATCTCCGCCTGGGCCGAGGCGGCGCGAAGGACCGGAAGCATCCGGGCCGCCGAGCGCGTGCTCTACGCAGCCCATCGCGCCAGTCGCAGGGATGGCTAATGCGGCCTCTGCCGCCGGCCACATTCCACGTCCTATCGAGAGACGCCGCGCAAACGCGCGGCGTCTCTTCGCGTGGCCGGTTGCCCATTCTCTACGCTAAAGACTCTCCTTCATCATCCCCGCCCACGCGGCGAGCAGCATCCCTTCAAGGTCATCATCCTCCCCAACCACTACGCTGAACACAGCCAGCGTGTCGGCGAACTCTTCGACCTTGAGATGTCCGCGAGCCTGCAGCGCCGTGACCAACATCGTCAGCGCCTTGCCATTTGCGCCGATCATGGCGCGCTCCACCCGCGATAACCTCAGGTTCGCGCCTCGTTGCACTAAATTCGCAAACCAACGGCGCAATCCGCTTGGCGTCCTCAACAGCCGTCGTGCTCATTATCGTTCTCCGATCAACTCCAGCGTCGGCATCCCGCCCGACGAAGGAAAGTGACGTCGAACAGTATCTATGACGACTATTATAGTCAGGCTCGACATTCTCCGAAAGCGATGGTGTCAAGACGAGCGTGAAGTCGTCCGATCGGTCGCTGGCCGACAGTGGAAGATGAGAGAGTTAGAGGAGGGCGGGGATTTCGTGACGGGTTGGAGGTCGAGAGAGAGGCTCTCGGCCGCCCGTCGCGGAGTAAATCCCGATGGCTAGTGCAGCTCAAAAGATCGTCCTGTCGTCTTCGCGCGACATCCCTTTCAACAAACTGGTCCTGAGCCAGTCGAACGTTCGGCGCGTGAAGGCCGGCGTCTCAATCGAGGACCTGGCGGCCTCGATCATCCGGCGCGGGCTTATCCAGGGCCTTAACGTCCGGCCCGTGGTCGATGGCGACGGCAACGAGACCGGGATGTTCGAGGTGCCCGCCGGCGGCCGCCGCTTCAGGGCGCTCGACCTGCTGGTAAAGCAGAAGCGCCTCGCCAAGACCGCCCTCGTGCCTTGCGTGGTCCGTCCGGTCGACGATCCGATCCTCGCCGAAGAGGTGTCCTACGCAGAAAATGCCGAGCGCGCCGCGCTGCATCCTCTCGACGAGTTCCGCGCCTTTCAGGATATGCGCCTCAAGGGCACGCCCGAAGAAGATATCGCTGCCGCCCACCGCGTCAGCGTTCAGGTGGTGAAGCAGCGGCTGCGCCTTGCAGCGGTCTCACCGACGCTGCTGGACATCTATGCCGACGATGGCATGACGCTGGAGCAGCTCATGGCCTTCACCGTCTCGAACGACCATGTCCGCCAGGAGCAGGTCTGGGAGGCGATCAAGGACTCCTGGTCGAAAGAGCCGTACCAGATCCGGCGCATGCTCACCGAGACAACGGTGCGCGCTTCGGACAAGCGGGCCGTGTTTGTCGGGCTCGACGCCTACGAGGCGGCTGGCGGCGTCATCATGCGCGATCTCTTCCAGTCCGACGATGGCGGCTGGCTACAGGACCCCGCGCTGCTCGACCGGCTGGTCGCCGAGAAGCTGAAGGCGACGGCAGGGACGATCGCCGCCGAAGGCTGGAAGTGGATCGAAGTGGCGGTCAGCTTCCCCTATGACGCCGCGCGGGGCCTGCGCGAGTTGCAAGGCGAACCGCTCGACATCTCGGCCGAGGAACAGGCCACCATCGACGCGCTCAACGCCGAATATCAGAAGCTTGAGGGCGAATATGAGGGCGCCGACGAGCTGCCGGACGAGGTCGACCAGCGCCTCGGCGAGATCGAGACGGCTCTCGCCGCGTTCGAGACCCGGCCGGTGCGTTTCGAGCCGGACGACATCGCGCGCGCGGGCGTGTTCATCAGCATCGCCCATGACGGCAGCCTCGACATCGATCGCGGTTACGTGCGGGCCGAGGACGAAGCGCCGATCAAGCCCGAGGGCGAGGCCGGCGTGGAAGCTGGCGGCGATCCGGGCGAACCCGCGGTTCAGCGCGCGATCATCACCATCGGCGGCCAGCCAGCCGAACCCGAGGAGGACGAGGAGGACGACGTCATCAAGCCGCTACCGGAGCGTCTCGTGATCGAGCTGACGGCCTATCGCACACTCGCGCTGCGGAACGCCGTCGCGGAGAACCCCCACGTCGCCATGACCGCGCTGCTGCACAAGCTCGTCTCGGACAGCTTCATGACCCGCATGTATACGGGCGCCATGGAAGCCGGGGTAAAGCACATCTTCTTCCCCGCCCAGGACGATGGGCTGAAGGACAGCCCGTCCGCGCGCGCCGTGCAGGACCGCCATACCGCATGGGCGGGCGACATCCCGAAGGACGACGACGCGCTGTGGGACTGGCTCGCGGGCCTGGACGATGCCAGCCGGATGGCGCTCCTGGCGCATTGCGTCAGCTTCGGCATCAACGCGCTCTATGAGCGGCCGAACCCGCACAGCGCCGGTGGCGTGTCCCAGCACACTCTCGATATGCGGCTCACCCAAGCCGACCGCCTGACCAAGGCGACCGGGCTCGATCTCGTCGAGGCCGGCTGGCGTCCGACCTTCGGCAACTATCTCAACCGGGTCACCAAGCCCCGCATCCTCCAGGCGGTTCGTGAGGGCGCCGGCGAGCAGGCCGCGCAGCTCATCGACCATCTGAAGAAGGGCGACATGGCCAAGGAGGCCGAGCGCCTGCTGGTCGACACCGGATGGCTCCCGGAGCCCCTCCGCCTGCTCGCCGAGGCCGATGCGTCCGCGCCGGAAATCCAGACCGGCGCCGAGGATGAGGGTACTGCGCTGCCCGACTTCCTCGCAGGCGATGACGACGAGCCCGCCGGCGAAGACGACGAACGCCAGCTCGTCGCGGCCGAGTGATCGCTAGGCGGAGCGGCTCCGGTCGCTCCGCCTATCCTTCCAACCAGGGAGCTGCGCCATGTCGCAATCCAGCCCGGCGCTCCGACGCGTCGTCTTCCAGTATCTCGTGCCCGTGCATGTCGAGGTCGAGGACGGGCTCGTTGCCCGCGTCGTCGTCATCGACGAGACGCCCGTCCGCGATCCCATCGTCGTAGAGGGCGACCCCGCCTATCTCGACGATGCCGTGCGAGCCGCCGACGACGGCCAATCCTGGCCATCCTGGCAGTTCGGCTACTAGCCCGACCACAATCCGAACCCTCCCGAGCCCGGCCCAGCGCCGGGCTTTTTCGTTTCTGGAGCCCGCCATGACCGACTTTCTCACCCGCTTTTCCTGCCTCCTCGACGTCGGCACCCCCGCGAACGCTGTGCGCGCCTTCGACATCTACACCGCGTTGATGGCCGAGAATGCCCGCGAGGACCCGCCGGCTGAGCCGTTTCTGCTCTCGCTGACACCCGAATATGGGCCCGCTCGGCTCTGGCTGCGCGACCCAGGCAGCGCCGACCAGCAACTCGCGATCACCTTCGTGACGCGCTGCGCCAAGGCATTCGGGCTGACCGGGCGCTGGGGGTTTCAGTGGGCCACCATCGCCTCCAACCCTGTCGTCGACGGGTTCTACGGGGGCGCCCATGTCCTTGAACTTTCGACCGGCGCGACGGTCGAGTGGCTGAGCACCGGACGTTGGCTCGCGAACCGCCTTGCCGACGGGGATGCCCGATGAGCATCCCCGATCATGCCCGCACCAACTTCGAAACGTTGCTAAGCGCCGCGACCAGCGGTGACCTCGCGCTCATGGAATGCACCGAGATCGCAACCGGCGAAACGCGCTACGTCATCTGCGCCGTCGGGCGCGAGGGCGACAATTATGTGCTTACGCCCTTCGGTCACTTGGCTGAGGGCAATCCCTTCGAGCTTTATCGCCCGCCGGAAGCCTGACCTGAGCGCGGATTCGCCGCCCCTACCAGACCGCGACCTCCCACTGGCCGTTGACCCTGGCGAAGCCGATCGGACGGTTCTGCGGAGCCGCACCTGACTTAGCCGGGTCCATGACTAGCTGCGTCATACAGGTCACACCGGGCCCGACACCGCCCGGCGAGCAGTCGCCGAGCTTCAGCGTCGCCCGCTCCAGCGATGTGCCGGTGAACAGGCGATGGCGCCTTACCGCGGCCGTCGCTTCTTCCTCGGTCGGCTGCGCCACGCCGGCAGCGATGGCCGGAGATGCCGAGACTGGCGAAATCACCGGTCTGAGAACGAAGCCTGCGCCGAACCCGACCGCCAGGCATCCGGCCGCAATGATGCCGATCGCGCTTCCCTTCATGCCGTCTGCCTTCCTCGCCCGGTGCGGCGATCCCTCGAAGGCGACGCCGCGGCTAATTTTCCCAACCGAGATTAGCGCCCCATCGCTCCCGCCGAAAGCGGGAGCGATGGGGCGGGCGCCGACCGCGCCAGAGTGAAAGGTCGGCCGGGACGGGTTCGAGCCCGTCCGGTCGAGAGAGAGCGCCGGGCCGGCTCGCCCGTCTTTCGCTCTTTCGAGGTATCTTCCATGCTTCACGCTCCGATCCAGGAACCCGCTTCGGCGGCCTCGCTCCCGCTCGCGTCCCACGCGCCGCCGGCCGCCGCCATTCTCGCCGCCGCCGAATATCTCCTTCCGCATCTCGAACAGGGCCGGCCGATCGACGCCGCCACCCTGCGCTCCGTCATGGAACAGGCCTTTGGTGCGTCCGACACCAGCGGCGCCTGGGATTGGAAGACGGCCTACGAGGCTTGCGAGGCGGCGACCGTTCTGTTCCTGCGCAAATACGGGAAGCCGCTTTTCCGCAAAGCTGCGTCTCCGACTGCACGGCTCGCCGCGCTGGCCAAGATCGCCGGCCTGTTGCCGACCCACACGCGCCGGTCCGAGGAAACCCAGGCCTTTCAGCAATTCTCGACGCCGACGCCCCTCGGTTTGGCGGCGTTGACCGCCGCATCGCTCACACCCGCCGACCGGGTGCTGGAGCCCTCGGCCGGCACGGGCCTGCTCGCGGTCCTCGCTGAGATTGCCGGTGCTAATCTCATCCTCAACGAGCTGGCCGAGACCCGCGCCGATTTGCTCGCATCTCTCTTTCCGGCAACGACCGTCACGCGTTTCGACGCAGCCCAGATCGACGATCATCTCGATCGCAGCGGCATCCCCAGTGTTGTCATCATGAACCCGCCGTTTTCGGTCATGGCGAACGTCTCGGGGCGCGTAGCCGACGCCGCCTACCGCCATATGACGTCGGCGCTGGCGCGGCTCGCGCCGGGCGGCCGGCTGGTCGCGATCACCGGCGCCAATTTCTCGCCCGAGCTTCCAGTCTGGCGGGACAGCTTCGTCCGCCTTCAGGAACGCGGTCGCGTTGTGTTCACCGCAGCGATAGCGGGCTCGGTCTATGCCAAGCACGGCACGACCATCGAGACGCGCCTGACCGTCATCGATAAGGCACCCGCCGAAATTGCGGCCCGCTTTCCCGAAACCGCCGGTATCGCGCCTGATGTGGCGACCCTGCTCGCCTGGATCGAGCGGCATGTCCCGCCACGGCTCGCAGTCACACTGCCGAAAGAAGCGCCCGAGTCCGCGCCGCGCACCGTGCGCGGCTATCTCGCCCGGGCCGCGTCGGGCGCGCCCGCCCGACGCACTCCGCAGATCGAGGGTGCGCCGCTCGACTATGAGACCGTGGAGTGGACGCCACCCGAGGGTGGCCGCCTGTCGGACTCGATCTACGAATCCTATGCGCTGCAGTCGATCCGCATCCCGGACGCTCAGCCCCATCCAACCAATTTGGTGCAATCGGCCGCAATGGCGTCTGTCGCGCCACCGAAGCCAAGCTATCGCCCGACGCTTCCGACCGCGATCGTCACCGACGGCGTGTTGTCCGACGCCCAGCTCGAGACGGTCATCTATGCCGGCGAAGCCCATGGCGAATTCCTCGCCGGTGCCTGGACCGTGGATGAGACCGGCGATCTTGTTAGCGCCGCGCCGGATGACGCGCCGAATGCCATCCGCTTCCGCCGGGGCTTCATGCTCGGCGACGGGACCGGCGCCGGCAAGGGCCGCCAGTCGGCCGGCATCATCCTCGACAACTGGCTTCAGGGACGCCGCAAGGCGGTCTGGATTTCGAAGTCCGACAAGTTGCTCGAAGACGCTCAGCGCGACTGGTCAGCCCTCGGCATGGAGCGCCTGCTGGTCACGCCGCTCTCGCGTTTCCCGCAGGGGACCTCCATCCGGCTTGGCGAAGGCGTCCTATTTGCCACCTATGCCACGCTACGGTCCGACGACCGCGGCGAAAGGCTTTCGCGCGTCAAGCAGATCGTCGAATGGTTGGGCTCCGACTTCGACGGAGTGATCATTTTCGACGAGAGCCACGCGATGCAGAACGCCGGCGGCGGCAAGGGTGAACGGGGCGACGTCGCCCCATCGCAGCAAGGACGTGCGGGGCTGCGGCTCCAGCACGCGCTTCCGAACGCCCGGATCGTCTACGTCTCGGCGACGGGTGCGACCACCGTCCACAATCTCGCCTATGCCCAGCGGCTCGGCCTGTGGGGCGGCGAGGATTTCCCCTTCGCCAATCGCGCCGAATTCATCGAGGCAGTGGACAATGGCGGCGTCGCGGCGATGGAAGTGCTCGCGCGCGATCTGCGGGCGCTTGGCCTCTACACGGCCCGCTCGCTCTCCTATGACGGCGTCGAATACGAGCTGGTCGAACATCAGCTCACGCCCGAGCAGACGCGCATCTACGACGCCTATGCCGGGGCGTTCGCCATCATCCACAACCATCTGGACGCGGCGATGCAAGCCGCCAATATCACCGGCGACGGCGGCACGCTGAATCGGCAGGCGAAGTCGGCCGCGCGCTCGGCCTTCGAGAGCGCCAAGCAGCGCTTCTTCGGCCATCTTCTGACCAGCATGAAGACGCCGACGCTGGTGCGCTCGATCGAGCAGGATTTGGCCGACGGCCACTCCGCCGTCATCCAGATCGTCTCGACCGGCGAAGCGCTGATGGAGCGGCGCCTTGCCGAGATCCCGACCGACGAATGGAACGACGTGCGGGTCGACATCACGCCGCGCGAATACGTCCTCGACTATCTCGCCCACTCCTTCCCGGTGCAGCTCTACGAGCCCTTCTCCGACAGCGAGGGAAATCTGTCGTCGCGTCCGGTCTATCGGGATGGCCAGCCCGTCGAGAGCCGCGAGGCCGTCGCCCGCCGCGACGAGTTGATCGAGCGGCTCGCATCGCTGCCCCCGGTCCCGGGGGCGCTCGACCAGATCGTCCAGCGCTTCGGGACGGACGTCGTCGCCGAAGTGACGGGACGCTCGCGGCGCGTGGTGCGCAAGGCCGAGCGCCTCGCGGTCGAGAACCGGGCCGGATCGGCCAATCTCGCCGAGGCGGCCGCCTTCATGGACGACCAGAAGCGCGTTCTCATCTTCTCGGATGCCGGCGGCACGGGTCGCAGCTATCACGCCGATCTCGCCGCCCGAAACCAGCGCCTGCGCATCCATTATCTCTTGGAACCGGGCTGGAAGGCCGACGCAGCGATCCAGGGTCTTGGCCGCACCAATCGGACCAATCAGGCGCAGCCACCGCTCTTCCGACCGATCGCCAGCGACGTGAAGGCCGAGAAGCGCTTCCTCTCGACGATCGCGCGCCGGCTCGACACGCTGGGCGCCATCACGCGCGGCCAGCGCCAGACCGGGGGACAGGGCCTGTTCCGGCCCGAGGACAATCTTGAAAGCTCCTACGCGCGTGATGCGCTCCGCCAGCTCTATCTGCTGCTGGTTCGGGGAAAGGTCGACGGCTGCTCGCTCCACCGCTTCGAATCCGCCACCGGGCTCAAGCTGACGGACGACAACGGCATCAAGGACGAGCTGCCTCCCATCACCACCTTTCTCAACCGCCTGCTGGCGCTCACCATCGATCTGCAGGGCGTGCTCTTCACCGCGTTCGAGCAGCTCCTGACGGCGAAGATCGAAGGCGCCATCCGCAGCGGCGTCTACGACGTCGGGCTCGATACGCTGCAGGCCGAGAGCTTCGTCATCACCGGCAGCGAGGTGATCCATACCCATCCGGGCACCGGGGCGGAAACGCGGCTGCTCACCATCACCCGGCGCGAGCGCAATCGGCCGACGAGCCTGGCGGACGCACTCGATCACCTCTCAGATCCCCGGGCGCGGCTCCTCGTCAACGGCCGTTCCGGACGCGCCGCCGTGCAGATCCCCGCACCGTCAATGATGCTCGACGATGGCGAAATCGAACGACGCGTGTGCCTGCTCCGCCCAATGGAGCAGCATTACGCGCCGCTGCGCATGATGGACGAGAGCCATTGGGAGGAAGCCGATCGCGCCGTCTTCGCCGCAGCGTGGTGGGCGGAGGTGAACGACCTGCCGGAATTTGCCGACAGCACGATCCACATCGTCGCCGGCCTGTTGCTGCCGATCTGGAAGCGCCTGCCGAACGAATCGACACGCGTCTACCGGCTCCAGACCGATGCCGGCGAGCGCATCATCGGTCGCCGCGTCTCGCCCGCCTGGGCGGCGAACGCCGTGACGACGGGCGCCGCGTCGCTGACTACGGAGCAGGCCTTCGCCGCGCTGATGGACGGCACGACGATTCTCGATCTTGCCGATGGCCTTCAGCTTCGCCGCGCGCGCGTCATGAGCGCCTATCGGCTAGAACTGACCGGCTTCACCGAGGCCATGCGGGATCGCCTGCGCGCCTACGGCCTGTTCAGTGAGATCATCTCGTGGAAGCTCCGCTTCTTCGTGCCTGCGGACGCCACCGGCCCGGGCGTCCTCGCCAAGCTGCTCGACACCTTCCCCGTGGCGCGCATCTCCGAGCGGGAGGCTGCGTGATGGCACGTCAGGATGCTTCCGATCTTTCGCATCGTCTCGGCCGGCAAGCCGAGGCGGTGTGCCGCCACTATCTCGGCAGTGGCCGGCGCGAGGGCGGCTATTGGCTGGTGGGCGATGTGCGCAACACGCCCGGCCGCTCAATGTATGTCCGGCTCAAGGACTCGCCCAAGGGTCTCGCCGGAAAATGGACTGACGCAGCCACCGGCGAGCATGGCGATCTTCTCGACGTCATCCGCGCAAGCTGCGGCCTGATCGATTTCAAGGACGTTGTCGACGAAGCGCGGACCTTCCTCAGCATGCCGCCCCCGGAGCCGAAAGAACGTGAACACCAGCGGTATAGTCCGGCGCCGCATGGTTCGCCCGAGGCGGCGCGCCGGCTCGTTCACATGTCACAGCCAATCTACGGCACGCTCGTACAAGCGTATTTACGTGAACGCGCCATTACGGATTTACGCGGAACCGGAAGCCTGCATTTCCACCCGCGTTGCTATTACCGCCCTGACGAGCATGCAGCGACCGAGACCTGGCCGGCGATGATCGCGTCCGTCACCGACCTCAACGACAAGATCACCGGGGCGCATCGCACCTGGCTCGATCCCCGCCGCTGCGACAAGGCGCCGATCGACACGCCGAGGCGGGCGATGGGCGATCTTCTCGGCAACGCTGTGCGCTTCGGCATCGGTGGCGAGGTGATGGCGGCTGGCGAAGGCATCGAGACCGTCCTGTCGCTCCGGCAAGTCATACCCGACATGCCGATGTTGGCAGCGCTCTCGGCGGCACACCTCGCCGCCATCCTGTTCCCCGACACGCTGCGGCGGCTCTACATCGTCCGCGACAACGATCCGGCCGGTGACGGCGCGCGCGACACCCTGATCGAACGAGCAAACGCAGCCGGAATCGAAGCGATCGTCATCTCGCCGGAGCTGGGCGACTTCAACGAGGATCTGCGTACGCTCGGCCTGAACGCACTGCGCATGGAAGCCCGTTTGCAGGTCGCGCCGCAGGACGTCGTCCGCTTCATGGCATTGGCGGCATAGCCGGCAGGAGAACGGGCCTGCGGTTAGCCGTCGTGCTCAGCGGATGCGGCAATCCATCGGAGGGGGACCGCGCCTCGGCCTTCGAGAGGGCGATCGGCCCACAAGCCGGCCAACCGGGCAATGGCGGCGGCCGACTATTTTCCGGCGCGGCCTGAAGGCCGCTTTCCATCGCGAGGCAAAATAGCCGGCCTTAGCCATCAAGCCCTGCGCTTGCGCTCCGGGTGCCCGGCCGTCCGGCCCGTGGGCTTCGTCGCCATGAAGGCCGCGACGGTCGCGGTCCAACCGACGGAGCATCCCATGCGTGATCACGACGATTACGAACCACACCACGAATCCTCACCCACCGACCATGTCCTCAACGAACTCCAGCTCCACGGCTACCGACCCTTCGCCGACGAGCCCGATCAACGGCTTCTGCCCGACGGCAACCAAGTCGCGGGCGCCGTCGCCGACATCTTTGACGCCCTGATTAGCACCTTGGAGGACACGCGCCTCGAACCCGACCTCGACGATCTCCTCTGGTCGACCACCAACGTATTTCACCGCGCCACCGACCGGATCGGTCGGGAACTGGACGACAACGAGCAGGCCCAGAAGCGGGCCCAGCGAGAACAGGACGGCAGCGAAGTGAAGTCGGTCGAACTTGAGCGCCTGATCGCCGAAGGCATGACGCTGATCGAGCGCCAGAACGCCTTCGAGCTGATGCGCGACCAGGCTGCCGAACATTACGAACGCCACGTCGGCAAGTCATGGCTCCCGCGCAGCGGATCGAAGGTCAACCATCGCAATCTGACCTCGGCGATGATCGACAGCCGCGACTTCCTGATGGCGAAGAAGCGCGCCGACCAGCAAGTGCTCCTCCCTCCCGGTCCGAAGATCGCCGTCACCGGCGGGCTGGACTTCAACGATCACCAGCTCATCTGGGCCAAGCTCGATCAGGTTCACGCGAAGCATCCCGACATGGTGCTGATCCACGGCAAATCCCCCAAAGGGGCCGAGAAGATCGCCTCCCTCTGGGCAAAGACCCGCAACGTTCCACAGATCGGCTTTGCACCCGACTGGACGAAACATGGCCGGGCCGCACCGTTCAAACGCAACGACGAGATGCTGCAGATCGTGCCTAAAGGCGTGATCCACTTCCCGGGCACCGGCATCAACGACAACCTCGCCGACAAGGCCAAGAAGCTCGGCATCCCGGTCTGGAGGTTCGGCGGCGCGTAAGCGCCGCCCCGACCTCTTCCAAGAGCCGACCTCTTTCGATATCATGCACGGTGACGGGGATGGAGTTCCCCGATAACCGCCGTTCCGGCTGATGACTCCTACCAACACAGGCAACCCGCCTGTCGATGGTAGGTGTTCGCCTTCGACTTGCTGGTTGCCGCATGCACAGGGCAACCATGAACTATCTGATTGTTTTCATCGGCGCCGGACTCGGCGGCATGGCCCGACACGCGATCAACGTCACGGCCCTTCGCACGCTCGGCTCAAGCAGTTTTCCGTTCGGAACGCTGACCATCAACGTCCTCGGCTCGTTCCTGATGGGGGTCGTCGTCGAGTATTTCGCACTCCGCAGCGGACTATCCCAGCATGCGCGCCTGTTTCTCACGACAGGCATCATCGGCGGGTTCACCACCTTCTCGGCGTTCTCGCTTGAGGCAGCACTTCTGATCGAACGCGGACAGCACCTTGAGGCGTTCGCCTATGTCTCAGGATCGGTAGTGCTTTCCATTGGCGCTCTGTTTCTCGCGATAGCAATTCTTCGGAACGCATTCGCGTGAACATCGACCACGACCTCGCTCTGATCGGAGCGGACCACCCCGCTTCTATGCGCTAATCCTTGGCCGGACTGGTCGCTTGGCGCCATCAACCCGTAAAGGGTCGGCTATGCGCGCATGCCGCCGCTCCGGCTGCGCCTGCGCGGTGATTGCAGCGACCAGTCCGACACTTCGGGCGCCTGTCAGCGGGGGAGGGTCCTCCGCCCGAAGACAGGAGCCGATCCGATGTCCCCCAACGAAGCCCAAGCCTTCGCCTTCAGCCTCGCCACCACCCTCATGGCAGCCATCGTCATCTTCCAGGCCGGTGACGGCACTCTTTCGGTTACGCCCGCCAGCGAATACGACGGCAGCGCTTCGGAGATTGTCCATGAAATTGATCCGTTTGCCCTCTGACCCCACAAAACCGGCTGCGCCAGGCGGAAGTCGCTCGCGATTTCCGCTCCCGGCGTCCTTTATCTTTCGCTATAGTGCGATCGCGCCGTGGTGGTGGTGGCAGGCGCAACCGTCGAACCTACTCGAACGGAGGCCACCGTTATGATCATCCTCGGAATACTCGGATCGCTCGCAGCCATCGGCGTGCTCTGCTGGCTGCTATTCACACTGGCTATTTTCGCCCTGCCGACCTTCGTAGGTGCAACCGTGGGCATGTGGGCCCACGGCAGCGGCGCAGGCGCTCTCGGCGGGATCGCCGTCGGCCTCGTCGCCGCGGCCGCGACCTTCGCCGCTGGTCAGCTCCTGATCACCTTCGTCAAACCAATGTGGCTGAAGCTTACCGTAGCGATCGTCTTCGTCGCCCCTGCCGCTGTTGCCGGCTTCCACGCCACCCACGGCATCGTGAAACACCTCATGCCATCTGAGGCATGGCAGATCACGTTCTCGGTCATCGGCGCTGTCGCTGTCGGCATCACCGCGCTTGTACGAGTTGCGGGAATGGCGGCGGCCCCGGGTCCTTCCGGCCGAGGCCTTGCACGGGCTTGATCTCCCATATTCCCGTCAAGGGGCCAGAGCTACGGGGGTCGGCCTCTTCGTCATCTCCTGTTGCGACGATAGGTCGATGAAGCTCGGATTGGCGCTGCCCTGAAGAAACGGCCCTTATTGAAGCGCTGCCTGCGTTCGACCCGTGTCTTAGCGGCCGAGAGAATACCCGGTGAGGCACTCCCCTGCGAACGGCGGCTGAAGGTCAGGATTGAGCAGTACTGGACCCTGTCGTGAGATGGACGAAGCCGGTGACATGGCGACGCGCCGGTTTGTCGATGCAGGACGGCCGCCATCTCTTCCGTTATCTGACCGTGTCTCGACCGCTCCAAACGGCCTCTTCAATGGCCTGATCTGGCCGAAGGCCGGCTAAAGCCTCGATCGCCTATGACGCAACAGCCGCGTCAAACTTTCTTCCCCTGCCGGCTGCGCCGCCATTCCTCGCGAGACAAGAAAGCCCTCCTTAGCTGTCAGGCCCCTGCGGGGTGCGCCGTCGATCGCCTCCGGCCAACCGATCGCCATCGAGGCCGCAATGGTGCGGGCTCGGAACGGAAAACGGAGACTTACAATGGCGACCATCGGCACCTTCAAGAAGACCGGCTCGAACGAGTTCACCGGCGAAATCGTCACCCTCAGCGTCCAAGCCAAGAACGTGCGCATCGTTCCCGACCAGCGCGCTACCGGCGACAACGCCCCCAGCCACCGGGTCTTGGTCGGCCGCGCCGAAATCGGCGCCGCCTGGTCCAAGCGCTCGAACGAGGGCCGCGACTATCTGGGCCTCAAGCTCGACGATCCGAGCTTCAACGCCCCGATCTACGCCAACCTCTTCGACGACGAGGACAGCGACACCTTCTCGCTGATCTGGTCCCGCCCCAACGGGCGCCGGGGCGACTGACGCCCGGCGCAAGGCCCCGGCCGAAAGGCCGGGGCCTTCGGCGTCCAAAGGCGACCGAATCAGTCACCGTGAAAGCGCCTCGCGGGCAGGCCCGAGAGCACGATTCGGATGGAAATATCATTACGAGGCGACTATTATAGTCGTAGTTCTGGCGTGCGCGTAGGTCCAAGTGGGAGGTGATCATGCATGATCACCGCCCGACAATCGCGGGCCGCACGCGCTTTGCTGGGTTGGACACAGGAGACGCTCGCGGACAAGGCCCGTGTATCCCTCACTGCACTCAAGCGATTGGAATCCGAGAGCAATCTCGGGATCTACGAAAGCACGCGCGACGAGGTGAGACGGGCCTTGGAACGAGATGGGATCGTCTTCTTGAGCTCCGACCAAGGCGTAGGGGTCATGCTTGTCGATCACAAGGTTCGTCGCTGATTATCGGCATATCGCCGCCGTGACGCGATTGTCCGGCGACACGCCTTGCATTCGTAACGGCGTCAGATCATCGTTAACAAATCCCTCCACAGTGGATATTTCGGACATCAGGGGGATGCGGTGACGACGCACGACTTCAAGGATGAAGCACCAACGGGATCGGCTCTCACGCCGTACGACCGGGCGCATATGGCCTTGTACCTGCGCCTGATCGATTCATGGCGCGACGGAGCCGACTGGAGAGAAGCCACACGCACGTTGTTCGGCCTCGATCCTGACGCTGATCCGGAGCGTTGCCGTCGCGTTCATGCGACACACCTCGCACGGGCGCGCTGGATGTCCGAGCACGGCTACCGCGAAGTCGCGAGAGAGAGCCTTGCCCGTTAGCGCCCGCGATGCCTCGGGAGCAACACCTGTTGCTTCAACCTGGACTTCCGCGCAACGCAACTCACGGTAATCATTGTCAGTCCGAACTCGATCGGAAGACGATGAGGAGCAAAGCTGTGACGCCGGATTCCTCTCAGTGGCGAGCCTCGGCAAATTATGATCACGTCGATAGACTGAGCGCGTCTGACCTTGCTTGGGAGTGGCTTCGGCGCAATGACGCCTACGACCGTGACTTCACGGCGCTCCTGCATCGCGACATCTCTCCCGAACAAGATCTTGAAGACTTCCGACTCCGTTGGGGGTTGCGATTTCCCTGTCGATCCGCTGGATCCGCCGCCGGCCGCTCCCGTGCTTTGGTCGCCTACGGACGATACCAGCACTGTTATTCTCGACACGGCGCCAGACCTTCTCTCGACGACAACAACAGCGCCGATCTTACCGCCGCCGCTTGCATCTGATTCAATCGGCGCAGATTTCAGACTGTATGACGCTGGCGTCCCATCGCTGCAGCTTATCCAGATCGGCGAGTCGGCGACGATCACCCCGTTGGTCGCGGTCATCCCGCTCGACATCAGCGGCTTCGACCGTCTGGAGTCGGTTGAACGCCTGCTCGCGACGCTTCATCACCGCGCCGTGCCACCAGACACGCGGTTGACAGCCCAGCAACGTGCCAGAGCTCGCAGAATGCTCCAAGCATTCGACGGTTTCCGCGACGGCGCCACGCAGCAGTCGATTGCGCAGGTGATCTTCGATATCGGCGATGTCAGTCGCGACGAATGGCAAGCCTCGTCGCGCCGACATGCAATCATGTCTCTGCTACGCGAAGCTAGACGCATGATCGAGGGTGGTTACCGTAAACTCCTTCGGCATCGCCGCCGCCGCGGCTAACCGGCTCAGCCCGCCATGCGATGCGCCGCAGACCGCCGGCCTCGGACGACGATCCGATCACGGTGTGGGAATTAGGCTCCCCCCAAATCTCCACGACAACTGACCGGCCTTCTTTCGCCACCGTACCCGCAGGCCGCCGCTCATCCGTAGCGGCCGCCGCGAGAGCACGGAGGTTCGATCATGGGCGAGGAAGCCGCCAATCTACCGCCACGATACCTGCGCACCGAGGAAGCAGCGCGCTTCTTGGGCCTATCGGAGCGCACCCTTGAAAAGCACCGTACGTATGGCACTGGTCCAACCTATCGCAAGCTGGGCGGCCGCGTCGTTTATTCCATAAACGACCTTCAAGCCTGGGCTGATCGCGGTCTCGTCACCTCGACCTCCGATCCGAGCGGAAACGTTCCACCCGCCAAGCCCCAGAAGGCCGCGTCGCTCGCCGTAGGCCGCACACTGCGCTGAGACGGTCGCATGTCGTCCCGTCATCAGCATCACAGCGGCGAGCGCGCGCAACTCGATCTGTTCCGGGCGCTGCCCGGCGATCTCGCGCCCCGCGACGCGCAGGATCTCATGGCCTATCCGTTTTTTTCGCTCGCCAAGTCGAAGCGCCTGGCGCCGATCGACTTCAAGGCCGGCGCGGTGAAGATTCGTGTCGAAGCCGTCGCCGAGCATGGCATGGCGACGATCTGGGACGCCGACGTCCTGATCTGGGCTGCCTCGCAGATCGTCGAGGCGCGCGACCTTGGGCTCCGCCCGTCGCGCCTGATGGCGACCACCCCCTACGAAATCCTCAACTTCATCGGCCGCGGCGTGTCGCTGCGCGACTACGACCGCCTCAAGGCAGCGCTCGACCGGCTCCAGTCGACCACCGTCGCGACCTCGATCCGCCAACCGACCGAGCGGCGAATGCATCGCTTCTCCTGGATCAACGAATGGAAGGAGCGCGCCGATCATCGCGGCCGCCCGCTCGGTCTCGAATTGATCGTGCCCGATTGGTTCTATGGCGCGGTGCTCGACGACGCCCTCGTGCTGACGATCGACCGCAATTACTTCGGCCTGACCGGCGGCCTCGAACGCTGGCTGTACCGCCTGGTGCGCAAACATGGCGGCAAGCAGGAGTTCGGCTGGAGCTTCGACTTCCCCCATCTGCACGCCAAGTCGGGCAGCCTCTCGCCGCTCAAGCATTTTGCCTACGACCTGCGGGACATCGTCAAGCGCCAGCCGCTGCCCGGTTACCGGCTGACGATCGAGCAGTGCCTCGGCGGTCCGGAAATCCTCTCCTTCGTGCCGACCGATCCGGATTCCCTCGGCATCCCGCGCCGCCGTCGCCGCGCCAAATCGCACCCTGGGGATAAGCTGTGAATCGCCTCGTGCTATCAGGGACCGGCACTATCGTGCCATCGGGGACCGGACTCTCGTGCTATCAGGGACCGGAATCGTCGATTCCTCGCGCTGAATCAGCAGCTTGCGAGCCCCGTAACTTATCTAACCTAGATTCCTACGGAATCTTTCTAACGCGACCGCGTTTTTCGGCCGCTGTGGACGAGTCCCCGATCGCCGGGAGACCGTCATGATCGTGGCGCTGCTCAACCAGAAGGGCGGCGTCGGCAAGACGACGCTCGCCCTGCATCTGGCCGGTGAATGGGCTCGCCGTGGGCAGCGTGTCACACTGGTCGACGCCGATCCGCAAGGCTCAGCGCTCGACTGGTCGCAGCAGCGCGCCCGGGAAGGGCTGGAGCGGCTGTTCGGTGTCGTGGGTCTGGCCCGCGATACGCTCCACCGAGAAGCCCCGGAGCTGGCGCGCGATGTCGACCACGTCGTCATTGACGGACCGCCGCGCGTCGCCGGCCTGATGCGCTCGGCGCTGCTTGCTGCCGATCTCGTGCTGATCCCGGTGCAGCCGTCGCCGCTCGATGGCTGGGCGTCAGCCGAAATGCTGGCGCTGCTCGGCGAGGCGCGCATCTATCGCCCGCAGCTCGCCGCACGCTTCGTGCTGAACCGCTGCGCCGCTCGCACGATCCTGGCCCGCGAGACCGCCGAGACGCTGGCGGATCAAGACCCGCCTTTGCTCTCGACCACGATCGGCCAGCGCATCGTGTTTGCCGACGTCGTGCAAACCGGTCGGCTCGCCGCCGAGCAGGACGAGGATTGCCCTGGCGCGCGCGAGATCACCGCGCTCGCGGCGGAAGTGGCGAGGGTCGGTGCATGAGAGAGCGGTCCTCCAAGCGCAGCTTTGCGGCACGTCCTGCCGATCCCGAAGATTGGATCAAGGCGCCCGACCGCCATTCCCCCCGGTCTCACCCCATCGAGGATTTCTCGGCGC
Organism: Sphingomonas beigongshangi; assembly: GCF_016820445.1. Classification (GTDB taxonomy): domain Bacteria; phylum Pseudomonadota; class Alphaproteobacteria; order Sphingomonadales; family Sphingomonadaceae; genus Sphingomonas; species Sphingomonas beigongshangi. The sequence continues at coordinate 278,307 of NZ_JADHDT010000006.1, forward strand.
GGCTGACGATCGACGTCACCGCCGACATGCGGGGCCGCATCAAAATCGCCGCCTTCCAGCGCGGCCAGACCGTCGCCGACATGCTGCGCGCGCTGTTCGAGCGTGAATTCCCACCCCCGTCAGGAGAAGGACAATGACCGGCCTTGTCGCCGCGCCAATGCGCTTCGGCCGTGCTGCCGCCGAGCCGCCGCCCGAAGCTTTCACCCAGGTCGAACTCGTCTGGATCGAGAAGCAGACCGAGCACTGGATTCGCTTCGGTCGCGAGCGGCGCGAGCAGATCCTCGACCGCCGCCGCCGCATTCTCTTCTTCCCTCCAGGCAGCGTTCTCGCGCTGGTGCGCTGGGCGGCGAACGAGCACGGCACCGTGGTCTCGCGCCTCGACATCCTGCGCACGGTCGAGTGCGACGCGCCGTGTCAGACCGTCCCGACGGTGACGCCCGGCGCAGAGGTCCTGCTGCACGTCGATGGCTGGCCGAAGGTGGAGCGCATGCTCCAGCTCATCGACGCCATCGAGGCGCGCGGCATCGACCCGATCGAGGTCTCGCCGGACCATTGGCGCCATGTCCACAACCGAATGACCGTCGGCGAAACGCCGCGCACTTATGGTCCGCGCCAGCACCGCGCCTTTCTCCTGCGCCGGGAGATCGGCGCATGACCCGGCTCTCCTACGCCATCATCACGACGGCGGCCGTCTCGCTTATCGGCGTGGCTTCGATCGCCTCGTTCGCGCCGCGCCTGATCTGGAACGCGTCCGCCAGCACGCCGGTCGGCTTCTACACGATCGGCGATGTGGGCGCGGTCGACGTGACCGATCTGGTGGCCGTAGACGCGCCCGAGCCGCTCGCAACCTTCCTGTCCGATGGCGGCTACCTGCCGCGCGGCGTGCCGCTTCTGAAGCGCGTCGCTGCGGTCCCGGGTCAGCGCGTTTGCCGGACCGGGCTCGCCATCACCATCGACGCCGTGCCGATGGGCGACGCGCTCGATCGCGATCGTCGCGGTCGCCCGCTCCCGGTGTGGCAGGGCTGCCGCTCGGTCGCGGCCGGCGAACTGTTCCTGATGAACTGGCAAGTCCGCGACAGCCTCGACGGTCGCTATTTCGGCCCGCTCCCGGCCTCCGCCGTGATCGGCCGGGCCACCCCTCTCTACACCGACGAGGACGGCGATGGCCGCTTCGTCTGGCGCGCGCCGACGCGGTGACGGCACGCCCATGACCCTGTCCACCGCAATCTGAAGGAGACGACCAATGCCCGTGATCGGTCAATTCATACGCGAAAATGACGGCTTCATCGGCCACCTGACGACGCTGTCTCTGCACCAAGACATCATCATCGTCGCGGCCGAACCGTCCGATGCGGAGAACGCGCCAGACTTCCGCGTCCATGTGCTCGACACCAACAGCAACGAGACCGGCGCGGAGATCGGCGCCGGCTGGAAGCGCACCGGCGAGAAAGCTGGCGAGTACGTATCGCTGCAACTCGACGATCCGACCTTTGAACATCCGATCCGCGCCAACCTGTTTCAGTCGGCCGACGACAAATCCGCCTGGGGCCTGCACTGGAACCGCCCGCCGAAGCGCGGCGAGCGGGACTGAGCGATGTCCGCTGCCCGCATTCAACCTGTCGTCGGGGGGAGGATCGCCCTCCGACGTACAACCTTCCTCCTCCTTTCCGGCCTGTTACTAGCGATGCCGGTAACCGGCCCCGCCAGCGCGCAACAAACGCCGGCAGAGCGGTCGTCGCAAAGCGATCCGTACGCCACCTACATCACCGAGGCCGCACAGCGTTTCGGCGTTCCTGAAACGTGGATCCGTGCAGTGATGCGCGTCGAAAGCGCGGGCGATGTGCGCGCGATATCGTCGGCCGGCGCGATGGGTTTGATGCAGGTCATGCCCGCCACTTGGGCCGAACTCCGCGTCCGGCATCGGCTCGGCGGCAATCCCTACGACCCGCGCGACAACATCCTGGCCGGCGCGGCGTATTTGCGCGAGATGCACGATCGCTACGGTTCGCCCGGCTTCCTGGCGGCCTATAACGCCGGTCCCGGTCGTTACGAGGAGTATCTCGCCGGCCGACCATTACCTGCCGAAACGCGCGCCTATGTCGCCGCGCTCGCCCCCGTTGTCGGCGGCGGCGAACTCGCCGGGCCCGTCAGGGTGGCCGCGGCCGATCCGCTCGCATGGACACGGGCGCCGCTCTTCGTCGTGCAGTCGGCCAGCAGCGCGACTGCAACGCCAGTGCGTCGCGGAAGCGCGCCCGGCGACGCCGCAACGACCGATCCGGCGCGCGATCAGGGCGCGATCGCATCCCAACCCGATGGGCTTTTCGTGGCGCGCAATGCCTATGGAGGCCCCCGATGACGGCGTTCGTGCCGGATCGCACCATAGCGTGGTCTCGCGGACGGAAGGCGGTCCGGGAAGAAGGAGCAGTCAGCACAACCGCACGATGGCGAGATAAAAGCGCGCGAGGTGCGGCTGGGTGCGGTCGTGTGTTTTCAAAGACTTATTCCGCGTCCGCGCGAGGTGCGCCTGATCGGCACAGCCTGCGCTTTCGCGATTTCCGCAAGAATTTCGGCGGCTTCGCGCGATGTGCGGGGCCTCGGCCATGAGCGGCGAGGACGATTTCCGCATCCGGCCTGGTCGCATCCGCTCCACCCGGGCTCAGCAGGCGCGGCCCTTCATCGCGCAGGCCTTGGCGGCCGCGCAGCGGGCCGGCGGCAGCATCTCCCGCTCCGGCAAGATCAGCTCGGGCAACCGCTCGCGGTTCGGGCGCGGTCAGCGCGCGACCGTCCAGGCCAACCGGCTGCTCACCAGCCGATCGCGCAACACGGTGATCAAGACGCGAGTCGTCCGTCATGGCGCTCGGACCGCGCCGCTCAGCGCGCACCTCAGCTATCTCAAGCGCGAGGGCGTGACCCGGGATGGAGAGAAGGCGCGCCTGTTCGGTCCCGAGACCGAGGACGCCGACCCGAAGGCCTTCGCCGAGCGGACCCATGACGATCGTCATCATTTCCGCTTCATCGTCTCGCCCGAGGACGCCACGGAGATGTCCGACCTCAAGGCCTACGCCCGCGACCTGATGGGGCAGATGGAAAAGGATCTCGGCACGAAACTCGACTGGGTTGGCGTCGATCATTGGAACACCGACAATCCCCACGTCCACATTATCCTGCGGGGTCGGACCGACGACGGCCAGGACCTCGTCATCTCCCGCGACTACATCAAGGAAGGCATGCGCGCCCGCGCGCAGGAACTCGTCACCCAGGAGCTAGGGCCGCGGACCGACCACGAGATCCGCCGCAACCTTGAGCGGCAGGTCGGCGCAGAGCGCTGGACCAACCTAGACCGCCAGCTTTCGCGTGATGCCTATCGCACCGGCGTCGTCGACCTCGCCCCGCATCCCGACCGCCAGCCGGACGAATTCCATGCGATGAAGGTTGGCCGCTTGCGGAAGCTGGAGACGCTCGGCCTTGCAGATCAGATCGGCCCCGGCCAATGGGTCGTCTCGGATAACGCCGAGGCGACGCTGCGCGAGCTGGGCGAGCGCGGCGACATTATCAAGCGCATTCATCGCGGCCTGAGCGAGCGCGGTATCGAACGCGGGGCGGCCAGCTATGTGCTCGCCGGCGAGAGCCTCGACGATCCCGTCATCGGTCGGCTGGTCGATCGCGGCCTCGACGACGAGCTGAAGGGGACAGCCTACGCCGTGGTCGACGGCACCGACGGGCGCACCCATCACATCAAGCTTCCCGATCTCGACGCAGCCGGCGACAGCGCCCCAGGTTCGATCGTCGAGCTGCGCAAGTTCGACGACGCGCAGGGCCGTCGCCGCGTCGCGCTCGCCGTCCGCTCCGATCTCGACATCGAGCGGCAGGTTCATGCGACCGGCGCCACCTGGCTAGACCGGCAGGCGATTGCCCGAGACCCGGTCGCGCTTGGCGGCGGCGGCTTCGGCGCCGAGGTGCGTCAGGCGATGGACCGCCGGGCTGACCATCTCATCAGCGAAGGGCTCGCCGAGCGGCAGAGCCGGGGCGTCAGTTTCTCGTCGGGGCTGATCGAAGGGCTGCGCCAACGTGAGGTCGAAGCGCTGGGGCAAAAACTCGCGGTCGAGACCGGCCGGCCATTCTCGAAGGCTGGAGCGGGCGAGTATGTCGCGGGCACCTACCGCCAGCGCTTCGCGCTCGCCTCCGGCCGCTTCGCCATGATCGACGACGGCCTCGGCTTCCAGCTCGTCCCCTGGTCGCCATCCCTCGAACGCCACGTCGGCCAGCACGTATCCGGCATCTCGCGCGGGGCCGGCGGCGTCGACTGGAGCTTCGGTCGCAATCGCGGCCTCGGCATGTAGCCCAACCTAGACAAGGAGTGCCCGCCATGTCGGCGACGAAAATCCTCTGGGGCCAGATCCTCACCGTCTTCCTGATCGTGCTGATGACGACCTGGGGCGCGACGCAGTGGACCGCCTATCGTCTGGGCTTTCAGCCTCAGCTCGGCACCCCCTGGTTCGAGTTGGCGGGCTGGCCGATCTATTATCCGCCTTCCTTCTTCTGGTGGTGGTACTTCTACGACGCCTACGCCCCGCCGATCTTCGTCGAGGGCGCCTACATCGCCGCGTCGGGCGGGTTCATCTCCATCGCGGTCGCGATCGGCATGTCGGTGTGGCGCGCGCGCGAAGCAAAGAATGTCGAGACCTATGGCTCTGCCCGTTGGGCCCGGCCTGACGAGGTGAAGGCCGCGGGCCTGCTCGGCCCGGATGGCGTCGTGCTCGGCAAGCATGATCGCGACTATCTTCGTCATGACGGCCCAGAGCATGTGCTGTGCTTCGCGCCGACCCGCTCCGGCAAGGGCGTCGGGCTCGTCGTGCCATCTCTGCTGACCTGGCCGGGCTCGGCAATCGTTCACGACATCAAGGGCGAGAACTGGACGCTGACCGCCGGCTACCGCGCCCGCCATGGTCGCGTGCTGCTGTTCGATCCGACCAACGCGAAGTCAGCCGCGTATAATCCGCTGCTCGAGGTGCGGCGCGGCGAGTGGGAAGTCCGCGACGTGCAGAACATCGCCGACATCCTCGTCGATCCGGAAGGCTCGCTCGAGAAGCGGAACCACTGGGAGAAGACATCGCATGCGCTCCTGGTCGGTGCGATCCTGCATGTCCTCTATGCAGAGGCTGAGAAGACCCTGGCCGGCGTCGCCGCATTCTTGTCCGATCCGAAGCGGCCGATCGAGTCGACGCTCGCGGCGATGATGAAAACCGCCCATCTCGGCGAGGCCGGCCCGCATCCCGTCATCGCCAGCGCGGCCCGCGAGCTGCTCAACAAATCCGACAACGAGCGGTCCGGCGTGCTGTCGACCGCGATGTCGTTCCTGGGCCTGTATCGTGATCCCGTCGTCGCCGAGGTCACCCGCCGCTGCGATTGGCGCATCGCCGACATGGTCGGCGGCAAGCATCCGACCACGCTCTACCTCGTCGTGCCGCCTTCCGACATCAACCGGACCAAGCCGCTCATCCGTCTCATCCTGAATCAGGTCGGGCGCCGGTTGACCGAGGACCTGCACGCCAAGGGCCAGCGCCATCGTCTGCTGCTGATGCTCGACGAGTTTCCCGCGCTCGGCCGCCTGGACTTCTTCGAAAGCGCGCTTGCCTTCATGGCAGGCTATGGCCTGAAGGCCTTCCTCATCGCGCAATCGCTGAACCAGATCGAGAAGGCCTACGGCCCGAACAACTCGATCCTCGACAACTGCCATGTTCGGGTGAGCTTCGCCACCAATGACGAGCGAACCGCCAAACGCGTTTCGGATGCGCTCGGCACTGCCACCGAGATGAAGGCGATGAAGAACTATGCCGGCCATCGTCTGTCGCCCTGGCTCGGCCACATGATGGTGTCGCGCTCGGAGACCGCACGGCAACTGCTCACGCCGGGCGAGATCATGCAGCTCCCGCCGTCGGACGAGATCGTCATGGTCGCCGGCATTCCACCGATCCGCGCCAAGAAGGCGCGCTATTACGAGGATCGCAGCTTTCAGGAACGCATCCTGACGCCGCCCGCACTCACCAAGCCGACAACCGCGAGGGCCGACGATTGGAGCACGCTCGCTTTGCCCGAACGCCCTGTGCTGAACACGCCCGTCGCCGCGGAGGATGCAGGAGATGATGATCCCACGGATTCGGAGCGGAGGCACCAGCCTGAGCTGAGCCGCACCAAGACAGTCGAGCGTAAGCCGGTCATCGAGAACGAGTTCGAGATCGATCCTCGCGATGAAGTCGAGGAGGACGCCGCTCGCCTCAGCCGCATGACCCAGACCATGCGCCAGGTCGCTCGACAGGCGTCGCTGGATCCGGGCGACGGCATCGAGCTTTAGGAGGCGCCGATGAGCAAGCCTCCGAAGAAGCAGCGTCTGTCCGTCTATCTCGATCCGGACGTCATGAAGGCGCTCGCTGTCCATGCCGCGCGGCGCGACGTGTCCCTTTCGCTGGTCGCCGAGGCCGGCATCGCGTCTTTCCTATCACCCGACGCTGCGGAGCGGCAGGAAGCGGCGACGACAAAGCGGCTCGACCAGCTCGACCGGCGTATGGCGCGCATGGAGCGCGATCTCGGCATATCGGTCGAGACGCTCGCCGTATTCATCCGCTTTTGGCTGACGTCCAATCCGCCCTTGCCCGAGCCGGCCCAGCTCGCGGCGCGCGCCAAGGCGGGGGAGCGCTATGATGCCTTCGTGACCGCGCTCGGCCGTCGACTCGCAACAGGACCGAAGCTCAGACAGGAGATTTCGGAAGACATCCCGCCCGCGCGCGACGCGGAATAATCATTGACGCGCGCGCCGCAAGTATTCGAGCGTTCCGCCGTTCTCCTGTCTTTGTACGCCACAGTACGACTACCACATGACGGTTGTTGTCAGGCCATGATTTCTGCCTCTTCTACTCATCCCCGATCCAGGGCCGCACATCGCGGACCCGCAAGAGAACGGGGACGACGTGGCGGCAACTCACCAGAAATCGGAAGCGATTCTTCGCGGTGCGCGAATGCTGCGCACAGCCCTCGGGTCTGCGATCGCCACGTTTCTGGAAGATCCCGCGATCGTCGAGGTGATGCTCAACCCCGATGGGCGGCTCTGGGTCGACCGGCTGTCGGAAGGTCTTTCCGATACGGGTGAACGACTGTCGCCCGCCGATGGCGAGCGCATCATTCGCCTGGTCGCGCATCATGTCGGCGCCGAGGTGCATCCCGGCGCTCCACGCGTTTCGGCCGAGCTGCCCGAAACAGGAGAGCGGTTCGAAGGGCTGTTGCCCCCGGTCGTTTCCGCGCCGGCCTTCGCGATCCGCAAGCCCGCCGTCGCGGTGTTCACCCTGGACGACTATGTGGCGGCCGGGATCATGTCGGCTGGTCAGGCCGAAACCCTCCGTCAGGCCGTTGCCGACAGGCGCAACATTCTCGTCGCCGGCGGCACCTCGACCGGCAAAACCACGCTCACCAACGCTCTGCTTGCCGAAGTCTCGAAGACCTCGGATCGCGTGGTCCTGATCGAAGATACGCGCGAGCTGCAATGCGCTGCGCCCAATCTGGTGGCGATGCGGACGAAGGACGGCGTCGCCTCGCTCTCCGATCTGGTCCGCTCTTCGCTCCGCCTGCGGCCGGATCGCATTCCGATCGGCGAGGTCCGCGGCGCCGAAGCACTCGACCTGTTGAAGGCATGGGGCACCGGGCACCCAGGCGGCGTCGGAACGATCCATGCCGGCACCGCGATCGGAGCGCTGCGGCGTCTCGAACAACTAATCCAGGAAGCCGTCGTCACCGTCCCGCGCGCGCTGATCGCCGAGACGATCGATCTGGTCGCCGTGCTCTCCGGCCGCGGCGCCTCGCGTCGCCTAGCCGAACTCGCCCGCGTCGAAGGTCTCGGCCCTGAGGGCGACTACCGCATCACCCCCGCAAGCCAGCCCTCCGCAGGAGACCCGTCATGATCAAACACGCTTTGCGTATCCGCCGGCACATCGCCTCAGCGGTGTGCATGATTTTTCTTTCGCTCGCTTTGGCACCCGCCGCCCACGCTTCGGGCTCGTCCATGCCCTGGGAGGCGCCGCTTCAAAAAATCCTCGAATCGATCGAGGGGCCGGTCGCGAAAATCATCGCCGTTATGATCATTATCATCACTGGTCTGACGCTCGCGTTCGGCGACACGTCGGGCGGCGCCCGCAAGCTGATCCAGATCGTGTTCGGCCTGTCGATCGCGTTCGCGGCGTCGAGCTTCTTCCTGTCGTTCTTCTCGTTTGGCGGCGGGGCGCTCGTTTGATGGCTGACGGCGCGGATCATGGCGGCGAGCTGCCGGGCTTCTCCGTTCCCGTGCACCGGGCGCTGACCGAGCACATCCTGCTCGGCGGCGCGCCGCGTTCGCTCGCCATCCTCAACGGCACGCTGGCGGCCGCGCTCGGCCTCGGCCTTCGCCTATGGCTAGTCGGCCTCGGGCTTTGGGCTGTGGGGCATTTCGCGGCGGTCTGGGCGGCCAAACGCGATCCGCAGTTCGTCGACGTCGTGCGCAAGCATCTGCGCGTCCCCGGCCACCTGTCGGTCTGAGGGAACGACGCGATGATGAACCTTGCCGAATATCGTAATCGCAATACCCGGCTTGCCGATTTCCTGCCTTGGGTCGCCCTGGTCGGCGAAGGCGTCGTCCTCAACAAGGATGGTAGCCTGCAGCGTACTGCGCGCTTCCGCGGTCCTGACCTCGACAGCGCCGTGCCGGCCGAGCTCGTCGCAGTCGCGGGCCGGCTCAACAACGCTTTCCGACGTCTCGGCTCCGGCTGGGCCATCTTCGTCGAAGCGCAACGCCACGACGCCGCGACCTATCCCTCGAGCATGTTCGCCGACAGCGCCTCTGCGCTGGTCGACGCCGAACGCAAGGCCGACTTCGAGGAAGCAGGCGCGCACTTCGAGTCCAGCTATTTCCTCACCTTCCTCTATCTGCCGCCGGCCGAAGACGCGGCGCGTGCCGAAGCATGGCTATACGAGGGTCGCGACCATGGCGGCGTCAACGCGCGCGAAGTGCTGCGCGGTTTCGTCGATCGTACCGATCGTATCTTGAACCTGATCGACGCCTTCATGCCGGAATGCGCGTGGCTCGATGACGCCGAAACACTCACCTATCTGCATTCGACTATCTCGACGAAGCGTCATCGTGTTCGCGTCCCCGAGACGCCGATGTATCTCGACGCTCTTCTGGCCGATCAACCGCTGACCGGCGGACTCGAACCGCGCCTCGGGGAAACGCACCTGCGCATCCTCACCATCGTCGGTTTCCCGACCGCGACGACGCCCGGAATCCTCGACGAGTTGAACCGGTTGGCCTTTCCCTATCGCTGGTCGACGCGGGCCATCCTTCTCGACAAAACTGACGCGACCAAGCTGCTGACCAAGATCCGTCGGCAATGGTTCGCCAAGCGCAAGTCCATCGCCGCCATTCTCAAAGAGGTGATGACCAACGAGGCCTCGGCGCTCGTCGACACCGACGCGGCCAACAAGGCGGCCGACGCCGACATGGCGCTTCAGGAACTCGGCGCCGACTATGCCGGCCAAGCCTATGTCACCGCCACCATCACCGTTTGGGACGACGACCCGCGCATCGCCGCCGAGAAACTGCGTCTAGTCGAAAAGGTCGTTCAGGGACGTGATTTCACCGCGATGGCGGAGACCATCAACGCCGTAGACGCCTGGCTCGGCTCCTTGCCCGGCCATGTCTACGCCAATGTCCGCCAGCCCCCCATCAGCACACTCAATCTCGCCCACATGATCCCGCTGTCAGCGGTGTGGGCGGGACCGGAACGGGACGAGCACTTCGATGCACCCCCACTGCTTTACGGCAGAACCGAAGGCTCGACCCCGTTCCGGCTTTCCATCCATGTCGGCGACGTCGGCCATACGCTGGTCGTCGGCCCAACCGGCGCCGGCAAATCCGTACTGCTCGCGCTCATGGCGCTGCAATTCAGGCGCTATCCGCAGTCTCAGGTTTTCGCCTTTGACTTCGGTGGTTCGATCCGGGCCGCGGCGCTCGCCATGCGCGGCGACTGGCATGATCTCGGCGGCGGCCTCACCGAAGGGGCCGAAGACAGCGTGTCACTCCAGCCGCTTGCACGGATCGACGACATTGCAGAGCGCGCATGGGCCTCGGACTGGCTGATCGCAATCCTGGCGCGGGAGAGCGTGTCCGTCACGCCCGAGGTCAAGGAACACCTGTGGTCGGCGCTGTCCTCGTTGGCGTCGGCGCCGGTCTCCGAGCGCACGTTGACCGGGCTGTCCGTCCTGCTCCAGTCCAACGACCTGAAGCAGGCGTTGCGACCCTACTGCGTCGGCGGACCCTATGGTCGCCTCCTCGACGCAGAGGCCGAACATCTCGGCGAGGCCAACGTCCAGGCGTTCGAGACTGAAGGACTGATCGGAACCGGCGCCGCCGCCGCCGTGCTCGCCTATCTCTTCCATCGCATCGAGGACCGCCTCGACGGACGGCCGACGCTCCTGATCGTCGATGAAGGCTGGCTCGCGCTCGACGATGAGGGATTCGCCGGCCAGCTCCGCGAATGGCTGAAGACGCTGCGCAAGAAGAACGCCAGCGTCATCTTCGCGACCCAGTCGCTCTCCGACATCGACGGCTCGGCGATTGCACCGGCGATCATCGAGAGCTGCCAGACCCGCATCCTTCTTCCGAACGAGCGCGCGATCGAGCCGCAGATCACCGCCATCTATCGCCGCTTCGGTCTCAATGACCGGCAGATCGAGATCCTCGCCCGCGCCATGCCGAAGCGCGACTATTACTGCCAGTCGCGGCGCGGCAACCGCTTGTTCGAACTCGGACTATCCGATGTCGCGCTGGCGCTGTGCGCAGTCTCATCAAAGCAGCACCAGGCGCTGATCGCCGAGGTTCACGCCCGCAGCGGCACCGACGGCTTCCTCTCCGAATGGCTGATCTCGAGCCGGCTCGCCTGGGCTGCCGATCTCATTGCCAACCTCACCAACGTCATCCCCCAAGCCAATCAGGAGGTATTCTCATGACACGCTCATTCCGTTCGCGCTCACGCGCACTGCGTTTCGCCACGATCATCGCTGCGACACCAGTCGCTATCTCGATCTTTATCAGCACGCCAGCGGCGGCCCAATTCGGCGGCATCGTCTACGATCCGACGAACTACGCGCAGAATGTGCTGACGGCTGCGCGGACGCTCCAGCAGGTCAACCAGCAGATCACGCAGCTTCAGAACGAAGCGACAATGCTGATCAATCAGGCCCGCAACCTTGCGAGCCTGCCATACTCGTCGCTTCAGCAGCTTCAGCAATCGGTACAGCGCACGCAGCAGCTCCTGCAACAGGCGCAGGGCATCGCCCTCAACGTCCAGCAAATCGATCGCGCGTTTCAGACCACCTACGGCAATGCATCGATGTCGGCTTCCGATCAGGCGCTTGTCGCGCAGGCGCGTGAACGCTGGCAGAACACCGTCGGCGGCTTGCAGGACGCCATGCGCGTCCAGGCCGGCGTTGTTGGCAACATCGACACCAACCGTAGCGAGATGTCCGCGCTTGTCGGGCAGAGCCAGGGCGCGACCGGTGCGCTGCAGGCGACCCAGGCCGGCAACCAGCTTCTCGCCCTGCAGGCGCAGCAGCTTGCCGACCTCACCGCGGTCGTGGCCGCCAACGGCCGTGCGCAGAGTCTGTCCGAGGCCGAGCGTGCGGCCGCGGCCGAGCAGGGTCGTGAGCAACGCCGTCGCTTCCTGACGCCTGGCAGCGGCTACCAGCCGGGCAACGCCCGTATGTTCCCGAACGGCAACTGAGACCGCGGCCATGGACGGCAAGATGCTCGCCAGGATCGGCGCCGCGGTGTTCGTCGCCGTCGCGATCACCGCGACCGCGATCGAGATGACGCGGAAAGAGGAGGCGCCAGCGTCTTGGTCGTCAGGCCGCGCCGTTCAAGCGCGGGTCGATCCGCTGCGCGACGCCCTGATCCGCTGCCAGGCGCTCGGCGAAGACGGGCCGCGCGATCCGGCGTGCCGCCGCGCATGGGCCGAGAACCGAAACCGCTTCCTCGCGCCCGGTGCCCGCCCGGCCGAGCGTCTGCCGGACATGCCGTCCGCGCCGCGAGAGAGCCTCACCCCTCAGCCTGATGAGCGCAACCCTCCGATGCCGCCGCCCGCCGCGCCAACCGTCACCCCACAGCTCGACGAGGCTCGGTAACGTCATGGGCAACACCGGCGTTATCGACCATTTCCTCGAGGTCTTCACCCGCTACATCGATAGCGGTTTCGGACTGCTCAGCGGCGAGGTCGCTTTCATTGCGACCACGTTGATCGTGATCGACGTGACGCTGGCCGCGCTGTTCTGGAGCTGGGGCGCCGACGACGACATCTTGGCCAGGCTGGTCAAAAAGACGCTGTTCGTCGGTGTCTTCGCCTACATCATCGGCAACTGGAACAACCTCGCCCGCATCATCTTCGAAAGCTTCGCGGGCCTCGGCCTCAAAGCCAGTGGAACAGGCTTCACCACGGCCGATCTCTTGCGTCCGGGCAAGGTCGCACAGACGGGTCTGGACGCCGGCCGCCCGCTGCTCGATTCCATTTCCAGCTTGATGGGCTACTGGTCGTTCTTCGAGAACTTTATCCAGATCGCCTGCATGTTCCTGGCCTGGGCGCTGGTGCTTCTCGCCTTCTTCATCCTCGCCATCCAGCTCTTCGTCACGCTCATCGAGTTCAAGCTGACAACGCTCGCCGGCTTCGTGCTGATCCCGTTCGGCCTGTTCGGCAAATCTGCCTTCATGGCCGAGCGGGTGCTTGGCAACGTGATCTCGTCCGGCATCAAGGTCTTGGTGCTGGCCGTCATCATCGGCATCGGCTCGACGCTCTTCTCCGAATTCACGTCCGGTTTCGGCGGCCAGAACCCCTCGATTGATGAAGCGATGGCGATCGTGCTGGCCGCTCTGTCGCTACTCGGTCTTGGCATCTTCGGTCCCGGCATCGCCAGCGGGATCGTCTCAGGCGGTCCTCAACTCAGCGCCGGCGCCGCCGTCGGGACGGGCCTTGCCGCCGGTGGCATGGTCGCTCTCGGCGCTGGCGCCGTCGGCGCGGCCGCATCCGGCGGTGCCGCACTGGCTGGTGGCGCCGCCGCCGCCGCTCGGGGCGGCGCCGCGCTCGCGGGTGGCGCATCGACCGCATATAGCCTTGGCGCAGCCGGACAGTCCGGTGCAGCCGGCGTCGCTTCCGGGCTCAGCGGGGTCGCCCGCGCCGGCGGCAGCGCCGCCGTGTCGCCGCTGCGCCGTGCCGCGTTGCGCGCTGCCGAAAGCATGCGTTCCAGCTTCAGCGCTGGCGGCAAGGCGGCATTCGAAGCCACAGGCGGAACTTCCACCATGGGCTCGATCGGCGGTGATGCCGCCGGCGACGGAGCAGCGCCCGCGAGCGCTGGCGGCGCTCCGGCCTGGGCGCAACGCATGCGGCGCTCCCAACACATGACCCACGCCGCGCAGGCCACAGCCCATGCCGTTCGCTCAGGCGACGCACATGGCGGTGGCTTGTCCGTCAACCTGTCCGAAGGCGATCGCTGATGTTCAAACGACCCTCTACCCATTACGGCAAGGCCCCCGAGCCGGAGACGCCTTATCAGCGCGCCGCCCAAGTTTGGGACGAGCGCATCGGCGCATCACGCATCCAGGCCAAAAATTGGCGATTGATGGCGTTTGGCTCGTTGCTCCTGTCAGCCGGATTCGCCACCGCGCTCGTCGTACAGTCAGCCCGCGGGACCATCGTGCCCTGGGTGGTCCAAGTCGACCGGCTCGGCCAGGCGCAAGCGGTCGCCCCCGCTCAGGCAGACTATCGTCCGACCGATCCGCAAATCGCCTTTCACCTCGCGCGCTTCATCGAGCAGGTCCGATCGATTCCCGCGGACGCCATTATCGTCCGCCAAAACTGGCTGCGAGCTTACGATTTCACGACCGATCGCGGCGCTGCGGCCCTGAACGACTACGCGCGGTCGAACGACCCGTTCGCAAAGGTAGGCCGCCAGCAGATCGCCGTCGATGTCTCCAGCGTCATTCGCGCGTCACCCGACAGCTTTCGCGTTGCCTGGGTCGAGCGCCGCTACGAAAACGGCCAACTCGCCGAGACCACGCGCTGGACCGCGATCCTGACGATCGTGGTCCAGATCCCCCGCAACGCCGATCGCCTCCGAGCAAACCCGCTCGGCATCTACGTCAACGCAATAAATTGGTCACGGGAGCTTGGGCAATGAAGCCGTCTTTCCGTAAAGCCGGAAACCCGGCTTCACACAGTCTCGTATTTCCGGCTCTCCACAGAGCCGCAATTCCGGCGATCCTGCTGGCAACGACCGCCCTCGCTGGCTGCGCCACCACCACGCCGCCGCCCGAGATTTCCTACGACAACGCGGCTCCCGCCGTGCAGGCGGTCGACCCGCCTGCGCCCGTCACTGTGGTCGAGCTGCCGCGACCGCTACCGCTGCCCGGCCAGTTGCAGCGGGTCGAGCCATCGCGGCGCACGCCCGAACCCACCGATCCGACGGCGCGGGTAAATCAGGCCAACGCCGCCGCGCGCATCCAGCCGGTGCGCGACGGCTTCATCAATTCGATGCAGGTCTATCCCTTTACCCAAGGCGCGCTCTATCAGGTCTATACCGCCGTCGGTCAGATCACCGATATCGCGCTCCAACCTGGCGAGCAGCTTGTCGGCGCCGGTCCGGTGGCGGCCGGGGACACGGTCCGCTGGATCATCGGCGACACCGAGAGCGGATCGGGCGCCACGCGCCAAATCCACATCCTCGTGAAGCCGACGCGGGCCGACCTGATGACGAACCTGGTCATCAACACCAACCTGCGCACCTATCACATGGAGCTTCGCTCGACCGAGCGAACCTATATGGCCTCCGTGTCTTGGCAGTATCCGCAGGACCAGCTCATTGCGCTACGCCGGCAGAACGCCGAGGCCCAGGCGGCGCAGCCTGTGGCGAGCGGTGTTGATCTTGCCAACGTCAACTTCCGCTATGCGATCGAAGGTGATCGGGCACCCTGGCGTCCCTTGCGCGCTTTCGATGATGGTCGCCAGGTCTTCATCGAGTTTCCCCGCGGCATCGGTCAAGGCGAAATGCCGCCGCTCTTCGTCGTTGGCGCGGAGGGCGACACTTCGGAGTTGGTGAACTACCGCGTGCGCGGGCACCACATGATCGTCGACCGCCTTTTCGCCGCCGCCGAGCTGCGGTTTGGTTCCGGCGATCGGCAGCGGCGCGTTCGCATCACCCGCACCGACGGGAGGCCGACCTCGTGAGCGAGAACCCTCCCCGGAATGAGGGTGCGCCCGACGACGACGCGCAGCCGTTGACCGGCGAGCCGGCCAGCGCGGCGCCGATGCGGCTGCGCGCGGATCCACCCCGCGTCACCCGGCTATCGCGCAAGGTCCTGGCTGGCGTGGGCCTGGTCGCGAGCCTCGGCCTCGGCGGCGCCTTGATCTACGCGCTTCAAACCCGCGACAGCGGCCGACCCAATGAGGAACTCTACTCGACAGAGAACCGCTCGACGGCCGACGGGCTTGCGGGCCTGCCGCGCGATTACAGCGGCGTTCCTCGGCTCGGTCCGCCGCTTCCGGGCGATCTCGGCCGGCCGATGCTCAGCCCGGCGAACGGCGGACAGCCTGTTCCGGCTCCTGGCATCGCAACGCCGAATCCCGGGCTAAGTCAGGAGGAGCAGCGACGCCTTCAGGAAATCGAGACCGCCCGGACCAGCCGGCTGTTCTCCGGGTCGGAGTCCCGCGCCGGTTCCCCCGCAACGACGCCGACCCTCGTGCCTCCGCCGGCGCCGAACCTCGCCAGCCTCGGGCTCGCGCCGCCGCCTGCGACCCCTTCGGCCCAA
This sequence comes from Sphingomonas beigongshangi, assembly GCF_016820445.1. Lineage (GTDB taxonomy): Bacteria > Pseudomonadota > Alphaproteobacteria > Sphingomonadales > Sphingomonadaceae > Sphingomonas > Sphingomonas beigongshangi. The sequence goes on from NZ_JADHDT010000006.1 coordinate 294,178, forward strand.
GATCGTCAGAATGCCTTCCTGAATGCGGCCGCCGATCGCAGGACGGTAGCGCCCGATCGAGTCGTCGCGCCGCCGTCGCCGAACGTTCTGCAAGCCGGCGCCGTCATCTCAGCCGCGCTCATCACCGGAATTCGTTCCGATCTGCCTGGGCAGATCACCGCGCAGGTCACCGAGAACATCTACGACAGTCCCACCGGACGCATCCTTCTCGTGCCGCAGGGCACGCGCGTCGTGGGCCAGTACGACAACAGCGTCCAGTTTGGACAGAGCCGCGTGCTCTTGGTCTGGAACCGGCTGATTTTTCCGAACGGCCGCTCGATCGTGTTGGAGCGCCAACCAGGCGCAGACGCCCAAGGATTTGCCGGCCTTCAAGACGGCGTGGATTACCACTGGTGGGATCTCGCCAAGGCCGCTGGTCTGTCCACACTCCTCAACGTCGGTGCTGAACTTGCGGTCGATGATCAAGACCGGCTGCTGCGAGCCATCCGCAACGGTGGCCAGGACACGATCAACGATGCCGGTCAGCAGATCGTTCGCCGCCAGCTTAACGTCGCTCCGACGCTCACGATCCGGCCGGGCTTCCCGGTCAGGGTGATCGTGACGCGGGATCTGGTACTCGAACCATATGGAGGGTGATCATGGCGAAGCTCAAGCTTGGCGCGCTCTTGGAAGACAAGGCTGTCAAAGTGTCGCTCGAACTGCCGGCCTCGCTGCATCGCGACTTGGTGCTCTACGCGGAGGTCCTGGGGCGCGAACAGGGGCAAACCATTTCAGATCCGGTCAAGCTCATAGCGCCGATGTTGCAGCGTTTCATCGCGACCGATCGCGCGTTCGCAGCTGCCAGGAAGTCAGCTCCGGACTAACGGGGGCGACCCCGTCAGTATATTCCGTATATGACGCGAACGGCGGTGCTAACCAAAAGCAGCCACAGCGCCTCGTCCCAATGGTTGAACCCATCACGCCTCAGGAATTTCTCACCGAGCGTGATCGCAAAGACGGCGCTACAGATCGAGTAAAGCGAGAGTACGAGCGACACCATTGGGAAATAATGCGCCCGGCCGTATAGCCCAATAATAGAGGAGACGCAGAGTTTTGTAGCGAAGCGTCGAAGCGTCAAGCGCGACTCCGCGTCTAGATGCGGCATCATGAATGCTCGCTGCCATCATCGCGCCAACTATGCGTTCGCGGGTCCCATCGATCACCTCGCACGTGCGCGATAGCGCGGTGCGGCCTTCAAAAAAGTATGCCTGTCTCGATCAGCGCGCGCACCTGATCGCGTCGATCGAAGTCACGACCGAAGCCAAAGCCCGCCTCGAGGTTCCCGATCCGGGTGTACGACACCTCTCCTCGCGCGAAGAATATGCCTTTCTGATAAGTCGGCGTGAAGGTCAGCGACCAGGCACTGCTTCCGGGACCATAAAGCAAGTTCGTTGGCGCACACGACGCATCCGATCCGCATCTTCCCCCGCTAGTCTTCAGATATTCAGCCCGCGCGCCGAGCGACCACTCCTTGTCGATCGCGTATTTAACGAGCAGCGCCCCGCCGTAGGTATCTGCGGAACGATTGATGCCGAGCTGATCATCGCGGCCAACGTGGCTGTATTGGAGATACGGCGTCAGTGTGAGCGGACCGCTCGTATGGGTGTAAATGAGATTGAAAATGCTGCTGTTGTTCTGCGCCAAAGGCGTCGCGAAGGAGGATTTGTCATTACGCGATAGCGCACCAGCGCCGACGAAGCTCAGCGAATTCGAGGAATCAAACGCGTAGGAAAGCGTGCCCGAGAGCCAGTTCAGCTTTCCCGAAAAATAGCCGTCGTTAAGCGAGACCGCCGCACTGACGGCTCCCTTGGCGTAATTCACTTGGACGCCGCGACTGATGGCCGGCTCCTGATTCCACAGCAAGCCGCGCTCGATATTGACGTTTTGGAAGGTGAACGTCGACTCCGCGCCGACCATCGTTGGCAGTAATCCGGCAGACACGGATAGTTCGGGCGATATCACCGCTTTCGCGTACGCCACCGGAACCGGACCAAAAAGCTGCTCCGTCGCTTCGGTTGCCTTCAGGTAAGACGTACCCAGCGAAGGGATGGAGTAAATGCCCGTCTGTACATAGAACTGTAGCGGGCCAAGGGTCGTTTGAAACTGGACTTGCGCGTTGCTGATATCGACGAAGCCGTCGCGGTTGCCGATCCCGCCGGCGTGCGTTGCATTGGTCTGCGCGACGCCAATGCCCGTCACTTGGCCCGACACCAGAACCTGACCGAACGGTCCTGCCTCAAGCGCGATGGCGTCAGGATTAGGGACGAGGGGGCCAGCAAAACTCGGTGCCGGAACCGGATCTGCATATGCCGCGCTCGCGCCGAAGAGCGTAGCGCACGCCACTCCAAGCGCCAGGGTCGAGGGCGACGTCAACCACCATTTGTGTCGCGGCGTCGACTTGCGAATAGCAGAGAAATCGGCACGTTCGGGCATATATGCATCCCCATTTGATTGGGCAGATGCAGCGAAGCACTAATTTTACGCGTATAAAGTCGGCGCTTTATCTGACGTTGGGCCGTAAGGATTGCATATATATTTGAGCAGCGTCAGCCCTGTTTGACGCGGCTTAGACCGCCTGGCGGTAACGAACCTCAGCACGGGCGACTTTGACCATTATGCGGTAGCGGCTTGCCCGGCCGTCAAGCTCAGCAGCCGGCGAAAGGGCGGGTTATCGTTCTCGGTCGACCAAACCGCGGAGAAGGGCAGCGCGCAACCTTCGAGCTTCCGATAGGTGATGCCGGGGAACGACGTCTCCGCGACCGATTGGCTCGCTATCGAGATGCCTCTGCCGATCGCAACCAACTGCATCAGGGTTTGTGACGACACGCGGTCACGCTGTATCCGTGGCGAATATCCAATGGAGGAGAGGTGCCGGAAAACGAACGCTTCGATGTCGCGTCCCGGCGTAGCTTCGGTCACCAGAAACTGCTTCAGCCTGATGTCACTCCACGCGATTTCGCTCTTTTTCGTGAGTGCATCATTCTCCGACAAGACGACAAACACATCCTCGGTCCACAGCCGTTTGGTGGCGAGGCTGCCAGTGTCAAGCGGCGCGGCCATGAACGCGATATCGAGATTGCCGCGCTCTAAGTCCTCGAAGAGCTGTGTATGTGTGCCTTCCACAAACTCAAGCTGCACTGCTTCATGTTGCTGACAAAAGCGAATAAGCAGCTCCCCGAGGAACCCGGTTGCGAGCGGAGATGACAGGCCGACGCGAACCGTACCGGACCTGCCGCGGCCGATCGTGCCGACATCGCCTACCGCACGATCAATCTCGTTCAGCGCGGCTTGGGCATGCTCGACAAAAATAGACCCAGCTTGCGTTAGCGAAACGCCGGACCTTTTGCGAAGAAATAAGCTGGAGCCTAACCCGTCTTCCAAGTTTCTGACCTGCCGACTGATTGTCGACTCCCGCACGCCAAGGCGTGAAGATGCCTTGCGAAAGCTTCCGAACCGGGCGGCCGTCACAACGTATCGTATGTGCCTAAGCTCTAGCTCAAAGGCCTTCACCGCCAGAAGGGCCGGGCTACGCAGCGATGTCGGTGGGGATGGAAGCTACAGCGCATCTCGGCGTTACCTGTAATTGGAACGCGTCGAGCCGAACGCGATGCTATAGGACGCTGCTTACCCCGCGTGACATAAGGATCACGTAGAGTTTCGAGGGGCGACCGCAAAGATCGCGTAAAGCGCAGCCCTCATTCGCCAGTTCCAGAGCGTACTCCGCTTCACTCGCATTCATCTATTCATGGTCGGCCAAGAAACGTCGCGGGCGGTGGCTGTGACATGCTTCCTTACGCCATCCTTATACACGGGCGTAAAAACTCAGCGCCGCCTTTACGTGCAACGTCTTAAAGGCGTCCCGCAGACTGACACTAAACTGGAGCTGCAGCCAAAATGCTCAGCAACTTTCTGGCCGAGGAGCCGAGATCTGCGCGTCTACTGAGCCGCGTGCGTTCGCGCTCGCGCACGAAGAGACGATCGTTCGGCGTCGTCGCGCTGTTTGGAGAACCCTCGTGACCGCAACCCTCATGATTGTTCTGGCCGGCGCCTGCGCGGTCGGCCTCTTCATCTACCTTTTCTACGCCCTCATGAAGCCCGAGCGCTTCTGAGCGTCAACCATCCATTCTAACCGGCAGGTGGCAAATATGGGCGACCTCATCTTCGTAGCGGTAACGCTCGGATTCTTCGCAATCACAGCAGGGTTCATCGTGGCCCTCGATCGAATTTGAGGGGGCTCTGATGGGATACGATCTGAATCAATTCATCGTCGTTTTGGCGATAATGACGGGCCTCGTCTTTGTGGCTGGCCCGTGGCTCACGCGCATCTTCACCGCGCCTGGACACAATATTATCGAGCGCGGCACCTACCGGTTGCTGGGCGTCGATCCCGCCGAGGCAATGTCCTGGAAACGCTATGGCGCGGTGCTGCTCCTCAGCAACGCCGCCATGATGCTGCTCGGCTACCTGATTTTGCGCATCCAGCAACTTCTGCCCGGCGATTCGCTCGGTCGCTCTTCGCAGACACCCGACCTCGCGTTCAACACCGTCGCCTCCTTCATCACCAATACCAACTGGCAGGCCTATTCTGGCGAGACGAGCCTCTCGAACCTGTCGCAGATGGCGGTCATCACCTTCCTGATGACCGTCAGCGCCGCGACCGGCGTTGCCGCCGCAGGCGGCTTCATCCGGGGCCTTAGCCGCAAGAGCGCCGGCGACATCGGCAATTATTGGGTCGACTTCACGCGCGTCACCTACCGCCTGCTGCTCCCGGTCTGCTTCGTCTTGGCGCTCATCTATGTGTGGCAGGGCATGCCGCAGACGCTGACGGCCGACACGGTGGTCACGACGCTCGAAGGCGCTCGCCAGCAGCTCATCATCGGGCCGGTGGCCAGTCTCGAGACCATCAAGCACATCGGCACCAACGGCGGTGGCTTCTTCGGCATGAATGCCGCGCATCCGTTTGAAAACCCGACACCGCTCACCAACACGCTGCATATCCTGAGCATGTTGTTGATCCCGTCGGCCCTGACCTACGTCTTCGGATCGATGATCGCCAACCGCAAGCAGGGTTGGTCGTTCTTCGCCGCCTTCTTCGTCATGTTTCTCGGCTTCCTAGCGCTGGTCTACGGCGCCGAGCATGCGGGCAATCCGATGCTTTCGCCGCTGGGAATTGATCAGGCGCAGACCGCAACGCTCGGCGGCGGCAACATGGAGGGTAAGGAACTTCGCTTCGGCATCGCCCAGACCAGCCTGTTCGTGACCACCACGACGGCGGCGACGACGGGATCGGTCGACTCGATGCACGCCTCGCTGACACCGCTTGGCGGCCTCGTCCCGATCGCCCAGATGATGCTCAACAACGTGTTCGGCGGCGATGGCGTCGGCCTCATCAATCTCGTCACCTATGCAATCCTGACCGTCTTCCTGGTCGGCATGATGATCGGGCGAACGCCCGAATTCCTCGGCAAGAAGGTCGAGGCGCGCGAGATGAAGTTCGTGATGCTGGCTGTTCTGGCCCATGCCTTCAGCATCCTCGGTTTCACGGCGCTCGCATGCGTCATGCCCTCCACCGTCGACAGTCTGGCCAATATGGGGCCCCACGGTTTCAGCGAAGTGCTCTACGCCTATACCTCGGGCACCGCCAACAACGGTTCGGCCTTCGCCGGCTTCAACGCCAACACTCCCTTCTTCAACACAACCATTGGGCTCGCGATGCTGGTCGGGCGCTATCTGACCTTGCTGCCGATGCTGGCGGTCGCGGGCGTGATGGCGGCGAAGAAGACGGTGCCGGCCGGCCCAGGGACGCTCTCGACCGCAACACCGCTGTTCACAGGGCTTCTCGTGTTCGTGGTGCTGGTGGTCGGGGGTCTGACCTTCCTCCCCGCGCTCGCGCTCGGCCCGATCGTCGAGCATCTGCTGATGCTGTCTGGCACGACATTCTGAGGACATCGCCATGCACAACGATCAATCGACATCCGCCGACCTCTCTGCCGCCTCCGCCTTCAAGGGCATCGCCCGGCCGGTGCTTGTTTCAGCCCTGCTGTTCATGGTCGTGACAGGTCTGGCCTATCCGCTGGCGACGACCGGCGTCGCCAATCTGCTCTTCCCGAGCCAGGCTCAGGGAAGCCTGATCGAGAGAAACGGGCAGGCCATCGGGTCTCGCCAGATCGGACAATATTTCGCCCGTCCGGAATATTTCCATAGTCGGCCAAGCGCCACGTCGGGTCCCGACCCGCAGGACTCCTCCAAGACGGTCGACCAGCCGTATAACGCTGGAGCCAGCGCCGCGAGCAACCAGGGTGTTCTCAGCAAGAAGCTCCTCACCGCGGTCGAAGAGCGCGCCATCGCCTACCGTCAGGAAAACGGACTGGCGGCCAACGCCGCCGTTCCGGTCGACGCGGTGACCGCGTCCGCCTCAGGTCTCGACCCGCATATCTCGATCGCCAACGCCAACATCCAGGCGCAGCGGGTCGCTCGCGCCCGAGGGCTGGCCGTGGACCGCGTCCTGGCGCTGATCAATGAGAATGTCGATCGACCGCAGTTCGGTCTGTTCGGCGATCCACGCGTCAATGTCCTTGCACTCAATCTCGCGCTCGACGCGGCTGCCGCGCCGGCCCGTCCGGCTGCCCAATAAACCCGAGGTGGCATCATGTCCGATCTAGAGACTCCTACGGCGCAGAGCGCCGCCGTCCTCGGCGGAAACGTCAAGCAAGTGCCGTGGGCCTCAGTGGCCGCGGAAGCCTTCAAGAAGCTGTCGCCGCGCGTTCAGATCAAGAACCCGGTGATGTTCGTCGTGTTTCTCGGCAGCATCGTCACAACTTTGCTTTTCATTCAGGTCGTGACCGGCAAGGGCGAGGCGTCCGCTCCCTTCATCTTCGCGATCGCCGCATGGCTTTGGTTCACGGTCCTCTTCGCCAACGCTGCCGAGGCCATGGCGGAAGGGCGCGGCAAGGCGCAGGCCGATGCGCTGCGCGCCACCCGCCAGCGCGTTCTCGCCCGGATGCTCAAGGAGCCGCGACGTGACGCCGAATCCTGGCCTCAGGCGAGCGACGAATTGGGTGTGGGAGCATACGTGCTTGTCGAGGCCGGCGAGATCATCCCGGCCGACGGCGAAGTGCTGCAAGGCGCAGCTTCGGTGGACGAGTCCGCAATCACCGGCGAGTCCGCCCCCGTCATCCGCGAGGCAGGCGGCGACTTCGCATCCGTGACGGGCGGCACACGCGTGCTTTCGGACTGGATTGTTGTCGAGGTCACTGCCAAGCCGGGCGAGGCCTTCCTCGATCGCATGATCGCGATGGTCGAAGGCGCTAAGCGTGGCAAGACACCCAACGAGATCGCACTGACGATCCTATTGGTCGCACTCACGATCATCTTCCTGCTCGTCTGCGTGACCCTCCTGCCGTTCTCCAGCTTCAGCACGATCATCAACGGCTCGGGCACGGTGGTGACGATCACGGTGCTCATTGCGCTTCTCGTTTGCCTCATCCCGACGACGATCGGAGCACTGCTCTCAGCCGTGGGCATCGCCGGTATGAGCCGGATGATGAAGGCCAATGTGCTGGCCACCTCTGGCCGCGCGATCGAGGCGGCGGGTGATGTCGACGTCCTCCTCCTCGACAAGACCGGCACGATCACGCTCGGCAATCGCGAGGCGACGAAGTTCCATCCCGCGCCCGGCATCAAAGAGCCCGCGCTGGCCGACGCGGCGCAGCTCGCATCCCTTGCCGACGAGACGCCCGAAGGGCGCTCTATCGTGATCCTGGCCAAAAACGCTTTCGGCATCCGCGGCCGCGAGCTGCAGGGCGCGGAGACAATCGGTTTCACCGCGCAAACCCGAATGAGCGGCATCAACATCGACGGCCGCCAGATCCGGAAGGGTGCGGCCAGTGCGATCCGCGCCCATGTCGAGGCGATGGGCGGTGTCTTTCCCAAGGAAGTGACCACGACCGTCGAAGAAGTTTCTCGCCGCGGCAGCACACCGCTCGTCGTTAGCGACGGAACCAACGTCCTGGGCGTGATCGAGCTCAAGGACATCATCAAAGGCGGGATCAAGGAGCGCTTCGCCGAGCTTCGCGCGATGGGCATCAAGACCGTGATGATCACCGGCGACAACCAGTTGACGGCAGCGACCATCGCGGCCGAAGCCGGCGTCGACGATTACTTGGCTGAGGCGACGCCGGAGGACAAGCTTCGTCTTATTCGCCAGTACCAAGCTGAGGGACGGCTCGTCGCGATGACCGGCGACGGCACCAACGACGCGCCCGCGCTCGCCCAAGCCGATGTCGCCGTCGCGATGAACAGCGGCACACAGGCGGCCAAGGAAGCCGGCAATATGGTCGATCTCGACAGCAACCCAACCAAGCTGCTGCGCGTCGTCGAAGTCGGCAAGCAGATGATCATGACGCGCGGCGCGCTCACGACCTTTAGCGTCGCAAACGACCTGGCCAAGTATTTCGCGATCATTCCCGCCGCCTTCGTCGCGACCTATCCGCCGCTGGCCGCGCTCAACGTGATGGGACTGCACAGCCCGGCCTCGGCGATTCTCTCTGCGGTCATCTTCAACGCGCTGATCATCGTCGTGCTAATCCCGCTCGCCCTACGCGGGGTGAAGTATCGCGCCGAACCGGCGGCGCGGCTTCTCGGTCGGAACCTGCTCATCTACGGATTAGGCGGGATTATCGTGCCATTTATAGGTATAAAGCTCATCGACCTCGTGCTCACGCCGTTCTTTTAGACGAACGGCGTGCGGCACTGGCGTGAGGCAGTAGACGATGAACGATCAGCGACCTGATCCGGACGCTCTTCTGGAGGCCGTAAGAGGAAACGCAGAGCACTCCAAACGCGGACAGCTCAAGATTTTCTTCGGGGCCTGCGCTGGGGTGGGAAAGACCTTTGCGATGCTTCAAGCGGCGCGGCAGGCTCAGGCTGAGGGCGTGCGGGTCGGAATCGGCATCGTCGAGACGCACGGCCGCAAGGAAACCGAGGCGCTGATCGACGGCTTTGCCATTCTCCCGCGCAAGACGTTGCCGGGTAATGGCAGGCCGGTCACCGAGTTCGATCTCGATGGCGCCCTGGCGTCCGACTACAAGCTGCTGGTGGTCGACGAGCTTGCCCACACCAACGTCGCCGGCAGCCGCCATGCCAAGCGGTGGCAAGATGTCGAAGAGCTGCTCGACGCCGGCGTCGACGTCTACACCGCGCTCAACGTACAGCACCTCGACAGCCTCAACGACATCGTCGGCGGCATTATCGGCATTCGCGTCCGTGAAACCGTTCCCGATCGCATTTTCGATTCCGCGACCGATGTCGTGCTGGTCGACCTGCCGCCGGACGATCTGCTCGCCCGCATGAACGCCGGCAAGGTCTACTTGCCCGTGTCAATCGAGCGCGCGCGCCAGAACTTCTTCCGCCGCGGCAATCTGATCGCGCTACGCGAGCTTGCGCTCCGCCGCGTCGCCGACCGGGTCAACGCCGACGTCCGGACCTACCGCGTCTCGCACGCGATCAAGACGGTCTGGCCGACGCAGGAGCTGCTGATGGTCTGCGTCAGCGCGGACCGGTCGCAGGAGAAGCTTGTGCGCGAGGCCGGGCGCCTCGCGCAGCGGCTCCAGGCCAAATGGATCGTCGTCCACGTTGATCAGCCTTATCAAAACAACGACGCGCGATCCCGCGAGGCGCTGCTGGCCATCGCCAAGACCGCGCAATCGGCGGGCGCGGAGTTTGCCAACGTCCCTGGCCAAGACATTACCGAGGCGATCCTCGACTATGCTCGAAAGCGCAACGCCACCAAGCTCATCATCGGAAACACAGCTCGCCGACGCATATTTACGTTCAAACGTCGATTGCAGGAACGGCTTGCCCGCGCCAATCCGGAAATTGGGCTCCTGCTGCTGAGCGTTGACGAAGTCCGGGCGACCCGCCGAGTTCGCTGGATACCGGAGGAGCCGCAGACGCAGATCGCGGCGCTTGGCATCGCCACGCTCGCATGCGGCGCGGCGACCTTCCTCGCCTCCCAGCTCGTAGGCTTTTTCGATCTTTCCAACGTCGTCATGCTTTTCCTGGTGACGACCGTGTTCATCGCCTTGCGACTCGGCCGCCTCGCCGGGGCGTGGGCGTCCCTGCTTTCGGTGGGCTGCTTCGACTTCTTCTTCGTCGAGCCGAAGCTCTCGTTCGCGGTCACCGACACGCAATACATATTCACTTTCGCGCTTATGTTGGTAGTCGCGGTCGTGATCAGCCAACTCGCGGCGCGGCTCCGATCGGAAGCTCGTGTAGCGCGGGCCGGAGAACGAAGGGCGTCGGCCTTGGCCAGGATCGCCCGCGACCTCTCAAGCGCGACCAAGATAGACCAAGTTGTCGCGATTTGCCGGGAAGCGCTGACACCACTGTTCGAAGCGCGGATCATCCTTCTGGTTCCCGACAAGAACGAGCGCCTGATGCCTACCGAGGACCCCGGCCTTGTCGATACATCGACCGCACAATGGGCTTTCGATCATGGACAGCAAGCGGGCCTTGGCACTCAGACCTTGAGCGCCGCCCACGCCCTGTACCTTCCCTTGAAAGCGTCGATGGCCATGCGCGGAGTGCTGGCGGTCGTGCCGGTCGGCGCACCGCTGCCCGACGATCCAGACGATCGCCGTCTGCTGGATGCCTGCTGCTCGACCATTGGTCTCACGCTCGAGCGCATCCACTTCATGGAAGTCGCACAGGAAACCTTGGTCCGGATGGAGGGTGAGAAGCTCCGCAACGCGCTGCTGTCGGCCGTATCGCACGACCTCAAGACGCCGCTGACCGCGATCCGCGGCCTGGCCGAGACGCTGGAGCATCGCAAAGAGCTTGCAGTCGAAGATCGCAGTGACCTGGCACGCTCGATCCGGGTTCAGGCCGACGAGCTCAAGCGCCTCGTCGCCAACCTGCTCGACTTGGCACGCATGCAAAGCGAGGGCGTGCGGCTCAATAAGGAATGGAATTCCTTGAGCGAGATCGTCGGCAGCGCCGTGTTACAATCGCGCGCGATCCTCGAACCTCGCAAGGTTCGCACCAATCTGCCGGCTGATCTTCCGCTCATAGAGGCCGATGCCACGCTCATCGAGCGCGTTCTGATCAATCTGTTCGACAACGCCGCCAAGTATACGCCGCGCGATAGCACGATAAACGTTCGGGCCGGTGCTACGGCGGACACCATGTATCTCATCGTTGAAGATAATGGCCCCGGGCTCCCCGTGCGAGATCCGGAAACGCTGTTCGAGCCGTTCGCGCGCGGGCAGAAGGAGTCGTCGGTCGCCGGCGTCGGATTGGGCCTCGCGCTCTGCCGCAGTATCATCACGGCTCACGGCGGAACCATCCGAGCCGAACAGCGCAAACCAAACGGAGCCGCGTTCGAGATACGACTGCCGCTTGGGACGCCGCCTGCGATCGAAAGTGAACCGATCCATGATCAAGCCGCGCATTCTGATCGTTGAAGACGAAGCCGACATTCGGCGCTTTATCCGCATGGCGCTGGAAAAAGAGGGCATGAATGTCTTCGAGACGGCGACGGCCGAGGAAGCACGTCTGAATGCGGGCAGTCGAAAGCCCGACCTGATGATCGTCGATCTCGGACTACCCGACGGCGATGGCAAGACGCTGATCCGAGAAGTGCGCGGCTGGATGTCAGCGCCCGTTCTCGTACTCTCCGCGCGCGAGCAGGAAGCCGAAAAGGTGGAGGCGCTTGACGCCGGCGCCGACGACTATCTGGTCAAGCCGTTCGGCGTGCCCGAACTCCTGGCGCGCGTGCGGGCACAACTGCGGCGCGCGGGCACCGTATCGAACGGCGGCGCAGCGTCGCCCATAGCCAAGTTCGGGTTGGTCACCATCAATCTCGCCACGCACGAAGTTGCGCGCGCGGGCATACCCGTCCATCTCACGCCCAACGAGTTTCGACTTCTGACGGCGTTGGTCCGTGGCCACGGCAAGGTGCTAACCCACCGCCAACTGCTTATGGAGGTGTGGGGTCCCGGATACTCGGAACGCGCCCATTACCTTCGCATCTACATGGCGCAGCTCAGGCAAAAGCTCGAAGAGGAGCCGTCGCAACCCCAGCACCTCCTGACGGAATTGCAGGTCGGATACCGCTTGTCCGGCCTGGAGGCCGCCGAGACACGTCATAGCTGACGCTGAACAACCGGATCAATCCGACGATCCGCAAGGACCAGATCATGGCCGAGAAGCAGAATGAAACTGTCATTGAGTTGGCCACCGACGGCCGTATCGAGAAAGCTGACGTCGAAACCGCCATGCGGCAGCTTGATACGGCGCTTGAGCGCGGCGACACCGTCCATGTCTTCGCGGAAGTCCGCAACTTCAAGGGCATGTCCTCGGAGGCGTGGCGTAGCGATCTTGGCAACGCGTTCCGCTACCTGGCACGGCTCAGGCAATTCGGACGGATCGCCATCGTCAGCGACCAGGCTTGGATCCGTAACGCTGCCCGGATCGAAAACGCCTTGCTGCCCTATGTCAGGTATCAGGCCTATACGCCCGATCGTCGGGAGCACGCCCTCGCCTGGGTTCGAGGTGACGTCGATTCCGCGCATCCCGAAAGCCTGCGGGTCTTGGAGAACGGTGATTCCGATATTTTCACCTTCGAGATCGACGGCCGTATCACCAGCGCGGATGCGCGAAATCTCGCCGAGAGGCTTTCGGCCGCGTTCAGCGGCGGGGGCGGTCGCCGCCTCCTCGGCATCGTACGTCACTACGACGGCTTCGAGCCGTCGCTGCTCGTTGATACGAGACTCCTTGAACTGAAGATCGGGCTGTTACGCCATATCGAGCGATATGCGCTCGTCGGCGGGCCCGATTGGATAAGTCGCCTCACCAACCTCTTCGACCCGCTGCTCAAGATGGAAGCCCGTCATTTCGCGGCTGGCGACGAAGAGGCTGCACGGGCCTGGTTGCGCGGTCATGGCGGCTGAAGAAGAGCCCGTTCCCGCCAGCCCATCGGAGGCTGCTTCCTCGGTCCGGAGCACCGACGCGAGGAGCACCGATCCGGTATCGGACGAAGCATACTTCGCCCGCCGGGCGGCACAGGAACTGGAATTAGCGGCCAACGCTTCAGATGTAGCGGTCAAGAGACTTCATCTCGATCTCGCCGCGCGATATGCAACGCGCCGGGAGTTGGCTGCGCGCGACGTCGAGTCGAGTCATCCAATCGGTCGAACATGATTTTACCGCCGGCCGCCGAGAGCGAGACCAAGCCCCGACCAGAGGTGCTCCCCAAGCCGGCATCGACCGCAATGTCCGCGCCGCTCGGACCACGGCGAGCCAATCAGCCGCACGTCACAAGCGCTGTAGCCGCACACGATCGCCGGTCATGGCGATGACGACTGCAGGTCAGGCGACTAAGCGCGGGCCGCACCTCCTCATAAAGAAAGAGGACTGATGCCAGTCATCGCAGCGTATCTCTACCGCGACGGTCGTCGGGTTCGCGAAGTCGACATCGGCGAACGGGTTGATTGCCCGACGGATCGCTCCGAGTTCGTTTGGATAGGCTTGTCGGACCCATGCGCGGAGGACGTCATGGCGTTACAGGCCCTCTATAATCTTCACCCACTCGCGGTCGAAGACTCGCTCAAAGACGGCCAGTTGCCGAAGGTCGACATCTACGGCGATCAGTTGTTCCTGATCGCGCGCACCGCGCAACTGGACGACGGCGTCATTGCCTACGGACAGACCGCCGTGTTCCTCGGTCACAGTCACATCATCACGGTGCGCCAAGGCTCAACCCGATCACACCTTCCGCTGCGCAAGCACCTGGAAGAGTCGCCAGATCTCCTCGGCCAAGGCACGGACTATGTGTTGCACGCAGTGCTGGATTTCATCGTCGACGGGTACATTCCACTGGTCGAGTCGCTCGAGGAAGAAGTCTCGGCGATGGAGCAGCACACGCTCGACGCCTTCTTGGGTCGGACCGAGATCGCCCGAATATTCACGCTTCGGCGTCAGCTCACTCACTTTGGACACATCCTGATACCCATGGAGGAGGTGGCCCGTAAGTTGGCTCAGACCAACCTTCCTTGCATCGATGCCGAGGCTCGCCACTATTTCGGCGACGTGCTGGATCACGTGCGGCGGGTGGAGACGATGAACACTGGTCTCCGCGAGGTGTTGACTTCGGTTTTCGAGTTCAGCAATCTGATGGAGCAACAACGCACTGGCGCCATCACCCGCCAACTGGCGGCATGGGCGGCGATCCTGGCCGTGCCGACTGCCTTGGCTGGCATTTATGGGATGAACTTCGAGCATATGCCCGAGTTGCATTCCGTCTATGGCTACCCTGCGGTTATGTCGGTCATCGCCGTGATATGCCTCACACTCTATCGGCGCTTCCGAAAAACTGGATGGCTATAGCTCACACGAATTGAAGCCAAAGACGCGGCATACCTCACGGCTGCCGCCTTTGATTAGTAGGACGCATATATATACCATCTTTACGTCTAGCCCGAAAATCTGATCTCGAATCTTTATGATCGTGCCTTTAGTTGGATTGCCGCCATCATGGAGGGCGGCATGCCAATCGCAGCAACTGTTGCAAGGGATGCAGGGTTACGACTAGCGGGCTTGCTGGGCGTGATCATTGCCGCACTTGCGTTGAGCCGCCTCTACGCACTTGTCCATGCGCTTCCGCTGCATGAAGCCACGCTCTTTGAGATGCTTCTGGCGGCGTTGGGCTTCGTCGGCATGAGCGCGGGCAGCGCCTTGCTCGTGCTCGGTCGCCACATCTTTGATCAGATCGAGCTACCGAGGCGCTCCCCGGCGACACCTCTTCACATTCCCTCCGAGGAGGCCTCGGACGCAATGAGATGGACCGTGGCGCCTGCCAATCCATCATCGGTGTTTCCGCGCCCGCCGCGCGCCAGAAACCAGGTTCTGCTGCGGGGAGCACGATGAGGCACAATGATGAATCCAGAAGGCCTCCTGATGCTCCTGCTCATCATCGGCGGGTTGCTGTGGTTGAACATCTACCTCCGCGTAAAGCTGTTTCTGGCGAGCCGCCGGGACAGGCGCAAAGCAACAAAAGACCGCGGATCGGAGGAACGCTCCGCCTGAAAAAATCGCAAACATGATTGGAGCAGCCGCGATCAACCTGAGAGCAAGCGAACTTCGATCAACGTCGCGGCTTCGATTGACCGTCCGCTCGATTACACGGAATGACCAATGTCTGGCGCGTCCGTCTTCATCATCTTCTTGGCAGTGCTCTTGATTGCAGCACGCCTGTTGCTTCGCCCGGAGCGCCGACCGCCGGTCCCCGCGAGCCAAAAAGCCGAAGGCATTCCACGTATGGATAGACCAGTTGGAACACGCCCTACAACGTTTGAGCCAAGCAACAATCGCCGCTTTCTCAAGTTGTCCGCCCCTTCCGGTGGGCCTCAAAAGAGGCTCTCACATAGCCTGCGCGACGCTTGCAGTCATTTCACCGGCGGCAGCACATCGGCATCGCTTCGGATCGGACTGGACGCCTCCCTGAGCCATGGCCCGCTTCGAAACGTGCTCGCTCGGCTCCAAAAAACAGAACCAGCGATAGATGTACGTTTTGTCGAGGGTGACGACGACGATATCGTCGATCAAGTTGCGCGCGGAACAATTGACGTCGCTTTCATACAAGAGCGGGTGGATAACGCTTCCATCGTGTCCGAGCACTGCTGGAACGAGACGATAGTAGTGGCCTTGCCGGAGGGTCATCGGCTCGCCGGTCACCACGCCCTTCATCGCGAAGCACTCAGATGCGAAACGTTTCTGATGGCGATCGATGAAACACGCGTCATCCGCACGGCGAACGAAATAGCGACAATACTCGAAGGCCGGCCACGGTTGATCATTCCAACCCAGGTCCATCGCGACACTCTCATGCATCTCGTAGGATTGGGGTTCGGGATCGCGCTGACACGCTCTTGCGCACTAGGCGTTTATTATCCCGGCGTCATCTACCGACCGATCAGCGCTCCGGAGCCTCACGCTGCGGTCTACGCAATTTGGCGGCCGGAGACCCTCTCGCCAGAGGCCTCAGTTCTGCTCGCCTATGCCCAGGCCGAAGGCCGTCAGGGAGCGGTGGAGTGATCGCCCCGTCAATCCATGCTGCGCGCTGCCGCCTGAGCTTCCTTCGGCTCATAAGGGCCTTTGCACCGACCCCGCCCAGGGTGCTCTAGGGTCAGGACTCGTTGATCACAGCCAGAAGATGACGGTGGCAGCGAGGGCGATTGCGGAGAAGAAGGCGGTGGGGCAGCGGTCGTAGCGGGTAGCGACCCGGCGCCAGTCCTTGAGGCGGCCGAACATGATCTCGATGCGGCTGCGACGCCGATAGCGGCGCTTGTCGTACCGGATCGGTTCGTTGCGCGACCTGCGGCCTGGGATGCAGGGTTGGATGCCTTTGGCCTGGAGGGCGTCCCTGAACCAGTCGGCGTCGTAGCCGCGATCACCAAGCAGCCACTGCGCCTTCGGCATGTCATCGAGTAGCGCTGCCGCGCCGGTGTAGTCGCTGACCTGGCCCGCGGTCATGAAGAAGCTCAAGGGGCGCCCGTTCGCATCGGCGATGGCGTGAAGCTTGGTGTTCATGCCGCCTTTGGTGCGGCCGATCAGGCGGCCGAGATCCCCTTTTTAACCCGCAGGCTCGATGCCGTGCGGTGCGCCTTCAGGTAGGTTGCGTCGATCATGACCGTCTGCGGCTCGGCGCCAGCTGCAGCCAGACCTTCCATCATTCGCGTGAACACACCGGCCTCCCCCCAACGCTTCCACCGATTGTACAGCGTCTTGTGCGGGCCGTACGCGCCAGGAGCATCGCGCCAGCGCAGCCCGTTGCGGTTGACGAACACGATGCCGCTCAGCACCCGCCGGTCATCCACTCGAGGCTCGCCGTGGCTCTTGGGAAAGAACGGCCGCAGCCGCTCGATCTGCTCGTCCGTCAGCCAAAACAGGTCGCTCATCCCGGTCTCCTTGCGGAGCCTGAATCAGATCGCGACGCTCACATCAATGGGTCCTGACCCTAGAATGTCGCCCCTCAGCATTCTTTCCGCGGCCGTTAAGATCATCGGCGTCTCAGGCCTGATCGGCCTGCTCGTGGCGGCTCATCATATACCAGCGGCCGCGCCGCCGTTGCGCGCGGTCGCCTTGCTTTGGTTTCTTGCGCTCGGGATCATCTACGTTCTGATCCCGGGGAAACGAAGCGGGCGCTCCTTCCTTGGTCGCCGTCCATGGCGTTGAACAGCTTTCACGCTGATATCGGCGACTGGATCCTCATGCTCGCGCGCTTCGCTTTACTCGTGTCGCTAATGGCGTTGTTCGTACGGCGGCGCCAAGTCACCCGAGGCATAATGGCGAAGCTCGACACGCTCGCGAAGTCTCGGCTCATCAACAAAGCCAAAGACCGGTCGGTAACCGAGGCTCCAAAAGAACCTCTAGCTGGAGATCGAGGTCGACTTAAAGGATCTCAGGACGAGAAAGACTGAAAGCGAAGGTCTTAGACGAAGCTAATCTGCCCTAACGCAATATTTGCGCGGTTTGGCCCGATCATACGCCATCCTGATGTCGGTCGAGCTACCGTTCGTTGCATTGGCCTCGCGCGGCCGTGACCGGCGAGCCTTGGAGCAATGATAGGGCACTCGCCGACCATGTGGGAAGCGGTCACGCGATTCCGGTGGATGAGGTTGTTGCGTGAGCAGGACAGCCGCTCGCGGATACATCTCCGCGCGTTTTGCGGGCAAGTCGGATTGATCCTTGTAGCGCGACATCGTCGGTGACTGGTCAGCGACATTGATGGTGATGTGTCAGCGGTGACGTTGGGGATAGTGTCACACGAGGTTGGCCTGGATCAAGAGGCGTTGTCGCGCAGCGATGTCGCTGGCATGGTTTCGATGTCGCTGGGCGATGTCGCTGGATCAGGAGCACTGTCGCGGAGCGATGTCGCTGAGGCCAGGGCGGATCGCCTGCGATAGCTCTCGACGTTCATTTCCAGGATAGTGGCGTGGTGAACGAGCCTGTCGATGGCAGCGACAGTCATTGCCTTATCCAAAAAAATGGAATCCCAACCGCTGAATGGTTGGTTGGCGGTGATCATGATGGAGCGCCTTTCGTATCTGGCAGAGATGAGTTCGAACAGGACGCTGGTCTCTGCCTGGTCCTTGCGGACGTAGGACAGGTCATCGAGGATGAGCAGGTCGAAGCGGTCGAGCCTGGCGATCTCCTGGGTCAAGGTCAGGGACTGACGTGCGGCCTGCAAACGCTGGACGAGATCGGTGGTTCGGGTGAAGAAGACCCGGTATCCGCGCGCGACGAGCTCGTTGCCGATGGCGGCTGCGGCGTGGCTCTTGCCGGCACCGGGCGGACCAAATGCCAGAAGATTGTGGCCCGCCTTGAGCCAGGCATCTCCTTGGGTCAGAGCCATGACCTGGGCCTTGCTCAAGGTGGGAACGAGGCTGAAGTCGAAGGCATCCAGGGTCTTGCCGGGAGGCAGCCGTGCTTCTGTAAGATGGCGCTGGATCCGGCGTTGTTCGCGTTCGGCGAGTTCCAGTTCGGCCAAGGCTGCCAGCAGGCGCGAAGCCGGCCACCCCTCCTTGTCCGCTCGTGAACAGAAGTCCGGCCAGAGACGGGCAATGGTGGGCAGACGCAGCGTGCCAAGCAACATGGGCAGCTGGGCGGTGTCGACAGTGATGCTCATGCGGCCATCTCCCTGGCGGTGAGCAGATCGTCGTATGTGTCAGGCTGGGGAATATCGACGACCACATCGGCCGGCTCTTTGCCGGGGCGTTGGAAGCGCTCCTGCAGATCCCTCAGATCGGGTAAACCCTGGCCATCGAGTATGCCGGTCAGGGTCGCGGCGAGCTCAGCCTCGCAGGCCTGGTCATGCGCAAGCCACAGCAGCCCCACCATGCTGCGGCATGCGGCGGCTTTGGGAAGCGCACCCTCCAGAGCATCCCAGCAGCGGCGATATTCGCTGCGAGGGAAGAGCTTGTCGCGATAGACAAGGTTTGCCAGCGCGTGGGGCTTGGTACGCAGGCTGTGGATCACGTGCCGATAATTGACTACGTGGTCATGACCGCCCCGTCCGCGATCGGGCGCCCTCCCGCGTGGCAGGGTCTCGATGGGCTGCCCGGCCAGATAAAGGTCGATCCGGTCATCGAAGATCCTGGCTCGCAGGCTATGGCCGATGAGCCGGGAAGGCACGGTGTAGAAGACCTTGCGCAGCACGAAGCCGCCCGATGAGGTGACGAGCACCGTAGCTTCATCATAATCGCAGCTGCGGCGTGAAGGTAACGGGCGCAGGTGCTCAGCTTCGATGCGCAAGGCATCGCGCCGCCGGGCATTGTGGCGGCCCACGATCTGGGCGAGGAACGTGCGCCAGTCCTCGATGGAGGCGAAGTCACGTGTCCCGCGCAACTGGAGTGCCTGATCGAGCCGATCCTTAAGGTGACCATGACGGCTTTCTATGGACCCATTCTCATGGGCGACCCCGCGATTGTTGCGGGTGGGCTCCATCTGGTAATCGGCGCACAGGGCGGCATAGCGGGTCCGCAGATCTTCCTGGGCATCTTGCTCCAGGTTGGCGAACGCCGCGGAGAGGCTATCGGTGCGATGCTCGTGCGGCACGCCGCCAAGCTGCCACAGCGCATTCTGAAGGCCGCAGGCCAGCGCCGTGAAGCTTTCTCCTCCCAGCACGACCTCGGCATGCTCCCACCCGGAATAGACCAGCGCGAAGTGATAGATCAGGTGCGGGCTCGGATTGCCGGAGATGGTGACCTTCAGATCGCGGGCGTCAAAGAAATCCGACATGCCCTGTCGGCCTGGCGGATGGTCCTGCCGGAAGATGACCTCACGCTCTGGTCCATACTCGGCCTTCCATAGCCGTATCCGGCGTTCCAGGGTCCTGCGGGCTGGTGTTAGATCGAGACCGGGGTGGCGTTGCTCCAGCTCCCCAAGAATAGAGATGGGCTTCAGGCCCGGCGTGCTCTCGAGCAAAGGCACGATTTCTTTATCCCACAGTTCGGCGAGCGGATCTGGCCTGCCGCCGCCATGACGTCGCTCCCGGCGACGCTCCGATGGCGACCGGGGATCTTTCTCTGTCCGGTAGCCCGTGCTGGTGGAAAAGCCCGCCATGGCGGCGGCCGCTTTTTGCGGGTGTTTTTGACGAAGGGACATGTAGTACCTCTGCTGTTGGTCGGTGATGGGACGGCCAGGCATCCGATCCTCTTCTTGGCGTTGAAGATCGGACCATCCTGACCGCTGTCGCCGCCAACGGCACGGGGAAACCCGCGCCCGTGTGGGGGGAAGCTACGTCCGGGCTACGCCCGGCCTCCGCTTCCCCCCACACGTCATCTACGATGTCGCTGACCCTTCAACTGCGATGTCGCTGTGCATTGATCCTCCTACTCTGCGCACCTACCTTTGCGCTCGATCATCGGCCGCCCTTTCTTTTCCTGTTCTTCGTGCATTTATTGTTTGCTGCATCCGCACTTGTTCTCGTTGGTGTCGCGCTGGTCACGCGACAGCCAGTTTCGCGTACAAGCCTCTGCATGTGGGATCACGTCTTCGCCATGCTGCTCCTGATGCTGATCAGTTCCGCGGCGCTCAGAATGCTTGTCAGCTAAGGCTGTGCGCTCGCCGTTCTCAGCCAAGCCGGGTTCACCGGGTTACGTAACACATCGCTCTGCGCCTCGCGGGGCGATTGACGGGGCTTTGGCCGCAGCCCATGGTCGCTTGGTTATGCAAGCGCCGAAGGCTCACGTCCGATTCTGCAATCGCGGGTGCCAGCTCATGTCGGGCTGTTAGCCCCGGGTCCGGACGTTCGCGTGCTGGGTTCGGGGTAAGGGCATAGCCCGATCCGCCACGCCTCGCCAGCGTTCGCAACCCTCACACTACGAGCCTTCGTGATGACCATCGTTAAAGCTGCCGCGCGCCCTCCCATTCATATGATCGACACCGAAGCCGATGCCCTGGCCGATCTCGGAATGCGTGCCCACGCCCGCCAGTCAGATGTTAGCCGCCTGTTGATGGCCGAGATCGAACGCGCCAGGATTCACACCGCCGAGGACATTCCTCCGGATGTCGTGACCATGCATTCGACGGTCGAGTTTGTCGATCAGGCAACCGGCACCCGTCGCACCGTCGAACTCGTCTACCCTGCCGAGGCCGATATTGCTGCGAACCGGATCTCCGTAATCACTCCTGTCGGCGCCGGGCTCATCGGCTTGCGCGAAGGTGACTCAATACTCTGGCCAGATCGCGATGGACACGAACGCACGCTGAGCGTCGTAAAGGTGATCCAACCGGCACGAGACACGACAGCAAAAAGTCGCTGATCGCGAACTTACGAACCTGCCTGAAATCTCTCCGTCTTAGCCGACACTGGGGAGCTTCGCTCTAACCCATTGCGCCAGCCCTGAGGGGCGTGGCGCCCCACCCTGGATAAAGATAACGAATACGAATCGCCGTTTGCACTACCTTAGAGCCGTCTCGGACCGACAAGCCGCGCATAACGCCGCCGTCACCGCCTTTGACCACTACTGCAGGGGTGCAAGCGGGCTCCGTCAAGGGGGCGGCCATATTGATCTATTAAGCAGCGATTTGTCCGTACCGTCTCCCGCTTCCCATGGCCTTGACGTCATATAGTCTGCTACCGAAGGCCGTGACGAAATCGTCAGCTTCCAGCGCCCACATTTTAAAGCGATTTGCCGAGCGCTGGAAAACCAGAACCTTGCCGTCATAGAGATCGAGACCGTGGGTTTCGGGGATCGGTAGAGTGATCTTCTCCATCAGATTGTTGCCGAGTCTGAGGTCTCGCGAAACAAGACCGCCACTCGGCGGGTCAAAGGTGATGGTTCCAATCACTGAGTTTTTGGCCAGATCGTCAGGTGGATTGAAGCCGAAATACCGGCTCATGCCTCTCGGGAAATCAATCTGATTGCCAGGATGATCCGGCCCGCGATTTTGCGTGACGTAACCAGCCTCAATCCAGAAAATATCGGAAGCTGGCTGGTCGGCTTGCGCTTCTTCCTCCGCCGTTACTGCCGCAAAGTCTGCCTTCCAGCGTTCCTCGTAAACATCAAGAATATCGGCCAAAGGCGTCGCTTGCGCCCAAAGGTCAGTTGCCATCGTCTCGATGTTGCGGATTTTGCTTTCGTATTCAGCCTGAACGTCGGTGCGAAGAGTGGCACCCGCCTCGATGCTCTTACGCAGGCCATTCGAGGAAAAGTTTCCGGAACCGACGATCATGCCAAACCGCCCGTTGGTCCGGTTCGCTAATATCGATGATTTCGCGTGAAAATCCCGGCGCGGTAGAAATCCGTTCTGCTCGACGATCCAGGCACCATCATAAACGCGAACCTCGGCATTCGGTTTTCCGCTAATGATCCTGAGAGCTTGAGGCTGGGTCCGTCCGTAATCTAGTCCGAACAGCCAGCGCGATTGCGTTCCGACCCAAAAGGCAGGCGCCATGGCGATGCTGAATGAGGAAGCTCCGGATTGGGTGGCGTACGCGAATATCCCGAAAAATTCCTCAGAGGCGATCCAATCGTGCGCTCTTTGTATCTCCGACAAGGTCGTCGGCGAATTCTGATCGCTATGAAGGAAAGTGCGTAGCTTCATGCCCCGTCCCCCGATGGAACGAGCGCGGCTTTGCTCGGGTCGTAAACGAACCCCGTGATCGAGCCGTCTTTGATGCGCTCGACCGCTTCGTCGATTACGAACAGCGGCACGAGGAACCATTCTTGCGGCACGACAGGATTTCCAAAGCGATCGGTGATGGTGATGTCCAGCCGCGCGGGATTGAAAACGCGGTGGATGAGACGCTCCAGCTTCGCACGGTTGATGTTGAAGAGGTCGTAGGTGGCGACGATCTTCACGTCGGCCATGATGAATGTGGGTTGCAAACGCGCGCCCGCGATGCGCTGTTCGACGCTCATATTCGTCACGCCGATCTTGTGAACCAGATCGCGATTGGCGGCGACGGTGGGATGATCGGACTTGCTCCGGAGAACGTAGATGGTGCCGGAAGCCAGATCATCGCCGGCGTGCTCACCGGAAAACAGCGGCCCTGCAACAGGGTCGGTAATGCGCCTTCCGGCCTCGTCCTTATGGAGCGCCCGCTGGAGCGAGCGCATGAGCATGTTGCTCTCGGTGCCGTTGTCGAAAATTACACGGAGCCGCGCATCGGTCTTGCCCTGCGCGTTGATGAAGACCTCCTCCATATCGGCGACATAGGCCTTTTGCCCGCTGACGATGAACCATGCGCCAGAGCCGATCTCCGCTTTCATTTCGAACGGACGCGTTTCGCGCAGGCCGGAATCGATCTCGGCCTGAATGGCTTCGAATAACGGTCTGAACCGATCAAAATCGTCACACCGCTCGCGGTGAGCAATTTCCTCTGCTGCACGCTTTTCGGCGGTCGTTCGCACATGACGAAGCTCGGTGATGTCCGCCGATCCTGCCGCGCCTTTCAGCTCGGCGAACAGCTCGTCCTCGTCCATTTCCTCGACGGGCGAAGCGGAAGTGTTCTCCCCGCCAGACAGCAATCCTTGATGGTCGAGCGGCGCTAGAAGGGAGCGGCACTCTTCCAGACCGCGAAGGCGATCGAGCCGGACGGCATAGAGCCGCTCAAAGACATCCCCGTCTTCGCCGTGTTTCGGAGCGCGGCCATGCTCCTCAGTGAATCGCTGGATTTCCTCGAAACCCGCAATGATGCGCTCCTCGCGCGGGGTGCGCCCGCCCTTCTTTTCCGGCTGGGCAAACTCCGCCAGTTCTTCGCGCAGCTCATCAAGGTCGAGATCACTCATAGCGTCCCTCATCCTTGAAGCGGACAAAGGCGGCCGCGCCCTCGGCCATGCGCTTTTCCCACGCATCGGTCGAACTGATAGAGGGAAGCCGTCCGCGCTCATTCTTGAACTTCACGGCGCGCACGGCCAGTTCCTTGGCCTCTTCGGGCGTGAGGGTCGTGCGTTTGGCGGCGATGGCGGCGGCGACCTGCTTGAGGCTTTCCTCGCTCATCGTTTTGGCAAGGATGGCGTAGGCCTCGCCGAACGGGTTGATCCGGTCGATAAGATCGATGTCGAGTTCTGTGACACTGAGCGCGAACTTACGCACGCCGTCGATCAGGGCGGTGTTGGCGCCCGGCTCGCCATCGGTTTGCTTCTTCGCTTGCTGCGTCAGGGTAAGCGCGGCGATGGCGTGCTGGCGCACGGCCTCCTGGTCCTCGTCGCTCAGCTCGGGATACCTATCCTTTATGATCTTGCCGAGACGCACCTGCGTAAGTTCCTCGGGCACAAGCTCCTCGTCGAACAGGCCTCTCTCGATCGCGGTCTTGTCCTGCACGAAGGCCGCGATCACCTCGTTGAGGTCTTCCTGACATATGCGCGCGGCTTCGTTGGATTTGGGCTCGGCAAGCCCGTTGATCTCAATCTGGAAGTGGCCGGTCTGCTCGTTGAAGCCGACATTGCACTTCGCGGGATCGTACCCGCCTTCGCCATAGTCGAAGCCAGGCGTAGGGCCGCTTGCCGGATTCTTCGGCTTGAACTCGAAGCGCGGCGCAAGCACCTGTTCCATGAGAAGGCTGGCGGCGATGGCCTTGAGCGTGTCGTTGACCGCTTCGGTAACAGCCGCCTCCGAAGCGTCGGGTTCCGCGATCAGATTGGTAAAGCGCGCGCGGGTCTTATTCGGCGCGTCTCTCGTCGCACGACCGATGATCTGGACAATCTCGGTAAGGCTGGAGCGGTATCCGACTGTCAGCGCATGCTCGCACCAAATCCAGTCGAAGCCTTCCTTCGCCATCCCGAGCGCGATGATGATGTCCACGAAATCGCGGTTGTTCTTCTGCGCGGGATCCTTGAGCGCCAGCGACACGCGATCCCGCTTGGCCGGATCGTCATCGACGAGATCGGCAATGCGCAGGATGCGCCCCTCGGGCGTTTTGACGAGCTGGAAACCTGTGAGCGGATCGGCTCCCTGCCATTCGCCCAACTCGCCGATGATGTGTTCCACCTCCTTGATCTTATCCTTCGTACTCTCACGCGAATTGACGTTCGGAATGTGGATGATGGTCTTCTCAGCAGGGTCGAGGACGCCGAGAATGTCGTCGGCATACGAGCCGGAGTAGAAGAAGTATCCGATGTCGAGCTGCTTGAGATACTCGTAGCCGTTGAGCTGCTCGTAATAGGTATAGGTGACGCTTTCGAATTTGGTCTCGTCGTGGGGGGCGAGAACAGCTTCGGCATCTCCGCGAAAATATGAGCCCGTCATGGCGACGATATGCACGCGGTCACGGGCCATGAACTGACCAAGGTGTTGACCGAGTTTGTTGTCGGGATTGGCGGACACGTGGTGGAACTCGTCCACTGCGATCAGCCGGTCGTCGAATTTCTCGACGCCGTACTCGTCCACAGCGAAGCGGAACGTGGCGTGGGTACAAACCAGCACCTTGTCGTCGCTTTCGAGGAAGGCGGCGACGGATTTGACCTTCCCGCCGTTGTCCCCGCCTGGCGCGTTGCAGAGGTTCCACCTCGGCTCGACGTGCCAGTCGGCCTCGAAGCCGTATCTGGTGAGGGGCTCGTCGTTGAAGCTTGAGCCGATCGATTTTTCCGGCACGACGATGATGGCTTGCCTCACGTCCTGATGCGCCAGCTTGTCGAGCGCGATGAACATGAGCGCGCGGCTTTTTCCCGATGCGGGCGGCGATTTGATAAGAAGGTATTGCTCGCCGCGCTTTTCGTAGGCGCGCTCCTGCATGGGCCGCATGCCGAGTGCATTGGCTTTTGTCGAAGCACCGTTGCGGGCATAGGAAACCGAAACGGAGGGTACGGATTTCTTCTCGTCGGTCATGCGCTTGCCCCCGCCCTGCGTTTTCTGGTTTCGCCCTGCGCGGTGGTCATCTTGGTGTAAAGATCGAACAGCTTCTCCAGCCGCTCCGTATCGTTGCGAAATCTCCGCCCGATATAAATGCGCTCCAGAACCTCGTCGTTGTGCTCATGCGCCTCCCGCAGGTCAGTCGGCATGTGCTCAGGGTCGTAGAGATCGGCGATCGTTGCAGGAAAATGAGCCTCACGGGCGAGGAGAATATTTTCCGCGCATCGTGTCAGGTCGGCCTTGTTTTTGTTGGTGAGGATCGGAACCGGAAAGGTATTCCAGCCGATCGTATTGGAGTATCGGAAGTCTGTTTTCAGCTTTCCGCAGACGGTAGCGACCCAGACCAGGTGAAGCCGCGACGCCACGATAGACATATTCCACAATGGTGCATCGTAGAGGGCGAACAACAGATCGCTTACGATCGTCTCCCGATCGAATAGGTGGACCGGTAGGTAGGACCGTCGTTCGGACGACACTTTCGCCACGGCCAGTGTGTAGCGCTCGGCTGTGCCCGCGATCTGGACAAAACGATAGGGCTTGGAAGCGAAATCCCGCGTCGATGCGGCTGCACTGCTGGTACGGAAATCGCGCACTCGGCCTAATAACGCTTGCAAAAAAGGGTGCTCGGCCGCGAACTCTGAATCTTTAGCCTCGATCCACACGCACCAGCGGGGCTTCCCCTGGATCATCTGCTCGGAGCCCAGATACGGCCGAACGAACCGAGCCAGCTCGGGATATTGGTCGAGGACCTGCCTCCGCTCATCTGCGGACAAAATGAAGTGGCCGCCGTCTCGTGGCATGTTCCCAAAGAGCATCGGAGATAGCCCTCCGATCGGGCTCCGTGCCGCCTCGACCGAAGTGTTGGAGCCTGCCGCAAGGTAGGCGTTGATGTTGCTTACCTGCCGTTCGATCACCGCACCATCATCGGCAATGGAGAACAGCCGCTTGGAGGCTGGCGCATCCCGTGAGATGGCGACGATGGCCACAATCACACCGGCGTTGTGGCTTGCCAGATTGGCCCATTTGAACGAGGTATGGGCGAAGGAAATCTGGTGGCCCGTCTCAAAAATCAAGGGCCACAGGATCGGAACCTGTTGTCCTTGGCACACGGAATTGGTGGAGACGAATGCAGCAGAGGCATTCGATCTCAGACCGTAATCTGCCGCCTTCATGAACCAGCCGGCGACATAGTCGAGGGACTTCCATGCCGGCGTGCGGCTATCAAAAATCGCTTTCAGATCGTCCTTTTGATCGTCGTTCTGCCACTTGCTTCCGAGGTAAGGCGGGTTTCCGCAGATGTAGGTTTCGCCGCCCTCATTCTCGAAGTCTATCTGGGCTTGATCCAGCGGCGTGCTGAAGAGGTCATCGCCTACCAGGTTCACGCCCGTGCCGGTCGGCGGGCAGATGCTCAGCCAATCCAGTCGCAGGGCATTGCCTCGGAAAATCCAGTTCTGGGCGTCAAGCGGCAGTAGGTCCGCAAGTGCCAGTTTCTGGCCGCGATAGAGCACGTCACATTGGTATTCCGCGATTATGAGCGCAAGCCTCGCGATTTCCGCTGGGAAGTCGCGCAGCTCGATCCCCCGAAAGTTCGTCACGGGAATTTCGGACGGTCGATCGGCTTCGTCCCGCAGCTTGTTGATCTTCGCTTCAATGGCGCGCATTTCCTTGTAGGCGATCACGAGGAAATTTCCGCTGCCACAGGCAGGATCGAATACCCTGATCTTCGACATGCGCTTGCGCAGGTTGAGAAGCGTCCGCGGGTTTTCACCCGCTTCTTCAAGGCGCTCGCGCAGGTCGTCGAGGAACAGCGGGTTAAGCACCTTCAGGATATTAGGAACGCTGGTGTAGTGCATCCCGAGCGCGCCGCGCTCCTCGTCGTCGGCGACGGCCTGGATCATCGAGCCGAAAATGTCGGGATTGATCTGTTTCCAGTCGAGCTTGCCGATATGGATCAAATAGGATCGTGCGATACGGCTGAAACGCGGCACGTCCATGTTCCCCGAGAACAGTCCGCCGTTCACATAGGGAAAGGGCTCGGCCCAACGGGGCAGCGACGCCGAACTCCTGTCTTCGCTCTTGATGTTCATAGCGCGGAAGAGCGTGCCGATCACCTCATGGGTGTTCGAGGAGTCCTTCGCGCTCATCTGATCGATGGTGTCGGTGAATAGCCCTGTCTTGCTGAAGATGTCCGTGTCTTCGGCAAAGAAGCAGAAGATCAGGCGCGCCATGAAATGATTCATGTCGGGGCGGCGCTCGGCCGTACCCCAATCGGGATTGTCCCTCAGAAGCTCTACATAGAGGCGATTGAGGCGGCTAGTCGCCCTGATGTCGAACGAGTTGTCGCGGATTTGCTTGACGGTCGAAATTCCCGCCAACGGCAGGAAGAAGCCGAAATGGTCAGGAAACTCGCCATAGGCGGATGCAACAGTCTCGCCACTCTCGAGGTCTTCCGCCTCGAACGTGTCTCCATCGGTCGCGAGCACAAACCGCGCCTTGGCCCGCAAGGTGGTGGAACTCGCCTTGAGCGTGGAAAGGGTATGTGTGACCTCACCCGCAGCGCAGGTGACGATATGGATGTTGTTGGTTTGAAGGACGCCGCCGAGGTCGGATTTATTCGAAACGCCGCTTCGCAGGCGCTTGATGGTAGTTTCCTTGTTGCCGAAGGCTTGCAGGAACGCGAACGGAAACTCGGCTGGGTCGAACGGACGTTCGGCCAGTGCGCTGACAGCTTCCTCGATCTCGACCGCGTTCATTTCCTTTCAAGCCCGCCACTTGCCGCACCCGCATCACTACCGTGGGCGCTGATATAGCCCTTCATGAATTCGCGAATGACTTGCGCGGCGGGTCGGTCCTGATCGCGGCAGACTGCAAGGAATTTCTCCCTTAGATCGCGTTCGATGCGGATGCGAAGCCCCGTGTCCTTCATGGCGCCACGTGTACCCGATGGATACACATGGCGCCATCGCTTTCCAGCGTGGGGGTGGCAACTTGTTGCTCGCTCACGCGCAACATACTGAAGTTTAAGGCGTCCACGCCTCATCCGCCGCGGTCACGCGTCACCTACCAGAACAGCGAGATGTCAGGTTATCGATCAATCTATATTGACAATGTCAGAAGGTCGTTTCATTTAAGGTGCGGGGAGCACGATTCGATGAGCGATGGCCCGTACAAATCTCTTCCGATGAAGCCTCGTTGGCGGCATGCAGCAAAGTGCGCTTACAAGGAGGCGTTCTCTCAAGACGAGATCGTCGAAAGCGTGACGCGCGCGTCACACGCCGACTGGCGCGCCGAAGTCCGGCAGGCACTTGTTGGGTCAGTCACCTCCGTTGTTGCTCCTTTGGGGCAGCAGGCCCTCTTCGCGGACCAGGTTCTGGCAGATCTCGGTGCGCTCCGGCGCGGCTGCGCCTCGCCGCTGGAGGCGTCGTTCGTTCGCAACGCGATCGATGCCGTAGTAACCGGACGCACTGGCGCCGATGCCGTCCAGTTCGCCGCCGAGGAAGCACTCTCCGACCGCCTGCTCTGCAATTACCGTCAGGTCGAAGAGCATGTCCGCCGTGACGACAGCATCCGCAACGCGGAGTTTGTGCGGAACCGCTTCGAGGCGGCGCACGGCCAAATCGATCTGTCTGGTCTTGCGCGTGCCGCACTGCGGACGGGCGAGCCGCTGACGCGCCGCACCCGCGCCCAATTCACCGATCTCGACGCTGGAGTTCCGCTATGACCGCCCGCACCTATCATGCCTCACGCGAGACCGCGTTCGTGGTCGATGCGGTTGAGCTTGACGCGGCCGTTCGCGACGGCGCGATCGCCGCCAACCTCGGGTCCGCGATCAATCTCTCAATCGCTGGGCTGGAGAGCTATTTCTATACCGGCTGGCGTCCAGAACTTGTCGACCTCCTCGTCATCGCGGCCGCTGTCGAATATTGCGATCTTAGCGTCAAACGCCCGGCGTGGGGCTGGGCGCGGTCCTTCGACCTACGTGTTGGCGTCCATTCGCTCGATCGTTGGGAGGATTCCGCAGTCCACAATGCACTCGAGGATGCTCTTTCGTTCCTAACGGGCGATCAGTGGATCGTCAGCTTCGTGCAACGCATGCGCGACATTGAGCGCGTGGGACAGGGCTCCCTCGGCTTCGACGTTCGCGACCGCGTGATCATGCCGTATAGCGACGGTGTGGACTCCCGCGCTGTTTCGGCGCTCGTCGATGAGGCCGAAAAGGGCGGGCTCGTGCGCGTCCGCCTTGGCACCAAGGGCGGCGACACTCACTCAAAGGATCCCCGCGAACGCCGCTTCATGTCGGTGCCCTATCAGGTGCGGTTCGATGTCGGCCAAAGGGTCGAATCGTCGGCGCGGTCGCGGGGTTTCAAGTTCGCAGTGATTACAGGCATCGCTGCGGCGCTCGCCAATGTAGAGCGGATCGTAGTGACCGAGAGCGGTCAGGGCGCCCTTGGTCCGATCCTCGTCACCTTGGGGCAAAGCCACCCTGACTATCGGGTCCATCCCGCCTTTACCCGTCGGATCGAAGCGCTGTTCGCAGCCTTGACCGGCAAGGCGCCGCACTACGAGTATCCCCGCATCTGGTCGACCAAGGGCGAGACCGTCACAGCGGCGCAGAACCTCGCGCAGCCGCCCAACTGGGCGAACACCCGCTCGTGCTGGCAGGGTGCTCGGCAGGTAAGCTTTGAGCACAAGCGCCGGCAATGCGGTATCTGCGCTGCCTGCATGTTGCGCCGCCTCAGCATGCATGCGGCCGGCGTTGAGGAGCCTGCCGCCAACTACATCTGGGAGGACCTGTCCGCCCCCGAGATCGAGAAAGGCGCGGTCGCGGGCTTCACGCTGATGACCCCGTCGCTCCGCGAACATGCCATCGCCGGCGTACTCCACCTCGACCATCTGGCCTCGCTCTCCGGTTCTGCTATCCATAGTCGCGCGGTTGCCCGCGTCGCCCGTGAAACCGCCGATGCTCTCAGGATGTCGTCGTCCGAGGCGGAGGCGAACCTCTTGGCGTTGCTTGCGCGTCATCGCGCCGAATGGCTCGCGTTCCAAGAGAGTCTCGGGCCGAATTCCTTCGTCGCCAAGCTCGCGCAGGTCTCGCCGTGGCAGCGGTGACAGGCAGCCTGACCTCGGAAGCGCTTGGAGAGCTGCTACGCGACGCCAGGGAGAATGCGAAGCTGACCCAGGCCGCGGCGGCCCAGGCGCTGAATGTCGCGCGCACCACGCTAGTCGCCATCGAGCAAGGGCAGCGCCGCGCGCGCCTCGAAGAACTTCAGAAGCTCGCTGCCCTGTATCGCGTGTCACTCAACGTGCTGCTGCGCCAGGGCAGTGCGAAGGTCGATTTGCGCCCCCGCTTCCGGCGGGCCGGTGAAGGCGATGCAGAAGTCGAAGAGGCCGTCGCTTTGCTTAACAGCCTCGTCCAGGCGGAGCTGGAACTGGAAAACCTGCTCGGTATCAAGCGCGCGCGCAACGACCCGCCGGAGCGCCCCCTGCTGCCCGGCAACGTCTTGCTCCAAGCCGAGCAGGACGCGAGCGAACTGCGCCAGTGGCTAGGGCTTGGCATGGCACCGGTCCACGATATGGTCAGCCTGCTGGAAGTCCAACTGGGCGCGCGCGTCTTCGTCCGGCAGTTGCCGGCCCGGATTTCGGGACTCTATGCGTTCGACGAAGTTGCCGGTGCCTGCATTCTGTTGAACGCGTTGCATCCTCGCGACCGGCGCACGCAGACCGGGGCCCATGAGACCGGCCACTTCATTTCCACCCGCCGCGCACCGGATGCGCTTTATGCGGATTCGCCTGAAGCTTCGCGGGAA
Organism: Sphingomonas beigongshangi; assembly: GCF_016820445.1. GTDB lineage: Bacteria > Pseudomonadota > Alphaproteobacteria > Sphingomonadales > Sphingomonadaceae > Sphingomonas > Sphingomonas beigongshangi. The sequence goes on from NZ_JADHDT010000006.1 coordinate 325,881, forward strand.
GAGCGCTACGCTAACGCCTTCGCGCGCTGCTTTCTGACGCCCGCCCGAGCGGTTGCCGCCCGCTTTCAGGATGTCACCGCCGGTGCCGCGCGGCTCACTCGCCGCCATATCATTATTCTTGCACACGCCTTCGGTGTGTCGCGCGAAGCAATGGTGCGGAGACTCGAGGAACTCGGCCTTACTAAATCCGGCACTTGGGACTGGTTTAAGGAGCACGGCGGCATCACGGACGAGCAAGCACACGAAGTGCTCGGCGACGCGATACCGCCCGATCCAGCTAAGACCGATGCCGCTCGGCAAGTGTCGATGCGCATGAGCCTCCTTGCGAGTGAGGCGTGGCGGCGTGGTCTTCTGAGCGAGGGGCAGTTGGCGCGCCTTCTTCATATCGACCGCGTCGAAGCACGCGAGATGATCGATGAATTTGAAGCTGAAGGAGCGGTCGACGATGAGTCGCCAATCCTCCTGGCTTGAGCGGGCGGCATCGCTCGTCGGCGATGCCAGCGTCTGGATCAACCTCGTCGCGACAGGCTGCGCCGAGGACATTCTCCGATCGTCGCCGGCGGAACTCGTCATCACGACGACTGCGCTCGGCGAGCTTGAGAATGGGCGCGCGAAAGGTCGGCAAACTGCCGCCGAGGTTGCAAGGCTGATCGAGGTAGGTTTGATCCGCGAGGTTTCGCTCAGTTCTACCGACGAAGCTGTGTTTCTGGACCTCGTCGCTGGTCCGACGAGCCTCACACTTGATGATGGCGAGGCGGCAACAATCGCATATGCGCTCGGTTCGGGAGCGGGCGCGCTGATCGATGAGCGTAAAGCCACCGACTTGTGCGCCGACCGCTATCCCGCGCTTATCGTCATGAGCACGACGGATCTGCTTCTTGCCGATCCGATCGTGTCGTCCTTTCAGGCCGATGGTCTCAGCAAATGTTTGTTCCTGGCGCTGACGGTCGCACGTATGCGTGTCCCCGAGCGCCATCTTGCTGGCGTCTGTGAACTCCTAGGACCGGATCGTTGCCGAGAGTGCCGCAGCCTGCCCGGGGCATGGCGGCAATCGGCAGCTTCGCGCTTGACCGGCTAAGAACCATTAGAGAACAAAATCTGCTAGCGAAGGCTTGTGGATCGGTTAGGCAGGTCGAATGGAGAGCATAACGAGCCCGAGCGAGCTATCGAGCGATGATTTTGCGCGGCGCTTCGCGCTGCGCCCCGGCCAATTAATGTGGCTCCTTGGCGCGGGTGCGTCGGTTTCAGCCGGCATCCCCAGCGCTTGGGATATGATCTGGCAATTCAAGCAAACGTTGTTCGTTGCCCAACGCAAGGCGTCGCCGCAGAGTGTCGCCGATCTCGGAAATCCTGCGATCCGCGCGCTGCTAGACTCGCACATTGCGAGTTCCGAGCGACTACCGTCGCCGGGCTCGCCGGATGAATACGCGGCGCTCTTCGAAGCAACCTACCCGGTAGAGCGCGATCGCACGACTTTTATTCAAGGCATGATTAGCGGCGCGAAGCTGGCCTATGGCCATCTTGCCCTCGCCTCGCTTCTAAAAGCGGGCCACACTCAGCTCGTCTGGACGACCAATTTCGACCACTTGATCGAAGATGCCTGCGCGAGAACGTATGGCACAACTGGCACGTTGAGCGTCGTTGCACTCGACGCTCCGGAACTGGCGGGGCAATTGATCGGCGCGCAAAAATGGCCGATCGCAGTGAAGCTGCACGGCGATTTCCGCTCGCGTCGGCTTAAGAACACGACCGATGAGCTGCGTCAGCAGGACGCCGCGCTTCGTCAGCAGCTCGTGGATACCTGCCGACGATCCGGCCTCGTAGCCGCCGGCTACAGCGGACGCGACGATTCAGTGATGGACGCGCTTGAAACGGCGCTCGATCAGCCGGGCGGTTATCCTGGCGGACTGTTCTGGCTGCATCGCGGCAGCGATCCACCGCTCGGACGGGTCATCCGACTTCTCCAGCGCGCCAGCGACGCGGGCGTTGAGTGCGGGCTGGTGCGGATTGAGAGCTTCGATGAGATATTGCGTGATCTCGTGCGGCTGCTGCCCGCGCTCGACACATCCGCTCTCAACGCACTGGCAACAGGACGGTCGCGCGTGTCGGGCGCTCCCGAGCCCTCCGGCCAGCGGGGCTGGCCCCTCATTCGGCTCAACGGGCTTGCCGTCACCATCCCGGCCAATTGCCGCAAGCTGGTATGCACGATCGAGGGTGTCGCAGCGGCGCGCTCCGCTGTCGCCGAGGCGAACGCACGCCTGATCGTGACGCGCACGCAAGCGGGCGTGCTCGGTTTCGGCAGCGATGCCGAGTTCCGTCGAGTGTTCGACCCGTTCGGAATCACTGCGTTCGATCTGGCCACCTTCGAGAAGCGGCGCCTGCGCTATGAGTCCGGCGAACGTGGCCTGCTACGCGACGCCTTGGTAGAGGCGCTGTGTGCCGCCAAGAATGTTCGTGCGATCCGCCGCCGCAGCGCTGATTTGCTCGTGCCAGTAGATGCCGCCGACAGCGCATGGGATGGGCTTCGCGCGATAACTCGTCAGACGACTGGCACCATGCCCAAACACCCGGACCTGAAATGGCACGAGGGGGTCGGGGTCCGGCTTGACTGGGCGGACGACGGTCTTTGGCTGCTGCTTGATCCAAAGATCGTGTTTGAGGGTGTCACGGACGCGACCAAAGCGATCACCGCCGATTTCGCGCGCGAACGGACGGTGAAACGCTATAATCGTGACCTCGATCGGCTTATCGATTTTTGGGCAAAGCACCTTGCCGGCGAAGCGCTTCCGGCGCTGTCGATTGGCGACGGGATCGATGCTCGCTTCGCAGTCGGGAAAAACACGGCCTTCTCTAAGCTGGTACAGCCATGACGAGCGAGATCGCCCCGACCATATGGTATCCGGAACCCGAGCTGGTGTTTCATCCCGAGCGAACGAGCGAGCGGGACATTCATCCGCTGCGCGGGCTCAAGCGGTTCGGCCCCCATTCGCGCGGTTTGGTGCAATCGCCGATCCGCGTAGCGACGCTGGCCCCGAAGGGCGAGTCCGAGCGACTGTTCGCATTCATGCGTGAGCTGAGCCAGAGCGTGCGCCCGGTCGAGCGAACCGACTATCTGCCGGATTGGCCGGGCTTCAATACCGTGTTCGACATGCGCGTGACGGCGGCAACCAAGAAATGCCGTGTCGAGCTGGACGGATCGTTTGAGAGCGAGATGGCGCAATCGGCGATGCCGCACGTGTTGCTCGCCGAACAGCTCGTTCGTGCGATCCAGCCGCTTGAGGCGTTCCGCAGCGAGTTCGACGTCTTGTTCATCTACCTACCGCAGCGATGGGAGCGTGGCTTCTATGGCACGGGGGACGATTTCGATCTCCACGATCATCTCAAAGCCTATACGGCCGCGCGCGGGATGCCGATCCAGATCGTTCGCGAAGACAAGGCGCTCGCTTATCGCTGCCGTGCGAGCGTGATGTGGCGAGTCGGGCTGGCGCTGTATGCCAAGGCCGGCGGCGTTCCCTGGAAGCTAGCCGACGTGGATCCAGAAACAGCCTATATCGGCATTTCCTATGCGGTGCGGTCGAACGGTGCCGACAAACCGCGATTTGTGACTTGTTGTAGCCAGGTGTTCGACGCGGAGGGCGCTGGCCTGGAATTTATCGCCTACGACACGGCAGATGTGCAGGTGCAACGCGATAATCCCTTTTTGTCACAGGCCGAGATGTTCCGTGTCATCACGCGGTCGATGACGCTGTATCGCCACCGACATGGCGGACGCTCGCCGCGCCGGGTGATGGTCCACAAATCAACCGAGTTCAAAGATGCCGAAGTGCTCGGCTGTTTCGAGGCGCTACCGCTGTGCGAAGCGGTCGATTTGATCCAAGTGGTCGAGGATGTGGGCTGGCGCGGCGCGCGTTGGGAACGCGACCAGGCCAGTCCCGGAGGTAAGGCGGCGGCGTTTCCAGTCAAGCGTGGCTCACTGATCGGGCTTGGCGAGCGCGAGGCACTACTGTGGATGCACGGCGCCGTGGAGACTTTGGGATCGAAAACCTATTTTCAGGGTCAGCGCGGCACGCCGCGTCCGATCCGACTTGTCCGCCATGCCGGGCACGGCACGTGGGACGACAGCGCCCGCGCGGCGCTCGCCTTGTCGAAGATGAACTGGAACAATGATGGGCTGTATGATCCGCTACCCGTAACGATGAGTTATGCGAAGGTGCTTGCGCGTGTCCTCAAGCGCATGACGAATCTTGGCAGCACACCCTACCAATTCCGATTCTTCATGTAATGAAAGTTCGTTGCACCCCACAGGACTCGAACTTTTTTCCCGTCGATGACCGCCGTGCCTACGATCATGCAAACACTGAGTTTGCGCCGATCGTAGCCTGTGCGGCTTACGCGCATAAACGGCGCCCGGCGGCGGAATTTGGTGCACCCGACACGATTCGAACGTGTGGCCTCCACCTTCGGAGGGTGGCGCTCTATCCAGCTGAGCTACGGGTGCATTATGCTTACGCGGTGCTTACGCGAAAAATCTGAGAGTTGAAAGCGCCAACCTCGGTGCTCTCAAAGCGCTGTATTTCAAGTGTTTTTCGACCTCCTTCTCACATTCGTTCCGCTTGACATCAGCCTTCGGAGGGCAGCGCTCTATCCAGCTGAGCTACGGGTGCGTGGGAAGGCTCGCCTAGCAAAGCGCGAACGCGGGCGCCAGCCCTGATTAACGTCGCGGGTCGACCAGCGTCACCGGCTGGAAGGGGCCGAGCCCGCAACGCGCGCCCGGCATAACGTCCGGCGACTGCAGCACGGTGATCAGGTCCGCGGCGCACAACTGGCTGAGGCTGGTTGCATAGGCGAAGCGCCGTTCGAACCCCAGGCCCGGGCACGCGGCAGGCAGGGTGTTGCGATAGATGCGGGCGCGATTGGCGACGAAGTCGATCGTGCGGTCGTCGCGGACGCGGGTTTCGCGGATCTGGGCCAGCGGGATGCAGGCGAGCGGCGGACCCGCAGGCGTCGCCACGGGAACGGTGTCGCGCGCCATGGGCGCAGCGGCGGTGGCGACAAGCGACAGGGCGAGCAGGATCCGCATCGGCATCACTCCGGTTCCGCAGCAGCCTTGCGCGCGTTCGTGCCAGGCGGCGGCGTCTTGGGCTTGAACGCGCAGAGGTCGGCGACGATGCAGCGCCAGCACTCGGGCGTCCGCGCCTTGCAGACATAGCGCCCGTGCAGGATCAGCCAATGGTGCGCGTGCAGGCGGAAGGGCTGCGGCGTCGCCTTGTCGAGACGCGTCTCTACGGCGAGCGGCGTCTTGCCCTTGGCCAGCCCCGTCCGGTTGCCGACGCGGAAGATATGCGTGTCGACCGCGAACGTCTCCGCGCCGAAGGCGACGTTCATCACGACATTGGCGGTCTTGCGGCCGACGCCCGGCAACGCCTCCAGCGCGTCGCGATCCGCCGGCACCTCGGAGCCATGCGTGGCGACCAGCGCCTCCGACAGCGCGATGACGTTCTTTGCCTTGGTATTGAACAGGCCGATCGTCTTGATGTGCTGCTTCAGCCGGTCCTCGCCCAGCGCGACCATCTGTTCCGGCGTCTTCACCGATTCGAACAGGCGGCGCGTCGCCCTGTTGACGCCGGCGTCGGTCGCCTGCGCCGACAGCACGACGGCGACGAGCAACTGAAAGGGATTGCCCGATTCGAGCTCGGTCTCGGGATGCGGGTTGGCTTCGGCGAGCCGGCGGTAGAATTCGAAGACGTCGGCTTTCTTCATGGCGTCTTCGTCACAGGCCGAGCACGTCCGCCATCCGGTAGCGGCCCGGCCGCCGGCCGGCGAGCCAGAGCGCCGCGCGCACCGCGCCCCTGGCGAAGATCGATCGATCCTGCGCAAGGTGCGCCAGCTCGATCCGCTCCCCCTCGCTCGCGAAGATCACGTGATGGTCGCCGATCACAGAGCCGCCGCGCAGCGACGCGAGGCCGATCGTCCCTTCGGTCCGCGCGCCCGTCAGCCCGGCGCGCCCGTCGACGCGAACCTCGCCCAGCGTGGTCCCCCGCCCCGCTGCCGCCGACTCTCCCAGCAGCAACGCGGTACCGGACGGCGCGTCGACCTTGTGCCGGTGGTGGCTTTCGACGATCTCGATATCCCAGTCGGTGCCGAGCCTCTCCGCCGCCTCGCGGACCAGCTGCGCGAGCAAGGTGACGCCCAGCGAGGTATTGCCCGTCTGGAGCACCGCGACATCCCGCGCCGCCGCGTCGATCAGCGCGTGCTGCGCCGCGCTGAGCCCCGTCGTGCCGATGACGATCGGCGTCCCCGCCTCCCGCGCCGCCGCGACATGCGCCTCCAGCGCCCCGGCGATCGAGAAATCGACCAGAACGTCCGCCCGGCGCGCCAAAGCGAGGGGATCGCCCTGCGCGTCGATGCCACCGGCGAAGGTCGCCCCCTCCGCCTCGATCAGATCGGCGATGGCGCGGCCCATCCGCCCGTCGCGGCCGTAGATGCCGATCGCGGTCATGCGCGATTCCCCGACGGAGCAGGATGAAGCGACGACGGCACGGCCACATGGCGGGAGGATCGGTCAGGACAGCTCATCCGCCGACTGTGCCACGCTTTGCCGCGACGCGACAGGGGCCGCGCCGGATCAGAACGCCTTCGACACCCCGACGAAGACCCCGCGCCGCGGTCCGAACTGCGGCGCGCCGACCCCGACGCCGGTCCCGTCCCGGATTTCGTAGACATGGTCGAGCAGGTTGATGACGTCGAAGCGCAGGTCCAGGTTCGGCCCCGCCAGATGCTGGCTCGCGGTCAGATTGACCTGCGCATAGGGGGCGAGCTTCGCGCCGTTGGGCACGTTGTTGACGTCGTCGTCGCGGCGCAGGCCGGATCCGTAGATCATGCTGGCCCCCAGCTTGGTGCCGCCATGGAAGGCGTAGGACACGCCCGCCGAACCGGTGAACGTCTGGTCATGGTCGAGATAAATGTAACGGCCGGCGATATAGGCGAGTTCGTCGGGCGAGAAGCTGAACTGGCTGGAGACGATCCCCCTGCCCTTCGCCTTGGCCGCGGCGAAATTGGCATAGGCGAGCAGGCCGCCGCGCGCATAGCTGGCGTTCGCCTCGATGCCGCCGATCCGCCCCTGGCGGTAGTTGAACGGCGTCAGGATGATCGGCGCGCCGAACTGCCCCTCGTCGATCAGGTTGCGCGAGATGCGGTAATAGGCATCGACGCCATAGGTGAAATGGCGGCCGACCTTGGCCTGGAACCCGGTGTCGAAATAATCCTGCCGTTCGGCGAACGGCACGATATCGTCCGTCACGGCCGGATAGGCGCTGGTGCCGACGAACTTTCCGATGCTCGCCGAGGCGACGAGCTCGAACGGCGGCGGCACGAAATAGCGCGAATAGCCGGCATGGACGGTGTAGGTCGCGTCCGGTTGCCACACCAGGTTGGCGCGCGGCGACAATTGCCCCTCGCGCCGATAGCCGTTGTAGAGGTCGTAGCGCGCGCCATAATTGAAGGTCAGCGTCGGGGCGAGCTTCCATTCGTCCTGCAGATAGGCGCTGACGCTGGTCGCGGTCTTCCCGCCATTGTCGACCACGACGACCGGCTGGCCTGCCTGGTTGCCGTCGCCATCGACCGGGAACACGCTGGTCGTCGTGTCGCTCGTCGACCGATCGCGGCTGACGAGCAGGCCGCCACGCAGCGTATGCGCCGCGCCAAGGTGATAGACCGCATCGACCTGGGCGCCGATCGCGAAATCCTGCTTGTACGCCTGCTGTGCCTGGCCGTTGTAGAGCAGCTCGCCGACGAGGTCGGGACGATAGCGCAGTGACGAATAGCGGGCGAACAGCGACGCCTGCACCGTCAGCGGCTCGTCGTCGTGGAGGAAGGTCAGCTGGCCGAACCCGGTCTTTTCCAGCTGCGTCTCGTTGAGCGCCTCGCTCGGGAAGCTCGTCTGCCCGCCGACGTTCCAGCCGGCCGAGGGCTGCTGGCCGACGGGATCGGGGATCTGGAACCACTGGTTCGAATAACCGCCGACGAACGACACCCGGTTATTCGCATCGAGGATGTGATCGATATAGGCGAAGCCTTGGTACTGGTCGGTATCGTCATGCACCGGATTGGATCGGCCATCGACGCTCTCGATGCCGAGGCCGCTGTGGCGATAATCGCCCGACACGAAGTAGTTGGTGCTGCCGGTCGAGCCGCCATAGGTCAGGCTGGGCTCGATGGTGTCATGGCTGCCTCCGTAGAGCGACGCGGTGCCGCCGTTCTGGAACAGGCCGCTCTTCGTGGTGATGTCGATGATGCCCGCGGTGCGCAGGCCGTATTGCGCGGGCAAAGCGCCCGTCAGGATGTTGACCTTGTCGATCAGCCGCGGCGACAGGGTCTGGCCGAACACCGCGAGCCCTTCGGGCAGCACGGTGCCGTTGATCCGATATTGCAGGCCGTTGTGGTCGTCGCGGACGTGGAACTGGCCGAAACCGTCCTGGACGACGCCTGGCGCCTGAAGCAGGATCTGGTTGAACTGCTGGTTCTCGCCGCCGGGCAGCGCCTTGATCGTGTCGCTGGTGATCTCGTAGTTCGACGCGCCCAGGCTGGGTTGGATATGCTCCCGCGCCGCGTCGAGGCGCGCCGCGGTGACGACGATGTCGCCACCCTGCTTGCCTGCGGCCGACGCATTCGCCCTCGTGTCTGCGCCCGCCGCCGGATCGGCGCCGTCCTGAGTCGGGGTCGGCACGCCACGCGTCTGCGCAAGGGCGGTGCCGGACAGCAGGATCAGCGGGGCAAGGGAGACGCAACGCAACAGAACCGACAGACGCATGGGCGCAACTCGCATGATACAATGTCACAAGGTTGAGCGGCGTCTTGCGCTGCATTGCGGTACACTGGCAAGCACAAGGTCCGAACATGACGTATTTTTTAGGTTCGTTTCATGTGGTTGAGGAATGCCCGGCAAGGAGGGGCGGAAGATCGGAAGCGCTGTTGCGACGGGCGTCGAGTCTAGAAATCAAGGGACAGAAATCCCAGCGCTTACCTGTGCTCCAAGGGCAGGATACTAGAGGTCGGTAGATCACGGCACGCTGAGCGGGTGTCCGGGAGCATCGCATGCGGATCATGCCGGTTTGCGCCCAGTTGCGTTGGGGTGGACGCCCCCTGACGGCATCGATGTGCCAGAGTGGAGGTGTTGAAGCACCACTGCAGGAGGCATC
>NZ_JADHDT010000007.1 GCF_016820445.1 Sphingomonas beigongshangi
GGACCCAGACGCGCGGTCCCACGATGGAGCCGCGCCGTCAGCATCGCTGGATTCCCGCCTGCGCGCGAATGACGAACAGGAGGACGCGCCGCCCACTCCCCCTCGTCGTCCCGGCGCACGCCGGGACCCATGGAAACGGTGTGCGGCCGAGGTCGCGCGCCATTCGCGCCGACCGCAACCATGGGTCCCGGCGTTCGCCGGGATGACGACGGAGAGGGCATGTCTCGGCTTCCGGGCCAGTATCGCTGTCGGTCTCGCACCTCTCCAAGAGCGTCATCCCCGCGCAGGCGGGGACCCAGACGCGCAGTCCCACGATGGAGCCGCGCCGTCAGCATCGCTGGATTCCCGCCTGCGCGCGAATGACGAACGTGGGAAAAGCCCGCCCACTCCCTCTCCGTCATCCCGGCGCACGCCGGGACCCATGGACACGGTGTGCGACCGAGGTCGCGACCCCCTCGCGCCGACCGCTACCATGGGTCCCGGCTTGCGCCGGGATGACGAAGGGGAGGGCAACGTCCCTGTCGTCTCGATCGCCGCTCCAAAGATCATCCGCTCCGCAAGGATCATCACGCTTGCGAAACGGCGCCGGAGCATTAACCCGCCTGCTGCGTTGACGCGCGCGAACCCCTTTCCCTAACAGGAGGCCAAAGCCATGGCATTCGAACTGCCGCCGCTCCCCTACGACTATGACGCGCTCGAGCCGGTCATCTCGAAGGAGACGATGACCTTTCACCACGACAAGCACCACGCCGCCTATACCGCGAAGCTGAACGAGGGCGTCGAGAAGGACCCGTCGCTCGCCGGCAAGTCGATCGAGGACATCCTGGCGACCATCTCGTCGCAGCCCGCGCTCGTTCGCAACAACGGCGGCGGCTATTGGAACCACGACTTCTTCTGGAAGATCATGGGCCCCAAGGGTTCGACCCAGCCGTCGGGCGCGCTCAAGGACGCGATCGACGCCTATGGCGGCCTCGACAAGCTGAAGGAAGACTTCAACACCAAGGGCGCGGGCCAGTTCGGGTCGGGCTGGGCCTGGGTGATCAAGACCGCCGACGGATCGCTGAAGGTCACGGCGACGCCGAACCAGGACAACCCGCTGATGGACGTGGTCGAGGAGCGTGGCACGCCGATCCTGGGCAACGACGTGTGGGAACACGCTTACTACCTGACCTACAAGAACGACCGCCCCGGCTATCTCAAGGCGTGGTGGGACGTGGTCAATTGGGACGAGGCCGGCAAGCGTTTCGACGCGGCCTGATCCTCGCAAAGCCAAGACGATGAGAAGGGGCGTCGCCGTCATGGCGGCGCCCCTTTTCGTGCGCCGCGCATCGGGGCGACCATGGTGCATTTGTCTCTGGCAAAGGGTGCAAGGATACCAGGAACGGGGCCGAACCGGACGCGTTTGCCGCCGATCACCGTGCCGGTTCGCCACGATGTCCTTGGCGTTCCATGGCCGAAAGGAGGCAGGATCACCGTGCACCAGACACTTTCGCTTCCCGCTCAGTCGGACGTCCGAACGGCCGCCGACCGCCCGCGGCCGATCGCCGCCGCGCGCCGCCTCGCCGCGGAGGCGATCGGCACCTTCTGGCTGGTGCTGGGTGGCTGCGGCGCGGCGGTACTGGCCGCCGGCGCGACGCTGCCCGGCAGCATCGGCATGGCAGGGGTCGCGCTCGCCTTCGGCCTGACCGTCTTCACCATGGCCTTTGCCGTCGGCTTCATCTCGGGCGGTCATTTCAATCCCGCCGTCAGCATCGGTCTGGCCGTGGCGGGTCGCTTTGCGGCGCGCGACGTGCCGGGCTATGTGGCGGCGCAACTCGTCGGTGCGGTCCTCGCCAGCGCCGCGCTCGCGTTGCTCGCCGGCGGCGCGCCCGGCTTCGATCTGGTCGCGAGCGGCTTTGCCGCCAACGGCTATGGCGTTCATTCGCCCGGCCATTACGGCATGGCGACGGCCTTCCTCGCGGAGGCCTTGCTGACCGCCGGTTTCCTCGTCGTCATCCTCGGCGCGACCGACCAGCGCTCGTCGGGACCGTTCGCGCCGTTGGCGATCGGACTGGCGCTGACCCTGATCCACCTGGTGGCCATTCCGATCGACAATACGTCGGTCAACCCGGCGCGCAGCACGGGGCCCGCATTGTTCGTCGGCGGCTGGGCACTGTCGCAGCTGTGGCTGTTCTGGGTCGCGCCCATCGGCGGCGCGGTGGTCGCGGGGCTTGGCGCGCGCTGGCTCTTCGCCCACAGCCGCGAGGACCAGTCGCCCGGTCCGATCAGCGATCAGCCGGTCGAGCGGCTGATCGACGACGGCAAGGTCACGGTCGCCTGATTCCGACTACCGCTGCGGGATCATTCCTGCGGCGGTAGCGTCGTCGTCGCGTCGTCCGTCGTCAGACCGTGGCGCAGCAGCATCGGGATGTTGGCGAAGGCGAAAAGCAGGGTCAGCGGGATCGCGCCCCACAGCTTGAACCCGACCCAGAAATCCCAGCTGGTCGAGCGCCACACCGCCTCGTTGAGGGCGGCCATGAACAGGAAGAACAACGCCCAATTGCGCGTCAGCTTGCGCCAGCCTTCCGCCGTCAGGCCCGGATAGGCGGCGCCGAGCAGCCCCTCCAGCAGCGGGCGGCCGCTGAACAGGCCATAGCCCAGCACCGCGGCGAACATGCCGTAGACGAAGGTCGGCTTCATCTGGATGAACTTGGGGTCGTGGAAGTAGACGGTCAGGCCGCCGAACAGCACGACGAACGCGCCCGATATCCACAGCATCGGCGATACCCGGCCGAGCCTGACCCGCGACACGACCATCGCCGCGACCGTCGCGAGCACGAAGGCGACGGTCGCGACGATCACCCGCGCGATCACCAGCGCGCCCGCGCGGTCCATGTCCGACAGGAAGGTGGTCGACGCCCCGACCAGCCGCATCGCGATGCCGGACGGGAACAGGAAGTTGGCCGCGAAGAAGACGAGCAGCGGCCCGTATTCGATGCCCATGCGCAGGCCGGGAGAGGATGCGGGCGCCTTGCTCATGCCGTCATCGCCTTGTCGTGTTGCCGGATGTGGTTGCGCCGCGGCGTCGCCGTCCGGGCAAGCGGTCGCGGCGCGCGGGGCGGGGAGGTCCGAGGGAAAGGGCTGGAAAGCCAGGCCGGCGCGCTCATTTCTTCACACCCGCATCGACGCCGGCGATGATCCGGCTGACCTCATTGGGGTCGAAGGGCCTCAGGTCGGTCATCCCTTCGCCGACGCCGATCGCATGGATCGGCAGGCCGTATTTCTCCGCGGCCGCGACCAGCACGCCGCCCCGCGCGGTGCCGTCCAGCTTGGTCATGACGAGGCCGGTGACGCCCGCCACCTCCTTGAACACCTCGATCTGGCTCAGCGCGTTCTGCCCCGTCGTCGCGTCGAGGACGAGCACGACGTCGTGCGGGGCGGCGGGGTTGAGGCGGCCGAGCACGCGGCGGATCTTGGCCAGCTCGTCCATCAGTTCGCGCTTGTTCTGCAGGCGGCCGGCGGTGTCGACGATGAGGACGTCGATGCCCGTCTCGGTCGCCTTCTTGACCGCGTCCCATACCACGCCGGCGGCGTCCCCGCCTTCGGGGCCGGTGACGATCGGCACCCCGACGCGGCTCGCCCAGGTCGCCAGCTGCCCGATCGCGGCGGCGCGGAACGTGTCGCCCGCCGCCAGCATCACGCCGTAATCCTGTTCCATGAGGAGATGCGCGAGCTTGGCGATCGTCGTCGTCTTCCCCGATCCGTTGACGCCGATCACCAGGATCACCTGCGGCCGTGGAAAGGCCTCGATCTCCAGCGGCGTCGCGACCCTGGCGAGCGCCTTCTCCACCTCCTCCGCGACGACGAGGCGGATGCCGAGTTCCTCCATGTTGCGCTCGAACGTCCCCTCCGCCAGCCGGGTGCGGATGCGGCCCGCGGTCTCGGGGCCGAGGTCGGAGGCGATCAGCGCCTCCTCGATGTCGTCCAGCGTCGCATCGTCCAGCCGCGCGCCGCCGAGGCCGGCGAGGTTGCCGACCAGCCGGTCCGACGTCTTGCGGAATCCGCCGAGCAGGCGTTCGTGCCAGGAGGGGGTGGTGCTCATATCGTCCGTCCGATGAGGTGGGTGTCGGTGGCGCCGGTGATGCGCGTCGTAACGATGGCGCCCGGCGCGGCGGTCTGCGCGAGCGCGACATCGGCGAAATTGCCGGCATGGCCGCGCTCGCCCGGCCGCTCGACGAGCACATCCTGCGTGCTGCCGACCAGCCCGGCCAGCCACGCCGCCCTGCGCCGAGCCGCCGCCGCGCGCAGCCGCTCGGCCCGGTCCCTGATGGCGGCGGGGGCGACCTGCGGCATCCGCGCCGCCGGCGTGCCCGCGCGCGGCGAATAGGGGAAGATGTGCGCATGCACGATGTCGGCGTCGCCGATCAGCGCCAGCGTATCGGCAAACATCGCCTCGTCCTCGGTCGGGAAGCCCGCGATCAGGTCCGCGCCGATCGCGATCTCCGGCCGCCTGACCTTGAGCGCCGCAACCATCGCCACCGCCTGCGCGCGGCTGTGCCGCCGCTTCATCCGCTTGAGGATCAGGTCGTTGCCCGCCTGGAAGGACAGGTGGACGTGCGGCATCACCCTCGCCTCGCCGGTGACGATCTCCGCCAGCCTCTCGTCGATCTCGATCGAGTCGAGCGACGACAGCCGCAGGCGGCGCAGCGCGGGAACATGGCGCAGGATCCGCTCGACCAGCAGGCCCAGCGTCGGGCTGCCCGGCAAGTCGTGGCCATAGCTGGTCAGGTCGACGCCGGTCAGCACCACCTCGCCGTGCCCCGCCGCGACGAGTCCGGCGATCCGCTCCACCACCGCGCCCGCGGGTACCGAGCGGCTCGGCCCGCGGCCGAAGGGGATGGCGCAGAAGGTGCAGCGATGGTCGCAGCCGTTCTGCACCTCGACGAAGGCGCGCGCATGCGCGGAAAAGCTCGCCGCGAGATGCGGCGCGGTCTCGCGCACCTGCATGATGTCGCCGACGACCACCGGCGCCGCGCTTGCCCAGGCGGCGGGCAGCAGCTTTTCGGCGTTGCCGATCACCCGGTCGACCTCCGCCATCGCGGCGAAGCCCGCCGGATCGATCTGCGCCGCGCAGCCGGTGACGACCAGTTCGGCGCCCGGGCGCGCCCGCCGCGCCTTGCGGATCGCGGCGCGCGTCGCCTTGACGGCGGCATTCGTCACCGCGCAGCTGTTCACCACCACGGTGTCGCGCCCGGCGACCAGCGCGGCGATCGTCTCGCTCTCGGCGATGTTGAGGCGGCAGCCGAGGGATATGACCTCTGGCGCGGGAACAGACATGCGCCGCGATCTAGTGGCGGCGGCGGGGTAAGTCCATGCAGTGGATGCGGCCCCCCGGACATCCTCGTGCCGTCCCGTCATCCCAACTTGCCCGTCGTGCGCGCCACCGCGGTCATCCCCGGTCATCCCCGCGCAGGCGGGGATCCAGACTGGCTGGCCGTGCGGCTCTTTTCACAACGTCACGTTACTTGGATCCCCGCCTGCGCGGGGATGACGATTTGGATGGAGGGGGCGCCGCCTTCACTTCCCGCGTCATCCCGGCGAACGCCGGGACCCATGGCAGCGATCGGCTCGAGGGGCTCGAAACCTTGCCGCCGCCCCGTATCCATGGATCCCGGCTTCCGCCGGGATGACGAGGGAGGCCGGGACTGCGAAGGAAGCCGGGCGGCGACGAGGGTGCGGGTGGCGTATGGGTAGTCTTGCCCCGTAACCGTCGCCCCCCGCTTGCCCGTAGCGCTCACCGCTACCGTCGTCCCCGCGCAGGCGGGGATCAGAATGGCTGGCCGTGCGGCTCTTTCCACGACGTCACGTTTCTGGATCTCCGCCTGCGCGGGGATGGCGGTTTGGGTGTTGGAGGGGCGCCTGCCTCTCCCTCGTCATCCCGGCGAACGCCGGGACCCATGGTAGCGATCGGCTCGTGGGGCTCGAAACCTCGCCGCCGCCTGGCGTCCATGGATCCCGACTTCCGCCGGGATGACGAAGGAAGGCGGGATGACGAAGGAAGCCGGAGATACGGCACAAGCCTGCGGGCGCACGCGCCGGCATCCCGATACTTGCCACCGCCGCCTTTTTCCCCTAAGCGCACGCCTCGTTCCGATCGCGGGACGTGAAAGGCAAGCGCCATGAGCGCACGCCGGCCGACGAGGTTTCGTCCGCCGGCGTCTTTTGCGTTGTGCGTATGTATGGGGTTTTGAGGCGATGTTCGACAGTCTGAGCGACCGGCTTGGCGGCGTCTTCGATCGCCTGCGCGGCCGTGGCGCGCTGACCGAGGCCGACGTGCGCGCTGCGATGCGCGAGGTGCGCGTCGCGCTGCTCGAGGCGGACGTCGCCCTGCCGGTCGCGCGCCAGTTCGTCGACAAGGTCACCGAGGAAGCGGTCGGCCAGAACGTGCTGCGCTCGGTCACGCCGGGGCAGCAGGTCGTCAAGATCGTCAACGACGCGCTGGTCGAGATGCTCGGCGGCGACGATCCCGAGGCCGCCGAACTGCACCTTTCCGTCACGCCGCCCGCGGTCGTGATGATGGTCGGCCTGCAGGGCTCGGGCAAGACGACGACGACCGCCAAGATCGCCAGGCGGCTCAGCGCGGGCGCGATGGGGCGCGACCGCAAGAAGGTGCTGATGGCGTCGCTCGACGTCAACCGCCCCGCCGCGCAGGAACAGCTCGCGACGCTTGGCACGCAGATCGAGGTGGCGACGCTGCCGATCGTGCCCGGTCAGCAGCCGGTCGACATCGCCCGCCGCGCCATGCAGGCGGCGAAGCTGCAGGGCTATGACGTCCTGATGCTCGACACCGCCGGTCGCCTCCACGTCGACCAGGCGCTGATGGACGAGATGAAGGCGGTGGCGGATATCGCCACGCCGCACGAGATCCTGCTCGTCGTCGACTCGCTGACCGGTCAGGACGCGGTCAACGTCGCGCAGAACTTCTCGGCGCAGGTGCCGCTGACCGGCGTCGTGCTGACCCGCATGGACGGCGACGCGCGCGGCGGCGCCGCGCTGTCGATGCGCGCCGTCACCGGCAAGCCGATCAAGTTCGCCGGCACGGGCGAGAAGATGGACGCGCTCGAGGCCTTCCACGCCTCGCGCGTCGCCGGCCGCATCCTCGGCATGGGCGACGTCGTCAGCCTTGTCGAGCGCGCCGCGGAGTCGATCCAGCAGGAAGACGCCGAGCGCATGTCGAAGCGGCTCCTGAAGGGCCAGTTCGACATGAACGACCTGCGCGGCCAGCTCGCGCAGATGCGCCGCATGGGCGGGCTCGGCGCGCTCGCGGGCATGATGCCGGGGATGAAGAAGGCGCAGAATGCCGTGGCGCAGGCGGGCGGCGACAAGGTGCTTGTGCACTTCGAGGCGATGATCGGCTCGATGACGCTTAAGGAGCGCGCCAACCCCGCCCTGATCAACGCCAAGCGCAAGATCCGCATCGCCAAGGGGTCCGGCACGACGGTTCAGGAGGTCAACAAGCTCCTGAAGATGCACCTCGAAATGTCGACCGCCATGAAGAAGATCAAGAAGATGGGCGGGCTGAAAGGCATGATGGCGATGCTCGGCAAGGGCGGCCCGATGGGCGGTCTCGGCGGGCTCGGCAATGCGATCGGCGGCGCCGACCTTGGCGACATGATGAACAAGGCGGGCGGGGGACTCCCCGGCCTTGGCGGCGGGGCAGGGCCGGACGGCATGCCCAAGCTGCCGCCAGGGTTCGAGAATTTTCTGAAGAACAAGAAATAAACAACTGATTTAGCAAGGAAAGACTAGTAAAATGGCACTCAGCATTCGCCTGTCGCGTGGTGGCTCGAAGAAGCGTCCTTATTACCGCATCGTCGTCGCCGATGCGCGCAGCCCCCGCGACGGCAAGTTCATCGAGAAGATCGGCAACTACAACCCGCTGCTCGCCAAGGACGACGAGAAGCGCATCGTGCTGGACGCCGAGCGCGCCAAGCACTGGCTGTCGAACGGCGCGCAGCCGACCGACCGCGTCGCCCGCTTCCTCGACGCCGCCGGCGTGCGTGAGCGCGCCGCGCGCAGCAACCCCAACAAGGGCAAGCCGGGCGAGAAGGCGACCGAGCGCGCCGAGGAGCGTGCCGAGAAGCTGAAGGCGCAGCAGGAGGCGGAAGCCGCCGCCAACGCCGCGCCGGCCGAAGAGGCGACCGCCGCCGACGCGACCGCCGAGTAATTGCCGGTCGGACATCCGCCGCGCGCGGCGGATGTCCCTACGGTGCCGCGCATTGCGCCCCGCTGCGCTGCAGCGGGTGTCGGTACCGCATCAGGCATCCCGTTGCGCCATGATGCGTTAGCGCTCCTGACTTAGGAGAGCGCATCATGGCCAACGACCCTTTTCCCGACCCGCGCACCGCGCCGGAGGACGATGAAGACGCCAGCAACGAAGGGGTCTCGAGCACCGACCCCGCCGAAGGCGACGACTCCGCCCCCGCCGGCGACGAAGGCAGCCCCCAAGGCTGAATCCGCGTCAGGCGGCACGCCGACCGTGACCCTCGCGGTCGTCGTCGGCGCGCACGGCATCCATGGCCAGGTGCGGCTGAAGGTCTTCGCCGACGATATCGCCGGCTATCGCCAGTTCAACGGCGGCGCGCTGACGCTCAAGTCGGCGCAGGGCGGGCCTAACGGCACGATCGCCCGTTTCGCCGAGATCGCGGACCGCACCGCCGCCGAGGCGCTGCGGGGCACCGAGCTTACGGTGCCGCGCAGCGCGCTGCCGCCGCTGGGGGAGGGCGAATATTATCACGCCGACCTGATCGGTCTCGCCGCGCAGACCCCCGATGGCGAGCCGCTCGGCACGATCGTTCTGGTCGAGAATTTCGGCGCGGGCGACGTGCTCGAGATCGAACGGCCAACGGGCAAGCGCTTCATGGTGCCGATGCGTCCCGAGGCCGTGCCCGAATGGAATGCGGAGCGACTCGTCGTCGATCCTGCCTACGTCGAATAGGCTGGACAAGAACGTCCATTTCTGCCATATCTTGGCAGGCGTCGTAACCGGCACGTCCGCCTCTTTCTCATCGTCGGCCTACGACAAGCGCCTTGCTTTCGGAAAGGCGGTGGCAGGCGCCCGGTCTAAAGCATGATGACATACCATTGATCCGTCATTGCGAGCGTGGCGAAGCAATCCAGAGCCGGACCAGCAAGGCCTGGATTGCTTCGCTAAGCTCGCAATGACGGCGTGGTTCGACCCGATGTCATCCCGCTCCAAAAGCGCGTGATCGCCGACATGTCCGGGGCACACTCCACGGCTCCTGCTATGATCTGGGCGAAGCGCATAGTCCGCGAGGCGCGGCGTCCGTCATTTCGCCGAGGGTGGGTCAGAATGCCCGCGATCGTGGGCGAGCCTTTGCCGAGTGTATCCGCGTCCATGCCCGCTTTCCGGCCACATGGGCGAAGACGCCGCAAAAAAGCTGCCGTCGCTCGGCAGATATGGCCGACTCGGACCTGTGACTTTTCGATCCGCCAAAGGCTTGAAAACGCCGCGTTTCGATCATCTGCCGACCCCTAAACACTGCGACTTTCTAAAGCTTTTGTCATCTTCGGATCGGCCGCCTTTCGTTCAGCAGGTTGCGGATCGTCGTCGCTGCGACCCCGGCCTCGCCCATCGCATGGCTGATCTGGTCCAGCCCCTTCACCACATCGCCCGCCGCGAACAGGCCAGGAATGCTGGTGCGCTGGTGATCGTCGACCTCCAGGCATCCCTCGTCATTGGCGCGGGCGCCCGCTGCCACTGCCAGGTGCGACCGGATGCGTGAGCCGAGCGCGGGATAGATGCTGTCGAACGCCATGCGCCCGCCGGCGGTATCGAGCGCCAGCTGCGCGCCTTCGATAGCCCAGCCGCCGCACGGGCCGTCGACCCTGGCGATACCGGCCTCGTCGAGCGCCCGCGCACAGCTGTCGTCCAGTTCGTGACCTGCCTCCGGCGCGATCAGCGTCACGTCGCGCGTATAGCCACGCAGGAACAGCGCCTCCCGCATGCCATGGTCGCCGGTACCGATCACCCCGACGCGCCGATCGGTCACCTCATATCCGTCGCAGATCGGGCAATAGCGAAGCAGGCCCCGTTCCAGCGCCGGGTCGTGCACCTCCGGCAACAGCCCCGCGGGGCGGTGGTTGACCACGCCGGTCGCCAGCAGCACGGTACGCGCGGGATAGGTGCCGTGATCGGTCCGCACGATGAAGTCGTCGCCGTCCGGCTCGATCGCGACGACCTTCACCGGCTCGCGCACCGCGCCGTAGCGCTCCGCCTGCGCGAGCATCAGCCGCAGCAGCTCCTTGCCCGCGATCCCCTCCGGATAGCCCGCGTGGTTGTGCGTGCACGGGATCATCGCCGCGCGGCTCGATCCGCTGTCGAACAGCCGGATCGAAAGATGGAACCGCGCCAGATAGATGGCGGCGGTCAGTCCGGCCGGGCCGGCGCCGATGATGATGCAATCGTCCATCACGCTTGAACCGCTGCACGCATGTATATACATCCTGTAGATACGGAGGTCGCCATGGGTAACGAATATCGCGCCAAGGTGTTCAAATCGGGCAATTCGGTGGCGCTCCGCCTGCCCAAGGCACTGGGGCTGAAGGAAGGCGACGAGATGGTGCTGCGCGAGGAGCAGGGCGGCTTCGTCGCCGAACCGGCGCCGGTCGTGGCGAAGAAGATCGACCTGACCGGCATCTGGGGTTCGTGTCCGGGGATCAGGCCGGCCGAGCGGTTGGAGATGGCGCCACGCGACCTGGATTGGGAAGGCAAGCTGCTTCGCCCATGACGAACCCGCGATACCTTCTTGACACCAACATCCTCGTCTATCTCATCGGCGGGGTCAGCGAACGACTTCGCGATCGTGTCGAAGAGCATGAGCCGGGGACCGTGGCGACATCAGCGCTGTGCGTGGCGGAAACGCTGTACGGCATCGTCGATGCCCGGGAAAAAGCCGCGTTGAGTCGCCTGCTCGACGTCATCGCGCCGCTGCCCTTCACGGTAGCGGAGGCCCGTCGCTTTCCAGAGATTCCATTCAGGCGGGGGCGGCTCGATCGGCTCATCGCCGCGCACGCCTTGGCGCTCGGCATGACGATTGTGACCAACAACGAAGCCGACTTCGCCGACATTCCCGATCTCGCCGTGGAAAACTGGACGCAATGACCTTCGCCGCGACTGTCCTCACTTTGTACCCGGAGATGTTCCCCGGCCCGCTTGGCGTGTCGCTCGCCGGCCGTGCGCTGCGTGAGGGCGGCTGGTCGTGCGAGGCGGTGCAGATCCGTAACTTTGCGACCGACAGGCATCGGTCGGTCGACGATACGCCGGCGGGCGGCGGGGCGGGGATGGTGCTGCGCGCCGACGTGCTTGCCGCGGCGGTGGATAGCGTCGCCGATGGCCGGCCCGTCCTCGCCATGACCCCGCGCGGCGCGCCGCTCACCCAGGCGCGGGTGCGGCAGCTCGCCGCCGGCCCGGGCGTCGTCGTGCTGTGCGGCCGGTTCGAGGGGTTCGACGAACGGCTGCTGGAGGCGCGCAACATCGAGCAGGTCTCGATCGGCGACTATATCCTGTCGGGGGGCGAGATGGGGGCGCTGGTGCTGCTCGACGCTTGCATCCGGCTGCTTCCCGGCGTAATGGGCGCGGCTTCCAGCGGGGATGACGAGAGCTTCGAAACGGGGCTGCTCGAGTATCCGCAATATACCCGCCCCTATGAATGGGAAGGGCGCACGATCCCCGAAGTGCTGCGATCGGGGGATCATGCGAGGATCGCGGCCTGGCGTCAGTCGATGGCCGAGACCGACACACGGCTAAGGAGGCCGGACTTATGGGAGCGCCATGAGGGCGCTCGGGTCCAGTCTCCCTCTGGCGCGCGGCGCATGAAGGATGATGTGACATGAACCTGATCCAGCAGCTCGAAGCCGAGCAGATCGAAAAGCTGACCGCCAAGCGCGCGATCCCCGAATTCCGTCCTGGCGACACGCTGAAGGTCGGCGTGAAGGTCGTCGAGGGCGAGCGTACCCGCGTCCAGAACTACGAGGGCGTGTGCATCGCGCGCTCGAACAAGGGCATGGGCTCCTCGTTCACCGTCCGCAAGATCAGCTTCGGCGAGGGCGTCGAGCGTGTCTTCCCGCTCTATTCGCCGAACATCGATTCGATCGAGGTGGTCCGCAAGGGTGCGGTGCGTCGCGCCAAGCTCTATTACCTGCGTGGCCGCACCGGTAAGTCGGCGCGTATCGCCGAGCGTCGCGACACGCGTCCCGCCAAGGGCACCGCGGCCGCCGAGTAATCGGGCCGCCGGTCCTTCCGGCAGGGTAGCGAGAGGGCGCGGGGGGATGCCTCCCGCGCCCTTTTCGTGTCAGCGCGAGGCGGCGGCGACGCTGGTCGCCTCGTTGCGGCGCGACAGGCCCAGCAGCAGGCGTATGGGCGCCAGCACCACCGCCGGCCGCACCGACAGCGCCAGCACTACCGCCCCTCCGGACAGCGACGCCGCCGCGAGCATCCGCACGATGCGCTCGCCGCCGATGTCGGTGCCGCTTCGCATCAGCGCCGCTGCCAGGATCGTCCAGCCGCCGAGGCGGAGAAGCAGGATCGCCCGCCGCCCCGGTTCGCCCATCGCATGCCGATGCCGAAAGGACGCTCCCGCCAGCAACAGCCAGGCACAGGCCGTGATGACCGCGGTCTCAAGCACGGTCCGCTCCCTGTCGCACACGCTTCGAGGGGAGGGGCTTCCCCGTCGACAGCGAGCGCCAGCTCGCCAGCGCGAACAGCGACGCCACCGCGATCATCGCCGCGTCGAAGCCGGCGAAGACCAAATCCCCCTCGATCAGCGATCCGGGCAGGCCGTGATGGGTGGTGAGCGCGTTGGCCAGCGGGACTGCGGCAAAGGCGGCGGCTGCGCAGGCCAACCCCTCGGTCCAGGCGCGTCGGACCGGGCGTGCGCAAAGGGCGACCGCGATCACGCCCCAAGACCAGAACATCGCCTGCACCTCCATGTCGGCGCGTCCCGGTGCCCCGGCGGGGATCAGGCGGTTGGCCAGCAGATAGGCCGCCATGCCGATCGGCGTGCCGACGATCGTCGCGATATTGAGCCGCTCGACCAGCCACAGGCCCGGAAAGGGCACCGCGCCCGCCCGCCGCCGCGCCGCCGTCCAGAGCAGCAGCCCCGTGCCGACCATCGCCGTCCCGGCCAGTCCCAGACAGAACAAGGCCCAGCGCAGGTCCTGTCCGGCGAAGTGCGCGACATGGAGGCCCAGCATCGTGCCAGCCGTCGATGCCGCGGCGCCCGCCCCGCCGCCGGTTCGGCCGAGCAGCTGCCCGGTCGCGCCGGAATAGGTCAGCGTCGCCGCGCCGGCGTCGAGGGTGCCGAGCGTCGATCGGATGAAGGTGACCCGCGCCGCCGCGTCATTGGGATGCTGCACGATCATCGTCGCCGGCGGTGCTTTCCAGCGCCGCGCCGCATTGTCGGCAAGCGGCGCGATGGCAACCAGCGGTGCACGGCGACCCGTCGGCGCGATCTCGGCTGGCGTACCATATACCTCCCGATCGAAATCGGCCGGCCTCGCGTAATTGGTGGCGATCGGCGAGGGCATGTACATGGCGATCAGCGTCAGCAGGCCGGTGTAGGTGATCATCGCATGATAGGGCAGGGCGAGAACGGCAGAGACGTTATGCGCATCCAGCCAGCTGCGCTGCCCCTTGTTCCAGCGTAGCGTGAACAGGTCGGCGAAGATCCTTTTGTGGGTGATGACGCCCGACACGATCGCGCCCAGCATGAACATCGCGCACGTCCCGGCGACCCATCGGCCCAGCGGATAGGGAAGCTGGAGCTGGAAATGGAAGCGGTAGAAATGCTCGCCGCCCAGTGTCTCCCGCGCACGGACCGGCTGTCCTGTCGCTGGATCGAGCACCAGGTCCTGATCGTGGCGGGGCGCACCCGGCTTCGACGCGGGAAGCGCGAACACGCGGGTGACGTTGGTCCGCGGATCGGGAAGGTAGACGTACCATAAGGGATCGTCGAAACCGACGCGCTGAAGGTAGGACACTGCGGCCGCTGCTGCGTGTGGGGCCGAGACGGGGCGCATAGCCAGTTCCGGCTGCATCCAGCGCGTGATCTCCGGCCTGAAATAGCTGGCGGTGCCCGTCAGGAACATGGCGAACAGCAGCCACCCTGCCAGCAGGCCCAGCCAGCCGTGAATCCATGCCATTGTTCGACGCAGCGACATGGTCACGACCGCATGCCAAGCAGTGCAAGCGCGCCATCGGCGAGGAGCGTGCCGCCCCATATGATCGCAACGACCCGGGTCAGCCTCGGCTCGTGAAAAGCCCAGAGGCCTGCAATGACGTACAGCAGGGGGCTGAGCAGCAGTGCCCACAATGTCGCCTCCGCCCTCGTCCCCGGCAGCAGCCGTGCGAGCAGGGTCGCGAGCGCTGCCGCCGCCAAATAGCCTCCGACAAGGGCAGTGAACGCGCGTGCCGAGATCGCAAGCCACGCTGCGCCCAGCGGGCGTCGAGGTGGATGCTGGCGATCGACGATCATGGGGAAGGGAGCATTCCTTGCGGCGAACACAAGCCGTCTAACGAAGAATGCGAATAACTTGCAATAGCGAAAGTGCCTTTGTGACGGCCTCAGTGCCAGTGCGCGCATCCTGTCGTAGGTCCGGACAAACGAACGCCCGCCAGGTCCATCAACCGGGCGGGCGCTGTTCGTAGCTCATCCGACCGAAAGCCGGACGGAGGGCGTTACTGATCCAGGAACGAGCGCATCTTGCGGCTGCGGCTCGGGTGCTTGAGCTTGCGCAGGGCTTTCGCCTCGATCTGCCGGATACGTTCGCGGGTGACCGAGAACTGCTGGCCCACTTCCTCCAACGTGTGGTCGGTGTTCATGCCGATACCGAAGCGCATGCGCAGCACGCGCTCCTCGCGCGGGGTCAGCGAGGCGAGGACGCGGGTGACCGTTTCCTTGAGGTTCGCCTGGATCGCCGCGTCGACGGGAATGACCGCATTCTTGTCCTCGATGAAGTCGCCGAGGTGCGAATCCTCCTCGTCGCCGATTGGCGTTTCGAGGGAGATCGGCTCCTTCGCGATCTTCATCACCTTGCGCACCTTCTCGAGCGGCATGCTCAGGCGCTCCGCCATCTCCTCGGGCGTGGGCTCGCGGCCCTGCTCGTGCAGGAACTGGCGGCTGGTGCGGACCAGCTTGTTAATCGTCTCGATCATATGGACCGGGATGCGGATCGTCCGCGCCTGATCGGCGATCGAGCGGGTGATCGCCTGGCGGATCCACCAGGTCGCGTAGGTCGAGAACTTGTAACCGCGGCGATACTCGAACTTATCGACCGCCTTCATCAGGCCGATGTTGCCCTCCTGGATCAGGTCGAGGAACTGCAGGCCGCGGTTCGTGTATTTCTTGGCGATCGAGATGACGAGCCGGAGGTTCGCCTCGACCATCTCCTTCTTGGCGATCCGCGCCTCGCGCTCCGCCTTCTGGACCATGTTGACGATGCGGCGGAACTCGCTCAGCGCCATGCCGGTCTGCTGGGCGATATCGCTGATCTCGGTGCGAATGCGATCGACGGCATCCGCCTCGTTCGCTGCGAAATTGCCCCACTTCTTGTCGAGGCCGCGAACCGTGTCGAGCCAGTTCTCGTCCAGTTCCTGTCCCATATAGCGGTCGAGGAAGTCCTTACGGCTGACCTTGTGCCGCTCCGCGAGGCGCAGCATCTGCCCGCCGAGCGCGGTCAGGCGTCGGTTGTAGGCATAGAGCTGGTCGACGAGATACTCGATCTTCGCCTGATGGAACTGGACGCTTTCGACCTCCGCCGTCAGATCCTCGCGCAGCTTCTGGTACTTGCGCTCGTCGGCCGCCGACAGTTCGGCACCCGCCGCCATGGCATCGAGACGGCTCTGCTGCACCTTGGCGAATTTCTTGTAGATCGCCGTGATATTGGCGAACTTCTCGAGCGCCTGCGGCTTGAGCGTCTCCTCCATCTGCGCGAGGCTGAGGGTATTGTCCTCGTCCTCGTCCTCGGTGGCGCGGGGACGGCGCTCGCCGCCTTCCTCGTCCTCGTCGGCAGAAACCTCCTCGGGCTCTTCCTCTTCCTTGAAGGAGGGGCCTGCGGCGCTCTCGCTGATCTCGCCGCTATCGTCCTCGGCACCCTCGACCTGCTCGGCCGATGGCCCCTTGGACAGCATCGCGTCGAGATCGAGGATCTCGCGCAACTGCATCGTGCCCTCGTTGAGCGCGGTCGACCAGTCGATGATCGCGTTGAAGGTGATTGGCGATTCGCACAGGCCGAGGATCATCGTGTCGCGACCAGCCTCGATACGCTTGGCGATTGCGATCTCGCCTTCGCGCGACAGCAGCTCGACCGCACCCATCTCGCGCAGGTACATGCGAACAGGATCGTCGGTGCGATCGACCGTCTCTTTCTTCTTCGTTTCCGGTGCAGGACCGCCGGCGCCGTCGGAATCGACCTCGGTCGCCTCGTCGCCGTCGTTGGAATCCTCCTCGGATTCCCCGTCCTCGCCCTGCTCTTCATTCTCGACGATGTTGACGCCCATCTCGTTGAGCGCCGACATGATGTCCTCGAGCTGGTCGCTCGACATCTCGCCCTGCGGGATCGCCTCGTTCAGCTGGTCGTAGGTAATGTACCCGCGCTTCTTCGCGCGCGCGATCAGCTTCTTGACCGACGCATCGTTCAGGTCGATCAGCGGCGCGTCGCCCGTATCAGCCGTATCGGTCGCGTCCGCCGCCATGTTCGCCTTCGCCATCAATTGTCCTCGGACCCAAATGCTCGGGCGTCTTCGTTCGACTGCACCAGATTTGCAAGTCGAAGCTCCAACGCCTGTTTCTCTTTCACCAATGCCACCTGCCGTTCGAACGCATCGTCGGTGAAATGCCGCTGCATCGCCGCCGTCGCTTCTCCCAGCGCCTGTTCCACTTCCGGCTGAGCGACCAGGATCGCGATCGCCTCGTCCAGATCGGCCCGGGCACGCACCGGATCACCGCCATTGCGCGTAAACGAATAGGGCATCGTATCGGCTCTCAGCAGGTCGCTCGCGACTGAATCGAAACCGCTGTTCGCCAATATGGTACGCAAGGCTGCGCTATCAAGCGCCCTGTCCTCGAGCGCGACGTCGACGACCGCTTCGAACAATCGGCCAAGGGCGCCGTCCGCCATGCGGAGGCTGCCCAGCACCTCCATATGCCGTGCGATCTCCACCGGGTGGCGGATCAGACCGGCGAGCACCGCCTTCGCGAGCACGCGGTCGAGGCCGACGGCGCGGATCGCCTTGGCATCGTCGGTGACCGGGGCCGCAGGCTGTTTCCAATTGCCCTTGGCGTCGCGCCTGCCGCGTGGCCGCTGATCGAAGGGGACGTACGCGCGCGGCTGCGGCTTGAAATGCTCGTAGAAGCGGCGCTTGAACTCGCTCTCATACTCGATGCGGACGCCCTGATGCGCGATCGTCGCAGCGAGATCGTGCAGCCGCTGTTTCAGCCCCGCGCGCTGTTCGGGCGTGTCGAGCGGTTCGGCGGCAAGTTCGCTTTGCCACAGCCGATCGACCAGCGGCTGGGTCTCCGCCAGCAACGCCTCCATCGCGCCCGCGCCACCGGCCTTGACCAGATCATCGGGGTCCTGGCCCTGCGGCAGCGTCACGAAGCGCAGGCTGCGCCCCGGGGCGAGCAGGGGCAGCGCGCGGCCGGCGGCGCGCAGCGCTGCCTTTTGCCCCGCGGCATCGCCGTCGAAGCATAGGATCGGCACGTCGACCATCCGCCACAGCCGTTCCAGCTGGTGCTCCGTCAAGGCGGTGCCCAGCGGCGCGACAGCCTCCGCGATACCCGCCTGGGCGAGCGCGATCACGTCCATATAGCCTTCGACGACGAGCACGCGGTTCGCCTTGCGTGCGGCCGGCGCGGCGCGATCGATATTGTAGAGCGTGCGCCCCTTGTCGAACAGCGGTGTGTCCGGCGAATTCAGGTATTTGGGTTCACCATCGCCGATCACCCGACCGCCGAAGGCGATCGTCCTGCCGCGCGCGTCGCGGATCGGGATCATCAGCCGGCCGCGGAACCGGTCATAGGGCTCCTTGCCCTCGACCTGGATCAGCAACCCGCAGTCGATCAGCGCCGGATCGCCATATTCCTTGAGCGCCGCCTTCAGCTTGCCGCGGCTGTCGGGAGCATAGCCCATGCCGAACGCGCGTGCGGTCTGCGCGGACACGCCGCGCTTCGCCAGCACGGCGCGCGCGTCCGCCCCCTCCATGCCGTTCAGCTGCTCGCTGAACCAGCTGGCGGCATCGCCCATCGCCTCGTGAAGACCCTTGGCCTTCTCCGCCTTCTGCGCGGCGCGTCGATCCTGTGCCGGCATCTCCATGCCGGCCGCTTGCGCCAGTTCCTTGACCGCATCGATGAACGGCAGGCCGCGTTGGTCGGTCATCCAGCGGATCGCGTCGCCATGCGCCGAACAGCCGAAGCAGTGGTAGAAGCCCTTGTCGTCGTTGACGTAGAAGCTCGGCGTCTTCTCGTTATGGAACGGGCAGCATCCCTTGTGCTCGCGCCCGGCCTTGTGGAGCTTGACCGTCTTGCCGACCAGCGCCGACAGCGAGGTGCGCGCGCGCAGCTCGTCGAGGAAGGCGGGCGAAAGGCTCATGCCGCACCCGTGACGATGCGCGCTGCCGGTGCCCGGTCCGCCGTGCCGATCATCGGCGCGCGCTGCCGCGTTTCGCGCCTCACCGGGCCGCGGCGCTCGCGGGCGCGCCGGCGGTCCCGAGAGGACGCACGCATGCCGACTTTGCCATGCCTCCCGGGATACGCGAATGGAACCATCGCATGCATTTGTCAGAATGCGGCGATTCGGTCGAGCGGAACCGTATCCATCGGACGGGCGCCTCGACCGCGCGCGCGGTCGCGTAGGAAGCGGAGCATACCCGCTGGAGGAGCGATCGGCCGCATCGCGAGACTGCCTGGCCGGGACGAGCGGCATCCGGCCCGTCCGACGCACGGTATAGCTGAACGAACCTTCCGCCAACCACGCGATCACATCAGCGGCACTTCCGTCACGCTCTTCACCTGCTTGAGCGAGACGATGCTGCTGACCTCCGACAGATAGGGCACTTTGTTGAGCTTATCGCGCAGGAATTGGAGGTATTCCTCCATATCCACGACCATCACGCGAAGGAGGAAATCGAACGAGCCCATCAGCATGTGGCATTCGACGACCTCGTCCATCCGGCACAGCTGCTCCGAGACTTCGTCCAGGTTGAGGCGGCCGTCGGCGTCGATCTTGATCATCACATAGACCTGGACGCTCAGGCCGAGCTTGGCCGGGTCGAGCAGCGCGACCTTCCGGCGGATGATGCCTTCACGCGTCATACGGTCGATGCGTCGCCAGCAGGGCGTCGGGGTCGAGCCGACCCGTTCCGCGAGATCCGCCAGACTGATCTCGCAATCCTTCTGAAGCTGTTTCAGGATCGCCACCTCGAGCCGGTCGAGGCGCCGCACCTCGTCGTCCCGCGTTGATCGCTGCGGGGGGACGGCGAGGGGCAGAACGGGGTCCGGAGTGGAGAGTTTGTGGTGCCGGACCATGGTTCTACCCCTGCGTCGTGTCATTGCTCCCGATGAGTCGGTTGTGGACCGATCAGAACCGCGCGGCAATACCGATCAGGCCGGCATGGTCGCGCAGGTTGTCGCGGAAGGCGCCCTGGTAGGTGAGCGTGATCTTCAGCTGGTCGGAGGCGGCGGTGGTGACGCCGGCGGCGATGCGCGCAGCGTCGCGGCCGAGCGTCTGCGAGCGGATCGCGAAGGGCACGTCGGCCTGGGTCGCGAAGGCGCCGGACAGCGCGGCGTTGGTGTCGCCCAGTTCGTGGCTGTAGGACACGCGGGCGAAGGGCGTGATCGAACCCTGGCCCTTGAGCGGCATGCGATAGGCGATGCCGCCGCCGGCGCCGACCTGGACCGACTGGAAGGTGGTGCCGGCCACCGCCAGGGCGGCGGGCGAGCCGCTTTCCACGGTGCTGCCGCCCGACAGCGAGCGATAGGTGACGACGGGGATGTAGGCGTCGATCGTCAGCCCCTTCTTGCCCTTTGCACTCAGCACGTTGTCGAGCTGCGCGGAGACGGCGGTACGCGACAGCGTGCCGCGGTTGACGCCCGCGATGCCGTCGATGCCGCTGACCAGGCGGTTGCTGGCATGGTCGATGCGCGTCACCGAGCCCTGCAGCGCGACCGAGCCCAGCTTGTGGCGCACGACGCCGAAGACGCTGGCGCCATAGCCCTTCAGATGGTCGCGATAGGCATAGCCGCCCGCGGCCGAATCGGCGGTGACGTAGGACAGCGACCCGCCGAGGGAGACGTCGCCGTCGTTGGGCGTGACGTCATAGCCCATGACGACGCCGACATAGTCGGAGCGCAGCGCACGCACGCCGCCGCCGGCGCCGACCTTGGTCCGGCCCGCGAGCACGCGCGCCCAGCTGCGGCCGGTGCGCGCGCCGGACGCGGTGGCTTCGCCGGCCGCGGCATCGGTCGGGGCGGACGCGGTGTCCGACGCGCTGTCCGCGGTCTGGGTGGGCGCGGTCTGAGCGGGCGCCGTGTCGACGGCCTGTGCCAGATTGACGTCGCCGGCGCCGGCCAGCGCGGCGGGCGTGTCGGGAATGGCATCGACGAGCGCGCCGATGGCGGCATCGGTGGTGCCGGGGATGCGCGAGAGCGCGGTCGCGCTGACCTCGCCCGCGACCGTGGGCGTGTCGAAGCGGCCGCCGCGCAGGTCGGCGATGCGGCTGTCCTGCACCTGCGCGACGCTGTCGAGGATCGCGCGGTCGGCGAGCACCTGCGTCGCATGGCCGTCGCCGCGCAGGTCGCCCGAGGCGGCGCGTGCCTGGTCGAAGGTGGAGAATTGCAGCGCGCCGAGCAGCTCCGCATTGCCGGGCGTCGACAGATAGGAGGCGGTGCGCAGTGCCTTGCCCAGCCCGTCGCCCGACGCCGCATTGGCGAACACCGACGTATCCTCGAACGCCGGCCGCGCCACCAGCGACAGCGACGAGAAGCCGTCGTCGATGTCGACGTATTGCAGCGATGGCGTGAAGCCCTTGACGGCATCCATCGGTGTATAGACGAGATCGAAGCCGAGCATGCTGCCCTTCTTCGCGGTCACGACCTGCGAGAGCTTGGTCGGATCAAGAGCGACCTTCTCTCCATCGCGGAGGAAGTTGCCGAAGCGGCCGAAAAAGAAACTTGGAATGACATAAGGTAAGCCGTAGGATGGGATGGTCGTTCCGGCCCCCTCCATTAAGCATGGTGGATAGCCGACCTTGACGGCATCGATGCAGACCTGTGGCATTGGCTTGTCGCGCGAGTCGACCACGCCCTGCATCAGAGGGATGACCTGGCCCGGTCGGTAGAAGCCACGGGCAAAATTGGCACCGACCGTTGCGCCGTCAAAGATGCCGATCGGCGCCACGACGTTGTACGAACGAAGGACGTTGATGTAGTCTCCAAGGTTAGTCGGATCGCCTCCATCCTTCAGTCGCGCCTCGAAATTGAGCCAGACACGCTCCTGATAGTTGGTGAGGGCCGCCTTCGTCGTCGTCGGAGCGACCTGGAAGATCGTCTGCGACGTGGGGCGCAATTCGGTCCTGTAACGGGGCAGGCCGCTGATATCGGCCTGAATGGGGGATTCAACATCGCTCGAAGGCAGGTGAAATTCGAGAGCGGTCGGAAGGATCGTTCCCGCGAGGATGCTGTAGCCGGCGATTCGTCCCGAACCGGAGAGCGTTGCGAGATTCTTGAGGACGAACAGAGGCCCCAGAAGGCCCGGGTCGAAGTTCGCGTAAAGCTTTTCCTCGTTGTTGGTGGTGATGGTGCCGCCATCCAGGTTGATGGTGCCCCGGTCGGCGACGATCTGTCCGTTGTGAAGATAGCCGCCCTTCTGGATGTTCAGAACGCCGCGCTTGACCCAGACGGTCCAGGCGCCGCTGCGGGTATCCAGATCCCACTGGCCGCCGGTATCGATGGTGATCTGTCCGTATTGCCCCTTGAAGAAGTCGTCCATGGTCCCGGCGTTGAAATAGGGGTTCAGATCGCCCTTCACCTTGGTGGTGACCTTCAGGATATCATCCATCGTCTGATAGCCGGGCATGTTGATCAGCCCGTCGTTGCGCATGTCGACGCCGTTGTAGGTGATGCATCCGGACAGGGTGCCGCTGTGCCAGCCGGCGCCGGTATCGCAGTAGGATGTGACGGGATTGCCCTCCAGATTCCCCGCGGGATCCTGATAGCGCAGGAACGCCTGCGAATCCTTCATATGGTGGACGGCGTATACGATACGGTCGCGCAGCGACTGCGGCAGCCTGGCCAGCGGCTCCGACAGATAGTCCAGCAACGCGTCCTGCCATTCGGAGGAAAGGACTTGCCCTGCCGCCGAACCGCCGTGAAAGCCGATGATGGTCGCGGGGCCGAACCCGTCGTAGATGGTCGGCCGCTGCGACGCATCGGCGATGCCGCGAGTGGGAGAACCGATCAGCGCGAAGCCGCATGCCGAATAGCAGCCGCCGTCGATCACCACGGTCGTGTTGTGCTTGAAGAAAAAATCGGCCATCTGCAGGCCACCGACGGCGAAGCCGCCGGGATTGTCGCGCAGCACGACACGATTGATCGTGATGCCGCGCTTTGCCGCCTCGGCGAAGAAGAGTTCGAGGAAGTCGCCCTCCCATCCGGTTTCTTGACCGGTCTGATACAGTGTGCCGTCCTTGTACCACCACGACTCGTATGCCGCCTGGCCAAAGGCCGGACCGGTGAGTGCGCAGGTCGACACGGCTGCGGCGGACGTCACGAGAAGACGCCGCAAAGACTTCGATCTCTTCATTTAATCCCCCAATATATCGCACGACACCGATATTCGGCGCGGGTGTATTCACCTGCTGCCGAATCCCCCGTTGCGTGACGCCGAACATTAGGATCGCGGAGAGGAAATGTTTTTCTCAATTCTTGGTCGTTGCGATGACGGAATGAGCAGGGGTTTGCTCAAACCGCGCCGATGGCGGAAACTCGTTGCCGCAGATCGTATACTCTGGAAGCAGATCGACCCGCGCCACCATCGCGCGCGCACCATGCCGCGTGCCGGCCGGCGGCCGCCTATCGTCGCGAGGCGTAGCCGAGCAGCAGCCCCTTGTGCCGCGCGACGACCTCGGCGAGCCAGTCGAGGAATTGCCGGACCTGCGGGCGCTCGCGGACGTCGCGGTGGACGGAAAGCCAGAAGGCGCGCTCGATCGCGCGGTCAGGCAGGACGGCGACGAGCCTCGCATCCATGTCGCCGATGAAGCACGGCAGCACGCCGATCCCCGCGCCGGCTGCGACCAGGCGATGCTGGGCATTGATGCTGCTTGACGTCACCGATGCGCTCAGGCCCGCGCCGATCTCGTCGAGATAGTCGAGTTCCGGGGCATAGAGGATGTTCGGGACATAGCCGACCAACGGGTGGGCGCGCAGGTCCACCACCTGCGTCACCGGGCCGGCGCGGTCGAGGAAGTCGCGGCTGGCGTAGAGGCGCAGCACATAAGGGCTGAGCTTCCGGATCATCAGCGGGCCCCGGCGCGGCTTGGCAAGCAGGATGGCGATGTCGGTCTCGCGCCGCGAGGGGCTGAGAAAGCCGCTCGACGCGACCAGTTCGACATGGACGGACGGATGCGCCTCGAGGAACGAGGCGAGATGCTCGGCGACGAACCACGTGCCGAATCCCTCGGCCGTGCTGACGCGGACGACGGAGCGGCCTGCATGCGGGTCCGCCGCGCCGCCGCCCAGCGACGCCGCTTCCATCGCGGCCGCGCTGTCGGCGAGCCGCCGGCCCGCCGCGGTGAGCCTGGGGCCGCTGCGATGGCGTTCCAGCAGCGTCTGGCCGCAGGCCTTTTCCAGCCGCTGCAGCCGGCGGCTCACCGTCGTCGGGTCCGTCCCAAGTTCGCTCGCCGCGCGCGCGATCAGGCCGTGGCGCGAGACGGCAAGGAGAATGCGCAGGTCGTCCCAGTTCATCTGGCTGCACTATTGCAGGCCAGGGCTGCGCGTCCAGCGGTTGTCGCGGGGTGCGTTTCGCGGCAGCTTGGCGCAAAAGGAGAGAGTCATGCGTCAGATCGACCATCTCATCGTCGGGCATGCCGGCGGCGGTTCCGCTGCCCGCGCCGGCGACGTTTTCGATCCCAACACCGGCCAGGTCCAGGCGCGCGTGTCGCTGGGTGGCCAGGCGGACCTGGACCGGGCGATCGCCGCCGCGCAGGCCGCGCAGCCGGGCTGGGCCGCGACCAACCCGCAGCGGCGCGCGCGCGTCATGTTCCGCTTCAAGGAGCTGGTCGAGCGCGAGATGGACAGCCTCGCGCATCTTCTCTCGTCCGAGCATGGCAAGGTGATCGCCGACGCCAAGGGCGACATCCAGCGCGGGCTGGAGGTGATCGAATTCGCCTGCGGCATCCCGCACGTGCTCAAGGGCGAATATACGCAGGGCGCGGGGCCGGGGATCGACGTCTATTCGATGCGCCAGCCGCTGGGTATCGGCGCGGGCATCACGCCGTTCAACTTCCCGGCGATGATCCCGATGTGGATGTTCGGCGTCGCCATCGCGTGCGGCAATGCGTTCATCCTCAAGCCCAGCGAGCGCGATCCGTCGGTGCCGGTCCGCCTTGCCGAACTGATGCTGGAGGCGGGCGCGCCCGAGGGGATCCTGCAGGTCGTCCATGGCGACAAGGAGATGGTCGACGCGATCCTCGACCATCCCGCGATCAGCGCGGTCAGCTTCGTCGGTTCCTCCGACATCGCGCATTACGTCTATCGCCGCGGCGTCGAGGCGGGCAAGCGCGTCCAGGCGATGGGCGGCGCCAAGAACCACGGCATCGTCATGCCGGACGCCGACCTCGACCAGGTCGTCGCCGATCTGGCGGGCGCGGCCTTCGGCTCGGCGGGGGAGCGGTGCATGGCGCTGCCGGTCGTCGTTCCCGTCGGCGAGCGGACCGCGGACGCCTTGCGCGACAAGCTGGTGCCGGCGATCCGCGCGCTGCGGGTCGGCGTGTCGACCGACGCGGAGGCGCATTACGGACCGGTGGTCAATGCCGCGCACAAGACGCGCGTCGAAAACTGGATCGGCACCGCGGTCGACGAGGGCGCGGAGCTGGTGGTCGACGGGCGCGGCTTCACGCTCCAGGGCCATGAGGACGGCTTCTTCGTGGGGCCGACGCTGCTCGACCGCGTGACGCCGCAGATGCGCTCGTACCAGGAGGAGATATTCGGTCCCGTGCTCCAGATCGTGCGTGCGCCCGACTTCGAGACCGCGCTGCGCCTGCCGAGCGAGCACCAGTACGGCAACGGCGTCGCGATCTTCACCCGCAACGGCCATGCCGCGCGCGAATTTGCGGCGCGGGTCAATGTCGGGATGGTCGGCATCAACGTGCCGATCCCGGTGCCGGTCGCCTATCACACCTTCGGCGGCTGGAAGCGGAGCGCGTTCGGCGACGTCAACCAGCACGGCACCGAGGGCGTGCGCTTCTGGACCAAGGTCAAGACGGTGACGCAACGCTGGCCCGACGGCTCCGCCCTGTCGCCGGGTAGCGAGGATGGCGGCCCGAGCCGCATCCAGGACGCC
Source organism: Sphingomonas beigongshangi (assembly GCF_016820445.1). Lineage (GTDB taxonomy): Bacteria > Pseudomonadota > Alphaproteobacteria > Sphingomonadales > Sphingomonadaceae > Sphingomonas > Sphingomonas beigongshangi. Next base: position 25,615 of record NZ_JADHDT010000007.1, read on the forward strand.
TTCGTCATTCCGACCATGGGGTAGGATGATGCGCGCTCCGACGCTCTGCCTCGCCCTCATGCTCGCCCTGCCGGTCGCCGCCTGCGGAGGCGGGGGCGGGGCGGGCAACAACAGCCAGCAAGCCGCGACCGCCCAGGCGGAACCACCGGCGAAGCTGACCGAAGATCCCGACAACGCGCTGCTGCCCGTCACACTGCCGTCGCCGGTCGCGCTCAAGGCGATCCCCGCCGCCTTCCAGGGGCGGTGGGGCATGGTTGCGAACGACTGCGACCCCAAGCGCGCCGACGCCAAGGGGCTGCTGACGATTGCGGGCGACCGGCTCTCCTTCTACGAATCGCGCGGCACCGCGACGCGGATTCGCCGCGAGGGCGCGGACCGCATCCTGTTCGACCTGCCGATGAGCGGCGAGGGGATGAGCTGGTCCGAGCCCACGATCCTGACGCTCAAGGACGACGGTCGCGTCCTCGTCCGCGATGTCACCGCCCCCGCCGACCGCGTCGGCGCCACCCGTTACCAGAAGTGCCCGGCATGACGAACCAGTTCGACCTCACCGACGACCAGCGCGAAATCCAGGAACTCGCGCGCCGCTTCACCGCCGACCGCATCACGCCGGTCGCGGCGGAGTGGGACGAGAAGCACCATTATCCCGTCGACGTGTGGAAGGCGGCGGGGGAGCTCGGCTTCGGCGCGATCTACGTCAGCGAGGAATCGGGCGGGATCGCGCTCGGGCGGCTGGAGGCGGCGCTGGTGATGGAGGCGATGGCCTACGGCTGTCCGGCGACCAGCGCCTTCATCTCGATTCACAATATGGCCGCCTGGATGATCGACCGTTTCGGCTCGGCGGACGTCAAGGCGCGCTACCTGCCCGGCCTCGTCACGATGGAGACGATCGGGAGCTATTGCTTGACCGAGCCCGGCTCCGGCTCGGATGCGGCGGCGCTGAAGACCAGCGCGCGGCGCGACGGCGATCATTACGTCCTGAACGGGACCAAGCAGTTCATCTCCGGCGCGGGCTACAACGACCTCTACGTCTGCATGGTGCGGACGGGAGAGGAGAAAAGCCGCGGGATCAGCGCGATCGTCGTCGAGAAGGACACGCCCGGCCTGTCGTTCGGCGCGCCCGAGAAGAAGCTCGGCTGGAATGCCTCGCCGACCGCGCAGGTCATCTTCGAGGATTGCCGCGTGCCCGTCGCCAATCTGGTCGGCGCGGAGGGCGAGGGGTTCCGCATCGCGATGGCGGGGCTCGACGGCGGGCGGCTCAACATCGGCGCCTGTTCGCTGGGCGGGGCGCAGCGCTGCCTGGACGAGGCGATCCGCTATACCAAGGAACGGCAGCAGTTCGGCCAGCCCGTCGCCGACTTCCAGAACACGCAGTTCATGCTTGCCGACATGGCGACCGACCTGGAGGCGGCGCGTGCGCTGCTCTACCTCGCCGCGGCAAAGGTGACCGCGAATGCGCCGGACAAGTCGCGCTTCTCCGCGATGGCGAAGCGGCTGTCGACCGACAGCGGCTCGGCGATCGTCGATCGCGCGCTGCAGCTTCATGGCGGCTACGGTTATCTCAAGGATTATCCGATCGAGCGGTTCTGGCGCGACCTGCGCGTCCATTCGATCCTGGAGGGTACCAACCAGGTGATGCGGATGATCGTCGGGCGCGACCTGCTGCGGCAGTAACGCCGCCGATAACGATAAGGAGAGGCAGATATGGCACGGGTCGCGTTCATCGGTCTGGGCAACATGGGTGGCGGCATGGCCGCGAACCTGGCGAAGAAGGGGCACGACGTGCGCGCCTTCGACCTCAGCGCGGACGCGCTGGACAAGGCGAGGGCCGCGGGTTGCCTGCCGGCCGATGACGCCGCCGCGGCGGTCGAGGGGGCGGAAGCGGTGATCACCATGCTGCCCGCCGGCAAACACGTCGAAGGCGTCTATGCAGAGGCGGTATTCGGCCGGGCCGCGCCCTCGGCGATCCTTATCGACTGTTCGACGATCGACGTCGCGACCGCGCGGCGGCTGGCGGAGCAGGCGGCGACGAACGGTCTCCTCGCGGTCGATGCGCCCGTGTCCGGCGGGATCGCGGCGGCGGCGGCCGGCACGCTGACCTTCATGGTCGGCGGCAGCGACGACGGTTTCGCGCGCGCGCAACCGTTCCTGGCGGACATGGGCAAGACGGTGATCCATGCCGGCGGAAGCGGCGCCGGACAGGCGGCGAAGATGTGCAACAACATGCTGCTCGGCGCGACGATGGTCGCGACCTGCGAGGCATTCCGGCTCGCCGAGCGGCTGGGTCTGGACCTGCGGACCTTCTACGACATCTCGTCGGTAAGCTCGGGGCAGAGCTGGTCGATGACGACCTATTGCCCCGTGCCCGGCGTCGGGCCGGAAACCCCCGCCGATCGCGACTATCAGGGCGGGTTCGCGGCTGCGTTGATGCTCAAGGACCTGCGCCTGGCGATGGAGGCGGCCGCGGACGCGGGTGCCGCCACGCCGATGGGCAGCCGTGCGGCCGAACTCTACGAGGCGTTCGTCGCGAAGGGCGAGGGCGGCACCGACTTCTCCGGTATCATCCGCACCCTCTGACGCGACAGGAGGCGGCAGGGCTCCGACCTGACGCCTGCGATCGTCAGGACAGCGCCGCCTTTACCCAGCCGCTCGCCTTGCTCATGTCGAGGCTGGCGGCGTGGCGCGCCTTCAGCTCGGCCATCACGCGGCCCATGTCCTTCATGCCCGTCGCGCCCAGGTCCCCCTTGATCGACTCGATCGCGGCCTTGGTCTCGTCCTCGCTCATCTGCGCGGGCAGGAACCGCTCGATCACCGCGACCTCCGCCTTCTCGGCGTCGGCGAGTTCCTGGCGGCCGCCGCTTTCGTACATGGCGATCGATTCGCGGCGCTGCTTGACCATCTTCTGCAGCACCTCGACCACCAGCGCGTCGTCGTCGGCGACGGGGCCCTGCGTGCGGACTTCGATGTCGCGGTTCTTGATCGCGGCCTGAATCAGGCTGATCGCGGCGCGTGCGTCCTTGTCGCCGGCCTTCATGGCGGCGATCTGGGCGGCCTTGATGTCGTCGCGGATCATGCGAAATGCTCTCGTTCGAATGGGAAAGCGGAGACTGTAGCGCAGACGCGCCGCCACGTCACCCGGTTGACGGCGGGGTATACGAGGGGTAGCGGGCGCGGCTTAGCGACATTGCTGTTCGACCCATAAGGAGTGCCCGCCGCATCATGGCCGACGCCAAGCCCATCGTCATGCCCGAAAAGCCGGAAGGCGCCACGGGGGTTCTGGTTCTCGCCAACGGCGAGGTGGCCTGGGGTCGCGGTTTCGGCGCGGAAGGACAGGCGGTCGGCGAGGTGTGCTTCCACACCGCGATGACCGGCTATCAGGAGATCATGACCGACCCGTCCTTCGCGGGGCAGATCATCACCTTCACCTTCCCCCATATCGGCAACGTCGGCGCCAATCCCGACGATATCGAGGCGGACGCCCCGCACGCTCTGGGCATGATCGTTCGCGAGGACGTGAACGCACCGTCCAACTTCCGCGCTGTCGAGCGGCTGGACGGCTGGATGAAGCGGCATGCGCGCATCGGCCTGTCGGGCATCGACACGCGCGCACTGACCCGCCGCATCCGTGCTGGCGGTGCGCCGAACGGCGTCGTCGCGCACAGCCCGAACGGCGACTTCGACCTCGATGCGTTGCTGGAGATGGCGCGCGCCTGGCCGGGGCTGGAGGGCATGGACCTTGCCAAGGATGTGTCCACCGAGACGCATTACGCCTGGGGCGAGACGCGCGAAGGCGGCCTATGGCGGCTCGGCTTCGGCTATGATCGCGTCGCCGAGGGCGAGCGCCCGCACGTCGTCGCGATCGATTACGGCAGCAAGCACAACATCTTCCGCAACCTTGTCCAGGCGGGGGCGAAGGTCACCGTGCTGCCCGCCACCGCGACGTTCGACGACGTGATGGCGCAGAACCCGGACGGCGTCTTCCTGTCGAACGGCCCCGGCGACCCCGCCGCGACGGGTGAGTATGCCGTGCCGGTGATCCGCCAGCTGCTCGATACGGGAAAGCCGCTGTTCGGCATCTGCCTCGGCCACCAGCTGCTCGGCCTCGCGGTCGGCGCGCGCACGACCAAGATGTTCCAGGGCCATCGCGGCGCCAACCATCCGGTCAAGCGCTTGAGCGACGGCGCGGTCGAGATCACCAGCATGAACCATGGCTTCGCGGTCGAGCGGGACTCGCTGCCGGCAAACGCACGCGAGACGCACGTGTCGCTGTTCGACGGGTCGAACGCCGGGATCGAACTGACCGATCGCCCGGCGTTCAGTGTCCAGTATCACCCGGAGGCGAGCCCGGGCCCGCAGGACAGCCTGTATCTGTTCGAGCGGTTCGTGGGATCATTGCGTTGAGGCTGCTACGTTCACTCCTTGGTGCGAGCGGACTCTTGATCTTATCGATCTCGAACCATGCGTCTGCGCAAAGCCAGGTCGACCTCGATGCGATTTCGAAGAGATGCAGCCTTCCTGTCGGCAGGCTTGTCCTCAAGGATGAGCATATTCTTCTGTTCGCTTCACCCGATGACAACTTCATGGCCATGGGGTGCGTGCGAGCGGAAATCGACAAAATCCCAGGGGCGACCGACAAGCTCGGCGTCGTCATGTGGGAAAAGAACAAAGCTAAAGCTAAGGCCAAGTAGATGCCAAAACGCACCGACATCTCCTCCATCCTCGTGATCGGCGCGGGGCCGATCGTCATCGGCCAGGCGTGCGAGTTCGACTATTCGGGCACGCAGGCGATCAAGGCTCTGCGCGAGGAGGGCTACCGCATCGTCCTCGTCAACAGCAATCCGGCGACGATCATGACCGATCCGGAAGGCGCCGACGCGACCTATGTCGAGCCCATCACCCCGGCGGTGGTCGCCAAGATCATCGAGAAGGAGCGCCCCGACGCGATCCTGCCGACGATGGGCGGGCAGACCGCGCTCAACACCGCGCTGGCGCTGTTCCACGACGGCACGCTGGAGAAGTTCGGCGTGACGATGATCGGTGCCGATGCCGAAGCGATCGACAAGGCGGAGGATCGCCAGAAGTTCAAGGCGGCGATGACCCGGATCGGGCTGGAAAGCGCCCGCTCGGCGATCGCGCACACGGTCGAGGAGGCGCTGGCCGGGCTGGAGCAGGTCGGCCTGCCCGCGATCATCCGTCCCAGCTTCACGCTCGGCGGCACCGGCGGCGGCGTCGTCTACAACCGGTCCGAGTTCGTCGACATGGTCCGCAAGGGCCTGGATGCGTCGCCGACCACCGAAGTGCTGATCGAGGAGTCGCTGCTCGGCTGGAAGGAATATGAGATGGAGGTGGTCCGCGACCGCGCGGACAACGCCATCATCATCTGCTCGATTGAGAATATCGATCCGATGGGCGTCCATACGGGCGATTCGATCACCGTCGCGCCGGCGCTGACGCTGACCGACAAGGAATATCAGATCATGCGCAACGCCAGCATCGCGGTGCTGCGCGAGATCGGCGTCGAGACGGGCGGCTCCAACGTCCAGTTCGCGGTCAATCCGAAGGACGGCCGCCTGATCGTCATCGAGATGAACCCGCGTGTGTCGCGGTCCTCGGCGCTGGCGTCCAAGGCGACCGGTTTCCCGATCGCCAAGGTCGCGGCCAAGCTGGCGGTCGGCTATACGCTCGACGAGATCGACAATGACATCACCGGTGCGACGCCGGCGTCGTTCGAACCGACGATCGACTATGTCGTCACCAAGATTCCGCGCTTCGCCTTCGAGAAGTTCAAGGGCGCCGAAGCCGTGCTCGGCACCGCGATGAAGTCGGTCGGCGAGGTGATGGCGATCGGCCGCAACATCCACGAGTCGATGCAGAAGGCGCTGCGCGGGCTGGAGACGGGCCTGTCCGGCTTCAACCGCGTCGAGCGCCTGTCCGGCGCCCCGCGCGAGGAGATCGAGGCGGCGCTGGCGGTGGCGAGCCCCGACCGGCTGCTGGTCGCGGCGCAGGCCCTTCGGGAGGGCTTCACTGTCGCCGAGATCCACGCGATCGCGAAGTTCGACCCCTGGTTCGTCGAGCGGCTGGCGGAGATCGTCGCGGCGGAGGAAGAGGTCTGCAAGAACGGCCTGCCGATCGACGCGGCGGGTATGCGCCGCCTGAAGGCGATGGGCTTCAGCGACAAGCGGCTGGCGTGGCTGGCGCTTCAGTCCGCGAACCTGCGCGGCATGGCGCGCGGCATTGCGCGCGGATCTGGCCTGATCCACGAAGCGGTCAAGGCGATGACCGGCGGCGTCACCGAGGAGGAGGTGCGCGAGCATCGCCACAAATTGGGCGTGCGTCCCGTGTTCAAGCGCATCGATACCTGCGCCGCGGAGTTCGACGCGAAGACGCCGTACATGTACTCGACCTATGAGGCGCCGAGCTTCGGCGAGCCCGAGAACGAGGCGCAGCCGTCCGATCGCAGGAAGATCGTGATCCTGGGCGGCGGGCCGAACCGGATCGGGCAGGGGATCGAGTTCGACTATTGCTGCTGCCACGCCTGTTTCGCGCTGGCTGATGCAGGCTTCGAGACGATCATGATCAACTGCAACCCGGAAACGGTGAGCACCGATTACGACACGTCCGATCGCCTCTATTTCGAGCCGCTGACCGCCGAGGACGTGCTGGAGATCCTGCACGTCGAGCAGTCGCGCGGGGAACTGGTCGGCGTCATCGTCCAGTTCGGCGGCCAGACGCCGCTCAACCTGGCGCGCGCGCTGGAAAAGGCGGGTATCCCGATCCTCGGCACCAGCCCCGACGCGATCGACCTGGCGGAGGACCGCGAACGCTTCGCGGCGCTGGTCAACAAGCTCGGGCTGAAGCAGCCCGCCAACGGCCTGGCGCGCAGCCGCGACGAGGCGGTGGCGGCGGCCGAGCGGATCGGCTTCCCCGTGCTGATGCGGCCGAGCTACGTGCTGGGTGGCCGCGCGATGGAGATCGTCGATTCGATCCAGCAGCTCGACGATTACATCCAGACCGCGGTGCAGGTGTCGGGCGACAGCCCCGTGCTGATCGACCAGTATCTGCGCGACGCGATCGAGGTCGACGTGGATGCGATCTGCGACGGCGACGACGTGGTGGTCGCCGGCGTGCTGCAGCATATCGAGGAGGCGGGCGTCCATTCGGGCGACAGCGCCTGCTCGATCCCGCCGTACAGCCTGCCCGCCGAGGTGATCGCCGAGATCGAGCGCCAGACCGAGGCGCTGGCGCGCGCGTTGAGCGTTAGGGGGCTGATGAACATCCAGTTCGCGGTCAAGGACGGCGTGGTCTACCTCATCGAGGTCAATCCCCGCGCGTCGCGTACCGTGCCCTTCGTCGCCAAGGCGATCGGCACGCCGATCGCCAAGATCGCCAGCCGCGTCATGGCCGGCGAGAAGCTGAAGGACCTGCCGACGATCGACCGCCACATCGATCATTATGCGGTCAAGGAAGCGGTGTTCCCGTTCAACCGTTTCCCCGGCATCGACCCGGTGCTGTCGCCCGAGATGAAGTCCACCGGCGAGGTCATGGGGATCGACCCCGATTTCACCACCGCCTTCATGAAGTCGCAGCTCGGCGCGGGCACCGTGTTGCCGACCGGCGGCACGGCGTTCGTCAGCGTCAAGGACACCGACAAGCCGCATATCGTGCCCGCGGTACGCGAACTCGTCGCGCGCGGCTTCCACATCCTGGCGACAGGCGGGACGGCCGATTACCTGACCCGCGCCGGCATCGAGGTGGAGAAGGTCAACAAGGTCGCGCAAGGGCGTCCGCACATCCTCGACCGGATCATGGACGGTGAGGTGACGCTGATCTTCAACACCACGGAAGGGTGGCAGAGCCTGAAGGATTCCAAGCCGATCCGCCAGGCGGCGCTGGGGCAGAAGATCCCCTATTTCACCACCGCGCCCGCCAGTCTCCAGGTCGCCAAGGCGATCGGGACCGCCTCCCTTGAAGTACGGCCCCTGCAATCCTACTATTCGCAGTCGCACCATCGATCCTCCGACATAATGGCGTGACGTGCGGGCGGGCCGGGTAACCGGCCCGCACGGGGGCAAGGGAATTTGGGGACACGAGACTATGGCCACCGTCGAAAAGATGCCGATGCTCCAGGAGGGCTATGACAAGCTCACCCAGGACCTGAAGCGTCTGAAAGTCGAGCGTCCCCAGATCGTCGACGCGATCGAGGAAGCGCGCGCGCACGGCGACTTGTCGGAAAACGCGGAATATCATGCGGCCAAGGAGCGCCAGGGCCAGATCGAGGCGTCGATCGCCGATATCGAGGACAAGCTCAGCCGCGCCCAGATCATCGATCCGAAGGATCTGTCGGGCGACAAGGTCGTGTTCGGTGCGACCGTGACCCTGCTCGACGAGGACGACAAGCCCGTCAAATACCAGATCGTCGGGCAGACCGAGGCGGACGCGAAGACCGGCCGGATCAGCTACAACTCGCCGCTCGGCCGCGCGCTGATCGGTCGCAAGGTCGAGGACGAGGTCGAAGTCGCCGTGCCCGCGGGCGACCGTTATTATCTGGTCAGCAAGATCGAGTTCATCTGATCGGGGCGGGGGCGTGTCGCAATCGGTGCCGCGTCCCCTCGAAGACCTGATCGAGGGCTGGTCGGTCGAGCCGGTTCTCTCCGGAGAAGCCGGGGCGACCGTCTTTCGCCTGACGCGCAGCGACGCGCCGGCGCGTTACCTCAAATTCGGTCGGGAACGCATCGCGGACGACGTCGCCGACGAGGCGCATCGGCTGTTCTGGCTGCACGGCCGCCTTCCCTGCGCGACACCGCTCCATTTCATGCGGGAGCCGGACGAAGCGTGGCTGCTGACGGAGGCGGTCGCCGGGCGGACGGGCGATGACTGGATCGCGCACGATCCCGCCATGCTTCCCGCCGTCATCGATGCCTTCGCCGACTTCCTGCGTCGCCTTCACGCCTTGCCGATCGCCGATTGCCCCTTCGATGCCGGCGCGGACGTGCGTCTGGCACACGCGCGCCGGTTGATCGATGGAGGGACGGTCGACCATGAGGATTTCGACCCTGACCATGCCGGCTGGTCCGCCGATCAAATGTGGGAGCGGCTGGTTGCGCTGCGACCGGCGGTGCGCCACGGCGTCGTCACGCACGGCGACTATTCGTTGGGGAACGTGCTGATCGACGCCACGGGGGTCGTTACCGGCTGCATCGACGTCGGACGACTTGGCGTTGCAGACCGGTATCAGGACATCGCGATCCTGTGGCAGAATTTGCGCGAATTCGGCGATGATGCTGCCGCGCGATTTCTGACCAATTACGGCATCGCCGCCCTCGATCGGGAACGGCTCGAATTCCATCGCTGTCTCGACGAGCTGTTCTGACGCCATCGGACTTGCCGGGGGGCGATCCGCGCTGTCCGTTCGTGCCGGGCTCGCCGAGGCACGAACGATCGAAACGGGCTGGCGACGGCGTTCGACGGCGCGCGCGATTACGCCGTGGGCGCGACCAGATCCGGCTCGAGCAGGCGATGGAGGTGCACGACCACGAACTTCATCTCCGCGTCGTCGACGGTCCGCTGGGCGGCCGCGCGCCACGCCTTCTCGGCGCTGGCATAATCGGGGAAGATCCCGACGACTTCGAGGCTGGCGGGATCGGCGAAATCGAGCGTACGCGGATCGGTGACGCGGCCGCCGAAGACGAGGTGAAGCTTGCTCATGCGAAATCCTGGCTAGGGAGGGATCGCCGCCCATTAGCCTGTTGCAGCGCAATATTGAAGGCCTTGACCGCCCCGGCGGGTCGACCGCCGGGGCGCAGGCGTCATCCCTTGTTCCGCGCCGATGCCGCGGCTGCGGAGCCGGCCGTCTGGACCGCCTCGGTCAACCCCTGGAACAGCGACTTGACCTGATCGCGCGCCGCGTTCTTCGTCAGCCCGCGCTCGTCAAGCGCCTGATAGCCCGCTTCCCGGGCGGCACCGACCGCCGAGCGGGCACGCTCGGCGATCGTCCGTCCGACCGGCGCGAGCAGTTCCTTTTCCTTGGCGGAGCGCGGGATCAGGATGCCCGCGATCGCCCCGACGGCAAGGCCGCCCGCGACGAGCCCGATCGGGTTTCCCTCGAGCGCGCGCGCGGCATCGCGCGCCTTGTCTTCGGCCGTGTGGACGATGTCGGCGATCTGGCCTTGCGTTTCGTGATTGGGAGCCATGGGTCGATCCTTTATCGCGGTGGCCGGTCAATCCCGGCGGTCTGTTTTGGGTTTGCGGCGGAACAGGTGGGCGATCCTGTGGCGTGCGAGGAAGAGCCCGGCGACGGCGGTGGCGCCTGCGACCGCGCCCGGATTGCGGCGCGCGGTGTCGATCCCCGCGGCCGCCGCGGCGGCGCTCTTGTCCACCACTTCCTTCGTCGCCTGTCGCGTCAGCGTGCGCGGGTCGAGCTTGACCTGCAGCTGCGCGAGCGTCGTGTTGAGCCGTTCGCGCGCGGCGGTCGCCTCCGCCTCGGCATCGGCAAGACGGGTGCCGGGAAGGTTGCTCATCGTACCACCTTCGCCGGTGCGAGCCGGGCTTTCCCGATCATGCCGAGCACGCCCGCGAGGACGAGGACCAGCACGACCACCACGGCGGTTGCGAAGCCCGGCCCGATCAGCGGGGTCAACGTCATGATGAGCCCCACGAGCAGCGCCACCAAGGCTGCGAGCGCGAGCACCCCGGCGATGGCGAAGAAGATCGCGGCGCTCTTATAGGCCGAGACCCGTTCGCCGACACGCGCCTTCGCCAGGGCGATTTCCGCGCTGGCAAGATTGCGTGTGTCCTCGACGAGCTGGCCGACCAGTGTCGCCACGCCCGGCTCCTCGGTCATCTGCCTGTTCCCCGTGCTAGCCAAGAACGCTCAGCCCTTGTTGCTGTCGAGGCCCGACTGCACCAGCCGCGCGAGCGCGAAGCCGAGCGCAGCGGCAACGCCGACGGCGACGCCCGGGCTTTCGCGGACGAAACCACGGACGTCTTCGAGCAGATCGTCGACGTCCTTGCCCTTCACCTGCTCGGAGAAGCGCGAGACGGTCGTCGCGGCCTGCCGCGCGTAATCGCCATATTGCGCGCCCAGTTTCTCGTCGACCTGACCCGCGGCGTCACCGATCATCTGCGAGAGCTGGTCGAGCGCGCTGCCGGCCTTTTCCTTGCCGGTGTCGGCCAGCGTGCGGATGCGGTCGCTGGCCTGCCCACCGAACTTGTCGGCCTGGTCCCTGATCGCCTGCTTGGCCTGAGCGGTCTTGCTCTGCGCGGTGCCGGACGTGTCGGCGTCGAGCGTGTCGCCGTCCGAGGCGGGCAGCACGTCCGCGTCGGTCATCGGTCTTGCGTCGGTGTCGGACATGACGAACCCTTTCGTTGTTCGACCGCCTCAACCCGCCCCGCCAGATGGCGGTTCCCTCCGGCCATAGGAGATTGCCGCTATGCAGCGAGCGGGGTAGAGGCCGGCCCGTATCTCGCCCCAAAAGGTAGGAGCATCGTTACGTGACCGCAATCATCGACATCCACGGCCGCCAAATTCTCGACAGCCGCGGCAATCCGACCGTTGAGGTCGACGTGCTGCTGGAGGACGGCAGCTTCGGTCGCGCGGCGGTGCCGTCGGGCGCCTCCACCGGCGCACATGAAGCGGTCGAGAAGCGCGACGGCGACAAGAGCCGCTGGGGCGGGAAGGGCGTCGATGGCGCGGTGGATGCGGTCAATGACGAGATCGCCGAAGCGCTCGTCGGCTACGATGCCGAGGATCAGGCGGAGCTCGACGCCAAGATGATCGCGCTCGACGGTACGGAGAACAAGGGCCGGCTGGGCGCGAACGCGATCCTGGGCGTCAGCCTGGCGGCGGCGAAGGCCGCGGCGGACGCGCGGGGCCTGCCGCTGTACAAATATGTCGGCGGCGTCTCCGCGCACGTGCTGCCGGTACCGATGATGAACATCATCAACGGCGGCGAGCATGCGGACAACCCCATCGACTTCCAGGAATTCATGATCGTGCCCGTCGGCGCGGACAGCATCGTCGAGGCGGTCCGTTGCGGCTCGGAGATCTTCCACACGTTGAAGAAGGCGCTGCACGACAAGGGGCTTGCGACCGGTGTCGGCGACGAGGGCGGGTTCGCGCCCAACATCGCCAGCACCGAGGAAGCGCTGGGCTTCATCATGGCGAGCATCGAGAAGGCGGGCTACACGCCGGGTGACGACGTGATGCTGGCGCTCGATTGCGCGGCGACCGAATTCTACAAGGACGGCCGTTACAATATCTCGGGCGAGGGCAAGGTGCTCGAGAGCGGCGCCATGGCCGAATATCTCGCCGATCTGACCCGTCGTTACCCCATCTTCTCGATCGAGGACGGGATGAGCGAAGACGATTGGGAAGGGTGGAAGGCGCTGACCGACCTGGTGGGCGACAAGGTCCAGCTGGTCGGCGACGACCTGTTCGTCACCAATCCGAAGCGCCTCGCGCGCGGCATCGAGGGCGGCTACGCCAATTCGCTGCTGGTGAAGGTCAACCAGATCGGCACGCTGACCGAGACTCTGGAAGCGGTGAGCATGGCGCAGCGCGCCCGCTACACCGCCGTGATGAGCCACCGCTCGGGCGAGACCGAGGACGCGACGATCGCCGACCTCGCGGTCGCGACCAACTGCGGCCAGATCAAGACCGGCAGCCTCGCGCGCTCGGACCGGCTCGCGAAGTACAATCAGCTGATCCGTATCGAGGAAGAGCTGGGCTCGGTGGCACGTTATGCCGGGCGCAGCGTTCTGAAGGCCTGACGCTTTTACGGGCTTGACGCGCGAGTCGGCCCGAATCAGGATGGATGCATGGCCCGCGCGACGAAATCCTCTGCCTTTCGCAAGACGATGCGTCGCGCGGCCTTGCCTGCCGTCGGTCTCACGATCGTTGCGATCTTTGGCGTCTATGCCGTGCTGGGGCCGAACGGCATCATGGCCTATGGCGACTACAAGCGACAGCTTTCCAAGCGCGAGAAGCAATATGCGCTGCTGGATCAGCGGCGCGCGGTATTGAAGAACCGCGTGGCGCTGCTCGACCCCGACCATGCCAATCCGGACATGGTCGACGAGATGGTCCGCAAGGAACTGAACGTCGCGCATCCCAACGAAGTGATCGTGCCGCTGCGCTGAGCAACGCGACGGGCAGCCCCGCGTCCGGCCGACGCGGGACATGACTGCGCCTCACTCCTTGAAATGGGGCGGCCCCAGATCGTCGGGTGCCTTTTGCACGGTGCCCTCGCGGCCGGTGAAGGGATAGCCGTCGCCCGCCTCGGAGTCGCTGCTGAAGTCATCACCTTCGCTGCCGCCGCCGGCTGAACTGCCGCTGCCGTGGACCTCGCCGGTCCGTGGGTCGAACGACGCGCGGCGCCCGTTGTCGGCGGGAATATCAGCTTGGCGCGCGCCGCCTTCGGCAGGATGCGATTCGGCGTCCTTGCCCTCGCCCACCGTGCCGCTCGGGCGTTCACGTCCCATCTCAGCTTCCCGATCCCGATGATAGTCCTGGCCATAGCGACCGTTTTCGTCATCGAACGGCGCGCCGCCGGCGCCGTGCCCCGGATCGACCTTGCGGATATCGGTCATGTCGCTCTCCTTCGCGTCGTTCCCGTCAACGCGACGAAGCCGCGGAATATCCTCGACCGGAATGTCGGCGGTGGCGCTGCGGCGCTTCGCCGGCGTCCGGCAAGACGGCGGGAGGGGATGCGGCCGTTCCGACGGAACGGCTTGGCGGATGCGCCACGACGATATATATACCGCTCGATATGGAAACCGTTCTAGCCGCCCCGTCGCCTCTGCCGGCTTCGCCGTGCACCCCTGCCAAGGGGCGCCCGCGCGAATTCTGCACCGATGCCGCGCTCGCGGCGGCGCTGCGCGTCTTCTGGGCGAAGGGCTATGACGCCGCCTCCCTGACCGACCTCACCGAGGCCATGGGGATAACCCGCCCCAGCCTGTACGCGGCCTTCGGCAACAAGGAGGCCCTGTTTCACAAGGCGCTCGACCTCTACGAGGCCGAAAAGCTTGCCTATATGCGGGGTGCGCTGGACCAGCCGACGGCGCGCGGCGTGGCGGAATATCTGCTGCGCGGCGCGCTCGATGCGCAGACCGGCCGGGGCGAGCCGCACGGCTGCATGGGCGTGATCAATTCCATGGCCTGCGGACCCGAGGCGCAGTCGATCCGCGATGCCTTGCTCGCGCGCCGCGCCTCGTCGCAGGCGGCGCTGACCGAGCGGTTCGCGCGGGCGCGGGACGAGGGCGACCTGCCGCCGCACATCGATCCCGTGGGCCTGACGAGCTATCTGTTCGCACTCTTTTTGGGGATGTCCGTGCAGGCCGGGGCGGGGGCGACGCGTGAGGATTTGGCCTTGCTCGTCGAGACGAGCCTGGCGGTCTGGCCGGGTCGCTGATCCACCGCAAATTTTTTTGCTACCGATCGGTACAAAACAATTGACGGCGGATGAACCGCCTTATATACCGATCAGTATAGAAGATGGGGCGGCGGATCAGCCGCCCGATGTTCCAGTCGTTCATACACAAGGTTCATCCGTCGGACCGCAAGCGGGTCTGTGCGCCGTGGTGGCGCGCGGGGTCGCCCGGTCGGACGCGGGAAGGGAGGTCGATCATGGCATATATGGCATTCGCAGAGCCCGGCATGGCCGGATTTGCCCGCGCGGCGGCGGTGCAGCGGCTGGCCGCGCCCGTCGAGGACAAGCCGATGCTGACCGAGCTCGAACGCTCGGTGATCGGGCTGGCGCGGGGTGACGGCCTGTCGTCGCTGCGCGGTCCGGGGCCGCTCTCGCGGCTGATCGAATGGGTGTTCGGGATCAAGGCGAGCACGCAGCTTGCCGACCCGAAGCTGGAGGCGCTGCGTCGGATCGCGGTGCTGAGCTGGCGTCGGGGCTATTCGGTGCCCTCGGCGGAAGTTCGGTCGTTCCTGGCGGCGGGCTATTCGCCCGCGCATTACGAACTCGTCGTCGACGGGATCGCGATCGCGCGCGAAGCGGGGATGCAGCGGCGCGCCTGACGGGCTGCGTCCGCCGGCCCGTGCCGCGTCCGCCATCATCCGTGGTTGACGCGCGGGTTCTCCTCCCGCAACTCCTTGGGGAAGCATAGCATACCCATCCCCAGGGAGAGATGATCATGATTTCGCGTGGCCTTGCGCCCCTTGCCCGGCGCCGCGCCGCCCTGTTGCTTTCGCTCGCGCCGCTCGCGGTCATGCCGGGGGTCGCGGCGGCCCAGGCGCCGGTCGGGTCGGCCGCCGCGTCGGTGGTTGCGCAGCCCGATGGCGTCTCCGTCCGCCGTCCCGGCGGCACGGTGCGCGTCGTTGCCTTGACCGACTCGATCCTGCGCGTGCGGATCGACCGCGATGGCGCGATGCCGGAGGACGCAAGCTGGGCGGTCGAGGCGGATGTCCGCAGGCAGCGCGTTCGGGTGACGCCGACGCCGGACGGTTTCGCCACGTCCGCGCTCCGCGTCGCCTTCGCGCCCGACGGCCGGATGACGGTCACCGATCCGGCCGGCAAGGTGATCACCGCGGATGCCGCGCAGCCCTTCACCCGCGACGGCGCTGCCTTCACGCTGCGCAAGGTGATGCCGCAGGGGGAACATTATTTCGGGCTGGGCGACAAGACCGGCGGCCTCGACCGTCGCGGCAAGAGCTTCGTCGACTGGAATACCGACGCATTTGGCTTCGGTAGCGGCGACGATCCCATCTACAAATCGATTCCCTTCTTCATCGCCGTCGGCGGCCCAGCCGGCAGTTACGGGATATTCTTCGACAATAGTTGGCGCAGCTGGTTCGATTTCGGGCACCGCGACGACAATGTTCTGGCTTTTGGCGCGCCCGACGGTCCGGTCGACTATTATGTCATCGCCGGCCCCACCACGGCGGAGGTCGTACGCCGCTATACCGACCTGACGGGCAAGGCTCCGCTCGTGCCGCAATGGGCATTGGGCTACCAGCAGTCCCGCTACAGCTACATGAGTGCGGACGAGCTGCGCAGCGTCGCAGGCCGGCTGCGGCAGGAGCGTATCCCCACCGACGTGCTGTGGCTGGACATCGATTTCCAGGACCGCAACCGACCGTTCACCGTCAATACGCAGACCTTCCCCGATATGAAGGGCCTCATCCGGGACATGGGCAAGGACGGGTTCAAGGTGGTGACCATCACCGACCTGCATGTCGCGCGCGCGCCCGACCAGGGCTATGCGCCGTATGACAGCGGCATCAGGGGCGACCGGTTCGTGCATCGGGCGGACGGGTCGATCTATGTCGCGCCGGTCTGGCCAGGCCCATCGGTGTTTCCCGACTTCACGCAGAAATCGACGCGCGACTGGTGGGGCGGCCTGTTCGCGCAGCAGGTCGCGGACGGCGTCGCCGGTGCATGGAACGACATGAACGAGCCGGCGATCTTTGAAACGCCGACCAAGACGATGCCGCCCGACGTCATGCACCGGATCGCGAGCGACGATTTCGCAGCCCGCACGGCGCCGCATGCCGAGATCCACAACGTCTATGGCATGGAGAATACGCGCGCGACATACGACGGATTGCGGAAGCTGGCGCCGAACGAGCGCGCCTTCGTGATGACACGCGCCAGCTACGCCGGTGGGCAGCGTTATGCGGTGACGTGGACGGGCGACAATCTCGCGACCTGGGATCATCTCAAGCTGTCGGTCCAGCAGATCATCAACCTGGGCCTTTCCGGCTTCTCCTATGGCGCGGCGGACGTCACGGGCTTTGCGGGCGGGCCCAGCGCGGACCTGGCAACCCGCTGGTTCGAGATCGGCGCTTTCTACCCCGTGTTCCGCGATCATTCGGCGAAGGGAACGCCGCGGGTCGAGCCCTGGGTCGACGGGCCGGAGCATCTGGCGATCCGCCGGCGGTTCATCGAGGAGCGCTATCGCCTGATGCCCTATCTCTATGCGCTGGCAGACCAGAACAGCCGTCTGGGCGACCCGATCCTGCGCCCGGTCTTCTACGACTATCCCTCCGCGCTGCGCCTGTCGTGCGATCAGTCGTGGACCTTCACCGTCGGCCGCTCGCTGCTCGTCGCCCCGTCGCCGCGGCCCGACCAGCCGATCGCCTATGACGTCTGCCTGCCCGCGGGCGGATGGTACGATTACTGGACCGGACGGCGTGCGGGTACGCCCGAGAAACAGGAAGCGGGGCAGATCCAGTCGGCGAGCCAGGCGACCGGAGAAGCGACCGCGCGTGGCGATAGGCTGACGGTGACGCCGCGGCTGGACTATCTGCCCGTCTTCGTCCGGGCGGGGACGATCCTGCCGCGCCAGCCGCTCGTGCAGAGCACCAGCGAGACGCCAAAGGGGCCGCTGCAGCTCGACGTCTATCCCGGCGACGATTGCCGCGGCGATCTCTACGCCGACGATGGCCACTCGATGGCGTTCCGCAAGGGCATGGTCCTGCGGCAGCAGGTGCGCTGCACCGTCACACCCGATGGTCTGCGCATCGCGTTCGACACGCGACAGGGGCGCTTCAAGCCCTGGTGGTCGCGCATCGCACTCGTCGTCCATGGCTGGCAGGGAGATGGTCGGGTCAGCGGTCTGCGCGCGTCGTCGGCACGATTCGACCCGGCGGCCGGTACGCTCAGCTTCGACATCCCCGATGCCGCCAAGGCGGGCGAATTGGTCATCGCGCGCCGCTGATCGGACACGGCACGGCTCGGAAGCGGTCGACAGGTCGGCCGCGACCGTGCAGGCGGGAGGGGGAGGACGAAGATCATGCTCGCGATCGGACTGATGTCTGGAACGTCGCTGGACGGCATCGATGCGGCGCTGATCGAAACCGATGGCGATGCAAATGTGCGGCCCATCGCCTTTCGCGGCGAACCCTATTCGGACGCGGCGCGGGCGCAGCTTGCCGCCGCGACCGCGCTGGCGCTGACCTTCGATCGGCCCCGCGCCAGTCCCGATCTGGTGGCGGCCGGCGAACTGATCGATCGGACGCATGCCATGGCGGTCCACAAGCTGCTGCGCGATGCAGGCATCGAGGCGTCGGATGTCGGAGTCATCGGCTACCATGGCCAGACGGTGGCGCACCGCCCGGATCGCGGTTGGACATGGCAGATCGGCGACGGTGCGGTGCTGGCACGCGCCACCGGCATCCCGGTGGTCAGCGACCTGCGCAGCGTCGATGTCGCGGCCGGCGGGCAGGGGGCGCCCCTGCTGCCCGTCTATCATGCCGCTTTGACGGCGGCGCTGCCGAAGCCGGTGGCGGTGCTCAATCTGGGCGGAGTCGGCAACATCACCTTCGTCGGTGCCGACCAGAGGCTGATCGCTTTCGATACCGGTCCGGCCAATGGCCTCATCGACAGCTGGGTCGAGGCGGAGAGCGGCGCGCGTTTCGATGCCGATGGCGCGCTGGCAGCGGCGGGGCGCGTCGACGAGACGGTGCTGACCGCGATGCTCGATCATCCCTATTTCGACCTCCCTCCGCCGAAGTCGCTCGACCGCAACGACTTCACCATTCAACCGGCGCGCGGCCTGTCGCCTGCGGACGGCGCGGCGACGCTGACCGCCTTCACCGCGGCATCGGTCGCCGACGCGCTGTCGCACCTGCCCGAGCGGCCCCGGCGGCTGATCGTCGCGGGCGGCGGCCGACACAATCCGACGCTGCTCGCGATGATCGCCGCCCGTACCGGCCTGACACCCGAGCCAAGCGATGCGCTGGGCTGGAACGGCGACGCCATGGAAGCCGAAGGCTTTGCCTATATGGCGGTGCGGCGGCTGAACGATCTGCCGATCAGCTTCCCCGGTACGACGGGCGTACCGCAGGCGATGACCGGCGGCGTGGTCAGCCACCCCTGAGCGCGTCGACCCGCGTTCAGCGCGCGCGCGCCGGCACGACGACGTTCTGCGGACAGCCGTCGATCTCGCGCAACACCGTGTAGAAGGGCTTGGCGGGTGGCAGTTCGCCGAGCTTGCGCAGCGTCGGCTTCGGTGCGTCGCGGCGAATATGCTCCGCGTCGACTTTCACGCACGGCTTCGCCGAGGGCGAGCGCGCGGCCGTGGCATCCGTGCCGAGAAGCGCCAGGATGAGGATCAGCGGCATGGCAATTCTCCCGTAAGCGACGATGCTATCATGTCCGAAATGGCCTGGCTAGCGTTTGCGCGTCAGCTCCCGCATCGCGGCGTCGAGGCCGGCGAGGGTGAGCGGGTACATGCGGTCCGACATCAGCTGGCGTAGGATCTGGATCGACTGGGTATAACCCCATTGCGCCTCCGGGATCGGGTTCAGCCACACCGCCGCCGGATAGGTGGTGGTCAGTCGCTGCACCCACGTCGCTCCGGCCTCCTCGTTGAAATGCTCGACGGAGCCGCCGGGATAGGTGATCTCATAAGGGCTCATCGACGCGTCGCCGACGAAGACCAGCTTATAATCGTGGCCGAACTTGTGCAGTACCTCCATCGTCGGCGTGCGCTCCTGGAAGCGGCGACGATTGTCCTTCCACAGCCCTTCATAGGGGCAATTGTGGAAATAGAAGAATTCGACGTTCTTGAATTCGCTCGTCGCGGCGCTGAACAATTCCTCGCATAGCTTGACCCAGGGGTCCATCGAGCCGCCGACGTCGAGGAACAGCAGGACCTTGACCGCATTGCGCCGTTCGGGGCGCATGCGCACGTCGAGCCAGCCCTGTCGGGCGGTGCCGTCGATCGTGCCGTCGATGTCGAACTCGTCCGCCGCCCCCTCGCGCGCGAACCGGCGCAGGCGGCGCAGCGCGACCTTGATGTTGCGCGTGCCGAGTTCGCGGGTGTTGTCGAGGTTGCGGAAGTCGCGCTGCTCCCACACCTTCAACGCGCGCTTGTGCGTGCTTTCCCCGCCGATCCGTACCCCTTCGGGATTGTAGCCGCCATTGCCGTAGGGACTGGTGCCGCCGGTTCCGATCCACTTGTTGCCGCCCTGGTGCCGCCCCTCCTGCTCGGCGAGGCGCTGCTTCAGCGTCTCCATGATCTCGTCCCACGATCCGAGCGACTCGATCTTCGCCATCTCCTCGGGAGTCAGATATTTCTGCGCGACGGCCTTCAGCCAGTCGGCCGGTATGTCGGCGGCGGTGGTGCCGTACCGCGTCTCGAGGCCGCGGAAGACCTTGGCGAACACCTGGTCGAAGCGGTCGAGCAACCCCTCGTCCTTCACATAGGTGGCGCGAGCGAGATAGTAGAAATCCTCGGTCGAGCGGCTGATCACCTCGGCATCGAGTGCCTCGAGCAGGAGGAGATGCTCCTTCATGCTCGCCGCAATGCCCGCGGTACGTAATTCGTCGAGAAAATTCAGGAACACGAAAAGGCGCCCTTACAGGCGCTTGGCGCGCGAAAAGTCACAAAGGTCGCACAGGTTCGCCTCTTGGACGATAGTCCATTCGAAGACCGGGTACGGACCATGCGCGCCTTATACCATCCGCGCGCCATGTAGGACAGCGCTAACTGAACAGCCTTGCTGCTCCGCTATTTCGCGTCGACCACCGGCAGCTCGACGAAGCTGCCCTGCGCGCCGCCATAGCCGACGGTAATCGTCGCCTTGCGATAGTCCGTCGGTTTAGCTTCCATGATCGTCGGGACGAAGGTCTGCGGGTTGCGGTCGTACAGGGGGAACCAGCTCGACTGGATCTGGACCATGATCCGGTGCCCCGGCAGGAACACGTGGTTCGCGTGCGGCAGGACGATGCGATAGGCGAGCGGCGTATTGGCGGCGATCGGCCTGGCCGTCTCGAACCCTTCGCGGTAGCGACCGCGCAGGATGTCCATCGCGACGGGCAATTGATAGCCGCCCATCTCCGGCTTTTCGCTATAGTCGGCCGGATAGACGTCGATCAATTTGGCAACGAAATCGCCGTCCGTTCCCGTCGTCGCCGCGACGAGATCGACCGCCGCCGCGCCGGAGATCGCGACCGCCTTGGTCAGGACCGGCGTCTGGTAGACCAGGACGTCGGTGCGGTCGGAGAAGGGACGCTGGTCGTCGACCAGCCACTGGCGCCAGGTGGATCCGGTCGCATAGGTCGGGCGGATCGGGCGAAGCCGATAGGGAATGGGCTTGGCCGGATCGGATACATAGCTGTCGCCGCCCGCGGCGGCGCCCGCCGTCCAGCCAAGCGTGCCGCCGCCGGCGAAATACAGCCGCTGCATCGGTCTGGCGCAGCCGCGCTCGCAGGCGAGCGGCCAGGCCGGCAGCGTCTGCCACCGGTTGCTGCCGGTCTGGAACGCGGTGACGGGGGCCAGCCTGTCGGGCGCGCCGCCCGTCTTGAGATGCGCGTCGAGGAACGGAAGAAGCACCTCGCGACGGAACCACAGGGCTGTATCCGCATCGAAACGGATCGCGCCCAGCGTCGAGCCGTCGCCGTTCGCGCCGCCATGCGCCCAGGGGCCCAGGACGAGATGGTTGACGTGACGCGGATCGACCTTGCTGACCGCGCGATAGGCGGCGACCGCGCCGTAGATGTCCTCCTGATCCCATTGCGACGCGACCCACAGGGTCGGCACCGTCTGCGGCTGCTTCGGCAGGATGGTCTCCAATGCCTGCGCCTGCCAGAAGGCGTCATAGGCGGGATGCGCCATCATCCGGTTCACCCAGGGCAGCTGCTCCAGGCCGTGCGCCCGCGCGAAATCGCCCGCGGAACCCGCGCGCAGGAAGACGTCGTAATCGTCATAGGCGTCGCGCCACAGGTCGCCGGCATTCCCCTTCGCGGCATCCTGGCCGTAATAATAGTCGAAGCCGATCAGGCGGAAGGCGCCGCCGTGGAAGTCGTCGTCGTTCATCCACGTGTTGATCACGGGATTCATCGGCACCGACGCCTTGAGCGCGGGATGCGGCTTCACCAGCGCCATCGCCGCCATCATCCCATCGTAGCTGGTGCCGATGATGCCGACACGCCCGTTGGTGTTGGGCAGGTTCTTCACCAGCCAGTCGATCGTGTCATAGGCGTCGGTGGAGTGATCGACCTTGGTGGCATTGAGCGGTCCGATCAGCGGGCGTTCGTTGACGTATTCGCCCTCCGATCCGTATTTGCCGCGCACGTCCTCGTAGACGCGGATGTAGCCCGCCTTGAGCAGCGCCGCGTCGGAGGCGCGCACCACCATGTCGCCGTGCGAACTCGCCTCGCGCTCGGTGGCGCTTTCGGCGCCGTAGGGCGTGCGCTGCAGGATGATCGGTGCGTCCTTCAGCCCCTTCAGCTGGACGATCACCGCATGCAGCTTGACCCCGTCGCGCATCGGAATGTCGACGCTGCGCCGTTCATAGTCGAAGTCCGCATCCACCGCCTTGAAACTCTTCGGAATGTCGGAGCCGAGCTGTTGCGCATGGCCACTGCCGGCAAGCGCGAGGGCGAGGAGGGAGGTGGCGATCGCGCGGCGCATGGCAGGTCCTGTAACGAAACGTTGCGGACAGCGTGGCACAGCCATGGGGGCGGTGGAAGTCGTCAACGCATATTGTCGGCCGCCGACCTTGCGGAATAGGACGAACGGCGGCCGCATAGCGGCGTCATGGGCCGTTCCTCCTGCGGCAGGCCGGCGTACGTGGGGGACGGCGAAATCATCCACCCGGCGTCGACGGATCCCGATCCGCTATGGGCAGGTCCTAGCGGCGTCCCGCATCCGGGACATAGGCGTCGATCAGCGCGCCGACATAATCGGGATCGCGCGACGACAGACCGGGCGCGGGGCGGCCGGTGGCGTAGATGAAGCCCTTGACCGGGTAGACGCTGCCGCCCAGCCCGTCATTGTCGCGGAACCACACCTTGACCTCGCTCCAGTCGTTGTCGGGCGACACGTCGTACAGCGTCACGTCCTGTTCGGCGTGGCCGCGCTCGCCATTCTGCCGCGACCAGTTGGCGTGGGTCAGCATGAGGACGCGCCGTTCGACGATCCGGCTCACCACCGCGACATGTCCCAGCGGCAGGCGGCCGGTCTTGGCGAAGACGATGACCGAGCCGACCCTCGGGTCGTGGCCGCGCGCGTAGCGGCCCTGCGCCTGGTCCCACCACGTCCAGGCATCGCCGTAGATATGAATGCCCGAGGCGGCGCGTGCGAAGGGGACGCATTGGCCGACGTAATCGAGCAGATTGCTGGCAGCGGCAGGCAGCGCCGCCGACATCGCCGCGATCAGGGTTGCGGCCAACACGCCGAATCTGGGAGATACGCCCCGCATGCGAGCGGCATAGCCGTCGTGCGATGACCGGACGGTTGGATTTTATGGTTAACGCGCGCTCAACATGCGCCGGTGCGATGAGTTGCAACGCCCGTAAGTCATTGCGATCGGGTAATGATCTAGCGCGCTTAGAGGCGGATGGCGGATGCGAGGGGCGCGCGCCCGTCCCAGGATCCTCGACCCGCCTGCGGGTCTGGACCCCGACCCGCCGACGCGGAAGCGGTGCCGGCACCGCACCGATCCCGCTTTGCCGGATCAGACCCTAGCGGCCCTGTCGCTTGGCCATGAACGCGAGGCGCTCGAACAGCATCACATCCGCCTCGTTCTTCAGCAGCGCGCCGTGCAGCGGCGGGATCGCCTTGGTCGGATCGCGGTTCTGCAGCACCTCGAGCGGCATGTCCTCGTGCAGCAGCAGCTTGAGCCAGTCGAGCAGTTCGCTGGTCGACGGCTTCTTCTTGAGGCCTGGCACCTCGCGCACCTCGTAGAACAGGTCCAGCGCGCGGCCGACCAGCATCTTCTGAATGCCGGGGAAATGGACGTCGATGATCGCCTGCATCGTGTCGCGGTCGGGGAAGCGGATATAGTGGAAGAAGCAGCGGCGCAGAAAGGCGTCGGGCAGTTCCTTCTCGTTGTTGGACGTGATGACCACGATCGGACGCTCGGTCGCGCGTACGGTCTCGCCCGTCTCGTAGACGTGGAACTCCATGCGATCGATCTCGTGGAGCAGGTCGTTCGGGAATTCGATGTCCGCCTTGTCGATCTCGTCGATCAGCAGCACGGGCGGGCTGGGCTGCGTGAACGCGTCCCACAATTTGCCGCGACGGATGTAGTTGGCGATGTCGTGCACGCGGGGGTCGCCCAACTGGCCGTCGCGCAGCCGGGCGACCGCGTCATATTCATACAGGCCCTGATGCGCCTTGGTCGTCGACTTGATCGTCCACTCGATCAGCGGCGCGCCGACCGCCTTCGCGATCTCATAGGCCAGCACCGTCTTGCCCGTGCCCGGTTCGCCCTTGACCAGCAGCGGCCGGCGCAGCGTCACCGCGGCGTTGACCGCGACCTTCAGGTCGTCGGTCGCGACATAGCTTTGCGTGCCTTCGAAACGCTGCATGGTCGATATCCCGTTGGAAGAACGGGTATGGCGATAGGCGGTTTGCGCGGGGGCGCGCAAGCGCGCTGTCGGGTCATCCCTCGCGGGCGCTCGCGCGGGCCTCGAGCAGATCCCAGAGCGCGCGATGCTGGGCGAGCAGCTGCTGCGCGCCGAAGCTCACCGCACGCTCCGTCGCGGGGGTCGCCGCGAGCATCGCGATCGCGCGGCCGGTGTACGCCGGCGGGGGGAAAGCCTGCGGCTGCACGTCGATGCCGAATCGCGTCGCGGCATGGTCGAGCAAGCCGCGGATCGTCGCCCAGTCGTGGACGAGGGCGGCGACCGCCCCGGTGGCGCAGCCGCGACGTTCGGACCGTGCCAGCATCTCGAGCGCATGGCCGCTGGTCAGCAGCGCCGCCTCGCTTTCCGCCTGCCCGGGGGTCGAGGGCAACGGGCCGGCGGCGGCGGCAAGGCGCGCGATATAGCCGCGTTCGAGCACGAAGGCGTCCGCGATCGCCTCCAGCCAGTCGCAGGCGTCGGGCTGCGCGCAATGCTGGCGGGCCTCGGCGGCGAGGCCCGGATGATGGCCGTGCAGGGTGCAGAGCGCATGGACCGCATCCGAAAGGTCGCGCGGCGCCGCATGGGGGTCGAGCAGGCGCGCGACATGCGGATGCGCGGCACTGCCGTCGGCGATGCCGAACGCCGCCACCATGTCCCAGGCACTTGCGTGCCATCCCGTCCGCGCCGTGTCCAACATACTTCCCCGACCATGTGAGCAGAATACCCGCCGCGCGAGCCTTTGACTGTCGCGGCAGGCCCTGTCTGGACCCCGATCTATACCGAAGCACGTAAAGACACGGTTGATAGGACGGTAACCCTGTCGAAACCCATGCTTTACGGCGCCGAACCGTTGCGTATGAACGCCCGCACGAAATCACCGGAGGATGGGATGCGCTTATGGATGCTGGGAATGGCGCTGGCATCGGTCGCGACGGGCGGCATGAGTCCTGACGCCGCCGCGCAGGCCGGGCAGGCCGGGCAGGCCGCACCCGTCGTGGCGCCGGCCCTGACGCTGGCGCGCGTCTTCGGCAGCCCCGACCTATCCGGCACGCCGCCGCGCCTGCTGCGCCTCTCGCCGGACGGCAGCCTGATCACCTTCCTGCGCGCCCGCGCCGACGAGCGCGACCGCACCGACCTATGGGCGCGCGATACGCGCACCGGCGCGGAGCGGATGCTCGTCGACAGCCGCAAGGTCGGCAGCGGTGCCGAACTGTCCGAAGCCGAGAAGATGCAGCGCGAACGCGAACGTATCGGCGGATCGAAGGGCATCGTCGCCTATGACTTCGCGCCCGACGGCAAGTCGGTGCTCGTGCCGCTCGACGGCGATCTCTATCTGGCCGGTCTCGACGGCACGGTGCGGCGGCTGACCGACGCGCCGGGCGGGGCGCTCAACCCGATCGTTTCGCCGCGGGGCGGCTTCGTCAGCTTCGTGCGCGGCCAGAACCTCTGGGTACAGTCGCTGGCCGGCGGCCCGGCGCGCGCGATCACGACGGGCGGCGGGGGGACCGTGCACTTCGGCGAGGCGGAGTTCGTCGCGCAGGAGGAGATGCACCGCCGTACCGGCTATTGGTGGAGCCCCGACGAAAGATTCGTCGCCGTCGAGCGCTTCGACGAGGCGCCCGTCCATATCGCGACCCGGGCGTCGATCGGCGCGACCGGCACCAGCATCTACCAGCAGCGCTATCCGGCGGCGGGAACGCCCAACGTCCTGGTCGATCTCTACGTGATGCGACCGGATGGTACGGGACGGGTCAAGGTCGACCTCGGCGCCGATCCGGACATCTATCTCGCGCGCGTCGACTGGGCGGCGGATGGGGCGACGCTGCTGGTCCAGCGCCAGAGCCGCGACCAGAAGACGCTGGACATGCTCGCCGTCGATCCCGCGACGGGTAAGGCGCGCGTCCTGTTCACCGAGCGCGCGCCGGACAGGAGCTGGATCAACCTTTCCGACGCCTATCGCCCCTTGGCGGACGGCAGCATGATCTGGCGGTCGGAGCGCGACGGCTTCGGCCATCTGTATCGCTGGCAACCGGACGGACGGTGGACGCAGCTGACCAAGGGGCCGTGGGTGGTCACCGCGCTGGTCGGGGTCGACGAGGGCAGGGGGCGGCTCTATTTCACCGCCAACAAGGACGACGTGCTGGAGCAGCAGCTCTATGCGGTCGACTATATGCGGCCCGGGCCGGTCACGCGCCTGACCGAGCGCGGATGGACCCACGCAGCGACGATGGATGCGGCGGCCAGCCGCGTCATCGTCCAGCGATCCAATCCCTCGCAGCCGCCGCAGGTCTATCTGGCCGGCAGCGACGGCAAGCGGCTTGCCTGGATCGACGAGAATGCGCTGGTCGATGGCCATCCCTATCACCCCTATCTCGCGCGGCACCGGCCGACGCAATTCGGCACGATCAAGGCCGCCGACGGGTCGGTGCTGCACTGGGAGATGATCACGCCGCCGCTGGAGCCGGGCAGACGCTACCCCGTGTTCTTCCAGCATTACGGCGGCCCCGGCAGCCAGACGGTGACGCGCGGCTGGCAGGGCGCGCTGCCGCAATATCTGGTCGAGCGCGGCTATATCTTCTTCCAGATCGACAATCGCGGTTCGCCCAATCGCGGGCGGGCGTTCGAGAACCAGATCTACCATGCGATGGGCAGCGTCGAGGTAGAGGACCAGCTGGCAGGCGCCAACTATCTGAAGACGCTGCCGTTCGTCGATCCGTCCAGGATCGCGACCTATGGCTGGTCGTACGGCGGATACATGTCGCTGAAGATGCTCGAGACGACGCCAGGCGTCTATGCCGCGGCGGTGGCGGGGGCGCCCGTCACCGATTGGCAATTGTACGACACGCACTATACCGAACGCTATATGGGCGATCCGACGAGGGACGCGAAGGCCTATGCCGCGGCCGCCGCGGTCGCGGATGCGCCGAAGATCCGGGAGCCGTTGCTGCTGCTGCACGGCATGGCGGACGACAACGTCTTCCTCGACAATTCGACGCGGTTCGCCGCGAGGATGCAGACGAGCGACACGCCGTTCGAGATGATGTTCTACCCGGGCCAGACGCACCGCGTCGGGGGGGCCGGCGTGAGCGACCATCTGTGGACGACGATCCTCGACTTCCTCGACAGGACCGTCAAGAACCGACCCGCGGTCCAGCAGGCGCAGCCGCCGCGCTGAGCCGGGCGTTACGCCATCGCCAAGAAAGGTCTTCGACGCATGATCCTCCTCGCCCTTGCCGCCGCCGTATCGGGAACCTGTGGCCTGTCGCAGCCTCAGGCGTGCGCGACGACCGCGGACCTGCTCGCCGCGCCGGGTGTCGTCGAGGGTATCCGCGCCGCGACCGCGGGGCAGCGCGCCAACCTGCTCCGCGACGGCCTGCCACCCGTGGCGGAGCAGGCGCTCGCGGTTCTCGGCGGGCCGGGGGACAAGCCGCGGGAGATCGCCGGCGGCTGGCTGTTCACCGCCTGTCGCAAGGATGCCTGCGGAGAGAAGGGGGCGCTGATCGTCGCGGGCGGCAAGGTCGTCGCGGTCGGCGTGGTCCATGGCGCCTGTGCGGTCGAGCGGCAGCGGCCGGGCTGCGCGCGACGCCTGTCGCTGTCGCTCTATGGCGGCGACCCGGTGGTCCGCTACCGCCGGGCGGTCGCCGACTGGGCGGATGCGGTCAGCGACGCCGGGCGTCTTCCGGTCTACGACGATGGGGTGAACGAGCCAGTCGTGACGCTCCAGGGCGATTTCGACGGCGATCGCCTGCCCGACACGGCGGCACTCGTCGGGGTCGCGGCGGGGATGGGATATCGGCTGGTCGTGCAGCGCGGCGCCGATCCCGATCACCGTGCCGTCGTGGCGCAGCAGATCGCCGATCCATCGGGCTTCGACCTGGCGCAGGGCGACGGCGGCACGCTGCGGTTCGGACGGGATGCGGGGCAGGTCGCACGCTGGGTGGGCGATCGCTACGTCGTCGCGCCCGCGCGGTGAGCCTGATGATGCGGATCGGCATCGTCGCGCGCGCCATCGCCGCCATCGCGGCGCTGGTGTGCGCACGCAGCGGCGCGGCGGCGGAACGGGCCGGACCGCTGGTGCTGGCGGCGGCCAGCCTGCAGGAGTCGATGACGGCGGCGGCGGACGCCTGGGCGGAACGGGGGCATCCGAGGCCCGTGATCAGTTTCGCCGCCTCGTCCGCCCTCGCGCGGCAGGCGGAGGCGGGGGCCAGGGCGGATCTGTTCGTCTCGGCCGATCAACAATGGATGGATGCGCTCGCGGCAAAGCGGCTGATCGTCCCGCAGAGCCGCGCCACCTTCCTGGGCAACCGGCTGGTGATCGTCGCGGCGAGGGGAACGACGGTCCGCATCCCGCTCGGACGCGCCGCGCTCGCCAGGATTCTCGCGGCGGGACCGCTCGCCATGGCCGACACGCCCGTGCCCGCGGGTCGCTATGGCGAGGCGGCGTTGCGCAAGCTCGGCGTCTGGGACGCGGTCGCGGCCAAGGTGGTGCGCGGCGACAGCGTGCGCGCGGCGCTGACCCTTGTCGAGCGCGGCGCGGCGCCGCTCGGCATCGTCTATGCCACCGACGCCAAGGCCGCGCCGACCGTGCGGGTCGCCGGCGTCTTTCCGGCGTCGAGCTATCCGCCGATCACCTATCCCGTCACCCGGCTGCGGGCGTCGACGCATCCCGATGCCGAAGCCTTCCGCCGCTTCCTGATCGGCAGCGAGGGGCGCGCGATCTTCCACCGCTTCGGCTTCGTCGATCCGCGGTGAGGCCTTCGTTCCCATTGAGGTGTCGGACGGCCGGCCGTCGTCGAGGGCGACGAAACGAGGGGCGCGTGCGGAGGCGGCAGGCCGCATGCTGACGCCGGAAGAATGGGCGATCGTCGGCCTGTCGCTCAAGGTGGGCGGCACCGCCATCGTCGTGACGTTGCCGATCGCATTCGCTCTCGCCTGGCTGCTTGCCCGCGTGCGCTTTCCGGGCAAGGTGCTGCTCGACGCGGTCGTGCACCTGCCGCTCGTCGTGCCGCCGGTGGTCACGGGGTGGGCGCTGCTGCTCGCCTTCGCGCCGGCAGGCCCGCTCGGTGCGCCGCTCCTGCGCCTGTTCGGGGCGAGCGTGCTGTTCCGCTGGACGGGCGCCGCGATCGCGGCGGCGGTGATGGCGCTGCCGCTGATGGTGAGGGCGATGCGCCTGTCGATCGAGGCGGTCGATCGCCGGCTGGAAAGCGCGGCGCGGACGCTGGGTGCCGGGCCGGGCCGGGTCTTCTGGACGATCACGCTGCCGCTGAGCCTGCCCGGGGTGCTCGCCGGCGCCGTGCTCGGGTTCGCGCGCTCGATCGGCGAGTTCGGCGCGACGATCACCTTCGTCTCCAACGTGCCCGGCCAGACGCAGACGCTTCCGCTCGCCATCTACTCGGCGCTGCAACAGCCCGGGGGGGACGCGATGGTCTGGCGCCTGTCGGGGATCGCCATCCTGCTGAGCCTGGTGGCGCTCATCCTGTCGGAGAGTCTCGCGCGGCGGGTGCGGCGGGGTCTCCATGTCCTTTGACATCGCGATCGAACGGCGCCTGGGCGATACGGACATAGCGCTCGCCCTGACCGCGGGGGCAGGCCTGACGGTGCTGTTCGGGCCATCCGGGGCCGGCAAGACGAGCGTGCTCAACATGGTGGCCGGCCTGCTGCGGCCCGATCGCGGACGGATCGCGGTGGGCGGGCGCCTGCTGTTCGACGCGGCGGCGGGGATCGACGTGCCGACCCAGGCTCGCCGCGCGGGCTATGTCTTCCAGGAGCCGCGATTGTTTCCGCATCGCCGGGTCCGCGCCAATCTGATGTACGGTGCGCCGGCGACGGCGACGCTGGACGATGTCGTCGCGATGCTGGGCATCGGCCAGTTGCTCGATCGCTGGCCGCGCACCCTGTCGGGTGGTGAGGCACGCCGCGTCGCGATCGGGCGGGCGCTGCTCAGCGATCCGGCGTTCCTGCTGCTAGACGAGCCGCTCTCGTCGCTTGATCGGCCACGCCGCGAGGAAATCATGGTGGCGATCGAGCGCGTGCGGGACGACGTCGGCCTGCCGATCCTGATGGTCACGCACGATCCGGAGGAGGCTAGCCGCCTCGCGACGCGGATCGTACGGATCGATGATCCTTCCCCGGCATGTCCATGAAGGCCGCGGTCGTGTGCGAGACCGGGACGGCGATCGTGCAATGCACGCCGTCCGGGGTAAGCGCGAAACTGGTCCGGGCGTCGAGCTGATAGGGAAGCGCGCGTTCGATCAGTTCGCGGCCGTGCCCCCAGCGGTCGCCCTGCTGCGCACCTTCATTCCGCACGTTGCTTTCCCGCCAGTCGACCCACAGCATGGGTCGATCCTCGTCCGCTGCCCGTTCCACCCACCAGCGGATCGCCAGCGTCGCCTGCGCCTGTCCGAGCGCCCCATATTTCACCGCGTTGGTCGCCAGCTCGTGCAGGGCCATCGCGAGCGTCTGGACGCTTGGGGAGCGGAGACGGACGTCCATCGGACCATCCAGCGTCACCCGCTCGGGACCACCGTCCATCGCCGCGATCTCCGTCCGGATCAGCTCGTCGAAGGTCACGCGGCCATAGTCGTCGAGACGGGAGAGCAATTGTTGCGCGCGCGCCAGCGCGTCGAGCCGGTGCCAGAAGCGCGCCCTGAAGTCGTCGAGATCGACGCTGGTCTCCAATGTCTTCTGCGTCATGGAGCGTACGACCCCCATGAGATTGCGCGTCCGATGCTGCAGCTCGGCGACAAGGATCTGCTGGCGGTCCTTCAGCGCGCGCAGTTCGTGGACGTCGGTCGACGTGCCGAGCCATTCGATGATGGTGCCGTCGGCGTCGCGCACCGGTGTCGCCCGGGTCTGGAACCAGCGATACTCGCCGCTCGCGGCGTGGCGCAGACGTCCCGCCATCGCCAGGCTGCCGCTCGCCGCCGCTTTTTCCCATAACGCGCGCGCATCGTCGCGATCCTCCGGGTGCACCGCATCGAGCCATCCCATGTCGAGGCTGTCCGCGCAGGACTGGCCGGTGAATGCGGTCCACTGGGGGCTGGCCCATGTCCACAGGCCACCTTCCCTGGCGCGCCACACGAGCTGCGGAATCCCTTCGACCAGGCTGCGAAAGCGGGATTCGCTGGCCCGCAACGCCTCCGCACCGCGCTTCATCGCATCGACGTCGTGGACGACGGTGATCTGCCCCTGCGGCCGGCGCTCGGCGTCCATGAGCGGGACGGTGGCGACCCGCACCCAGACGCGGCGACCATCATCCTCGGTGTAGAGCATCTCCGTGCCGGGCAGCACGCTCTCGCCGCGCAGCGCCCGGGCACCGGGGAAATCCCGCACGTCGATCGGCCGTCCCTCCGCGTCCCAGCCCTGCCATCGTCCCTGTCGTTCGGGATCGCGCGACGGCATGGTCTCCGTAGGCAGGAAATGCCGCATCACCGCATTGCATTGTTCCAGCTCGCCGTCGGGTCGCACCACGGCGACGCCAACCGGCAGCACCTCCAGGATCACGCGCTGCTGCGCCTCGCGCTTGCGCAGGACGGCGAAGGCAGCGGCACGCTCGCGATCGGCGATGACGGTGGCGGTCGTTTCGAACGCGGTGACGAGGATACCCGCAGCGCGCGGCCCCGCGTCGCTGTCGATCAGCGGCGAGGTCGTTATGCTGAACCAGGCCTCCGCGTCCCGGCCGTCGCGATCGAGGCGGAGCGGTGCATCTGCCAGCGTCACCGTCTCTCCCGCGATCGCGCGCGTGAGGAGCGGTTCCGCCGGGCCCGCCGCTTCGGGCCAGTTGGTGAAGGCTGGTCGGCCAAGACTGTCCGGGTGGCGCTTGCCGAGGATCGGGATGCAGGCGTCGTTGTAAAGCTGGATCCGCTGGTCGCCCCACAGCACCGCCATCGGCATCGCATGATGCAGCGCCAGCTGGACCGTGTCGCGCAACATGGCGGGCCAGCCGGCCACCGGACCGAGCGGCGTGGCGGACCAGTCGAACGCCCTGATCCGCTCGGCCATAGCGCTGGAGCCAAGGGGCCATGGGGTGGTGCGGTCCATCGCCTGCCCTTTCCGTTGCATGATGCCGTCCGCCTGTCGAACGCAGGGCGGCCGACGTCGATCCGGATCGATCGGGCAGGGCGAAGGGCGGCGATGGTCGGCCGATACGAAAAGGGCGGCCCGTTGCCGGACCGCCCCTTCGCTTGGACCTTGGCCGAAGCCGCCGGATCAGCGCTTCGAGAACTGGAAGCTGCGACGTGCCTTCGCACGGCCGTACTTCTTGCGCTCGACCGCGCGGCTGTCGCGGGTCAGGAAGCCCGCGCGCTTCACCGGCGTGCGCAGGATCGGCTCGTACTTGGTCAGCGCCTGGCTGATGCCATGCTTGACCGCGCCCGCCTGGCCCGAGAGGCCGCCGCCCTTGACGGTGCAGACGACGTCATACTGACCCTCGCGCTCGGTGATGCCGAACACCTGGTTGATGACGAGGCGCAGCGTCGGACGCGCGAAATAGACTTCCTGGTCGCGGCCGTTGATCGTGATCTTGCCGGTGCCGGGCTTCAGCCAGACGCGGGCGACCGCGTCCTTGCGGCGGCCGGTGGCATAGGCGCGGCCGAACTTGTCGAGCTCCTGCGCACGCAGCGGCGCGGTCTGCGTCGGCTCGTTCAGCTCGCCGGCCAGATAGGCATCGGCGCGGGTGTCGGAATCGGCCTGGGCGGCATCGCGCTGCTGGTTCAGCGCGGCGCCGAGGTCGGCGAGGGACTGACGGTTGTCGGACATTATGCGCCCACCTTGTTCTTGCGGTTCATGCCCGCGATGTCGAGGACCTCGGGGTTCTGCGCTTCGTGCGGATGCTCGGCGCCCGAGAAGATGCGCAGGTTGCGCATCTGCTGACGGCCCAGCGGGCCGCGCGGGATCATGCGCTCGACGGCCTTTTCCAGCACGCGCTCGGGGAAGCGGCCTTCCAGTACCTTCGCGGCGGTGACGCCCTTGATACCGCCGGCGTAGCCGGTGTGCTTGTAATAGACCTTCTGCGCGGCCTTGTTGCCGGTGAAGCGGATCTTGTCGGCGTTGATGACGATGACGTTGTCACCGCAGTCGACGTGCGGGGTGAAGCTCGGCTTGTGCTTGCCGCGCAGAACGTTGGCGATGATCGTCGCAGCGCGACCGACCACGAGGTCGGTGGCGTCGACGATGTGCCACTTCTTCTCCACCTCGTGCGGCTTGGCCGCCTTGGTGGTCTTCATGAGCGCCTTCATGGCGTGACCTTTCCGGTTCGAAACGAAACGCGCCGCCCGAGAGAGGCGGCGCGAACGAGCGGGCTAATGCTGGAAGAGGTCGGCGAAGTCAAGCAAAGCGCGGGTTTCGCGACGGGTAAAATAATACCATGACGTCTGGTCGGCCTCGCCTGCGTGGTCGGTGCATCACCCCGTCAGGCAATCCCGCACCCAGGCGGCGCCCGCTTCGTTCGTCTGGACGGTCCAATGCTCGATGGCAGGCAAGGTATAGCTGTGCAGCTCCGCAATCCGCGCGACGACCGCCTCCACCCGCTGCGGCAGCGTCTTGAACTGCGCGATCGCCTCCGCGCCGCTTTCGACCGCGCCCTCCCAGCGATAAACCGACAGGCACGGCCCCAACACGTTGGCGCAGGCGACGAGCCGCTCCTCCACCAGCCGGCCGCCGATGGCGCGCGCTTCCTCCTCGTCCGGAAAGGTCGCCTGGACGAGCGCGATGGCGTTCATGCCACAGCGCGCATCGTGCCACGGCCGACCGCATGCGCCGCGCATACCGACGCGATCAGAAGCAGCGCGGCGTTCGCCTGATGCGCGACCGCAACGACGATCTGCACGCCGCTGGCCAGCGTCGCGATGCCGAGGATGATCTGCGCCACCACCAGCGCGACGACGAGGAAGCCGGCGCGCGATCCCGCCCGCGTCGCCCGGACCGCAAGGACGGTCAGCGCCGCGGCGGCGGCGAAGGCCCACCAGCGGTGGATGAACTGGACGACGACGGGATTGTCGACCGCATTGCGCCATTCCGGCGCGAGCATCGGCACGCCGGCCGGGAACAGGCTGTCGCCCATCAGCGGCCAGCTGGCGAAGGCATAGCCCGCGTCCAGCCCGGCGGTGAAGGCCCCCCAGCAGATCTGGACGAACAATACTCCCAGCGCGATCGCCCCGACGCGGGTCAGACGGGCGGGGCGGGCGAGGGGATCGCGGTGCAGCGCGTAAAGGTCGAGCGCCGTCCAGACGATACCCGCCAGGATCGTCAGCGCGGTCAGCAGGTGGACGGCGAGACGCACATGGCTGACGTCGGTACGCACCGACAGGCCGCTCGCCACCATCCACCAGCCGATCGCGCCCTGGAATCCGCCGAGCGCGAGTATGGCGACGAGCCGCCAGCCATAGCCCGACGGGATGCGCCGAGGCACCGCGAACCACAGCAGCGGCAGCGCGAACGCCATGCCGATCACGCGACCGAGCAGGCGATGGACATATTCCCAGAAGAAGATCGCCTTGAACCCGGCGAGCGTCATGCCCTGATTGAACGCGGCATATTCCGGAATGCGTTTGTAGCCGTCGAACTCGGCCTGCCATTGTGCCTGGGTCAGCGGCGGGATGATGCCGCTGATCGGCTTCCACTGGGTGATCGACAGGCCCGACTCGGTCAGCCGCGTGATGCCGCCGACGACGACCATCGCGACGATGAGGCCGGCGACGGCGAACAACCAGCGGGAGAGGGCGCGTGGCCGGGCACGCGAGAGGAAGGCGGCGCTTGGCTGCAACATGCCAGGGCGTTACACCCTGGCGCATGCCGCGCCAAGCGGATCGTCATCGAGGAGACGCGCATGCTCGGCCTGTTGCTCGCGACGCTCGCGCAAGCGGCGTCGCCCCCTGCGGCGGCGGCGCCGCAGTCCCCCTTGCCGCCGCTGCATGGCGGCCCCGCCACGATGACCTGCGCGGTCGGTGGCGAGACGTTCAGCGCGTGGCGGCCGACGATGTACAGCACGTTCGGCCAGCGCCCCGACGGGCGACCGTACAGCTACCTGCCGTTCCCGCTCCCGCTGCCCGAGTGCCCCGGCAACAGGCTGGTGATGTTCGATACCTTCACGCCCGCGGAGACCGCACGGCTGCCGGCGCTGATCGCCGGTTCGGGCTATCGCGATCTGCTGGCGGCGGGCGATACGCCTTATTATCGTGCCTACTGGCTCGCGGCGAAGCTGGGCCGGCCGGCGGACGACGTGCTGTGGCTGCTGCTGTGCGCCACTTGGGAGGTGAAGGGCGGCACGCTGTCTCCGTCGGCGACGCCGGCGCGCCTGGCCAAGGCGCGTGCCTATCAGGAGGAATTCGTGCGCCTCGCCCGCAAGCTGCCGGCGGATGTGCCGGCGAAGGCGCGCAGCTGGGTCGATATGCGCGCCGCCAACGCGCTGCGCGAACTCGGACGGTTCGACGCGGCGGAAGCGATGCGGCGTACCGCGCTGGCCGCGACCGGCGACGCCGATCCGGGTAACGCGGCCTTCCTCGCGAAGATGGGGCCGGTCATCGCACGCCGCGATCCCAGCCTCGAGCCGCTCGACCTCATCCCCGATCCGCAGGCGCGCTTCGTCTGCGCCACGCCGCCTCCGACGATGAGCGTGGCGGACCGCGCTCGATGCGCCACGCCGCCCCTGTCCGACGACGCGGCCCGGCTCCGCGAGCGGGATGCGATCGGCAAGGCGGCGCCGAAAGGCAACATGTGATGTTGTAACGCGCCCCCGATGCGCCTAGATGACGACGCGATATGACGACCACGATTCCCTCGCGCCGGTGGTGGCCGGGGCTCGATCGCCTCGCGATCGGCCTGTCGGGGCTGTGCGTGGTCCATTGCGTCGCCAGCGCGGTGCTGCTCGCGATGCTGTCCGCGGCGGGCGCGATGCTTCTCAACCCGATCTTCCACGAGGTCGGGCTCGCGTTTGCGATCCTGCTCGGCGCCTTCGCCCTGGGGCGGGGGATCCTCGATCATGGCTATGTCATGCCCGCGGCGATGGGTGCGCTCGGCCTCGGCATCATGGCGGGCGCGATGAGCCTGCCGCACGACGCCGGCGGCGGCGCGGAGACGCTGTGGACCGTCGTCGGCGTCGGCCTGCTCGCCTTCGGCCACGATCTCAACCGGCGCGCCACCGCCTGATCCGCTTGCCCGCGCCCGGGCGGCATCCTAAATCCAGATCATGGCGCAGGCGCACAAGCATCACGAACCGCAGGGCGATGAACTGACCGAGGTCGCGCAGGCGACGCTGGAGCGGGCGGGCGAACAGTGGACGCAGATGCGCGCCGCCGTGTTCGATGCGCTGGCGGGATTCGCCAAGCCTGCCTCTGCCTACGACCTCGCGGAGGCGGTGTCGCAGGCGCAGGGACGCCGGGTCGCCGCGAACAGTGTCTACCGCATCCTGGACGTCTTCGTCGCCGCCAACCTGGCGCGCAAGGTTGAGAGCGCCAATGCCTATGTCGCGAACGCGCATCCGGATTGCCTGCACGATTGCATCTTCCTGGTATGCGATTCCTGTGGGCAGATCGTGCACCTCGACAATGATCCGTTGACCCAGGGCGTGCGCGAAGCCGCGCAAGCCGCGGGTTTCAGGGCCGTTCGCCCGGTGGTCGAGGTGCGCGGCGTCTGCGCCGACTGCGCCGCGGCCAAGCATTGACCAGGATCAGACCGGCAATCGACACCTCGGATCGGAAGGGGTAAGCGGTTCGGATGTCTGACCTTCCCGCCACGCCGTTGCTCGACACCGTCAAGACCCCGGACGACCTGCGCAAGCTCAAGCCGGAGCAGTTGCGCCAGCTCGCCGACGAGCTGCGCGCCGAGACGATATCGGCCGTAGGCACGACCGGCGGGCACCTGGGTTCGGGGCTGGGCGTCGTCGAGCTGACCGTGGCGATCCACTATGTCTTCGACACGCCGACCGACCGGCTGATCTGGGACGTCGGCCATCAATGCTATCCGCACAAGATCCTGACCGGACGGCGCGACCGCATCCGCACGCTGCGCCAGGGCGGCGGCCTGTCCGGTTTCACCAAGCGGACCGAAAGCGAATATGATCCGTTCGGCGCGGCGCACAGCTCGACGTCGATTTCCGCGGCGCTCGGCTTCGCGACCGCCAATCGCCTCTCCGGCTCTCCGTCGAAGGCGATCGCGGTGATCGGCGACGGTTCGATGTCCGCGGGCATGGCCTATGAGGCGATGAACAACGCCGAGGCCGCCGGCAACCGGCTGGTCGTCATCCTGAACGACAACGACATGTCGATCGCGCCGCCGGTCGGGGGGCTGTCGGCCTATCTGTCACGCATGGTGTCGAGCCGCGAGTTCCTGGGCGTGCGCGAGGTGCTGAAGCGCCTTGCCCGCCGCCTGCCGCGCCCGTTGCACAAGGCCGCGCGCAAGACCGACGAATATGCCCGCGGCATGACGATGGGCGGCACGTTGTTCGAGGAACTCGGCTTCTACTATGTCGGGCCGATCGACGGCCATAATCTCGAGCATCTCATTCCCGTGCTCGAGAATGTGCGCGACGCGGAGGAAGGCCCGATCCTGGTCCATGTCGTCACCAAGAAGGGCAAGGGCTACGCCCCGGCCGAGGCGGCGGCGGACAAATATCACGGTGTCCAGAAATTCGACGTAATCACCGGCGCGCAGGCGAAGGCGCCTCCTGGCCCTCCCGCCTATCAGAATGTGTTCGGCGACCAGCTCGTCAAGGAGGGGCAGCGTGACCCGACGATCGTCGCGATCACCGCGGCGATGCCGTCCGGTACCGGCGTCGACCGGTTCGCGAAGGCCTTCCCCGATCGGACGTTCGACGTCGGCATCGCCGAGCAGCATGCGGTGACCTTCGCCGCCGGACTTGCCGCGCAGGGAATGCGGCCGTTCTGCGCCATCTATTCGACCTTCCTGCAGCGGGCCTACGACCAGGTCGTCCACGACGTCGCGATCCAGAACCTGCCCGTGCGCTTCGCGATCGATCGCGCGGGCCTGGTCGGTGCCGACGGCGCGACGCATGCCGGCAGCTTCGACGTCACCTATCTGGCGACGTTGCCGAATTTCGTCGTGATGGCGGCGGCGGACGAGGCGGAACTGGTGCACATGACGCATACGGCCGCGCTGCACGACAGCGGCCCGATCGCGGTGCGCTATCCGCGCGGCAACGGCACCGGCGTGTCGCTGCCCGAGACGCCGCAGCGTCTGGAGATCGGCAAGGGCCGGCTGGTGCGCGAAGGCAAGACGGTCGCGATCCTGTCGCTGGGCACGCGGCTGGCCGAGGCGCTCAAGGCCGCGGACGTGCTGGAGGCGAAGGGGCTGTCGACCAGCGTCGCCGACCTGCGCTTCGCCAAGCCTCTCGACGAGGCGCTGATCCGGCGACTGCTCACCACGCACGAGGTTGCGGTGACGATCGAGGAGAATGCCGTTGGTGGCCTGGGCGCCCATGTGCTGACGCTGGCGAGCGACGAGGGGCTGATCGACGCGGGCCTGCGCCTGCGCACGATGCGCCTTCCCGATGTCTTCCAGGATCAGGACAAGCCGGAGGTGCAATATGCCGAAGCCGGGCTCGACGCCGATCACATCGTCGAGACGGTGCTGAAGGCGCTGCGCCACAACAGCGCCGCGGTGCCCGAGGGCGCGCGGGCGTGAGGTTTGGATGGCGGCGGAGGGGGACCGGCTAGCCACACTGACCGCGACCGAGCAGGATATCCTGCGTCGGCTCGCCGCCGGCCATACCGCCAAGAGCATCGCCGCCGAGACGGGTCTGTCGGTCAATGCCGTCAATGAACGGCTGCGCGAAGCGCGTCGCAAGACCGGCGCTACAAGCAGTCGCGAGCTCGCGCGTCTGTTCATTGCCCAAGAAAATCGTGACGAGCAAATCGGGGTGGCGCAGCCGCCCGATGCCGGACAGGTCGAGCCAGACCCGCCGCATCGGGCGACGGGGCTGTTACGAATGGGTCCTCTTGTCATGACGATACTCATCGGCCTGGTCGCCGCGGCCACTCTGACCGGCACGTTGATCCAAAACGATCCGGTCAAGGAAAACGGCGGGATGCCCGATCAGCTGCTCGGGTCGCTCGCCGTCGACCATCCCGATCAGGTTTCAACGCTGCATGGGCAGGTCCGGCGCGAGACGCGGGACTCGGCTTGGGCCACCGAAGCGGAAGCAGCCCTCGCCAACAGATTCGGTGCCATCGCCAATGTCGACAGTCTGCGTGTCCTGTGTGCGGCGAAATTGTGCGAGGTAGCCGGACGGTTGCGTCCGGGGTCCGCTTCGGGGCCGGCGCTGCTTGCGGTGCAGCAGCTCTCGCTGACGGGCGTGCGCGATCTCGGCTTTGGTGATTCCGTTTTCTCGGTCGGCGGCAAGGCGATGGGAAAGGGAGACCCGTTCGTCGTCTACCTGAAGCGGATCCCAACGACGGTGCCGCATATGATCTCGACCAGCCCCGCGCAGGGCGCGACGATCCCCGCCGGACCCTATACGCTCAGTGTCACGTTCGACCGGCCGATGCGGGCACGCAGCTATTCGTTCGTGACCAGCAACGTCGGCGACTATCCCGACTGTGACGGGAAGCCGCAACAATCGCCGGATGGACGGACGTTCACAATGCGCTGCAGCGCCGTCGCCGGCCGGACCTATGCGATCGGCTTCAATTCCGAGCGCTTCGGCAACTTTGCCAGCGTGGACGGCGTTTCGGCGACGCCGTCCATGCTCTCCTTCGACACCCGTCGCTGATCGGTCACCGCCCCAGATAATGCGCCTGTGCCGCGTCGGTGGCGTTGATGGCCAGGACGGCGCGGGCGTCTCCGGGGCTGCGGGCGTGGCCGCGACTGTCGCTGCTGGCGGCGATGACACGGTCGAGCAGGTCCTGCCCTTCGCGCCACCAGCCCAGGCCGCTCGCGGCATTGATATGCCCCTGCGGCCCGGCGTCGACGAAATGGCTGCCCCAATTGGCTGCCAGGCTGTGCGCGCGGTCGATCGTGATCCACGGATCGTCGCGCGAGGCGACGAGGATCGACGGGAAGGGCAGCGGCGTGCGCGGCGTAGGGGCGAAGCCCTTCAGCGCCTCGGGCGCGTCGGGCCGGTCGACGTCCGCCGGGGCGACGAGCAGCGCGCCGGCCACCGGCCATCCGTAGGGCTGCGGGCTCAGCTCCGCCCACCACGCCACCGCGAGGCAGCCGAGGCTGTGCGCGGCGAGGATCACCGGCGCCTCTGCGGCGCGGATCGCCTGGTCCAATTTGGTGACCCAGGCGTTGCGGTGCGGCGTGTTCCACATGCCGAGCTCGACGCGGATTGTATCCGGCCGCGCTTCTTCCCACAGAGTCTGCCAGTGCGAGGGACCCGATCCGCCGAGGCCCGGCACGGTCAGGATCGTCGGGCCAGCGGATTCGAACGTCGCGAAACCAGTCATTGCCATCTCCCTCCAATACGAAAGGGCATGTCCGGCCTGTCGTCTCGAGCGACGCCGTCCGGCACGCCCCCCATCAACGGCCAAGTTATACCCACTAATCCGATGGACAATAGCGAAGCGCCGAGCGGAGGGCCGTTCGCGCCGGGTGGATGCGGCCGCGGGGAGCGGCTATCGAGCGGCATGGCAAAGACCCGTGCGGACCAGCTTCTCGTCGATCGCGGCCTCGCCGAATCGCGCACGCGCGCGCAGGCGCTGATCATGGCGGGCCTCGTCTTCGTCGGCGATCGCAAGGTCGACAAGCCGGGGCAGGCGCTTGCCCCGGATGCGGCGATCGACGTGCGCGGTCGCGACCATCCCTGGGTGTCGCGCGGCGGCATCAAGCTCGCGCACGGCCTCGACCATTTCGGGTGGGACGTGACGGATGCGGTCGCGATCGATGTCGGATCGTCGACGGGCGGCTTCACCGACGTGCTGCTGACCCGCGGCGCGGCGCGCGTCTATGCCGTCGACAGCGGCACGAACCAGCTGGCGTGGAAGCTGCGTCAGGACCCCCGCGTCGTCGTCCACGAACAGACCAGCGCCCGCATCCTGACCGACGCGCACGTGCCGGAGCCGATCGACCTCGTCGTTTGCGACGCGAGCTTTATCGGCCTTGCCAAGGTGCTGGAACGCCCCTTGTCCTTCGTCCGCGACGGCGGGCGGCTGCTCGCGCTGATCAAGCCGCAGTTCGAGGCTGGACGCGAGGAGGTCGGAAAGGGCGGTGTCGTCCGCGATCCGGCGGTTCACGCGCGGGTGTGCGCGGCGGTCACCGACTGGCTGTCCGGGGCAGGGTGGTCGGTCGACGGCGTTGTGCCCAGTCCGATCACCGGGCCGGAAGGCAACGTGGAATTTCTGGTCGCTGCGCGGCGGATCGGACCGCTTTCGGAACGATCTTCATAGCGGACGCTTTACGGATGCTGCGGCGCAGGGCACAGGACGCCGACCGGAAGGGATGGAGCATCGCGTGAACGTCGTCGCATCCAAGGATCAACTTCGAATGTCGTTCCTGCGCTGGGCGGCGGTGACGGTGCCGCTGATCCTGCTGCTCGGCTTCGCATCGGGGCGGGCGGTGCCTTCGGGGATGGAGAATGGCTGGTACGTGGCGCTCGCAAAGCCCGCGCTGACGCCGCCCGGCTGGGTCTTTCCCGTCGCCTGGACCACGCTGTACATTCTGATGGGTTTCGCGCTCGCGATGATCCTCCACGCGCGCGGTGCGCGCGGGCGTCCGCTCGCGATCGGGCTGTTCGTCGTGCAGTTCGCGCTCAACCTGATCTGGACGCCGCTGTTCTTCGGCATGCACCAGATCGGTGCGGCCCTGCTCGTCATCGTGCTGATGCTGGTCGCGGCGATCGCCACCACCATCGCTTTCTCGCGCATCCGCGTCACGGCGGCATGGCTGCTCCTGCCCTATCTGGTCTGGATCAGCTTTGCCGGGGTGCTCACCTGGCGGATCGGCCAGCTTAACCCGGATGCCGGAACCCTTGCGCCGGCGGCGCACACGTCCCAGATGCTGTGAAGACGCTTTTCCCCATTCGTACCGGAACCTAGCATGCAGACCGAAAACCGCCTGTTCGATGATGTCGTCAAGTTCGTGAACGGCGCCGCCGGCACGCTCGCCGGTGTCGGCCGGGAGGCGGAATCGAACGCTCGCGCACGTGCGCGCGAGTGGATCGGCGGCTTAGATTTCGTGAGCCGTGACGAATTCGATGCGGTGAAGGCGATGGCGATCGCCGCGCGCGACGAGGCCGACGCGCTCAAGGCGCGGCTCGACGCGCTCGAGGCGAAGCAGGCGTCGGGCGCGACGGGAACCGACGCCTGACTTTTCCACAGTTTTATCCGCAACCTTATCGACCGGGGTTGCCGTCGCGGTTTTGCCGCGGCAGCCTCTTCGTGCGATAAGGAGCAATGGCCATGCTCGACCACGCCGACCACGACCAGGACGCCGCCGCCCCGATCGACATGCTCGAGGCTTATTATGCCGCGCATGGCTGGGAACACGAACGGCACGACGACGAGATCGTCGCCACGGTCAAGGGCAGCTGGACCACCTACGAACTGCGGGCGCTCTGGCGCGAGGACGACAGCGTCCTGCAGTTTCTCGCTTTTCCCGATATCAAGGTCACCGACGACCGCCGCGTGGCGGTCTATGAGGCGATCGGTCTGGTCAACGAGCAATTGTGGATCGGGCATTTCGAGCTTTGGTCCTCGTCGGGCGTGCTGCTCTATCGCCACGCGGCGATGATCGACGGCGACGAGGAGGGCACAATGTCGCTGGGCGCCGCCGAACTGCTGGTCGAATCGGCGATCGAGGAATGCGAGCGCTTCTATCCCGTGTTCCAGTTCGTCCTGTGGGGCGGCAAGAGCCCGCGCGAGGCGCTCGCTGCGGCGCTGATCGAGACCCAGGGCGAAGCCTGACGCGATGAATCACGATCTGCCCCATGGCAGGATGCTGCTGGTCGGCTGCGGCAACATGGGCGGCGCCATGCTGCGTCGCTGGCTGGATGCGGGACTGGAAGCGTCCCTGGTCACTGTCGTGAGCCCGAGCGGGCGGGCGATGCCCCAGGGGGTCTCGGTCGTCACGAGCGTGCCGCATGCCGATGCTGCGGCCCCGTTCGACATCGTGATGCTGGGGTTCAAGCCGCAGCAGCTCGCTCAATTTCGCGATGGCCCGCTCGCCGCCCATGCGCCGCGCGTGCTGATCTCGATCCTCGCGGGCGTCGAACATACCCCGCTCGCCGCTGTGATGCCGCGCGCGCGATCGATCGTGCGGGCGATGCCCAATCTGCCCGTCGCGATCGGGCGGGGCGTGGTCGCACTGAACGCGGACGGAGCCGACGCGGCGGCGCGGGCGGCGGTGGAAGCGCTGATGCGGCCGCTGGGCCTGGTGGAGTGGATCGCGCGCGCCGATCAGTTCGACGATGTCACCGCGCTCGCGGGATGCGGGCCGGGATTCGTCTTCCGCTTCGCCGATGCGCTGGCGCAGGCGGGCGCGGCGCTCGGCCTGCCCGGGGATCAGGCGGCGCGGCTCGCGTTGGCGACGCTGGAGGGCGCAGCGATCATGGCGGCGGATTCACCTGAAACGCCGCATGTTCTCGCCGATCGGGTCGCCAGCCCCGGTGGATCGACGCGCGCGGGGCTCGACGTACTTGACCGACCCGACGGACTGGTCTCGCTTCTTGGTAAAACGCTTGCCGCGTCCGCGCGGCGCAATCGCGAGATGGCGCAACAGGCGCGGTCCCAATAGCCGAGGTTCCGGCCTTCGCCGTCGCCACGCAAAAGCATACGACGCTAATCCCGCTCCGTCACCACCACCGTCTCCCACCGCGTGCTGCCGCGCGCATATTGGATCTCCAGCCCCTCGCGGTCGAGCTGCGCGAACTTCTCGATCGCGACGATCCGCGCGCCGGACGGGGTCGGCGGCAGCGCACGGGCGTAGCGCGGCTTGAGGTGCGCGAGCGACAGCCGCTTCTCCAGCACGATGCCGTCCCGCGCCGACCAGGCGAGCCCATAGCCATGACGCCCCCAATAGGCTTGCAGCTCGCGTTCTTCCGCCGTGCTGGTGAGGGCTACGCCCGCCTTCTGGCGTTCCAGTGCCGCCGGGGCGGCGCTCGCGACCATGCTCGTTCCGGCGGCGACCATCGCCATCGCGCTGGCGCGGCGGAACAGCGTTTCGTTGATGCGGTGCAGGATACGGGCCATCATCCAGGACGCACCGATCGCGCCGGCCGCGACGACGGCCCCGGCGATGACGCTCCGCGTCGTCAGCACGCCGAAGGTCGCGTACAGGGCGATCTTGACGATGTGCAGCAGGATTTCGTTCATCGCGCGGGTCGCCACGATCTCCGCCTTTTCCAGCCGCAGCCGAAAATAGATCCGATTGAACGCGACGCCGACCGCACCGGTGAAGCCGGACAGCAAACCGACCGCGGCGCCCA
This sequence comes from Sphingomonas beigongshangi, assembly GCF_016820445.1. Lineage (GTDB taxonomy): Bacteria > Pseudomonadota > Alphaproteobacteria > Sphingomonadales > Sphingomonadaceae > Sphingomonas > Sphingomonas beigongshangi. The sequence continues at coordinate 70,294 of NZ_JADHDT010000007.1, forward strand.
GCGACAGCAGCATCGCCGGTCGTGCCGCGCTTGTGCCGGCTTCGGCCGCGCCACGCGGCGGAAGGAACAGCAGCGGCAGATTGGCGACGAGGAACAGGCCGAGGATCAGCTTCACGTACATCGGATCGAAGCGGCTCAGCATCCACGCGCCGAGCGCGGCCGCAGGCAGAGCGGCAGGCAGGAACCAGCGCACGATGTCCCAGCGGATCGCGCGGCGGAACAGCGCGATGCGCGACAACGAACTGGTCGCGGAGCCGATCGATAGCGCCGCCGGAACCTCCACGCCGGGCAGCAGCAGCGCGAGCACGGGGATGAGCATGAGCCCGGCACCGCCGCCGGCGATCGTGCTGATCGCGAAGGCGACGACGGCGGCGACGAAGAGAAACGCGATCAGCATGGCTGCGCGCTCTTGCGACGCCGCGCGGTGGCGCGCAACGCCGATCGCAGGACATTGCACGTTTGCAATGCGGCCGGTCCCGCTTCCACGCCCGTGGATCAGACCCTATGATACGCCGTGGCACGGCATGGAACCGCGCCGAGGGGGGCGACGGGGGTGCGCGTCAGACTTCTGATAGGGTCGAGATCAGCGCGCGGCTCGTGGCGCTCAGCCGCGCAGACCCTCGACATGGGCACGATCCGATTCGGGGATCATCCCCTCCAGCACCGCCCAATAGCCGGACACCGCCTCCTGGCCCGCGGCCTGATAGGCGGCGGACATGCGCGTGCGCACCGCCTCGAACAGCTCCGCCTCCATCGCCGAACCAGCCTCCGTCAGGCGCAGCAGCCGCTGGCGCCGGTCGCGCTCGCCGGGCCGCGATTCGACCAGCTTGCGATCGGTAAGCTCGTTCAGTACCCGACCCAGCGATTGTTTGGTGATCGCCAGCAGCGCCAGCAGCTCGCTGACCGTCAGGTCCGGCTTGCGGGCGATGAAATAGAGCGCACGGTGATGGGCCCGGCCCAATCCTTGCGCGGCGAGACCCTGATCGACGGAACGGGTGAGGTGACTGTGACCGAAGTACAGAAGCTCCATGCCGCGACGGAGTTCGGGCTCGCGGAGGAACTGGGCGGAAGCGGAGGAGGGAGCTGGGGCAGCCATGTTGACCGGTTTAGCCACCGCCCGTACGCGACTGCAACCCCGAAAGCCTGAAGAAGAGAGATGATGTCCGCTGACCTGCCCGCTTTCCGCTTCGATCCGAACCCGTCGCCCGTCGCGGCGAACGAGCGGACGGCGCGCCTCGTCGACCCGGGGTTCGGGCGCGTCTTCACCGATCACATGGCGCTGATCCGCTACACGGAGGGGCGCGGCTGGCACGATGCGCAGATCACCGCGCGCGCGCCGCTCACGGTCGACCCGTCGACGGCAGTGCTGCATTATGCGCAGGAGATCTTCGAGGGGCTGAAGGCCTATCGCCTCGACGACGGCGATGTCGCGCTGTTCCGGGCCGACGCCAATGCGCGGCGCTTCCGCGATTCGGCGCGCCGGCTGGCGATGCCCGAACTGCCGGATGCGCTGTTCCTCGAAAGCTGCCGGCAGCTGGTGGAGACGGAGCGCGACTGGATCCCCACGATCGACGGCGGCGCGCTGTACTTGCGTCCGTTCATGATCGCGAGCGAGGCCTTTCTGGGCGTCAAGCCGTCGGCCGAATATATCTACATGGTCATCGCCTCGTCGGTGGGCGCCTATTGGAAGGGCGGCGCACGCGCCGTGTCGATCTGGGTCAGCCGCGACTACAGCCGCGCCGCGCCGGGCGGCACGGGGGCGGCCAAGTGCGGCGGCAATTATGCCGCCAGCCTCGCGGCGCAGTCTGAGGCGATCCGGCAGGGATGCGACCAGGTCGTGTTCCTCGACGCGGTCGAGCGGCGGTGGGTCGAGGAACTGGGCGGGATGAACGTCTTCTTCGTCTTCGACGACGGCAGCCTCGTCACGCCGCCGCTGACCGGTACGATCCTGCCCGGTATCACCCGCGATTCGATCATCCGCATCGCCCGCGACCAGGGGATGACGGTGCGCGAGGAGCTGTACGGGATCGACCAGTGGCGCGCCGACGCGGCGAGCGGGCGGCTGGTCGAGGCCTTCGCCTGCGGCACCGCGGCGGTCGTGACGCCGATCGGCCAGGTCAAGAGCGCGGACGGCGACTTCACGATCGGTTCGGGTGGCACCGGCCAGACGACGCAGCGGATGCTCGACGCGCTGACGGCGATCCAGCGCGGCCGCGGCACCGACGCGCACGGCTGGGTGCAGCGGCTCGGCTGACCCCGGCCCGGCGGCGATAAAGACGCACGGCGGGGCTTCCCAACCCCGCCGCTGCGGCTATAAGGCCGCCCTTCTTGCTGGGGCGTCGCCAAGCGGTAAGGCAACGGTTTTTGGTACCGTCATACGCAGGTTCGAATCCTGCCGCCCCAGCCAAGCTTTTTCGCTAAGTTAGCCGTTTTTTGCTGAGCGGCGCTGACAGGCGTTCCGCACTTTTCTGCCGGCCCCCCCTAAGTGATCCGCGCACGCGGCATCGGCATCGGCGAAGCAACGCGGATCCCGTGGTCATCCCGTTCTCGGGCGGGCGAACCAGCGCCCCTTTGCTTGCCGCAGCCTCGACGTAAGCGAGAAGGCGGGCTCCCGGGGCGACGGGGCGGACGATGCCGTTCAACGGATGCCGATGCCGCGCTCGCGTGCCCAGATCACCGCCGCGCTGCGCCGGTTGACGCCGATCTTCGCATACAGCCGCGACACATGGTTCCGCACCGTGTTGCCCGTCAGTCCGAGTCGGTCCGCGATCGCCTTGTCGTCGGCGCCCTGGCAGATCAGCTCGAGCACCTCCCGCTCTCGCTTGCTGAGATCGAGCGGAGGATGCCGCTCCGCGTCACCACCGCCGCGCAAGGTGGCGAGCTTGTCCATGATGGAACGGCTGAACCAGCTCGCGTCCTTCATCACCGCATCGATGGCCTCGACCAGTTCGAGCTCGCCATGCCGGCGCTCCGTCACGTCCTGGTAGAGCCATAGGGCGCAGCGGTCGCCGCGCACGTCGATGACCTCCGCGGAGACGAGGCAGTCGATCGGCGATCCCGTGGCCGGCAGCAACCGGACGTCGAGCGTGCGTATGCCGCCACGCTGATCCAGCTCGCGCTCGACCTCCTCTCGCTGCGAAGCGTCGTTCCACAACTGGATCTCGTCCGCATCGCGCCCGATCAACGCGTGCGTGCCCCGGCCGGTCAGGCGCAAAAAGGCCTCGTTGACCTCGACGATACGGTGGTCGGGCAGGGCGGTGACCACCATCCCGCCGGGCGCGAGCCGGAACATCGTGGCGGCGCGATGCTCGCTCGACGCCAGTGCGCGTTGCGCGAGCCGGCGCGGCTCCAGATCGGCGAAGGTGAAGAGCATGCAGCGCTGATCGCCGACCTCGATCGGCTGACCGGCCAGGATGACCAGCCGCGAGGACCCGTCTGGCAACGGCAATTCCGCCTCGACCTGCGGAATGGTCAGCCCATGCTGCAGCCGCTCGGCGACTAGCGCATGACGCTCGGTATGGGCCAGGATGTCCAGGTCGCGAAGGTGGCGCCCTTCGATCGAATCCCGCGAGCATCCGCAAAGTTCGGCGAAGCCCGAGTTCGCCCGGATGAAACGCTGGTCGGAGAGGCGCAGGATCAGGGCCGGGGCGGGATTGGCCTGGAACATCGCCTCGAACCGCGCCTCCGCGTCGTAGCGCTCGGACACGTCCTGGATGACGAGCGCCAGATAATCCGGATCGCCGCCGTCGACGTCCATCACGACGTCGTGCACCATATGCGTCCAGCGCGGTTCGTTGACGCCGACCGGCGCCACCTCGACGACGACGTCCGGGAAGTTCTCGCCCGCCAGCATCCGCATGATCGGATAGTCGCGCCGGGCGAGGCGCTGGTGGTTGCGATAGCGCAGGCAGAAACGCTGGCAATACTCGTCCGCCGTCGCGCCGAGCGCTTCGGCCTGCGTCACGCCATGCATCGCCAGCGCCGCCGCATTGGTACCGACGATCGCGCCGGACGGATCGACGAGGATGACGCCGACGGTAAGCCCAGCCATCAGCTGTTCCAGATGGCGCAGGGTGGGCGCGTGGGACGCATGCGGATGTCGCTGGCTCATGCGGCATGAAGCCGCCGGCAACGCTTCGGGTTCCGGCTCCGATGTGACGGAAGTACCAAGTCCATCGTGACGGAATGACCATGCCGCCGCGCGTACCTGTTGATGCCGAATGAACGCCACGGTCCCGCAGACGGTTAAGCGCCCGCAGAGACGATGATCGGCAATTCCGCCGGTTCGTCCGTGGAGGGTGTCATGGGCTTGGTAATTCTACTCGTCGTCGGGGGGCTGATCGGCTGGGTCGCCAGCATCATCATGCGGACCGATGGTCAGCAGGGGATATTCCTCAACGTGGTGGTCGGAATCGTCGGCGCCATGCTCGCCGGCTTCCTGCTGACGCCGCTGATCGGCGGCGCGCCCATCACCAGCGGTGTCATCAGCCTGCCGTCCATCCTCGTGTCGCTGCTGGGCGCGGTGGTCCTTCTGGGGATCGTCAATCTCTTTCGCCGCGGCACCGTCCGCTGAACGTTCCGTCGCTCCCTTCCGGTTCCCGTCCGCACGACGCGTGCGGCGGGCGGGGGGCGGCAACCTACGACCAAGGAGGTCACAATGCACAGGCACGTCATCGCCGCACTCGTCGCGGCGTCCCTTGCGGCGGGCGCGTCCGCACAGAGCGCGCACGGATCGCACAACCCGGCGTTGAAACACCCCACCGCCCATGACGTGGCGGCGCCGGCGAAGGGTCGCAATTCGTTCACCGAGGCGCAGGCACGCGGTCGCCTCGAAAAAGCGGGGTTCAGCGGGGTCAGCAGCCTGACCAAGGATCGCAACGGCGTCTGGCAGGGCACCGCGGTCAAGAACGGCGCCAAGGCGACCGTGATGCTTGATTACAAGGGCAATATCACCACCCGCTGAGGCGGGCCGGACAGCCAATCAGGAGACAGATCATGACCAGGACGATCACGCGCCTGTATGACGATTATGCGGACGCCAAGGCTGCCGTCGCGGCGCTCGAGAGCCATGGCGTAGCGCGCGACGACATCAGCATCGTCGCCAACAATGCCGACGGCCGCCATCAGATCGGCGATGGCGCGCGCGCCGACGGTTTGCACGAAGGCGTCAACGACCATGGCGACGTCAGCCGGGGCACGTCCACCGGCGCGGTCCTGGGCGGGGCCGGTGGCCTGCTTGCCGGCCTGGGGCTATTGGCCATTCCCGGCCTCGGCCCGATCGTCGCGGCAGGCTGGCTCGCTGCCACCGCGGCGGGCGCCGGGATCGGTGCGGCAGGCGGCGCGGCGACGGGCAGCATCGTCGGCGCGCTCAAGACCGCGGGCCATAGCGACGAGGACGCCAACGTCTATTCGGAAGGCGTCCGTCGCGGGGGGACGCTGGTCAGCGTGCGCACCGACGATTCAGCGCCGGGACAGGTGGAGGCGATCCTCGATACCTATCGTTCCGTCGACCCGGGCGCGCGCGGCGCCGCCTATCGCGCGCAAGGGTGGAGCGCGTTCGACGCCTCCGCGCCAGCCTATACGCGCGACGAGGTGGAGCGCGATCGCGCGTCCCTCTCGACGCACGGCGACCGCGTCCTCTAGGGCGGGGGCATAGCGGCAGCCGAGGGCGGATGGTGGGACGTAAACTCTACAACCTGGGCTGCCGCATCTGCGGGCGTGGCGCGGACATGTTCGGCCACCCCGCTTCGATCGTTCTGGTCGCGCTCTTCTGCGCGATTTGGTTTCTGGCGGCGGGCGCGGCCGGCGAGAACGCACTGACCCTGATCCTGTCGGTACTGTCCATCACCCTTACCCAGATGGTGCTGAACGGGCAGCGTCGCTCCGAGCAGGCGCTGCACCTCAAGATCGACGAGCTGGTCTACGCCATTCAGGGTGCCCGCAACGAGGTGGCGGGTATCGAGACGAAGTCGACGGAGGAATTGGACGCGCTTCGGCGGACGGGCGAGGCCGCCGAGGACGAACTGGCGCTTCGTGGCGCGACCGACGAAGGATAGGGGTGAGGGGCGCCTCGCGCGAATACAGCCTGTGCCGGGGAAGCGGCGCCGGTCACACGTTCCAAGTTGGATTAAAGCCACGACCCCCGTCGTTCCCACCACGAGAAGGTTGGAATTGGGGGACGATGAATGCAGCGGATCGCTGGAGCCATCTTTCTGTCGGTGATGGCGGTCGGCCTGGGTGCCGCCGAGCCGGCGGCGGCGCAGGTCATCGCGTCGCTCGGCGCAGATCATAGCAGCGGCAGCTATGGCACTGGGGCGCGGATCACGACGTCGAGCGCCTCGATCGGACTGCGCGTCAGGCGCAAGCGGGTGAGCGCCTTCGCCAGCCTTCCCGTCGTCCGTGTCGATGCGCCCGGCAATGTCGTCTCGACCGGCGGCCTGCTCGGCCTGCCGATCCTGGTCGATCCCGCGCGCCCCGCGACGCGCGTGCGGCGCGGCGGCATTGGCGACGCCGTCGTCGGCGCCTCGGTCCAGTTGGTCGAGCCGCGGCGGCATCATGTCGCACTCGCCGTGACGGGCAGCGCCAAGCTGCCGACGGCGTCGTCCGCCCGCGGCCTCGGCACGGGCAAGGCCGACTTTGCGGTGACGATGGAAGCAGCGCGACCCGGCAAGGTGACGCCCTTCGCCGCGCTCGGCTATACCGTCACGGGCCAGCCTGCCACCTATCGGCTCGAGAATGTCACGACCGCCAAAGGGGGCGTCGCGCTTCGCGTCGGGCGGACGAGCGGGGTCAGCCTCTCCTTCGATCACGCCTCGCGCGTCACCGAGACGACGGGAGACCGGCAGGACGTCGCGGTCGGCCTGGAGACTAACCTGTCGTCACGCCTGTCGCTGGGCGTGCAGGGCAGCACCGGGGTAAGCCGCAGCGCGCCCGCCGCGAGCGCGGGAATGCGGATCGGCGTCCGCCTCTAGAGGACGATCCGTCAGGGTTGGATCGGGGGCGATGCCGGTCCCGCTTTCATGGAGGTGAATCAGGCCCCGGTCAGGCGACGCTCACCGCCAGCCGCGCTGCCGTGCCCTGATCTCGCCGGCGGCATCGAGCGGGTCGCCGGCCATCATCGCCTGTGCTGCGTTCAGCAGGGCCGCGTCGCCCGAGGCTGCCTGGCGATAATCGGTCCCCGCCGCATGGCTCCCCGGCGTGGTCCTCACCAACCGCCAGCCTTCGCCGTCGCGGCAGGCGATGCCATCCCGCGCGCTGCCCGCGAAGACACGGCAATAGGCGCCCTGCTGGTTACGGAAGCTCACCAGCACCCGAGGATCGCCGTCCATCGCCGCGAGGCGCGTGTCGAGCGCCTCGCCGAGCGCGCCGCCGGCATGATCGGCGCTGCCGGGCGATTGCCGCCACGGCGCCGCCAGTCCGAGGGAGAGCGCCAGTCCGGCGGCCACCGCTCCGGCCGGCCACCAAGGCGAGACGCGGGGGCGGCGCGGCGGCAGTACGACGACGGTATTGGTCAGCAGCGCGGCGAGGCGATCGGGCACCGGCTCCTCCGCGATCGGCGAGAAGGCGCGGGCCATCCGATCGCGCAGCGCGCGATGGTCCGCCACGCGACGCTCGAGCGCGGGATCGTTCGCCATCGCCTGTTCGACCCGTTTCGCGGCGATGGGATCAAGCTCGCCATCGGCATAGGCCATCAGCAGCGAATCGTCGATCGTCATGCCGCTTCTCCCATCCGCGCGAGCAGCGCCTGGCGTCCGCGGACGAGGCGCGACGTCAGCGTGCCCATCGGCACATCGAGCACGGCGGCCGCTTCCTTGTAGGCGAGCCCCTCGACGAGGACGAGCGCCACCGCCTCCCGCTGCTCATCGGGCAACTCCGCCATCGCGCGCTGGACCAGGGCCAGTTCCAGCCGCGCCTCGATCGCGTGGGCACCGTCGTCGCCGATCGCGACCCCGGCCTCTTCGGGCAGGAAGGTCTGCGCGGCGCGGGTGCGGGCGCGGCCCTGGTCGATCCAGGCGTTGCGCGTGATGCGATACATCCAGCTGTCCATCCTCGTTCCCGGTTGCCATTGGTCGCGCGCGTTCAATGCCTTTTCGATCGCCACCTGGCACAGATCGTCACCGTCCGCGGCGTCGCGCGACAGAGAGCGGGCAAAGCGCCGCAGGCGCGGCAGGATCTCCAGCAATTCGTCCTCGAACCTCGCCAATGTCGCTCCGATGTCCCTTCTGGCGGATGAAACGCATGCCGGTGGCCGTTTCATCCCCATGATGACATATTCCTGGCGATGAAAGCGAGACTAGCGTCCCTCTTGGCGGCGGCGTCGATCACGGGAACGGGGACGGCGGAGGCCCAGCTGCTGCCCACGATGCCCCGTATCGGTGAGCTGGCGCCGGCGCTCGGTCCGGTGGCGGATACCGTCGCAGGCATTCCTGAGCGCGGCGCCCGCGCGCTGGAGGCCTTGCGGATCGACCGTGTCGCCGCGTTGGTCCGGCGCTACCCCGATCGGATCGCGAAAGACCCGCAAGGATTTCCGGCGCGCGCCGGCGAGCTGGTCCTGACCGACCCCGATGCGGCGCTGGTCGCCGCCGCGACCCGGCAAGGATATCGCGAGATCGAGAGCGGGGACCTTCTCGGCGTGCGCTTCACCCGGCTGGCGGTCCCGCCCGGCCGCAGCCTCGCGGCGGCGATCCGCGATCTGCGCAGGCTCGGCGCCAGCGACGTCGCGGCCGATCAATTGCACGTCGAAAGCGGCGCCATCGCGACCTCGCCCATCGTCCCTGCCGGTGCGGCCGGCCCGAGCGGGGCCGCGCTTCAAGTCGGCGTGATCGATGGCGGCGTCGCCGACGCGCCCGACCAGCGCGGCTTCGCGATCGGTGCTCCAAGGCCCAGCGCCCATGGGAGCGCGGTGGCCTCGCTGATCGCGGGCAGGGGACCGATCCGTGGCGCCGCACCGGGAGCCCGGCTCGTCGTGGCGGACGTTTACGGTGCCGATCCGGCCGGCGGCAACGCGACCGCCATCGCCAAGGCGCTGGCGTGGCTGGCCGCACGGGGCGTCCCCGTCGTGAACGTCAGTCTCGTCGGCCCCGCCAACCCGCTGCTCGCCCGCGTCGTCGCGGCGGCGCAGGCCAGGGGCATGCTGATCGTGGCGCCCGTCGGCAACGACGGCCCGGCGTCGCCGCCGAGCTTTCCCGCATCCTATCCGGGGGTCGTCGCGGTGACCGGGGTCGACGCCCGCAACCGCGTTCTCATCGAAGCTGGGCGCGCCACGCATCTCGATTATGCCGCACCCGGCGCGGACATGATGGCGTCGGCAGCGGACGGAGCGGCTATCGCCGTACGCGGGACATCGTTCGCCGCGCCGCTGGTCGCCGCGACGCTTGCCCGAGCCTATCCATCGACCGATCCCGGCCGTCGCGCGGCGGCACTGGGGTCCGTCGATCGCGGAGCGCGACCGCTCGGTCCCCGCTATGGACGCGGTATCGTCTGTGGCGATTGCCGCACGCAGCCTCGCTGAATTTTTTCGGGATTAAACGCATCGGCGCATCCGTTCTCCGATCAGACACGCAACATCTGAAGGAGAATGACATGACCAAGTGGCTGATCGGCACGGCCCTCTGCCTGATGACCGTAGCGCCTGCCTCGGCGCAGCTGCTGGGCGGTGCCGGTGGCGGCATGCTCGGCGGTGCTCTGGGCGGTGCGGGCTCCGGCAGCGCCGGCGGAATGCTCGGTGACACGATGGGACGCGCCACCGGCGCGGCCTCGTCGAGCGGCTCGCTGCAGGCGCAGCGCAGCGTCGACACCCGCAGCGGACGGGCAAGCGCTTCCGGCAACGCGTCGGGAGCATCGGCGCTGCACGGCGCCACGGGTCTCGGCGGACGTTCGGCCAGCGGCTCCGCCGGCGCGACCGGCTCCGCGGGCGGCTCGGCGGATGCACAGCTCGTCGGGACGGATGCGCTGACAGGCGCGGCGCGCAGCGGCGTCGCCGCTACCCGCGGCGCGGTGTCGCAGGTGCGCAGCGTCGGTGGCATGGCGGTGAATGGCGCCCGGAAGGCAGCCGGACAGACGCTCTCGGCCGGCGGTGGCGCGGCAGGAAACGGCAGCGTGGCGGGTGGACTTGGCACCGGGCCGTTGGCCCTGGCCGGTAGCGCCGCCGCGGAGGGGGCGGGGAGTTTCGCCGTCACACGCGGCATGAACGTCGCCGACGCGCGCGGGCGTGTGATCGGAACGGTTCAGTCGGTTCGCACCACGGCAAGCGGCGCGGTCGAGGCGGTGACGGTCGCCGTCGGCAACCGGCTCGCCAGCCTGCCCGCCGGCAACTTCAGCGGATCAGGCGATGTCCTCGTCTCCCAGATGGGCAAGGCCGAGGTCGCCCGTAGCGCCAAGGATCAGCAGGCGCAGTGATCCCGGGCGACGCACGGTAAGGGGGTCTTTCCGGCCGTCGGTCTACAGCCGACGGCCGGTGGCTTCTCGACGCGACGTCCGCGAGGTCAGGCCAAGATTGGACAGGCCGAAGTCGGACGCTTCCGCTCCCGTTTGCCTGAGGAGGCGGGTCACTTCATCGGGATCGGCTTTCCCATCACCATGACGTAGGACACGTGCGTCACCGCATCGGCATCGGTCAGCGGATCGCCGTCGACGGCGATCAGGTCGGCGCTCTTGCCATTGTCGAGCGTGCCCGTCTCCGCGGCCAAGCCCATCAGTTCGGCCCCACCCTTCGTCGCGGCGATCAGTGCGTCGCGCGGCGTCATGCCACCCTTCGTCACCATCAGGCCGATCTCCTGCGCATTCTGGCCATGCGGGAAGACGCCGGCGTCGGTACCTAGCGCGATCTTCACCCCGGCCTTGTAGGCGCGATTGAGGCCGACGCCCCAGGCTTCGAACGCCTGCCGCGCCTTCTTCTCGCTCGATGGCTGCAGCAGGCCCTTGCCGACCATCTGCACCGCGCCGCGGAAGGCCAGCAAGGTCCCGACGTAGAAGGTGCCGCGCGTCTTCATGTCGGCGATGCCGGCGGCATCGACGAAGGTGCCGTGTTCGATCGAGTCGACGCCCGCACGTACCGCGGCATCGATGCCCTTGGCGCCGTGCGCATGCGCCGCGACCTTCAGGTGGAGCGCGTGGGCGGTATCGATGATCGCCTTCATCTCGGCGTCGGAGAAATGCTGCTCCAGGCCGATATCGCCGGGATCGAGCACGCCGCCCGTCGCCATGAACTTGATGACGTCGACGCCCTGCGCCCCCAGGCGGCGGACCGCCTTGCTGCATTCTTCCGTGCCCGTGCACACCGTGAACATCTCCGGCGTGGCCTCCAGCGCGTCGCGAAGCGTCGGCGAAAGTCCGACGGCGGGGTCGGCATGGCCGCCGATCATCGACAGCGGCTGGCCGGACACTTCTATCCGCGGTCCCGGCACGCTGCCGTCGCGGATCGCATCGCGTACCGCGATGGCGGACGTCCCGCTCGATCCGACGTCCCGCACGGTGGTGAAACCGGCCCGCGCCGTGATCAGCGCGTTCTTGACGCCGGTGACCGCGGCATAGCTGTCCGAATATTTGGGTCGCAGCGTCTCATACCAGGGCAAATTGGCGTCGCTGGTCAGGTGGACGTGGACGTCGATCAGCCCGGGCATGACCGTCTTGTTGCGCAGGTCGACGATCGTCGCGCCGGCGGGCGCGACCGCGCCGGTCTCGACGCGCGTGATGCGGCCGTCCGTCACGATGACGGTGGAAGGGCCGCGTGCTGGCGCCGATGCGTCGATGATCAAGCGACCGGCCTGGATCGCGTAGGTCTCCGCTCCCGCTGCGGATGCGCAGAGCGCGAGGACGGCGGCGGCAACGGTTTTGAGCATGTGGACCCCCTCAGACATGCGCCACCCGATTCGATCGCGCATGGCGTCACCGTGACAGCATAAGGCGTTGCCGATCAACCGTTACGATCACGGCGTGGGGCGGCCGGCGGCGTCTTCCTGCAAAGCGGTCCCGGTCGCGTGCGCGAACCCGGCCTTGGCGGGATCGCACGGCCGCCGGCGCATGGGAGGATGGGGCAGGGCGCATCGGAGTTCCTGGTCCCCGCAGCCGTCGCCGACGGCGTTCGGCGGCGCCGGCAGACCTTGCCCGCCAAGCTATTGTGATCGCCGCCGTGGTCTGCATAATGACAGTAGATCGTACCTGCCGCGGCGGGATCGCGTATGGGGAGCGGCGGGATTCAGGAACCCCTTTGTTCGTCCACGCGCGGGCCGTCCGATCCCCTCTTGCCGAAAGCTGCCCGATGCGTTTGATCGCCAGTTGCCTATGTGCCGTCATGATCGCCGGATCGGCCGCCGCGCAGGACAAGCCGCAGGTGACCGTCGCGGATTATACCCGCGCAAACCATCAGCTGGCACCGTGGACGGTGCCCCTCGTCGATCATGCGGTGCGCTCGGCGCATTGGATCGACGCGCGGCGCTTCTGGTACGTGGACAGCGATCACGGCGTGCCAACGATCATGCTGGGCGATGCGGTCGCTGGCACGAAGGCGCCGGCGTTCGAGACCCTTGGGTTGCTGGCGTCGCTCAACGCAGCCGGCCTGAAGGAACGGGATGCGACCAAGCTCGGCTTCGAAAACCTGGAACCGAACGCCGCCAAGACCAGCGCGATCGTGTCGATCGGTGGCGAGCGATATGATTGCGGGCTGGCTCGCCCCTATGTCTGCACCAAGCTTCCCGCGCTGGGCGCGGGGCAGATCGCCGGCTATCTCGTGCAACGCGGCGCGGCAGCGTCGGCGGTGCTCTCTCCGGACGGCAAGCGCGCGGTCTTCCTGCGCGACTGGAACCTGTGGGTTCGCGACGTGGCCAGCGGGGCGGAGCGGCAGCTGACGAGGGACGGCGTCAAGGATTTCGGCTATGCGACCGACAACGCGGGCTGGAAGCATTCCGACCAGCCGATCGTGATCTGGTCACCCGATTCTCGGAAGGTCGCGACCTTTCAGCAGGATCAGCGCGCCGTGGCCGATTTCTCGACGACCACGACGCAGGTCGGCCATTCGCGCGTGGACATGTGGAAATATCCCTTCGTCGGGGACAAGGAGATCATCCACATCCAGCGGGTGATCGTCGACGTCGACGACGGGCGCGTCCTCCGCCTCAAGATGCCGGCGGACCTGCACCGCTCGTCGTTGTGCGACGACGTGGTATGCGGGGAGGGACCGCAGGACATGCAATGGGCGAAGGATGCCCGGACGCTCGCCTTCGTCTCGACGTCGCGCGACCACAAGGTGGAGACGGTGCGGATCGCCGATGCGAGCACCGGCGCGGTGCGCGACGTGTTCGCCGAGACCGTGCCGACCTGGTTCGACAGCGGCTACAATGACGAGGGGATCAACTGGCGCTATCTGTCCGAGCGCGGCCAGATACTGTGGTGGTCGCAGCGCGACGACTGGGGCCATTACTATCTGTACGACGCGGCGAGCGGCAAGCTGGTGCGGCAGGTGACGCAGGGCCGGTGGAACGTCGACCATCCGGTCCATATCGACGAACGCAGCGGACGCATGCTGATCGCCGGCGTCGGGCGGGAGCCGGGAGTCGATCCCTATTACCGGAGCATCTACGCGGTCGATCTGAACGGCGGCAAGCCGAAGCTGCTGACGCCGGAGAAGCAAGACCATATCGCGGTGCCGTCGGACGACGGACGATATTTCGTCGACATCTATTCCACCCCCCAACAGCCGCAGAGCGCGGTGCTGCGACGGGCGGACGGATCGGTGGTCGAGGAACTGGCGAAGGGCGACGCGACGCGTCTGCGCAACGCGGGATGGCAGCCGCCGGAGACTATCGCCGTGCGGTGCAGCGACGGCCGGACGCTCTGCTATGGCCTGCTCTTCAAGCCGGCGCAGCTCGATCCGCAGCGGAAATACCCGGTGATCGACTATATCTATCCGGGGCCGTTCATCGGGACGATCGCCTCCCGCCAGTTTTCCCCGTCGATGGGCGACGCGAACGCGCTCGCACAGCTCGGCTTTGCGGTGGTGGAGATCGACGCGCTGGGTACGCCGCGCCGGTCGAAGGCGTTCCAGGACTTCTACTATCGCGACATGGGCGAACAGGCCGTTCCCGACCAGGTCACCGGGATCAAGGATCTCGCCACGCAATATCAGTGGCTGGACCTCGATCGCGTCGGCATCTGGGGCCATTCGGGGGGCGGCAATGCGACCGCCGCGGCGATGTTCCGGTTTCCCGACTTCTTCAAGGTCGGGATCGCCGAGAGCGGCAATCACGACAACCGGAACTACGAAGACGATTATTACGAGAAATATCTCGGTCTGCTGACCAGCGATGGCAAGACGTCGAATTACGACCTGCAGGCCAATCAGGATCTTGCGAAGAACCTGAAGGGCAAGCTGCTGCTGGCGCACGGACTGCTCGACGACAATGTGCCGGTGTCCTCGACGCTGCTCGTCGTCGACGCGCTGGAAAAGGCGAACAAGGACTTCGACCTCATTCTCTTTCCGCGCGCGCATCACGGCTATGGCGATACCTCCAGCTACATGATGCGGCGGCGCTGGGACTATTTTGTCGAGAACCTGATGGGGGCGACGCCGCCCAAGGAATACAAAATCGTCGGGCCGGGCGCAGTCAGGTGACGGTGCGTGAAGCGGCGGCCGGATCCCTGTCCGGCCGCCGGGTTCGCGCGAAAACGCGCCAACCGGTCAGCTGATCAGGGCACGGCCGGACGGTTCGGCGCATCGCCGCTGCCCGGCGTGTCGGCGCCGGGCGAGGAGTGCCCGATCGCCGGCGCGGCCGTCGCCTGCAGCAACGCGCGCGCTGCCGGCCGTTCCGGACTGTCGTAGGCGCCCGCCGCCACGGGCAGGATCACGGTGCGCGCCGCCGCCATATTGCCGACGCCGACCAGACCGGATGCGAGCTTGAGCCGCGGGGCGGGGGCATTCGGCACCTCCGTCATCACCTTCTGCAGGGCGTCGAGCGCGCGGGTCGGCGGCGTGGCGCCGATCTGCGCGAAGCTGGCATGATAGGCGAGCAGCGGCTCGATCGCCTCGCCGTCGATCCGGTTCGCCGCCGCGATCGCGCTCCGCGCGCGCGCGATCAGCGCCGGTCGCTCGTCAGCCGGCGCCTGCGCGGCTTCGAGCACCAGCGCCATGCCCTGCCACGCCATCGGGGCGGCGGCCTCGGGCGCGAGGGCGCGAGCCCGCTCCGCCGCCGCGAGGCATTCCGGCGCATGGTCGCTCTTGCACTCTGCCTCGGCGAGCAGCAGGTGCGCGCCCACTTCGTTCGGCCACCGGATCGCCGTCATGCGCAATCGCGCCAGCCACCGGTCGCGGCCTGCCAGCGCCCTGGCGCGCTGCTTCTCGATCGCCTGGGCGACGCCGGGGGGCGTATTTGGCTGCGGCGCGTCGGGAATGGCGATGCGCGACCCGAGCTCCAGCCGCCCCTTGACGAACGCCGCCTCTCCCTCCGTCAGGCGTCGGACGAGCGGCGCATCGTCCTTGGCGGGGGTGTAGATCACCTGCTCATAGGGCTTGCGCGCGAACATGTACTTGCGGATCTCCGCCGCGAGCTGTTTCTGATCGCCGAATACCTTCGCCGCCTCCGCCGCGCCCGCACCATTGGCGCGCATCGCCAGATAGCGGTTGAGCTGCGGCCGCCGCGTATCGGAAAACAGCAGATAATGCGTCAGGAGCCATGCGTGGATCGGCGTCCATCCCGTCTTGCGGGGCTGTTCCGCCAGATAGCTGTCGTCGAGCACCTTGCCGAGCGGATAGCCGCCGAATTCGTCGAACACCGCGCCGGCACCCGCGGGGGAGCGGCCGAAGATGAGCTGGTTCTGACCCTGCAGCGCGAACGACGCGAAGATCTGGCCGAACCCGTCGAGGTACCAGCGTGGATAGGCCGCCGGGAAGTACGTCATCAGGAAATGCTGGGCGTAGCCCGCGTAGATCATGCTCGTCGCCGGCACGTCGATCGATTTGGCGTTGACCGTCACCGTCAGGTCGTGCGGGCCACGCAGCCCCGCCGCCGCGAAGTCGCCGATCAGGGCGGACTGCTGCGCCAGCGCGCCCATCGCATTGGCGCCCCCGGCGTCCGGCGCGCCGGTCGTCGGCGGCGCCGCCGTCATCGCCAGGGAAGAGACCGCGCTCTGAATGGACCGCAGGTTGATCGGCGTTCGCTCGATCACCGTGCGCTGGTCGACCCGCGTCGTCGCCATGACGGCGCCGTCCTCGCGCGGGTCGTAATAGCGGGTGACCTGGAACAGGTCGTTGAACGGCCCCTGCTGCCAGCGCGTGTTCTGCAGGTCCATAGCGGAAAACTCCGCCGTATCGCCGATCAGGGTGATGCGTATCTTGACGACGTCGTCGGCCTGATCGCTGCGCCCGAAGAGGCCCGACAGCAGCCAGTGCAACCGCTCGACGTTGCGGGCAATGCGCGACAGCTCGGCCTCGGACCCGTCGCCGATCAGCGAGACATGATCGGTATCGGCCTGCTTCCAGCTGCTGAGCCTGGATCGCTTGCCCGTGACGATGATGTCCCTGTCCCTGTCCCTGGCCGCGTGGCCCGCGTCCTTCGCCGGCGGCTGATTCTGCGCCTGCGCGGGTGCGCCAAGGGCCGCGGCCAGCATGGCGGCGAAGACGAAACTTGAGCGTACCATCTGCCAAGCCTTTCTGGATATGCCGATCCGGACGACGGGATGGTACCGGTATCGGCGGATCCGGCAAATGACATTCTGGTATCGCCGGCGACGGCGCGGCCGATGCCGGATAGGCGTCAAGGTTCCGACTGAAGGCCCCGCCGACACCGCTCAACCGCCGCCGAAGCCGCCGCCACCGGGCGTTTCGATGACGATGCGGTCGCCGGCCGCCCACTCGATCTGCGCCACGCCGTCGAGTTCCCGATGCGTGCCGCCCCGTCTTTCCAGGCGCTGCCGACCGACGGCGCCGTCCGCTCCGCCCGCCAGGCCGAACGGCGCCACGGTGCGGCGCGAGGCGACGATCGTGGCGGTCAGCGGCTCCAGCGCGGTGAGCGCGCGGATGACACCGTCGCCGCCGCGGAAAAGCCCGCCGCCGCCGGAGCCGCGTCGCACGGAGAACCGATCCAGCCTGACGGGATAGCGAAGCTCGAGAATTTCCGGATCGGTGATCCGCGTGTTCGTCATGTGGCTATGTACCGCCGATGCGCCGTGGAAGCCCGGTCCGGCACCGGTCCCGCCGCAGATCGTCTCGTAATATTGGTGGCGCGCGTTGCCGAACAGGAAGTTGTTCATCGTCCCCTGCGACGCGGAACAGGCGCCCAGTGCCCCGAGCAAGGCGTTGCACACGGCCTGGCTCACCTCGGTATTGCCGGCGACGACCGCGCTGCCGGGCGGCGGCGCGAGGAAGCTGCCGGCGGGTATCACGATGGTGAGCGGGGCGAGGCAGCCCTCGTTGAGCGGCAGGTCCTCGCCGATCAGGCATCGGAAGGCATAGAGGACGACGGCCCTTGTCACCGCGGGCGGCGCGTTGAAATTGCCGTCGCGCGCCGGGCCGGTGCCGGTGAAGTCGATCGTCGCCGCGCGCGCCTTGCGATCGATGGTGACCGCGACCCTCAAGCACGTGCCGTCGTCCATGGGGTAGGTGAACGTCCCGTCCTCCAGCCGCGACAGGACGCGGCGGATGCTCTCCTCCGCGTGGTCCATGACATGGCCCATATAGGCACGCACGATCGGCCAGCCGCTGGCCGCGACCAGCGCCTTCAGCTCGGCGATGCCGGTCGCATTGGCGGCGAGCTGCGCCTTGATGTCGGCGACGTTGGTGTCAGGACTGCGCGCGGGAAAACGCGCCTTGGCCAGGAGGTCACGGAACGCGGCCTCGCGCATCGTGCCGCCGTCAACGAGAAGGAAGTCGTCGATGACGACGCCCTCCTCCTCGAGCGTGCGGGATAGGGGCGGCGTCGATCCCGGCGTCAGCCCGCCGATGTCGGCATGATGACCCCTGTTTGCGACGAAGAAACGGATGTCCCTGCCTTCCTCGTCGAAGACGGGCGCGATCACCGTCACGTCGGGCAGGTGCGTTCCGCCGTTGAACGGATTGTTGAGCGCGACGACGTCGCCCGGCCTCAGCGTGTCGCCTCGCGCCGCGATGACCGCGCGGACACTTTCTCCCATTGCGCCAAGATGGACCGGGACGTGCGGGGCGTTGGCGACCAGCCGTCCTTGGGCGTCGAACAGCGCACAGGAGAAATCAAGCCGCTCCTTCATGTTCACGCTGCTCGCCGTGTTGCGCAGCACGACTCCCATCCGCTCCGCGATGCCCATGAAGCGGGTGTTGAACAATTCTAGCCGTACCGGGTCGACGGTGAGCGGGTCGGGCACGCGCTGCCTGTCGCCTGCATGATGCGTCAGCCGCAGTTCGCCGCCCGTGCCGACGCAGATAAGCCAGCCCGGTTCGACCATGGTGGTCGCAATTTTTTCGCGGATCAGGGCCGGCCCATGGATCCGGTCGCCGGGCCGCAGCGCCGCCCGGTCGTGGATCGGCGTGCTGTGCTCCTTTCCTCCGGTCCACACGGTGACGTGCGCGAGCGGTGCCAGCATCGGGCCGTCACGGGGTGGTAGCGGCAGCGGCGTCGCCCGCTCGCCGGCGACGACCGCCTCCACCATCACGCTCTCGACGACGATAGGGCGGTCGGGACTGACGAAGCCAAAGCGCGCCCGATGCGACTCTTCGAACGCGAGGCGCATGACGTCCGTCGCGGCCCAGGCGACGGGCAGCGCCGTATCCGTCCCCGCGTAGCGGAGGTGCACGGTCGCCACCCGCTCCGCGTCGGCGCCGACCTCCGCCGCCGCGGCGCTGCCGAGCGTCGCGACGATGTCGTCCAGCGCCTCGCCGAGCGGTCGCTCCACCGAACGCTGCCGGATCGCCACCCGGTCGGCGAGGCCCATGCCATAGGCGGAGAGCACGCCTGCAAGCGGGTGGATCAGCACCGTGCGCATCCCCAGCACCTCGGCAACGCGGCAGGCATGCTGGCCACCCGCTCCGCCGAAACACTGGAGCGCGAAATCAGCCACGTCCTTGCCTCGTTCCAGCGCGACGCGCTTGATCGCGGCCGCCATGTTGGCAACGGCGACGTCCAGGAACCCCTCCGCCACCGCACGCGGGTCGTCGGCACCCGTCGCGTCGGCGAGCGCGGCGAAAGCTTGCCGCGGCGCCTCGCCGTCGAGCGGCTGGTCGCCGGACGGTCCGAAGACGGCGGGAAAATGCTCGGGCTGGATCTTGCCGACGAGCAGGTTGGCGTCGGTCACCGTCAGCGGTCCGCCGCGGCGGTAGCAGGCAGGGCCGGGGTTCGCACCCGCGCTGTCGGGCCCGACGCGAAAGCGCGACCCGTCATAATGGAGGATCGATCCTCCGCCCGCCGCGACGGTGTCGATCGCCATCATCGGCACGCGCATCGCGACGCCGGCGACCTCCGCGTCGAGCACGCGCTCGAACCGTCCGGCATAGAGCGCGACGTCAGTCGAGGTCCCGCCCATGTCGAAGCCGATCACGCGGTCGAAGCCGGCGACCTGCGCGGTGCGTGCCGCCGCGACGACTCCGCCTGCCGGTCCTGACAGGATGGCGTCCTTCCCCTGAAAGACGCGCGCCTCCGCGAGGCCGCCGCTGGACTGCATGAAATGGAGGGGTATCGGACCCAGCGCGTCGGCGACGCGGTCGACGTAGCGACGCAGGACTGGCGACAGATAGGCGTCGACCACGGTCGTTCGCCCTCGGGTGACGAGGCCGATCATCGGGCTGACGGCATGGCTGGCGGAAATCTGGGTGAAGCCGGCGATCCGCGCCAGTGCCGCTACGCGCGCCTCCGTTTCGCCATGCGCCCATGCATGGGTGAGGGCGATCGCCACCGCCTCGAACCCCTCCGCGCGACGTGCGGCGAGCAGCGCGGCGGTTTCCGCCTCGTCCAGCGGCAGGACGAGCGCACCATCTGCCGCGATCCGTCCTCCGATCTCGATCACGCCGTCGAACAGCGGCGCCGGCCGATCGATCGCAAGGTCGAACAGGCGCGGCCGCGTCTGGTCGCCGATCGTCAGGAGGTCGGCGAAGCCCGCGTCGACGACCAGCAGGGTGCGCGCGCCCTTGCGTTCCAGCAGCGCGTTGGTGGCGACGGTCGTGCCCATCTTGACCTCTGCGATCCGGTCGACCGGCAACGGTTCCTGCTCATCCAGGCCCAGGATCGCGCGGATGCCCGCAATGGCGGCGTCGGCGTAGCGTTCCGGCGCCTCGCTCAGCAGCTTGGCCGTGGTCAGCGTGCCGTCGGGCGCACGCGCCACCACGTCGGTGAAGGTGCCGCCGCGATCGACCCAGAACGACCAGCCAGCCATCGCGTTCTTCTCCCGACCGATTCGAATACGATTTATCGATAAAAAGCGGCTTGGATTGACACGCTTCGCAAAGAACGCAACCCTGATGCGGAGGAGGTCGGCATGGCGGAAGACAGGCGGCCGATCGTATCGTCGGCGCATCTCGCGGACGGCGCGACGCCAGCGCTCTCGGAGCTCGAATTCAGCCTGACATTGGCGGCGGCGGCGTATCAGCGGTGGATCGCGCGCTGCGCGTCGGCCGCAGGTCTGGCGCTGGCGCCATTGGAGGTGCTGATCCTGCACACCGTCCGGCATCGCGACCGCGCCAAGCGACTCGCCGACATCGCCCTCGTCCTGGACGTCGAGGACACGCATCTCATCACCTATGCGATCCGCAAGCTGGAGCGGGCGGGACTGGTCGCCACGCAGCGGTCCGGCAAGGAGAAGCTGGTGTCCGCCACCGATGCGGGACGCTCCTTCTGCGCACGCTATCGCGACATCCGCGAAGGCGTCCTGGCAACGGCCGTCGCCGCCGACGGTCCGGACGGCCCGGCCCTGTCTGCCGCGGCCGAGTTGTTGCGGCGCCTGTCCGGCCAATACAATCAGGCGGCGCGCGCCGCCGCCACGCTCTAGCGGGAACCGCCTGCCATGCTCGTCCTGTCGGGGATCGTGATCATCGTCATCGGCTTCGCGCTGGGCGTGAACCCGTTGCTGGTCGTGACCGTCGCCGCCTTGGCCAGCGCCGCGGCGGCGGGCTACGGGCCGATCGCCGTGATCGCCATGATCGGCAGGGCCTTCGTCGACGCCCGGTTCCTCGCGGTCCCCTTCCTGGCGCTGCCGACGATCGGACTGCTCGAACGGGCCGGCCTGCGCGACAAGGCCCGCGACTTCGTCCGTCGGCTGCGCCGGGCCACGACCGGCAGGGTGCTGCTCGGCTATCTCGCGCTCAGGCAGATCACGGCGGCGCTCGGGCTGGTGTCGCTTGGCGGCCATGTCCAGATGGTCCGCCCCATAATCGCCCCCATGGCCGAGGGCGCGGAGGAGCGGGACGACCGGCCGCCGCTGGCCCCCGCGACGCGCGACCATATTCGC
Source organism: Sphingomonas beigongshangi (assembly GCF_016820445.1). Taxonomy (GTDB): domain Bacteria; phylum Pseudomonadota; class Alphaproteobacteria; order Sphingomonadales; family Sphingomonadaceae; genus Sphingomonas; species Sphingomonas beigongshangi. The sequence continues at coordinate 91,693 of NZ_JADHDT010000007.1, forward strand.
GCGCATGCGGCCGCCGCCGACAATATCGGCATGTTCTTCGGCGAGGATCTGTTCGTCGCGATCGGCTCCATCCTGCTCATCCGGGCGATCCTGGAACAGGATGGCGTGACGGTGGCGCCGCTTTCGGTGGCCGTGTGGGCGATACCCACCGCCATCGCCGCCTTCCTGATCCATGGCGTCCGGCTCCTGTTGCTGGATCGTCGATTGCGGCGGCGGCCGTGATCGGGCTCGATGCCATCGGCGTGGCGGCGGCGACGCTGCCGGCGGCGGTGGCCGTGCATCATGCTCGCGACCGCGGTGCGCCCACGCGGTGGCGCAATGCCGGCTTCTGGGGGATCTTCGCGCTGTTGCTCGGGGCGGGGTCATGGCTGCCCGACCTCGTCGACGGGTGCCTGGTCCTGGCGATGGTCGCCCTGGCGACGCTCGGCCTTCGCCCGGCGGACGTCGCCAGCAGCGGTGCGGATCGCCGTCGTGCCGACGCTGCGAGGCTGGGGGCGTGGTTGTTCGTACCCGCGCTGATGCTGCCGGCGGTCACGCTGGCGGGCACGTTGCTCGTCGGCGACGGTCGCATCGCGGGCGTGGCGCTGATCGATCCGAAGCAGGTGACGTTGGCGGCGCTGGTGATCGGCGCGGTCGTCGCGCTGACGCTGGCCGTCGTGCTGACCCGTCCGCCGCGTGCCGCACCCGTCGCGGAGGCGCGCAGGCTGGTCGATTCGATCGGCTGGGCGATGGTCCTGCCCCAGATGCTGGCGGCCCTGGGCGGCGTCTTCGCGATGGCCGGCGTGGGGAAGGTGGTCGCGGGCGGTATGGTCCATGTCGTCGCGCTCGACACGCCACTCGCCGGCACGATCGCCTATTGCGTCGGCATGGCGCTGTTCACGATGGTGCTGGGCAATGCCTTCGCCGCCTTTCCGATCATGACCGCGGGGATCGGCCTGCCGCTGCTGATCCGCCATTTCAACGGCGATCCCGCGGTGGTCGCGGCGCTGGGCATGCTTTCGGGGTTCTGCGGCACGTTGATGACGCCGATGGCGGCGAATTTCAACCTCGTGCCTGCGGCGGTCCTCGAGCTGCGCGACCGGTTCGGGGTGATCCGGGTGCAATGGCCGACGGCGCTGATGCTGCTCGCCTTCAACATCGCGGTGCTGGCCCTGTGTGCCTTTCCCGGAGGGTGGCGATGACCCCCGAGCAGGCCGCGGCGTTCGCGCGGATCGCCCTTGGCCATGTGACGCGCGAATATCCGCACAAATCCGACCATATCATGACCGATCGCGCCGATATCTACACGCCGCGCGACCTGCATCCGATCTTCTTCGGCAGCTTCGACTGGCACAGCTGCGTCCACGGCTATTGGCTGCTTGCCCGCGTCCGCCGCCTGTTTCCCGACCTGCCGGAGGCCACGGCGATCGATGCCCTCTTCGCGGATGCCTTCTCGCCCGCGAAGGTCGCCGCCGAATGCCGCTATCTCGACCGCCCGGACGCACGCGGCTTCGAGCGCCCTTATGGCTGGGCATGGCTGCTGATGCTGTACAGCGAACTGGTCGTTGCGGGACTGCCGCATGCCGCCACGCTGCGGCCGCTCGCGGACGCGTTCGCGGCGCGATGGCGCGCGCATCTGCCGCTAATGACCTATCCGGTGCGCGCGGGCACGCACGCCAACAGCGCCTTCGCGCTGGTCCTCGCCGATCGCTATGCCCGCGTCGCCGGCGATGCGGCGATGCGAGACGCCATGGCCGAGCGCGCGCAGCTTTGGTTCGGCCGCGATCGGCAGGCGCAGGCGTGGGAGCCGAGCGGCGAGGACTTCCTGTCCCCGACGCTGATGGAGGCGATGGCGATGCAGTGCCTGTTGCCGGCCGAGACGTTCGCCGTCTGGTTCGCCGGCTTCCTGCCTTCGTTGCCCGAGACCCTGGCGACACCCGCCCGTGTCAGCGATCGCGCCGACGGACGGATCGCGCATCTCGACGGCCTCAACCTCAGCCGCGCATGGGCCATGCGCGCGCTCGCGGGCGCGTCGGACGGCCGGCTGCAGGCGGCCCTGCAAGCCGCCGCCGCCGACCATCTCGCGGCCGGGATCGGCGAGCTGGCGGGCGACTATATGGGCGAACATTGGCTCGCGAGCTTCGCCGCGCTGGCGGTCACCGGGACGGACTGAGGCAGGTCGGCATCCGCCGATCGCGATGGACGCTGCGCCGTCGCTCACTCAGCCGCGAAGCGGCCGAACCTCTCTGATCAGGTCGATCAGCAGACGTAGCGCCGTGGGAAGGTGCCGGCGGCCGGGGTAATAGATATGGAAGCCGCTTCCTATCGGCGACCAGTCGTCCAGCACGGGATGCAGGGTGCCGCTGTCCAGAAACGGGCGGAGCACGGCTTCGGTCGCGTAGATGATCCCCGCACCACGCAGGCCGAAGGCGACGGCCGCGTGGCTCGCGTCGACCGTGATCGGGCCGGGCGTCGCGATCGCGATCGCCTGGCCGTCCCGCTCGAACTCCCAGTGATACAGCTTCTCGTTGCCCAGGCGGATACCGACGCAGCGATGCGCGCGTAGGTCGTCCGGAACGCGGGGCATGCCGAAGCGCGCGATATAGGCGGGTGCCGCTGCGGCGATCCAGCGCAGGTCGGGCGACAGTCGCTGCGCGATCATGTCCTCCGGCACCGTACCGCCGTAACGGATGCCGGCGTCGAAGCCGCTGCCGACGATGTCGATCATCCGGTTGCTGACGCTGACGTCGATCGCGACGTCGGGGTAGCGATCGACGAACACGGGCATGACCGGCTCCAGGATCAGGCCGACCGCATCCTCGAGCACGTTGATGCGGACCCGCCCCGCGGGCGCGTCGCGATACCGGTCGAGACGGCCCGCGGCGTCTTCGATCGCCTGCATCGGCTGTTCGATGCTCGCGCGAAGCTCCTCGCCGGCGGCGGTCAGCGTCACGCTTCGCGTCGTCCTGTTCAACAGTCTGACGCCGCGCCGTGCTTCGAGCGCCGTCATCGCATGGCTCAGCGCCGATGTCGTGACGCCCATGGCGGTTGCCGCCCGCCGAAAGCTGCCGAGCCGCGCGATGGCCAGGAAATAGGCGAAGTCCGCCAGGTCCGAACGGCTGATCTGCATCGTCCCGGCATAGCTTATTGTTGAGCTTGGTTCACCAGTTCATTGCCTTTGGCGTCGGTAATCACGGGAGGCCGCGTGCCCTAGATAGTCGTCCTCGACGCCCGTCATCGGGACGGGCGATCGCGCCGAGGGACACCAGCATGAGGACATTCGGCATCTGCCTGGCGGCGCTGTCGCTGCCCGCCGGCGTCCAGGCTCAGAAAGGAGAGACGGATATGGCGATCGAACGCAAGACGGACATGAAGACCGTCGACGGGCCGACCGACTATTTCACCGGCAAGGCCACCATCACCGGACAATTCCAGCGCGAGGCACCGTCACGTGTGTCCGGCGCCATCGTGCATTTCGAGCCTGGCGCGCGCACCGCCTGGCATACGCACCCGGCGGGCCAGACCCTGATCGTGACCGAGGGTGTCGGCTGGACGCAGATCGCGGGCGGCCCGAAGCTCGAATTCCGTGCGGGCGACATCCTGTGGTGCCCGGCCGAGCACAAGCATTGGCACGGTGCCACGGCGCACGAGGGCATGACGCATATCGCGATCCAGGAATCCGTCGGAGGATCGCCGGTGACCTGGATGGAGAAGGTGACGGACGAGGAGTATCTCGCACCGCTCGGAAGCGAGTGAGGCGATGCCTCACGTCATCGTAAAGCTCTGGCCCGGCAAGACCGAAGACCAGAAGCGTCGCCTTGCCGCGACGATCGTGCAGGGTGTCACCGACACGCTCGACTACGACGAGGACGCCGTGTCGGTCGCGTTCGAGGAGGTCCCGCCGGCGCAGTGGAACGCCCGCGTGTACGAGCCGGACATCAAGGCCAGGTGGACAAGCCTCGCCAAGCGTCCCGGCTACGGCGAGCCGCCCGCCGACGCGGAGGAACGGCCATGATCCTCGACCGGACGTTCATGCTCGCCAACGGCGTGGCGATCCCCGTCATCGGCCTCGGTACCTGGCGGATCGATGACACGTCGGTCAGCCGGGTCGTCCGCGACGCGCTGGCCATCGGGTATCGGCACGTCGATACGGCGCAAGCCTATGGCAACGAACGGGGGGTGGGCGAGGGGCTGCGCGCCAGCGGCATCCCCCGTGACGACGTCTTCGTGACGACGAAGCTGGCGGCGGAGGCGAAGACTCTCGCCGATGCCAGGGCACGGATCGACGGCTCGCTCCGGGCGCTGGCCCTCGACCATATCGATCTGATGCTGATCCACAGCCCGCAGCCATGGGCCGAATTCCGTGAAGACGGCGACTATGATGCCGGCAACCTGGCGGCGTGGCGGGCGCTGGAGGAGGCACATCGCGCCGGCAAGATCCGGGCGATCGGCGTCTCCAACTTCGAACGCGCGGATCTCGACAACATTCTGCGGCACGGGACGGTACGGCCGGCCGTCAATCAGGTGCTGGCGCATGTCGGCAACATGCCCTTCGACCTCATCGACTATTGCCGTGCGCAGGACGTGTTGGTCGAGGCCTATTCGCCGGTGGCGCACGGCGCGGCGCTGCGCGACGCCGACATCTCGGCCTGTGCGGCGCGATACGGCGTCGACGTCGCGCAGCTCTGCATCCGCTTCTGCCTGCAGCTCGGCCTGGTGCCGCTGCCCAAGTCGACGGACCCGGATCATCTGCGGCAGAACGTCGACATCGATTTCGAGATCGCGCCGGAAGACATGGCGCGTCTCGGCCATCCGATCGCGGCATTCGACTATGGCGAGGCCCGGGCCTTTCCCGTGTTCGGCAAGCCACGCCCCGCGGCCGGGGCGCAAACCGCCGGCTGAGCCCGGCTGATCAGACCATTCGCACAAGGTTTATCGTCATGCCCACAACCCAGCGCTTCGAAGGCAGGGTCGCCTTCATCACCGGCGCCGCCAGCGGCATCGGCCGCGCGACGGCCATCGCCTTCGCGCGAGAGGGCGCGCGCCTCGCCATCCTCGATCGTACGGAGGACGCGCTGTCCGGCACCGCCGCCGCCGTTCGCGACGCGGGCGCCGAACCCCTGTTGCTCGGTTGCGACGTCGCACAGCCCGACGAGGTCGGGGCGGCGGTCGCGAAGGCGATCGAGACGTTCGGCCGACTCGATGTCGCCTTCAACAACGCGGGCGTCGAGAACACGGCCGCCCCTGTCCACGAGATCGAGCTCGCCGAATGGGATCGCATCCTCGACATCAATCTGCGCGGTACGTTCGTGTGCATGAAGCACGAGCTTGCGCAGATGGTACGGCAAGGCGGCGGCGTGATCGTCAACACCTCCTCGGGCGCTGGCGTCCGCGGGGTTCCCGGTGGAGCCTCCTATACGGCATCCAAGCACGCGATCATCGGCCTGACCAAATCCGCCGCGCTCGATTATGCCAAGCAGAACATCCGGGTGAACGCCGTCCTGCCCGGCAACATCGAAACGCCGATGATGGATCGCTTCACCGGCGGCGATATCCAGAAGGCGATCGATCTCGAGCCGGTCGGGCGTCTGGGAAAGCCGGAGGAGATCGCCGAAGCCGTATTGTGGATGTGTTCCGATCTGGGTGCGTTCGTGACGGGCGCGGCGATCTCGGTCGATGGCGGCTGGTCGCTCTGACGGGCCGGGGCCGCGATTTTTTCCGGGCCGAACGGTGAGCGGGCCACCGGCGATGCGGGTTGCCGGTGGATTGTTTCATCCACGCCGTCCTGGTCGGGGCCAACGCTAACGCGGCCCTTGCCACAGTGTGGAGCCGCCCCGCGTCAGCAGACGACGGTCTCGACCGGCCGGTAGGCGAACCCGTGACCGTCGCGGAACAGCTTGCCGATCTGCGGCATCGGCACGTGCATGCCGGTGAAGGTGAGGTCGTCCGCCACGATACGGTCGAACGTCGCGCGCCGGACCGCGCGCGCGGCATGGCGGTCGCAATCGAACGCGACGCCCGTGTCCGGGTTCGTCAATTGCTCGTCCAGTCGATGGATGATGTCGCCCCAGATCAGCAGCTGTTCGCTGCCGCCGCCATCGACCAGAAACCCGCAATGGCCCGGCGTGTGGCCGAAAAGCGCGAACGGCGTGATGCCGGGCAAGACCTCGGCATCACGGAACGACGTCAGGCGGGTGCGGTAGGGGGCCAGTGCCGTGCGGGCGACGTAGAAGCCGGGCTGCATCGCCACCGGTGCGCGACTAAGATTCTCGTCTCCGTCCCAGAACGCGAGTTCGTTCTCATGCACGCATAGCTCCGCCCGATCGAACACGGCGGCACCGGCGGCGTCGACGAGACCGCCGGCATGATCGGGATGCAGGTGCGTCAGGAGTATCGCATCGATCGCATCGGGTGAGACGCCCACCGCGCGCATCGCCGCGTCGAGCTGATTCAGGCTCGGCTGCATGAAGTGACCTGCGCCCGTGTCGACCAGCATCGTCCGTCCGCGCCCCTGGATGAGAAAGGCGTTTACCTCGACGCGAAGCGGAACGTCCGCCCCCGGCAGCGTCGATCCGTCCCCATCGACCAGAAGGGGTGGCGGCAGGTCGGCATATCCATCGGATAGGGCGGTCACGATGAAGTCGCCAACGGTGTGGCGAACCGCGGGATTGGCGATGATTGTCATATCCTTGAGCCTGATTTCGGAGGAGTTGGGAACTGATGGGAGCGGCATGACGGACGTTTGCGGAGGCGCGCGCGACGGGTGCGCCGAAGGCGGCGCACCGTGGTCACCCTTCGCGCGGGGGGCAGGCGATCGATCGGCGCCACGCACGTCAGCGAACGCCTCGTTGCTGATTGAGGAGGTCATCGACTCGCCCCTGTTGACAGTGTCAACATGGATCGAAACGTTGACAGTGTCAACAGGTGTCGCGAATATGCGGGATGAGTGAAGCGCACCCAGCGACATCTGGTACCGAAAGCCTGCGGACGACCCTGATCGACGCGGCTGCGGCACTGCTCGCGCAGTCCGAAGCTGCAAGCCTGTCACTGCGTGAGGTCGCCCGGCGCGCGGGGGTCAGTCACAATGCGCCCTACCGTCATTTCAGGGACAAGGCCGAACTGCTCGCGGCGGTCGCAGCGGCGGGTTACGATCGACTGCGACTGACGGTGGAGCGCGCGGCTGCCGGCGCACCGGATGCGGCGGAGGGACTGACGGCGCTCATCGGAGCTTTCGTCGCCTTCGCGCTGGAAGATCGATCGCGTTATGCCCTGATGATCGGAAAGGACGTCAGGAATCCCGACGGCAGCCTCTCGCCGGAACTGCGCGGTGCCGCGGACCGGGCGCGCCATGTCCTGCGCGACCTGCTGATCCGAGGCGGCAGGAGCGGAATCTTCTCGATCGATGTCGACGACGAGGACGATGTATCCGCCGCCGTGGTGACCGTCTGGTCGACGCTACACGGCTATACCTTGCTCGAGCTCGACCGGTTGCGCCAATTGGAGACGACGCTGGAGATCGACCAGCTGACGAAGCATGTCGCGATGCGGCTCGTCACTGGGCTGAGGCCGCGGCGCGCGCCCGTATCGGGCTAGAGCATCGCCAGCGGCTCCGGTCCGCTCGGCGGCGGGAAGATCGCGTCGAGGCGGCGGAGTTCCGCTTCCGACAAGGTCATGTCCAGCGCGGCGCGATTGTCCCGAACATGCGCGACCGTTCCTGCCTTGGGAATGGGAATGACGCCGTCCCTCGCCAGCAGCCATGCCAGCGCGACCCGCGCGGGTGTGGCGTCGCGCTCCTCCGCCATCCGCAACAGATCGCGATGGGCGACGAGGCGGCCCTGTTCGACGGGGCTGTACGCCATGACCGGCATATGATGGCGATTCAGCCAGGGGAGGAGGTCATACTCGGGCCCGCGTCGCGTCAGGTTGTACAGGATCTGATCCGTTTGGCAGGACTGGCCGCCGCTGCCGACGAGCTCGTCCATATCGTCGGTATCGAGATTACTGACACCCCAGCGCAGGATCTTGCCCGCGGCAACGAGCCGCTCCATCGCCTCGATCGTCTCGGACAGGGGGACGCGGCCGCGCCAGTGCAGCAGGTACAGGTCGATCCGATCGGTGCCGAGCCGCGCGAGGCTGGCCTCGCAGGCGCGGGGCAGGCGATCGCGCGAGGCGTTTTGCGGATAGGCCTTGCTGACGAGGAACACCTCGTCGCGCGCGCCCGCGATCGCCTCGCCCACGAGCCGCTCGGATTCGCCGTCGGCGTACATCTCGGCGGTGTCGATCAGCCTCAGGCCGAGCGCCAGCCCCTCGCGCAGCGCGGTGATCTCCTCCGCACGGCGGGCGTGATCCTCGGCCATCATCCACGTGCCTTGGCCGAGCGCCGGAACGCTGGCACCATCGGGAAAGGTGATCGTCTTCATGGGGGCCAGAACGTCTGGTGCGGCCAATGGGTCAATGGCGCAGCGGATCGGGCAGCGCGCCGGAACCGTGGCGGTCCGCGCACAAGGGCGATAGGGTGCGGCGAGGCGCCGCCGCGGGTGCCGGGCTTCAACGAAGGACCTGCCGTGCAGATCGACGCGCGTAACCGGACCGCCTCAGCGCCCCTCCGCCATCATGCCAGGGCATCAACGCCGGTTCGTGCGGCGGCCGCCTGCATCGCGGGCCGGTGACGTGAAGCTGGGTCCGCTCTGGGTGAAAATCCAGATCGCCTGCGGCGATGCCCTGGCGATCGGCCCGGGCAAGGCCGATCTGCTCGACGCGATCGTCGCGCACGGGTCGATCAGCGCCGCCGGCCGCGCGCTCGGCATGAGCTACCGCCGGGCCTGGCTGCTGGTGGACGAGATGAACCGCTGCTTCGACCCGGTGCTGGTGGAGACGATCCGCGGTGGCGGCACGGAGCGCGGCGCACGCGTCACGCCGACCGGGCTCGCCGTTCTCGACGCCTATCGCGAGATGGAGCGGGAAGTGGCCGCCACCGCCCAGGCGGCGGGTTATGTGCGGTTGCGCGAGCACCTTCGTACGGAGCCGCGCGCATCCGACTGACCGGTCGAACTGTTATATACGACGGAATACAGTGTCGATATACGCTCGGATATAAAGCGGCGCGAACGGCCGTGGCTATCGGGGTATCGACCATGTCTCATCGCATGCTGGCGGCTGTTTGCGCGATCGCTGCGGCGATGCCGGTTGCCGGGGCGGAGGCGCAGGTCACGGGCGTTGCGCCTTCGCCTGAGGGGGCTTCGGTGTCGCCGGATAAACCGGCGGTTCGCCTGCCCGACGTGGTCGTGACCGCCCGCCGCCGGGACGAGCGGGAGCAGGCCGTGCCCGCCGCGCTTTCCGTGGTGTCCGGCGCCCTCGTCGACCGCAGCTACACCGTCAACACACAGGCGCTGACCACGCTGATCCCGACGCTCAACTATAGCTCGGCCAATCCTCGCAACACCGCCTTCACCATCCGCGGGCTCGGCTCCAGCGTGGTTGCGGTCAGCCAGGCGAACGATGGGCTGGAGCCAGGGGTCGGCTTCTACGTCGACCAGGTCTATCACGCGCGACCCGCGACCGCCGCCTTCGACTTTGCCGACATCGCCCAGGTCGAGGAGCTGCGCGGACCCCAGGGCACGCTGTTCGGCAAGAATACCACCGCGGGCGCGCTCAACATCACCACCCGCGCGCCGACCTTCACGCGAGTGGGGTTCGCGGAGCTATCCTATGGCAGCTTCGACTTCGTCCAGGCCAGGGGCTGGGCGTCGGGGCCGATCACCGATACGTTGGCCTATCGCATCTCCGGGGTTTCGACCCGGCGCGACGGCATTCTCGACAATGTCCGCACCGGCCGCGCCGCCAACACGCTGGGAACGCAGGCGGTGCGCGGGCAGCTGCTCTTCGCGCCGGATGACGCGTTCCGCCTGCGCGTCATCGCCGACTTCACCAATTTCCAGGCCTATTGCTGCACGCAAGTCTATCTGCGCACGGGCTCCAGCCTGCGCGCCGCCAGCCGTCAGTTCGGCGGCCCCGGTGGGCTTGCGGCGCAATTCGGCTACGCGCCGCCCAGTATCGATCCCTATGCGCGCAAGACCGATATCGACGGTCCGCTCGGCGTCGACACCAACGAGGGCGGCATCAGCGCGATCGCCGATTGGAACCTGGGGCCGGCCACGCTGACCTCGGTCAGCGCCTGGCGCTTCTGGAACTGGGATGCGGAGAACGACCGTGACTATACCGGCCTGCCGGTACAGCTGTCACAGCACATTCCCTCGTGCCAGGACCAGTTCAGCCAGGAACTCCGGCTCGCCTCCAACGGCAGCGGAGCCATGACCTATGTCGTCGGGCTCTACGGTTTCGGTCAGCGGCTGACGGGGCGGCCGATCAGCATCTATGGACCCGCCGCGGCGCGATATCTGATCGGGACGGTGACCGGGGCGAATAATACGCCGGTGCCGGGCAATCTGCTCGACGGTTACGGACAGGATGGCCGCACCGACTTCCGCAGCGCCAGCTATGCGGCGTTCGGAGAGGTCAATTACCGGCTGGCGCCGCGCCTGACCGCGACCGTCGGGCTGCGCTACACGCAGGAAGACAAGCACGGCTATTACAGCACCACCGTTTCCGGTGGACCGGCGACGACCAACGCCGCGCTGATCGCCGCACGGCTGGGGGTGCTGCGCCCGCAGAGCTATGCCGCGCGCGACAGCGACGGCAGCCTTTCCGGGCGCGGCAACCTCGCCTGGCAGGTCACCGACGCGACCATGGCCTATGCGAGCTATGCGCGAGGCTTCAAGTCGGGCGGGATCAACATGTCGGGCCTGCCGCTCGATGCGAACAACCAGCCGGTAACCGCCACCGCGGTCGTCCGCCCCGAGCGCAACCAGACCTACGAGATCGGCCTGAAAAACCGCCTGCTCGGCGACCGCCTGGTCTTCAACATCGACGGCTTCCTGACGAAGGTCCGCGATTTCCAGGCGACCATCGTCGAGAACTCGCTGACGCAGACGGTGCAGCTGCGCGGCTATTTGTCGAATATCCCGGCGGTGGAGGTGAAAGGCGTGGAGGCGGACGTCACCGCGCTGATCCTGCCGGGACTCGCTGTCCGCACCGGCTTCGCCTTTTCGGACGGGATCTACAGCGACTATCCGGCGGGCCCTTGTCCGCTCGAGGTGCAGACCGCCGCGACGACGAAATGCAGCCTGACGGGCCGACGCCTGGCCTCGCTGCCCCGCTTCGCGCTGACCGCGGGGATCGATTATCGGCGTCGCCTCGGACGCGGCCAGGTTTCAGTGCATATCGACACTGCCTCGCGCAGCGGCTTCAACGGCGATCCCTCCCTGTCGCGCTTCACCTATATCCGCGCGTACAATCTGACGAATGCCAATATCGGCTACCGCTTCGCCAGCGGGCTGGAGGCGATCGTATGGGCGCGCAACCTGTTCGATGCGCAGTACATCCAGAACCTGACGATCCAGGCGGGCAATTCCGGCCTCATCGTCGGCACGCCCAGCGATCCGCGGACGATCGGCGGGACCTTGCGCTTCGCCCTGTGACGCGCCGCGCATCAGCGCGACCGGATCATGTCCGTGCGCAGGCGCCCGTGGCGTAACAGTCCGGCGTGCCAGGCCGGCCAGCCGGCGCGCGACGTCGGCCGCGTGCGGTCGAGGCGCAGCGGCAGCCACGCCTCGCCCGCCCGGGTCGCGGGCTCCGCGACGATCCGCGCCACGTCGCCCGCGAAGGGGGCGAAATAGGCGGGCTCGCCCAGCGTCTCCCGCATCGCGGCTTCTGCCTGATCGGGCGCGATGCCCCGGACGTGAATAGCGATATCGGCCAGGCCGCGCGCGATCCGGAACAGCATCCAGTGGAGGTGCCCCAGCATGTCCTCGGGGCGGGTGTAGAGGCCGTCTATCGCCATCAGCCGCTCGGCATAGATGCCCCAGCCTTCGGAAAAGGCCGCGGCATAGCGCAGGCGCAGTGGATGGGGCCGGGCAAGGGCTTCGAGCGGCATCTGCGTCATATGACCCGGCAGCAGCTCGTGGGCGACGACGCTGGGCAATGTGAAAAGGGGGCGGCGGCGCACCTCCTTCAGGTCGACGACGTAGAGACCCTGGCTGCCTGCGGACGGCAGGACGCGATAGCCGCCCTTGCCGGCGGCGATCTCCGCCGCGTCGAGCGCGCGGACGTCGACGGCGAGGCATTCGGGCGGCAGCGGGCCGAGCACGTGGGGCAGCCGGGGCCGGATCGCCGCCAGCGTGGCGCGCATCGCCGTCACCGCCGATGCGCGTCCCGCGTCGTCGTCGGCGAACAGCCAGCGCGGGTTGCGCCACAACGCCTCGAACCTCGCCCCACTGCTGCGACCGGTGATGCCGAGCCGCTGGAACAGGCGGTCGGCGGCGGCGGTAGAAGCGCGGTGCGCGTCGTCCAGGTCGCGCGCGACGCGATCCAACGTAGCGTCGTTGCCGACGATGCGCTGCAACCGCAGCGAGAAGGATGCGGCCTCGCCCCGCGCCGCCGTCAGCGCGCGATCGATCGCCAGCCCGGCCCGCGCGGCCTGCAGGTCCAGGCGCCGGCCGGGACCTGCGTCGTCAAGGCGGAACGGCGCCAGTCGGGACAGTGCGTCATCGACAGGCAGCGCCATCGCTGCATCCAGCGCCAATCCGATCTCGGTGTTGCCGCCCCGCGTCGTGGCGCCCGCCGGCGTGACGGCCGCGGCGCCGATGCCGGTCAGCACACCGCGCCGCGACGGCGTCATCGTCCGGTATCCAGCACAACCTCGTTGTTGAGCCGCGTCACCTCCGCCGCGTTGCCGGGCAGGGCGACTGCGACCGTCCGCGCCGTCCCGCGTGGCAGCGCCACGTGCACCACGACGGTGCGCGGCTTGAGGTCGGTCGGCGCGTCGAGCGGTGGGATTGCCGCGGTCGCGAGTATCGCGCCGTCGCCGCCGCGCACCGTCAGCGTCCCGCCCGGCGTCGGCAGCGCGCCGAGACTGTGCACGGTGACCGAAAGACCGCCATGGTCGCGAACGATATCGTCGGCGCCAATACCGAGGTCCGCGCGCCGCTCGACGGGAGTCGAGGGCGTGGCCAGCGCGAAATCGTAGACGGTGGTCGTGTGAGGGGCGAAGGCGACGGTCGTTCCCAGGCTGCGCTCCAGCGGGATCGTCGAGGGCGCGCCATCCGGCGACAGCGTCCTGCCGCCGTCGCCGCTTGTCGCGCGACGCACGGTCCATTGACCCGCCGTCACCGACCAGCCCGTCATGACCGCCTGCTGCACCCGGTCGGTCCGATTATAGGCGATGACGCGGAAACGGTCCGGCGTCGCGCCCGGCATCAGGATCGCGACCTCGCCGGCCGCGTCCGGCTCGGCAAAGCGCCACGACACCGTATTGCCTGGCCAGGTCTGGTTGCGGCGCAGGGCGATGCCGCCGAGCCGCTCGCGCTGCAGAATCTCGTTGGGCTGCTCGACCCGATCGGACCACCAATGGCCCTCGGTGTACATATATTCGTGGCGGGCCTTGTCGGCGATCGCGTCGGCATGCAGCGCCTCCAGCGCGACGACGTCTCCCGTCGCATCCCAGCGCGTGTACAGCGCGAACGGATCGTCCTTCGCCTGCGCGGCGAGCGCGTCGCGATACGTCGTCCCGCCTGGCAGGACGGCGAAGCCGTTCTCGTTGAACTCCGCAAGGGCGGCCGGTCCGGCCTTGGCGATGCGGCTCTGGATCGGGCGGAGATATTTGGTGTCGCCGGTGAATCGCCACGCGCTCCACGCACTTTGCAGCGGTGTGGTCAGGCCGCCGCCGTCGCCGACCCGTTCCTTGTCGTCGTCCCAGTGGATCTCGTTCGGATAGCTCCAGCCACCCTTTGCGTCCTGCTTGCCGTGCGCCATCCAGCCGTCGATCACCCCGGTGACCAGTCCGCGGGCGGCGCTGTTGCCGTTGTACAAGCCGACCAGGATCGGCGCATGCATGACGGTGAAGGCATAGGGCTTCTGCCACGCCCAGGGCGCGTCGCGATAGATCTTGCGGCCGCCATACCAGCTAGAGGCGAAGTGCATGTGCCCGGCCGGGTTCTTCAGGATCACGTCCTGCAGCGCGCGCGTCGTCGCCATCAGCCGCTCGACCGCCTTTGGCTCGCCCCAGTTGAGATACAGCCGCTCCGCGTCGGAATTCAGCCCCTCCTCATAGGCATGCAGTTCGTCGGTGGTGATATAGCCGAGACCGTTGACCCGCATGCCATTGGCGTAGACCGCGTCGGACAGCGCGCGGAGCGAGGCGTTCACCTTGTCAGGCTCGACGCCCATCAGGGCGAGGCCCGGCCATTGCTGCGTCAGGTCGGTGTCGTCGGAGATGCCGCCGCCGAAGTCGCCGTAAGGCACCTGCCGATGGTCGATCCACCAGTCGACGAAGCGGCGGACGTAACGCAGATCCTCCAGCTGCCGGAATGCCCACAGAGGCTCCCCCTTCGTCGGTGCTGGCTGGGCGAAGGCGGGCAGGTTTTCGGGGCGATAGTCGATATCCGCCCAATAGGCCTGCGCCAGCGCGTTGTCCGGATCGACCCGCAGCAGGTCGGTGATGTCGGCGTAGAGCCGCCGGTACAGTCCCATGCGCTTGGACGCGGTATGCTCCTCGACGAGGAAACCCCAATTGTCCTTCACCTGGTTGAAGCGATCCGCGACATGCTCCTTGAGCGCCTCCGCGCGAGGCTTGAACACCAGGCGGATGCGCGTGCCGTCGAGGCTGGCCGCGGAGAAAGCCGGATCGGACGCGGCGATCGAGAGATAGAGGCTGTCGTTCGACAGGATCCGGTCGCGCAGGTCGAGCCAGAGCGTGCGCGTCTTGCCCGGGGTGACGGAGACGGAGACGTCGATCATGTCGCGCTCCGGCCAGATCGGATCCTTGATCCGGATGTTCAGTGCGACCGGCTTGCTGCCGGCAAGGGCGGGGAGGTCGATGGCGACACCGTCGAGACCATCCCGGAGGTTCTGCCAGCCATAATCGAACGCGCGTGCGACCGGCTGGTCGGGCTGCGCGTCGCCGAGACTGGCGGGGATCAGCACATGGACGATCGGCGCCATGCCCGCACGCCGCGCCACGCCGCCGCCGGCGCCCGCCGCCGCGGCGCCCACCGCCGCCTTGACGCCCGCAGTCGGCATCGCAACGACCGTCGCGCGCTCGTCCGGGGCGAAGCGTCCGGCGATGAACGCGTTCAACGGGGCGAGGGCGGCCAACGTCGGCGCGGCGTCGGTGCGGATCGTATAGTCCAGCTTGAAGCTGCCGCCCGGCTCCGCACCCGCGCCCACGTCATAGGCCCAGAGTTCCTGGATCGGCTGCTCCTGCATCACGTTGGTGAAATGCAGCGTGCCGCCGGTGCGCGACGCGAACTGGTCGACGCTGCGCACGACGCCTTTCGGCCGCGTCGCCAGCACCCTATCCTTGCCGCCGTCGCTCCAGCTCAGCGTGCCATAGGCGGCACCGCGCAGCTCGACGCGATTGACGCGCTCGCCCGCGGGCACGGTCAGATCGTAGCGCTTCCCGCCCTCGACATAGACGTTCCAGTCGGGCAGTTCGAAATAATCGTCGCGCCCCGGCAGGCGCGACCGATTGTAGACGCCCGGCCAGGTCGTCTCGGCGATGCCGTCGACACCCTTCCACATCCACTCCTTCAGGTCCTTCGCATCGGCGAACTCGACTTTGCGGATGCGCGTGACGGGCGCATCGAGCAGGGGGGGCAGCGCCTTGTCCCAGCCATAGCGGTGCAGCCACGCCTGACGGTCGGCGGCGGCGTCGGGCGTGGGAAGGGGGCCCGGCTTGGTCTTTGCCGCGAGCGCCGCGACGTTCGCGGTCGACAGCATCCGGTCGTAGACGCGGATGTCGTCGACGTCGGAGCCGCGCATGAAATTGTAGCGGCTCTGCACCTGATGCGGCGACATCACCCGTCCCGCGAGCCCGAACTGGTCAAGCCCGGTATCGAGATCCGCCTTCTGGTCCTTGCGCGCGACTTCGCGCCCGCCGACGTACAGGCGGACGCCGACCGTCTCGTCCCAGGCAAAGGCGATATGCTGCCATGCCTGTGCGTCGGGCACGGCGGGCATGCGCCACGATAGCCGGATGCGGGAGAGATTGGCGTCGGTGACGAAAGCGTCGAAGCCGTGGCCGTTCCAGTCGATGCGCAGGAAGGCCATGTCCCAGCTGCTGTGATCGGCGAAACCGGCCCGGAAGATGACGAACGGCGCTTCTCCCAGCGGCTGGCGCGCGCGCCAGTGGAAGGCCAGCGTGCCCCGGGCGCTGCGCATGTTGCCGGGCGCGCGCCAGGCGACATAGCCGTCGTCCGCCCAGCGCGCCGCGCCGCCAACCGCGCCATCCGGCACGATCGACACGTTGGCGCGGAAGTTTGGGGTCGCGTCGCCGGCCGCGACGGTGGCGTCGAAGCCTGTGTCGAGCGGCGCGTGGAACAACAGGCCGGGCTGCGCGGCGCCGGTCTGGGCAAGAGCGGTCGGCGCGGCGAGGGAGGCCGTCGCCAGCGCAAGCAGCGACGTGAGGGGGCGGACCGTCATCGGGAGAGACCCTTAGAGCGCGTCGACGCGTGCGAGGCGCGGACTGAGCAGATGGACGACGGCGACCGCGAGCAGGTAGACGCTGCCGGCCACCGCGAAGATGATCGTGTAGCTGCCCGTCGTCTGCAGGATGTAGCCGGTGAACTTGGCCATCATCATGCCGCCGATCGCGCCGACGGTACCGCCGATCCCGACCACGGATCCGACCGCGCCGCGCGGGAACATGTCCGACGGGATCGTGTAGAGATTGGCGGAAAACGCCTGATGTGCCGCGGTGGCGAGCCCGACGATCGCGACCGCCAGCCACAGATTGTCGACATATTGGGCGAAGAAGATCGGCATCACCAGCAGGGCGCAGACCAGCATCGTCGACTTGCGCGCCGCATTGGCGGTGAAGCCACGCTTCATCAGCCGCGACGACGACCAGCCCCCCGCTATGCTGCCGAGGTCCGAGATCAGATAGATGACGACCAGCGGCGGCCCGAAGCTGACGAGGTCGAGATGATAGGTCTTGGCGAGGAAATCCGGCGTCCAGAACAGGAACAGCCACCAGATCGGATCGATCAGGAACTTGCCGAGCGCATAGGCCCAGGTCTCGCGATAGCCGAGCAGCTTCAGCCAGCCGATCTTGCGTACCGGATCGGCGGGATCGCTTTCGATATAGGCCAGTTCGGCCGGTGACACCTTGGTGCTTTCGCGCGGGCGGCGGTAGAGCGCGATCCAGGCGACCAGCCACGCCAGGCTGGCGATGCCGGTGACGATGAACGCCATGCGCCAGCCGAAGGCGAGGGTGATCGCCGGCACGATCAGCGGCGTGACCACGGCGCCGACATTGGCCCCGGCGTTGAAGATGCCGGTCGCCAGCGCGCGCTCCTTCGCCGGAAACCATTCGGTCACCGACTTGAGGCCCGCCGGGAAGTTGCCGCTCTCGCCGATCCCGAGGACGAAGCGCGCGACCGAGAACTGGAAGGCCGATCCGACGAAGCCGCACAACGTGTGGCCGATCGTCCAGATGACGAAGGCGATCGAATAGCCGATCCGTGCCCCGACCGCGTCGACGATCTTGCCGAAGGTCAGATAGCCGATGGCATAGGCCGCCTGGAACCAGAAGATGACGTCGGCATAGGTGGTCTCCGACCAGCCGAGTTCAGCGGAAATCGTCGGCTTGAGCACGCCGATCATCTGCCGGTCGACATAGTTGATCGCGGTGGCCGCGAACAGCAGGCCGCAGATCACCCAGCGATAGCGCCCGACACCGGCCGCGGCGCTCGTCGGGTCCGCCCCGACCTCCGGCGTGTCGATCGTTGCCATCGGCGTGTCTCTCCTGTGTTGCGCGGCCTCTTGTGCGGGCCGTATCGGTTATTGTGCCGTGATCGTGCAGTGAACGGAAAGCCGCCCGTCGAACCGCGCCTCGACGCGATCCCCGACGCCGACCTGGTGGACGCCGGTCACCGCGCCGGTTGAAATCCACTGGCCCGCTTCCGGACGGATACCGCGCGCGGCGAGATGCCGGAACAGGAACGCCGCCGCGCCGAACGGGCCGTCGAGCATGTCGGCGGCGATGCCCTCGCCGATCACCGCGTCGTTGACGAACAGCTGCACCGGCCAGAGCGAGAGATCCGTCTCGCGCCATGTTTCGATCGCCGCGCCGACCACGAGGCCGTTGTTGTTGCCGAAGTCGGAAATGGTCGCGGTCGGGCCGTTCGTGTTGATGCCGGGAAAGGGCGAGCTCGCGATCTCGATCCCGACATGCACCGCGTCGATCATCGCCCGCGCGTCGGCGATCGTGAAGTCGGTTTGCGCCGCATCCGGCACGCGGCCGATGCGCAGCAGGAATTCCGCTTCCGCCGCGCCGAAGCCATCGACGAAGATCGGCATCTCGCAATGCGCGACGTCGGTGACCTGGTCGACGAAGATGGGGCCCGCGAGGCGATCGAATCCTTCCACCGGCGGATTGATGCGGCCGACCTTCCAGCCCGCCACACGCCGGGACGACAGCGAGAGCGCCGCATCTTGCACGGCATAGGCCTGCGCGAGATCGGCCGGGATACGGCCCGGATAATCCGGCAAGGCGGTCGCCGTTCGTCGTGCCTCGACAAAGGCCTGCGCAATCTGCGCCGTATCGCTGTCCGGCTTCACGGCCGCCCCTCCAGAATGTTCGTCCCACCTTTCCGGTGTTGCTTGATCGGTAAGGGAAACCGGTGTCATTGACAAGTCGCCCGACCCGATGGTCACGCGAAAAAATCCGTCCAGCGGTTTTCCGACGCAGCGCTCGCCGCATCGCCGATCGCGGACAGGACGGCGCGATCGCCCGACAGCGCGGCGGGGACCAGGAAACCCGCGGCGACGAGACCGTCGACGACGGCATAGGGGTCCCGCGCCGCCGCGATCGCGCGCAAACGCTCCGCCGCGGGATCGATGACCCCGGTGTCAGTATTCACCCGCGCGATCAGGAACGCGACCCATCCGCCAAGGGCCCGCACCGCATGATCCGGCATCCGCCCCGCCGCGCGGTTGGCCGCCAGCGTATCGCCGAGGCGGTAGGGCAGCTTTTGCGATCCGTCCTGCGCGATCTGATCGAGCCGATGCACGATCGCCGGGTTGCGGAACCGTGCCAAGATCGCCTCCGCATACTGACCGAGGTCCAGGCCGGGAAGGTCCGGCAGCGTCGGCACGATGTCCTGCCGGATCATGCGCGAGACGAAGTCCGCCAGTTCCGCGTCCGCCATGGCCCCCGCGACATCCGTCGCGCCGCGCAAAAGACCCAGATAGGCCAGAGTCGAATGTGAGCCGTTGAGGATGCGAAGCTTTGCCCGCTCGTAACCGGCGACGTCGTTCGTCACCGTCGCGCCGACGCTCGCCAGCGCCGCGAGCGCCTCGCCGCCGACATCCTCGATCACCCATTGCCGGAACGCCTCGCGCTGCACGGGTATGGCATCCTCCATCCCCAGCGCCGCGGTCGTGTCGGCGATCAGCGCCGCGTCCGTCGCCGGCGTGATCGAGTCGACCATGGTGCAGGGCACGCGTACCTCGGCGGCGATCCAGGCGGCGAGATCCGCATCGCGTTCGGCGGCGAAGGCGACGAGCGCCGCGTGCAACTTGGTGCCGTTGTTCGCCAGATTGTCGCAGGGCATCGGTATGAACGGCGGCGTGCCTGCCGCGCGCCTCGTGGCCAGGCCAGCCACCAGCCATCCGACGATGCTGCGCGGCACGCCGCCGGCCAGGTCGTGCGCGATGTCCGGGTGCGCCAGGTCGAGCGTCCCGTCGGCGCGCAGGCAATAGCCCTTTTCCGTCACCGTCATCGTCACCAGCTGGACCGCGGGGTCCGCCAGCAGTCCGGCAAGCGCGCGATGGTCGCCGGGGCCCAGGAAGCGCTTGTGCGCACCGATGACGCGCATGGTCGGCGTCGCGTCCCGCACGGCCAGCGAGTACAGCCCGTCCTGCGCCGCCAGCGCTTCGGTCGTTCCCGCGCTGCGCAGCGATACCGCGGCGATTCCCCAGCGCGGATCCCGCGCCAGCAGGTCGTCGATATAGCTCGCCTGATGCGCGCGGTGAAAGGCGCCCGGCCCGAAATGCACGATGCCGATCGCGGGCTCCGCTCGCCAGAGCGGCGTCGCGATGTCCGCGGGGATGCTGGCCAATGTGGTCCGTGACAGTCTCATAGCGTGACACCCCGCTTCCAGATCGCGATCTCGCGTTCGCTGTTGCGCTCGGCCGCCGTCGCCGTCCCCGACGCGACCGCGACGATCGTGTCGAGCAGCGCCGCCGATGCCGCGCCGAACCCCTCGTCCAGCACCCGGCCCGCGTCGAAGTCGATCCAGCCGGGCTTGCGCCGGGCAAGGTCGCTGTTCGATGCGATCTTGAGCGTGGGCACGGGGAAGCCGAGCGGCGTTCCGCGCCCGGTCGTGAACAGGATCGCCGTCGCGCCCGCGGCTGCGAGCGCGGTCGACGACACCGCGTCGTTGCCGGGCGCCTCCAGCAGCGTCAGCCCGCGCCGGGTCGCCGCGGCGCCATAGCCGATCACGTCCGCGATCGGCGCGCGGCCCGCCTTCTGTACGGCGCCCAGCGACTTTTCCTCCAACGTCGTGATTCCTCCGGCGACATTGCCCGGTGACGGGTTCTCGGACACCGGTTCGCCATGGTCGAGGAAATATTGCTTGAAGCCGTTGACCACGCCGACGATGCCGTCGAACACCGTGTGATCGACGGCGCGGTCCATGAGCATCTGCTCGGCGCCGAAGATTTCGGGGATTTCGGTGAAGATGACCTGCCCGCCGGCGGCGGCGACGCGGTCGCTGATACGGCCGACGAGCGGATTGGCGGTAAGTCCCGACAGGCCGTCCGACCCCCCGCACTTGACGCCGATCACCAGGTCCGACAGCGGGCGGGGGACGCGTTTCGCCTCCGCAGCCCTGGCGAGCGCGACGACCGCGTCGACGCCATCGGTGACCTCGTCCGTGCAGTCCTGCGCGATCAGCGTGGCGATGCGGGCACGATGATGCGGCGCGATCGCCTCGATCAGGGCGGCGACCTGGTTTTCCTCGCACCCCAGGCCGACGATCAGCACGCCACCCGCATTGGGATGGCTGGCCAGCCCGGCCAGGATCGCCCGCGTTCCACCCAGATCGTCGCCCAGCTGCGAACAGCCATGCGGATGCGCGAAGACGTGGACACCGTCGACCAACCCTTCGACCATAGGGGCGGCGTGCGCGGCGATACGCGCGGCGGTACGTGCGACGCATCCCACCGTCGGCAGTATCCAGATCTCGTTCCGTGTCGCGACGCGGCCATCCGCGCGAGGGTAACCGAGGAACGATGCCTCCGGCGCGGAGGGAAGGGCGGCCGGCGGTTGCGGCGCGAAGCGATAGTCCAGCGTCGCGTCGAGCAACGTCGCCAGATTGTGGCTGTGCACATGCCGGCCCGCGGCGATGGGCTGCGTGGCGCGGCCGATCGGCGAACCGTATTTCAGCACCGCCGCGTTTGCCGCGATCGGGACGAGCGCGACCTTGTGGCCCCGGCCGACGTCTTCCGCCAAGGCGATCGAACCGCCATCGACCGAAACGATCTCACCCGCCGCACCGTCGTCCAGCATCGTCGCCACCGTGTCCTCGGGAGCGACCCGCAAAGCCCTTGTCATGCCTGATCCTTGGTAACCGGTGTCACATTTTGGTCCCGTTGCGCCGCGAAAGCAAGGAGGCGGGACTGGCGGGATCACGATCGCCACGATACACCTCGCGCCATGCAGAAGACCGGGCAGTCCACGATCAACGATGTCGCGCGGATCGCCGGCGTTTCCAAGAAGACGGTCAGCCGGGTCATCAACCGCTCGCCTCTCCTCAACGAGGATACGCGGCGGCGTGTCGAAGAGGTGATCGCCGAACTCGGCTATATCCCCAATCCTCAGGCACGGGCGCTGGCGCTCCGTCGCAACTTCCTGATCGGGCTCGTCCACGACAATCCCAATGCGCAGACCGTCATGAACGTGCAGCAGGGCATGCTGGAGGCGCTCCACGGGACGGAGTTCGAAATGGTCGTGCGGCCCTTGGATCGCGGCTCGGCGACGATGCTCGACGACCTGCGTCATTTCCTGGAGCGGCAACGTCTGTTCGGCGTGTTGCTGATGCCCCCGATCAGCGAGAACGATTCGGTCGCGCGGCTGTGCGACGACATCGGTTGCCGGTACGTGCGCATGGGGTCGGCGATGCTCGACGACACGGATCATATGGTCGCCTCGAACGACCGCGAGGCGGTCCATGCCGCGGTCTCGTTCCTGATCGAGCAGGGCCATCGCCGCATCGGCCTCGTCGCCGGTCCGCACGGGTTCCGGTCGGCGCGCGAACGTCGGCAGGGGTTCGAGGATGCGCTGGCGGCGGCGGGTATCGCCCTGCCGCGCTCGATGATCGCCGACGGCAACTACACGTTCGATTCGGGGCTGGTCGCGGCCGAGCGGCTGCTCGACGTCGTGCCACGCCCCACCGCGATCTTCTCCTCGAACGACGAGATGGCGGCGGGCGTCATCCATGCCGCGCGCCAGCGCGGACTCGACATTCCGCGCGACCTCTCGATCGTCGGCTTCGACGACACGCCGATCGCCGCGCATGTCTGGCCGCCGTTGACGACGGTGCGATGGCCGATCGCCTCGATGGCGCGGTCCGCGGCGCTCAAGCTGATCGCCGGCGGCGTCGAGCAGGAGCCGGCGGTGGAGGAGCCGTCGTTGTTCCTGTCCACCCTCATCCGACGCGGCTCGGTTGCCGTGCCGCGCGAATGAGCGCGGGGGTTGCGCCTGCGCCTGACACCGGTTACCCCATGACCCATCGCTAACCGATAAGCGTTTTCGAGAGGATCACGATGCCAAGGGCGCTACGCCTCGATCCCGACCGCCTGTTTCCCGCTGATGCGGACACCCGTGCGATCGCGCGGGCGCTCTACGCGGACATCGCCGGCCTGCCGATCGTGAGTCCCCACGGGCATACCGACCCACGGTGGTTTGCCGAGGATGCCGCCTGGTCGAACGCGACCGAGCTGCTGCTCGCGCCCGATCACTATATCTTTCGTATGCTGTACAGCCAGGGCGTCGACCTCGACGCGCTGGCGATCCCGCATCGCGCCGGCGTTCCTGCAACGGATCCGCGCGCGGCGTGGCGGCTGTTCGCGAGCCACTATCATCTGTTCCGCGGAACGCCGTCCCGCCTGTGGCTCGACCATGTCTTCGCCGACGTGTTCGGGCTCGACCAGATGCTGGAGGCCGGCACCGCCGACCATTATTATGACGCGATCGGCGACCGGCTCGCGACGCCTGCCTTCCGGCCGCGCGCGTTGTTCGATTCATTCCATATCGATTTCCTAGCCACGACCGAGGGCGCGCAGGACAGTCTCGACGCGCATCACCGCATCCGCGCCTCGGGCTGGGGCGGCCGGGTCGTCACCACCTATCGCCCGGATGGCGTGATCGACGTCGAGCATGAGCAGTTCGCGGGCGCGATGCGCCGTTTCGCCGAACTGACCGGCGAGGACGTCTACGACTGGCGCGGCTATCTCGCCGCGCATCGCAAGCGCCGGGCGGATTTCCGCGCCGCCGGCGCCACCGCGACGGATCATGGCCATCCGACCGCGCAGACCGCCAATCTCTCGACCGCCGAATGCGAGGCGCTGTTCGCGCGCATCGTCGGCGGCGATGCCGACGCCGCCGATGCCGAGCTCTTCCGCGCGCAGATGCTCACCGAAATGGCGCGGATGAGCGTGGAAGACGGCATGGTGATGCAGATCCATCCGGGCTCGTTCCGCAACCACAATGCCGGCCTGTTCGCCAGCCACGGGCGCGACAAGGGCGCGGACATTCCAACCCGCACCGACTACGTCCATGCGCTGAAGCCGATGCTCGACGTCGTCGGGACGCAGCGTGACCTGTCGATCATCCTGTTCACGCTCGACGAGAGCAGCTACGCGCGCGAGCTGGCGCCGCTTGCCGGCCATTATCCCTGCCTGAAGCTGGGGCCGGCGTGGTGGTTCCACGACAGCCCCGAGGGGATGCGGCGCTTCCGCGAGATGACGACGGAGACCGCGGGCTTCTACAACACCGTCGGCTTCAACGACGATACGCGCGCCTTCCTGTCGATCCCCGCGCGCCACGACGTCGCGCGCCGCATCGACTGCGCGTTCCTCGCCCGCCTCGTCGCCGAGCATCGGCTGGAGGACTGGGAGGCGGCCGAACTCGCGCACGAGCTGACCAGCGGCCTCGTCCGTCGCGCCTATCGTATCGATCAACCCGAACCCGCCGCCGCGGCGGCCTGAGGAAACGCCATGTTCGACCGCACCTATTACGCCACGCATCCCGACATGATGGAATGCGTCTCCAACGAGGAACTGCGCGACCGCTATCTCATCCAGGGGCTGTTCCGGGACGGCGAATGCGTGCTGAACTATACGCACGCCGACCGGTTCGTGATCGGCGGCGTGGCGGTCGCGGACGGCGCCGTCAGGCTGCCGGACCAGACGGAGCCCGCGTCCGCCAAGGGCCATCCCTTCCTCGAACGCCGCGAACTTGCGATCGTCAACGTCGGCAGCGTCGAGGGGGTCGTCACCGTCGACGGAGAGACGTTCACGCTGGGCAACAAGGATTGCCTCTATGTCACGATGGGCGCGAAGGACGTGGAATTCTCCGGCGCGGGCGCGCGGTTCTACCTCGCCTCCTGCCCGGCGCATCGGGCGTTCACGACGCGAAAGCTCGGCATCGCCGACGCCAATGCGTTGGAGCGCGGCAGCCTGGCGGAATCGAACGAGCGCACGATCTACCAGCTCGTCATTCCGGGCGTGTGCGACAGCGCGCAGCTGGTCATGGGCCTGACCGTGCTCAAGCCCGGCAGCGTGTGGAACACGATGCCGCCGCACGTGCACGAGCGGCGCAGCGAGATCTATTTCTACTTCGAGCTCGACAATCTCGACACCGATCGCGTCATGCATTTCATGGGCGAGGGCGAGGCCACGCGCCACATCGTCATGGCGAATGAGGAGGCGGTGATCAGTCCGCCCTGGTCGATCCACATGGGCGCCGGCACCAAGGCCTATGCCTTCATCTGGGCGATGGCGGGTGAGAACCAGGACTATACCGACATGAACGTCCTCGACATCTGCCAGCTGGCCTGACCGCAATGGGCAGCAACCCCTTCGATCTCAGCGGCAGGATCGCGGTCGTCACCGGCGCCAATACGGGCATCGGCCAGGCGATCGCGGTGGCGCTCGCGGAGGCGGGCGCCGACGTCGCCTGCGTCGGCCGCACGCCCGCCGAGGAGACCGTCGCCCGCATTCGCGAGATCGGGCGCCGCGCGGAGATCGTGAGCGCCGATCTCTCCACGATCGAGCCCGTCGCGCGCGTCGTCGACGAAACGGTCGCCAAGCTGGGCCGGCTCGATATCCTCGTCAACAATGCCGGGATCATCCGCCGCGCCGACGCGGTCGACTTCACCGAGGCGGATTGGGACGCGGTCGTCGATACCAATCTCAAGTCGGTGTTCTTCCTGTGCCAGGCGGCCGGGCGGCACATGATCGCCAGCGGCGGCGGCAGGATCATCAACATCGCGTCGATGCTGACCTTCCAGGGCGGGATCCGCGTGCCGAGCTACACCGCTTCGAAAAGCGGGATCGGCGGCCTCACCAAGCTGCTCGCCAACGAATGGGCGAAGCATGGCGTGACCGTCAACGCGATCGCGCCCGGCTATATCGCCACCAACAACACCGCCGCGCTGCAGGCGGACGCGGCGCGCAACGCCGCGATCGTCGATCGCATCCCGGCGGGCCGCTGGGGCGATCCGGCCGATCTCGGCGGCGCCGCGGTGTTTCTGGCGAGTGATGCGGCCGCCTATGTGCAAGGCCATATCCTGGCGGTCGACGGCGGCTGGCTGGCGCGGTGACACGGTAACGATCCGCCTCGCGCCGCGGGCAGGGGGGGCTCTCGACGCGCGCGGCGGAAGGGGCAGGCGCTGCCGCGCTGCCCCGCCTCCCGTCGCCTGCGAGGCAGGAGTGGGACGAAAGTAAGGAGAGGGTGGCATGGGCAGATTCCTGGCGTTCGGCGAGATCATGCTGCGGCTCTCGCCCCCCGGCCGCGAGCTGCTGTTGCAGACGCCGCGCTTCGACGTCTGGGTCGCCGGGGCAGAGGCGAACGTCGCGACGCAGCTCGCGCGGCTCGGCCATGACGTCGGTTTCGCCAGCCGCGTCCCCAACAACGACCTGGGACGCCACGCGATCACGACGCTGCGGGGCCATGGCGTGGACACCGCCGCGATCCAGCTCGGCGGCGCGCGCATGGGCCTGTACTTCGTCACCTCCGGCGCGGGCCTGCGGGCCACCGAAGTGATCTACGACCGCGCCGGTTCGGCCTTCGCAAAGGCGCCGGCCGCGTCCTGGGACTGGGGGGCGATCCTCGCCGGGGTCGACCGGCTGCACCTGTCGGGGATCACGCCCGCGCTCGGGCCCGTTCCGGCGGAGGCCGCGATCGCGGCGGCGGAGGCGGCGACCGCGCGCGGCATCGCCGTCTCGTTCGACGGCAACTGGCGGGGCAAGTTGTGGGAGCGCTGGGACAGCGATCCGCGCTCGATCCTCACCCGCCTCGTCGACCATGCCGACGTCATGTTCGGCAACCATCGCGACGTCGCGCTGCTGCTCGGTCGCGACGATTTCGGCGGAGACGGCGAGGACCGCCGCCGCGCCGCGGCCGAAGCCGCCTTTGCCGCCTTTCCACGCCTGCAGATGATCGCGTCGACCGCGCGCCACGTCGCGCATGTCGACCTGCATCGCCTCGCCGCGCGGATCGACACGCGCGATGCGCAGGTCCAGACCGCCGACGTCGAGCTGGCCGGTATCGTCGACCGGATCGGCGGGGGCGACGCCTTCGCGGCGGGCGTGCTGCACGCGCTCCGCCGCGGCGACGACCTAGAGACGCAGGCGCGCACCGGCCTCGCGCTCGCCGCGCTCAAGCATTCGCTGCCCGGCGACGCGTCGCTGTTCCGCGAGGCGGATATCCAGGCCTATCTCGACGGGGGTCTCGATGTCCGTCGCTGAGAGCTGGACGCGGCGCGGCGTCATCGGCGCGGGTGCGGCGCTCGCCGCGAGCGCGGGCCATGCCGCCGTGACGGGCGCCGTACACACGCGGGCCGGCGATTTCGTCGGCACGCGCGAAGGCGGCGTCCGCGCCTTTCGGGGCATTCGCTACGGCAGCGCGCCGCGCTTCCGCGCGCCCGTCGCATTCGCCGCGCCCGGGCGGACCTTCGCCGCCGACGCCTTCGGCCCGGTATGTCCGCAGCGCGGCCCCTACGCCCCGCAGGACGAGGAATGCCTCTACCTCAATATCTGGACCGCCGAGCCGGATGCGCGGGCGCGCAAGCCGGTGATGCTCTACATCCACGGCGGCGCCTATTCGAATGGCAGCGTCACCGACCCGCTGAACGACGGGCAGCTACTCGCCGCCCGGGGCGACGTCGTCGTGGTCACGGTCAATCACCGTCTCAACGCGCTTGGCTATCTCTATCTTGTCCGGCTGGACCCTCGCTTCCCGGACAGCGGCAATGCCGGCCAGCTCGACCTGATCCTCGCGCTGAAATGGGTGCGTGACCATATCGTCGCGTTCGGCGGCGACCCGTCCCGCGTGATGGTGTTCGGCCAATCGGGCGGCGGCGCGAAGATCGCGACGATGATGGGCATGGTGGCGGCACGCGGCCTGTTCCACCGCGCGGCGACGATGAGCGGGCAACAGGTCACCGCGTCCGGTCCGCTCCACGCCACCGAGCGCGCGCGCGCGTATCTGGCGGCGTTGAAGGTGCCCGAGCGCGATCTGTCGGCCTTGCTCGCGGTGCCGGTGCCGCGGCTTGTCGAGGCGCTCGACGCGCGCGATCCGATCCTGGGCGGCGGGCTGTATTTCGGCCCGGTGCTCGACATGACATGGCTGACGCGCCATCCCTTCTGGCCCGATGGCGATCCGATCGGCAATTCCATCCCCATGATGCTCGGCAACGTGCATGACGAGACGCGCGCGTTCCTGTCGCCCGACTCGCCGTTGGTGCGTGGCCTGACCTGGGACAATCTCGCCGATCGGATGGCGCCGGAGCTGAAGATCGACATCCTTCCCGAATGGGTCGTCGCGCAGTATCGCGCGCGCTATCCCGACTGGTCGCCCACCGACATCTTCTACGACGCGACCACCGCGGGCCGAAGCTGGCGGGGCCAGGTGATCGAGGCGGAGGCGCGCGCCGCCGCCGGGGTGCCCGCTTTCGTCTATCAGGTGGACTTCACCTCGCGTACCGATCCGCGGCGCCGCGCCTTCCACACGATGGACATCCCGCTCGTGTTCGGCACCTTGGGCGCGGCCGGATCGCAGACCGGAACCGCGGCGGATGCTCGTAGCGCCAGCGCGGCCATGCAGGACAGTTTCGTCGCCTTCGCCCGCACCGGCGATCCCAACCATGCCGGACTGATGCGCTGGCCCCGCTATGCGCTCGACAGCCGCGCGACGATGATCTTCGACACGCGGTCCCGCGTGGAGCAGGACCCTCGGCGCTGGCAGCGCGAATTGTTCGCGCGCGTTCCCTACGTCCAGCCGGGTACCTGATCCGGCGCAGCCGCGAAGGACCCTCAAATTGTTTCGAAGGACTATCCCAAACGGTGTTGACACCGGTTACCGTAGCGCGCACAAACAGCGTGGGTGAAGCGGGCCTAGACCTGCTAACCCCGGGGAGGATCGAGGAAAAACGCGACGGCTTCGCGTGAAAGACCCTCCCTGGACATGGATTTGCTCCCGGTTGCTCACGTCATGTGCGTAACCGGTGTCAGAACGAGTCGCCTCCGTCAGGAGGCACAGGGGAGAGTGAGATGGCGGACGGTTTCGCGGTGCTGAAGACGGCGCGCACGCGTCAGTTGCGGGGGATTTCGGCTGGTGCGCTGATGCTCGCGCTTGCCATGCCGGGTATCGCGCTGGCGCAGGCCGCGCAGGTTCCGGCTACGCCCACGCCGGGCAATCCGCCCCATGTCGATCCCTCACCGGCGCAGACCGCGGTCGTCCCGCCCGCCGCCACGCCGGGCGAGGCGGCACCGCAGGCGGCGGACGAGGCCGCGGTCACCGCGCCGCAGCAGGACGACGCCAATGCGCCCGATATCGTCGTCACCGGCTTTCGCCGGTCCCTCGACGCGGCGCTCAACGTCAAGCGCGAGTCGGTCGCGGCGGTCGACGCGATCGTCGCGGAGGATATCGCGAAATTCCCCGATCAGAACCTGGCGGAATCGCTGCAGCGGATCCCGGGCATCTCGATCCAGCGCGACGCGGGCGAGGGGCGGGCGATCACCGTCCGCGGACTCGGCGCGCAGTTCACCCGCGTCCGCGTCAACGGCATGGAGACGGTCGCCACCTCCACCGACGGCGCCAGTGCCAATCGCGATCGCGCGTTCGACTTCAACGTCTTCGCGTCCGAGCTGTTCAACTCGATCGTCGTCCACAAGACCGCCGAGGCTTCCCTCGACGAGGGCTCGCTCGGTGCGGTTGTCGACCTCAACACCGGCAATCCGCTGGGCGGGAAGCGGGGCGTGACGCTCGTCGGCTCGACGCAGGCGAGCTACAACGACCTTTCGAAGAACTGGGGGCCGCGCATCGCCGGCCTGCTGTCCTACAAGAACGAGGCGGGCACGTTCGGCGCCTCGGTCTCCGCGGCCTATAGCAAGACCAACAACCTCGAGCTCGGCAACAACACGACGCGCTGGGCACAGGCGCGCTTCGACTCGGTCGATGGCGTTCCCTGTTTCTATTCCAGCAACACCAGCAGCACGCGCGTCGCCAATGCCGGCGGTTTCTACCGGCCCAGCACGGCCTGTACCCAGGCGGCGCTCGCCTTCCATCCGCGCATCCCGCGCTACGGCGAGATCCGCCATGATCGCGAGCGGTTGGGCATCACCGGCAGCATCCAGTTCGCACCGAGCGAGGCGACGAAGGTGTCGATCGACGGCCTCTACTCGCGCTTCAAGGAAGACCGCGAGGAAAAGTGGGGCGAGGTGCTGCTCCGGTCGAACGAACGCTCGATCGACGTGCTCAACCCCAAGTACGATTCGAACGGCAACATGGTCGCGGCGACGCTGAACGACGCCTATGTTCGCACCGAACATTACCTCCGCCGGTCGGAAACGGAGTTCTACCAGATCGGCGGCAGCTGGGATCAGAACGTCACCGACACGTTCCGTTTCACCTTCCTGGGCGGCATATCGAAATCGGACGCGTCGATCCCGATCGAGACGACCTTCGTCTTCGACAACCGGTCGGCGCAGAATTACAGCTACGACTATACCAATTCGCGCAGCCCGGTGCTGAGCTTCGGCACCTCGATGACCGATCCGGCGAACTTCCAGCTTGCCGAAATCCGCGACCGGCCGTCCGACACCGTCAACAGGTTCCGCAACGCGCAGCTGCGCACCGAATGGGATGTGACGGACGGCTTCCAGATCAAGGCGGGCGGCGTCTACCGGCGCTTCTCGTTTGATACCAAGGGCTATACCCGCGACGCGGTCGTCTGCCCGGCAGCGGGCAAGGACGCCGTGCTCGGCACGATCACCTGCACGGCGCCCAGCCAGTTCGGCGCGGGCGCGGTCTATGGCTATCCGGCGACTGGCCTGTCCGAAAGCTTCACGCTCGGCAATGCCGGCCAGCCGGGTGGCACGACGACCACATGGCTCATTCCCAACATCGCGGCATCGGCGGCCTATACCGGCCTCTACAATCGCGCGCTGACGCCCGATGCCGGCAATATCCGCAGCGTCGTGGAGACGGTGACGGGCGGTTACCTGGAATTCGACGTGAAGGGCGACGTGCTGGGCCTGCGCTATGCGGCCAACGCCGGCATGCGCTACGTCCACACCGATCAGAGCTCGACGGGTCTCAGCAGCGGTACGCCCGTTTCGATCCAGCGGGGCTATGGCGACTGGCTGCCCGCGCTGAACGTGGCGCTGTTCCCGAGCGATCAGATCATCCTTCGCGGAGCGATCGCCAAGGTAATTACCCGTCCGACGCTCGGCAATCTGACGCCGGGGGGGTCGATCGACGGGTTCAATTACCGCATCACCTTCGGCAACCCGAACCTGGAGCCGTTCCGCGCCACCGCCTACGACCTTGCGGCCGAGTGGTATTTCGCCCCGCAATCGCTGTTCTCGGTCGCCGTGTTCAAGAAGAGCATCGACAGCTTCCCGGTATCGTTAACGACCAGCGGGACCTTTGCATCCACCGGTTTGCCGACGTCGATCATTCCTCCCAGCTCGCCCGCGAAGGCCAACCCGGAAGGGCAGTTGTGGACGATCAATTCGGTCACGAACGGCACCGGCGCGTCGCTGAAGGGGGTCGAGGTTTCGTTCCAGACGGCGTTGCGGTTCCTGCCGGGATTCCTGAAGAACTTCGGCGTGATCGCCAATGCCTCGCTGATCGGGTCCGACGCGACCTATACGGTGGCGGGTCCGACGGTGAACGACTGCGTGCCTGCCGCCAACCCGGCCAGCGCCTGCACCTTCGGCCCCAACGTCGCGGCGCGCCGCACCACGACGCTGTTCGGCCTGTCGAAGCGGGCGGTGAACGGCACGCTCTATTACGAGGATGCGAAGTTCAGCGCGCGCGGATCGGTCAGCTACCGCGGGCCGTACATCGACGCCAACAGCGGTACGGGCAACGTGTTCGAAGGGTATAACTCGACGATCAACGTCGACGCCTCCGTCCGCTACAAGCTCACGCCGAACGTCGAGGTCTCGCTCGAAGGCACGAACCTGACCGACGAATATCGTGATCGCTACACCGACCTCGATGCCAACCGGATCTACGAGTACAACCACTTCGGCCGCACGGTGCTGATCGGCGCGCGCTTCAAGATGTGATCCTCCCCTGGCGCGCCGGCCGATCGCGGCCGGCGCGCCGCTTCGTCATCGGGACACGTGATGGCTTCGATCGATCGCAGGCAGGCGCTCGTCGCCACCTTCGCCGCCAGTATCGCGGGACGTCTGCCCGCTGCCCCGACGCCTGCGCGCGTCGAGCCCGACGAGACGATCGCGCTCTGGCCGGGCCTGGCGCCGGGTATGCCGGCGACGCCCCCGGTCGAGACCATCGAGGAGCGCAGCAAGGATGCGCAGGCCCCCGATCGCGCGGTACGCGGCATCGTGCGGCCTCGTCTCGCCGTGTTCCGCCCCGCAACGCCCAATGGCACCGCCGTCCTGGTCGCGCCGGGCGGCGGCTATCGCTGGGTCGTCGTCGACAAGGAAGGCTATGAGATCGGACGCTGGCTGGCGGCGCGCGGCTATACCGTCTTCGTCCTGTTCTACCGTCTGCCGGGCGACGGCTGGGCGGCGGGACCCGACGTCGCTTTGTCCGATGCCCAGCGCGCGATGCGGCTGATCCGCCAGCGGGCCGCCAGCTATGGATTAAGGACCGATCGAGTCGCGGCCATGGGATTTTCGGCGGGGGGCCATGTCTGCGGCGATCTCGCCACGCGATACGATGCGCGCGTCTATGTGCCGGTCGATGCGGCCGATGCCTTGTCGGCGCGTCCCGACGTGGCGGCGCCCATCTATGCCGTCCAGTCGATGGCGGCGCCGATGGCGCACAAGGGGTCGCGCGACCTGCTGATCGGCGCCGATGCGTCGTCCGCGCGCGAGCGGGCGCACACGCCCGCCCACAATGTGACGCGCGCGACTGCGCCCTGCTTCATGGTGCACGCCGAGGATGACGATGTCGTGCCGATCGACAATACGCTCGCCATGCGCGCGGCGCTGAAGGCGGCCGGCGTCGCCGTCGAGACGCATCTGTTCGCGGAGGGCGGTCACGGCTTCGGCCTGCGCCGCGCGCAGGGGCGGCCGGTCGCGATCTGGCCGGAGCTCTTTCATCGCTGGGCACAGACGCACGGATTGGGATGAGCGGCCGATCGCGACAGAGCCGCCGTTAAGGGAGAGAGACATGACCGATCGACGACTGGGGCGCTGGCTGATCCCCGCGTCCGCGCTCGCACTCGTGGCGTGCGGCAGTGATGGCGGCGGGACGAACGCGTCTCCCTCGCCGTCTGCATCGCCTTCGCCCAGCGCCACCGCGATCGGCTCATTGGGTGCGGACGGCTGGGCGAGCACGGCAGGGGGGACGACCGGCGGCGACGGTGCGACGTCGGCGAAGACCTATACCGTCACCAACCGCAACGAGCTGCTGCAGGCGCTCTACGGCGGCACCGCGACGATCGCCGCGGACGGGGGCGTGACGGGCACGCTCGATGCCGATCGGAAGATCATCTACGTCAAGGGGACGATCAGCCTCAACGTCAACCAAGCCCTCGTCGAACAGCGTGCCGACGATTTCGTGAAGGGCTCGTGCGCCGCGACGCAATATGGCTTCGCCAGCGAGGCCGCGCTGTGGGCGGCCTATTACGCGGCGTTCCGGCCCAGTGTCTGGGGCAATGCCACGATCGTCTCCGGCACGCCGGAAAGCGCCCGCGCCTGTGCGGCTGCCGCGCAGAAGAAGGTGGTGATGGTCAACGTGCCGTCGAACACCTCGATCATCGGGCTCGGCAGCGACGCACGCATCGTCCACGGCAATCTCATCCTCGGCACCAGCAGCGCGCCCGTCGACAATATCGTCGTCCGCAACGTCACGTTCGAGGACGCGTTCGACTTCTTCCCGCAATGGGACCCGACCGATTCCACGACCGGCCGCTGGAACTCGGCCTACGACCTCATCTCCGTGCTGTATGCGACGCATATCTGGATCGATCGCAGCACGTTCAGCGACGGCGCCCGCCTCGACAAGACCTATCCGTCAGTCTGGAGCGAGACGGTTGGGGACGTCGACTATCGCGGCAGCGACTTCAAGGTCCAGCATCACGACGGGCTCGTCGATGTCACCAAGCTCGGCAACCTCGTCACCATCTCGAACAGCCTGTTCTTCAACCACGACAAGTCGTTCCTGATCGGCGGCACCGATACGGCCAGCCGCACGGCGGAAAATCCGACCGTGCTCAAGGTGACGTTCCACGACAATTATCTCCGCAGCCTGCGCCAGTGTCAGCCGCGCGTTCGCTTCGGACAGGTCCACGTCTACAACAACTATTACGAGGGGACGCTCGATCCGGCGGCGGACTATCCCTGGCTGGTCGGCTGGACCGTGGGACAGAGCGGAAAGATCTACGCCGAGAACAACGTGTTCCAGATCACGGGGGGAGATGCGACGGCCGCAGCGGCGAGCCTGTGGAGCGTGTCGGTGAACGCCGCGCGCACCAGTGCCTGCGTTGGACTGGGGTACACGACGGCGGATTGTGCCGCGACCTTCGTGGCGACGGGAACGGTGCTGAATGGCGCGAGCGTCGATGTGGCCACGCCGCTCCTCGCGAAATATCCGGCTGTGTCGGGAGCGAGCTGGCTGCCGATTGCATCCTACGCCTATGTCGCGAAGCCGACGACGGGGCTGTCGGCTACGATCATCGCCACCGCGGGAGCCGGCAAATTCTGATCGGCGCGCGGCTATGCCCGCACTATGCGAAAGCCTCCATTCGCTCTCGCAATACTATGCCCCGGCCGATAGCTGGATCGCCGCAACGAGGAGGGCGGCATGGTCTGGCATCGGTCGCGGCGCGCCGATCTTAGTTTAAGGGCAGGGGGTTTATGCCTTTTGGTAATTTCCGGCCTGGCGTTGCGACGCCTGATCGCTCTGCATATCGCCTCGGGCGGCGCCGATGCCTTTGCCTTCCTGCTGGCGCTGATCGCGTTTCTGTCGGCCAGCCTGGGCAGCGCTGCAACGTTGCTGGGAGGCCACCTGTTCGATGAAGTGGAAGTGAGTGCCCGGTGGCGTCGCGCCGGTCGTGACCGCGCCCTGCAACGCGGGGAGTGACGCCGCGCCGACCGGTGCCTTGGTCGGCCGACATGATGCGCCGCAGGGGCCGGCGGTGACGGCCCGACGCATGGTCTCCCGCCGACGCTGCCAAAGCCAGTCGGGCAGGGGCGAATCGCATCGCAGGGCGATGTACGCATCGCGGCGCGAAACCGGCAAATCTTAACAGGGCTGCCTAACGCGACCAACGGCCGCGGGCGCGCTGTTGATCGATCGCGTCTCGAATACCGTAAAATCCGCAGGTCGACGCGATTAGCTCCGGTCGGTCGGAAGCTGATCCCGACGCCGCCGGAGACGACCGCGATACGCTTGGATAGAGAGGCAATAACAATCGATTGGACCGGTGAGCGGCGTGTCGGCGTGGCGAACTCGCCGCACGTCAAGGCCCCCGCGTTAACCTTGTCCTGTATCACCCGGACACAAGCGGGACGTTAACCGTCGTCCGCGACCGTTGACCGGTCGAGATCGGATGGAGCAGCCGTCGGGGCGAGATCAATCGATATCGGACTAAATCATGAAGTCGCCGATCGCCGCTCTGCTTCTGCTCGTCACGACCCTCTCCCTTGGTCACGGTCCCGCCAAGGCATCGGCTGGGCAGGCCGCCAACGTCTTTCCCGGGGTGCTTGCCGGGCTCGTCGATCAGGACGGACGCGGCTTCGATCCCGGTTCCGTGCGGGGCCGGCTGGTGCTCGTCAATTTCATCTTCACCGGGTGTGGATCGACCTGTCCGACCCAGACGGCACATCTCGTACAGCTTCGGCGCACCCTGCCGGCCCCCGTTCGCGATCGTCTGACAATCCTGTCGATCAGTGTCGACCCCGCCAACGATGACCCGGCGACGTTGCGCACCTACGCGAAGTCGATGGGCATCGCCGATCGCCGGTGGCGCCTGCTGACCGGCAGTCTGCCCGATATCCTGCGTGTCACCCGCGCCTTTGCCGCCATCCGCCCCGATGTGACCAGCCAAGCGCTGCATAGCAGCGAGGTGCGCCTGTTCGATGCGCGCGGCCGCATGCTGCAGCGTTACTCGGGCGCGCCCCTCGCCGCGGCGCAGCTTCGCGCTGACCTGATGACCCTGTCGGGCGCCCGCGCATGACTGCGATGCCGCCTCTACCCTTCGATCGATCCTATTCCGCAAGTCAAGGAATCGCGCCAATGACAAAGATTCGTCATCCGCTCGCCCGTCGTGCCATGTTCCGCGCGATGCTCGCGGCGACCATGCTGACCGCGTCACCCGCGTTCGCCCAATCGCAGACACCCGCACCCATCTTTCCGGTCCTCGTCGATCAGACGCCCGACCCGTTGCTCGCCAACCTGCAGATCCCCGCGGATGCGGCGCAGGCCGGCATGTGGTCGCGGACGGCGTCGTGGCCGATCGTCGCCATCCACGCGGCGATGCTGCCCGATGGCCGCGTGCTGACTTATGGTGCGGCGCCCGGCGGAACGGCGCAGGATGGACGGACCCTGGTCTTCTGGGATCCCCGCAAGGGTCTGGATCAGAGCGCGTTTCAGGTCCTGCCCAACGCGCAGAACGTCGACAGCTTCTGTTCCTCCGCGACGCTGCTGTCCGATGGCCGGCTGTTGGTCTCCGGCGGGGCCAGCTACTCGAGCGGCTTCTCCGGCCGCGAAAGCACGATCGTCGATTGGCGATCCTCGGCGCCGACCCGGGACTATAATCTGACCGCGCAACGCTGGTATGCGACGGTAACAAAGCTGCCCGACGGCCGCGCCCTCATCACCGGCGGCGGCGCGCCCTATACGGCCGCCGATCCCAACCGCGCCTCTGTCGCCAACGACGTGTCGTCGACGCCGGAAGTCTATACCCCGGGACAGGGATGGAGCAGTCTGCTCGGCGCCTTCAGCACCGACGCATTCGGCGCGAACAACGCGCGCTGGTGGTATCCGCGCCAGTGGGTCTCGCCGACCGGCTCCGTGTTCGGCATATCCACCGACAAGATCTGGGAGCTGCGGACCGAAGGGCAGGGGTCGATCCGCACGCTGGCAACCTTTAAGACGGCGCCCGATCTGACCAATCGTGTCAATGCCGGTCCGACCTCCACCGCGGTCATGTACGACACGGGCAAGATCCTGCAGGTCGGCGGTGGCGGCTATTTCAACGGGTACGACTCGCTGTCGAGCAACAGCGCGACGATATTCGACATCAATAACATCGGATCGGGCAACGTCGCGATCACCGAAGCGCGACCGATGAACGCGGCCCGGCAATGGGCCTCGGCGACAGTCCTGCCCGACGGGCAGGTGCTGGTGACCGGCGGCACGGGGCAGGGCGATCGCTTCGAGGCCGGCGTCTACACGACCGAGACCTGGGACCCGAACAGCAACAGCTGGCGTATGGGCGCCGCGACGAGCAATTACCGAAGCTATCACTCGACGGCGACGCTGTTGCTGGACGGGGCGGTGCTCGTCGCCGGCGGCGGCGTACCTGGACCCGTCACGAACCTGAACGCCGACGTCTATTATCCCGCCTATCTCTTCACCAGCCAGGGCGGAGGTTCCGTGCTGGCGCAGCGGCCGCGGATGGTCAGTCTTTCCCGTAACAGCGCCAACTATGGCGAGACGATCGACGTGCAGCTCGCCACCGGTGACCCGGTCCGCGAGGTGTCGCTGATCGCGACCGCATCGAGCACGCACAGCTTCAATTCCAACCAGCGGCGGATGAAGCTCGCGTTCGTGCCGGTCAACGGCGGCATTCGCGTCACTTTGCCCGCCTCGGCGAACCTGGCGCCGCCAGGCTATTATGAGCTTGCGGTCGTCAATACCGCGGGCGTGCCCTCGACCGCCACGATCGTCTCGATCGCGGCTGCCGCGCCTCCGGCGACGATCGTGACGCCCGCCCCGACACCGACCCCGGCTCCGCCGCCCCCGCCGCCGCCCCCGCCGCCGCCCCCGCCGCCGCCCCCGCCGCCTCCGCCCGCGCCACCACCGCCGCCTTCGCCGCCATCACAGCCGGCCGCGCCGGTCATCGGCCAGGGGGGCGCGCAGATCGGGGCAGGGGCCCGCACGCTCGATGCAGCGGCGGACGGGACGCTGACCACCGTCAACATCTACAATCAGCTGTGGGTGTCGCAGATGGGGACGAACTGGGCCATGCTGCCGGGCCAGTATGTCGATGCCGCGACGATCGGGGCGGATCGCTATTACGGCGTCGGCACGGATCGGCAGGTCTATCGCTGGGCAACCGGTCGCTGGCGGGTCGTCGGTGGTGACGCCAAGAGCGTGACCGCCGCTTCGGACGGCACGGTCGCGGTCATCAACGCGACGTTCAGCACCGTCTGGGTGAAAAGCGGCGACGACGATACGGTGCGATGGACCCAGGCGCCGGGCGTCTATGCCAAACAGATCGCGCTCGTGAAGCGTGGCTCGCTCTATTATGTCGGGCTCGACGGCAACGTGTGGCGGTCCGACATGGTGTCCGCGCCGGTGAAGGTCGGCCGCAATGTCACCGCTATCGCAGCATCGGCGAGCGGTACCGTCACGGCCGTCAGCGTCGACGGATCGGTCTGGCGGAAGAACGCCGACGACGCGGTCGAGGCCTGGACGCCGTTGGGCATACGCGCCGTCTCCGTCGCGACGCCGAACGCGACGCGGCTGGTCTACACCGATACGGCCGGCGGCATATTCGCCCGATGACCTCGCGACATCCCACCGCCGTTTGCGGTGGGATAGTTTAGGGGATGTTAGGAATGCGGGTGTACCCATTTCGGACGGAAAGGCTGGCGATCATGCCCGCCCCGGTCGAAAGAGTTTGCCCGATGCCTCGTCCGACGTTCGTCGTCCGCTCGCTGCCACGTCAACTTGCCGCACTGCCAGTCTCGGCACTGGTGGCCTCGCCCGTGTCGGCGCAAGGCGGCATGGGTGGCGATCCCAGCGGATCGGGCGCGATCGTCGGCGCGGTGCAGTGGCTGCAGGGCACGTTGCTTGGCACCGTCGCGACCACGATCGCGGTGATCGCGGTCGCGTTCGTCGGCCTGATGATGCTGACCGGTCGGATGAACTGGCGCCATGGCGCGGCGGTGATCCTGGGGTGTTTCATCCTGTTCGGCGCCGCGGGTATCGTCGCGGGCATCCAGTCGGCCGCGCAGACCGGCGTCTGAGGCTCGGTCATGGACGGCCTGCGCAGCGATCCGCTGTTCGTCGCGATGACGCGCCCGACGATGCTCGCGGGCGTGCCCTACGGCTTCGTCATCGGCAACGCGGTGGGCATGCTGGAATTGTTCCTGATCTTTCGTACGCCGTGGGTGATCGCGGCGGGTGCGGCCGCGCACCTGGCATGCTGGCTGGCCTGCCTGCGCGAACCGCGCCTGATCGACCTGTGGCTCGTTCGGGTACGACGCTGCCCCCGCGTGCGCAATTATCGGTACTGGCGATGCAACTCGTACCGCGCATAGTTCCCGCACATCGGGCGGCGCAGGAGCGCTCAGCCGGCAGCATGCTGCCCTATGCGGCGCAGATCGACCCGCACACAATCGTCCTGCGCGATGGACGACTGATGCAGGTGCTGCGCCTCGACGGGTTCCTGTTCGAGACGGCGGACGGCGAAGAGATCGACTATCGCAAGGAACTGCGCGATGCGATGCTGCAGGCGATCGGATCGTCGCGCTTCGCCCTCTATCATCATGTCCTGCGCCGACGGGTCGATCCCCACCTTCCGGGCCAGTTCGACGACGCCTTCTCGCAAAGCCTCGACGCGATCTGGCGTGAGCGGCGGGCCCGTCGCGCCTTGTTCGCGAATGCGCTCTATGTGGCGATCATCCGCCGGCCCGAAGGCGGCGCGCGGGGCGTGGGAAGCTGGATCGCACGACGCCTCGCCCGCGATCGGGAGCTGGACGCGCATCGGGCCGCGGAAATACGCGCGCTCGACGCCGCGCGCGAGGCGCTGACGGCCGCGCTGGCCGCGTACCGCCCGGCGTTGCTCGGCACGTACGAAACGCCGCATGGGACGGGCTCCCAGCCACTGGAATATCTCGCCGCGCTCTACAATGCGGAGGCGTTGCGCGTCCGCCTGCCGCACGGCGATGTCGGCGAGCACCTGCCGGGCCGGCGTGTCAGCTTCGGCGCGCAGACACTCGAATTGTCCGCGACCGGGCGCGGGCCGCGCCAGTTCCAGGCGATCGTGTCGGTCAAGGATTATCCCGGCCTGACCGCGGCGGGCATGCTGGACAGCCTCTACCGCCTGCCGGTCGAGCTCACGGTAACGCAAAGCTTTGCCTTCGTCGATCGATCGGCGGCGCTGTCGCGGCTCAACCTGACCCTGCGCCGCATGAAGGCGGCCGACGACGAGGCGCTGGCGTTGCGCGAGGAATTGGCGGAAGCGCGCGATGCGGTGGCGTCCGGCCGCGCCGGGTTCGGCGCGCATCATCTGACGATCGCCGTCCACGCCGACAGCCCTGCGGCGGTGGACGCCGCGGTGGCGGACGTGCAGGCGACGCTGACGGACCTCGGGATGGTCGCGGTGCGCGAGGATGTCGGTCTGGAGCCCGCCTTCTGGGCGCAGTTTCCCGGCAACGAGGCATTCATCGCGCGGCGCGCGCTGGTATCGACGCGCAATTTCGCCGGCCTCGCCAGCTGGCACAGCTTCCCCACGGGGCGCGCGCGCGGCAACCACTGGGGCCCCGCCATCGCCTTGCTGGAGACGACCGCTGCGGGACCCTATCACTTCAATTTCCATCAGGGCGACCTGGGCAATTTCACCGTCATCGGCCCGTCGGGATCGGGCAAGACGGTGGTGCTGAATTTCCTGCTCGCGCAGGCGCAGCGCCTGTCGCCGCGCGTCGTCTTCTTCGACAAGGATCGCGGCGCGGAGCCGTTCCTGCGCGCGATGGGCGGCGTCTACGACGTCCTGCGGCCCGGACAGCCGTCCGGTCTCAACCCGCTGCTGCTGGACGATACGAGCGAAAACCGCCGTTTCCTCGTGGAGTGGATCGGCCGGCTCGTCGACGATGGCAAGCCGCTCGACCCCGAAGATGCCGCCGCGATCGAACATGCGGTCGCGGTGAGCATGGCGGCGCCCCCGCACCTGCGCAGGCTCGGCGCGTTCGCCCAGTTGCTGCGCGGACGCACGCGTCCCCATGCCGGAGACCTCGCCGCGCGGCTCGCGCCATGGATCGGACGCGGCGAGCACGCCTGGCTGTTCGACAATGCGCGCGACACGCTGGGCGTCGACAGCCGGATCCTGGGGTTCGACATGACGAAGCTGCTCGACGACCCGCGCACGCGAACCCCGGCGATGATGTACCTGTTCCACCGCGTCGAGGAGCGGCTGGACGGCAGCCCGACGATCATCGTCGTCGACGAAGGCTGGAAGGCGCTGGACGATGACGTGTTCGTCGCCCGCATCCGGGATTGGGAAAAGACGATCCGCAAGCGCAACGGCATCATCGGCTTCGCGACGCAGAGCGCGGAGGACGCGCTGGAGAGCCGTATCGCCTCCGCGATCGTCGACCAGGCCGCGACGCAGATCTTCATGCCCAATCCGCGCGCCAAGGCAGAGCATTATTGCGGCGGTTTCGGCCTGACCGCCCATGAGTTCGAGATCATCCGCGTGCTGCCCGATACGTCGCGCGCCTTCCTGATCAAACATGGGCGCGACAGCGTCGTCGCGCAGCTGGACCTGACCGGCGAGGCCGATCTGCTGACCATCCTGTCCGGACGCGAGACGACGGTGCGGCGGCTCGACGCGATCCGCGCCGAGGTCGGCGACGATCCCATTCATTGGGTGCCACGCCTGCTGGAGGCGGCATGACCGGCTGCGGCACCACCGATGCGGCCGACCTCGTCCGCAGCCTGCTGACGGTCGCCGATTGCCAGGCGACGTTGCTCGGCCGCGAGGGCTGGCACGCGCTGTCCGGCAGCGGCCTGTTCGCCAGCCTGCTCACCGGCTTGCTTGTCCTCGCGGTCGCCCGGCAGGGATATTCCCTGCTCGCCAGC
Organism: Sphingomonas beigongshangi; assembly: GCF_016820445.1. GTDB lineage: Bacteria > Pseudomonadota > Alphaproteobacteria > Sphingomonadales > Sphingomonadaceae > Sphingomonas > Sphingomonas beigongshangi. Next base: position 133,526 of record NZ_JADHDT010000007.1, read on the forward strand.
GGCGGCGGTGTCTACCCTGCCGATGCGGTGCGGCTGCTGGCCAGGATCGGCATCGTCATCGCCCTGGCGACGAGCTGGAACGCTTATGATCGCGTCGTCTATCGCGTCGCCATTGAAGGCCCGGCGGAACTGGCGGGCGTGATCTTCCCCGCGGCTGCGATCGACGGTTCGCGACTGACGATACGCCTCGCCAATGCCTATAGCGCGATCCTCGCCAGCCCCATCGTCGCACCCGCCACCGACCCTCAGCCGCAGGGCAAGCCGGCAATCCCGTCCGAACGGACCGCCGCCGCCATGCCCGGGGGAAGCGGCCTGCCGGGATCGAGCCGCGAGGGTGCGGCGGGCTTGCTGCTGATCAGCGCCGGCGGCACCTGGATCGCAGTGCGGCTCGTCCTCGCGTTGCTGCTCGCGCTCGGCCCGATCGCCGCCGCGGCCGCCTTGTTCGCTAGCTCGGCGGGGTTCGCACTCGGCTGGCTGCGTGCGCTCGTCGGAACGGCGCTGGCGAGCCTCGCCGTGTCGTTGAGCGTGTCGTTCGAGCTGCAGGTCCTGGCAGGCCCGGTCCGCGCCGCCGCACGCGACGGATTGGCGCAGATACCCGGCATCGCACCGATCCTGTGGATTTTCGTGATCGTCGACATTGCCCTGATCGTCGCGGCACAGCGCATGGCGGGCGGCCTCGTCATCCCGCGTGCGGTGCTTCGGATCGTTGCAGGCGAGGGCGCGCCCGCGCGTGCCAATCCTCCTGCCGCGGCAACGATCGACCCGCCGCGGCCGCTCGTACACCGCGCGCCACCCGTGCCGGTCGCGCCTTCGCGTGCGCTCGCCATCGCACGGGCGGCCGATGCGCGGGTCAGCGCCGCCAGGGCCGTTACCATCGCCATGAACGGCAACCACAGCGGCAATGTCATCGAGATCTTCGATACCGGCCAGCGGCGCGGCATGCGGATGGTCGAGGGAGCGTTACGCAGCGCCGGCCGCCGCAGCGTCTCCGGTAAGCGTCTGGAACTGGGATCATGACCGAACAGATCGACAGCACCTATTTCGACCTCGCGCGCGGCTGGGCCGACGAGCGGGACGCTTCGGCAGCCCGCTCGCGCCGTCTCGCCTGGACGATCGCGGGCATCGCCGCCGCGATCGCCGCGCTGGAGGCGGCCGCGCTCGCCCTGGCGATGCCGCTCAAGCAGATCGAGCCGATCGCCGTGCTCGTCGACCGGACGACCGGCAACGTCGAGCGCGTCGACCTGGACCAGCCGCGCGCCCTGCTCGCCAATCAGGCGCTGCAGCAATCCCTGCTCGCGCAATATGTCACGGCTCGCGAAGGCTTCGACCCCGTCGGCATACGTGCCGCCTATCGCAAGGTCGCGCTCTGGTCCTCGGGTCAGGCGCGGGCGAGCTACCTCGAACAGATGCGGCACAATCCGCCCGCGACCATGCTCTCCGCCGCGAAGCGCGAGATCGGCCTTGCGGCCCGCATCCGCGGCATTTCGCCGCTGTCAGACGGCAGTGCGCTGGTCCGGTTCGAGGTCGCGCCGGTCGACTATTCGGGCCGGCTGGGCACGCCACGGCCCTATGCCGCGACCATCGCCTACCAATTCCGGGGCGAACCGCTGGGGATCGAGGATCGGCTCGACAATCCGCTCGGCTTCGCGGTCAAGTCGTATCGCGTCGATGCAGAGACGCCTCCGGCCCCCGCCGCCACGGCACAGCAGGGCGGTGGCCTGTGATCGGGCTCGGCCTGGCCGCGCTTGTCGCGCCGCTGCTCGCGCAGGCCGCGGCAGGGGGGCAGGGGGACCCGCGCTTGCAGCTGGTGTCCTTCGTGCCCGACACGGTGACGACCGTGCCTGTCGCGGGTGGCTATGTCACGACGATCGTTCTTGGTCCCGACGAACGCGTGGTCAGCGTCGCCGTTGGCAATGCGGCGGCATGGGAGGTCACGCCCAGCAAGAGCGGTGATCGGCTGTTCGTCCGTTCGCTGATCGCCGGCGTGACGACCAATCTGGAGGTGGTCACCGACCAGCGGCAGTATAGTTTCCTGTTGCGGCCGACCTTCGCCGCCGATCCACAGGCGGCGTTCCGGCTCGCGTTCGACTATGACCATCCGGCACTGGCGAGCAGACCGGCGGTGGCCGCCGGCGGGCCGATCGAGGCAAAGGTGGACAGTGCGCCGTTCCGATACCGGGTTTCGGGGGATCGGCGCGTGCGGCCGTCGGCAATCGACGACGACGGCGTGCGGACGCGCTTCGCCTTTCCCGATGCGTCGAGCCTGCCCGCGATCTATGCGATAGACGACCAGGGTCGCGAAGTCCTTGTCACCGCGCGACAGGTCGATGACATGTGGATCGTCGACCGCGTTTGGCCGCGCTACGTGTTGCGCCTGGGGCATGCCCGGGCAGAGGCGCGGCGCCTGCCCCCGGTGGCGATCCGATGACCTTGTCGCGTGTCGCGGCGGTGGAGGCCGCCAGCCCCGAAGCGCTGGACGAACGGGATTGTCGGCCGCTGGTTGCGCCGCCCACCGGCGGCGTGCCGGGGTGGGTCCTCGCGCTGCTCGCGCTCGCGCTCGGCCTGACGGTGCTGCTGGTGTTGAACGGACGCCGCACGGCGCGCGTGCACAGCGGCATCGCTGCGACCTATGTCGGACCGGCGACGCCCGCGCTGCCACCCTCGCTGATCGACGCGAGCGCCAGACTGTTGCAGCCCCGTTCCGACGCGGGTTCCAACGCCGGCTCAGCCTCTGCCCGGCTCGACGCCGCGGCCGAGGAGGCGCCCTTCGCTACCCCGATCGCGATCCGTCCCCGCCTCGCCGGCGCGATGCCGCAGGCGGCATTCGATGCGCCGCCAAGCGCCCCGATCGCGGGTTCCGAAGGCGGCCCCGCCGGCATGCGCTTCCCGACCCAGCCGATGCCGGGCGGCCCGATTAGTGCCGCCGCGGGTCGCGGCGTGCCCGCGGGGGGCTCGGCCGTGGTGTACGACGGCGGCCCCGGCACCGCTGGCGCGGGGCTGGGGGACGACAAGCCCGGAGAAGGGGCGGTCCGCGCCAGCCTGATCCGCAATCGCCCTTCCGTCGTCGCCCAGGGCGAGATATTGCCCGCGACCCTGGAGACGCCGGTATCGTCCAGCCGACCCGGTCCAATCCGCGCGATCGTCGCGCGCGACGTGCGCAGCTTCGACGGCAGCCGCGTCCTCATTCCGCGCGGCAGCCGCCTCGTCGGCGAATATCGCGCCGATCCGGCGGCGGGCCGCCGCAGGGTGCTGGCGACATGGACCAGGCTGATCCGGCCGGACGGCGTGGCGATCCGCATCGACTCCCCCGCGGCGGATTCGACCGGCGGCACCGGTATGCCCGGGCGGGTCGATACGCACTTCCTCGCCCGTTTCGCCAACGCCGCGCTTCAATCGGCGCTGCAGATCGGCGTCAATGTCGCGTCGCGGCCGGGCAATGGATCGGTGATCGTCGCCAATTCGTCGCAGGTGTCGAACGTCATGGGCCAGAACCTCGTCCCCGGGGCGGACGAGCCGCCGACGGTGTCGGTGCCGGCCGGCGCCGCGATCGGCGTGTTCGTCGCGCGGGATCTCGACTTTTCAGGCGTGCCGGCCGTCCGATGATCCACGCGCCGATCCTCCCGGACTATCTCGACACCTTCCTCGCGCCGCTCCGCCCTTGGCTGGACGCGGCCGACGTCACGGACCTTTTCGTCAACCGTGCCGGTGAAATCTGGGTCGAACGCAACGGCGACGCAGCCGCTCGGCACGACGTCGCGATTTTGACGGACGACTGGCTGTGGCAGCTCGCGCAGCAGATCGCGCGGGTCGCGCATCAGGGGATCAGCCGCGCCGCGCCGCTGCTGTCGGCCGCGCTGCCGTGCGGAACGCGCGTGCAGGTGGTCGCGCCGCCAGCGACGCGCGGCGGCGTGGCGATGGCCTTCCGGCGTCAGGTCCGCGCCGATGCATCGCTGACCGATCTTGCCCGTGCCGCGCTGTTCGACGGCGCGGTAATGGGCATGGAGGGGACGCGGGATGCGACCCTTGCACAACTCTACGCCGCCGGCGACCATGTCGGCTTCCTCGCGGCGGCGGTGGCGCGGCGGAAGACGATCCTGATCTCCGGCGGCACGGCATCGGGCAAGACCACGCTGGTCAACGCCTTGCTGCGCGAGGTGCCGGCGCATGAACGGCTCGTCGCGATCGAGGACAGTGCCGAACTGATCCTCGGCCATGCCAATGCGCTGGGGCTGATCGCGGCGCGTGGCCGACTGGGCGAGGCCGACGTCGATGCCGACGACCTGCTGCAGGCGAGCCTGCGGCTGCGTCCGGATCGCATCCTGCTCGGCGAGATCCGCGGCCCGGAAGCACTGACTTTCCTGCGGGCGGTCAACACGGGGCATCCCGGCTCGATGACCACAATCCACGCCGACGATCCGGAGCGTGCGCTCGACCAGCTGGCGATGCTCGCATTGCACTCCGGCGCGCGCATCGACGGTCCGGACCTGCGGCGCTACATCGCCCGGCTGGTCGATGTCGTGGTCCAGCTCGAGCGCACGCCGCATGGCCGCCGTGTCACCGCGATCCGCTGGCACGGCGCACCGGAGGCCGGACCCAAGGCGGCCTAGCGCCCGGCTCAGGTACCAGCCGTCACTTTGCCGCGTGGCTCTTCGCGACGCGGCGTTCGACCCACGCATACAGGCTCGGCAGCAGCAGCAGCGTCAGGATGGTCGACGTGACGATGCCGCCGATCACGACCGTCGCGAGCGGGCGTTGCACCTCGGCGCCGGCGCCCGTCGCGATCGCCATCGGAATGAAGCCGACCGAGGCGACGAGCGCCGTCGAGAGCACCGGCCGCAGCCGATCGTGCGCGCCCTGCCGCACCGCGTCCTCCGGAGGCAGCGGATCGCCCTCCCGCCCGTCGCGCAGGCTGTTGATATGATCGATCAGCACCAGCCCGTTGAGCATCGCGATACCGGACAGCGCGATGAAGCCGATCGCCGCGGTGATCGAGAAGGGCATGCCGCGCAGCCACAAGGCGAGTACGCCGCCGGTCACCGCGAACGGGATGCCGGTATAGACGATCGCGGCCTCGCGCACGCTGCCTAGCGCGGCGTAGACGAGCGCGAAGATCAGGATCAGCGCGGCCGGCACGACGATCGACAGCCGCTTCTGCGCCGCCTCCAACTGATGATATTGGCCGCCGAATTCGATGCGATAGCCGGGCGGCAGCCTGACCTGTCCGTCGATCGTCGCCTGCGCCCGCTGGACATAGCCGGCAAGGTCGCTCGTCGACAGGTTGACCATCAGCGCGGCGCGGCGGTTGCCGCCGTCGTGCAGGATCGGCTCGACGATTCGCGTCTGGCTGAGGCGCGCGACGCGTGACAGCGGCACCATGCCGTATTCGCCGACGCGAAGCGGCAGGGCCAGGATGGCGGACGGATCGGCGCGCAGCGATTCGGGCATGCGGATCACGATCGCATGACGTGCCGGCCCGTGCGGGATGAAGCCGACCTGGGCGCCGGCGAGCGCGTCGCGGATGGCGTTGTTCACCTCCTGCGTGCCGAGGCCGAGGCGCAGCAGCGCATCATGGTCCAGTTCGACCACGACGCTCTTCGGACGGCCTGCCGTTTCGAACTCGACGCCCTCGGTCCCGGGCAATTTCTCCAGCAATGCCTTCGCCTTGGCCGCCGCCTTTTCCAGCACGTCGTAATCGTCGCCATAGATCTTCACCGACACGTCGGCGCGCACGCCCTCCAGCATTTCGTTGAAGCGCATCTCGATCGGCTGCGCGAATTCGAAGTTCTGGCCCTTGTAGACGCGTTGCGCGACCTTCTCGATGCCGGCGATCAGATCCTGCTTCGTCTTCGGCTTGCCGTCGCCCTTCGGCCAATCCTTCTCGGGGCCGTAGAAGATGTAGAGGTCGTTCTCGTTCGGCGGCATCGGGTCGGTCGCCACCTCGCTGGTCCCGATGCGCGAGAAGGTGTGCGTGACTTGCGGATAGGCGCGACGGATCGCGACCTCCGTCTGGCGTTCGATCGCCAGGCTCTGCTCCAGCGACATGCCGACCGGGCGATAGACCATCGCCGTGATCGCGCCCTCGTCCAGCTGCGGCGTGAATTGCGAGCCAAGCGACCCGAACGCCAGATAGGCGACCGCGAGCAGTGCCAGCGCAGTGATCGTCAAAATCGCGGGATGCGCCAACGCGCGGTCGAGCACGGGCGTATAGGCACGATTGGCGACGCCGACGAAACCCTTGTCCTGCGTCCCTTCCTCGCCGGCTGGAGCGCGCAACAGCCAGGCCGACAGCGCGGGGACGATGGTGAAGGTCCAGACCAGGCCGGCGCCGATCGCGAGCATCACCGCCTGCGCCATCGGCTGGAACAGCTTGCCCTCGACCCCGCCCAGGCTCAGCACGGGCACGTAGACGAGCGCGATGATCGCGATGCCGAAGAAGGTCGGCCGCGCCACCAGTCGCGCCGCCTCCGCGATGATCGTCCGGCGTTCCTCGCCGTCCAGGTCCTCTCCCTTTTCCCGCCGCCGTACCGCGAGCAGGCGCAGGCTGTTCTCGACGACGACGATCGATCCGTCGACGATGAGCCCGAAGTCGAGCGCGCCGAGGCTCATCAGATTGCCCGACAGGCCGATCGCATGCATCCCGGTCACCGTGACCAGGAAGGCGAGGGGGATCACGAGCGCGACGATCAGCGCGGCGCGCCAGTTGCCCATCACCAAGAGCAGCACCAGCGCGACGAGCAGCGCGCCTTCGCCGAGGTTGCGTTCGACGGTATGGATGGTCCGCTCGACGAGGTCGGCGCGGCTGTACTGGCGATCGATGATCATGCCCTTGGGCAGAGCGGCCTGGATGCCGGGCAGCGCCTTCTCGACCGCCACCGCGGTTTCGCGGCTGTTCTCGCCGACCAGCATCATGACGGTGCCGAGCACGGTCTCGCGCCCGTTCTGCGTCGCCGCGCCCTGCCGCGGGGCGGAGCCGATCACCACATCCGCCAGGTCGCGCACCGTCAGCGGCAGCACGCCGCCGGCGAACTTGACCGGTATCGCGCCGATCTGCGCCGCGTTCATCACGCGTGCGTCCGTGCGCACGGTGAAGCGTTCCGGCCCGCGGCTGATGATACCGCCACCGGCATTCTCGACATTCTTCGCCACCGCCGCCGCGAGCTCGCCGGCGGTGACCCCGTGCATCGTCAGCCGGACGGGATCGGGCTGGACGACGAACTGTTCCTCCAGCCCGCCGTTCGAATTGACGTCGGCAACGCCCTCTACCGCGCGGAGCATCGGGCGGACGGTATATTCCTGCGCCTCGTACAGCTCCATCAGCTGCCGCTGTCCGTCCATTCCGGGCGGCGGGCGGCGCCATTCGAGCGTGTAGTAATAGATTTCGCCTAGCCCGGTCGTGATCGGCGCGAGCTGCGGTGTGCTGCCGGGCGGCAGCTGGTCGCGCACGGCGTTGAGGCGCTCGGTGACGAGTTGCCGCGCCTTCAGCTGATCCGTGCCGTCCTTGTAGAGCAAGGTGACCTGCGACAGGCCCGTCTTGGTCAACGAGCGCGTCTGGTCCAGCCCGGCTTGGCCCCCCATCGCCCGCTCGATCGGTAGCGTCACCAGCCGCTCGATCTCCTCGGGCGCGAGCGCCGGGACCTGCGTGTTGATCTGGACCTGGACGCCGGTGATGTCCGGGATCGCGTCGATCTGCAGGTTCGCGAACGACCAGAGGCCGATCGCCGCGATCAACGCGGCCGTCAGCGCCACCGCGAGACGGTGGTGCGTCACCCAGAGAAGCCAGGTCTTCATCGCGTCAGCGCGTTGCCGCCGTTGAGCGCGCGCAGTTGCAGCAGCGCCTCGATCGCCTCGCGACGCGTGTCGAGCACCGCGTTCGTCGCCTCGACATACGCCTGCTGCATCTGCGTATAGGTCGTCAGCGGGATTGCCCCCAGCCGGTAATTGCGGTCGGCATCCTCCGCCGCCGCGGCGAACCGCCGCGCGGAATCGCCGTCCCATTTCGCCAGCGCCTCGCGCTTCGCCTCATATTGGGCGGCCTGGTCGAACACGTCGCGGGCGATCCGCCGCTCCGCATTGATGAGCGTCGCATTGGCCTGCGCCTGCTTGCCCTCCTCCACGGCGACGTCGCCGGCCTGGCGGTTCCACAGGGGAATGCTGGTCGACAGCCGGACGCCGTAGTTGGTCTCGCGGATGTCCGATCGCGCGCGATCGTAATAGGGGCCGACGCTGACCGTCGGGATCCGCGCCTTCCGCGCCAGATCGACGCGCAATCCCTGCTGCTCGAATTGCGCGCGCAGGGCTTTCAGCTCGAAATTGTTGGCCGTGGCGTTGGCGGCGAGCATCGTACCCGCCGGCAGCGCCGGCAGCGCCATGTCCGGCCGAATGATGCGGATGCGCGCCGCGAACGGGGCTCCGCGCAGCTGGTTGAGCTCGTAGAGGATGGAATTCGCCTCGGCATCCGCCGCCGCCGCGCTGCGTTCCGCGCCGATCGCGCTCGCCTGCAGCGAACTCGCCTCCAGCTGCGGCGCGGGGCCGGCGGGATCGCGGGACACGATGACGCGGGCGAGCGTGCGCATCCGCGCCGCGACGGTGCGCGCGGCAGTCGCCTTTTCGTCCGCCGCGAACAGGCCATAACCGAGCGAGCGGACCCTGGCCGCCAGCGTGGCGTCGAATTGCTGAAGCCCGATCTTCGCCAGCGCCACCTGCCGCTCCGCGATCGCGCGCCGCAGGGCGATGCGACCGCCGAACTCGATCGGCTGGACCACCGATACCGCGTAGGTGATCCCCTCGCCGGTCAATGCGCCGGAGGTGATGTCGTTGGCACGACGCTGGCCGAATTCGACCACCGCCTCCGGATCGGCCCAGCGACCCGCCGCCTGCCGTTCGACGCCGGCCGCATCGATCTGCCGCTGGTAGAACTGGCGTTCGGGGTTGTTGGCGATGACGTCCTGGGTCAGCGCGTCGAGGGAAATGGCCGGCGCGGTCTGAGCCAAAACGGGTGTCGCGACGCACAGCAACAGGGGAAGCGCGGCCAGCCGCATGCAAGTGTCTCCGTGTCCCGCCCCGCGTCCGCCGTAGCGGGATGGGTCCTTCGACGTCGACTAAAACCGTGTTCAGATTTCGATGGTCAGTTGACGGACATGGCCCGGCGGCCGACACGCACGGGCATGACCCAGATCCTGCTGATCGAGGACGATGCGGTGACCGCCGATGAAATCCGACTCGAGCTGACATCGGCGGGCCATGGCGTCACGCTTCGCACGACGCTGGTCGAGGCGGCATCGGTCGCCCGCGGCGGCGGCATAGACCTGCTGATCGTCGACCGCCAGCTGCCCGACGGAGAGGGGCTGGTGCTGATCGAGACGCTGCGCGGCGAGGGGCGGCGAACGCCGGCGCTGGTGCTGAGCGCACTCGGCAGCCTCGACGATCGCGTGCGCGGCCTGCGTGCTGGGGGGGACGATTATCTGGCCAAGCCGTTCGCGCTGGTCGAGCTCGTCGCCCGGGTCGAAGCGCTGCTGCGCCGGCCGGATGAAAGCCGCGACACCCGCCTGATCGCCGGGCCGCTCGATCTCGACCTGCTCGCCGGACGCGCGACACGCGGCAATCGACCGCTCGAGCTGCTGCCGCGCGAATTCAAGCTGCTCGACTATCTCGCCCGACGCCCCGGCCGGATCGTGACGCGGTCGATGCTGCTGCAGGACGTCTGGGGCTATACGTTCGAACCGAACAGCAACGTGGTCGATGTCCATATCGGGCGCCTGCGTCGCAAGGTCGATGCCGAGGGCGAGGTACAGTTGATCCGCAATGTCCGCGGCCAGGGCTACATCCTTGATCTTCCCCACTGATCCGCGACGCCGCGCGACATGGAGATGGGGCGGCGCGCTCGCCGCGCTGCTGGTGCTGCAGTCGCTGGCGCTCGCCGCCGCCTTCTGGGCGCTTGCCAACGGCAGCCACCGACGTGCGATCGAGCATGCGCTCGCCGACGATTGCACCTTCTTTCGTCTCACCCCGCCCGAAGAGCGCGGCGAGGAACTGCGCGAGAAGCTCGCGCGCGATATCCACCGCGACCGGTTCCTGGGCCTGTTCGACGCCAAAGGCGCGCTGATCGCGGGCAATGTCGCCCGGCTGCCCGCCGAAACGCCCGCCGGGGCATCGTTCGTCGCCGACGTCGCGCCGACGGAACTGCCGGGGAAGCGCATCGACCAGGCGCGCGTCACCGTCTGCCCCCTGTCGGGAGACATGCGTCTGCTGGCGGGCGTCGACCTCGACGACACCGAGGAGGCGCTGCGCCTCGTCTGGCGGTCGCTGCTGCTCGGGCTGGTGCCGGGGCTGGTGCTCGCGCTGGGCTTCGGGCTCGTCGCGGGGCGCCGCGCCGCGCGTCAGGTCGATACGGTGCGGCGGCTGACGGAGCGGATCATGTCCGGCGATCTCACGCAGCGCCTGCCGGTGGCCGCGCACCCCGACAGCTTCGGCGTGTTGTGCGCGCACATCAACACGATGCTCGATCGGTTGCAGCTGCTGATCACGGACATGCGCGGCGTCGGCGACGACATCGCGCACCAGATGCGCACGCCGCTGACGCGCCTTCGCGCGCGCCTCGATCGCGGTCTGCGGGACGCCTCGACCGCGCAGGATTTCGCCGCGGTCGCCGACCAGGCGCTGGTCCAGGTCGATGCCCTGCTCGGCATCGTCGCCGCGCTGCTCCGCCTGCGCGAGCTGGAGGACCATGCGCGTCGCAGCCGTTTCGCGCCCGTCGATCTGGCGACCCTCGTCGACGACGCGTGCGACCTCCATCGCCCCTTGGCGGAAGATCGCGGGATCACGCTCGCGTGCGATCTGACGCCCGTCGGCACCGTCCATGGCGATGCCAGCCTGCTGATGGAGGCCATCGCCAACCTCATCGACAATGCGATGAAATTTGGTCCGCCTGGCGGCACCGTGCGCGTCGTGCTGACCGCCTCCAGCGAGGGCCCGGTCGTCACCGTCGCCGACGACGGGGCGGGCATTCCCGCCGACGAACGCGCGCTCGTCACGCAGCGTTTCTATCGTGTCCGCACCGACCGGGAAGGCGCAGGGCTTGGCCTCAGCCTCGTCAAGGCGATCGCCGATCTCCACGGCTTCAGGCTGCGCTTCGCGGATAGCGAAAGTGCGGTGTCGCTGATCTGCACGCGATGACGGCCGACGCGCGGACCTTGGGTGCGCCTCGCCGCGTTGAAGGGTCATGAGCGACGACATGGAACACAATGCGCGGCATCGTGCGGTGCCGAGCGGACGCCTCGCGCGGCTTGGCGGCTTCGGCCGGCTGGCGGGGGGCGTCGCGGGCGGCATGCTGGCGGAGGGGGCGCGACGGCTCGCCGCGGGCGAGCGGCCGCGGATGAGCGACCTCGTCCTGACCCCCGGCAATGCCGCGCGGGTCGCCGATCGCCTGTCGCATCTTCGCGGCGCGGCGATGAAGCTGGGCCAGATGATCTCGATGGACGCGGGCGACATGCTGCCGGCGGAATTGTCGACGATCCTCGCCCGGCTGCGCAACCAGGCCTATCGCATGCCGCCCGCGCAGCTCGACCGCGTGCTGCGTCAGGAATGGGGCGTGGACTGGCGACGCCGCTTCCGTCATTTCGATGCCGCGCCGATCGCCGCCGCCTCCATCGGACAGGTCCATCGCGCGACGATGCCCGACGGGCGCGTTCTGGCGATCAAGGTGCAATATCCGGGCGTTGCGGACAGTATCGATGCCGACGTCGACAATGTCGCGACGCTGCTGCGCGTCTCCAACCTGCTTCCGAACAGCATCGACATCCGTCCGTTGCTCGCCGAGGCCAAACGGCAGCTGGCGGAGGAAGCGGACTATACCCGCGAAGGCGAGCAGCTGCGCCGCTACCGCGATCGGCTGGCGGGCGATGCCCGCTATGTCGTGCCGGCGCTCGAACCTGCACTCACCACGCGCCGGGTCCTCGCGATGGATTTCGTCGAGGGCCGGCCGATCGAGGCGCTGGCGGAGGCGGATCAGGCCGCACGCGACGCCGCGATGACGGCGCTCGTCACGCTCGTCCTGCGCGAGCTGTTCGACTTCGGGGTGATGCAGACCGATCCCAACTTCGCCAATTACCGCTGGCAGCCGGAAACGGGCGCGCTCGTCCTGCTCGATTTCGGCGCGGCGCGCGACGTGCCTGGCGACACCGTCGCTGCCTATCGCCGTCTGATCGAGGCCGGACTGGCGCGCGACCGCGCCCGCATCCGCGAGGTCGCGATCGAGACAGGCTTCCTCGGCGCGGCGGCGGCGGCGCGGCACCAAGCCTCGGTCGACAGGATGATCGCGGCGATCGACGATGCGCTCAATCGGCCGGGGCCGTTCGACTTCGGCGATCGCGCCTTCGTCCCCGTGGTGCGGGAGGAGGCGAAGGACATGATCGCCGACCGCGACACCTGGCACGTGCCGCACGTCGAGACGCTGTTCGTCCAGCGCAAGGTGAGCGGCACCGCGCTGCTCGCCGCCCGGCTCAAGGCACGCGTCGACGTACGCGGTCTGGCCGCCTCGGCCATCGGTCGCTGATCCCGGATCGGAGCGCTTCGCGCGTCCCGGCGTTGTGATGCCATGACGAACGAAGACGAACGCTGGATGCGCGAGGCGATCGCGGTCGCCCGGTCGAAGGGCTCCGATCCGGCGAGCTCGCCGCTCGGATCGGTGATCGTGCTCGACGGCCGCATCATCGGCGCCGAGCGAAACCAGACCGAGGAACTGCCGGACGCGACGGCGCATGCGGAGATGATGGCGATCCGCCGGGCGTGCGAGGCGACGGGGGCGCTAGAGCTGCGCGGCGCGACGCTCTACTCGACGCTCCAGCCGTGCGGCATGTGCACGATGGCGTCGATCTGGTCGAAGGTCGGGCGCGTCGTGTACGGGGCCGGCCGAGAGGACGTCCACCCGATGTATTTTGAGGCTCGACATGTCGACACGTTGTCGTTCATAGCCGACGCCTATCGCGACGATATCGCCATCGAGGGCGGCTGCCTGCGCGAGGAATGCGCGACGCTCTACTATCCGCCCGACGCCGACCTGCCGAAGGAAGAGCAGGCCAATCTTTAGCGTGCGATCCAGCAAAGCTGAACCGGGCGCGGTACCGGCCCTCACCTCCACCCAGCCGCCCGCCCACGATACGCCGAGTGGGCGGACGGGCGGGGGGAAAGGGCCGGTACCGCTTTCAGTCGATCTGACTTCAGCTTCGCCGCAACCGCCCGCGGAAGAGGCCGCGCTTGAACAACGGCTCGAACATCTCGGCCGGCCCTTCGGGGTCCAGCACCTCGTTGTCCGCGAGCCATTTCTCGACCTTGGGCAGATCGGGCACCTGATACGGCCGTAGCGTGCGGCCAGGCCCGCGCAGCCGCTCGATCGTCTCGATCAGCGACCCCGTTTCCGCAAGGACCGCGGACACGCGTTCGGCCGCGACGTCGAGATGTTCGGCGATCAGGTCGTCGCGCACGCTCGCGATCGTCGCGGCCAGATCCTGACCCGGATTGTCCGACGCATCCAGCACCACGTCGCATTCGGTATCGAGCCGCAGCGAGCGGTTGTTGATGTTCGCCGACCCGATCCGCAACTGCGTGTCGTCGATCACCGTGATCTTGGCGTGGCAATAGATCGCCGCGCCGCCGCGCGTATAGGGGTGGTACAGGCGCAGGCGCCCATGCCGGTCGCGGCGGCGCAACGCCTCGACCAGCCGCGCGCGTGCGGTGTCCATCGCCAGCGGCTCCAGCCAGCCCTGTGCGCTTTCCGGATTGACGATGACGATCTCCGGCCCGTCCGCCTCGTCGAGCCGCGCCGCGATCGCCTCCGCGATGCGCCGCGACGCGAAATACTGGCTCTCGCAATAGATGTAGCGGCGCGCGCTGCGGATCTGGTCGAGGAACAGCGTCTCCACCTCGTGCACCGCGGACTGGTCGGCCATCTCCGGGCGCGTGCGCGCGATGCCGATCGTCACGTCCTCGCACAGCGGCGTCAGCGACGTCGGCCAGCACGGCCCCTTCGCTTCGATCGGGGCGAGGACGTGGCCGGTCGCGACGCGCCACCGCTCGCGCGCGAGCTCGCCCAGCGCCGCCGCCGCCGGGCCCGTGATGGCGGTCGTCGCGTCGTGCCATGGCTTGTAGGGCTTGCCCGACGGGGTTTCCCGGCCGGGGTCGTCGTCACGATGCGATCGCGTGTCCCACCGCTCCGCGGTCATGTCGATGCCGCCGCAGAAGGCGAGGCAGTCGTCGATCGCGACGATCTTCTGATGATGCGACGATCCCGTCGGATGGTGGCCGTCGAGCTTCACATGGATGCGCGGGTGGCGCATCCACTTGAGCACGGTGAAGGCGGTGGTGCCGCGGAACAGCCCCTTCAGCGCGCCGATGTCCCAGCGCAGCAGGTACAGTTCCAGCGCGGGATTGCGCTCGACCAGCCAGTAGAGGAACTTGCCGATCACTTCCGGCCCCTCCAGCGTCTGGCCGCTGCCCGCGAGCCGGATGCGTGCGTCGAAATCCCAGCCGATCAGCATGATCCGCCGCTCGGCCTGCATAAGCGCCTCGCGCGCGACCGCGAAATAGCGGTCGGCGTCGATCACCACCGCGAACCGGTCGGCTTGGTCGTTGCGCCATACGGAGCGGCCGGGATCGGGCATAGGCGGTTCAGCGTCCATAGATGCGGTCGAGGACCTCGGCGCTTCGCGCGAAATCTTCGGCCGCGGGGTCGAAATGCGGTTCGGCGGCAAGGGCTTGTGCCCAGACCGCCGCCGACCGCGCGCCCCAGGGATCGGGGAACGTGGCCAGTTCGCGCGCTTGCGTACCGATGAAATGCTGCGCGGTGAAGTCGTAGAAGGAGCCGCCGACGTTGCGAAAGCCCGCGCCGCCTTCGGTGCCGTAGAAATGCGCGGCGATCACCGCATCCTGTCCGGCGTTGAGGTTCCACGAGCAGGCGAGCCGCACGTCCGCGCCCCCCGCCCGGAAGCGCGCGCTGGCATAATCTTCCACGCCGTCCGGGCCGAGCGGGCGCCCCTTCGCGAACAGTGCGGCCGATACGTCGTCGACCTCCGGAAATGCCAGCGCCCACAGCGCGAGATCGACCAGATGCACCCCCAGGTCGACGACGCAGCCGCCGCCGGATTGCCTGCGGTCGAAGAACCATGGCTTTCCCGGGCCATAGGCATTGTGGAAGGTCAGATCGACCGCGAATATCTCGCCCAGCGCACCGTCGCGGATCAACGGGCGGATTGCCTGCATCGCCGCCGTATGTCGATACGACAGGTCGACGCCGAGCAACCGGTCGGCCGCGCGCGCCGCCGCGATGACCGCCCGCGCTTCCGCGGCGTCGCGGCCCAGCGGCTTCTGGCAGAAGACCGCGAGGCCAGCCTCCAGCGCTCGTATCGATTGCGCGGCGTGCAGGGCGCTCGGCGTGGCGATGACGACGGCATCGAGATCCTGCGCCAGCATCGTTTCGAAATCGTCGGCGACGCGCGCGGCGGGCGCGACCGCCAGCGCTTCGCCGACGCATTCGGGCGACGGGTCGCACACGCTTGCCGCCTCGATCGCCCCGGTCGCGATCATCGCCGCCATGCGATGGCGGCCGATCCAGCCCGTGCCGAGAAAGCCCACGCGCGGCCTGTTCATTGCCCGATCCTCCGACACATCCGTGCTCCGCCCCGGCGAGGGTGCGTCACGCCATCATCACCAGCGCCTTGACGAAGCCACCCGGCTTGTCGCGGGTCGCATCCAATGCCTCGCCCAGTCCTTCCAGCGGGTATCGGTGCGTATAGAGCGGCGTGGGATCGAGCCGGCCGCTCGCCACCGCGTCGATCGCCTCGCGCAGGCCGCGCATCTGCACCGCGGGATCGCGTTCGTGCGCGTTGACGACGTCGATGCCCTTCCAGTTCCAGTCCTGCATGTTGATCTGCCGCGGGCCGTCCTGGTGGTAGCCGGCGACCACCAGCCGTCCCCCGAACCCGACCAGTGCGCTCGCGAGGTCGAGCGGCCATTGCTTGCCGACCGCCTCGATCACGCGCGCGCACATGGCGTCGCCGGTGAGGGCCTTGACGCGATCGATGATCGCCCAATGGTCATCCATCACGATCGTCTCCGCCGCGCCATAATGACGGGCGAGGTCCAAACTCTCCTGCCGGCGCGAAATCGCAATGACCTTCGCACCCGCCTCGGTCGCGAGCCGGGTCAGCACCGCGCCCAGGAAGCCGATGCCGACGATCGCGACCCACTGGCCCGCCTGGATGGCGCTGCGGCGGAAGATGTTGAACGCGCAACCCAGCGGTTCGCCGGGAAACGGCTGGCCGGCGAGCGCCTCCGGCAGGCGCGCGACCATGTCCGCGCGCGCGACGTCATGCTCGGCGAAGCTGCGGTAGGAGAGGGCGGCGACACGATCGCCCACCGCCAGTCCGGCGACGCCGCTACCGAGCGCGTCGACGACGCCCCAGCCTTCGTGCCCCAGTCCCCCCGGTTCGCCGGGATAGTCGCTCCACGGCAGTCCCGCCCAGGGTTCGAGGTTCGACGCGCAGACGCCGCAGCCTTCCAGCCTCAGGCGGATTTCCCCCGGTCCGGGCTCGGGTCGTAGGGCCTCGACCACGTCGATCCGGCCGGGGGCACTTAACACCGCTGCTCTTATCCTTGGCGCAACCATCTGATCCAACATCAATTTATCATCCATGATCGAGCCCGGAATGACCTCGACGCTGCAAGCCAACATCGCGCGCCTGACCGATCGTGCTGCGCGGGAGAAGGCGGCGGCGCCATGGCCGGCGCGCGTCGCCGATCGCATCACGGCGTTCACCGGATCGATGACCTTCGTGCTGCTGCACCTCGTGGTGTACGGATTGTGGGTCGTCGCCAATCTCGGGTGGCTGCCGGCGGTGCCGCGGTTCGATCCGACCTTCGTCATCCTCGCATCCGAGGCGTCGGTGGAAGCGATCTTCCTGTCGACCTTCGTCCTGATCAGCCAGAACCGCATGGCGGCCGCCGCCGATCGCCGTGCCGATCTCGACCTCCATATCAATCTCCTCGCGGAGCACGAGCTGACGCGGCTGGCCGGCCTCGTGGCGCGGGTCGCGGCGGCCGTCGGCGTGCCGATCGAGGACCCCGCCGACCAGGAGATCCAGCGCGATGTCGCGCCCGAGCAGGTGCTCGACGCGCTGGACGCGCGCGATCATTCGGCGGCGACCGCGGCGGGCCGGGACGGGGCGTAGCGATCGATCATCCACGCACAGAAGTCCGCAAAGGCCTGCGGATCGCGCGCCGCGCTGGTGTGATGCGGCTGGATGCCGAGATGTTCGGGCGTGAAGCAGAAGGTGACGGTCACGTCGAAGTCGGCGAGCGCCTCCATCTGGCGATCGAACCAGTCGACCGCGTTCGGCCGGAAGCTGTCCGCCCAGCTGAGGCCCGTGCGCAGCTGCTTCGTGCCGAGCCGCTTCATCCAGGCGACGGCATCGTCCAGGCGCGGGTCCTCGAAGTGGAACCACTGCATCAGCCCCATGCGGTCGGCGACCGCGGCATAATCGTCGAGCGCAGGCTTGGGCGTGCCGTCCTCCCGGATCAGCCCCATGTAGAAATGGCGGTAATAGCTTGACCCTTCCGCCTCGCGATGACGCGTCGTCGCGCCCCAGGCATGCGGCAGGTCGTACAGCGAATACCAGAAAGTGCGCGGGACGCGATCGAGCAAGAGCTCGGCGGTGCGCTTCAGGCCGAACACCTGCACCTCCTCCGCGCCGAAGCTGCCCACGCCCACCTCGGTCGCCCAGATCGGCTTGTCGGGGCATACCGCTTCGATCTCGGCGATCTTGTCGGGCCAGGCGTGGATCGGCCACAGGTTCCAGTCGAGCGGGAAGCCGTGCACGGCCACCACGTCGATCGCATCGAGCGCGCCATGCCCCCGCATCCTTTGCACCCAGCCCGGATCGATCGGACTCATCCCGCCGAGCACGCGGGTGACGGCCGGATTGACGTCGCGGATCGCGCCGCCGGCGCGGATCACCAGATCGGCGAAGAGCGACCAGTCGGGATCGACCTCCGGATCCCAGTGCGACTTGTTGTTCGGTTCGTTCCAGATCATCGCGGCTTCGATCATGCGGGCTCCCCCTGCGGCGTGGTTGCGGGATAGACGGCCGCCGGGCCGTATTCCGCGTAAGGAACGGGCGCGGCGCGGCAGAGGTAGACCTCCGGTTCCGGCTGGCCGAGGATCGTGAAGCCGCTGGCGCGCAGCATCGCGCGGCTGCAGGCGGCGTTGGGGGCCCACCAATTGGTCCAGTCGCCGGCGAACGCGCGTTCGATGAAGTGCATCCTGGGATAGCCGGGCGCATCGAAATAGGCGGGCGGTCGGTGCGTGCCAGGAACGTGGAAGGGATGGTCCTCCGGCACCGGCTCGATCGCCTCGCTGCCCTGCTGCATCGTCTGGAACAGCATCAGGTCGCCGGCGACATGCTCCCGGATCAGGTCGAGCGCGAGCAGCGGGTGGCGCAGGTGGTAGAGCACGCCCATGAAGATGACGAAGTCGAACCGCTCGCCCAGCGCCGCCACGTCGTAGACGGAGAGGTTGCGCAGTTCGACGTCGCCATATCCCAGCGTATCCGTCGTCAGCCTCGCCTGCGCGAGATATCTGTCGTCGCTGTCGATCCCGAGGACGCGCGCGGCGCCGCGTCGCTTCATCTCGATCGCGTAGAATCCGGCGTTGCAGCCGATGTCGAGCACGCTCTTGCCCGTCATGTCTGCGGGAAGGGCATCGGCGAAGCGCGCGAACTTGAAGCTGGGATAGTCGCCCAGGAAATGATCGGGCGCGGTGCGAATGCCATGCCCGAGATCGATGTTGTGGAACCAGGGGGCCAGCCGGCCGACCTCCGCGCGCAGAGTGTCGGGGGTCATACGGCGAGCCTTTCGTTGAGGCTGTGCAGATAGCTGCCCCAATCGCCCATCGCGACGCGGGTGACCGACGTGGGGTCGATCGCGAAACGGACGACCTGCGACAGCGGGAGGCCGATGACGTCCGCCACCGCTGCACGGATCATGTCGGAATGCGTGACGAGCGCGATCGTCGCGCCGTCGGGACTCGTTGCGGCGATCTCGCGCATATGGCTCGCGATGCGGGCCTGCGCTTCCGCCATCGTCTCGCCGCCTGGAATGCGCGCGGTGCCGCGCTCCCTGTTCCATTGGTCCCATGCCGTTTGGCCGGCCAGATCGGCGAAGCACGCGCCCGTCCAATCCCCCATGTCGATCTCGATGAGCGCATCCGCCTCGCGCGGTGCCGGAGCGCCGATGGCCGCGGCGATCGCCGCGGCCGTCTGCCGAGTCCGCTCGAGCGGGCTGCACTCGATCCGGTCGAAGGACGTATTCGCGAGGGCGCGGCCGAGTGCCGCGGCCTGTTCCATGCCGGCCGCACTCAGCGGGACGCCGCTCAATCGCCCCGACAGCCTTTTGTCGAGATCGATGTGCGCCGCATGTCGAATGAGCAGAAACGTGACCGTCAACCGTCGCTCCCCCGCGAGTCCCTCATCGATGTTATTGACATTGGTTAGGAGGTTTGTTGCTTAAGTGATTAGGAACAAGGAAGAAGAACCTTCGTTCCGCTATCGTGACAAATGTTTTGCACGATGGGAGGGGCGCCTGATGAGCCGATCAGACACAATCGCAGCAACGCTGTCCTTTATCTCGATCAGTGTACGCTTTCGTGCGCAGGTGCGCGGAGCATGACGGAGACCGTTCTGATCACGGGCGGGGCCGGATTCATCGGCCGCTTCGTCGCCGACGAGCTGCTGCGGCGGGGCGATCGCGTGCGCGTGCTCGACAGCCTGATCCCCCAGGTCCACGGCGACGTCGAACGTCCGCCGCTTCTGTCCGACGAGGTCGAACTGATCCGCGGCGATGTCCGCGATGGCGACACCGTCGCGCGGGCGCTGCGCGGGGTCGACAGCGTCGTCCATCTCGCCGCGGAGGTCGGCGTCGGCCAGTCGATGTATGAGGTGGAGCGCTACACCTCCACCAACGACGTCGGCACCGCGGTGCTGTTCGAGCGGCTGATCGACCAGCCCGTCCGCCGCGTCGTCACCGCATCCTCGATGTCGATCTATGGCGAGGGATTGTACAGCGACGCCGACGGCGCGCTGCGCGAGGACGTCGAGCGCGGTATGGTCCGCGACTGCATGGCCGACTGGGATCCGGTCGACGGCGAGGGGCGGCGGCTGTCGCCCGTGGCGACACCCGAATGGAAGCGGCCCAATCTCGCCTCGATCTACGCGCTCAACAAATATGTGCAGGAGCGCACGACGCATATCATGGCGCGGCCTTATGGCATCGAGGGCGTGTGCCTGCGCCTGTTCAACGTCTACGGCCCGGGACAGGCGCTTTCGAACCCCTATACAGGCGTCCTCGCGATCTTCGCCTCGCGCCTGCTCAACGGTCAGCGGCCGATGATTTTCGAGGATGGGGAGCAGCGTCGCGACTTCGTCCACGTCACCGACGTCGCCCGCGCCTTCGCCGATGCGCTCGTCCTGCCGCAGGCGGCGGGCGAGACGTTCAACATCGGCTCCGGCCACGACAGGTCGGTCACCGAAGTCGCACGGGCGCTGGCCCAGGCGATGGGCCGCAACGACACCCAGCCGGACATCGTCGGCAAGGCGCGGATCGGCGATATCCGCCACTGCTTCTGCGACACGACGCTGGCGGCGGATCGACTGGGGTTCACCGCGCGCGCGGACTTCATCGCCGGCCTCGCCGAGCTGGCCGATTGGGTCGGAGAACAGACGGCGGAGGACAGGGTCGCGCAGGCACGCGCCGAGCTCGAGAAGAGAGGATTGGTCGCGTGAGGGCGGGCGCCACGTCACGCCGCCGGGCTGCGGCCGCTCGCGCGCACGCCCGGCCTCCTGTTGCCCGCGCGCCGTGGGGCGTGTCCGCATGACCGGGGCGCCGATCCTCGTCACGGGCGGCGCCGGCTTCATCGGCAGCAACATCGCGGATCGACTGGCGGGCGAGGGCCATGACGTCATCGTCTACGACCGCCTGTCGAGACCGGGTGTCGAACGCAACCTCGCCTGGCTGCAGGACCGTCACGGCGGCAGGATCACCGTGATCCGGGCGGATGTCCGCGACGCGGACGCGCTGTCCCGCGCGGTCGCGGAGGCGCAGGCGGTATTCCACATGGCGGCACAGGTCGCGGTGACCACCAGTCTCGACGATCCGCGCGACGATCTCGAGATCAACATCCTCGGCACCTTCAACCTGCTCGAGGCGCTGCGCCGCAAGGGGCGGGGGACGCCGCTCGTGTTCGCGTCGACCAACAAGGTCTACGGCGACCTGGCCGATCTCGCCTTCGCGCGCGAGGACGAGCGATACGTGCCGCTCGACCGGGAGGTGCGCGACCATGGCGTGGGCGAGGGGCGCCCGCTCGACTTCCACACGCCCTATGGCGTGTCGAAGGGGTCGGCGGATCAATATGTCCTCGATTACGCGCGCAGCTACGGCCTACCCGCCGCCGTCCTCCGGATGAGCTGTATCTACGGACAGCGCCAGATGGGGACGGAGGATCAGGGCTGGGTCGCCCACTTCCTGATCCGGGCACTCGAGGGCAAGCCAATCACGCTCTACGGCGACGGTTGCCAGGTCCGCGACATTCTCGACGTGTCGAACGCCGTGGAGGCCTATTGCAACGCCTGGCGCAGGATCGATCGCGTCGCCGGCCGCGCCTTCAACCTGGGCGGCGGCCCCGCCAACGCCATTTCGCTCCGCCGGTTGCTGGCGCATATCGGCGACCTGATCGGCCGTGAGGTGGAGGTACGCTTTTCGGACTGGCGGGCCGGGGACCAGCGCTATTTCGTCGCCGACACGCGCGCGGCGGAGGCCGCGCTCGGCCTTTCGCCCAAGGTCGGCTGGCGCGACGGCGTTGCGGCGCTGGCGCAATGGCTCGCGGTCGAGCGTGGGCTGAACCGGCCGATCCTCGCTCCGGCGCCGGTCATGCAGGCGGCGGGATGAGGCTGCTCGTCACCTCCGACGCGGTCGGCGGCGTCTGGGAATATACCGTCGAACTCGCGCACGCACTGGCGCGCAGCGGGGTCGAGGTGATCGTGGCCTGCCTTGGGCCACCGCCCAGCGCGTCCCAGCGCGCGATGATCCGGCCCGACGAGCACCTCGGGGCGGATGCGCAGGCCGGGTCGGTGACGCTGATGGAAACCGACCTGCCGCTCGACTGGCTCTGCGCCGACGCGGCGCCCGTGCTCGCCGCAGGACAGGCGATCGCCGCGCTCGCGGCCGCGCTCAACGTCGATCTGGTGCAGCTCAACATGCCGACGCTCGCGGCGGCCGGACCGATGCCGGTACCGACCATCGCCGTCACGCACGGATGCGTCGGCACCTGGTGGGAGGCGGCGAGGCCCGGCGTCCCGCTCGCGCGCGACTATCGCTGGCACAGCGTGCTGACCGCCGCCGGGCTGCGCGCGGTCGATCGCGTCGTCGCACCCAGCGCCGCCTATGGCGCGATCGTCCAGCGCCGCTACGGCCTCGCCGAGGCGCCGGTCACCGTGCACAACGGGCGCAGCCCGCTCTGCCTGCCTGAGCCCGACGCGCCGCCCGGCGATCTTGCGCTCACCGTCGGCCGGCTGTGGGACGGGGTCAAGAACGCCGCCTTGCTCGATCGGGTCGCGGCGCGCCTGCCGATCCCGTTCCTGGCCGCCGGCGCGGTTCGCGGGCCGCATGGCGAGACGGTGCGTCTCGACCATCTGCGGCCGCTCGGGCAATTGTCCGCCGCGCAACTTGGCAGCCACCTGGCCCAGCGACCGATCTTCGTGTCGGCGGCGCGGTTCGAGCCCTTCGGCCTTGCCGTGCTGGAGGCGGCGCAGGCCGGCTGCGCACTCGTTCTGTCCGATACCCCCACGTTCCGCGAATTGTGGGAGGAGGCCGCTCTCTTCGTGCCGCTCGACGCGCACGGCGAGGATCATGCCGCCTGGTGCGACGCGATCGAGGCGTTGATGCTGGACGCTGCGCGCCGCCGGGATCTGGCCGCCGCCGCCCGCGACCGCGCCGCGCGCTACACGCCCGCCGCCACCGCCGCCCGCATGCTCGCGCTCTATCGCGAACTGATCGCCGCTCGTCCGTCCGCCAGCAGGGTCGCCGCATGAACATCGTCTATTTCACTCACAGCCTCGCCTCGTGCTGGAACCACGGCAACGCGCATTTCCTGCGCGGCGTGATCAGCGAATTGATCGACCGGGGCCATGACGTACGCGTCTATGCGCCCGAAAACGGCTGGAGCCTCGTTAACCTGCTCGCGGACCATGGCGCGGAGGGGCTCGATCCCTATCGAGCCGCCTATCCGGAACTCAACTCGGTCAGCTATCCGGAGGACGCCGATGTCGAGGCGCTGGTCGATGGCGCGGATTTGGTCATCGTGCATGAATGGAATGCGCACAGGGTGGTCGCCGACCTCGGCGCGCTGCGGGCGCGCGGCGCACGCTGGACCCTGCTGTTCCACGACACGCATCATCGCGCGGTCAGCGCGCCGGCGCAGATGCGCGCCTATGACCTGTCCGGCTATGACGGCGTCCTCGCGTTCGGCGAGACGCTGAGCGAAGTCTATAGCGGCTGGGGATGGGGCGGCCGCGTCTGGACGTGGCACGAGGCGGCCGACACGCGCCGCTTCCGCCCGCCCGCGCTGGAGGGCATTCGCGAGGGCCTGGTCTGGATCGGCAACTGGGGCGACGGGGAGCGGACCGAGGAGCTCGAACGCTTCCTGTTAGCGCCGACGCGGGAGGCGGGCCTGCCGCTCGACATCTATGGCGTCCGCTATCCGGACGAGGCCCGCGCGACCCTGGCCCGTTACGGCGCGCATTATTACGGATGGGCGCCCAACGCCGCCGCGCCCGCCTTGTTCGCCAGCGCCCTCGCCACCGTCCATGTGCCGCGCCGCTATTATACGACGCTGCTGCCCGGCATCCCGACGATCCGCGTGTTCGAGGCGCTCGCCTGCGGCATTCCGCTCGTGTCGGCGCCCTGGTCGGATACGGAGGGACTGTTCCGCATAGGCGAGGACTTGCTGATGGTCCGGTCCGGCGACGAGATGGCCGATGCGCTGCGTCTGCTGCGCGACGACGCCAATGCGCGTGCCGCGCTCGCCAAGTCGGGCCGGGAGACGATCCTCGCCCGCCACACCTGCGCGCACCGCGTCGACGAACTGCTCGCCATCGTCGCCAGGATCGCCGCCCATCCCGCAAAGGACGCCGCATGAAGATCGCCTTTTACGGCTCCAGCCTCGTGTCGAGCTACTGGAACGGCGCGGCCACCTATTATCGCGGCATGCTGAAGGCGCTGCACGCGTGCGGCTATGACATCACCTTCTACGAGCCAGACGCCTTCGACCGGCAGCAGCATCGCGACATCGACCCGCCGCCCTATGCCCGCTCGGTCGTCTATCCCGCGACGACCGATGGCCTGAACGCTGTCCTGGCCGAGGCGGGCGGGGCGGACATCGTCGTCAAGGCGAACGGCGTCGGCGTGTTCGACGCGGAGCTGCTCGACGGCATCGTCCGCCATGCGCGACCCGGTGCGTTGCGCGTGTTCTGGGATGTCGACGCTGCCGCGACCCTCGACGAGATGCGCGCCGACGCCGGTCATCCCGTGCTTCGCGCGCTGCCGCATCTGGACATGGTGCTCACCTATGGCGGTGGCCCCCCGGTGGTGGAGGCCTATCGCGGCTTCGGCGCGGCGCGGTGCGTGCCCGTCTATAATGCGCTCGACCCCGAGACGCATCATCCGGTGCCGCGCGACGAACGCTTCGCGTGCGACCTCGCCTTCCTCGGCAACCGGCTGCCCGACCGCGAGGCGCGGGTGGAGGAATTCTTCCTCAAGCCCGCCGCGGCGCTGTCGCATCAGAGCTTCCTGATCGGTGGCAACGGCTGGGAGACGAAGGCCATGCCCGAGAACGTCCGTCACCGCGGCCATGTCTACACCGCCGAGCATAATGCGTTCAATTGCACGCCGCGCGCCGTGCTCAACGTCGCGCGGGATTCGATGGCGCATATCGGCTTCTCGCCCGCGACCCGCGTGTTCGAGGCGGCGGGCGCCGCGGCCTGCCTCATCACGGACGACTGGGTGGGGATCGAGCAGTTCCTGAAGCCGGACAGCGAAATTCTGGTCGCCCGCGACGGGCAGGACGTCGCCGACCATCTTGCGGCGCTGACTCCGGCGCGGGCGGAGGCGATCGGGCGCGCCGCGCTGGCGCGCGTGCTGGCCGAACACACCTACGACCTTCGCGCGCGCGACGTCGATATGCTGTTCCGCCGTCATCTGATGGAGGTTGCGGCATGAAACTGGTCGTGCTCGGCCTCAGCCTCGCATCGTCATGGGGCAATGGCCATGCCACCACCTATCGCGCGCTGCTCGCCGCCTTCGCGGCGCGGGGGCACGACGTAGTGTTTCTGGAGCGGGAGGTGCCATGGTATGCGGGCGACCATCGCGACCTTCCCGAACCGGGCTTCTGCCGCTTCTGCTATTATCGGGACCTCGAAGACCTCGACCGATGGCGCGCGGAGATCGCGACCGCGGATGCGGTGATCGTCGGCAGCTATGTTCCGGACGGCGTCGCTGTCGGCCGCCATGTCCAGCGCGTCGCGCGCGGCGTCACCGCGTTCTACGACATCGATACGCCCGTGACGCTCGCAAAGCTCGCGCGCGGCGACTTCGAATATCTCGCGCCCGACATCATCCCCGGCTACGACCTGTATCTGTCCTTCACCGGCGGGCCGACGCTCGCCCGTCTCGAACGGGAGTTCGGCAGCCCGAGGGCACGGGCGCTCTACTGCTCCGTCGACAGCCGGGCCTATCGCCCGCGCGACGTGCCCGTCCGCTGGGACCTCTCCTATCTCGGCACCTACAGCGACGATCGACAGCCGACACTGACGCGGCTGCTGATCGATGTCGCGCGCGCCTGTCCGGACCGTCGTTTCGCCGTCGCGGGGCCGCAATATCCCGCGACGATCGAGTGGCCTGAGAACGTCGAGCGGATCGCGCACCTGCCGCCGGCCGAGCATGCCGATTTCTATTCCGCGAGCCGCTTCACCCTCAACGTCACCCGTGCCGACATGATCGAGGCCGGCTGGTCGCCCTCCGTACGGCTGTTCGAGGCCGCCGCCTGCGCGACCCCGATCATCTCCGACCGCTGGCAGGGGCTGGACCAGCTGTTCGCGCCCGACCGCGAGATCATCCTGGCCGATACGACGGAGCAGGTGATCGCCGCGCTGGCCCGCGATACGACGGCGATGGGCCATGCCGCTCGCGCCCGCGTGCTCGCCGCGCATGACTCCGATCACCGGGCAGTCGAACTCGAAGCGCATCTGCGCGAGGCCATCGACGGCAAGGCGCGGACGGATCGGCCGTCGCGCGACCGGTTAAGATCGCCGGCCACCGCGCCGGTCGAGCGCGTTTCGGTCTAGCGGCTTTGAGCTTCGATCCGCTGCGCGATCGATCGATCCGCCCCTCCTCGCAATCCTCTGCCTCGTGTAAAGGTCCGGGCAGGGAACGTTGCGCGATCGTATCGGTTTAGCGCCCCATGAGGGACGATCCTGGCGACGATCTGGTCAGCTATCCATTGACGGGCCGCTTCCTGATGGGCCGCGGCCGGCATCGGATGACGTCCGACGAGTGCCGCGTCCTGGAAGATGCGGCCGGCGAGGTGAAGACCTTCCCGCCCCGCCATCTCCTCGTCCGGCGCGGCGAGCCCGTGGAGCGCAGCATGTTCCTCGTCGAGGGGTACGTCAGCCGCTACATGGACGACCGCGAGGGATATCGTCAGATCGTGTCGATCCAGGTGCCCGGCGATTTCGTTGACCTCCACGGCTTTCCCACCGGTCGTCTCGATCATGACGTCGGTACGCTCGGACCAGTCAAGGTCGCTCTCTTCGATCACCAGGTCCTGACCCGGATCACCGAGGACCATCCGCGGCTGACGCGGATGTTGTGGTATTCGACGCTGACCGATGCGGCGATGCACCGCGAGTGGATTTTCCGGATCGGGCGTCTGGGGGCGGAAGGGCGGCTCGCCCACTTCTTCTGCGAGCTGAACGCCCGCATGGAAATGGTCGGGCTCGCGCGCGAAGGGCGCTTCGGCTTGCCGCTGACCCAGCCCGACCTGGCGGAGGCCTGTGGCCTTACCGGCGTGCACGTCAATCGTACGCTGCGCGTGCTTCGCGAGCAGGAACTGCTCGTGTTTCGCGAAGGGCAGGTGGAGATCCTCGATCAACGCCGTCTCGCGATCGTCGCGGAGTTCGAGCCGGACTATCTCTTTTCCGACTGCAGCGCCTGGAAGTGCCCCTGATCGCAGCAGCTTAGCGACGGCACGCCCTTTCCAGCCGCGGCTGGTCATGCTCTAACGCGGGATATGCGCGCTTTCCTCCTCGCCGCGGGCGGTATGCTCGTCGCATCGACAGCCCTCGGACAGACGGCCCGTCGCGATCCCTTGCCCCCGGCGCGACCGTTTATCGGCACGGGCGGACAGGGTCATACCTTCCCCGGTGCCACGGCGCCGTTCGGCATGGTGCAACTCAGCCCCGACACGGATACCGGTTGCGAGATCCGCCAATGCTACGGCCACGCCGCCGGCTATCGCTACGAAGACCCGACGATCCAGGGGTTCAGCCACACGCACTTCTCCGGGGCGGGCCATTCCGATCTCGGTGACGTGCTGGTCATGCCCGTCGCGGGCGATGACGTGAAGATGGATCCCGGCGACCCGTCGGTCCGGCATTCCGGGTATCGCTCCGCCTTCGATCACGCCCGCGAGGCCGCCGGCCCCGGCTATTACTCGGTCATGCTGGACGATTACGGCGTGCGCGCCGAACTTACCGCCGGCACCCGCGTCGGCGTGCACCGCTACACCTTTTGGGGAAAGCCTGCGCACATCGTCATCGATCTGCGCTCGTCGCTCTACAATTATCCCGGCAAGGTCCTCTGGTCCGGCCTGCATCTGCGCCCCGACGGCACGCTGACCGGCTTCCGCGAGACGCGCGGCTGGGCGCCCGGGCGCAAGCTCTTCTTCGCCATGCGCTTCTCCGCGCCGCTCACCGATCACGCGTTCGTCGATCGCGACAGCCGCATACCCTATAGCGGGTTCGCGGGGCCGGGGCGTGGCAGCGACGCGGTCGCGGAAAAGCTCGGACGGCAGCTGGAGGCGCGGCTCGACTTCGGAAAGCTGCGGTCGCTCGAGGTCCGCGTCGCCTTGTCGGGTGTCGACGAGGCGGGGGCGGTGGCCAATCTGGACGCCGAGCCCGGCGGCTTCGACGCGATCCTCGCGTCGACGCGGGCCGCCTGGACCAAGTCGCTCGGCGCGGTCGAAATCGACGCCGACGCGCCGATGCGCACCAGCCTCTATACCGCGCTCTACCATAGTCTGCTCGCCCCCAGCGTGTGGAGCGACGCCGATGGGCGGTATCGCGGTCCGGACGATCAGGTGCACCGCGCCGAGGGCTACACCTTCCGCTCGACCTTCTCGCTGTGGGACACCTTCCGTGCCGAGCATCCCCTGCTGACCCTGATCCAGCCGGCGCAGACGTCGACCGACGTCGTCCGCTCGCTGGTCGACAGCCGTCGCTACAGCCCCGACGGCATCCTGCCGGTCTGGCAGTTCGCGGGTCGCGAGACATGGACGATGATCGGCTATCATGCCGTGCCGGTGATCGCCGACGCCTATCTGAAGGGGATCGGCGGATTCGACGCCCGCGAGGCACTGGACGCCATGGTCGCGAGCGCGACTTACGCGCCCTATGGCGGCCTGGGCGAGTATATGAAGCGCGGCTATGTGCCGATCGACAAGGAGCCCGAAGCGGCGTCCAAGACGGTCGAATATGCCTATGACGACTGGACGATCGCTCGGATGGCGCGTGCCATGGGGCGTCTGGACATCGCCGCCACCTTCGACCGGCGCGCCGCCAACTGGCGCAACAGCTTCGATGGCGCAACCGGCTTCCTGCGCGCGCGCAAGAGCGACGGCAGTTTCCGCACGCCCTTCGATCCGACCGCAATCAACTACGGCTCCGACTATACGGAGGGCAATGCCTGGCAATATAGCTGGTTCATGCCGCATGACCAGGGCGGCCTGTTCCGCCTGCTCGGCGGCGACGCGAAGGTCGTGGCCAAGCTCGATGCCATGTTCGACTACGACAATTCGAAGCTGGACTACAGCCATGCGGAAGACATCGCCGGGCTGATCGGCCAGTATATCCACGGCAACGAGCCGAGCCACCACGTCGCCTATCTCTACGTGCTCGCCGGTCAGCCGTGGCGGACGCAGGAGCGGCTCGCCCAGATCGTCGCCAGCCAGTACAAGCCGACGCCGGACGGCCTGTCCGGCAACGACGACCTCGGCCAGATGTCGGCCTGGCTCGTCTTCACCGCGCTCGGCTTCTACCCGGTCACGCCGGCTTCCGGACAATATGTCATCGGACGCCCGTTCGTGCGCCGCGCCACGCTGGCGCTGCCCAACGGGAAGCGGTTCGTGATCGTCGCCGACGGGTTGAGCGACGCCAACCGCTATGTCGGCCGCGTCACGCTCGACGGCAAGGCGCTCGAGCGCAGCTACCTGACGCATCAGCAGATCATGGCGGGCGGCGAGCTGCGATTCACCATGCAGGCGACGCCGAACCGCGCCTGGGCGACCGCCAAGGCGGACCGGCCCTATTCGATGACGCCCTATTGACGAGGCGCATTACCGGCTGCGCTGCGGCATCGATCGGGGCATCGGTCGGGGGCATGGCCTCGTCCGGGTCCGGTCCTGGTAGCGGGCGCCTCGCGAAGGGGGTGACGCTGCGGCCGGGCGGGCTATGATCCCGCCATGACCGATCGACCCGACCGCCATCATCGTCTGCGCTCGATCCTCGGCGGGTCGGCGGGCAATCTGGTCGAATGGTTCGACTGGTACGTCTATTCCGCTTTCGGCCTGTATTTCGCCCCGCATTTCTTTCCGAAGGGCGATCCGACCGCGCAATTGCTCAACACCGCGGCGATCTTCGCGGTCGGCTTCGTGATGCGGCCGGTGGGCGCGTGGATCATGGGCATCTATGCCGACCGCTACGGGCGCAAGGCAGGGTTGACGCTGTCGGTGACGCTGATGTGCGCGGGCGCGCTGCTGATCGCGGTGTCGCCCGGCTATGCGACGATCGGCTGGGGCGCACCGGCGCTCCTCGTCGTCGCCCGGCTGATGCAGGGGCTCAGCGTCGGCGGCGAATATGGCGCGAGCGCGGTCTATCTGTCCGAAATGGCTGGCCGGGACCGCCGCGGCTTCTTCTCGTCCTTCCAATATGTCACGCTGATCGCGGGGCAGTTGCTCGCCCTCTTCACCCTGTTGCTGCTGCAGGCGGCGCTCAGCGAGGCGCAACTGGAGGCCTGGGGCTGGCGGCTGCCGTTCGCGCTCGGCGGCCTGCTCGCGATCCTCGTCTTTCGCATCCGCCGCGGCCTCGCGGAAACGCAGTCGTTCGAGAACGCCCGCGACAAGCCCCGGTCGAGCGGCTGGCTGCTGTTCAGCCGTCATCCGCGCGAGGCGGCGACCGTGGTGCTGCTCACCGCCGGCGGCACGCTCGCCTTCTACGCTTATACGACCTACATGCAGAAGTTCCTCGTCAACACCACGGGCTTCGACCGCGAGACCGCGACCTGGATCATGACCGGCGCCCTGGCGCTCTATGCCGCGCTCCAGCCGCTTGCCGGCGCCCTGTCAGACCGGATCGGCCGCCGCCCGCTGATGATCGGTTTCGGCATCGCCGGCATGATCGCGACGGTGCCGATCTTCACATTGCTGGAAACCGTGCGCAGCCCGGTACTCGCCTTCGCGCTGGTGATGGTCGCGCTTCTGATCGTCACCGGCTACACCGCGATCAACGCGGTGGTGAAGGCGGAGCTTTTCCCTGCGCACGTCCGCGCCCTTGGCGTCGCCTTGCCCTATGCGCTCGCGAATACAGCGTTCGGGGGCACTGCCGAATATGTCGCGCTCTGGCTGAAGCAGGCCGGTGCCGAGAACGCCTTCTACTGGTATGTCTCGGCGATGATCGCCGTCTCGCTCGTCACCTATTGGCGGATGCGCGACACGCGTGTCGACAGTGCGATCGTCGAGGACTGAAGCCCGGGATGTGATCCAGCGAACCTGGATCGGCGCGGTGCCGGCGCTCACCGCCACCCGGCCGCTCATCCAGAATATGCTGAGTGGGCGGCCGGGTGGCGGTGAGGGCCGGCACCGCCTTACCAGAAATGATTCACGCCCTATCCACGCGGCAGCGCGATCGTCGCGCACAGTCCGCCGCCGTCGCGGTTGGCGAGGCGGATGTCGCCGCCCGCCTCGCGCACGATCGTCCGCGCCAGCGCCAGGCCCAGGCCGATGCCGCCCGTGTCGCGATTGCGCGAGGTCTCCAGCCGCGTGAAGGGGTCGAACACGTCGTTCAGCCGGGCGTCGGGAATGCCGGGGCCGCGATCCGCGACCTCGATCGCCACCTCGCGCGGCGCGACGACCAGCCGCACCTCCGCGCCGCCGCCATATTTCACCGCATTCTCAATCAGGTTGCGGATCGCGCGCCGCATCAGCGCGGGTCGCATTCGCATCTTCAGCCGCGCCGCCTCCTCGAAGGCGACATCCTGCCCCAGATCGCGGAAATCCTCGACCACCGCATCGACCAGCGCGGCGAGATCGACCTCGGTCGGGGCCTCGCTTGGCCGCCCGATCCGCGCCAGCGACAATATGTCGTCGAGCGTCCGGTTCATCTCCGCGATCGTGTCCGCCATCCGTGCGCGGTCGGCGTCGTCCTCCACCGATTCGATACGCACGCGCAGCGCGGCGAGCGGCGTGCGCAGGTCATGGCCGATCGCGCCCAGCATGCGGTCCTTCTCGTCGAGCATCGCGGTGACGCGGAGCCGCAGGTCGTTGAACGCGGTGATGAGCTGGCGCACGTCCTCCGGACCGCTCGGCGGTACGGCCTCACCCTCGTCGCGCGGGCCGAATCGCTCCGCTGCGCGCGTCAGGTCGCGCAGGGGGCGGGACAGCTGGCGTCCCGCGAGCAGGAGCGGCACCAGCACGAGCAGATAGAGGACCGCCGTCTGCCCGGCCAGCCGCCACACCAGGTCGCGGTCGTCGCTCAACCAGAAGGTGTTGAGCACCAGCCAGTCCTGTCCCGGCCGCTCGACCGCGATGCGCAGCTCGTTGCCGCGCGCGATGAGGCGCTCCGCGCGCTTCAGCGGCATGCGCCGCAGCCAGGGGTTCGCCGGATCGATACGACCGAGGCCGGTGACGATCCGGCCCGGCCGCAGGCCCGTTTCCGCCAGCGCCTCGCGCAGCGCGGCCTCGACCTCGGGGAGCCGCTGCGCGGCCGTGGGAATCGGATTGGCGGCGTAGCGACGCACCCGCGCGTGCGTCTCGCGGTCGCCGCGCAGTCGTCCGGGCCGCACCGGCCGCTCCACCGCGTCGATCAGCCGCGCCACGACCGGCCCGGTCGTCTGCTCCAGGCGCAGCCCCCGCCGCTCGCGCAGCAGCAGGCCGAAGTTGATCGCCTGCGCGATGAACAGGCCGATCGCGACGAGCAGCGCGAGCTGTCCGGCCAGCGTGCGCGGCCGCCACAGGCGCCGCGTCGCGCCGTTCGCCGCGCCGTCCATCGCGCCGCTCACAGCCGCGTGACTTCCGCCGCCAGCGTATAGCCGCCGCCCCACACGGTCTTGATGATTTCCGGCGCCTTGGCGTCCGTCTCGATCTTGCGGCGAAGACGGCTGACCTGATTGTCGATCGCGCGGTCGAAGGCCGCCGCCTCGCGCCCCTGCGTCAGGTCGAGCAGCTGGTCGCGCGTCAGCACCTGGCGCGGCCGGGTGACGAGCGCGAGCAGCAGATTGTACTCGCCCGTCGACAGGGGCACCGACACGCCCTCGCGATCCACGAGCGTCCGCTCGCCCGTCTTCAGCACCCAGCCGGCGAAGGCATAGGAGCCGCTCTCCGGTGCGTGCTGGCGCGTGCCGCCCGCGGTCAGGCGACGCAGCACCACCTTGACCCGCGTGGCCAGCTCGCGCGGGCTGAACGGCTTCACGACATAATCGTCCGCGCCCATCTCCAATCCGACGATGCGGTCGGTCTCCTCCGCCTTGGCAGTCAGCAGGATGACGGGCGTATCGCTCGTCGCGGCGATGTGGCGGCACAGCGACAGGCCGTCCTCGCCCGGCATCATGATGTCGAGGATCACGAGATCGATGGCATAGGCGGCCAGCCGCGTGCGGGCGCTTTCGGCGTCCGCCGCCTGCGTGACCCGAAAGCCCTGCCGGGTCAGATAATGCGCGAGCGGCTCGCGGATCGAGCGCTCGTCGTCGACGAGCAGCAGATGCGGCATGTCTCCCATTCCGTCCGCATTAGTCATCGTGCGCCCTCCCGCAAGCCGGCCGGGCGTCCTGCGGCCGCCCGGTCCGGATCCGTCACTGTGCGTCGGCAGGGGGCGGGGGCGGCGGCGCGTCGCCACCACGCATGCCACGACGCCCGTAGGGACGCGCCTGCGCCATCTCGGTCGCGTCGAGCTTGCCGTCGTGATTGGCATCCATGCGATCGAACCGCATGCCGGCCCGCGCGACATAGTCGGCCCGCGCGACCGCGGGACCATCGTCGTTTCCGCCGGCGGCGGGCTGGGGAGGGGCCGGTGGGGCCGGTGGCGCAGGCGGCGGCGCCGCGTTGCCGGTCATCTGGCCCCGCCAGTGGGCGCGCATCGAGGCGCGGAACGCCTGGCGCTCCGCCGCGGAAAGCGAGCCGTCGTGGTTGGCGTCCATCGCGTCGAACCGGGCGCCGGCCTCGGCGAGCGCCTCGTCGCGCGTCACCACGCCATCGTGATTGGCATCGGCGCGCATCATGGCGCCGCCTGGCGGCGGAGGCGGCGATGCCGGGGGCATTGCGGTCTGCGCGGATGCAAATGTCGCGGCAAAGCCGCTCGCGGCGATCGCCAGCGTGATGAAGGGGATACGCATGCGGATCAGGATCTCCAGCGCAACGGGCCCATCCCGTCTACGCTTGCGCCTCCTTTGCCATCGTTATGTCCCATGCATGTGTCGTCCGACCGCGCGAATGTCGCAAATTGTCGCGTCCGCCGCGACCTTGCGCCCGGACGAGGCCTACCCGAACAGCGCGACGCTCTGCATCTGCTCCGCGATGCGACCGCCGTCCGGCGACCAGATCGCCATGCGCTGGCTCGACGTTCCGGCCCGGGCATGATCGGTGGCGCTTTCCAGCAACCACCAGCCGTCGCGCGGCGGGGTCGGCGTATCGAGCAGGTTGAGCTGCCAGGTCATCGAACTCACCGGCGCGGGACCGCCGATCAGTTTCAGCGCGGCGGGCGGCAGACAGTCCGCGACGGCGATGAGCTCCACCGCCGGGTCCAGGCCGTCGCGGTCGCGCAGCCGCACCCAGCGCCGCCATTCCGCCGGGCCGGTGCCGGCGACGTCGTCGACCATGTCGAAATTCTGCGAGAAACGCACGGCGGGGTGACCGTTCTGCGTCGGCGCTCCCGGTTCCGGCACCGCAAAGGGCAGGGGCGCCTCGACGCGGTGATCGACGCGCGACGGCACGGGCGCCATGAACACGAACGTCGCGCGCAGGCCCAGCCCCGCCTCGCCCTCGACATCCGCCTGCACGAAGGCGGCGTTGCGCCCCCGCCTCAGCCGCGTCGCGCGGACGACGACGGTTCCGCTCAACGGGCCGACGAACGCCACCAGCGCAGAACGAAGCGGCGGCAGGTCGACGTCCGAGGCTTGCGCCGCGTGCAGCGCGAGGGCTGCCGACAGGCCGCCGTAGCACGTCCTCCCCTGCAGCCAGGTCTCCGGGATCGTCCCACGCCACCCGTCCGCCGCAGGCTCCAGCGTGTCGAGGATCGTCTTGAGGCCGGTCATGGCAGGTCGGATTCGCGGTATTCGATCATGACGCGACGCTAGGCGGCTTTGGCCGCCACGACCATACGCAATCGTCGAAAACCCGGGTTCGGTTACGTCGGCGATGGCTATGGTAAGCGCGGCGTTGACGATCGCGCTTCATGGCTCGCGAAGGCCTTTCGGTTAGATCCGCACCGTATGGACATGACGGCGCATGGGAGGCGCGGGAACGATGGCGAATTTGGGGAAGGTCGCTTTGGGGCTCGTCTCGGCGGCGCTGGCCATGCCGGCACAGGCGACGCCACAGGCGCAGGAGGCCGCGCTGCCCGCGCATAGCGACATTGCCGTCAAGCTGGATCAGGACCTCAGTTCCGCGGGTGCGCACGTCGGCCAGCGGTTCGGCGTCACCGTCAGTCGGGATGTCTACGCCGATGGCCGCCTGCTCATCCCGCAGGGTACGCCCGGCGTCGGAGAGGTGGCGGTTCGCTCCGGCAAGGGCGCCTATGGGCGGTCCGGCAAGCTGGAGATCGCGCTGCGATCGGTCGAGGTCGAGGGCCGCTCCATTCCCGTGACGGGGCGCTTCCGCGCGGAAGGGGACGGCGCGACCGCGGCGACGATCGGGGCGGTGGCGTTCGGCGGCATCGTCGCGGGCGCGTTCGTCAAGGGCAAGCATGCGCGCTTCGTAGCGGGGCAGGAATTCCACGCCTTCACGGTGGATCGGGTCGCCATGCGCGGCGTCGCGCCACGCCTGCCGGTCATGGTCGCCGCACCGGTGCGTATCGCCCCCGTCGAGACCGCCGCCTTCGTCCCTGTGGCCGTGCCGCCGACCAGCTATCAAAGCCTGTTGCTCGCGCAGCAGGGCGTGCGCGGCCGCAGCGCGCAGGGCTGGACGATCAGCGACTGATCGCCGCTGGCGACTCCGGCGCTGGCGATGCCGTCGGTACGCGCAGCCAGATGATTGATGCGGCGCTGCCGATCAGCGCGGCGGCGACCATGAACGCGGCGCCGTCGAATCCATGGGCGGCGCCCCAGCCCAAACTTTGCGCGGCGATGAGCGGCCCCAGGATCGCCGCGACCGAATTCATCGATCCGATGCCGCCCTGCAGCGCACCCTGCCGCGTCGCGTCGACCATGCGCGACAGCGTCGCGTTCATCGCCGGATAGGCGAAGGCGCCCAGGCAGCCGAGCAGGAAGAACGCA
Source organism: Sphingomonas beigongshangi (assembly GCF_016820445.1). Lineage (GTDB taxonomy): Bacteria > Pseudomonadota > Alphaproteobacteria > Sphingomonadales > Sphingomonadaceae > Sphingomonas > Sphingomonas beigongshangi. The sequence goes on from NZ_JADHDT010000007.1 coordinate 169,595, forward strand.
TAGACCTGCCATCCCTGCGTCGTGAACGCATAGGCGATCAGCGTCGCAGTGGCGCTGAACAGGCCGATGACCGCCGCGTTGCGCTCGCCGACCCGCGCGAGCACGCGCCGCGTCAGCCCCACTTGGACGACCACGCTGAGGAAGCCGACCCAGGCGAGGCTCCAGCCGATCGCCGTGGCGTTCCAGCCGAACCGGATCGCCGCCCAGAACGACCAGGTCGCGGGGTAGACGGTATTGCCCAATTGCCACAGGAACCAGGCGACCAGCAGCGGCGTCGCATTGCCGGCGGCGAACAGCGGCTTGAACGCGTCGACGACATGTGCGTCACGCAGCCGGAAGGGCCGGCGGTTTTGCGGTGCGAGCGTCTCGGGAAGGAAGAGCGCCATCGCGACGGCGTTGAGCGCGGCGAGCGCCGCGGCGACGACGAAGGGCGCGCGGGTGCCCCAGCCGGCGGCGATACCGCCCAGCGCCGGGCCGAGGATGAAGCCGACGCCGAATGCCGCGCCCAGCAGGCCGAAGATCGGGCCACGCCGGTCGGCGGGCGTCGTGTCAGCGATCACCGCGCCCGCCGGCCCGAACGTCGCGCCGGCGACGCCCGCGATCGCGCGCCCGACGAACAGCCATGCGAGCGTCGGCGCCGCCGCCATCAGCAGATAATCGAGGCTGAAGGCGACCATCGAGGCCATCAACACCGGCCGTCGCCCGAAGCGGTCGCCCAGATTGCCGAGGATCGGACCGGCGACGAACTGGCCGATCGCGAACACGGCGAGCAGCCAGCCGGACACGCGCGTGGCCTGCGCCAGATCCATCCGGCCCAGATGCGTCACCAGCGCCGGCAGCACGGGCATGACGATGCCCAGACCGATCACGTCGACGACGACGGCCGCGAGGACGATCGGGATCGCCCGATGCTCGAATCGCATGCTTCTTCCCCTTGCCGTCCGATGGGCCGCCTTGCCGCCCTTCGCGCCGGTGTAGACCGACGGTGCTCCTGCGCCAATCCGCAGGTTCGATGCATTTGCATCGGGGGCGCATCCGTGCGATGCCCGTCCAGCATACCCGATCTTCTGAATCGGGCTGAGGAGAGATGCCGATGGCCACGCTTGCCGCGCCCGACGCCCCCGCCGATCCGCTTGACGCCTTCCGCGCGGAGGCGCGCGCGTGGCTGGCCGCGAACTTCCCTTCCGCGCTGGCGCACAAGGACAATGCGATGTCCGCGGTGGAGGGGCCGGGTGAGGAGACGGACGACCAGCGCCGCTGGCGCGAGGCAATGGGCGCGAAAGGCTGGGGCGTGCCGACCTGGCCGCGCGACTATGGCGGCGGCGGCCTGTCGCGTGCGGAGGCGCGCGTGCTGGCGGAGGAGATGGCGCGGATCGGTGCGTGGAACCCGATCGGCGGCATGGGCGTGATGATGTTCGGCCCCACGCTGCTCGAATATGGCAGCGAGGCGCAGAAGCGCGAGCACATTCCCCCGATCGCCCGCGGCGAGATCCGCTGGTGCCAGGGCTATTCCGAACCGGGCGCCGGCTCCGACCTCGCCAATCTGCAGACGTTCGCCGAGGATTGCGGCGACCACTATCTTGTCAACGGCCAGAAGACCTGGACCAGCGGCGGCCAGTGGGCGGACAAGTGCTTCGCGCTCGTCCGCACCGATCGGACGCGCAAGCACGAGGGGATCAGCTTCCTGCTGATCGACATGGACGCGCCGGGCGTCGAGGTGAAGCCGATCCGCCTCATTTCCGGCGCCTCGCCCTTCTGCGAGACGTTTTTCACGGACGTGAAGGTGCCCAAGGAGAATCTCGTCGGCCGCGAGGGGGAGGGCTGGACGATCGGCAAGCGCCTGCTCCAGCACGAACGTTCCAGCCTGTCGGGCGGCGGCTCGACCGGGCGTCTGCTCGCCGGGACACCGCTCGGCGAGATCGCCAAGCGCTATCGCGGCGTCGACGCCGAGGGCCGGCTCGCGGACGCGGATCTGCGCGCGCGGCTGATCCGCCACGACATGGACGTGCGCGCCTTCGGCTTGACGTTGCGCCGCGCCGCGCTGGAGGCGAAGGCGAGCCAGGGTCCGTCCGCGACCTCGTCGATCATGAAGAACGTCGGCGCCCGGATCACGCAGGAGCGCGCCGAACTCGCCATCGAGATCATGGGCATGAGCGGCCTCGGCTGGGAGGGCGAGGGCTTCAGCGAAGAGGAACTGACCCAGACCCGCACCTGGCTGTGGGGCAAGGCCGTCTCGATCTACGGCGGCTCGACCGAGATCCAGAACAACATCGTCGCCAAGCGCATCCTCGGGATGCTCGACCACCAGTGATCGCCGCGCCGCGGAGAACGGAGCAACAGACATGGCCGTGCTGACCGAAGACCAGACGATGCTGCGCGACATGGCGCAGAGCTGGACCGACAAGGAATCGCCCGTCGCCGCGTTCCGCGCGGTGCGCGACGCTGCGCCGCCCGCCGGCTTCGATCCCGCCGTCTGGGCGGAGGTCGGCCAGATGGGCTGGCCCGGTATCGTCGTGCCGGAGGCGGATGGCGGCGCCGGCATGGGGTATCTGTCGCTGGGGCTCGTGCTCGAACAGCTCGGCCGGACGCTGACCGCGACGCCGCTCGCCGCGACCGCCGCCGCGGCGAGCGCGATCGCGATGGGCGAGGATGCCGAGGCGAGGGCGGCATGGCTGCCCCGTATCGCGGCCGGCGAGGCGATCGTCGCGCTGGCGGTCGACGAGGGACCGCTGCACGATCCGGACGCACTCGACACGGTCGTCGCGGACGGGCGGCTGACGGGCACGAAGATGTTCGTCGCGGAGGGGGACGGGGCGCAAGCCTTCGTCGTCGCGGCGGCGGACGGCCTCTATCTCGTCGCCGGCGATGCGGCGGTCTCCAGAACGCCGCGCCGGATGGCCGACAGCCGCAGTCACGCCGACGTCCGCTTCGACGCGGCGCCGGCCGTGCGGCTCGGCGACAAGGCGCTGACGGCCGCGATCTGCGACCGGGCTGCCGCGCTCGTCACCGCCGAGATGCTCGGCCTCGCCGGTCAGGCGTTCGACGACACCAACGCCTATCTCAAGACGCGCGTCCAGTTCGGTCAGCCGCTCAGCACCTTCCAGGCGCTGCAGCATCGCATGGCCAAGATGTTCACCGAGCTCGAATTGATGCGCTCGGTGGTCGAGGGCGCGCTGGAGGCGATCGACGCGGGCCGATCCGACGTCGCGCAGGCGGTCAGCCTTGCCAAGGCGGTCGGCGGCGAGACCACGAAGCTCGTCAGTCGGGAGATGGTGCAGCTGCATGGCGGCATCGGCATGACCGACGAGCATCACGCCGGTTTCTACCTGAAGCGCGCCGCCGTGCTCGAGGCGATGTGGGGCAATGCCGCATGGCACCGCGACCGCTTCGGCCGGCTGGCGGGCTATTGATGCAGCAGCCGTGCTTCGTGCGCGGCGGCGCGCCGTCGCGCTGACCGCACGACCGGTCGAGACAGGCAAGGGCCGGCTATCAGGCGGCGCATGGTGCGCATGGGCGGCGCCGGTCCCCCCGGCCGTGCGCCGTCCGGCCTTTGATCAGTGGGCCGCGGCCATCATCTCGCCGGTACGGCCCGGCACGGCGTGGAAGGCGGCGAACTGACGCTGCGCCTCGTCGCTCATCAGGTTCTGCATCATCGTCCAGAAGCCGGTGACCGCTTCCTCGCCCGATGCGGCATAGGCGCGGCTCATGTTCTGGTGCAGGCCCGAGAAGAGACGGCGCTCCAGCGCATCGCCGGCCGCCGTCAGCCGCAGCAGCCGCTGGCGACGGTCCGTCTCGCCCGTCCGCTGCTCGACCAGCCCGCGTTCGATCAGCGCGCCGAGCACGCGGCCCAGCGACTGCTTGGTCACGCCGAGCAGCGACAGCAGGTCGCCAACCGAGAGGTTCGGTTGCCGCCCGATAAAATAGAGGCAGCGATGATGGGCGCGCCCCAGCCCGAGCGCCGCGAGTTCGGCGTCCGAATGGCGCAGGTGCGACTTATGGGCGAACAGCAACAGGTCCATCCCGCCGCGAATGACGTCGTCGCGCAGGAATTGGGCGGGGGGCGGTTTGATCGTGTCGGACATGCCTCGCGTCTCGTCTCCTAGCAGGAACGACGCCAGCGTCGTCCCATGACGTCATGACGACGCCGAAGGACAACATCCGCACCCTAAACGTATAAAATCTTCGACAGGCGGGAACAAAATCGACATTTGAGCGACATGGAGCGCCTGCCACGGCTTCAGGCGCCTGCAACGCCCGGTCCGGGGCTGGGTCAGTCGATCGCGCGGTCGTCGAACATGCCGAACAGGATTGTCGACGCATAGACGCCGATCGCGCGATCGCGCGGCATCGCCGCGGCCCATTTGCGCATGTCGAACGCCGCATTCTGCAGCGCCATCAATGCCTGTGCGGCGATCAGCGCATCGACCGCGCACATCGATCCTTCGGCGATGCCGTCCATCATCGTGCCCGCGAAGCGGCGGGCGATACGGTTCGACCGGTCGACCATCGCGCTGCGCACGTCGGCGGGCAGGCCGCTGAGCGCGGTCGTGCGCAGCAAGGGCGCGCGCTCGGCGAACTGCACGTCCAGCAGCGTCGCGATCGTGCTCGACAGCCGCTGCCAGTGGCTGCCGCCAGCCGCGTCGGCCAGCCGCTGGGCATCGGAGATCGTGTCGAAGCTGCGTCGGTAGCAGGCGATGACCAGATCGTCCTTGGCATCCAGATGGTGGTAGAAGCTGCCCTTGGTGACGTTCAGCTCCGCCGCGATCCGCTGTACCGACGCGCCGCGATAGCCGAGCTCGTTGATCAGCCGGGTCGCGGCGAGCAAGAAGGCCGCGCGTCCCGGTTCGGTCTCGGCATGCGCCAGGTCGATCGGCGCCGGCGACCAGCGGGCGTCGGGCTGGGCGATGCCGCCCGCGAAAACGTCCATCAGTCGCGCCTCGACACGGTCGAACTGGTCTGGCTCGTACCGGTCGAGCCACGCCGGCAACCAGAAGATATTCTCCAGCAGCACGTGCGCCCGGGCGCCGAACAGGTCGGTATGTGCGCGGCTCGCTGCCGGCCCCCACAGGGCGCGGGTGCGCCGAAAGACCTCGCGCCAGCGATTGAGCAGGCGCGTGCGGTTTGGCTCTTCCGACGCGCGCAGGTCCGACAGCACCGCCATGGCGCGTTCCTCGCCGCGCTGCACGCGCGCGAGGCGCGCCATGTTGAGCGCCAGGAACCGGCGCACCCGCGCCTGCGGCGACGCTTCGGCGGCCGCGTCGTCCAGCATCGCGAGCAGCAGATCGAGCGTGTGCTCGAACGCCGCCGCCGCCAGATCCTCCTTGCGCTTGAAATAATAGGTCACGCTGGTGGTGTTCAGCCCGACGCGGCGCGCCACGTCGGCGAAGGTCATGCCCTTCGCACTCTGTTCGTTGATCGCTTCCGCAGCGGCGGCCAATATGGCGTCGCGCTTCGCGCGGAACCGCTTGGTGCCCGTTTCCTCCTCACCGATCCCCACCTGCGTGGGCGCCCCCGCGTCCGTCATCGCGCAACTGTATCAACCGAGCTTTCGAAGAAACAGTGTTTTTTGGCCGGCGGCGAGACGCTGCGTAATTTCTCGCGCACGTAGCTGGCGGGAGGCTTTACCGAATATGCGGTATGGCATAAGCCTGCCCAAACGATAGCGGGACGAGGAGCCTCATGGATTTCACCCTCAACGAGCGCGAGACGTATTTCCGGGATCGGGTACGCGCCTTCATCCAGGCGGAGATCCGGCCCCGGCAGGCGGACTATCACGCGCAGGAGCATGACGGCGACCGCTGGAAGGTGATCCCGGTGATCGAGGAGGTGAAGGCGAAGGCCAAGGCCGCCGGTCTGTGGAACTTCTTCATGCCGCCGCACTCGGGCATGCCGCCGGTCGACGACAGTTTCGCGTTCGAGGGCGAACAGCTCACCAACCTCGAATATGCGCTCTGCGCGGAGGAGATGGGGCGGATCGGCTGGGCCTCGGAATGCTTCAACTGCTCGGCTCCCGACACGGGCAACATGGAGGTGCTGCACCGCTATGGCACCCGCGCACAGAAGGACGCATGGCTGCGCCCGCTGATGCAGGGCGACATCCGCTCCGCCTTCCTGATGACCGAGCCCGCCGTCGCCTCGTCCGACGCGACCAATATCGAGACGCGGATGGTGCGCGACGGCGACCATTACGTCATCTCCGGCACCAAATGGTGGTCGAGCGGCGTCGGCGATCCGCGCTGCAAGGTCGCGATCGTCATGGGCAAGACCGATACGGAGGCGAAGCGGCACCAGCAGCAGAGCATGATCCTGGTGCCGATGGATGCGCCCGGCGTGACGATCGAGCGAATGCTGACCGTCTACGGCTATGACCATGCGCCGCACGGCCATGGTCAGGTCCGGCTCGACAATGTCCGCGTGCCCGTCGAGAACATGCTGCTGGGCGAAGGACGCGGCTTCGAGATCGCGCAGGGCCGGCTCGGCCCGGGGCGCATCCATCACTGCATGCGCACGATCGGCGTGGCCGAAGAGGCGATCGAGGCGATGGCGAAGCGCCTGCTGACCCGCGTCGCCTTCGGCAAGCGGATCGCCGACCATTCGGTCTGGGAGCAGCGGATCGCCCGCGCGCGCATCGATATCGAGATGACCCGGCTGCTCTGCCTCAAGGCCGCGGACATGATGGACAAGGCGGGCAACAAGGCCGCGCAGCTCGAGATTGCGATGATCAAGGTCCAGGCGCCGACGATGGCGCTGCAGATCCTCGACGATGCGATCCAGGCGCATGGCGGCGGCGGCGTCAGCCAGGACTTCAAGCTGGCGCACGACTGGGCTGCGGTGCGCACGCTGCGCTTCGCGGACGGACCGGACGAGGTGCACAACCGTGCCATCGCGCGCCACGAATTCGGGCGCTACGCCGATATCGCGCTGGAAAGGCCCGGCCGGTAGGCGAAGACAGCGTGCCTCACCCCGGGGCGGCCGAGCCGCCCCCTCCCGCCGAAGACGGTAAAAGGGGAGGGTGAGGGGGGAAGCGACCATGCGAAAGGGATCGTCATGAAAGCCGCCGTGCTCCACGAAGCCAGGACGCCGCTCGTCATCGAGGACGTCACGATCGACAAGCCGGGCCCGCACGAGGTGCTGATCCGCACGCACGCGGTCGGGGTTTGCCGATCGGACCTGCATTTCGTCGACGGCACCTATCCGCATCCGCTGCCCACCATTCCCGGCCATGAGGCGGCCGGCGTCGTCGAGGCGGTGGGTGACGAGGTGCGCACGGTGCGGGTCGGTGACCATGTCGTCACCTGTCTCTCGGCCTTTTGCGGCCATTGCGAATTCTGCGTCACCGGCCGCATGTTCCTGTGCGTCGACAGCAGCGTCCGCCGCCCGAAGGGGGCGCCGCCCCGGCTGATGCTCGGCGCCGGCCAGGATGCACGGCCGATCGCGCAGATGCTCAATCTGTCCGCTTATGCCGAGATGATGCTGGTGCACGAACATGCCTGTGTCGCGATCGATCGCGACATGCCGCTCGACCGCGCCGCGCTGATCGGCTGCGCGGTGACGACGGGGGCGGGCGCGGTGTTCAATGTCGCCGACGTGACGCCGGGGGAAACGGTGTGCATCGTCGGCTGCGGCGGCATCGGCCTTGCCGCCGTCAACGCCGCGAAGATCGCGGGCGCCGGCAAGATCATCGCGCTCGACCCCGTCGCGGAAAAGCGCGCGGTTGCCGAGACGCTCGGCGCGACGCACACGATCGACGCGACGAGCGATACCGCGGCGGACGAGGTCGTCGCGATCACGAAGGGCGGCGTCCATCACGCCATCGAGGCCGTCGGCCGCCCGCAGTCGGCCGCCACGGCGGTCAAGGTGCTTCGGCGTGGCGGTACCGCGACGATCCTCGGCATGCTGCCGCCGACGGAATCCGTTGGACTGTCTGCGATCGATCTCCTGTCGGGCAAGACGCTGCAGGGCGGCTTCATGGGCTACAACCGTTTCCCCGTCGACATCCCCCGGCTGGTGGATTTCTATCAGCGCGGGCTGCTCGACCTCGACACGATCATCGCCGATCGCCTGCCGCTCAACCGCATTAACCATGCCTTCGACGAACTGCGCCGCGGCGACGCGACGCGCAGCGTCATCGTCTTCGACTGACCCGCCCCGGACCCGACGTATGACCGAAGCACCCAGCATCATCCCCGTGGCGGACAAGGATCGCCTCGACCTCGACCGACTGTCCGCGTGGATGGAGGCGAACGTCGCCGGCTTCACCGGCCCGCTTCGCTACGCCAAGTTCGCTGGCGGCCAGTCCAATCCGACCTATCGGCTCGACAGCCCGTCGGGCGCCTATGTCCTGCGTCGCAAGCCCTTCGGCAAGCTGCTGCCCTCCGCCCATGCGGTGGACCGCGAATATCGCCTGATCGCGGGCTTGTACCCCACCGGCTTCCCTGTCGCCCGCCCTTATGCCCTGTGCGAGGACGAAGACGTCATCGGCGCGGTCTTCTACGTCATGGCGCTGGTGGAGGGGCGCAATCTATGGGACGGGACGCTGCCGGGCTATACGCCGGATCAGCGCACCGGCGTCTACAATGCGATGGTCGATACGCTCGCCGCGCTCCACACCACCGATTTCCAGACGGCGGGCCTCGGCGACTATGGCAAGCCCGGCAATTACTTCGCCCGCCAGGTCGAACGGTGGACGCGGCAATACCGCGCCAGCGAGACGGAGACCATGCCGGAGGTCGAGCGGCTGATCGCGTGGCTGCCCCTGACCGTGCCCGACCAGACGCGCACGTCGATCGTGCACGGCGACTATCGCATCGACAACATGATTTTCCACGCGACGGAGCCGCGGGTGGTCGCGGTGCTGGACTGGGAATTGTCGACGCTCGGCGATCCGCTCGCGGACTTCTCCTATTTCCTCATGAGCTGGGTGACCGAGCCGGAGGGGCGTTCGGGGGTGAAGGGACAGACCGGTCCGGAAACCGGCATCCCCACGATCGAAGACATGGTCGCGCGCTATTGCACGGCGACGGGACGTGACGGCGTCCCCGACCTGAATTGGTATTTCGCCTATAACCTCTTCCGCCTCACCGGCATCGTGCAGGGGATCAAGAAGCGGATCGTCGACGGCACCGCGTCCAGCGCTCAGGCGGAACGCTCCGCGGCGCAGGTCTACCGTCTCGCGGCGGCAAGTTGGCATTTTGCTGAGCAGGCGGGCGCTTGATGGGCATTTCTACCACCATGTCTTAGGTGGGATTCGTTGTAAACACCGTGACCTTTGTGACCTTTCAGGAAAGTCAAGCTCTATGTTGTTCGACCTGACCGACAAGGTCGCCATCGTCACCGGCTCCAGCCGCGGCATCGGCAAGGCCAGCGCCATCGAGCTCGTCCGCCAGGGCGCGCGGGTGGTCATCTCCAGTCGCAAGCAGGATGCCTGCGAGGCCGTGGTGGCGGAGATCGAGGCGGAATTCGGTCCGGGCCGCGCCGTCGCCATCGCCGCCAGCATCTCCGACAAGGGCGCGCTCCAGACGCTGGTCGACCGCACCCGCGCCGCCTGGGGGCGGATCGACGTACTGGTCTGCAACGCCGCGTCCAACCCCTATTACGGGCCGCTCGCCGGCATCGCCGACGACCAGTTTCGCAAGATCCTCGACAACAACATCCTCTCCAACCACTGGCTGATCCAGATGGTCGCACCTGAGATGCGGGAGCGTCGCGCAGGCTCGATCGTCATCGTCTCGTCGATCGGCGGGCTCAGGGGCTCGGACGTGATCGGCGCCTATAACGTCTCCAAGGCGGCCGACTTCCAGCTCGCCCGCAACTATGCGGTGGAATACGGTCCCGACAATGTCCGGGTGAACTGCGTCGCGCCGGGCCTGATCAAGACCGACTTCGCCCGCGCGCTCTGGGATACGCCGGAGGCGGAGGCACGCTCCAGCCGGCACACACCGCTCCGCCGCCTTGGCGATCCCATCGATATCGCGGGTGCGATCGTCTATCTCGCCTCGGACGCCAGTCGCTACATGACCGGGCAGGCGCTCGTCGTCGACGGTGGGGTGACGATCTGATGGCGCGCTTTCATGACAAGTCGATCGTCGTCACCGGCGCCGGCTCCGGGATCGGCCGCGCGGCCGCACGCCTCTTCGCCGCCGAGGGAGCTCGGGTCGTCGTCGCCGACATGACCGACGGCGCGGAGGAGACCGCCGCCCTGATCGCGGAGGCTGGCGGCGCGGCGCAGGCGATCCGGATCGACGCCGGGCGCGAGGAGGACGTGATCCGCGCGATCGCGCTGGCCTGCGACCGGTTCGGCGGCCTGGACGTCATGGTCGCCAATGCCGGCATTTCCGGCGGCCTCGCCAACCTCTTCGATACCGACGTCGCGCTGATCACGGAGGTGCTCCGCGTTAACCTGATCGGACCGTTTCTTGCCGTCAAGCATGCCGCGCCGCGGATCGCCGAGCGTGGCGGCGGTGCGATCGTCCTGACCGCCAGCGTCGCCGGGCTCCGTTCGGGTGCCGGCTCTCCCGCCTATTCCGCCTCCAAGGCGGGCGTCATCAATCTGGCGCAGGTATCGGCACAGCAGCTGTCGGGCAGCAACGTCCGGGTCAATGCGGTCTGTCCCGGACTGACGGAGACGGGCATGACGCAGCCGACGTTCGACTATGCCCGTGACGCAGGCAAGCTCGACCGCGTGGGCCGGCTCAATCCGCTGCGCCGCGGGGCTCAGCCCGAAGAATTGGCGGAGGCCATCGCCTTTCTCGCCTCGGATGCCGCGAGCTACGTCAACGGCCATGCGCTCGTCGTAGACGGGGGGCTTTCGACCAGCCATCCGGTGACCCGGCAGGAGTATGGCAAGACCGCCGTTTGACTTGATGCCGTCACCATCGGCGCGCAGGATGCTGTGATGACCATAATCCTCGTCGCTGCCATCGCGGCCGCCGTGCAGTCCGCCGCTTCCGCGCCGCCCGCGCCGCCGGTGCCACTTAGGGGAGAGTGGCTGCTCGACTGGGTCGCAAGTCCGGTATTGTGCAAGGAAGGCGGACCCCAGGCGCCAGCGCGGGCTGCGGAGCCGCGCCGCACCACCGTCTATTACTCCGGCAATCGCCTGTCCCTGACGATCGACTTCCGGATCGATGCCGCCGGTCGGCCGCTTTCCATTACCAGGCGGAACAAGGACTTCATTCCCGATGCCGACGATCTGGCGCCCGCACTCGCCGCCGCGCGGTTTGTGCCCGGCCATAAACGGCGCGGCTGCGTTCTGACCTTCACGCCGGATCTCATCCCGGTGTCGAGCGCCCCCCTTGGCGATGTCATGGCGACCTTCATGACGCCGCGCAGCAATCCTCCGCGCAGCTTGTGGGATCGCATCCACGCCGGTGGCGATTGCGGCGATCCCGCCCCCGCCGCGCTGCTGCGCGCCTTCCCGGATTTCAAGCGGTTGCCCGATCAGCCCGGATACCACAGCTGGACGATGATAGGGTTCGACCTGTCACCAGGTGGCAAGCCTCGCCGGGTCCGGACGATCGGTGGCGATGGTGCGTCCGCGCTCGACACCGCCGGACGCGCCGCCGTGGCGCGCTCCCGCTTCGAAAAGGGGGCCCACACCGGCTGTACCTATGGCTACTTCAAGGGGCCAGCGATCCTGCCCGCGCCAGCCCCGCCGATGGAGGAGGACTGGCGGCCGGCGGCGGCGACCTGTCCGAAGGACCATGTCTGGGATCGGGCACCGCGTTTCGCCTATCCGCCGAATTATCAGGCGCGCAGCATCGAGGGATGGGCGATCGTGACCTACGATGTTGCCCCCTGGGGTGAGATCGGCAACGTCCATGCGAAGGTCGCGGAGCCGACCGCGGACTTCGGCACTGCCGCCGAAAATATGCTGCGCGCCGCGACCTTCCGACCGGGACCGGGCTATGTCGGCTGCACCGAGCGGGTGCGTTACCGGATGGGCCGGTCCGGCGAGCATGGCGAGGCCGTGCTGCTGACCGGGACAGATCGGTTGCCGCCGCCCGACTGACCGGCCTCGCTCAACCCTTCGGGCTGCGCTGGCGGATCAGCCCCTCCTGCGCGACGCTGGCGACCAGCCGGCCATCGCGTGTTAAGATACTGCCTCGGTTCATGCCGCGCGCATGCCCAGCCCAGGGGCTGTCGGTGACGTAGAGCAGCCAGTCGTCGGCGCGGAACGGTTCGTGCAGCCATAGCGCATGATCCAGGCTGGCGCATTGCATGTCCGGCATCAGCCAGTTGACGCCGTGCGGCATCATCGACGTCGCCATCAAGGCCATGTCCGACGCATAGGCCAGCGCGGCACGATGAAGCGTCGGATCGTCGCCGATCGGCGCGGCGACGCGGAACCACGCCGCATTGGTCGGCTCCCGCTTTTCCGGCTGGAACCAGCTGCGCGGATAGAGCGGACGCATCTCGATCGCGTTTTGGCGGCGCAGGAAGAAGGCGCGAATCTTCTCCGGCACCTGGTCGGCGATGGCGAGGCGCAGCTCGCGTTCGGACTTGAGCGCCTCGGGCGGGGGCACGTCGGGCATTGCGTCCTGGTGATGCAAGCCATCTTCCTGCACCTGGAACGACGCGGCGAGATTGAGGATCGGCTGCCCCTTCTGCAAGGCGACCACCCGGCGGGTGGCGAAGCTGCGTCCCTCGAAGTCGCGGATGACGCGAAAGATGATCGGGAAGTCCTCATCCCCGGGCCGCATGAAATAGGCGTGGAGGGAGTGCGCGTCCTTGCCCGCCACCGACCGCTGCGCCGCCTGCAAGGCTTGGGCGATGACCTGTCCGCCAAAGACGCGACCGCGGCCGCCCGGCTGGCGCGCGCCACGATACAGATCGGTGTCGATCTCCTCGACATCGAGCAGCGCCACCAGCATCGCTGCGAGTTCCTCAGGCGACTTCTGGGGCGGCCCGAGATCGGAAGAGAGGGGGTCTTCTTTCATCAATATCCCGCATTCCTTGCCAGGCGGTCGGCATGGAAGCCGATGTCGCCGAACATCTCAGCGAGCACGCGGGCCCGCTTCATGTAGAAGCCGACGTCATACTCATCCGTCATGCCGATGCCACCATGCATCTGCACCGCCTCCTGAACGGAGAGCGTCGTCGCCATCCCACTCATCGCCTTGGCTACCGACACCGCTTCATCCGCAGCGTCGCTGCCGGCATCGAGCAGCTGCTGCGCCTTGAGCACGGCGGCCCGCGCGACCTCCATCTCGCTGTAGAGGTGGGCTGCGCGGTGCTGGAGCGCCTGGAAGCCGCCGATCGGCACGCCGAACTGCTTGCGCTGCTTGAGGTAGCCTATGGTCATGTCCATGGCACCGCCACCGACGCCGATCAGCTCCGCCGCGGCGCCCGTCCGTCCCGCCCGGAGCAAACGGTTCAAGGGGTCGCGGCCCGCATCGACCTCGCCGATGACGGCGTCGGCATCCACCATCACGCCATCGAACGTCAGCCGCGCCGCAAGGCTGGCATCGGTCAGTCGTTCGGGCGTGGCGGAAAGGCCGGCGGCGTCGCGCGGCACGGCAAACATGGTGACGCCGCCTTCGTCGTCGGCACGTCCAGACGTGCGGGCCGCCACGATCAGCAAGTCCGCGACATGGCCATGCGCGACGAACTGCTTGGTGCCCGACAAGCGGAAACCATTGCCCGCCCGCTCCGCCTTCATCGCGATCGAGGAACGATGCTTGGGACCCTCATCGATCGCCAATGCCGCGACGGTATCGCCCGCGACGATACGCGGTAACCATGCATTCGCCTGCGCGCTGCCCTTCAATGCCTCGACCGCGGCGACTGCGGTGGCGAGGAACGGCGATGGCGACAGGTTGCGGCCGATCTCCTCCAGCACGACTCCTGCCTCGACATGACCGAGGCCCATGCCGCCATGATCTTCGCCGACGAGGATGCCGGTGAAACCCATCTCCGCGAATTGCTTCCACAGGTCGCGAGAGAAGCCCGTGGGATCGTCCGCGTCGCGCAGGGATCGCAGATGCGAGACGGGAGCGTGTTCGGCGACGAACTCCCTGGCCGTATCGCGCAGCATCGTCTGTTCGTCGTTGAGATAGAGAGGCATCGTCTTCTCCTTGGCCCCCTCCTCGCCGGGAGGGGGGTGGGTGAGGGCGGGTCGACGCGGGTAGATCGCGACCCCGCCCTCAGCCGTTCGCCGCTGCGCGGCTTCTGTCCATTGGGTCCCGAAGGGGGGCGTCGTTACGCGCCCGGCAACTCCAGGATGCGCTTGGCGATGATGTTGAGCTGGATCTCGCTAGTCCCGCCCTCGATGGAATTGGCCTTGGTGCGCAGCCAGGCGCGGGCGCCCGCGCCGTGGTTGGAGGCCTCGCTTTCCCATTCGAGCGCGTCCGATCCACCCGCCGCCATCATCAGCTCGTGGCGATCCTTGTTGAGCTCCGTCCCGACGTATTTCATCATGCTCGGCTGCGCGGGATGCGCACGGCCGGCCTTTAGTTCGTCAATGAACCGCTCGCTCATCGATCCGAAGGCGCGGGCGCGGACCTCAAACAAGGCGATCTGGCTCCGCAGCACGGGATCCGCCAGCCGCCCGTCATGGTCGAGACCAACGGTCGCAATTGCGCCCTCGATCAGCGGGTTGCGGCCCCCGCTTGCCAGTCCCATGCCACTGATCATCTCCCGCTCGTGCCCGAGCAGGTATTTGGCAACATCCCAGCCCTTGTTCTCCCCATGCACGCGATTCGCCTTGGGCACCTTCACATTGTCGAAGAAGGTCTCGCAGAAGGGCGAATAGCCGCTGATCAGCAGGATCGGCTTGGTCGAAACTCCCGGCGTTTCCATGTCGAACAGAACGAAGCTGATGCCGCCCTGCTTGGATGCCTTGCTGGTGCGCACCAGGCAGAAGATCCAGTCGGCCTTGTCGGCGTAGCTGGTCCATACCTTCTGCCCGTTGACCACATAATGATCGCCGGCATCCTCCGCGCTTGTCGCGAGACCGGCGAGGTCGCTGCCCGCATTGGGTTCGGAATAGCCCTGGCACCAGCGGATCTCGCCGCGCGCGATCTTCGGTAGATGCTCCAGTTTCTGGGCCTCGCTGCCATATTTCAGCAGCGCCGGCCCGAGCATCGAAATCCCGAACGAACTGAGCGGAATGCGCGCCCGTATCGCCGCCATCTCCTCCCGCAGCACCTTGGTCTCGGCCGCCGTAAGGCCGCCGCCGCCATATTCCTTGGGCCAATCCGGAACGGTCCAGCCACGGTCCGCCATGACCTTCAGCCATTTAGCCTGCGCGGGATTGACCGAGGGATCGTAGCGCCGGCCGCCCCAGCAGACGTCGGCATCGGAACGGATGGCCTCGCGCATCTCGGGAGGGCAGTTCGCATCCAGCCATGCGCGCGTTTCGGTACGGAAAGTCTCGAGGTCGGTCATGATCCTGTTCCCTTTCGCCAACTCTGCTCTAGGCAAGTGACGGGCACGTGATTGGCTTACTTGATGGTGCCGCTCTTCAGGCTCTGCGCCACGGCGAAGCCATGCTTTTCCAGGCCCGCGACGACCTTTTCATAGCCCTCGGTCTTGGCCCAGAACATCGGTCCGCCGCGGTAGACGGGCCAGCCGTAGCCATAGATCCAGACGACATCGACGTCCGACGCGCGCTGTGCCTTACCTTCTTCAAGGATCAGTGCGCCTTCGTTGACCATCGGGTACAGCGTCCGCTCGACGATCTCCTCGTCCGTGACCTCATGCTGCGGTGTCCCCGTCTTGTCGCGCCACTCCTGGATGATTTCGGCGACACGGGGCGAGGGGGTCGGGTTCCGCTTCTCGTCATAGTCGTAGAATCCGGCCTGCTTCTTCTGACCCCAACGGCCTTCCGCCGCCAGCGCGTCGCGGATATTCTCGATACGGTTGGGATCGCGGTGCCAGCCGATGTCGACACCCGCCAGATCCGCCATCTGGAACGGCCCCATCGGCATGCCGAAAGCGACATGGACGCGGTCGATCTGCTCGGGAGTCGCGCCCTCCAGCAGCAGCTTGTTCGCCTCGACCTGCCGCGGCATCAGCATGCGGTTGCCGATGAATCCATAGGTGACGCCGGCGACCACCGCGACTTTCCTGATCTTTTTGGCCAGGGCCATGACCGTGGCCAGCACATCGGGCGCCGTCTTGGCGCCGCGCACCACCTCGAGCAGCTTCATGACGTTGGCAGGCGAGAAGAAGTGCATGCCCACCACATCTCCGGGGCGCTTGGTGCAGGCCGCGATCTCGTCGATGTCGAGGTAGGAGGTGTTGGATGCCAGGATCGCGCCATTCTTGGCGATGCCGTCGAGCCGCGCGAAAATGTCCTTCTTCACGTCCATATTCTCGTACACGGCCTCGATGATCAGGTCGCACTCGCGCAAGGTCTCGAAGTCGAGCGTCGGCGACAACGCGTTCATGGCGCCGTCGACCTGCTCCGGCTTCATGCGCCCTTTGGCGGCGGTGGCTTCGTAGTTCTTGCGGATGACGCCGGTGCCGCGGTCAAGCGCCTCCTGTGCCATTTCGACGATGGTCACGGGGATGCCGGCCGACAGGAAGTTCATCGCGATACCGCCGCCCATCGTCCCCGCGCCGATGACCCCGACGCGATTGATCGGGCGCAGTACGATATCGGCGGAGATGTCGTCGATCTTGGCCGCCTGGCGCTCCGCGAAGAAGATGTGGCGCTGCGCGGCGGACTGCGTACCCATCATCAGCTTCATGAACTCGGCGCGTTCAAATGCGATGCCTTCGGAAAACGGGACTTCGGTCGCCTTGACGACACAGGCGATATTGGCGGCAGGCGCCTCGAAGCCGCGGAAGCGCCGGGCATTGTCCTTACGAAACGCTTCGACGGCGGCGGGATCGGCCTGTGCGCTCTTGTCGGAGGCGCGGGGGATCGGACGCTTGGCGGCGACTTCGCGGGCGAAGGCGATGGCGTCCGCCTCCAGGCTGTCTTCGCCGACGATCTTGTCGATCAGCCCGGCGGCTTCGGCCTTCTTCGCGGAGATCGGATCGCCCTTTGCCGTCATCTCGAGCGCGAGCGGCACGCCGGCCAGCCGAGGCAGCCGCTGCGTGCCGCCTGCGCCCGGCAGCAGGCCCAGCTTCACCTCCGGCGTACCGAGCTTCGCGGACGGCACCGCGACGCGATAGTGGCAGCCGAGCGCCACCTCGCAGCCGCCGCCGAGGGCGGTGCCGTGGATCGCCGCGACCACGGGCTTGGTGCATGCCTCGATCATATCGACCACCGCCGGCAACATTGGCTCGACGGGAGGCTTGCCGAACTCGGTGATGTCGGCACCGGCGAAGAAGGTGCGGCCATCGCAGCGGATCACCATCGCCGTGATCGAATCGTCCGCCTCGCCCTCCTTGATCGCTGCTTCCAGGCCCTGTCGTACCGCAGCGCCCAGTGCGTTGACCGGCGGGTTGTCGGAGATGACGAGGAGGACGTCGTCGTGGCGTTCGGTGCGGATCGGCGAGGACATGGCAAAGGCTCCAGAAGGTCTTGGATCAGTTGAGAGCGGCGTAGATCATTGTCTTGAGTTCACGCCGGATCGGGTACAGCCCGGACGGGCTCAGCTGGGTCATGAACACCATATGCAGCCGCTCGACCGGGTCGATGAAGAAGGCGGTTGAGAACATGCCGCCCCAGTAATATTCCCCCTTCGATCCCGGCATCATCGTTCGCGCGACATCCTGCGTCACGGCGAAACCGAGGCCGAACCCCGTGCCTGCATTCTGTGTCTCGCTGAACAGCGACCGCGACAAGCTCGACAGGTCCTTCCCGCCCGGCAGGTGATTCATCGTCATGAGATCGAGCGTTTTGCGGCCGACGAGGCGGGCGCCGTCCAGCGTGCCGCCATTTTCGCAGAGGCGGCAGAAACGATGGTAATCCAGTGCGGTCGAAACCAGGCCGCCGCCACCCGACAGGAGCTTCGGCCGACGGCTCCAGGCGCTGGCGCTGCCGCGGTCGTGCAGCACGCGGCCCTTGCCCTCGACGAGCGTCCAGCAATCCGTCAGCCGGTCTAGCTTGTCGTCCGGCACCTGGAAGAAGGTGTCGTGCATGCCGAGCGGGGCGAAGATCCTGTCGTGAAAGAAGGCGTCGAGCGCCTGCCCCGACACTCGCTCGATCACGGCACCCAGCACGTCCGTGGCGACCGAGTAGTTCCACGCTTCCCCGGGGGAGAATTCCAGCGGAAGGCTCGCCAGCGCGGCGACGAAACCGTCGAGATCCAGATTGCCGTGCCAGCTTTCGATCCGTCCCTCGCGATAGGCCGCGTCGATGTTCGATCGGTTCTGGAACCCATAGGTCAGGCCGGCAGTGTGACGCAGCAGGTCGAGCATGCGCATCGGCTCGCACGTCGGCCGGGTTAGGAACGGCACGCCACCGCCACCGCCATTGTAGACACCGATGGTCTTGAACTCGGGGAGGACGTGGTGGACTGGCGTATCGACCGCCACCTTGCCTTCCTCGACGAGCAACATGAAGGCGAGCGACGTGATCGGCTTGGTCATCGAGGCGATGCGGAACAGCGATCCCTCGTCGACCGCCGCGCCGCCCTCCCGCGCCGCGCCCTGATGGGAGAAGTGGACGATCTCCCCATCGCGGGCGATCAGGAGCTGCGCGTGGGGCAGGCGGCCGGACGCCAGATAGCGGTCAGCGATGAAGGCATCGATCGCCGCCAGCCGAGCGGGGTCGAAGCCATGCGTCGCTGGACTCTCGCTGATCATCCTCATCCCATACCCTGATTTCGAAGCTGGACTTGTATCGCCTTGAGCGCCGTGCAAATCAACAGTAACCTTGCATCGAAACGCGATTGTCAGCGGCGACAGGAGAGGCAGAACCGATGGCCAGCGACCCGATCGTTCCCCTTCCATCCTCGTGGCCGGCGATGTCGATGGACGCCGCCGCCGCGCTGCTTACCGCGCCCGGTGCCCCGTTCGAGATGGAGACGGTGCCGATCCGCGGACTGGCCACGCGCGTCTGGAAGAACGCGCCCGCGTCGATCCGCGAGCTGCTGCAGGCCAGCCGCGCGCACGGCGACCGGGTCTTCCTAGTGCTCGAGGACGACCGCGTGACGTTCGAGGCCTTCTACCGCGCGACGGCGAGACTTGCCGAGCATCTCGTCGGGGCGGGGGTGGGGAAGGGTGATCGCGTCGCCGTGGCGATGCGCAACCTGCCCGAATGGCCGGTCGCCTTCTTCGCCGCGGCAGCGATCGGCGCGATCGTCGTGCCGCTCAATGCCTGGTGGACGGGCGCCGAGCTCGAATACGGGCTGGCCGACTCGGCGACGAAGCTGCTGATCGTCGACGCGGAGCGGCATGCCCGCCTGGCAGACCATTATCCGGCGTTGCCCGCGCTCGACGGGGTCATCGTCGCCCGCAGCCGCGAACCGTCCCCCGGGGTCGAGCGGCTCGAAGCGGTGATCGGCTCGCCCAACGAGTGGGCTTTCCTTCCGGAGACGGTGCTGCCGCCGGTGGCGATCGACCCCGAGGACGACGCGACCATCTTCTACACCAGCGGCACGACGGGAGCGCCCAAGGGGGCATTGGGCACGCACCGCAACATCGTGACCAACATCCTGTCGAGCGCCTTCACCGCGGCGCGGAGCCATCTGCGCCGGGGCGAGATGCCGCCCGAGCCCGCGCCGCGCGTCTCGCTCGGCGTCATCCCGCTGTTCCATGTCACCGGTTGCTCGGCCGGGCTGATGGGCATGGTCGCCAGCGGCTCGACGCTCGTCATGATGCGCAAATGGGACGCGGGCCAGGCGCTGGCGCTGATCGAGCGCGAGCGGGTGACGATGACCGGCGGCGTGCCGACGATCGCCTGGCAGCTGCTCGAGCATCCCGACCGCGGCCAATACGATCTCTCCTCGCTCGAGACGATCGCCTATGGCGGGGCGCCGTCCGCGCCCGAACTGGTCCGGCGCATCCATGAGGAGTTCGGCGCGCTGCCCGGCAACGGCTGGGGCATGACCGAGACGATGGCGACGGTGACGCAGCACGGCGGCGAGGATTATCTCAACCGCCCCGACAGCGCCGGCGCCCCTGTCGCGACCGCCGACCTGCAGATCCGTGGCGAGGACGGCGTCACCGCGCTGCCGCCGGGCGAGATCGGCGAATTGTGGGCGCGCGGGCCGATGGTCGTGAAGGGCTATTGGAACAAGCCCGAGGCGACGGCGGCGACCTTCGTCGACGGCTGGGTGCGCACCGGCGACCTTGCCCGCCTCGACGAAGAGGGCTTCCTGTTCATCGCCGACCGGGCGAAGGACATGGTTATCCGCGGCGGCGAGAACATCTATTCGATCGAGGTCGAGAATGTCCTCTATGCCCATCCGTCGGTGACCGACGCCGCGCTGGTCGGCATTCCGCACCGCGTGCTGGGCGAGGAGCCGGTGGCGGTGGTCCATCTGTGTCCCGGCTGCGTCGCGACCGAGGCGGAACTGCAGGCCTGGGTGCGCGAGCGCCTCGCCGCGTTCAAGGTGCCGGTCGCGATCCGCTTCCTGCCAGAACCGCTGCCGCGCAACGCCAACGGCAAGATCCTGAAGACCACGCTCAAGACGCTGTTCGCCGACCGTGCCGCGGCTGCCTGACGCGAGCGCCGCGGACGATGCAAGAAGCAGGGTTGCGTAGCGGAAAAATGCGCTAGAGCAGTCCCATGATCGACGACCCCGTGCCCGTCCGCCAACCCGCCCTCTCCCCGGAGGACGAAGCGGCGCTGGGCGCGCCGCTGGTCCCGGGGCGCGACGAGATCGGCAGGATCGCGCAGCGGCGCGACCGGCTGCTTGCCGCGCTGACGCTGATCGCGGGCATCGGGCTGGTCGCGGGCATCCCCTTCGCGCTCAAGTCCGGCGCCGAATTCTTCCTCCCGCTGACCGCCGCGCTGGTCATCGCGATCGCGCTGGTGCCGGTACTGGAATGGCTGGAGCGGCGGCGCCTGCCGTCGGCGCTCGCGGCGCTGCTGTGCGTCCTGGTCTTCCTGCTGGTCGCCAACGTCGCGATCGCGGCGATCGTGGTGCCCGCCACCGACTTCTTTCAGCTGCTGCCCAGCCGGATCATGCGCATCCAGCACAATCTGTCGCCTCTGCTCGACCTCTATTCGACGCTCGAGAAGTCGGTGAACAAGCTGTTCCGGCAGATCGCCTCCGCGCCGCCGCGCCAGCCGCAGACCGCCGCGGTGTCGCCGCCCAGTTCGATCCTGGAACTCGCCGCGACCTCGGCGCCGACGGTGATCATCCAGTTCTTCTTCGGCGTCCTGATCGTCTTCTTCTTCCTGTCGGGCTGGACGCGCATGCGCCGCCGGACGATCACCGGGCGGACCAGCTTCGACGGGGCGATGGCGACCGCACGTGTCATTCAGGACGTGGTCGACGACGTATCGGCCTATCTGGGCACGATCACGCTGATCAACATCACGCTCGGCTGCGTCGTCGCGGCCGCGCTCTACTTCATCGGCATGCCATCGCCGCTGATGTGGGGCGGGATCGTGACCCTGCTCAACTACGTCCCCTATTTCGGCCCGATCCTGGCGGCGTTCCTGCTGGCGGTGGGCGGCATGATGACCTTCACCGACATCTGGGTCGCGATGCTGCCGCCGGCGGTCATGATCGGCTGTCACCTGGTCGAGGCGAATGCAATCACCCCGCTGATCGTCGGACACCGGCTGACGATCAGCCCCCTGATGATCCTCGTCTCGCTCAGCTTCTGGGGCTGGGTGTGGGGGACGGCAGGCGCGCTGCTGGCGGTACCGCTGCTGATCATCATCCAGACGGTGATCGGCGCGGCGGGCAAGCCCGACATCGCCGGATTCCTCTTCGAGCATGGCACGCTGGTGCATCAGGAACGCGCGCGGCGGCGGAGAAACGAACGTGTCGACGACGCTAGCGAAGAATAGGCCTCCTGAAGAATAGGCCGTTGACACCCCTGCGACCATCGCCTAGTCGGCGCGCCTCAACGCTTCCAAGCGGGTGTAGCTCAGTTGGTTAGAGCGCCGGCCTGTCACGCCGGAGGTCGCGGGTTCGAGCCCCGTCACTCGCGCCACCTCTCACGAGGTGGCCGGATCTGCCGAGAAAACGCATAGCGCCATGCGCCGCGTGTCGTACACGCGGGTGTAGCTCAGTTGGTTAGAGCGCCGGCCTGTCACGCCGGAGGTCGCGGGTTCGAGCCCCGTCACTCGCGCCACGCCCCAGAAGAGGGCGTTTGTTTCCGGATTGTTTCCGGAAGGTCACAAAAGTCGCACACGTTTGGCCGTTTCGCGGTCGCCATGGGGAGCCGCGCGGATACAGGGCGCCCGTCCGCCTGATGACGACGCGTCCTATTCAGATCCCCGGCCCGGGGTGAGAAACAAGGGCGCTCGGCCCCGGCAGTCTCTTAACACAGATCAAGCGAAAAGTACAGGCGCGTCAGCGCCAGCGGCCCGTCTCCATCCAGCGCAGCAGCGGCTTGAGCGGTGCGATCCAGACGATCCCGGTGACGAGATAGAAGGGCAGTTGCAGCCACCATGCCCAGCCGCCGACGACCGGCGACAGGCTGGCGATGACGACGCACCAGATCGCGATCAGCGCCAGAATGGCGAACATGCCGGCGGGCTTGCGCCAGGTCGGGGTCACGGGACTATCCACTCCGATTCGGTGACGATGGCGTGCAGTGGCACGTCCCATGGGTCGGGGGCCAGCGCCGCCGTCTCCTGGACGGACCAGGCGACGCCGATTCGCCACGCATGCGGATGCCGGGCGAAGGCGCGATCATAGTGGCCGGCGCCCTGACCCAGGCGATTGCCGCGGCGGTCGAAGCCGACGAGGGGCGTCAGGATGATGTCGGGCGTGCCCTCATGCGACGAATCGGCAGGCTGGCGCAGGCCGAACGGGCCGGCGACGAGCGGGGAATCCGCATCCCAGGCGAGGAACCGGATCGGGGAGATGCGATCCACGACATGCGGCAGCACGACGACGCAACCCGCGGCCAAAGCGGCATGGACGAGGGGGAGGGGGTTGGCCTCGCTGCCGACCGGCACGTAGCTGGCGAGCGTCAGGCCCGGCGACAGACGCGCCAGGAAAGCAGGCGAGGGCGAAACGACGCCATTCCGCGCGAAGCCGTCGCGGACGGCGCGCAGACGGGCTCGAAGCGCTCGCTTGTCGGTCATGCCGGCGTCGTCGGGCCCGAGGCGCCCGCGCGCGCCGGACGCGGCCCCGAGCGACCGCTGCCGTGCGCCGTGCGCGGCGTCGCCCACCCTGTCCCTGCCGTTCGCATGTGCGCCGTCATCGCCGCGACGGTCCATAGTCCGCGATGCCGCCGATCGGCGCGTAACGCGCCACGGATCGTGGCGACACGGATCGATATCTCATTCTGAGAGGAAGAGCCTGCATCATGTCCGCCATCGCGGTGCGGGATCAGGGGGCGGGTGGCGGGACCGCCGTGGCCGTTTGCCATCATATCCACCGACGCCCAATACGTCAGGTGGGGACCATGTGCGTCAGGCCAGGGCCTGGGCAGGGACAGCCCCCGTGGATGAAGAATAGCCTCAGGGATTATCAAGGCTCGTACCGGGCAGAACCCGCCGCCCACCTATCTAGGCGCTCGGCGGCGTCTGCTCAAGGGCATCCGCAAGCGCTTCGAGACGATCGGCGATGCGGGCGAGCGCGGCCTCGCTGACCGCCGCGCCCTCGGGCGCGCGATTGCGGCTCTCGTCGAGCGCGTCAGCCAGCATCAGGGCGACGAACAGCATCGCGCGCTCGCCGGGGATGTTCGCGGCGGCGCGCAGGCCGGCCGGCCACAGCTCCGCGACCATCCGGCCGAGCTGCGTCAGGCGCGCCTCCTCGCCGTCGCGACAGGCGATGGCATGCTGGCGGCCGCCGATGTCGAGCGTGACCTGCGCCATCAGGCGGCGGTGCCCCGGGCGATCACCTCGTCGAGCGCGCTGACCGCTTCCGCCATCCGTGCCTTGAGCGCGGCATGGCGGCGGGCAAGCGCGTCGCCGGCGCGCGCGCGCGCGTCGATCGCCGCCTCGATCCTGGCGATGGCGGCGTCGATACGGTCTACGGCGGAAGGATCGTCGGGCATTTCGAGGGAGGTAGGCGCGCTTCCCGGTGGCGGCAAGCGGGCAATCGCGCGTGCGGCGACGGGTGGGGGGATTTGCGCGAAGATGCGAGGCGTCGGGCATGCGGCCGCGAGCGTCCGTCCCTTCGCATGACCCATAATGACCCGCGACGGGCCGGCGCCGGTTGACAGCGGTACCCCCGTCCCCGCAAAGGCGCATGCGTCCGGCGCGAGCCCTTCTTTCGGCGTCGCGCTGCATCCCAAGAGGAGAGTCAGGATGACGGTAAAGGTTGCGATCAACGGCTTCGGACGGATCGGCCGCCTGGTCGCGCGCGCGATGATCGAGCGCGGCGGCGACGCGCTGGAACTGGTCGCGATCAACGACCTGGCCGATGCCAAGTCCAACGCCTGGCTGTTCAGCCGCGACAGCGTGCACGGCAAGTATCCGGGCACCGTCACCGCCGAGGGCAACGACCTGGTGATCGACGGCAAGCGCATCCGCGTGACCGCCGAGCGCGATCCCGCCAATCTGCCGCACAAGGAGCTGGGCGTCGACCTGGTGCTGGAATGCACCGGCTTCTTCACCGATCGTACCTCGTGCCAGAAGCATCTCGACGCCGGCGCCAAGAAGGTGTTGATCTCCGCGCCCGGCAAGAACGTCGACCTGACCGTCGTCTATGGCGTCAACCACGACAAGCTGACCGGCGAGCACACGATCGTCTCGAACGCGTCGTGCACGACCAACTGCCTGGCGCCGGTCGCCAAGGTGCTGAACGATGCGATCGGGATCGAGCGCGGCCTGATGACGACGGTCCACGCCTATACCAACGACCAGAAGATCCTCGACCAGATCCACCCGGACCTGCGCCGCGCGCGTGCGGCCGCCATGTCGATGATCCCGACCACGACCGGCGCGGCGCGCGCGGTCGGCGAGGTGCTGCCCGAGCTGAAGGGCAAGCTGGACGGATCGGCGATCCGCGTCCCGGTGCCTGACGTCAGCCTCGTCGACCTGACCTTCACCCCCGCGCGCGACGTGACGAAGGACGAGGTCAACGCGTTGCTCAAGGCGGCGGCCGAGGACGGCCCGCTGAAGGGCGTGCTGGTCTATTCGGACGAGCCGCTTGTCTCGATCGACCTGATGCATTCGCCGCAGTCGTCGACCGTCGACAGTCTGGAGACGGCGGTGATCGACGGCAAGCTGGTGCGCGTCGTCAGCTGGTACGATAACGAATGGGGCTTCTCCAACCGCATGGTCGACACGGCCACGGCGATGGCGAAGTTCTTGTAAGATATGCTCCATGCCTGACGTCGTCATTGCGAGCATAGCGAAGCAATCCAGGGCCGCGCGCGTGACGCTCTGGATTGCCGCGTCGCTTCGCTCCTCGCAATGACGGAGGAGCCTGTGGGCACCCTCGCCGGCATCGCCCGCCACGCCTTCCCGAAAGCGCCGATGGAGGTGCTGGACCATGTCGACGTGACCGTCGAGGGCGGCCTGCACGGCGACTTCCGCGGCGCGGTCAAGCCGGGCGGACGCGGCCGGCGGCAGGTGACGCTGATCGAGCGCGGCGACTGGGAAGCGGCGATGGCCGAGCTCGGCCATGCCATCCCGTGGCAGGAACGGCGCGCAAACCTGTTGATCGACGGGCTCGACCTGCCGCAGGTGGCGGGTACGCTGATCGGCATCGGCGCGCAGGTCGTCCTGGAAATCACCGTGGAATGCGATCCGTGCAGCCGCATGGAAACGATCGCGACCGGCCTCAAGGCCGCGCTCACCCCCGACTGGCGCGGCGGCGCCTGTTCGCGCGTCCGGCGCGGCGGCCGCATCGCGCTGGGCGATGACGTCGTCATCCTCGATCCCCTACAAGGACAGCTTTTATGACCAAGCCCTTCAAGACGCTCGATGACATGGGCGATGTCGCGGGCAAGCGCGTGCTGGTGCGCGAGGATCTGAACGTGCCGATGGCGGACGGGCAGGTCACCGATGACACCCGCTTGCGCGCGACGCTGGCGACGGTGACCGAGCTCGCCGACCGCGGCGCGAAGGTGCTGGTGCTGGCGCATTTCGGGCGGCCCAAGGGGCAGCGCAACGCCGACATGTCGCTCGCGATGGTGACGAAACCCTATGCGCAGGTGCTCGGCCGGCCGGTGCGGTTTGTCGACTGGGATGGCGCCGCCGATGCGGTGGCGCAGATGCAGCCGGGCGACATCGCCGTGCTAGAGAACACGCGCTTCTTCGCGGGTGAAGAAAAGAACGATCCGCAAACCGTTGCGATGTTTGCCGAACTTGGCGACTTCTATGTCAACGACGCCTTTTCCGCCGCGCATCGCGCGCATGCCTCGACCGAAGGGCTGGCCAAGGTGCTGCCCGCGTTCGCCGGTCGCGCGATGGAGGCGGAGCTCGACGCGCTGGAACGGGCGCTGGGCAACCCGCAGCATCCGGTCGCGGCGGTGGTCGGCGGCGCCAAGGTGTCGACCAAGCTCGACGTGCTCAAGCATCTGGTGGGCCGCGTCGACCATCTGATCATCGGCGGCGGCATGGCCAACACCTTCCTCGCCGCGCGCGGCGTCAACGTCGGCAAGTCGCTGTGCGAGCATGATCTGACCGGGACGGCCGAGGCGATCCTCGACGCGGCGGACGCGGCCAATTGCACGGTGCACCTGCCCTATGACGTCGTCGTCGCGACCGAGTTCAAGCCCAATCCGCCGACGCGGACCGTCAACGTCCACGAGGTCGCGGCGGACGAGATGATCCTCGACGTCGGCCCGAACGCGGTCGAGGCGCTGGGCGACGTGCTCAAGAATTGCCGTACCCTGGTGTGGAACGGTCCGCTCGGAGCGTTCGAGACGCCGCCCTTCGACGTCGCCACCGTCAGCCTCGCGCGCACCGCCGCCGCGCTGACGCAGGAGGGGACGCTGGTATCGGTGGCGGGCGGCGGCGATACGGTCGCGGCGCTCAACCAGGCGGGCGTCGCGGACGACTTCACCTTCGTGTCGACCGCGGGCGGCGCCTTCCTTGAATGGATGGAGGGCAAGGAACTGCCCGGCGTCGCCGCGCTGTCGCGCTGATCCGCCCGTTCCGCCGGGCCTGGCCGGGGGCTCAGGCCGGCGGGCGCTCGTTCAGCAGCGGCACGAGCACCGTGTTCATGTCGTCGACGTCCAGCGCGGCGGCCTTGGCGTAGCGGACGATCCCGGCGCGATCGATGATATAGTTGGTCGGGATCGCGCCGCCGATCGGCGCGTAATTGCCCTTCACCTTGCGCACCGGCGTGATCGCCATCGCACCGAACAGCGGCTTGAGACGGAAGATCGGCAGCGAATCCTCGGTCGTCGCGGCGAACACGCGCAGCCCGTTCTTCTGACGCAGCCGGTAATAGGCGTCGAGCATCGGCAGTTCGGTGCGGCACGGCACGCACCACGTCGCCCAGAAGTTGAGCACGACCACCTGTCCGCGCAGGTCCGACAGCTTCACCTTGGCGCCGTCGATCAGCGTCAGCTCGAAATCGGGCGCGGGCTTGCCGACCAGCGCCGACGTATGGGCGTCGGGTGGCGATGCGGCGCCGCTGCCCTGCGTCGAGATCGCCGCGAGCAGGCCGGCGGCGAGGCATGTACGGATGCGGTCCATGATGTTCGTGTCCCCCCTGTCCGCGGCAGCAAGCCATGATCGCGCGCCGTGGTCAATCGTCGCGACGCGGCGATTGCCGCGCCTCGCGGCGCCCGCTACGAGCGGCCCCGCATACGTATGCGCAAAGACGCACAAAAAGGAGAATCGGGGATGATGGATACCGCCGCAATGACCGCGAAGATGGCCGAGGGACAGGGCTTCATCGCGGCGCTCGACCAGTCGGGCGGGTCCACCCCCAAGGCGCTGAAGGGCTATGGGATCGAGGAGGGCGCCTGGTCCGACGACGCGGGCATGTTCGACCTGATCCATCAGATGCGCGTTCGCATCATCACCTCGCCCGCCTTCACCGGCGACAAGGTGATCGGCGCGATCCTGTTCGAGCGCACGATGGACGGCGATGCGGACGGACGGCCGGTGCCGACCGTGCTGCACGATCGCGGGGTCGTGCCGTTCCTGAAGATCGACAAGGGCCTGGAGGAGGAGGCGAACGGCGTGCAGCTGATGAAGCCCATCCCGGGCCTCGAAGACCTGCTCGGCCGCGCGCGCGGGCTGGGCGTGTTCGGGACGAAGGAGCGGTCGGTCGTCAATCTCGCCAATCGCGACGGCATCGCGGCGATCGTCCGCCAGCAGTTCGAGGTCGCCGAGGCGGTGATCGCCTGCGGCCTGATGCCGATCATCGAGCCGGAGGTGAACATCAAGAGCCCCGAGCGCGCCGAGGCGGATGCGATCCTGGTCGAGGAACTGCACAAGGCGCTGGACGCGCTCGATGCGGACAAGACGGTCATGCTCAAGCTGTCGCTGCCCGCCCAGCCGGGTAGCTACGACGCGCTGATCGCGCATCCCAAGGTGCTGCGCGTCGTCGCGCTGTCGGGCGGTTACGGGCGCACCGACGCCTGCGCCGAGCTCGCGAAGAACAAGGGCATGATCGCGAGCTTCAGCCGCGCGTTGCTTGAAGACCTGCGCGCGCAGATGAGCGACGCCGAATTCGACAAGGCGCTGGGCGCGGCGATCGACGAAATCTATGCGGCATCGACGCACAAGGTCGCGGAAGCGGCCTGACCGGTCGAACTCGCCCCCGCCCTTGCCGGCGCGCTTGCGGGGGCGGGCCCTCCCGCCAGGCGCGGCGGCAGGGGGAAGGGCGAGGGTGGCTTTCGCTTGGCGGCCTTGCGCGATACAGCCGCCGGCATGACCCCAGACGAAGATCCGCTCGGTCCGCTCGACCCCGATTTTGCCGCCGCGTTCCAGCGCGACCTCTCGCGGCCGCCCTGCCAGCTCTATCTGATCTCCCCGCTCGACGTGGCGGGGGACTTCGCCGACCGGCTGGCGCGCGCGCTCGACGCCGGACCGGTCGCGGCCTTCCAGTTCCGCGTCAAGGACATCGACCAGCATGGCGCCGCGCGCCTCGCCGAGCCGCTGCAGCGCATCTGTGCCGACCGCGAGGTGGCGTTCATCGTCAACGACAGCATCAGCCTGGCCAAGCGGCTGGGCGCGGACGGCGTGCATCTGGGCCAGGGCGACGGCGACGCGCGCGAGGCGCGCACGATCCTGGGCCCATCGGTGCAGATCGGCGTCACCTGCCACGACAGCCGCCATCTGGCGATGGAGGCGGGCGAGGCGGGCGCGGACTATGTCGCGTTCGGCAGCTTCTATCCGACCACGACCAAGACGGTCGAGCATCGTCCCGAGCCGGTGATCCTCTCCTGGTGGTCGGCGCTGTTCGAACTGCCCTGCGTCGCGATCGGCGGCATCACGCCAGCCAACGCCGCGCCGCTGGTCCGCGCCGGGGCGGACTTCCTCGCAGTGTCGGGCGCGATATGGCAGGGCGACGAGGCGGCGGCGGTGCGCGCCTTCGCAGAGGTGCTGACGGATCATTCCGCGGTGGAAACAACCCGGCGGTGAGCCGTTGGTCCCTCGCTCGGCCCTTCGGCCGACGGGAGGACCCATGATCAAACGCTCTTTCCTCGCCGCCGCCGCGCTGGTCGCGATCGCCGGCGCCACCGAGGGGCATTCGCAGGGCGTCACGCCCGCAAAGGCGCATGGTCCGGATTGCGCCGACGCGCCCGGGGTGCGAACGGCGACCGCGACCGACGTTACGGTGCGCGGCTGACCGCATGACGCGATTGGGCTGGGGCATATTGGTCGCGATCGTGGTGGTGATCGCCGGCTTCGCGTCGGTGACGCGGTTCGGCACGATCCGGCCGGAGGCGCGCATGGCGCGCGATGCCGCCGCGCCGTCGCCAGGTGCGGTGGCCCCGGCGACGAGCCCCGGTCGCCTGGTCGTGCCGGTCGCGGGTGTCGCGCGCGCGGCGCTGCGGGACAATTGGGGCGATCCGCGCGAGGGCGGCGCACGCGCGCATCACGGCCTCGACATACCGGCGGCGGCGGGCACGGCGGTGCTCGCCGCGGCACCGGGGCGGGTGGAGAAGCTGTTCCAGTCGGGCAGGGGCGGCACGACCCTGTACGTGCGATCGACCGACGGCGGGACCGCCTATTATTATGCGCACCTTGCCGGCTACGCGCCCGGTATCGCCGAGGGGCGGATCGTCCGCGCGGGCGAGACCATCGCCTTCGTCGGCGACAGCGGCGATGCCGGGCCGGGCAATTACCACCTGCATTTCGGCGTCCAGCGGATGGCGCCCGGGATGCGCTGGTGGCAGGGCGAGGATGTCGATCCCTACCCGATACTTGCCGCGGGCACGGCGCCACGGTAAGAGCGCGCCTTCCGGGCGCGACCCCTCGTGGCGGCGCCCACTCGCTCTTTCCAGTAGGTTCAGATCCATGAAGATCAGCGGCGTGGACATCCGTCCCGGCAACATCATCGAGTATGAAGGCGGCATCTGGCGCGCCGTGAAGATCCAGCACACGCAGCCCGGCAAGGGCGGCGCGTACATGCAGGTGGAGCTGAAGAACCTGCGTGACGGGCGCAAGAACAACGTCCGCTTCCGCTCGGCCGAGACGGTGGAGCGCGTGCGCCTCGACACCAAGGACTTCCAGTTCCTGTTCGCCGACGGCGACGGCCTGGTCTTCATGGACAAGGACACCTACGACCAGGTGACGCTGCCGCGCGACCTGCTCGGCGATGCCGCCGCCTTCCTGCAGGACGGCATGGACGTCGTCATGGAATTGTACGACGAGGAAGCGATCAGCGTGCAGCTGCCCGACACGATCGAGGCGACGATCGTCGAGGCGGACGCGGTGGTGAAGGGGCAGACCGCCTCGTCCAGCTACAAGCCCGCGATCCTCGACAATGGCGTGCGCATCATGGTGCCGCCGCACATCGCCAGCGGCACCCGCATCGTCGTCGACGTGTACAACCAGGAATATGTGCGCCGGGCGGACTGACGAAGTCCCCCTCCCGCGCGCGGGAGGGACGGGGTGTTGGCCCGTGGCCGCGACATGGCGGTCAGCGGGTCAACCCCGACCATAACCCCGGACTTGCCCACCCCCGACCCCTCCCGCAAGCGGAGGGGGGAGATGATCGAATGCCTTCCCACTCCGGCCTTTTCACCGTCATCGAACGCGCCGCCCGCAAGGCCGCGCCGCGGCTGCGTCGCGACTTCAACGAGGTCCAGCACCTGCAGGTCAGCCGCAAGGGACCCGCGGACTTCGTGTCGATGGCCGACAAGCGCGCCGAGCAGACGCTGTTCGAGGAACTGCGCAAGGCGCGGCCCGACTGGGGCTTCCTGATGGAAGAGGGCGGCGAGGTGGCGGGCGATCCGTCGAAGCCGCGCTTCATCATCGATCCGCTCGACGGTACGTCGAACTTCCTTCACGGCATCCCGCATTTCGCAATCTCGATCGCGGTCGAGGAGCCGCTGCCCAACGGTAAGCGCGAGGTGACGACCGGCCTGGTCTATCAGCCGATCACCGACGAGAGCTTCTGGGCGGAAAAGGGGCGCGGCGCGTGGCATACCGACCAGCGCCTGCGCGTCTCGGCGCGCCGCGACCTGTCTGAAGCGCTGATCGCGACCGGCATCCCGTTCCTGGGCCATGGCGATTTCGTCCAGTGGAGCCGCATCTTCGGTGCGATCGCCCCGGAGGTCGCGGGCATCCGTCGCTTCGGCTCGGCCGCGCTCGACCTCGCCTGGGTCGCGGCGGGCCGGTTCGACGGCTATTGGGAATCGGGACTGAAGCCCTGGGACACGGCGGCGGGCCTGCTGCTGGTCAAGGAAGCGGGCGGCTATGTGACCGACTTCCGCGGCGCGGATCGCGCGATGGAGCGCAACGAGTTCCTCGCGGCGAACGACGGCCTTCACACCAAGCTGCACAAGCTGGTGGCGGGCGCTTTGCGCTGACGCTGCGGGCGTTCCGCACGCATCCTCACCCCATCGGCGGCGTTGCCGCCTCTTCCTTCTCCCGATGGAAGAGGAAGGGCGCGCCGTGGGCGCGAAAGGGTGGGGGTCGGTAACCGCTTCCACGCACGTGGATCGAACCCGAGCCGTCGCTTCCTGCGATTCATTCTCACGCCCCGCGGCCTTGCCCGGCTCCTGTCACCGTCCTAAAGCGACCCCATCCATTCGCACTTGCGAGAAGCCTCTTGGTCGACCTGTCGCAATATCTGCCGATCCTGATTTTCCTGGGTATCGCCCTGGCGCTGTCGAGCACGTTCGTGTTCCTGCCCATGGCGGTCGCCCGGCTGACCGGCACCCACAAGCCCAACGAGCAGAAGCTCAGCGAATATGAGTGCGGCTTCCCCGCCTTCGAGGATCCGCGCAGCCAGTTCGACGTGCGCTTTTATCTGATCGCCATCCTGTTCATCATCTTCGATCTCGAAGCGGCCTTCCTATATCCTTGGGCAGTCAGCGTCTTTTCGCTCGGCTGGACCGCTTGGATCTCCATGATGATCTTCATCGGCGAGCTGGCGCTGGGACTCGTATACGCCTGGAAGAAGGGAGCGTTGGATTGGGAATGACCCCCACATCCGGACCCGTTGAGCTCGATCGCGCGGCAGGGAGCAGCTCGCTGATCCCGCCCGACCAGGGCTTTTTCGACAGCCTGAACGGTGAACTGACCGACAAGGGCTTTCTGGTCACCTCGACCGAGGAACTGTTCCAGTGGGCCCGCACGGGTTCGCTGTGGTGGATGACGTTCGGCCTCGCCTGCTGCGCGGTCGAGATGATCCACGTGAACATGCCGCGCTACGACCTGGAGCGGTTCGGCGCCGCGCCGCGCGCGTCGCCGCGTCAGTCGGACGTGATGATCGTCGCCGGCACGCTGTGCAACAAGATGGCGCCCGCGCTCCGCAAGGTCTACGACCAGATGTCGGAGCCCAAGTACGTCATCTCGATGGGCAGCTGCGCCAATGGCGGCGGCTATTACCATTACAGCTATTCGGTGGTGCGCGGCTGCGACCGCGTCGTGCCGGTGGACATCTACGTCCCCGGTTGCCCGCCGACCGCGGAAGCGCTGCTGTACGGCATCATGCAGTTGCAGCGGAAGATCCGTCGCCAGGGGAGCATCGAACGGTGAGGGCGCCCGCACCAGCCTATGCCGCGCATCTGAACGATGCGACGATCGACGCCGCGCGCGGCGCGCTGGGCGCGTCGCTGCAGCATGCGGTCGCCGAGGTCGGCGAGGTCAAGCTGTACGTGGATCGCGAGTCGATCGTCCCGGCGCTGACCGCGCTGCGTGATACGCCCGGCCTCGAATACCAGCAGCTGATGGAGATCGCAGGCGTCGATTATCCGGATCGGCCCGAGCGGTTCGAGGTCGTCTACTGCCTGCTGTCGCTGACCCGCAACCACCGCCTGCACGTCCATGTCTCCACCGACGACGTCAAGCCGGTGCCGTCGGTGACGGGGATCTGGCCGGTCGCCGGCTGGCTGGAGCGCGAGATCTACGATCTGTACGGCGTGCTGTTCAGCGGCAATGCCGACCTGCGTCGCATCCTGACCGACTATGGCTTCCGCGGCCATCCGCTGCGCAAGGACTTCCCGATGACCGGGTTCGTCGAGATGCGCTATTCGGAGGAGGAGAAGCGCGTCGTCTACCAGCCGGTGCAGTTGAGCCAGGACTTCCGCAACTTTGACTTCCAGAGCCCGTGGGAGGGCGCCGAATATGTCCTTCCCGGCGACGAGAAGGGCATGCTGCCCGAGGCGAAGGGCGCGCCGACGCCGCTGAAGGCCGACCAGATCCAGAAGGCCGATGCGGCGACCGCCCCGGTGGCGACGCCCAAGGCGGGCAGCGAGCCCTATGCCAAGACGGCGACCACCGATGCCGGCCAGACCGGCGCCGGCGAGCCGCACGGTGGGAACAAGGCCGAAAGCAAGCCCGGCGAGTCCGACGTCGTGCCGACCAAGGGTGAGGGACAGAACCAGTGAGCGACTATGTCAGCGAACTGATGGGTGTCGAGGATGCGTCCGATCCGACGACGGGCGACGTCACCATCCAGAATTACACGATCAACTTCGGTCCGCAGCATCCCGCGGCGCACGGCGTTCTGCGCCTCGTCATGGAGCTGGACGGCGAGATCATCGAGCGAGTCGACCCGCACGTCGGTCTGCTGCATCGCGGCACCGAGAAGCTGATCGAATACAAGACCTATGCGCAGGCGATCCCCTATTTCGATCGTCTCGACTATTGCTCGCCGATGTGCATGGAGCACACGTT
Source organism: Sphingomonas beigongshangi (assembly GCF_016820445.1). GTDB lineage: Bacteria > Pseudomonadota > Alphaproteobacteria > Sphingomonadales > Sphingomonadaceae > Sphingomonas > Sphingomonas beigongshangi. The sequence goes on from NZ_JADHDT010000007.1 coordinate 203,829, forward strand.
CGTGCTCGCGATCGAGAAGCTGCTCGACATCGAGGTGCCGCTGCGCGCGCAATATCTGCGCGTGTTCTTCGCCGAGCTGACGCGCATCTCGAACCACATGCTCAACCTCGGCAGCCACGTGATGGACGTCGGCGCGATGACGCCGAACCTGTGGCTGTTCGAGATCCGCGAGGATTGCTACAACTTCCTCGAGCGCGCGTCCGGCGCGCGCATGCACCACAATTACATGCGCCCGGGCGGCGTCCACCAGGACGTGCCGCTCAAGCTGCTGACCGACATCGCCGACTGGCTCGACACGCGCCTGCCGCGCCTGTTCGAGGACGCGATCAGCCTGGTCGCCGACAACCGCATCTTCAAGCAGCGCAACGTCGACATCGCGACGGTGAGCCGCGAGGATGCGATCGCCTGGGGCTTCTCCGGCCCGATGATCCGGGCGGCGGGCATCCCGTGGGACCTGCGCAAGTCGCAGCCCTACGACGTCTACGACCGGATGGAGTTCGACATCCCCGTCGGCACGCGCGGCGACTGCTACGACCGGTTCATGGTGCGCGTCGAGGAGGTCCGCCAGTCGGCGCGGATCATGAAGCAGTGCCTGCGCGACATGCCGGAGGGGCCGATCGCCTCGACCGACCGCAAGGTGGTGCCGCCCAAGCGCGCCGAGATGAAGCGCTCGATGGAAGCGCTGATCCACCACTTCAAGCTCTATACCGAGGGCTATCACGTGCCCGCGGGCGAGGTGTACGTCGCGACCGAGAGCCCGAAGGGCGAGTTCGGCGTGTTCCTCGTCTCCGACGGGTCGAACAAGCCCTATCGTTGCAAGATCCGCCCGACCGCATTCAGCCACCTGCAGGCGATGGACTTCATGTCCAAGGGCCACATGCTGGCCGACACGACCGCGATCCTGGGCGCGATGGACATCGTTTTTGGTGAATGTGACCGCTAATGGCTGAAGCAGCACAGATTCCCGACGAGGCCGAGACCCGCGCACGCTGGGGCGGCTTCGCCTGGACCGAAGAGAACCAGAAGAAGGCGAACGCGATCCTCGCGCGCTACCCGGCGGGTCGCGAGCAGTCGGCGTCGATCCCGTTCCTCGATCTTGCCCAGCGGCAGGTCGGCGAGGAGACGCAGACGCAAGGCTGGCTGCCCGTGCCGGTGATCGAGTTCGTCGCGCGCCAGATCGGCGTCCCCTATATGCGCGTGTTCGAGGTCGCGACCTTCTACACGATGTTCAACCTGGCGCCGGTCGGCCGCTACCACGTGCAGGTCTGCGGTACGACGCCGTGCATGCTGCGTGGCAGCGACGACGTGCTGGCGGCCTGCAAGAACAAGGGGCTGATCAAGGGCAAGACCACGCCCGACGGCCTGTTCACGCTGACCGAGGTCGAGTGCCTGGGTACCTGCGCCAATGCGCCGATGGTCCAGATCAACGACGACAATTACGAAGATCTGGACTATGATCGCACGATCGCGGTGCTGGAGGCGCTGGCCAAGGGCGAGCAGCCGAAGACCGGATCGACGATCGGCCGCCAGACGAGCTGCCCCGAGGGCGGCCCGACGACGCTGACGGCGATGGTCGAGGACAATCATGACTATCGCGGGGAGTGGGCCTGATGCTCGCCGACAAGGACCGCATCTTCACCAATGTCTACGGGTTCCAGCCCTGGAACCTGCAGGCGGCGCTGAAGCGTGGCGACTGGGACAATACCAAGGCGCTGATGGCCATCGGCCAGGACGCGATCATCGACGTGATCAAGGCATCGGGTCTGCGCGGCCGTGGCGGCGCGGGCTTCCCGACCGGCACGAAATGGTCGTTCATGCCCAAGGAGCCCAAGCCCGACCGGCCGAACTTCCTCGTCATCAACGCCGACGAATCGGAGCCGGGGTCGTGCAAGGACCGCGAGATCATCCGTCACGATCCGCACAAGCTGATCGAGGGCGCGCTGATCGCGGGCTTCGCCATGCGTGCGCGCGCCGCCTATATCTACATCCGCGGCGAATATATCCGCGAGGCCGAGACATTGTTCGCGGCGGTGGCCGAGGCCTATGACGCCGGGCTGATCGGCAAGAACGCCTGCGGCTCCGGCTATGACTTCGACGTCTTCGTCCATCGCGGTGCGGGCGCCTATATCTGCGGCGAAGAGACCGCGATGCTCGAGAGCCTGGAGGGCAAGAAGGGCCAGCCGCGGCTCAAGCCGCCGTTCCCGGCCGGTGCCGGCCTCTATGGCTGCCCGACGACGGTGAACAACGTCGAGAGCATCGCCGTCGCGCCGACCATCCTGCGTCGTGGCGCGGACTGGTTCTCGAGCTTCGGGCGCGAGAACAACAAGGGCACCAAGCTCTTCCAGATCAGCGGGCACGTCAACAAGCCCTGCGTGGTCGAGGATGCGATGGGCATCACCTTCCGCGAGCTGATCGAGACGCATTGCGGCGGCATCCGCGGCGGCTGGGACAATCTGCTCGCGGTGATCCCGGGCGGATCGTCGGTGCCTTTGGTCCCCGCCAAGGACATCATCGACGCGCCGATGGACTTCGACGGGCTGAAGGCGGTCGGGTCGGGCCTCGGCACCGCGGCGGTGATCGTCATGGACAAGTCGACCGACATCGTCCGCGCGATCAGCCGCATCAGCTATTTCTACAAGCACGAGAGCTGCGGCCAGTGCACGCCGTGCCGCGAGGGCACCGGCTGGATGTGGCGCGTGATGGAGCGGCTGCGCACCGGCGACGCCGACATCAGCGAGATCGACACGCTGCAGCAGGTCACCAAGCAGGTCGAGGGCCATACGATCTGCGCGCTCGGCGACGCCGCGGCGTGGCCGATCCAGGGTCTGATCCGTCATTTCCGGCCGGAGATCGAGCGCCGGATCATCGAACGCAACGGCGGCTCGCTCGCCCCGATGCAGGAGGCGGCGGAATGACCGACGAGCGTGCGGACTTGATGCTGGAGATCCTGAAGAAGATCCAGAACGACGTCGCTTTGTTGCGGCGCGAACAGGCATCGCTCGGAACGCGGATGCTCGCGATGGAGGATCATCAGCGTGGGATCATCACCTCGCTTTATGGGGTGACCACGTCCATTCATGGTGTCGAGGTCGACATCGCTCATCTCAAGGATCGCGTCGATCGCATCGAACGTCGGCTTGGGCTGACGGATACGGAACACTGATATGCCCAAGCTCAAAGTAGACGGGATCGAGGTCGAGGTACCGCAGGGCGCCACCGTCCTCCAGGCATGCGAGGCCGCGGGCAAGGAGATTCCGCGCTTCTGCTATCACGAGCGGCTGTCGATCGCCGGCAATTGCCGCATGTGCCTGGTCGAGGTGAAGCCCGGACCGCCGAAGCCGCAGGCGTCGTGCGCGCTGCCCGCCGCCGACAACCAGGAAGTGTTCACCACCACGCCGATGGTGAAGAACGCGCGCGAAGGCGTGATGGAGTTCCTGCTGATCAACCATCCGCTCGACTGCCCGATCTGCGATCAGGGCGGCGAGTGCGACCTGCAGGACCAGTCCGTCGCCTATGGCAAAGGCCACAGCCGCTATACCGAGAACAAGCGCGCGGTGACCGAGAAGTATATGGGTCCGATCGTCAAGACGATCATGACCCGCTGCATCCAATGCACCCGCTGCGTCCGCTTCGCCGAAGAGGTCGCGGGGGTCGAGGAGATCGGCGCGATCTATCGCGGCGAGGACATGCAGATCACCAGCTATCTCGAGCAGGCGGTGACCAGCGAGCTGAGCGGCAACGTCGTCGACCTGTGTCCGGTCGGCGCGCTGACCAGCAAGCCCTATGCCTATGAGGCGCGGCCCTGGGAGCTGAAGAAGACGCTGACCATCGACGTGATGGACGCGGTCGGCACCAACATCCGCCTCGACAGCCGCGGCCGCCAGGTGCTGCGCTGCGTCCCGCGCATCAACGAGGACGTCAACGAGGAATGGGCGCACGACAAGACGCGCCATCATGTCGACGGCCTGGTGCGCCGTCGTCTCGACCGTCCCTATGTGCGGCGCGACGGCAAGCTCGCGCCGGTGAGCTGGGACGAGGCGTTCGCGGTGATCAAGGCCAAGGTCGATGCGGCCGGCTCGAACGTCGCCGCGGTCGCCGGCGACCTGGTCGATTGCGAGACGATGTATGCCGCCAAGGCGCTGCTCGCGAAGCTCGGTTCGACCAAGCTCGAGGGCCGGCAGACGGGCATGGACTATGACGTGTCCAGCCTGGGCGCGGTCAACTTCAACACGACGATCGCGGGCGTCGAGCGCGCGGACGCGATCCTGCTGGTCGGCACCAATTTGCGCTGGGAAGCGCCGCTGATCAACACGCGCATCCGCAAGGCGATCAAGAAGGGGGCGAAGGTCTACGGCATCGGCCCGGAAACCGAGCTGACCTACAAGGTCGAATGGCTGGGCAGCGAACTGTCGCTGCTCGGCGGTTTGCCGGAGGCGGTGGCCAAGGCGTTCACCGATGCCAAGGCGCCGATGGTGATCGTCGGTGGTGGCGCGCTGAAGGGTGGCCATGGCGCCGCGCTGGGCTTCGCCAGGCAGTTCAACCTGGTGCGCACGCTCGAGGACGGCACCGCATGGAACGGCTTCAACGTCGTGCACATGGCGGCGAGCCGGATGGGCGGGCTGATGCTTGGCTATGCGCAGAAGGGCGGCATCGCGGATGTCGCGAACGCCGGGGTGACCTTCTTCCTGGGTGCGGACGAGGTGGATTTCACGCGGTTCGGCGGCTTCAAGGTCTATGTCGGCCACCATGGCGACATGGGCGCGCATCACGCCGACGTGATCCTGCCGGGCTCGACCTATGCCGAGAAGTCCGGCACCTGGGTCAACACCGAGGGTCGCGTGCAGCGCGGCGAGCGCGCGGTGTTCGCGCCGGGCGATGCGCGAGAGGACTGGACGATCTTCCGCGCCCTCTCGGAAGTGCTCGGCCACACGCTGCCGTTCGACAGCCTGTCCGGGCTGCGTGAGGCGATGGCGGCGGAGGTTCCGGCGCTGCGCAATATCGGCCAGCTCGCCGGCTACGAATGGAACCCGCCGGCGCTGGACGGCGCCGGGCAGGGGACGCTCGCGGGCTATCCGATCAAGGATTTCTATCTGACCAACGCCATCTGCCGCGCATCCCCGACGATGCAGCGCTGCTCGGCCGAACTGGTCCATGGCGAGACGTTCGCGGAGGCGGCGGAGTGACCAATTTCTTCAACACCACCGTCGGCATGTCCTATGGCTGGGCATGGTTCGTCGCGACGATCGTCGGCATCCTGGTCATCGCGCTGCCGCTGATGCTTGCGGTGGCGATGATCATCTACGCCGATCGCAAGATCTGGGCGGCGATGGCGCTGCGCCGCGGCCCGAACGTCGTGGGGCCGCTCGGCCTGCTCCAGTCGTTCGCCGACGGCCTCAAGGTCTTCCTGCAGGAGACGATCGTCCCGGCCGCGGCGAACCGCGTGCTGTTCCTGCTCGCGCCGATCATCACCTTCACGGTCGCGCTGATCGTCTGGGCGGTGATCCCATTCCAGACCGGCGTCGTCGTCGCCGACATCAACGTCGGCCTGCTCTACGTGCTCGCGGCCTCGTCGCTCGGCGTCTACGGCATCATCCTGTCCGGCTGGGCGTCCAACTCCAAATATCCCTTCTACTCCGCGCTGCGTGCCGCGGCGCAGATGGTAAGCTATGAGGTCGCGATCGGTTTCGTGCTGATCTCGGTGGTGCTGTGGTCGGGTACCTTCAACCTGTCGGGCATCGTCATGGCGCAGCAGGGCCATGGCCTGGGCTGGATCAACGGCTTCTGGATCAACCCGCTGCTGTTCCCGATGGCGGTGGTGTTCTTCATCTCGGCGCTCGCCGAAACGCAGCGTGCGCCCTTCGACCTGACCGAAGCGGAGAGCGAGCTCGTCGCCGGCTATCAGACCGAGTACAGCTCGATGAGCTTCGCGCTGTTCTGGCTGGGTGAATATGCCAACGTCATCCTGATGTGCGCGCTCAACGCGACGCTGTTCTGGGGCGGCTGGCTGCCGCCGCTCAACGTCGGGTGGATGTATGCGGTGCCGGGGATTATCTGGCTGCTCGCCAAGATGCTGTTCTTCTTCTTCGTGTTCAGCTGGGTGAAGGCGACGGTGCCGCGCTACCGCTACGACCAGCTGATGCGGCTGGGGTGGAAGGTGTTCCTGCCGCTGTCGCTGTTCTGGGTGTTCCTGGTGTCGGGCGTGCTGATGTGGATGCGCGTGCCGGTGTGAGCCGGGTAAGTGCCTTGATCGTGCGCGCGGGGCTTGACCCCGCCGCACTCCGGCGTCGCGCGTTGGGCGGCGTCATCATCGGATTGACGGTCGTGGCCATCGACCGGGTTATGGGGTTTGGATCGTGAGCGTCGCACAGATCGTCAAATCGTTCACGCTTTGGGAGTTCGTGAAGGCGCACGCCCTCACGCTGAAGTATTTCTTCAAGCCCAAGGCGACGATCAATTATCCGTTCGAGCGGAACCCTGTGAGCCCGCGGTTCCGCGGCGAGCATGCGCTGCGCCGCTATCCCAACGGCGAGGAACGCTGCATCGCGTGCAAGCTGTGCGAGGCGGTGTGCCCGGCGCAGGCGATCACGATCGAGGCGGAGCCGCGCGACGACGGCAGCCGCCGCACGACGCGTTACGACATCGACATGACCAAGTGCATCTATTGCGGGCTGTGCCAGGAGGCCTGCCCGGTCGATGCGATCGTCGAGGGGCCGAACTACGAATTCTCGACCGAGACGCGCGAAGAGCTGATCTACGACAAGGCGAAGCTGCTCGACAACGGCGACCGTTGGGAGCGCGCGATCGCGGCGAACCTTGCCGCCGATGCGCCGTACCGTTAATGCGCGCCGCACCGCTCATCCCGGCTTAAGGGGGCCGACCAAATCGTGATCCAGGCTCTAGCCTTCTACCTGTTCGCCATCGTCGTGATCGGCTCGGGTGCGATGACCATATCGTCGCGCAATCCGGTCCATTCGGTGATGTGGCTGATCCTCGCCTTCTTCAACGCCGCGGGCCTGATGGTCCTGGTCGGGGCGGAGTTCATCGCCATGCTGCTCGTCATCGTCTATGTCGGTGCGGTCGCGGTGCTGTTCCTGTTCGTGGTGATGATGCTCGACATCGAGGTCGCGCAGATGCGCGCCGGATTCGCGCGTTACCTGCCGCTCGGCCTCGCGCTCGCGGTCGGCCTGGCGGCGGAGATCATCATCGCGGTCGGCGCGTGGAGCGCGGGGGGCGTCAAGCTGTCGCAGCGGATCGCGCCGATCGAGGGCAACGTGCCCAACATCCAGGCGATCGGCAATCTGCTCTACACGCGCTATCTGTTCGTGTTCGAGGGCGCGGGCTTCGTGCTGCTCGTCGCGATGATCGGCGCGATCGTGCTGACGCATCGCCAGCGTGGCGGCGTGCGCGGCCAGAACATCAGCCGCCAGAACGCGCGCCGTCCGCAGGACGCGACGCGCAACGTCCAGCCGCCGGTCGGCGAGGGGGTCCAGCTGTGACCATCGGTCTCATCCACTATCTGGTCGTCGCGGCCATCCTGTTTACCATGGGGGTGCTCGGCATCTTCCTCAATCGGAAGAACCTGATCGTCATCCTGATGGCGATCGAGCTGATCCTGCTGGCGGTGAACATCAACCTCGTCGCGTTCTCGGCCTTCCTCCACGATCTGGTGGGGCAGGTGTTCGCGATGTTCGTGCTGACCGTCGCCGCGGGCGAGGCGGCGATCGGGCTCGCGATCCTGGTGATCTATTTCCGTGGCCGCGGCACGATCGCGGTCGACGACGTCAACCGGATGAAGGGGTAATCGGCAGGTGACGTCCATCCTGTTCATTGTTTTCCTGCCGCTGCTCGCAGCGGCGGTGGCCGGGCTCGGCAACAAGGCGATCGGCTTCGTCCCGGCCAAGCTGGTGACGACGGGCGCGCTGTTCGTCTCGTGCCTGCTGTCCTGGCCGATCTTCCTCGGCTTCCTGTCGGGCGCGAACAGCGCGACGGTGGTGCCGGTGTTCCAGTGGATCGTCAGCGGCGACATGAATGTCGCCTGGTCCCTGCGCGTCGACCAGCTGACCGCGATCATGCTCGTCGTGATCACCAGCGTCTCGGCGCTCGTCCACCTCTATAGCTGGGGCTATATGAGCGAGGACCCGGACCAGCCGCGCTTCTTCGCCTATCTGTCGCTGTTCACCTTCGCGATGCTGATGCTGGTGACCGCGGACACCTTGGTCCAGATGTTCTTCGGCTGGGAGGGCGTCGGTCTCGCCAGCTACCTGCTGATCGGCTTCTGGTTCCGCAAGCCGAGCGCCAATGCCGCCGCGATCAAGGCGTTCGTCGTCAACCGCGTCGGCGACCTCGGCTTCATGCTCGGCATCTTCGGCACCTTCCTCGTCTTCGGCACCGTGTCGATCCCGGCGATCCTGGCGGCGGCGCCGACCATGGCGGGATCGACGATCGGCTTCCTCGGCTATCGCTTCGACACGATGACGGTGCTGTGCCTGCTGCTGTTCGTCGGCGCGATGGGCAAGTCGGCGCAGCTCGGCCTGCACACCTGGCTGCCGGACGCGATGGAGGGCCCGACCCCGGTGTCGGCGCTGATCCACGCGGCGACGATGGTCACCGCGGGCGTCTTCATGGTCTGCCGCCTGTCGCCGATGTTCGAGATGTCGCCGACCGCGCTGCATTTCGTCACCACGATCGGCGCCGCGACCTGCCTGTTCGCCGCGACGGTGGGCATGGTGCAGACCGACATCAAGCGCGTCATCGCCTATTCGACCTGTTCGCAGCTCGGCTACATGTTCTTCGCCGCCGGCGTCGGCGCCTATGGCGCGGCGATGTTCCACCTGTTCACGCACGCCTTTTTCAAGGCGCTGCTGTTCCTCGGCGCGGGATCGGTGATCCATGCGATGCACCACGAGCAGGACATGCGCTATTACGGCGGCCTGCGCAAAAGCATCCCGCTCACCTTCTGGGGCATGATGGCCGGCACGCTGGCGATCACCGGCGTCGGCATCCCCGCGCTGTTCGGCAATCCGCTCGCGATCGGCTTCGCCGGCTTCCATTCGAAGGACGCGATCATCGAGGCGAGCTGGGCGGCGGGCGAGCCGGGCGTGTGGTTCGTCGGCGTGCTCGTCGCGGCGATCACCAGCTTCTATTCGTGGCGCCTGATGTTCCTGACCTTCTGGGGCAAGCCGCGCTGGGCCGCGTCGGAGCATATCCAGCACGCGCTGCACGATGCGCATGGCCACGGCCATGACGATCATGCCCATGCCGACCACGCCCACGTCGCCCACGCGCGTGACGCGCATGGTCATGACGCCCACCATCCGAGCGAGGCGCACGGCAATCCGGCGCAGGCCGAAGACGCGGGCGACCGCCCGTCCGAGCACGGCCCCGCGCAGCAGGACCTGCCCGCCGGGACCGGCGGCTACCATCCGCACGAGAGCCCGCTGGTCATGCTCATCCCGCTGATCGTGCTGTCGATCGGGGCGATCGCCGCGGGCTTCGTCTTCCACGGCTTCTTCATCGAGCCGAGCGCGGGCGAGGGCTTTTGGAAGGGCGACATCGCGTTCCGCGAGCATCTGATGCACGCGATGCACGGTGTGCCGGTGGCCATCAAGCTGTCGGCGACGATCGCGATGCTGCTCGGTTTGGTCACCGCCTGGTATGCCTATATCAAGGCGCCGAGCTTCCCGAAGGCGGTGTCGGACCAGTTCCGGATCCTGTACCGCTTCCTGCTCCACAAATATTATTTCGACGAGCTGTATACCCTGCTCTTCGTCCGCCCCGCCTTCGCGATCGGCCGCCTGCTGTGGCATCGCGGTGACGAGAAGACGATCGACCGGTTCGGGCCGAACGGCTCGGCCTGGGCGGTGCAGCTCTCCAGCCGGATCGCCGGCCGGCTTCAGAACGGATATGTCTATACCTATGCCTTCGTCATGCTGATCGGGCTGACCGCGGCCGTTACCTGGGCGATCGCGAAATGAGCGGCTTTCCCATCCTGTCGTTGATGCTGGCGGTCCCCGCGATCGCCGCCATCGCCTGTCTCTTCTTGTCGCCGCAGGGCGCGCGGATGACCGCGCTGGTCGCGACGCTGATCGACTTCGCGCTCGGCATCCTGCTGTGGACGAATTACGACATCGGCGGCGCGCAATGGCAGTTCGTCGAATACCAGCCGGTGTTCGGGCGCTTCGCCTGGGCGCTGGGGATCGACGGCTTCGCGCTGCTGCTGATCATGCTCAGCGTGTTCCTGATGCCGATCTGCATCGGGGCGAGCTGGCGGTCGGTGACCAACCGCGTGCCCGAATATATGGCGGCCTTCCTGTTCACGGAGGTGCTGATGATCGGCACCTTTGCGGCACAGGACCTGTTCCTGTTCTACATCTTCTTCGAAGCCGGCCTGATCCCGATGTTCCTGATCATCGGCATCTGGGGCGGGGTGAACCGCATCTACGCGTCGTACAAGTTCTTCCTGTACACGTTGCTCGGTTCGGTCGTGATGTTCATCGCGATGCTCTACATGGCGCGCGCGGCGGGCACGACGCGCATCCCCGAGCTGATGGCGTACGACTTCCCCGCGCATGTCCAGACATGGCTGTGGCTCGCCTTCTTCGCCTCCTTCGCGGTGAAGATGCCGATGTGGCCGGTGCACACCTGGCTGCCCGACGCGCACGTGCAGGCGCCGACGGCCGGTTCCGTCATCCTGGCGGGCGTGCTGCTCAAGCTCGGCGGCTATGGCTTCCTGCGCTTCAGCCTGCCGATGTTCCCCGAGGCGTCGGGCCAGCTGACCTGGCTGATCTTCCTCCTGTCGGGCATCGCGGTCGTCTACACGAGCCTCGTCGCGCTGGTGCAGTCGGACATGAAGAAGCTGATCGCCTATAGCTCCGTGGCGCACATGGCGATCGTGACCATCGGCCTCTATGCCTTCAACCGGCAGGGGATCGAGGGCGCGATGATCATGATGCTCAGCCACGGGCTGGTGTCGGGCGCGCTGTTCCTGTGCGTCGGCGTCATCTACGACCGGCTGCACACCCGCGAGATCGCGCGCTACGGCGGTCTGGCGATCAACATGCCGCGCTACGCCCTGTTCTTCCTGTTCTTCACCATGGCATCGATCGGCCTGCCGGGGACGAGCGGCTTCGTCGCCGAATTCCTCAGCCTGATGGGCACGTACCAGGTGTCGACCTGGACGGCGCTGATCTGCACCACCGGCATCATCCTCGGCGCGGCCTACATGCTGTACCTGTACCGCCGCGTCGTGTTCGGCGAGATCAAGTCGGACGACGTCCGCGAGATGCAGGACCTGTCGGGGCGCGAGCTCTGGCTGCTTGCACCGGTCGCCGCCGTGGCGCTCTGGATGGGCGTGTACCCCGAGAGCTTCATGGCGCCGATGCGCAAGGATGTCGGCGTGCTGCTCGCCCGGATCGACCGCGCGGCGCCGCCGAGCGACTCCAAACCCACCGCCGGCAAGCCTGCCGCGCCTGTTCACGCTGCAGCCGAGGGCGCGCACTGATGGATTACGCCGCCAATCTCGCCATGACGCTGCCCGAGGTGATCCTCGGGGTCGGTGCCATCGTCCTGATGCTCGTCGCCGCCTGGGGCGGTCAGGGCTCGACCCGTGCCATCTCCTGGGCCGCCGTCGCGATCCTGGCCGGCGCCTGCGTCGCCGTGGCCGGTCCCGCGTCGGGCGGCGGCATGGCCTTCGACGGCCTGTACCGCGCCGATGCGTTCGCCGGCTTCGCCAAGCTGTTGATGTTCCCGGCCGCAGCGATCGCCATCCTGATGGCACCCGGCTTCTTCCAGCGCACCAGCGGCGACGATCTGCGTCCCGAATATCCGGTGCTGATCCTGCTCTCCGCGGCGGGCATGGGCATCATGGTGTCGGCCGCCGACCTGCTGACGCTGTACGTCGGCCTCGAACTGCAGAGCCTCGCGGCCTATGTGCTGGCGAGCTTCATGCGCCGCGATACGCGCTCGGCCGAAGCGGGCCTCAAATATTTCGTGCTGGGCGCGCTGGCGAGCGGCATCCTGCTCTACGGCATCAGCCTGGTCTACGGCTTCGCGGGCACGACGCTGTTCGACGGCATCGCGCAGGCCTATGCCGGTCCGCGCTCGCTCGGCCTGCTCTTCGGGCTGGTCTTCGTCTTCGCCGGTCTGGCCTTCAAGATCTCGGCTGTGCCGTTCCACATGTGGACGCCGGACGTCTACGAGGGTGCGCCGACGCCGGTGACGGCCTTCTTCGCCTCCGCACCCAAGGTCGCGGCGATGGGCCTCGCGGTCCGCGTCGCGGTGGAGGCGATGGGCCCGGCGACCGACCAGTGGCGCCAGATCGTGATCTTCGCCGCGCTCGCGTCGATCATCCTGGGTGCGGTGGCGGCGGTCGGTCAGACCAACATCAAGCGCCTGCTCGCCTATTCGTCGATCAACAACGTCGGCTTCGCGCTGATCGGCCTGGCGGCCGGCACTCCCACGGGCGTGTCCGCCGTGCTGGTCTATCTGACCATCTATGTCGTCATGACTCTGGGCTCGTTCCTCGTCGTGCTGCAGATGCGCGACGCGGACGGCCAGCCGGTGGAGAGCATCGCCGCGCTGAGCGGCCTGTCGCGGACGCGGCCGGGCCTCGCCTTCGCGCTGATGATGTTCATGCTGAGCCTCGCCGGCATTCCGCCGCTGTTCGGCTTCTATGCCAAGTTCGCGGTGTTCGACGCGGCGATCGCGGCAGGGCTCTTCCCGCTGGCGGTGATCGGCTATGTCGCCTCGGTCATCGGCGCCTATTACTACCTGCGCGTCGTCAAGACGATGTACTTCGACGAGCCGGCGCCGGCGTTCGGCGCGGGCGACAGCAAGCTCGAAGGCGGCCTGATCGTCGTCACGGCGGCGTTCATCTCGCCGCTCGGCTATCTGCTGATCGCACCGCTCAGCGCGTGGACGATGGCGGCGGCACAGGCGCTGTTCTGATCGTTTCACCGCCCGTGTCGATCCGTACCATCGTCGAGACGGGATCGACCAACGCCGATCTTCTCCACCTCGCCGCGCACGGCGCGCGGGAGGGCGAGTGGCTCCGTGCCGAGCGGCAGGTGGCAGGGCGGGGCCGGCAGGGGCGCGTGTGGGAATCGCCCGCGGGCAATCTGTACGCCAGCACGCTCGTCCGACTGCGAGCCGGCGACCCGCCGGCGGCGTCGCTGGCGCTGCTCGCGGCGGTGGCGCTGCACGAGGCGCTTTCCCTCTATGTGCCGGGCAGGGCCATGCTGAAATGGCCCAACGACGTGATGGTCGACGGCGCGAAGCTGGCGGGTATCCTGCTCGAACGGAGCGGCGATGCGGTCGTGATCGGTATCGGTGTCAATGTCGCGCATCACCCGGTCTTGCCCGACCGACGCACCACCAGCCTGGCGGCGCAGGATTGCGCGATCGGCGCGGCGACGCTGGTGGAGGTGCTGGCCGACGTCCTCGCGCGGTGGATCACCCGCTGGCGGGACGAAGGGTTCGATGTCGTTCGACGCGCCTGGCTCGCAGCGGCGCATCCGGTCGGGACGGCCCTGTCGGTGCGGGATGGCGAGACCCGGCTGGAGGCTTTGTTCGACGGTCTCGACGCCGATGGCGCGCTGGTCCTGCGCTTGGCTGACGGTACCCGGCGTGTCATGCACGCCGGCGACGTATTCCTGCCGTGAGGGCAATCGGGCGGCGCGGGCCGCCGCAAGGGAAGGTGGCGTAGGCGATGCTGCTCGCGATCGATGCCGGCAATACCAATGTCGTGTTCGCGCTGGTCGAGGGACGCGAAATCCGCGGCCGCTGGCGGATCGCGACCGATCCGCGCCGGACGGCGGACGAATATGCCGTCTGGCTCAGCCAGCTGCTCGCGCTCGAAGGCTTCGCGCGCGATGACGTCCATGCGGTGATCGTCGCGACGGTGGTGCCCCGCGCGCTGCACAATTTGCAGGTCCTCGCGAGCAAATACTTCCGCACTGAGGCCCTGATCGCGGGGCGCGCGCCGGTCGAATGGGGTATCGCGCTCGACGTCGACGAGCCGCAGAATCTGGGCGCGGACCGCGCGGTCAACACGATCGCGGCGCATGCGCTGCACGAGGGCGACCTGATCGTGATCGACTTCGGCACCGCGACGACATTCGACGTCAGCGACTATCGCGGCGCCTACAAGGGCGGGATCATCGCACCCGGGATCAACCTGTCGCTCGACGCGCTGGTCAGCGCCGCGGCGAAACTGCCGCGGATCGCGATCGAGGCACCGGCTTCCACCAGCGTCATCGGCCGCAATACGGTCGACCAGATGCATATCGGCATCTTCTGGGGCTATATCGCGATGATCGAGGGCCTGGTCGCGCGGCTGCGGGCCGAGGTCGGCCGCCCGGTGAAGGTGATTGCGACCGGCGGCCTCGCGATCCTGTTCGAGCAACATACCGCCGCCTTCGACGTCGTCGAGCCCGACCTGACGATACAGGGACTGGCGATCATGGCCGAAAGAGCCCATATCCACCCATGACGCGCTCGCGCCGTTCGGCCTGGCGGGCGCACGAGAGATTTTCCGAAAGATATTGATGACCCCCAAGAATAACGAATTGCTCTTCTGCGCGCTCGGCGGCTCGGGCGAGATCGGCATGAACGTCAACCTCTATGGCCATGCCGGCAAATGGCTGATGGTCGATTGCGGCGTGACCTTCGCCGATGCGGCCTATCCCGGCATCGACCTCGTCCTGCCGGACCTTGCCTTCATCGAGGATCGCCGCGAGGACCTGGTCGGCATCGTGCTGACGCACGGGCACGAAGACCATATCGGCGCCTTGCCCTATCTGGCCGAAGACCTGGGCGTGCCGCTCTACGCGACGCCGTTCACCGCCGGGCTGATCCGCGGGAAGCTGGAGGAAGAGGGCAACGCCAACCGCGTCAAGCTGCGCGTCGTTCAGCCGGGCGGGGCGGAGCGGATCGGGCCGTTCGACGTCCGCTTCGTCGAACTGTCGCATTCGATCCCCGAGCCCAATGCGCTGGTGATCGAGACGGCCGCCGGCAGCGTCTTCCACACCGGCGACTGGAAGCTCGATCCCCATCCCGTGATCGGCAAGCCGACGAGCGGCGAGACGCTCGCCAAGATCGGCGATGCGGGAATCGACGTTCTCGTCTGCGATTCCACCAACGTCTTCAACGAGGAAGCGTCCGGCTCCGAGTCGTCGGTGCGGCGCGGGCTGGCCGAGACGATCGCCAAGGCGCGCGGGCGCGTGCTGGTGACGACCTTCGCCTCCAATGCCGCCCGGCTGCACACGCTGGGCGAGGTGGCGCGCGAGACGGGACGCAAGCTCTGCGTCACCGGCCGCTCGCTGGACCGGATCCTGAAGGTGGCGCGCGCCTGCGGCTATCTGGGTGATTTTCCCGAGACCGTGGATCCGGAGACGGCGATGCGGCTGCCCCGCAACAAGGTCCTGATCGTCGCCACCGGCGGCCAGGGCGAACCGCGCGCCGCGCTTGCCCGTGTCGCGGACGGCAGCCACACGATCAAGCTGGACGAGGGCGACACGGTCATCTTCTCGTCGAAGCAGATTCCGGGGAACGAGATCGCGATCGGCAAGATCCAGAACACGCTCGCCGCCAAGGGCGTGCGCATGGTCACCGAGCGTCAGGCGCATGTCCACGTCTCCGGCCATCCGGGGCGGCCCGAGCTCGCGCAGATGTATGGGTGGATCCGTCCAGAGTTGCTCGTGCCGGTGCATGGCGAGATGCGGCACATGATGGAACATGCCCGCTACGCGCAGGCGCAGGGCGTGCCCCAGGCGATCGTGCAGAGCGACGGCGAGATCGTGCGGCTGTTGCCGGGTCAGGCGACGAAGATCGGCCATGCGGGCGTGGGCCGGCTCGTGCTGGACGGCGACGTGATCCTGCCCGCCGACGGATCGACGATCAACGAGCGCCGCAAGCTGGCGATCAACGGCCAGATCTCGGTCGCGGTCGCGATCGATCGCAACGGGCGCGGCATCGGCACGCCGCAGGTGCGCGTGCAGGGCGTGCCCGTCGAGGAGGATCGTCTGGCGTTCGTCGAGGATGCGGTCGCCGCGGCGCAGGAGGCGATGAGCGGTAAGCGCGAAGTCGATCGGCGCCGCGAGGACATCCGCCTCGCCGTACGCCGCGTGGCGACCCGTTGGACGGGCAAGAAGCCGATCGTCGACGTGCTGATCGTCCAGGCCTGAACCGGCAAGCGGAGGAAGGCCCCATGCGCTGGACGTCAATGCTGGCGATTTACGTGCTGTTCTGGGCTTTCTCCGTCTTCCTCGTGTTGCCCTGGGGCGTGAGGACGACGCGAGAGGTCGGGGGAGAGCACGTACCCGGCCAGGCCGAAAGCGCGCCGCACGAATTCCACCTCGGGCGGCTCGCGCTGAGGGTCACGATCGTCGCGACCATCCTGTTCGGCCTGTTCGTTGCGAACTACGAGTTCGGCTGGGTGACACCGCGGATGCTCGACCTGTTCAATCCCGACGAAATCTATAACGACGCCTGAGGACCGGCGTCCGCCGCCGCGCGGCGTCGGCGCGCGATGGGACCGGTCTAGCAGGGGAACGCGGTCCTGCCGCCTTCGCGCCGAGGTCCATCCGCTGATCGTCCACCGACCGCCGGCGGCGCAACCGCGCGCGAGGGGGGGGCGTTAGAGCGGCGCGCTCCGCTGGATCGCGCGCTAGCGCAGGCGCTCGATCGCCTGTGCGAGCGCGACGTAGAGCTTGCCCATGTCCGACGAGAGCAACGTCACGCCGAGCGGCGAACCGTCCCGCTGCGCCAGGATCGTGCGCAGCATCCCTTCGAAGTCGTGGATGTAGCGGTTGACCGTTTCGCGGAAGGTCGCGTCGTCGTCGTAGAGCCGGGCGATCTCGCGCGCATCGGCGGGCTCGAGGATGCGCACCGCGCGGCGGGTAAAGACGCCGCGGTCCCCCTTCAGATAGGCGGCCCAGGCGCTGTCCGACACTTCCGGCGCGAACGCCTTGGTGACGTCGATTGCGGCGGAGTTGAGCGACTCGATCAGCAGCGAGGCGCGCCGCGCGAAGCTGTTGCGATCGGCCTCCTCGCGTTCGGTCCGTGCATCCTCGATCCGCGTTTCGACCAATGCGGTCTTGTCGAGAATCTCCTGCACCTGCGCGGAAAGTCGCTCCGTGGCGCGGCTCGCGGCGGCGACCGCGTCGTCGGTCGCTTCGCCGATCGCGCGCACCTGCCGCTCCACCGTGTCGCTCGCCGCGCGCCGCATGGCGACGGTGCTCGCCTCCTCCAGTGCCGCGGCGGCCTCGGGGATGACGGAGGCGAGCGTCTCGCGCGCCCGATCGGCGGCGGTCGACGCGGTGTCGCGGACCCGCAGCAGCGCCTCGACGAGCCGCGGCGCGGCCTCCTCGGCGAAGCGATGCGTCCGCTCGATCGTCTCGTCGACCATGGTCCCGAGCGAGTCGGCCTTGCTGCGTCCCTCGGTGAGCGTCTGGAGAAGCGTGTTCGACAGCGTGTCGAGCGTCCGGCGCTGATCGGCGATGACGCCGGCGATCGCCTCGATCGCATCGTGCGTGCTTTCCGCGGCGGTGACGAGCGCGAGCAACTCGGGCTTGGCCGCGACGACCACCTGCTTGCTCGAGGCGATCCGCGCATCGAGACGGGCGAGCGCCTCGGGCAGGGTTTCGTCGATCTCGCGCGCGGCGGCGTCGAGCGCGATCAGCAACGATTCGGTCGTGCCGATCGTCCGCGTCGCCATCGCCTCGCCGGTACGCAGCGCCTCGGTCATCGCATCGGCCGAACCACCCAGCGCGCTGATCGAGGCGGCGAGCATCTGCGATCGTTCCACGCCCTGCGTATGCAGCGCGTCCATGCGGGTTTCGACGCGATCGATCTCCGCATCGATGACGACGATCATGTCGTCGCTCGCGGCGCGGTGGCGTTCGAGCCGCGTGACGACCCGATCGATGACGTCCTCGACCGCGCCGATCCGTTCGGCGAGTGCGTCGGCACTGTTGCGCGCTGCGCTGTCGAGCGCGGCTTGGTTGGCGCGCAGCATGGCGAGCATGGCATCGCCCTGCGTCGCGATGCCCTTGCGCGCCTCGTCGATCGCGTCGGCGGTGCGGCCGAGCAACGCGTCGACCGAGCCGGACATCTCGCTCGTCACCGCCTCGAGCCGGGCCCCGGCAGTCTCGCTGGTCGCCTCCATCCGCGCGAGATGCGCGGCAAGCCGCTGCGCCGCGCCGCCCGCGATCAGATCGGCTTCGCGGCCGCGCTCGGCCAAAGCCGCCAGCTGGCCCTCGAGCGCGGCGGCATGGCGACCGGCGGTCAGCCCGCTGGCCTCCAGCTGCGCGCGCGCCGCCTCGATCTCGTCCTGCGCGCGGGGCAGGGTGGCGAGCAGCACGTCGACGCTCGCCTGCGCCGTGGTCGCGACTTCGCGCAGGGTGCGGGCATGCGCCTCCGCCGCAGCGACTTCGGCCGAAAGCCCGCGCCCGACCGCCAGCAGCCGCTCGTTCGCGCCGTCGCCCATCGTCATCAGGCTGGAGATCTGCTCGGCCAGCACGCGACGGTTGGCGTCGAGCGACCGGGACAGCACCGCCACGGTCCGTTCGAGACTTGCCGCCTCCGTCCGCATCGCGCGGGCCGTGTCGCCGAATCGGCGCGCCTCGGCGCGGCTGGTACGCATCACCAGCAGACAGATGATTCCCAGAAGCGCCGGCACGACCGCGAGCGCGGCGATCAGCTCGACCAGCGCGACGGGGCTCAGCAGCGCGACATCATCGCGGACGAGCCACAGCATGCCGACGAGCCAGGCGAGGGACACGACAAGCGCGACCACGGGCAACACCCATGCGCGCGACGGTGCTTCGGGCGAGACCGACAGCGTCCACGCGGGATGCTGATCGGCAAGGTCGAGATGATCGTCATGGGTGTGCGGCGCAATGCCGACATGTTCCGCATGGCTGTGGCCGCCGGCGTCCGCCCGCATGTCGACGATCATGGAACCCCCTTTTGAACCTGGCGAACCTACAAGCCTTTGCCGCGCGGACAAAGCGAAACCGCAACGAAGCGTTAAGCTCCCGCACCTAGAGTCGCGGCGATGGCTTATGATCCCGGAGCGATCGACGCGACCCTCGCGGCCGCGGTCGGCGACGAACCCGCCCTGATCGCCGAACTGCGCGTCGCGTTCGTCGAGAGCGCGCATAACGCGGTCGCCGCGCTGGAAGCGGCAGAGGATCGCGCCGCGTGGCGCGATGCGACCGCCCGCCTGACGGGCCTCGCCGCGAGCTTCGGCGCGGTTCGGCTGATGGCCATGGCCAATCGCGCGGCGACCTTGCCGCACGACGCGCCCACGCTCGCCAAGCTGAAGCGGACCGTCGCGCGCCTGTAGCGCACGACCGTCGCCACCCCCGGATAAAGCATCACGAGGCCGGCCATGTCGATCCGACCTAGCCAGCGCCGGACCTAGCCCCTACCAGCAGGCGGATGCTCGCGGGCCTTCTCATTGCCATGCACGACGCGGACGATCGGCCCGCGATGTTGACCGCCACGCTGCCGTTCGGCGGCATGACGCTGATCGAATATCAGGCGCGGCTGCTGGTCGCCGCCGGCGCGTCGCAGATCGTCATCGTCGTCGCGCGCCTGACGCCGGAACTGCTCGGTGCGATCAATCGCATCGGCCGCCGCGGGATCGCGGTGGACACCGTCCGCACCGCGGCCGAGGCGGCGGAGAAGCTGCACCCGCTGGCACGCGTGCTCATGCTCGCGGACGGTCTCACGACCACCGAGGAGACGATCGCCGCGCTCGCCCAGGGTGGCGGCGATGCGTTGCTGGTCATGCCGCAGGACGCGGCGCAGACGGGATATGAGCGCGTGGGCGGCGGCATGGTCTGGGCCGGCGTTGCCCGGCTCGAGGCGCGTCGCGTCGCGGAACTCGCGGCGCTGCCCCGCGACTACGACCTGCAGTCGACGCTGATCAGGCTCGCCGAACAGGCGCAGGCCGTCCACATGCTGTTGCCGGCCGGCGCGATCCGGGGCGGCCATGCGCTCGGCCATTCCGGACAGGCGCTGGAGGCGCGCGGCCGCCGCGTGCTGACCGCGATGGTTTCCGGCCGCAGCGGCTGGTTCGAGCGTTTCGTCGTCACGCCGATCGCCCGCGCCACGATCCCGATGCTCGTGCCGCGCGGCGTGTCCGCGCCCGCGGTGGCGGCAGGCGGCGCGGTCGTCGGCCTCATCGCATTGGTACTGACGTATCTGTCGCATCCCATCGCCGGGCTCTTGCTGGCCATGGCGGGGACGGTGGGCTTGCTGGTCGCAAGTGCGCTCGCGGATCTGCGCGACGATCCCGGCATGGCGCGGGGGCTGAAGGTCGGCGCGTCGGTCCTGCCGGCGCTCGCCGTGCTTACCTATGGTCATGACGAGACGGTGCTGGCGCGCGACGGCGTGCCGCTGGTGCTTGCCATCGGCCTCATCCTCGTCGCCGCGCTCGGCGAGCGTGCGGTCGGTCCCGCGCCGCGCAAGGGCTGGTGGGGCAGCGCCCCGGCCTATCTGGTGCCGGTCTGGCTCGGTGCGCTGGTCGATGCACCGCTGGTGGCGCTGATCGCGGGCTGCGTCTATGCCGTGGCGACGGCGTTCGCCGCAATCGAGCGTCTGCGGCGCGAGCCTTAGCACCACCTTAACGCTAAAGGGACTAGCGCGAGGACCATGTCGGTCGAGCCGGAGCATCAGCAACGCCATACGCTCGCCGCGCGCCTCGCGGCGGCGCGGCGGCTGGGTGCTGCCGCCGATTCGCGACTGGGGGCGGCGATCGCCGATTTCTTCCTGCCCGACGACGCGCGGCTGGACGAGCGCACGCGCACGATGCTGGGCCAGCTGCTGGAGGCGGTGGTACGGGCGATCGAGACCGACATTCGCCATCATGCGGCCCGGGTGCTTGCCGAACGAACGCAGTCGGATGCCGCCGAGCGCATCCTGCGCGGCCCCGACGACGTCCTGCGTCGGCTCGGCCGCGCCGGCCTGCTGCGCGATCGCCAGCTGATGGACGAGCTGCTGGCGCAGGTCCGTGCCGACCAGATCGGGCAGGCGCTCGCCCCCGTTTCTGCGGATGCAGAGCAGCCGAGCCTGCTGATCCGCCTGACGGAGGTCGATGACGGCGTCGTTGCAGCGGCGGCCCGCGCCTTGCTGACCGCCGAAGCGCGGCGGCGCACCGCGATCGAACAGGGCAGGGCGCATCATTCCGCCCTGCCGGCCGAGCGGCACCACCAGCTCGTCTGGTGGGTGGCGGCATGTATCCGCGAGGCGCAGAACGTCGGCGATGCCGGCGACGCCGCGCTCGATCGCGCGATCGTCGCCGCGGCACAGCGCAATCTGGGCGCCCACGACGAGGGCCAGCGGCCCGAGGCGGCGGCGATGCGGCTGGCGACCGCGATCGATGCCCGCAGCGAGGAGATCGGGCCGCTGCTGGTCGATGCGCTCGGCGATCGCCGCCTGCTGCTGTTCATCGCGGTGCTCGCCCGCGGGGTCGACATCGACTTCTCGGCGGCGCGGCAGATCGTGCTGGAGCCCGAAGGCGACCGGCTCTGGCTGGCGCTGCGCGCGGTGGCGCTGGACCGGGAGACGATCGCACGTATCGCCCTTGCCCTCGCGGATGCCGATCCGCGGCGCGACATCGAGGCGTTCGCGGACGCGCTGGACGCCATCGCGGCGGTGCCGGTCGAAACCGCGCGTTCGGCGCTGGCGCCGCTGACGCTGCATCACGACCTTCGCCTCGCTATCGATGCGCTGGCCCGGGAGAGCATGCGTTGAGGATCGAGGGACTGCCCGACATACCCGTGTCGCACGCGGTGATCGACGCGGCGGGGCGGTTGGCCTCGGCCGACCCCGCGTTGCTGGCGCTCAATGCGGGTGCCGGCGGCGGGATCGGCGAAATCCCGGCCGTTCCGCAGCTCGCCACCATCGCGCGGCTGGCGAAGCGGCTCGGCATCCTCGTTTCGCGCGGCGTCACCGTCGCGGACGGGGATAGCGACCTGGATTTGTGGGTGCGCGCGCAGCCGGATGGCGAGGTCGTGCGCATCGCGGTATCCGGATGGCGGGAGGCCAGGCCGCGTCCGGTTCCCGAAGCAGCCGAAAGCCCGGTGCACGAGGACGGCGATCTGCCTTGGGAAACCGACGCCGCGCTGCATCTGACCTTCGTCGGCATCGAGGGTGCGCGCCAATATGGCATCGATGCGCTGGCGCTGCTCGGCCAGCCGCTGACGGCGCTCTTCTCGCTCGAAAGCGACAGCGGGGGCGCGATGCCCATCCTCGAGGCGATGGCACGGCGGCGCCCCTTTACCGCGCAGCCCGCGCGCCTGCGCATCAACGACCGCGCGGTGACGCTCGACGCCCGCGTGCGGCAGGACCAGAGCGGCGGCTTCGCCGGCCTGATCGGCGTCGCGCGCCTGATCGACCCCATCGTCGAGGCCTCCGCGGAACCGGCGATCTCCTCGAACTTCACGCAGGGGCTGGACCGGGCGCTGCGCACGCCGCTCGCGCGTATCATCGCTCATGCCGACACGATCCATGCGCGCGCCGAGGGCCCGGTACAGGCCGACTATGCGGATTACGCGTCCGACATCGCCAATGCGGGACGGCATCTGCTCGGCCTCGTCGACGATCTCGTCGATCTCGAGGCGGTCGAACGTCCCGGCTTCCGCCCGGATGTGGAGACGATCGACCTCGCCGATGTCGCGCGCCGCGCGGCGGGCCTGCTGTCGGTCAAGGCGTCGAACACCGGGATCGCCATCGCGCGGCCGCTGGCCGACGTGCGCATCACGGCGTCCGGCGATTTCCGACGCACGCTGCAAATCCTCGTCAACCTGATCAGCAACGCGGTTCGCTATTCGCCCGCCCATGGCGTCGTCACGGTCACCGCGGCACGCGTCGGAGCAATGGCCGAGGCGGTCGTCGCGGACCAGGGCAAGGGCATCGCGCCCGAGGACCAGGCGCGTATCTTCGAGAAATTCGAGCGCGTGGATCCGACGGAGGCCGGGGGCAACGGCCTGGGGCTCTACATCGCGCGCCGGCTGGCACGGGCGATGGGCGGCGACCTGTCGGTGGAAAGCGTGCCGGGCGAGGGCGCCACGTTCACGCTCAGCCTGCCCGCCGCCGATATATAGCCGCCAGTCCGCCGCGGCCGGATAGGCCGCTTCGGCGGCGGCGGGATTTGCGCCTTGCGCGGGCCGTCAGCGACGCGGCAGACGCCGTGCGACGAGGATCAGCAAAAGACCGAAGACCGCGACCGCACTGCCGCGGTCGGCCCAAATCCGCTGGTCGAGCATGAAGCTTGATTCGGGCCAGTGGACGTAGCCGAGACCCTGGCCGATCCACAGCGCGCCGGTGAGCGCCAGCATGACGCCCACCGCGAGGAGGATCGGCCGGAGCCGGCGCATCAGCGCTCCGCCACCGGAACGTAGCTGCGCTGCGTCGGCCCGGTGTAGAGCTGACGCGGACGGCCGATCTTCTGGTCGGGATCGGTGATCATCTCGTTCCACTGCGCGACCCAGCCGACGGTACGGGCCAGCGCGAACAGCACGGTGAACATCTCGGTCGGGAAGCCGATCGCCGACAGGATCACGCCCGAATAGAAGTCGACGTTCGGGAACAGCTTCTTCTCGATGAAATAATCGTCGCTGAGCGCGATCTCCTCGAGCCGCAGCGCGGTCTCGAACAGGGGATCGTTGACCTTGAGCGCGTCGAACACCTCGCGCACCGTCTTCTGCATCACGGTCGCGCGCGGATCGTAGTTCTTGTAGACGCGATGGCCGAAGCCCATCAGGCGGAACGGATCGTTCTTGTCCTTGGCGCGCGCGATGAATTCCGGAATGCGCTCGGGCGTACCGATCTCACGAAGCATGTTGAGCGCGGCCTCGTTCGCGCCGCCGTGCGCCGGACCCCATAGGCAGGCGATGCCAGCCGCGATGCAGGCGAACGGATTGGCACCCGACGAACCCGCGAGGCGGACGGTGGAGGTCGATGCGTTCTGCTCGTGATCGGCGTGCAGGATGAAGATGCGGTCCATCGCGCGCTCTACCGCCGGATTGACCTCATATGGCTCGGCCGGCACGCCGAAGGTCATGCGCAGGAAGTTGCCCGTGTAGCTCAGCGAGTTGTCCGGATAGAGGAACGGCTGGCCGACGCTGTACTTGTGCGCCATCGCGGCGATCGTCGGAATCTTCGCGATCAGGCGGTGGCTGGCGATGGTGCGCTGCACCGGATCGTGGATGTCGGTCGAATCGTGATAGAAGGCCGACAGCGCGCCGACGACGCCGCACATGATCGCCATCGGATGCGCATCGCGGCGGAACCCGCGGAAGAAGGCCGCGAGCTGCTCGTGCACCATCGTATGGCGGGTGATCGTCGTGTTGAACGTCTGCAGCTCGTCCGCCGAGGGCAATTCGCCGTTCAGCAGCAGATAGGCGACCTCCATGAAGCTCGACTGTTCGGCGAGCTCGCCGATCGGATAGCCGCGGTGCAGAAGCACACCCTCGTCGCCGTCGATGTAGGTCAGGGCCGACCGGCACGAGGCGGTCGACGTGAAGCCGGGATCGTAGGTGAAGGCGCCGGTCTGCGCATATAGCTTGCGGATGTCGACCACGTCGGGGCCGACCGAACCCGACATGACCGGGTATTCGAATTCCTTGCCGTCCAGGGCGAATTTCGCGGTGTCGGTCATGTCTTGTCCTTCCTGTCAGACTGCCATCTGGTCCGCGATTCGGCCGAGGCTTTCCTCTTTGCCCAGAAGCGCGAGCACGTCGAAGATGCCGGGCGATGTCTTGCGCCCGGTGAGAGCGGCGCGGAGCGGCTGGGCGACCTGCCCGAGCTTGGCGCCCCGGGCGTCGGCGACCTGCCGTACCGCTGCTTCGATCGTCTCCTGATCCCACTGCTGCACTGCGTCAAGCGCCGTGTGCAGTTGCGCAAGCAACGATCGGGCTTCCTCGGTGAGCAGGTCCGAGGCGGACGCTTCCAAGGGAAGCGGACGCTGCGCGAAGAGGAAGCGGGCGCCGTCCGCCAGGTCGTTGAGATTGGCGGCACGCGCCTTGAGGAACGGCATCGCCTGGGTGAGCAGCGGGATGCCGTCTTCGCCGTATCCACCGATGTTCGCGACAAGGCGGGCCAGCCGCCCGTCGTCCGCGGCGCGGATATAGTGGCCGTTGAGGTTCTCGAGCTTCTTGAGGTCGAAACGCGACGGGCTCTTGCCGACGCCGGCCAGATCGAACCATTCCACCGCCTGATCGCGGCTGATGATCTCGTCGTCGCCATGGCCCCAGCCGAGGCGAAGCAGATAGTTGTCGAACGCCTCGGGCAGGATCCCGAGCTCGTCGCGATAGGCCTCGATCCCGACCGCGCCGTGGCGCTTCGACAGCTTCGCGCCGTCGGTGCCGTGGATCAGCGGAATGTGGGCGTAGACCGGCTCCGGCCAATCCATCGCGCGGTAGATCGGCAGCTGCCGGAACGCGTTGTTGAGATGGTCGTCGCCACGGATCACGTGCGTCACGCCCATATCATGGTCGTCGACGACCACCGCGAGCATGTAGGTGGGGGTGCCGTCCGACCGCAGCAGGATGAGATCGTCGAGTTCCGCGTTCTGCACGGTGACCGATCCCTGCACGCGATCCTCGATCGTGGTCGCGCCCTCGCGCGGCGCCTTCAACCGGACGACATAGGGTTGCCCCTCGTGATGATCGGTCCGGTCACGCCAGGGCGAGCGGATGCGCAAGGGACGCTTTTCCGCCTGCGCCGCCTCGCGCTGCGCGGCGATCTCTTCCTGCGTCATGTAGCAGCGGTAGGCGTTGCCGCTCGCGACCATCTTGTGCGCGACCTCGGCATGCCGGTCGGCGCGCGCGAACTGGAAGACCGCATCGCCGTCCCAGTCGATGCCGAGCCACTTCAATCCCGCCAGGATCGCGTCGATCGCCGGCTGGGTCGAGCGGGCGCGATCGGTATCCTCGATGCGCAGCAGGAACCTGCCGCCGTGATGGCGGGCAAAAAGCCAGTTGAACAGCGCCGTGCGCGCGCCGCCCAGATGGAGATAGCCGGTCGGCGAAGGGGCGAACCGGGTGACGATCGCCGTGCCCGTGGCGGCGGCGTTCCCGTTCGCGTCGTGATCCACTGTTGCGCCCAACCGCGCCTGCTCCTTAGGGTTCGAGGTGATGGCCTATTCAACCGCGGCGGCCCCTAGCACGCGCATTCCGCGCCTTCAAATCCCGTGGCCCGAGGGAGGGGGGCGGTCGCTCCGGCGGATCGAGCGATGGCTGGAATCGGAACGCGAGCAGCTGCCCTTGTGGCTGCCCGTCATGCTGGGCCTGGGCATCGCGATCTGGTTCGTGTCGCCCGATCCGCGCGCGTGGCGGACGGCGATCCTCGCCGCGACAGGCCTGGGCCTGGGAGCGGCCGCGATCGACGGGCGAACCCGACTGGCGCGGGCGGTCGCGACGGGCGCGCTTGCCGTGGCGATCGGCGTGGCCCTCGCCTGGTGGCATGCCGAGCGCGCTGCCGCACCCGTGCTCGCCCATCCGGCGGTGGTCCGGTTCGCAGGTGTGGTGGAACAGGCGGAACCCCTGACCGCGCGCGGCCTGGTGCGTCTGACGATCCGCCCCGATGCCGGGCTCGGCCTGCCGACCCGCATACGGGTCAACGTCGACGCCGCGAACGTCGGGGATACGATCGCGCCAAGCGATCGGGTGCGCCTGTCGGCGCGATTGCTGCCGCCGCCCGAAGCGGCGGTGCCCGGCGCCTATGATTATGCGCGCGTCGCCTGGTTCGCGGGCATCGGCGCGACGGGACGGGCGTTCGGCCCCCTGTCCGTTTCGAAGAGCGGAAGCGAGGGCGGCGCCGCGTTGCGCGACCGCCTGACGCGCCACATCACCGCGCAGCTCGAGGGGAGCGCGGGGGGCATCGCCGCGGCGCTGGCGACGGGGGACGAGGGGGCGATCAGCCAGGCCGACGCGGAGGCCATGCGCCGCGCGGGACTGGCCCACCTGCTCTCGGTCAGCGGGTTGCACATCACCGCGGCGGTCGGCGCGACGATGTTCGTCGTCCTGCGCCTGCTTGCGCTCTGGCCATGGCTCGCGCTGCGCATTCGCCTGCCCCTCGTCGCCGCCATGGCGGGCGCGGCCGCGGCGATCGGCTATACCTGGCTGACCGGCAACCAGATTCCCACGATACGATCATGCGTCGCCGCGCTGATGGTGCTGACGGCAATGGCGATGGGACGCCAGGCGATCACGCTGCGACTGGTGGCCGGCGGTGCCCTCGTCGTCCTGATCGGTTGGCCGGACGCGCTCGTCGGGCCGAGCTTCCAGCTATCCTTCGCCGCGATCGTGTCGATCGTCGCGTTCCACGAGCATCCCCGGATCGCGTCGCTGTTCGCCGCGAAGGAGGACACGCGTGTGCGCCGCGTCGCGCGGGAACTCTTGTCGCTGCTGGTCACCGGCCTGCTGGTCGAGGCGGCGCTGATGCCGATCGCGATCTACCATTTCCACAGGGCGGGTATTTATGGCGCCTTCGCCAATATCGTTGCGATACCGCTGACCACATTCGTCATCATGCCGCTTGAGGCGTTCGCGCTGCTGATGGATGCGGCGGGGCTTGGAGCACCCTTCTGGTGGATGACGGGAAAAGCCATGGCGCTGCTGCTGTGGATCGCCCGATCCGTCGCCGCGCTGCCGGGGTCCGCCATGGCGCTCGCCACCGTGCCGGCATCGGCCTTTGCCCTGTGCGTCGGTGGCGGCCTGTGGCTGGCGCTATGGCAGTCCTCGGTCCGCTGGCTGGGCGGGGTGCCGCTGGTCGCGGGTTGCCTCTGGATGGCGTTCACGCCGGCGCCCGACATCCTCATCACGGCCGACGGCAGGCACCTTGCGGTGCGCACCCGCGACGGTCTGGCCGTGCTGCGCGACAGGTCCGGCGACTATGTCCGCAACATGCTGCGCGAAACCGGAGGCGGGCAGGACGATCCGATGCTGGTGTCGGATCGTCCCGAAGCACGATGTACCCGCGACGCCTGCGCGATCGCGCTCGTCCGCGGCGGACGGCACTGGCGCCTCCTCGCGACGCGGAGCGCCTATCCCCTGCCATGGGAGACGCTGCGCCAGGCTTGTGCGCATGCCGACATCGTCGTCAGCGACCGTCGTCTTCCCGCGCGGTGCCGTCCCCGCTGGCTGCGGCTCGACCTCGGCGTCTTGCGGCGCACGGGCGGCGTTTCGATCGCGCTCGCGTCGCAGCGCGTCGTCACCGTTCGGACGCCCGAGGATGCCCATCCCTGGGTGACGCCGCCGCATGCGACGCCCGCCGAAGCGGTTCGGTATCGGGACCTCTCTGCGAGTCCATGGACGCACCGTACCCCTGCCGCCAGCTTGACGCGCGGGCCGGTATCGCGCGTTCGAGGGCCCTGACGAAGACCGATGCTCGGCCGATCCGTATCGCGATCGAGAGCCGCGATGCGCTGACTTGACCGTCGCGCCGGCACGCCGCGGAACCATCGCGGGCAGGCGCGTGCCGCGCTATTCCCGCCCTCGTGTATCCTGCGATCTGTCGCGAGGCACAGCAACTGTCGCGAGCTCCAGGAAATAGCGATACGGACGGGCGAAACCCGATGGCGCTGCGGATCCCCCTCCGCGACGGCGAAGGAAGGAAGCGCCCGGCGGTCGTGTGTGCCGGCTCGCATGGACGCATGCGGTCGCGGCTTACAGCGGCCGTCGCGAACCACGCAGATAAGCAGACGCATCCGCCGCCCCGACGCCGAACCGTCCGGGGCGGGGAGCGTCTCCGTTCCGGCCCCGTTCCCAGCCGTCAGTCGTATCGACGCAGGATACCAGACAGCTTGCCCTGAACGCGGACGATGTCGGGGCGATAGCGCTGCGGCTCATAGGCGCGATTGGCCGGGTCGAGCCGGATCATCGCGCCCTCGCGCCGGAAATATTTGAGCGTCGCTTCGCTGTCCTCGATCAACGCGACGACGATCTCGCCGTCACGCGCGGTCTCGGTGCGCCGGATGAGCGCATAGTCGCCGTCGAGGATACCCGCCTCGACCATCGAGTCGCCCGACACCTCGAGCGCATAATGCTCCCCCGATCCGAGCAGCGCCGCCGGGACGGCGAGCATCGAACTGCCCTCGAACGCCTCGATGGGGACACCCGCCGCGATCCGCCCATGCAGCGGGATCTCGACGACGTCATTCGCGGGCGTGGGTGCGGGGCGAACGTTGCCGCGCGCCAGTGCGGCCGCCGGCGCCGCTGCCGCGGCCGACGTCTTCTCGGGACGTTCCGGCATCCGCAGCACTTCCAGCGCGCGCGCGCGGTTGGGCAATCGGCGGATGAAGTTGCGTTCCTCCAGCGCGCTGATCAGCCGATGCACGCCGGATTTTGACTTGAGATCGAGCGCCTCCTTCATCTCCTCGAACGACGGGGAGATGCCGGTCTCTTCCAGTCGATCATTGATGAAGCAGACAAGCTCGTGCTGCTTGCGCGTGAGCATGGGCGGTCCTTCCCGTCAGAACAGACGCGGAACTTCTAGGGAACACCTAACGTGCCGTCAAGCGATCATCAGGACCTGGGCCGAACCGCCGGCGCGGGCCGGGGGGGCGCCGGCCGGACGGACGACGAGGCAATGCGAGCGCGCCAGCGTCAGCAGCATCGAACTGTCCTGGATGGTCGACGCATAGGCCCGGCCGTCCCGCAGTTCCGCACGCAGATAGTCCGTCCGTGGGCCGTTGGCGAGCAGATCCTCGCCGAGCAGGACGCTGGTCGCGCGGGGCAGGGGATCGGCGGCACCGGCCAGGTGCGCGATCATCGGCCGGACGAACAGCATGGCGGTGACGAAGGCGGAGACAGGATTGCCCGGCAAACCGAGCAGCGTCGCCGCGCCGAGCCGGCCTGCCATCATCGGCTTGCCCGGGCGCAGCGCGATCCGCCAGAAGTCGATGCGGCCGCCCGCCGCCTCGATCGCTGGACGGACCAGATCGTGATCGCCGACCGACGCGCCGCCGGTCGTGACGAGCAGGTCGGCGTCGACCATGGAGAAGGCGTCGCGCAGTGTCCGCAGCTCGTCCGGGAGAATGCCTAGGTCCACCAGGTCGACCGGCAGGTCCGCCAGCATCGCCGCCAGCATCGCGCGATTGGATTCGGGCAGCTCGCCCGGCGTCCGCTGCGTCCCGGGTGCGACCAGTTCGTCTCCGGTCGCGCAGATGGCGACGCGGATGCGGCGACGCACCGAAATCGCGCCGACGCCGCCTGTCGCGGCGACGGCAAGGCGGGCGGGCGTGATCCGCTCGCCGCCTGCGATCAATCGGTCGCCTTCGGTGAAATCCAGCCCGCGGCGGCGGACGTTGCGTCCGGCCTGGCGCGGACCCTCGCCGACCAGGCGGATCGTCGCTCCGGTCGCCTCGACCTCTTCCTGCACCATCACGGTATCGGCGCCATCGGGTAGCGCGGCGCCGGTGAAGATACGGACCGTCTCTCCCACGCCGACGCGGCCGGCGAAGGGACGTCCGGCGGCGCTCTCGCCGATCATCGTCCAGGGCCCGGGCAAATCGGCGGCGCGGATCGCATAGCCGTCCATGGCGGACAGGTCGTGTGCGGGCTGCGTCCGCTGGGCCCGAACGTCTTCTGTCGCCCAGCGACCATGTGCGGCGAGGAGCGGCACGGTCTCGATCGCGACCGGCGTCGCGAGCGCGAACAGCCGCGCCTGCGCCTCCGCGATCGGCAGCAGGCTCATGCCGCCTGCCAATCGCCCGACGCGCCACCGGATTTGGCGAGCAGGCGCAGGCCGCTGATCGTCATGCCGCGATCGAGCGCCTTGGCCATGTCGTAGATCGTCAGCAAGGCGACGGACGCCGCGGTGAGCGCCTCCATCTCGACGCCGGTCTTGCCCTCCGTCGCCGCGGTCGCGGTGGCAGTGATGCCGTCGGCCGCGATCGCCAGGTCGAGGGTGACGCGGGTCAGCGGCAACGGATGGCACAGGGGGATGAGGTCGGCGGTGCGCTTCGCCGCCATGATGCCGGCGATCCGTGCCACGGCGAGGACATCGCCCTTCCTCGTCGCACCATCGCGGATGGCGGCAAGCGCATCGGCGGCGATCGCGATATGGCCGGTCGCGGTCGCTTCGCGCGTCGTCACCGCCTTGCCGGCGACGTCGACCATGTGGGCGGCGCCATCGGCGTCGATGTGGGTCAGGCCGCTCATCCGAGCAACGCCTTGGTCGCGGCGGTGAGGTCGGGCTGGCGCATCAGCGATTCGCCGATCAGGAAGCAATGCACGCCATGGTCCGCCAGCGCGTCGAGGTCGGCGCGTGACGACAGCCCGCTTTCCGCGACGAAGGTGCACCCGGGCGGCGCCCTGTCGACCAGCTGGAAAGTTCGGCGAAAATCGACGGTGAAGTCATGGAGGTTGCGGTTGTTGACGCCGATCAGCCGCGATTTCAGCCGTAGCGCGCGATCGAATTCGTGCGCATCATGGACTTCGACCAGCACGTCCATGCCGCAGTCGAGGGCGCTCGCCTCGATTTCCGCCATCTGGCCGTCGTCGAGGGCGGAGACGATGATCAGGATCGCATCGGCGCCGATCGCGCGCGACTCGGTCGCCTGCCACGGATCGACCATGAAATCCTTGCGGATCACCGGCAGGCTGCATGCGGCACGCGCGGCGATGAGGTCGTCGTCGCAGCCGCGGAACCATTGTTCGTCGGTCAGCACCGACAAGCAGGCGGCGCCGCCGGCCTCATAGGCGCGGGCGTGCGCCGGCGGATCGAAATCCTCGCGGATCAATCCCTTGGACGGGCTCGCTTTCTTGATTTCGGTGATCAGCGCATGGCCCTGCTTGGCGTCGAGCGCCGCGCGGAACCCGCGCGGGCGCGTCACGGATGCGATCCGGGCGTCCAGGTCGGCGAGACTGGTCGTCGCCTTTCGGGCGGCGACCTCGGCGCGCTTGGTTTCGACGATGCGGGAGAGGATGGTGGTCATCGGTAGGCGATCCAGCGGTCGAGCAGCGCGCCGGCGCTGCCGTCATCGAGGACGCGTGCGGCGTCGCGCGCGCCCCCGGCAAGGGAAGTGGCATGGCCCGCGACGACGAGCGCCGCCGCGGCGTTGAGCAGGACGGCATCGCGATAGGCGCCATCCTCACCGGCCAGCAGATGCCGCAGGGCGGCGGCGTTATAGGCGGGATCCCCGCCACGCAGCGCGGCAAGCGGATGCCGGGCGAGGCCCGCGTCCTCGGGCGCGATCCGCGCGGGGAGGGCGGCGGTGCCGACGCAGACGGCGATGCTGGGGCCGGCGGTGGAAAGCTCGTCCAGACCCTCTTCGCCCGCGATCACCGCTGCAGCCTCAATGCCGAGCTGTGCCAGCGCTTCGGCATAGAGGCCGGTGTAGTCCGGGCGCGCGATGCCGAGCAGCTGGCGCGAGACGCGCGCCGGATTGGCCAGCGGACCCATCAGGTTGAAGATCGTCCGCTTGCCGATGCGGCGGCGGATCGGGGTGATGCGCTTCATGGCGGGATGATGGTTGGCGGCGAACAGGAAGGCGATGCCGAGGTCGGCCAGGCTGCCTTCGGCGGTCGCGCCCGCCACGTCGAGGTCGAGGCCGAGCGCCTCGAGCGTGTCGGCCGCGCCGGCCTTGGACGATGCGGCACGATTGCCGTGCTTCGCGACCGGCACGCCGCAGGCGGCGACGACGAGTGCGACCGCGGTCGAGACATTCAGCGTGTGGTGGCCGTCGCCGCCGGTGCCGCAGACGTCGATCGCGCCCGGCGGTGCCGCGATGGGCACCATGCGTTCGCGCAGGCTGCGCGCCGCCTCGGCGATCTCGAGGCTGGTCTCCTCGCGATCGGACAGTGCGAGCAGGAAGGCGCCGATATCCTCTTCGGAGGCTCGGGCGTCGAGAATGTCCGCGAACGCCTGGCGCGCGCTTTCGCGCGACAGCGGCGTCGACGGGTCGGGCAGCAGGGAATGGCTGGTCACGCGGCGATCGCCCGCGTCGCGATGCCCGCGGCCTTCAGGAAGTTGGCGAGCATGGCATGGCCGTGTTCGGTGGCGATGCTCTCGGGATGGAATTGCACCCCGTGGATCGGCAGGCTTTCGTGGCGGAAGCCCATGACGTTGCCGTCGTCGGCGCGCGCGTTGACCACCAGCGGCGCCGGAACGTCGTTGACGATCAGGCTATGGTAACGCGTCGCGGTGAAAGGCGAGGGCAGGCCCTCGAACAGCCCGGTGCCGTCGTGCAGGACCGGCGAGGTCTTGCCGTGCATCAGGCCGCCCCTCTCGACCCGGCCGCCGAAATACTGACCGATCGCCTGATGCCCCAGGCAGACCCCGAGCAGCGGCCGACCGGCCTCGGCACAGGCGCCGACCAGGTCCAGGCTGACGCCAGCCTCGTTGGGCGTGCAGGGGCCCGGCGAGATCAGGAACGCCTCCGCACCCGACGACAGCGCCTGCCCCGGCGAGATCGCGTCGTTGCGGACCACCTCCACCTTCGTGCCCAGTTCCATCAGATAATGGACGAGGTTCCAGGTGAAGCTGTCATAATTGTCGATGACGAGGATCATCGCTGCGCCATAGCGCAACGGCTAGGCCACGCAACGGCTGTCGCCCGAGAGTCATCTTCCGGCAATGTGGCCCCGGCAATGCAGGTTCGGGCACCATGGGCCGGCAATGAGCATGGCGTATCGCAGACGATGCGATATGGAGCCCGAACCGTGCTTGATCGTTGATTGGCGCAGAAGGAGACGTTGTGATGTTTCGCCCCCTGATCGTTGCCGCGCTGATCGGCCTCCCCGCTGTCGCTCCGGCGCAGACCGCAGAATCGGCCGGATCGGCGGAACAGGCGGCGAGCGGCCAGCCGCCCCAACGCGTGCGTAGCGTCACGCTCAACCGGGGCGAGAAATGCCCGCAGAGCAGCAGCAACGAGATCGTCGTCTGCTCGACGCTCGATCAGCCCTATCGCATTCCCAAGCAGTTCCGTGACAGCGGACCCATCCCGGCGCAGAACCAGAGTTGGGTCAACCGCACCGCGACGATGGATCAGGTCGGCCGCGTCGCCGGGGGACTGCCCGACACCTGTTCGCCGGTGGGCACCGGCGGACAGAGCGGATGCGCCCTCGCGGCGAACCGCCAGTGGGCGGCCGAGGAACGGGCCAAGCGCGCCGCGGCCGAACAGGTGCCCTGACGCGCTACTGGCCGAATCCGGCCTCCGCGGCACGGGCGACCGCGTCGCGAGCCGCGGCGAGGATGGCACCAGCCTTGGCTTCGCATTCCCGCTGTTCGTAGGCCGGCACGCTGTCGGCGACCACGCCGGCGCCGGCCTGTGCGTGGATCATGCCGTCCTTCACGATCGCCGTCCGCAGCACGATGCATGAGTCCATCGACCCGTCCGGCGAGAAATAGCCGACGCCGCCGGCATAGGCGCCGCGCCGTTCCGGTTCGAGTTCCGCGATGATCTGGCAGGCGCGCACCTTCGGCGCGCCGGAGACGGTACCGGCCGGGAAACCCGCGAACAGCGCATCGATCGCGTCGCGATCGGGATGCAGCGTGCCGACGACGTTCGATACGATGTGCATGACGTGGCTATAGAATTCGATCCCATAGCTCGCCGTGACCCTGACCGATCCCGGTGCCGCGGCACGGCCGACGTCGTTGCGACCGAGGTCAAGCAACATCAGATGCTCTGCCCTCTCCTTGGGATCCGCGAGCAGGCTCTGCCGGTTCGCCTCGTCCTCTGCGGCGGTGCGGCCGCGCGGGCGGGTGCCTGCGATGGGACGGATCGTCACCGCATCGTCGCGCACGCGCACCAGGATCTCCGGACTGGAGCCGATCAGCGCGAAGCCGGGCAGGTCGAGGTGGTACAGGAACGGCGAGGGATTGATCCGCCGCAGGCTGCGATAGAGTTCGAGCGGCGGCAATGCGAAGGGCGCGGAGAAACGCTGCGCCAGCACGACCTGAAAGATGTCGCCGGCACGAATATAGTCCTGCGCGCGCAGGACCATCCGCTCATAGGCGGCGGGCGCGATCGCGGGGGTGTAGACCGGCTCCGTCGCCAAGGCGCGGACGGGGGCCGGCAGGGGCGTTCCCGCGAGCCGCGCGGCCACATCGTCGAGCCGC
Organism: Sphingomonas beigongshangi; assembly: GCF_016820445.1. Classification (GTDB taxonomy): domain Bacteria; phylum Pseudomonadota; class Alphaproteobacteria; order Sphingomonadales; family Sphingomonadaceae; genus Sphingomonas; species Sphingomonas beigongshangi. Next base: position 238,905 of record NZ_JADHDT010000007.1, read on the forward strand.
GCTTCGGCCGCCGCGACCCGTTCCGCGGCATCGCCCTCACCCGGCCACAGCGGCGCGACCAGATACAGCGCGTCGGCAAGGCGGTCGAAGACGAGGATCGTCGTCGGGCGGACGAAGAGCATGTCGGGCAGGCCGAGCGGATCGGCGGCGGGCGCGTCGAGCCGTTCGACCAGGCCGATCGTCTCATAGCCGAAATAGCCCACCAGGCAGGCGAGCGCGGGCGGCAGATCGACGGGCACCTCGCCCCGGCACTCGCCGACCAATGCGCGCAGAGCGTCGAGCGTGGGGCGGCCGGCCGGCGTGAAGGCGTCGCGATCGGTCGACCAGTTGCGGTTGATCTCGGCCGAGTCGCCGCGCGCGCGGAAGACGAGGTCGGGGGCGAGCCCGATCAGGCTGTACCGCCCCCGGGTCGCGCCGCCCTCGACCGATTCCAGCAGATAGTCGCCGCGTCCAGGCTCGATCAGCTTCAGCGCGGCGGCGACGGGCGTGTCGGTATCCGCGACCTGCCGTCGCCAGACGAAGGCGGGGCCGCCCGCGGCGAGCGCGTCGATCGCCTGTTGCACGTCAGTTGCCGGCGGCCGGGTTCGCGCCGCTGAGCTCCGCCCGCACGCGCGCCAGGGCACCCGTGTCGGTCTTCACGCCGACCTGATTACGGACCGCGCGTGCGAACTGGTCGACATATTCGCGTCCGACGATCCGGGCGAGATCCTGCCGCGTCCCGGTGACGAGCTGGGCGTTGCCGCGCGCGTCGCCGGGTGTGACGCGATCGAGGTCGACGATCAGCCAGCCCGATTTGTTCGGCGCTTCCAGCATCTTCGCACTGCCCGGCACCATGCTGAACATCAGCACCAGGCCAGGCTGCGCGCCGCGGGGATTGGCGGCGAGCTGGCCGCGGACCGCGGAGATTGCCTGCGGCGGCGGCAATGCGCGCCCTGCGCCTGCCAGCGCCTGCGCCAGCGGCATGCCCTTGTTGACCTTGGCCAGGACCTGCGCCGCCAGCGTGCGCGCCGCGGCACGGGCGCGGTCGGCACGGATGTCGGCGACGACCGCGTCGCGCACCTGCGCCAGCGGTCGGGGTGTCGCGGGCGTGATCCGACCGAGAGCGACCAGCGCGAAGCCGCCGTCCTGGCCCAGCGGCACGAGCTGCGCCGCATCGCCTTCCTGCATCTGGAAGGCCGCGGCGACGATCGGGGCAAGCTTCGGATCGGCGGGGGTGCCGGGCGCATCGGGATTGATGCCGCTGGTCAGAAGCGGTTGCGTCTGCTGCCCCGTGAGCTTCTGATCGGCGACAGCTTCGTCGAACGTCGTGTTGCGGGCGAGCGAATCATCGAGCGCATCGTGGATCTGCCGCAGCGCCTGCTCCTGCTTCTGCTTGGTCAGTTCCGCGACGATCTCCGGCCGCGCCTGCTCCAGCGTCTTGCCCGGGACGTCGGCGATGGTGTCGACGCGCGCGACGATCCAGCCGAGCGCGCCGCGCACCGGCCCGACCACCGCGCCCTTGGCGGCACCGAATACGGCGTCCGCGGCCGCGGCGGAGGTCGCCGCCCGATAGGCGTCCTTCGTCATCGCCTTTTGAATCGAAGGCTCGAGCCCGGCCGCGCGGGCCGCGTCGGCGAGCGCGGCGCCGCCCTTGACCTTCGCGGCAAGGGCGTTCGCGCCGGCCTGGTCGAGCACGACGACCTGCGTGATGTCGCGCTTCTGCACCGCGGCGTAGCGGACCTTCTGCTCGTTATAGACCTGCGCGATCTCCTGGTCGGTCGGCGCGACGCGCGCCTTGACCTGGTCGGGCGTGACGATCGCATAGCGGACGGTGCGCCGCTGCGGCACGGTGTAGCGCGCGATACCGCGACGATAGGCGGCCTGGATTTCGGCATCACTCGGCGCCGCGCCCGTGTCCATCGCCTGTGCCGGGATGAAGCCGATCCGCCCGTCGCGCTTCTCGAGAAGCAGGCTGGCATAGGGCAGCGCGACCTTCTGCGGGAACTGCGTCGCGCCCTGCGTCGGCAGGATGAGCTGCTGCGCCATCAGGCCGCGCGCGATGTCGCTGCGCACCTGCGCGTCGGTCAGCCGCCGCTGTTGCAACAGTTGCTGATAGATGGCGGGATCGAATTGGCCGTTGGGCCCGCGAAGCCCCGGAATGCTGGCGATCTGGCCGTCGACCGCACGCTTCGAGACGATCATGCCTTGATCATGACCGAATTCGTCGAGCGCGAGGCTGTTGACCGAGCGGTCGAGCGCCGCCTGCATTCCGCCCTGGGCGATCAGGTCGGCCATGGTGATCGTCGGCTGTTGCTGCCGCGCATCCTGCAGCTCGCTCTGCATGCGGCTTTCCAGGTCGGCGACGGAGACCTTCTCGCCCCCGACCTTGACGACGTAATTGCCCGTGAGGCCGCCGCTGGTTCCGCCACGCAGCCCTGTGACGTCGCCGGCCGCGAATGCGATCGCGATGACGCCCAGAACGACGAAGGTGACGATGACGCCGGCCTTGGAATTGATGATCCGGCGGAAGAAGCTGAGCATGAAAGAGGCCGATCGTCCCTTGATGAGTTGCACGGGCTTTACGGGGATGGCGGCTTGCCATCAAGCGCGCGCCGCGCCATCGCCGGACCCACAAAAGAACATGGGTCAAGGGGAAGACGATGACGCGGCGCAAGCTGGTGGCAGGCAATTGGAAGATGAACGGGTCGCTCGCGTGCCTCGACGAGTTGGACGGTATCGCCGCGGCGGCGGCCGAGTCACCCGGCGTCGACGTCGCGGTCGCGGTACCCTTCACGCTGATCGCGCCGGCGGCGCAGCGCGTGCCCGCCCTGATGATCGGCGCGGAAGACGTGCATGAGGCGGATAGCGGGGCGCACACGGGCTGCGTCTCCGCCGGCATGGTGCGCGAGGCGGGCGCGCGGTTTGCGATCGTGGGCCATTCCGAGCGGCGTGCCGACCAGGGAGAGACCAGCCACGATGCCTGGGCGAAAGCGGCGGCTGCGCGACGCCATGGCCTGACGGTGATCGCCTGCTGCGGCGAGACGGAGGCGGAACGCAACGCCGATCGCGCCGAGCGCGTCGTCCAGGCGCAGATCGAGAAATCGGTGCCCGACCATGCCGACGGCAGCTGGTTCACTTTGGCCTACGAACCCCGCTGGGCCATCGGGACGGGCCGCACGCCGACGCTGGAGGATATCCAGTCGATCCATGCCATTGCGCGCGCCAAGTTGCGCATGCTCGTCGGCGACGCGGCGGACGGCATCCGCATCCTGTATGGCGGTTCGGTCACCGGCGACAATGCGGCCGGCATCCTTTCGTGTCCCGACGTGGACGGCGCGCTGGTCGGCGGCGCAAGCCTGACCGCCGCGAAGTTCGTGCCGATCATTCGCGCGGCGGCGGCGCTGTAGGCACAACGCCGCTTACGCCGCGGTCAGCGTTGCGAAAGGCGTGGTGCGGCATCATCTGATCGATGATGATCGCGCCGCGACGAAGCTTTGACCAGCGTGGGCTCGGGGAACGGGCAGGGGCCGCCGCGCTCACCGCATTGATGGTGGGCGGACTGGGGTTCGTGTTGCTGCACGGACTGGCGGCGGGATTCCTGCCGCCGGCGATGCAGCAGGGCCTCGACACCTTCACCGTCCTGCCCGATCCTCCCCCGCCGCCCGAGCGCGTCGTGCCGCCGCCGAGGAAGGTGATGCGGCCCAGCGGCAAGGCGTCCCCGCCGAACATCCGTTCCAAGGCGACCGAGGTCACCGCACCCGTACCGGTGATCATGACCGTACCGCCGCCGATCGTCGTCGCGCCCTTGCCCAATGTCGGCGTGCAGGCGACGTCGGGCGCCTCCGATCGTCCGGGGCCGGGGACCGGCGCCGGCGGCATCGGCAATGGCAATGGCGCGGGCGGCGACGGCGACGGCGACGGCAGCGGGCTGGAGCGCACACCCGTCCTTGTCCGCGGCGACGTACGCGGTCGCGACGTCCCGCGCTGGGCATTGGAGGAGGGCTTTCACGGCACGGTCCGCATGCGGTATCGCGTCGGGATCGATGGCCGTGCCAGCGACTGTCGCGTCGTCGACACCAGCGGCAGCGCGGAGATCGATGCGATCACCTGTCGCGCGGTCGAGACGCGGTTCCGCTATCGTCCCTGGCGCGATGCCGACGGGCGGCCCGTCCCCTCGACCGTGTTGCGCGATCAGGAGTGGGACATTCCCGGCGACGCCGAACTCAACGCGCGGCGTAGCGGGTCTTGAGCAGCTGGTAGCAGGCGCGCAGCGCGAAGGCGTCGCCTCCCTTGGGTCGCCCGGGCTTTGCCGCCGGCCGCCAGGCGAACACGTCCATGTGCGCCCAGGGCACGCCCTTCGGAACGAAGCGGCGTAGGAACAGGGCGGCCGTGATCGCGCCGGCGAAGCCGCCGTCGGGCGCATTGACCATGTCTGCGATGTCCGACTTCAGCATCTCGTCATAGCCGTCCCAAAGCGGCAGGCGCCACAGCGGATCGTGTACCGTCGCACCGGCTGCGAGCAGATCCGCGGCCAGCACCTCGTCGTCGCTGAACAGCGGCGGCAGGTCGGGCCCCAGCGCGACGCGCGCGGCCCCGGTCAGCGTCGCGAAATCGAGGATCAGCTCGGGAGCCTCTTCGCCAGCCCGGGTCAGCGCGTCGCCCAGGATCAGGCGCCCCTCCGCATCGGTGTTCGTGTTCTCGACCGTCAGGCCAGCACGGCTTCGCAGCACGTCTCCCGGACGAAACGCATTGCCCGCGACGGCATTTTCCACCGCCGGGATCAGCAGATGCAGCCGAATGGGTAACTTTGCCGCCATCACCAGCCCGGCCAGCGCCAGCGCATGGGCCGCGCCACCCATGTCCTTCTTCATCAGGCGCATGGCGGTCGAGGGCTTGAGATCGAGGCCGCCGGTGTCGAACACCACGCCCTTGCCGACGATCGCGATGCGCGGATGCGCCGCGTCGCCCCAGACGAGCTCGATCAGCCTGGGCGCGCGCTCCCGCACCGCGGCCTGGCCGACCGCGTGGATCATCGGATATCCGCTCGCCAGCGCCTCGCCGCGCGTCACCGACAGCGTCGCATGATGCTCCTGCGCCAGTGCGGACGCGGCGTCTTCGAGTTCGGCGGGGCCGAGGTCCGACGCGCCGGTGTTGACGAGATCGCGGACGCGCGCGGTCGCGGTCGCGACGCGCACGGTATCCTCGATCACCGCGGGTTCGGTGGTCAGGAGGACGCGTGGACCGGAAGGGTCGCCTTTGCGATACAGGTCGAACCGGTGCTGTGCGAGCAACCAGCCGAGTGCCGCCGCGCCGGCGTCGGCGTCCGCAAGACGATAGGTGCCCGGCGGCAGCGAGGCGCCGAGCGACGCGATCCGCCACGGCGAGCTGGTCGGTTCGTCGCAGACCAGCAGCATCGACCAGTCGTCCGCCGCCTCCGCCGGGAGCACGGCGCGGTCCCCCGCCTTGCCGGTCAGACCATGCGCGGCGACGGCGGTACGGACCCGTTGCGGTTGCGCGGTCAGCCAGGCGGCGAAGCGATCCGGCGGAACGACCTGGATCGTGCGCGCAGGTTGGCCGCGGTCGGGCTGGAGCAGCGCGGCGAAATCGGTCCCGGTCATTGTGCGGGGCTCACCAGGAACTGTTCGAAGGGCTGCGCGATGCCCGGCAGCGCAAAGGTCGCGATCGACAGCGTCCGCCCCGGATAGGTGACCCGGAAGCCGCGGTAGACGAATCCGCCCCGCAGCCTCGCCCGGCCGACCTGCGTGAAGCCGGTCGGTTCGCCGAGCGCGGACAGGCTCGTGCGATAGTCCGCCTGCGCCGACGGTGTGAAATAATAATTCGCGTCTTCGGTGAGAAGCGCGCGGTCGAGCGTACCGCCGCGCAGCTGATCGAACAGCCGGCGCGCCTGCGTCAGCGCTTCGGCATCGCCGGGAATGGTTGCGGCGGCGGGCGGCAGGATGACCTTGGCGACGCCGTTCGCGATGCGGCTCTGCGCATCGGAAAACCAGGCATTGGTCAGCACGACGACCGCGGCGCGATCCTTCGGAAACACGATGTTCTCCGACAGGAAGCCGACCGCCTCGCCGCCATGTTCGACGATCGGATGTCCGTCGCGCGTCCCGACATCGACGCCAAGCCCGTATCCCGTCCCGGACCCGTCGGCGAGCTTGATCTCGGTCTCCTGCGCCTGCCAATCGGCGGCGGGCAGCAGGGCGCGATCGATGCGCGCGATGTCCCATTTGGCGAGGTCCTGGGCGCTCATCGCCAATTCCCCTGCCGCGTAGAGCCAGCCGGGCGCCGCCGGCGTCTCGACCCGGACGGGGCCCAGCGCATAGCGCTTGTACCCCTGGGGGAAGCCGGGGCCGACCGCCTTGTCCTGATCGATCGCACGGATGCCCAGGGGCTGGAAGATCCGCCGCTGGAGAAAGGTCAGCAGCGGCTCGCCGGCAACTTTCTCTACGATCATGCCCGCCACGACATAGCCGGTGTTGGAATATTGCCACTGCGTGCCGGGCGGGAAGTCCAGCTTCTCGGAACCCCAGCGGCGCACGATCTCGCGCGGGGTGACGGGCGTTGCCATCGCCTTGAAGCTATAGTCCTGTGGCCAATAGTCGCGCAGGCCGGACGTGTGGCTGAGCAACTGGCGGATGGTGATACGGTCGCCCTCGGTGACGCCGGAGACATATTCGCTGACGGGATCGTCGAGCTTGAGCTTGCCTTCGTCCGCCAGCATCAGGATCGCCGCGGCGGTGAACTGCTTGGAGATGGAGGCAATCTGGTACAGCGCTGCGGGATCGGCAATCTTCGCGGTCTCAGACTGTTTCCCATAGGCCTTGGCCAGGACGATCCGCCCGTCGCGTACGACCGCGATCGACGCCGACGGTACGCCCGTGTCGCGCAGCGTATCGGCGACGATGGTATCGATCTTCGCGCTTTCGGCCGGGGTCAGCGCCTGGGCGAGGGCGGGGGCGGGGGCCGCGAGCAGCGCGGCGACGATCAGACGACGAAGCATGCGCGCCACCGAAACAGAAAGCGGGCGCAGGCGCAATGGGATCGGCGCCCGGCCTGGAAGGAAGATCTATGACGCCGGTACGCCGTAGAGGTCGTGCTCGTCGGCATCCTCAATGACGACGGACACGATATCGCCGGCGGCCAGGTGTGCAGCGTCGCGCAGGAAGACCTGGCCGTCGATCTCCGGTGCGTCCGCCTGACTGCGGCCGGTCGCCCCTTCGTCGCCGACCTCATCGATGATCACGGGCAAAGTGCGGCCGACCTTCGCCTGGAGCTTCGCCGCCGAAATCGCCGCGGTCTTCTCCATGATCCGGGCGTAACGCTCTTCCTTCACCGCCTCGGGAACGTGATCCGGCAGCGCGTTCGCGGCCGCCCCCTCGACCGGTTCGAAGCGGAACGCGCCGACACGATCGAGCTGCGCCTCGTCGAGCCAGTCGAGCAGATACTGGAAATCCGCCTCGGTCTCGCCCGGGAAGCCCACGACGAACGTCGAGCGGATCGCGATGTCCGGGCAAATCCTCCGCCACTCGTGAATGCGCTGGAGAACCTTGGCGTCATTGCCGGGCCGCTTCATCGTTCGCAGCACCGACGGGGCGGCATGCTGGAACGGAATGTCGAGATACGGCACCACGAGCCCCTCCGCCATCAGCGGGATGACCTGATCGACATGGGGATAAGGGTAGACATAGTGCAGCCGGACCCAGGGTGCGATGCGGCCGAGTTCGCGCGCGAGATCGGTCATGTGGGGCACGACCGCGCGCGCCTGCCACATCCGCGGCTCCTTGCGGATGTCGATGCCATAGGCGCTGGTGTCCTGGCTGATCACCAGCAGCTCGCGCGTCCCGGCGGCGACGAGCTTCTCGGCCTCGCGCAGGATCGCGTCGGGCCGGCGGCTGACGAGATCGCCGCGCAGCGAGGGGATGATGCAGAAGCTGCAGCGATGATTGCAGCCTTCCGAAATCTTCAAATAACTGTAGTGTCGCGGCGTCAGCTTCAGCCCGGCATCCGGCACGAGGTCGAGATACGGCGACAGGTTCGCCGGCGCGGCGGCGTGAACGGCCTCGACGACCTGCTCATATTGATGCGCGCCCGTGACCGCGAGGACGTCGGGGAACCGGGCGCGGATCGCTTCGGCTTCCTTGCCCATGCACCCCGTCACGATGACACGCCCGTTTTCCTTGATCGCCTCCCCGATCGCCTCCAGGCTTTCTTCCTTGGCGGAATCCAGAAAGCCGCAGGTGTTGACGAGCACGACGTCGGCGCCGGCATAGTCGGCCGACATCTGATAGCCGTCAGAGCGCAGCTGCGTGAGGATTCGCTCGCTGTCGACGAGGTTTTTCGGACAGCCGAGCGAGACCATGCCGACGCGGGGCGGAGAGGGGAGTTTCGTTGCCATGGGAGGTTGCGGCACATAGGCGCAAAACGCGGCGTTTTCCAGACTTGCGTGCGGCTACCAGGCCGCGGTTACCCCCAGCCGGACGTTGAGCGGGCGCGGCGGCGTCGTCTGGTCGCGCATCGCCAGCCGGAACGGATTGCCATAGGCGAAGCGGCTGACCGCCGTGTCCGTCAGATTGTCCACGCCGAGCCGCCAGTCCAGATTGCGCCAGCGCACCCCCGCCGACGCACCCAGCGACCAGTAGCGCCCTTGGCTGACATCGAGCAGATCGCCCGTGCCCAGCACCGACCGCCCGACATAGGCGATCGTCGCGCCGACGCGGGGCTGCCACGCCGCCGTCCGGTTCCAGGCGTAGGTGATCGCCGCATTGCCCGCCAGCGGCGGCGTATCGGGCAGGCGCCTGTTGTCGCGTTTCGATTGATCCGCGACGGGGCCGCTGACGCGATTTTCGGTGAACAGCAGCGCCCCGGTCAGGTCGAGGCCCGCGACCGGAATCCAGTCCGCGGTCGCTTCCACCGTATAGATCGAGGCGTTGCCGATATTGTCGGTATAGGGCGCGCCGCGGCGATTGATCAGGTCCGCCTGGATATCCCGCCACCAGGCCGTCGACGCGCTGGCGGCGAAGGCCAGCCCGGTCGCGCCGCTGCGCAGCCGTCGCAGTCCGAATTCGCCCAGCAGGATCGAGTCGGGCTTGTAGTTCGCGACGCGTCCGACCCCCTGCGCGACCGCGAGGCCGCCGGTCCTGAAGCCCGTCTGGAAGCGGGCGAAGGCGGCGAGCCGGGCGCCCAGCCGGTAGGAGAGGGCGACGGTCGGATCGAGCCGCTGCGTCGAACGGCCGCGAATATAGCCGCCGCGCGGCGTCGAGGATGGTTCGCCGTCGACGCGGGCGGCGGTTGCACGCAGCCCCGCCGTCACCGACAGCGCGGGGTCGAGCACGAAGGTGGCTTCGCCGAAGACGGACGCCTGCCGCGTGACGTTGCTGACGCCGATTATGTCGGCCTCGCGCCCGACATATTCGAACTTGCGGCTGAGGATCGACTTGTCGCTGATCAACGACACGCCGATCAGCCATGATGCCCCGCTGGCGAAGCTGCGCGACAGCCGGCTTTCGTGCGACACGAGCAGCTTGTCCATGTCCGTGCGATAGGCGACGGGCGGCGGCGGGACGCGGGCGTACGGCGTCGCGTCGAACGTATCGACCGTTTCGAGCCGCGCGACTCCCGTCGCCGAGACGAGGGACAGGCCGTTCGCCCAGTCGTGGCTGATGACCAGGCGACCGAACAGGAAGCTGCTGTCGAAGGGTTGCGCGATGGCGGCGGCGTGCGCGAGTGGACCGACGACGGGCTCCGCATATTGGCCGTCGCGGCTGACGATATGTTGCGCGGCGCCGCTGGCGTCGACGCGCCATCCGCTCTGCGTCTGCCAACGCGCCGCCAGCCGGCCGCCGCTGACGAAGGTGTCGTTGGTGTCGCGCCGGTGGCGCCGGCTATCGTCGATATAGCCGCCGTCGCGCGCCGTATAGGCGACGCCGCGGATGGCGGCGTTCTCGGCCACCGGCAGGTTCAGCATCGCAGCGAGATCGCCGCCATTGTCGCCATGCGCGGTCATGACCGCGCCCGCGGTGACGGACCCTGCGACGCGTCGTGGATCGGGCGCATTCGAGGTGAGCCGTACCACCCCGCCGATCGCGCCCGCACCGTATAGCGTGCCTTGCGGTCCTTCCATGACCTCGACGCTGCGCATGTCGTAGAGGCGCAGCCCGGGGTCCGCACCGGAGGCGTTGAGCTGGACATCGTCGAGATAGACGCTGGCGGTGGATTGCGTCGTTCCCGAGAAGCTGCTGTCCGCGATGCCGCGGATGAACAGCTTGTTGCGGCCCGGCCCGAGTTGCGTGCTCTGGATCACCGGCAGGGTGCGTGACAGGTCGGTCACCTCGCCCACCGCGCCGTTGGGCAATCGCGGCGTGCCGATCGAGAAGGCGATGCTGCCCGGATATCGCAGCAGGGGGATCGCCTGCTTGCTGGCGGTGACGATGATGTCGGCGCCGTTCGAGTCCGAGCCCTGCGATCGCTCGGCCGGAGGCGCCGGGCGGCGGGCCGGGGCGCGGCGCGTCGGCGTCCGCTGCCGGACCACGCGGAAGCCGCCTCCGCGGATCGGCTCGGCGCGAAAGCCGGTGCCGGCGAGCAACCGATCGAGTGCCACGCGGACCGGCAACAGGCCGGTAACCGCATGGGTGCGAACCGCGTTCAGGCCATGTTCGGTGCTGATGATCTCGATGCCGGTCTGTCGGCCGAGGTCGAGCAGGGCGCGATCGAGCGTCGACGGTGCCAATACGATCGACGTCTCGCGCGGCGGCGCCGCAGCGGCGGGCGATGGCAGGAAGGGAAGGACCAGCGAAAGCAGGAGCGGGACGATGCCCGCGACATGCGCGTCAACGCGGCGTCGTCGCCTCGCTCGCCAGGATCCATGCCTTTCCGTCACGTCGCCACGTCGCCCCGATCAGATCGGCCAGATGCGGTACGTCCCGATCGGCAGTCCCCGTCATCGCGACCATGCCCGTAAAGGGCCGGCTCGACAAGTCGCCCGCCAGCGTGAGACGGAAACCGTACAGGCGGCCGATCCGCGCCGCGACGGTGCCAAGCGGGACCGCGTCGAACGACAGGTGACCCCGGCGCCAGCCGCCGACCTCGTCCGGTGTCACCTTGCTGCGGACGATGCGGCCGTCCGCCACCGCGGCGGCGTCTCCGGCGGTCATCACGACGCGCGCATCCGCGGGCGCGAGCATCACGGACCCTTCGGCGACCGCCACGTCCGTTCGCGTCCCGGTGCGCGCGACGTCGAACACGGTGCCGAGATCGCGGATCGCGAGACCGCCCGATTGCAGCGTGAAGGGCGACTTTTCATCGTGACGAACGTGCAGCGTGATCTCACCGCTTTCGAGCGACGCGGTGCGCGGGTCGCCACGGTCGAGCGATAGGCGCGTTCCGCCGCTCATCTCGATCCGCGTGCCGTCCGCCAGCGTGACGGTGCGCGGCTGGCCGTCCGGCGTCGCGACGACATAGGTGCCGGAAGGGGCGGACGTGAGCATGCCGGTTGCGGCCACCACCGCCAGCGCCGCCGCCATCGCACCCCCGGCAACCCAGCCGCGCATGCTCCAACCGCGACGATGACCAGGCAATGGCATGTCGTCGTTGGCGGCCTGCGGCGCGGGAAAGACAGCGGCGGCGATCAGGCGGTCGTCCATCGCGACGCGATCATAGGCCGATGCATGGGCGGGGTCGGCTTCGAGCCAGAGGGTGAACGCCTCCCACTCGCGCGGCGACATCTCATCCTGGCGCAGGTGCCAGGCGATCGCCGCATCGATAATCGTCCGGTCAGCCTGCACGCGTGGGACCCCTTTCATCCTCTAGACGACGCGGATCATCCAAACCCTCATCGGCGTGCTGCAATCTGTCGTGAATTTGTCGATAGGCCCTTTGCAGGAGCTTTTCGACGCCGCTGACGCTGATCCCCAGCGTGCCTGCGATGACGCGCTGCGACTCCCCCTCGATCCGGAATAGTCGCAGCGCCGTCGCCATCCGCTCCGGCATGTCGGCGATCGCGGCTTCGACCACGCGCAGCTGGCTGCGCGCGAACAGCGCGCGTTCCGCATTCGGCACTTCATCGGCCGCCGGCATCGTCTCCAGCCACGCCGATTCCCGGGCCACGCGGCGACTGCCGGCGATGCGGCGGTCGGTCGCCAGATTGGCGGCGACGCGATACAGAAAACCGGCCGGCTGCGCGACGGGGCCGTCGCTCAACCGGTCGAGCCGCAGCCACATGTCCTGCAGCACGTCCTCCGCGTCGTCGCGACTGCCCAGCCGCGCCGTCAGCATGCGCAGCAGCATCGGTCGCTGTTCGAGGAAGATGCCGCGCAGCCCGTCTTCCGCCAATCCGCCCGAATCCCAAGCTTCAGGCCGGAAATGCCAGCCCTTCTGTCGCAGCCATGTCCGCGATTGCGGCAGCTTGCAAGGCCGCCGCCTCCCGCGGCCGCGCCGCGGCGATCGCGTCGCCGTCACGATGCCCCGCGCCCGGATGGCACATGACGAGATGCATCTTGCCCGGCCGGCGCAGGAATTTCGGGAGGATCGTGCCGTAGTCGCGCGCGAAGTCGTAGTGGCCCGCGAAACCTTCGTTGCAGCGGAGACCGTGGCGCGCCGCATCCTGGCGCAGGCCGCGACAATGATAGGCGCTTCCGATCGCCTTGCCGACGAATGGGCGGGACAGCATGGCGAGCACACCATCGGTGCAGTCGCGCACCCATGCCGCGGGCGCGCGGCGTGCGGTCTCGGCGAGCACGATCTCGCGGATGCCGGGAAGCGCATGGGCGTGCTGGTGCCCGTCAACGAAGGCAGGCGGCCGGCCGAGCACGCCGATGAACGCATCGAACTGGGCGCGGACTTCGCGCGCGATCTCGTCAAGCGCGATCAGGTGCCGCGCGGCGAGCCTGCACAAGGGATCGATATCGGGCAGCACGCCGTCCGGCGCGGTTTCCGGCATGTGCGTGAGCGGCACCTCGCCCGTCAGCGTAAGGTGAAGCCCGACCTCGACATGGGATGGCAGGTCGCGGAGCAGTTCGGCGTCGTCCGTCCAGCCGGGCATGACGGCCATGCAGCTGGTGGCGTTGAGCTTGCCCGCCCGCGCCAGGGCGGCGATCGTCTCGCTGGTCTGACGCGAAAAGGCGAAGTCGTCAGCACACAGAATTAGACGTGGCAAAAGCCGGCCCTTCCAAATCGTGATAGGCACGCTCGCGGATCTTGTTGCTCATAAGGCGCCGCCGCTGCAAGCGGGGACCGAGGAACTTGTAGAAGAACCAGCTGCCGGCCCAGGGCGCGGTGGCCGAATAGACCAGACGTTCGAAGAGCGTCCAGCGGATCGAGTCGCGGTCCCGCTCGCGCGGGGAGGGCATGCACCACAGGTCCTGCGAATAGTGCATAGCGCCCAGTGCCATCGTGCGATGGATCACTTCATGATCCTCCAGGATGAATGGCCACAGATCGGGATCGAAGCCGCCCGCGGCGCGCAGACTGGCGACGTGGAACGCCTGGCCGGCCCCGCCGGCATGGCACTGGCGCGGCAGGGCGCGCGCGGCGGCGAGGATCTTCCGGGCTTCCGCGTCCAGGTCGGACTGATCCGCACCCGGCTCGACGAAATAGGCACCCGCGACGACGCAACCGTCACGCGACAGCAACCGCTCCGCCTCGGCGAGATAGTGCGGCGGATACAGGGTGTCCGCGTCGCAGGTCGCGACATAGGTGGTGCGCACCCAGGCGAGGCCGGTCCGCAGCGCCGCCACCTTGCCCGGCGTCCGCTCGGTCAGCACCAAAGCGTCGAGGCCGTGCGCGCGTGCCGCGCTACGAGCGATGTCGGCGCTGCCGTCCGTGGAGCCGTTGTCGACGAGGATGAGCTTCGCCGGCACGTGCTGCGCGGCGATGCTGGCGATCGTGGCCGGCAGGAACGCCGCCTCGTTGAAGAACGGGATCAGCACGGTCCAGGCAGTCGTCGCGCGTGGCGCGATGACGCTCCACGGCTCCCCGCCGAAGCCCGCGTCCTGATCGAAGCTCAGATACATGCCCAGTCTCGCTCGTCGGGCGCTGCCTCGTCACCGTCTCCCCCAGTGACGAAGGGCGCTTTGCCTTCCCCACCCATCAGACGACGCCGATCGGGCGGGTCCGTACATCGACTGGTAAAAAAATCCTTATGGTGCGGCCGGGAGCGCTCGGGCTAGGCGGTCGGCATGGCTTCACCGGCATCCGCGCACGACCCGCACACCTCCGTTCCGTCCCGTCCGCATCGCGTGGCCTGGTGGCCGTGGGCCCTCGCCCTGGTCGTCATCGCCGTCGCCATCCGGTGCCGCGACTTCGGCAATCCGGTCATCCACGTGGACGAGCAATATTATCTTCTCGTCGGCAGCCGCATGCTGGACGGTGCCGTTCCCTATATCGACCTGTGGGATCGCAAGCCGGTCGGCCTCTTCCTGATCTATGCGGCGATCCGGCTGCTGCCCGGCGACGGTATCCTTGCGTACCAGCTCGTCGCGACGCTCTTCGCGGCGGGAACGGCGGCGCTTGTCATGTACGGCGCGCGCCGGCTCGGCGCGGCGCGGGTCGGCGCCTTCGCGGCCGCGGTCGCCTATCTGCTGTGGCTGTCGCTGCTGAGCGGACGGGGTGGACAGTCGCCGGTCTTCTACAATCTGTTCACGGCGGCGGCGGCCGTGCTGACGCTCCGGCTGCCGGCGCTCGCCGCCGCCCGACGACCGGGCGCGATCGTGGCCAGCGGCGCCGCGGCCTGCCTGCTCGCCGGCCTCGCGATCCAGACCAAATACACGCCCGTGGTGGAGGGGGCGTTCTTCGGCCTGGCGCACAGCTGGTACCTGCGCAGGGCAGGCGGATCGGTCGCGATGCTGATCGGCGCCATGTTGCTCTGGGCAGTGCTGGGGGTGGCGCCGACCGCCATCGTCGTGCTTGCCTATTGGCTGCGCGGGCCGGCGGTGTTCGCCGCCTTCTGGTTCTCCAACTTCGCCTCGATCGCGCTGCGGCACGGTTATCCGGCCGCGAAGATCGCGGCGCGGCTGGCGGGAACCGGCGCGCAGCTGCTGCCCTTCATCCTGTGCGCGGTGGCGGCATGGCGTTGCCGCCCGCGCCGACCCGAAACCTATATCGTGTTCGGCTGGCTCGGCGCCGCACTGGTCGCGTTCGCGATGATCGGCGCCTTCTTCGACCATTATGCGCTGCCGCTGATGGTGCCGCTGACGATGATCGCCGCGCCGGTCCTCGATCGCCACCGGGCGGCGATCGTTGCGCTGCTGGGCTATGGCGCATTGCTCTTCGTGGCGCGCGTGCTGCTGGTACCCACCGACGCGGCGTCCGCGCGCGCCGTGGCCGCGGTGATGCGGACCTATGACGGCGGCCAGTGCCCGTTCGTCTTCGCCGGCGATTCGGTGCTCTACGTGCTGGCGGATGCGTGCGTGCCGACGCCCTATGCCTTTCCCTCGACGCTGGCCTATGACGCGGAGCGCGGAGCGACGGGGATCGACGAGGCGGCCGAGGTGCGCCGCGTGCTGGCGGGCAGGCCGCCGGTGATCGTGACGATGGACGAGCCCTTCGCGCCCTGGAACCCTGACAGCGAGGCGGCGGTCGCCGCCGCTCTTAGGCGCGACTATCGCTTGTCGCTCTCCGTCCCGCGCGAGGATGGCCACCTCCTGGCCTATGTCCGGCGCGACCGGCTGTCGGCAGGGCGATAAGCCGCCGCCTCCGGGCGGGCGGGGTGCGGGTTGTGCCGCCCGGCATCGTCTACACGGGCGACACCCTCTGCAATGGAGCCATGACGTCGTGCTGATCGCATTCCGCCCGTTCCTGCCGCTGCTGCCGCTCGGCCTGATGCTGGTCTCCGCCGCGGCGCCGATGCCTATCGAGATGCTGGGTTCCGACGCCACCGCCTGTCGCGCGGGCAGGGGCCCCGCCATCCAGGTCAACGTCGCCGGGCTGAAGGACCGGCAGGGCGAGATGTGGCTGGAACTCTACCCCGCCTCCGAGGACGACTTCTTGCGGGACGACACGGCGCTGGTCGCGGAAGGCAAGACGTTCCGCCGCACGCGCGCCGCGCCGCCGGCGAGCGGCGACTTTGCCATGTGCGTCTCGGTCCCGCGGCCGGGACGCTACGCCCTGCTGCTACGCCACAACCGGACGGGCAAGGACAAGTTCTCGATCTGGAGCGACGGCGTCGGCTTTCCGGGTGCCGGCACGATCGGCCGGTCCAGGCCCAAGTTCGCCCAGGCGGTCGTCGATGCCGGAAGCGGCGTGACGGTCTCGACGATCCGGCTGCAGTATCTGCGCGGCCTGCGCGGCTTCCAGCCGCTCTAGTCTCGCGGGGTCGCCGACAGCTTCGCCGCGAACGCCTTTGCCGTACAAAGGCCGATGATGCCCCTCGCGGAACAGCCCGGAATGGGCAGCAGCGCCATATAGGGCGGGCGGCCGGACGTCAGGGGCGTGAGGGTGCGGATCTGGTCTATCGTCTGGCTGCGGAACACCGCGCGAACGTAATGCGCGCCTTCCGCATCCGTGAGCCGCTCGAACAGGATCGCGCCGCCGGGAGAGGGGTCGTCGGCAGCAAGGCCGGGGACTCGCCAGTGCAGGTCGAGCAGGCCACCCATTGCCGCGACATTGGTGTCGTGGCCGACGATCATCGTGACCGGCGCCCGGTCCGCACCCTGCAGCGCATCGAGGATGAGCGGCGACAGCAGGGACAGGTTGGCGCGTGCGACATAGGCCGGCCGCGCGAGCAGCTGGAATTCGAGCGCATGCAGCGCCGCCAGCGCGGCGATATCCTCCGCGGTGGCGCGGCCCCAGCCGACCTCAGCCATCGGCTTGCCGTCCGCATATTCGAGCAGAAGGATTTGCGCCGCCGTCGACGCCCGGTCGAGGGCACCGGTCAGCTTCGGCCGACGGTCGGGACGCGCCGGTGCCAGATCGCTCGCTTGGTCGCCGACGCCGCATCCGGGCCTGGGCGTTCCGCACAGGATCGCGTCGAGGCGAGTCAACAGCGGCCGGACACGCGCCTCACGACCGGCGATGCCGCCGGACCCGGCAGCGGCCAGCACCGCCGCCTGCGCCGTCGCGGCGTCGAAAGACACCGCCTTTTCATCGATGGGCGAGAAGATCGGGTCGGCCTCGCCCTGCGGCCGATGTTCGATCGATGCGGAGCAGCCAGGCGCGATCCCCCTGGCATAGGCTTTGGCCGTCTCGATCGTCCGTTCGTCGCTGTCGGCGACAAGACGGATACGGGCACAGCCCGTCGCCGGCAACAGTCCCTTGGCGACCCAATAGCCACGGTCGAAGGCCGCGACCTGCGTGACCGCCGCGCCGCCGTGCGGCGTCAGATAGCCGGGGGCGACCGGCCATGTCGGCCAGGGCCGATCCGCGACGCCGGCCGGCATCGGCGGCGCCTTTGTCGGTGGCCGCACGCCGTGGCGCATCAATACCACGGTGCGATCGAGCTTCAGCCCCGTGGGGACCGGAAGCTGCTGCGCCGCTGCCGGCGAGGCGAGGGCCAGGGTCAGGGTCAGGGCCGCAGCCAATGTCGTCCGGATCATCGTCTGTCCCCCGTCAGAAATGCAGCTGCACGCCCCAGCGGAAGCTGTGGCCATAGCGTTCTCGTTCAACCAGTTGCGGCTTCGTTCCGATGAAGCGCCGCCACGGTGCATCGGTGAGATTCAGTGCCTGACCGAAGAAGGTCAGCTGCGGCGTGACCTCGTAGCTTATGTTGGCGTCGAGCTGACCGTTGGCGTCGGTATATTGATCCGTCGCCGCCGTCGCGCCCAACGTGTCCAGATATTTGGAGCGGAACGAGTAGGCCGCGCGGATGGCAAAGCCGTATTTCTCGTAGAACAGCTGCGCGGTGCCGACGTCGCGGGATTGCAGGAACAGCGGGAAACGTCCGCTCCGCCCGCCGGGGATCGCGCCTTCGCCATGGCCGGTGATATGGGCGTAATTGGCGGCGATGCCGAAACCGTCCAGGGCGCCGGGCAGGAAGGTGAAGCGTATCTGGAGATTGGCCTCCAGTCCGTCCAGCACCGCCTTGTCGACATTGGTCGCCTGCGCGACGGTGACGCCGTTCAGCGCCTGCCCCGCAAACGTGCCGTTCACCCCCAGCGTCGCGCCGGTGTAGATGGGGTTGTCGATGACCTTGCGGAAATAGCCGAGGGACAGCAGTCCCTGGCCCGGCAGATAATATTCGATCGCCGCGTCGAGGTTCACCGCCCGGTACGGCTTGAGAGCGGGGTTGCCGAGCGTGACGCTGACCGGCGACACCGTCTGGTCGACGAGCACATAGGGGGCGAGATCGGGATAGTTCGGCCGGCCGAGCGACGTCGTCGCGGCGGCGCGGACCAGCAGGCTGTCGGTCACTTCCCACTTCGCATTCAGGCCGGGAAACCAGTTGGTATAGCTCTTCGCACCGAAGGCGTTGTAATCCGAGTCCAGCGGCGATGCGGCAGTAACCAGCTTCGCCTTGGTCCGATCGCGCGTATGTTCGACGCGGACGCCCGGCACGATCGTGACCGGGCCCAGATGCGCGGTGACCATCGCATAGCCGGCCCAGATCTGCTCGGCGACGTCATAGTCGTTGGCCAGGCTGTTGGTCCGGCTGGAGGCGATGTTCGCGGTGATGGTGCCGGGATTGGCGGCGAGATAGGCCTGCGCCGTGTCATAGCCGATCCGCACCGGAAAGACGTAGCGACCGTCGTAGAAGCTCGTGTCGCCGAGATAGGATACGCTGGCGAGCGTGAACGCACGGCCCGCGGTCAGCCCGTAGGTCAGATAGTCGCGGGCGTTGGTCTTGTGCCGATCGAGATATTTGGCACCGACCTTCAGGCTGCCGTCGGTCGCGAAGCCCAGCGGCAGCGTCAGATCTGCGCGGCCCTGCCACAGCGTTTCCACCGCGTTGCGCGTGTCGTAATTGACGCTGTTGAGCGCATAGGCACTTTGGTTCGCATTCGGCTGGACCGACGGGGTGAAGACGTAGGGCGTGTCCGAGACGTCATAGGCGACCGTCAGCGCGCTACCGCCCGTGCGGAAGTTATATTCGGAGCGCAGCGGGTCGCGCTTCTGCGCCCGCGTCCATGCCCCGGCTAGCTCAAGTGCCGCGTCGCCGAAGCGGAAGTTGCCGCCGGCCTGCACCGACTTGGTATTGTCGGTTTCCTCGCGCCGGCGAACGCGGATGCTGCCGCGTCCCCGGAACGTGCCGCTCGTCGGCCCCGTCGCGACGACGGCGGACTGGTTGTCGATGATGAACTGGTCGCGGGTCTCGTTGTCGTCGAACCGCGACAGCGTGCCGCGCAGAAAGAGCTTGGCCGTGTCCGTCGGATGCCAGTCGAGGTTGAGGACGACGCCCTCGCGGGTCCGCACGAGGTTGTAGTCGCGCAGCGCGCCCTGGTCGGGCAGGACGACGCTCGGCGCGATCGACCCTGCCGCGGTGGTTACCGCACGCCAGTTGGTCGAACCCTGGAAATTCTCGGACTCGATCGACCGGCGCGAGTAATTCACCGAAAGCACCGCACCGAACTGCTCGTTCGCGCCGAACCGGCCGCCGACTTGCGCGTCGCCTTCGTAAGGATGGCCACCGTTGAGGTGATAGGCGCCATATTGCAGCCGCGCGTCCGCGAACAGCGGCGCCTTGCGGTCGAAGGCCGTCAGGGTGCGGATGTTGACCTCACCGCCGATCGCGTTCGCATCCTGGTCCGCCGTCAGCGATTTGGTGACGATCACCGAGTTGATCAGGGCCGACGGAATATCGTCCAGCTTGACCTGCCGTCCGTCCGGTTCCGGGGCCGGCATCGTCAGACCGTTGAGGACGACATTGACCAGGTTCGGATTGACGCCGCGGATGATGACGTAGCGGCCTTCGCCCTGATCGTTGGCCACAGAAAGACCGGGCAGCCGGCGAACTGCTTCCGCGACATTCTGGTCGGGCAGCTTGCCGACGTCATTGGCGTACAGCGCCTCGACAACGTTGTCGGCCTGCCGCTTCGTCTCGATCGCCTTCTTCTCGCCCTGCGCGGTGCCGACGACGAGGATGTCCGCCTCGGTCTGGACGTCGGCAGGCGCGGCGCCCGTCACGCTGGCGCCGCCGCTTGCGGCGGGCGATGTCTGCGCCTGCACGGCGGATGCCACGAAAAGGCCGAGCGCGGAGGCGCCGGCGCGCAGCGAGGCAGATGTCATGACGGCTTGTCCCCCAAAATCGGCACTTCGGTGCCGTTCGTGGGACCTCGCTAGGCAATCACCTTTTCATGCTCGTTTCACGAAAATGAACCAAATGTGACGTTCATTCCGATGGACCATTCGGGGGGATGATTTCCAGCTTCTGCGGCAATGTGCCGATCTCTATGCCGCGTTCGCGGAACCGGCGCAGCAGCACCAGCAGGATCGCGCTGCGGGTCGGATAGGCGGCGCGTGCGCTGGCAACGTGCGCGAAGCAATTGAACAGGATGCGGTCGTTGGCAATGCCGTCGATGAACGCGGCCGGCGCCGGCGCGTCTAGCACCGCCGGCTCTTCCGTGAAGCTCTGCAACACGAGCGAGCGGACGAGGTCGGCGTCGGTGCCGAGCGGCACGGAAAATTGCAGCTGGATGCGGCCGAGCGCGTTGCTCAGCGTCTTGTTGAGCACCGATTTGGTGATCAGTTCCGAATTCGGGACGATCAGCGTCGAATGGTCGGCCAGCTCGATCTCGGTCGAACGGACGCTGATCCGCTTGACGTCTCCCTCGTCGGTGCCGACGCGAACGAGATCGCCGATCTTGATCGGGCGTTCCGCGAGCAGGATGAGGCCGGAGACGAAGTTCTGCGTGATCGCCTGAAGACCGAAACCGATGCCGACCGACAGCGCTGACAGCAGCAGCGCGATCCGCTCGACGCCGATGCCGAGCGATGCGAGCGCCCAGATCACCGCGAGCGCGATACCGACGTAGCGCGCGACGAGGCTGACCGAATTGCGGCCAGACCCGTCGAGGTCGGTGGTCGGCAAATACCGGTTCTCGAGCCAGCTCATGAACGCGCGCACGAGCGCCAGCCCCACGAACAGGACGAGCAGACCCTGCAGGATCGCGCCCGGCGAGATCGCAATGCCGCCGATCTGCACGCCCTGCGCCAGCGCGCCCAGCCGCCCGAAGATGGCGGCGACACCCGCACCCGCACCGAATGGGTTCAGCAGCAGCGCGAGCGCGGCGATGCCGAGCGCCAGGCGGACGATGCCGGAGAACAGCACGCCGAACTGGTCGACCGCGCTGCCCCGGATGCCCAGACCCTGGACCAGCACCACGCCCAGCCGGCTCGATCGACGGAACAGCGTGGTCGCCACGTCGTCGACCGCCGCCATCAACAGATACACGCTGCTTCCGACGACCGTCGTCCAGCCGATCATCCGCGCCAGCAGCAGGCTGAGGCTGACGTAGCCGAGCAGCAGCGCGCCGATGGCGCCGATGACCACCACCCAGGCGAGCAGCGTCGCGGCGCCGAGCCAGGCGGTCGCCGACGTGCTCGCCGCATCGGGCTGCTCGGCGGCGCGGCGCGCGCGAAGCGTCGCGATCACGAGCAGCGTCGCGACGATCAGCGCGAGATGGAGCAGGGCCTCGCCGGCCTGCGTCGCCACCTGCGCCGCATTGCTTGCGCCGATACTCGTCTCGAACGCCTCGATCATGATCGTGACGAAGGCGAGCAGGCTGAGCAATTGGGTCATGGGCCGCAGGCGCGCGGCCGCTTCGTCGCCGATCGGCGCGATCCGCCACGAGGCCTGGTTGCGCATCAGCAGCGCGCCGAAGATCGCCATGGTGAAGCCGCTGAATCCCGCCGCCATCACCAGCGCGTCGAGCAGGTCGCTCCATCGCTGCGGCAGCAGGCCCGACCAGCGCAATCCCTGGACGAAGGACGCGGCGGCGAGCGTGGGCATCAGCGTGCCGATCGCGACGCGCCACATGGCGTTGGCGGAGCGTCGCACGCGCCGGCCCGGCGCATCCTCGACCAGGAAGCGCTGCCCCGCCCGACGGGCGATCAGGCGCGCTGGAAACAGCAGAACGAGGGCGAGGATCGCGCCGACGATGGCATGCCACGGCAACCCACCGTGCCATTGGGTCGCGATCTGGGCGGTGCCCTGGTTGAGGAAGGCGGTGATGCGTCGCAGGTCGCGCGGCAGGTTCTCGGCGATCTGGCGCCAGAAATCGGGGGAAAGCGGTGACGGCGCCCTGGCGGTGATGCGTTCGCTGAGCTCCTCCGCCTGCGTCCGATCCATCTCCGCGAGCAGCTGCTCGGCCTCGACACCGAGCAGATTGCCGCGCTTGACCGCCGCGTCCAATGTGCTGTGCTGCTGCGCGAGCCGGCTGCGTTGGGCATGGATGTCGGGCGCCTCGCTGCCGTCCTGCGGTGCCGGGCCGAGCTGCGCGATCCGCGCATCGACAAGGGCCAGCTGGTCGTGCAGCTGTTCCGCCGCGTCTTGCGCATCCTGCTGCGCATTGGTGATCTTGCCCCGCAGCGTCTTGATGTCGCCGCGCGCTACCCGTCCGTCGAGCGCGCGATCGACGCTGCGCAAGTCGATCTCGGCCGCGTCGATCTGGCGTGCGAGATCGCCCGGCGATGGGGCCTGCGCCTGCGCGCCGGCGGCCGGGAGAAGGAGCGCGAGCGCGAGCGACAGGCGTAGGATCCACGACATGCGGACGCATCCTTGCCTCGCGCCGCGGCGGAGAGGCAAGCGGCTATTGTCCGGTGCGCCGCTTCGCCTCCGCGCGGAATCGGTGCAGGAGCGGCTCGGTATAGCCGTTGGGTTGCCCCACGCCCTCGAACACCAGCGCGCGCGCGGCCTGGAAGGCGATACTGTCCGCCTCGCGGCCCGCCATGGGGCGGTAGGCGGGGTCGGAGGCGTTCTGGCGATCGACCTTGGCCGCCATGCGCGCGAGCGCCTCCTCGACCTCCCGTTCCGTCGCCACGCCGTGCAGCAGCCAATTGGCCATGTGCTGCGACGAGATGCGCAGGGTCGCGCGATCCTCCATCAGGCCGACGTCGTGGATGTCGGGCACCTTCGAGCAGCCGACTCCCTGGTCGATCCAGCGCACGACATAGCCGAGGATACCCTGCGCGTTGTTGTCGAGTTCCTCGCGCACCTCCTCCGGGGACCAGTTGCGGCCCGCCGCCAGAGGCGGGGCGAGCAGGGCGGCGAGGGGCGCGACCCCCTCGCGCTGTCGGGCGCGCTGCCGCGCGGCGACGTCGACGCGGTGATAGTGGGTGGCGTGCAGCGTGGCGGCGGTCGGCGAGGGGACCCAGGCGGTCGTCGCGCCGCTCATCGGATGCACGATCTTCTGGTCGAGCATGTCCGCCATGCGATCGGGCGCCGCCCACATGCCCTTGCCGATCTGCGCGCGTCCGGCGAGCCCGCAGGCGAGGCCGATCTGCACGTTGCGATCCTCATAGGCGGCAATCCAGCCGCTCGCCTTGACCTCGCCCTTGCGGATCATCGGGCCGGCTCGCATCGCGGTATGGATTTCGTCGCCGGTGCGATCGAGGAAACCCGTGTTGATGAACACCAGCCGGTTGCGGACCGCGGCGATGCAGGCGGCGAGATTGGCGCTGGTGCGTCTCTCCTCGTCCATCACGCCGACCTTTATCGTATGGCGCGGTAGCGACAGCAGGTCCTCGACCGCATCGAACAGCCGGTCGGTGAAGGCGGCCTCCGCGGGGCCGTGCATCTTCGGCTTGACGATGTAGATCGCGCCGTGCCGGCCGTTGGCCCGCCCGCGATCGTGCCGCGCGATCAGGCTGGTGACGATGGCGTCGAGCATGCCTTCCGGCGCCTCGTCGCCATCGGACAGTCGGACGGCAGGGGTCGTCATCAGGTGGCCGACGTTGCGCACGAACAGTAGGCTGCGCCCGGGCAGGACGATCTCGCTGCCGTCCGCCGCGCGATAGCTGCGATCGGCCGCCAGCCGGCGCGTCAGGGCGCGGCCGTCCTTCTCGAACGTCTCGGTCAGGTCGCCGCGCATCAGGCCCAGCCAGTTGGCATAGGCCGCGACCTTGTCGGCCGCGTCGACGGCGGCGACCGAATCCTCCAGGTCGCAGATCGTCGTGATCGCGCTCTCCAGCACGACATCGGCGATGCCGGCGGGGTCGTCGCGGCCGATGGGATGATCGCGGTCGATCACCACCTCGATATGCAGGCCGTGATGGCGAAAGAGCAGCGACCTGTCGCCGCGACCGACGAACAGCGACGGATCGGCGAGCTGCGGTTCTCCGGTCAGATTGCCCCAGGAACCCGCGGCCAGCGGCAGCGCCTCGTCGAGGAACGCCTTCGCCCAGGCGACGACCAACGCCCCGCGGGCAGGATCGTACCCCGGCGCGCGCGCGCCGGGAATCGCGTCGGAGCCGTATAGCGCGTCGTAGAGGCTGCCCCAGCGCGCATTCGCTGCGTTGAGCAGGAACCGGGCGTTGAGGATGGGCACGACCAGCTGCGGCCCGGCGATGGTCGCGACCTCGTCATCGACCAGGCCCGGCGCGATCGCGAAGGGCTCCGGCTCCGGCACCAGATAGCCTATGTCGCGCAGGAAGTGTTCATCGACCCCTTCGCCAGCGGCATAGCGCGCGTCGATCGCCGCCTGCAGCCGATCGCGCTCCGCCAGCAGCGCGCGGTTCTCGGGCGCGAACCGTTCGAACAGCCTTGCCATCCCCTGCCAGAAGGCAGCGGTATCGACGCCGGTCCCCGGCAGTGCGTCCGTTTCGAGGAACGCGGCCAGATCGGCCGACACCTGCATTCCGGCACGTTCGGTGAAGCTCGTCATATCGGATCTCCGTCGCTCGAGCGTGGCTTGTATCGCGACGATAATCCTTTCGATAGACGATACGATCGACGGTGTGTTTTTCGAAAGAGGAAAGAATGGCATTCGATCCGGACTATGCCGTCTTCGCCGCGGTGGCCGAGGCGGGCAGCCTGACGGGCGCGGCGCGCATGCTCCGCCTGTCACCTGCCGCGGTGTCGAAGCGGCTCGCCGCCCTCGAGCAGCGGCTCGGTGCGCATCTGGTCCATCGGACGACGCGGCGGCTGGCCCTGACCCCCGCAGGCGAGCGGTTCCGCGACGATCTGGCGCCGATCGTGTCGGCGCTGCGCGCCGCGGAGGCGCGGGTCGCGGGGCGCGGCGGCAAGACCGCCGGTCGATTGACGGTGAGTGCGCCGACCTCGTTCGGCCGTCTCCATATCGCGCCGCATCTCGCGACCTTCATCGCCCGGTATCCGGAGGTCGAGCTTGCGATCGATCTGGACGACGGCTTCGTCGACCTGCACGGCGCGCGGATCGACGTCGCGGTCCGCATCGCCCCGGCGATCGCCGACGGACTCGTCGCGCACCGACTGGCGGGGAGCCGCCGGCTGTTGTGCGCGGCGCCGGCCTATCTCGACCGCCATGGCACGCCCGATTCGATCGCGGCCCTCCCGCGACATCGCCTGCTGGCCGCGGAGGGGCAGATGCCGTGGCGCCTGTCCGGCGGCGGCCGACCTGCGATCGTGCGGCAGAAGAGCCACGTCCGCACCAATTCGAGCGAGATGGTGCGAGAACTGGCGCTCGGCGGCGCGGGTATCGCGCTGCGTTCGCTGTGGGACGTGGCAAGCGACCTCGCGCAGGGACGGCTGGTCCGCATCCTGGCGCCGTGGGAAGGCTCCGCCAGCGCCGCCATCTATGCGGTGCATCTGCCCACGCCGCATGTCGGTCCCGCGGTGACGGCCTTTGTCGCCTTTCTGCGCGAGGTCGTGGACGAAGCGGATTGGGCGATGCCCGAACGCGCCGGATGACGTCGAATTCATGGAACGGGGTCGGCCCGTTGCGGCTTATTCCGCCTCATCGACGATCGACACGAGGAGGGACGATCATGAAGGTTCTGATGCTCATCGCCGCGAGCACGACGCTCATCGCCGCGCAGCCCGCGCTGGCCAAGGGCTGTATCCGCGGTGCCGTCGCGGGGGGCGTCGCCGGCCACATGGTCGGCAAGGGCCATGGCATGGCGGGTGCGGCGGTCGGCTGCGTCGCGATGCACCACCATTATGCGAAGAAGGCGCGTGCCGCCCGGGCGGCGCAGGCGCGCTGATCCGCGGCAAAGTTTAGTGAGCGCGGCCCCGGTGCGTATCCGCCGGGGCCGCTTTCACGTGCGCGGTCGGCTGCGGCCGGTCAATTCGGCCCCCGCCTCCCGGTCGAAGCGCAGGTTGACGAAGACAGCGCACAGCGAGATCGCGGTCACGGTCCAGAAGGCCGCGGAGAAGTCGGCGAAGCCCGGCCGCGACCGGTCGGACCATAGCATCGAAGCATGCAATGCCGTCGCGCCGGCGCAGATGCCGAGCGACAGCATCAGCTGCTGGAAGGTCGAATAGAAACTGGTCGCCGCGCTCATCCGCGTCTTGTCGATTTCGTCATAGGCGATCGTGTTGTAGGCGGTGAACTGGAACGACATCAGAAAGCCCGACACGACGAGCACCGCGAAGACCGCGGTAAGGGGCCAGTCGGCGCGGAACAGGCCGCAGGTCGCATAGGCGCCGGTCCCGAGCAGTCCCATGACCACCAGGCTGGCGCGAAATCCGAACCGGCGCAGGATCCGGCGCGCGACGCCCTTCATCCCGAACGATCCGATCGCCCCGGCAACGGTCATCGCGCCGCTCTGCGCCGCGCTGAGCCCGAAGGCGAGCTGCATCATCAACGGCAGGAGGAAGGGCTGGGCGCCCTGTGTGATGCGGGTCAGCGAGCCGCCGATCACCGACAGGCGGAAGGTCGGCACGCGCATCAGCGATACGTCCAGGATCGGATGGGCGATATGTTTGGCGTGGCGCAGGTACAGCGCGCCGAAGGCCGCGCCGACTGCGACGAGGATCGCGGCCAGACGACCTTCGCCGCTGCGGCTCGCCATTTCGAAGCCCATCAGCAGGCAGCCGAGCGCGATTCCCGACATAAGGAACCCGGCCGGGTCGAACGGGTGCGGCGCCTCTTCGCGGATATCGGCGATGAACCGGCCGACGAGCCAGATGCCGACCACGCCGATCGGCAGGTTGAGCCAGAAGATCCATCGCCAGTCGAGATAGGTGACGATGAAGCCGCCCAACGGCGGCCCGACGATGGGGCCGATCAGCGCGGGCATGATCAGCCAGGACATCGCCGAGACCATGTCCCGCTTCGCCACCGACTTGAGCAGGACGAGCCGGCCGACCGGCATCATCATCGCGCCGCCCACGCCCTGCGCGAACCGTGCCAGCGCCATCAGCGGCAACGTCGGGGCGAGCCCGCACGCCAGCGAGCCGGCAACGAACAGGCCGATCGCCGCCCGGAACACCGCGCGCGCGCCGAACCGGTCCGCCATCGTGCCGGACGCGGGGATGAAGACGGCGAGGGCAAGAAGGTAGGACGTGAGCGCGATGCTCATTTCGGGCGCGCGCACGCCGAAGTCGCGCGCCATCGTCGGCAACGCCGTCGCGAGCACGGTCGCATCGAGGTTTTCCATGAACATCGCCGTGGCGATGATCAGCGCGACCGTGCGGTAATTGCGGGTCGGTTGCTCGCCGCCGTCATTGTCCTGCGTCTGCGCGATGTCGCTGCCCGCGGGTACGATGCCGTCGCGCACCTCGGCGTTGACCGAAGCGATGCCGCGGCGGCGCGGCCGAAGGAGCTGGCGGGGATCGAGCGACGCGGGGAGGTGGAGTTGCAACGGAGCGAGGTTTCCCAAGAATTGACGGGACCCGAACGGGTACCTCTCCGGCAAGTTGCGTCGTCTGTTGCGGCGATAGCCGCGATATAGGGAAAGACCAGTGACTTATCGAGGGGCAATGCCCCTCCCCGCAGGGGGAGGGGCTTGGTCCGCGATCAGAGGCCGATATGGGCGCCGAGCGAGAAGACGAGCGCGCGCGCGTCGGTCAGCGTGCCGCTGGTCAGGACCGGGGTCTGGAGCGGCGTGCCCGCATAGGCCGCGGTGCGGCGATCGATCGTCGCGTCCTTGAAGTCGACGTAATTGCCCGCGAAGTCGATCCCGATGCGCGGCGTCAGCTGGAAGGTGCCGCCGGCACCGTAGTTCCAACGGTCCGCGTCCGGCACGCGCGCGTCGCGCAGGCCGTTCTGCGTCGGCGTGTTGGCATGCTGCACGCCCGCGCGCAGCGTCAGCGCGGGCGAGACGGCATAGTCGAAGCCGCCGGCCTGGCTCCAGCTGTCACGATAGTTTTCCGGCAGCGCGGTGTTCAGCGGCGCGCCGAGCCGGATCGCGTCGAACTTGCTCCAGTTGTACCGGACGATCTGCGCGTTGAAGGTCAGCGGCGAGGCCAGCTTGAAGCGGCCCGAGACGATCGTCTGCGCCGGCGTGTAGAACTGCGCCTTCAGGCCGGACAGGGTCACGTTCTGCGTCGTGGGGATCGGCGCCTGCAGGCCGCTGACCGTCAGGTCGCCAGTCAGCGTGTGCTTGATCCGCGACTTGTAGCTGATGCCGACGGTCGCCCAGCTATTGTGCATCTGGACACCGGCGCTCCAGCCGAGATCCCAGCCATCACCCTCCAGCTTCTGGCGGCCGTCCGCCTGCAGCGGCGAGACGTTGGGCAGGGCGTTGCCGAGGCTGGCATAGACGTGCTCGACGTTCACCGCGCCGCCGACACGCAACCAGTCGGTCGGCGCGATCGCGAGGCTGGGCTGGATGTCGACCGTCTGCAGCTTGGTGCGCAGCGCGCTGTACCGCGCCCAGCTGGTCGGCGCGTAGTCCGTCGTGAAGCTGTAGGGCGACGTGACGGCGAGGCCGACCGCGACCTTGTCGCCGAACGGCACCGCGATCGCTCCCGACGGCAGCACGCCATTGTTGATCGGGTCGCGCGAGACCTGGTCGCCGCCGACCGGCGCGCAGGCCTGGCCAGGGCGGCAGATCAACGTGCCGGCGTTGTTGACCTTGCCCTTGGGCAGGATCACCGCCGCGGAGATCGCGGCATCGACGTGATCGAGGCCGCCGATCGACGCCGGGTTCCACCACAGCGACTGAGCGCCCGTATCGGCGCCCTCGCCCGAAAAGGCACGACCCGCGCCGCGCGCGGACTGTTCCTGAAGGTAGAAGGCTTGGGCATGGGCGGTCGCGGCCCAGCCGGCGGAGGCGAGCAGCGCGGTGGCCGAAAGGGCGAATTTCGTACGCAGGGACATGGGAAAGCCTTTACTGACAGATAAGCGGGAAAATGAGGATCAGCGGACGCGGGTCCAGGTCTGCGTCTTGCAGAGCGGGACGAAGATGCAGCCGCGCACCTTGAGCGTGTTGGCGTCGATCGGCGTCACCGTCGCCTTGTAGGTCTTGCCGTCATCGGCCTTGTAGATGGTGCCGCCGCTCCACGCATTGCCATCGGCCTTGAAGCCGCTGAGGATCAGCAGCCCCTTGAGCGGGCGGTTGCGAAGGCTGGCGTCGGGATTCTTGCTGTCCTTGAGGTTCGGTTCCGTCCGCAGCAACTCGGAGGTCACGATGCGACCGCAGATCGAGGCGCCGCAGCGCTGGATCTCGACGACGCCGCCGCGCGTCTCCGTCTTCCACATGCCGAGCGCGGCATCCGCATTGGCGGCCTGGGCAGCGGGTGCCATGGGGGCGGCGGCAAGCAGCGCGCCGACGAGAAGCAGGGACATGCGAAAACTCTCCTCTCCGAACGGGCCGTCCGCTAAAGGGCGCGAACGGCGGGGCAGGGGCCCGAAGGCGAAGACGCCGCATGCTTGCGGTCGCCGCGAGACGTGCCGAATTCGTTATTCAACGAACCTTTCGGCGAGCCTGCTGCCGTATACGGCATGTCAGGCCCGCCTAATCACGTCAGCCGTACTGTCAAGCTTCAAACGCTCAGAAGGCGTCGAGTTCCAGCGCCATGGTGGAGCGCTTGCCGGTCTTGATCGCCAGGAAGGCGGCGGTCGCCTGCGGTAGCAGGCGGTCGAAGAAGAAGCCGGCGGTGGCGAGCTTCGCCCGGTAGAAGCCGGCGTCCTCGCTGCCTTCCGCCAGCCGGTCCGTCGCGATCTTCGCGGCCTTGAGAAAACAATAGCCCATGCCGACCAGGCCCATCAGGCGCAGATAGTCGGTCGCCGCAGCGCCGGCTTCCTCCGCATCCTTCATACCCTTTTGCGCGATCGTCGCGGTCGACAGCTGCAGGGCGCCGAACGCCTGCTGAAGGCCGGCGGTCATCCCGGCCAGGGCCTTGTCCGGAACGCCGGCCATCGATTCGCACAGGTTGGACACGGCATGGAAGAACGGGCGCATCTGGCGTCCCATATGTGCGGGCATCTTGCGGCCGACGAGGTCGAGCGCCTGCACCCCGTTCGTCCCCTCGTAGATCTGGCAGATGCGCGCGTCGCGGACGAACTGCTCCACGCCTGTCTCGCGGATATAGCCGTGGCCGCCGTGGACCTGCACGCCGTGGTTCGCCGCCTCGAAGGCGAGATCAGTGAACAGCGCCTTCACTACCGGGGTGACCAGGGCGACGAAATCGGCCGCGCGCTGCTTCACCTCGGGATCGGCGGCGTGCTTCTCTGCGTCCAGCGCCCGCGCCGCCCATTGGCCGAGCATGCGGCACCCTTCGGCATAGGCGCGCATCGTCATCAGGCTGCGACGCACGTCGGGATGGACGATGATCGGATCGGCGGGGAGGTCGGGACGCGCCGGACCGGACAGGGCGCGGCCCTGCAGGCGGTCCTTGGCGTAGGCGACGGCGGACTGATAGGCGATCTCGTTGATGCCGAGGCCCTGGATACCGACCGAGACGCGCTCGGTGTTCATCATCGTGAACATGGCGGCCAGCCCCTTGCCCGGCTCGCCGACGATCCAGCCGGTCGAATCCTCGAACACCATCTGGCAGGTGGCGGATGCCTTGAGACCCATCTTGTGCTCGAGCCCGGCGACGGAGACGCCGTTCGCGCTCGCCGGCTCGCCGGCGTCGTTGGGCAGATATTTCGGCACGAGGAACAGGCTGATGCCGCGCACGCCCGCGGGCGCGTCCGGCAGGCGCGCCAGGACGAGGTGGACGACATTGTTCGTCAGGTCATGGTCGCCAGAGGAGATGAAGATCTTCGCGCCGCTCACCTTGTAGCTGCCGTCCGCCTGCGGCACCGCCTTGGTGCGGAGCAGGCCGAGGTCGGTGCCGCAGTGCGACTCGGTCAGACACATCGTGCCCGACCATTCGCCGCTCACCATCTTGGGCAAATAGGCCCGCTTCAGATCTTCCGAGGCATGGCCCTCGATCGCGGTGGTCGCGCCGTGCGTGAGACCGGGATAGAGGCTGAACGACAGATTGGCCGAGCAGATCATCTCCTCCACCAGCTTGTTGAGGCTCTCCGGCAGTCCTTGTCCGCCCCAGCTGGGGTCGGACGCGAGCGCCGCCCAACCGCCATCGCGGAAGCTGTCGTAGGCGGCCTTGAAGCCCGCGGGCGTGCGGACGACGCCATTTTCCAGCCGACATCCCTCGGCATCGCCGCTGGCGTTGAGGGGCAGCAGGATGTCCTGCGCCATTTTCGCCGCCTCTTCGAGCACGGCGTCGAAGAGATCGGGCGTGAATTCCTCGAAGGCGGGAAGGTTCGCGAACTGGTCGTCGGCGAACAGCTCGTGCAGCACGAAACGCATGTCGCGCAGGGGGGCGGTGTAGACTTGCATGGTCGTCTCGATCCTCTGATCCCGCCGCCCCGGAACACGCCGGGGCGAGGGATAGTCCTGTCAGTTGCGCAAGGGCTTGCCGGTTTCGAGCATGTGCTCGACGCGGGCCTGGGTGCGCGGGTCCTTGACGCTGGCCATGAAGGCCTGGCGCTCGAGCTTGAGCAGCTGGTCCTCGGTCACCGTGTCGACCAGATCCACCTCGCCGCCGGTCAGGACGGTCGCGAGGCGATCGGACACGACCGCGTCATAGGGTGTCGCCATGCCCTTCTTGCGGAAGCCGTCGACCACGCCCGCGATACCCGTGCGGCCGCTCTCGCCCGGCAGGCGGAAGGTCGGCTTCTCGGGCGCCGCATAGCCGTCGACCATTGCCAGCGCCCTCGCCTTGGCATCCGCGAGCAGCCGGTCGCGGTTCATGGTGATGCCATCGCTCGGGCGCAGGAACATCATCTCCTTTGCCAGCGCGGCGGACTTCGAAACCTGCGCCGTCGAGATCGTCTCGAACGCCTTGGCGACGGCGGGCATCGGCCCCTTCGGCATCATCGGCGCCTTCGCCATCCGGTCGAGCAATTCGCCATTGCCGCCCCAGCCGGGCAGCAGGCCGACGCCGCATTCGACGAGGCCGATGTAGCTTTCGGCATGCGCCTGCACCGCATCGGCGTGGAGCACGACCTCGCAGCCGCCGCCGAGCGCCATGCCGGCAGGCGCGGCGACGACGGGGAAGGGGGCGTATTTCAGCGCCTTCAGCGCCGCCTGGCCGGCGGCGATCAGCTTCTCCACCTCGCCCCAGGCGGCGATGTTGACCGCGAACATCGCGAGGCCGAGGTTCGCGCCGGCCGAGAAGTTCGACCCTTCGTTGTAGATGACCAACGCCTTGAACTGCGCCTTCACCAGCGGGATCGCCTTCTGGATCAGCTGCATGATCTGCTCGTCGAGCGCGTTCATCTTGGTCGTGAACTCGAGCGCGGCGACGCCGTCGCCGACGTCCCAGAGCGCGGCGGACCCGTTCTTCAGCAGCGGCTCGCCGCGCAGCTTGACGTCCTCGAGCAGGAGCACGCCGTCCGGACGGACGATGTCATGATAGGCGCCGTCGCGGCCGAGATACTGGCGCGTGCCGTTCTCGATCCGGTAGAAGGGTCTGTCGCCGGCGATATCGAGGATCGCAGGAACGGCGCGACCCTCGGCGCGCAGCCGTTCCGCGAGGCGGGCGGCGCCGATCCGGTCGATCAGCTCGAACGGCCCGAACTTCCAATTGTAGCCGAGCTTCATCGCGTCATCGATCGCGACGACATCGTCCGCCGCCTCGCCGACCAGCATCGCGGCATAAGAGAGCACGCTGCCGAGGATCGTCCAGGCATAGGTGCCGGCCTTGCCCGGCAGCGCGATCAGCGCGGCGAGATCCTTCTCCGCCGCCGACGGCAGCTTTTCCGGACTCGCCTGCGGGCGATAGTCGCCGGTCGCCAGATCGAGCGCGAACTTGGTCTTGGTTGCCTTGTCGAAGCGATAGAAGCCGCCCTTGCCCTTGCGCCCCGTGAAGCCCTCGCCGATCATCCTGTCGACCAGCGGCATCGGCCGCACCGTGTCGAAATAGGGATCGCCCGCCGGCAGCGTCGAGGACAGGCTCTTCGACAACAGCGGCATCAGGTCGACGCCGACGAGATCGACGAGGCCGAAGATGCCGGTCTTGGGCACGCCCATCGGACGGCCGCCGATCTGGTCCGCCTCCTCGATCGTCAGACCCTGGTCCATCGCCGCGTTGATCGCGACGGCCAGCCAATAGGTGCCGATGCGATTGGCGATGAAGCCCGGCGTGTCCTTGGCCCGCACGATGCACTTGCCCATGAAGCGGTCGACGAAATCCTCGACGCGTCCGGCAACGGTGGGGTCGGTATGCGCCCCGCGCACGATCTCGATCAGCCGCATGTAGCGCGGCGGATTGAAGAAGTGCGTGATCAGGAAGTCGGCCTTGAACTGATCGCCGCGCCCCTCGACCAGATGGCCGAGCGGGATCGTCGAGGTGTTCGAGCTGACCGCGGTGCCCGGGCGCTTGAGCTGTTCCAGCTTGGCGTACAGCGCCTGCTTGATGTCGAGCCGCTCGACGATCGCCTCGACGATCCAGTCGCATTCGGCAACGCGGGCCAGGTGATCGTCGATGTTGCCCGTCTCGACCAGCTTCGCCGCCGCCTTCGACATGAAGGGGGCAGGCTCGGTCTTGAGCATCTTGGCGACCGCACCCTTGGCGACGGCGTCGCGGTCCGTGCCGTCCTTGGGCACGATGTCGAGCAGCAGCACGGGCACGCCGGCGTTGGCGACCTGCGCGGCGATGCCCGCGCCCATGACGCCCGCGCCGATCACACAGACCTTTTTGATGGCGTCGCTCATGTCACGCGCGCTCCAGAACCGTTGCGATGCCCTGACCGCCGCCAATGCATTGCGTGGCGAGCGCATAGCGGCCGCCCTCGCGCTCCAGCAGCGCCGCGGCCTTGCCGACGATGCGCGCGCCGGTCGCGCCCAGCGGATGGCCGATCGCGATCGCGCCGCCGTCCTTGTTGATCGTCTCGTCCTTCAGGCCGAGGTCGCGAATGCAGGCGATCGCCTGGCTGGCGAACGCCTCGTTGATCTCGACGACGTCGAGGTCGGCCACGGAGAGACCCGCACGCTCCAGCGCCTTCTTCGACGCGCCGATCGGTCCAAGGCCCATCGTCTCGGGCTCGCAGCCGGAAATGCCGACCGACTTGATCCGTGCGAGAATCTTCAGGCCATGCTTCCGCGCAAAGTCTTCGGAGGTCACCAGCACGGCCGACGCGCCATCGGTCAACGGCGACGAGGTGCCGGCGGTCACCGACCCGTCCTGGTTGAACGCGGGCTTCAGGCCGGCAAGCGCCTCGACCGTGGTCTCGGGGCGGATGGTGCCATCCTCCGCGACAGGACCCGCCTTGGTCTGGATCGCCACGATCTCGTCCGAGAGGCGACCGTCCGCGCGCGCGGCGGCGGCCTTCTGCTGGCTCTTCACCGCGAAGGCGTCCTGCTCCGCCCGGGTGATCTGATACTTCTGCGCGACATTCTCCGCCGTGTCGCCCATGCCCATGTATGCGCCGGCATTCTTCTTCGCGAGCGTCGGGTTCGGCAGCGGATTGTAGCCGCCCATCGGTACGCGGCTCATCGACTCGAGACCGGCGCAGATGAACGCCTCGCCCGCGCCGATCTGGATCTGACCGACGGCGATGTGGATCGCGCTCATCGACGATCCGCAGAACCGGTTGACCGTCATGCCGCCGACCGACAGCGGCAGGTCGGCAAGCAGGCCGATCATGCGCGCGACGTTCAGACCCTGTTCGCCCTCGGGGAAGGCGCAGCCCAGGATGATGTCCTCGATCTCCGACGGATCGACCTTGGTCTTCTCGATCAGCCCGCGGATCGTCTGTGCGGCGAGGTCGTCGGGCCGCACGCGGGCGAGCGCGCCCTTGCCGGCGAGATGAAAGGGCGAGCGGGCGTATCCGGCGATGACGACGTTGGTCATGATATCCTCTCGAAAGGCAGCAAGTGGACCTCGGCGGCCCTGACAAATAACGTTACTTGCGAAGTACCGTATAGGTGCGATACCTTCCCATTACGTCAAGTGGGCTGCGTCGACAAGCATCGTCGGACGCGCCGAACCGTGAGAGGACAGACATGACCGGGATGCCGAGCGACGCCGGGGAGGCCGTTGAGCAGGGGCCGTTGGCGATCAAGCGGGGCGTGCCGCTCGATGAGCGGCCGCGGCTGCTCGGCGCTCTGCTCGAGTCGTCGGCCCGGCGATTCCCCACGCGCGTCGCGGTCGATTTCCTCGGGGCGACGACCACCTGGGGGGCGCTGGCGGAGGCGGTCGATCGCGCTGCCGCGGGGTTGCAGGCGCTGGGCGTGGTGAAGGGTACGCGCGTCGCGCTGTGCCTTCCGAACACGCCCTATTACCCGATACTCTTCTACGCGACGCTGAAGGCGGGCGGGATCGTGGTCAACGTCAACCCGCTCTACGTCGAGCGCGAACTCGCGCACCTGATTCACGATTCGGGGGCGGAGATCATCGTCACCTGCGACCTCGCGGAGATTCAGGCGCGCGTGCTCAAGGTCTCCCGAGAGACGGGAATCCGCCTCGTGGTCAGCTGCCCGATCGCCGACGTCCTGCCGGGGATCAAGAAAGTCGCGTACAAGCTGCTGAAGCGCAAGGAGATCGGCCGGGCGCCCCGCGATGCCATGCACCTCCATTACCGGGACCTGATGGCAAAGGGTAAGGTGCCGGCAGCGGTCGCGGTGTCGCCGGACGAGGTTGCGGTGCTGCAATATACCGGTGGCACGACGGGCCTGCCCAAGGCCGCGATGCTCAGCCATGCCAATATCGTCGCCAACACCGACGCGATGCTCGTCCATGTCGGCGGCGAGGCGCCGGACCAGGACCGGGTGATGGGTGTGCTGCCGCTGTTCCACGTCTTCGCGTTGACCAACGTGCTGACCTTCTCGACGCTGGTGGGTGCGGAGATGATCCTGCTGCCCCGGTTCGAGATGAAGCAGCTGCTGGCGGCGCTCAAGCGGACGCGGCCGACCTACTTCCCGGCCGTTCCGACCATCTACAATGCGCTGGCAAACCTGTCCGACGCCGACGTGCCGGACCTCTCCTCGATCAAGGTCTGCATCTCCGGGGGCGCACCGCTGCCCATCGAGGTGCGCCACCTGTTCGAGCAGCGTACCGGCGCGAAGCTGGTCGAGGGTTATGGCCTGTCCGAAGCATCGCCGATCATCACCTGCAATCCCTTCCAGGGGATCAACAAGGAGGGGTCGGCCGGCCTTCCGTTCCCCGGGACGACGATCGAGATCCGCGACCGCGAGGATCCGTCGCGCATCATGCCGAAGGGGGAAAAGGGCGAGATCTGCGCCCGCGGACCGCAGGTGATGAGCGGCTATTGGCACAAGCCGCACGAGACGGCGGGCGCCTTCGCCGACGGCGCATTGCGCACCGGCGATGTCGGCTATCTCGACGACGACGGCTATCTATTCATCGTCGACCGGATCAAGGACATGATCCTGTGCGGTGGCTACAACGTCTATCCCCGCGTGATCGAGGAAGCGCTGTACGAGCATCCCGCCGTCGCCGAGGCGGTGGTGATCGGCATCCCGGACCCCTATCGCGGCCAGAGCCCCAAGGCGTTCGTCACGCTGGCGGAGCCGGGTTCCGTGACGGGTGAGCAATTGCGGGACTTCCTGCGCGACAAGGTCAGCAAGATCGAGCTTCCCCGCGCCGTCGAGATACGCGACACTCTGCCCAAGACCCTGATCGGCAAACTTTCGAAGAAGGAGCTGGTCGAGGAGGAAATGCGCAAGGCCGGACAATAGGCCGGCCGGTACGGGAGGATTGGATGACGGACGAGGGCGCGGAGCTGCAGGGAATCCAGGAGGTGGCCGAGCGGCTCGGCATCACCCCGCGGACCCTGCGCTTCTATGAGGATCGCGGCCTTATCGAGCCGAGCCGGATCGGTACCACGCGCGTCTATCGCCGACGCGAGATCGCCCGCATGCAACTGATCCTGCGCGGCAAGAGGCTCGGCTTCTCGCTCAAGGACATCGAGGAGTTCCTCGATCTCTACGATGCGGACCCCCAGCACCTCGAGCAGATGCGCGCGTTGGCCGGCCGCTGCCGCGAGCGGATCGACGAACTCGAGCAGCAGCGGCAGGCGCTCGATACCACATTGGCCGAACTCACCAAGATCGAGGCGGAGGCGCTCGACCGCGTCAATGCGCATGGTGACGGACCGCGGGCCGCACGGGGGTGATCTCGGCTCAGTAGAGTGTCAGCATCGCCGGCAGTCGCGCGGGCGTTTCGCCGCGCGTGATCGCGTAAGCGGCATTCACCGCGTCGCCGAGGCTCGCATTGTGAAACGGCTTGGCGACGCAGCCGATTATCAGCGCATGCGACTCCGCCTCCGGGCAGGTGCCGCTTAGGAAGATGCTGGGTATGCCACGCTCGGCGAGGGCATGCGCGACCGCGACTCCATCGTCGCCGAGGGCCAGCTTGACGTCGCACAGCGCCAGATCGGGGTTCTCGCGATCGGCGATCTCGATCGCCATCGCCAGCGTGTCCGCCACGCCGACCACCGCATGACCGTGCAGCGTCAGCGCATCCTCGACGAGCATCGCGACCATGGCCTCGTCCTCGACGACGAGAAGCTTGAGGGCGGGTTGGTGGTCAGTCATGGGCCATGGGTAACGTCAGGATCATGCCATCCGTTGCAGGCGTGATCGTCCCCCGCAGTTGATGCAGCAGGCCGCGCGCGATCCGGGACGCTTCGGTGTTCGCGGCGATCCCGACCAGGCGTAGGCGCACCACGTCCTGCGAGCCGGCCAGATGGATCGCGACCGGACGATGCGGCGGCACGCCCAGCGTGAGCGTATGCACCAGCAGCGCGAGCGCGGCCGCCGTCTCGACCCGCAGCGGTGCCAGTGCGGCCGTCTCCGCCAGGACGGCGGGGATGGCGCGATCCTCCACGAGTGCTTCGATCAGGCCGGTGACGTCGACCAGACCGGCGGGCTGGTCGCCGTAGAGAGGGCGATGCGCGATCGCAAGCACCTGCAGCCGATCGACCGCACGATACAGCGGTGCCTGTGCCGCCGACGCGAGGTCGCCCGCCTCCGCCCCGACGAGTCCGACGGCGACTTGAAGGGCGTTGCGCACCCGGTGCTTCAGCTCGCCCAGCAGCCGCTCGCGCGCCTCCATGCCGTCGCGAAGGGCCGCTTCGACGCGCAGCCGGTATTTGGCGAGCGCGACATAATGGCAGGCGACGCGCAGGAAGCGGAGTTCGTCGGCGGAAAAGCGGTTCGTCCACCGCCGCCCAAAGCTCAGCGTGCCCAACAAAGCGTCTCCGTGCATCAGCGGCGTGCAGATATAGCTGTCGAGGCCGAGCGAGCGCACGAAGGCATAGGTCGGATCGTCCGATGTTCTTATCGAGATCGCATGATGGATCTGCCGCGTCTGCGCGACCGTACCGCAGATCGCCTCGCCCATCGCCAGCGTCCCGATTTTTGCCGGCTGGTCGCCGGTCAGGCCGCCATGGGCCTCGAGCACGAGCCGGTCACCCGCCACGCGATAATTGGTGAAGACATCGAGCCGCAGCTCGCGCCGCATCAGATCGAATATCTCGTCGACCATGTCGGCGGGATCGGCGGCGGCCAGCAGCCGTTCGGCGACATCCGCGAGCAATCTCAGGTAGCGTTGCGGAACGCTCGTACCGGGCTCGTCCGACGCGGACCTGTCCGGCAATTCGTTCGGGGACATACGCTTCCTGTACCGACAGCGCCTATCCGCTTCA
The DNA here is from genome assembly GCF_016820445.1 of Sphingomonas beigongshangi. Lineage (GTDB taxonomy): Bacteria > Pseudomonadota > Alphaproteobacteria > Sphingomonadales > Sphingomonadaceae > Sphingomonas > Sphingomonas beigongshangi. The sequence goes on from NZ_JADHDT010000007.1 coordinate 277,805, forward strand.
AGCGCGAGCGCGGCGGATGGGTTAGGGGCGCTGTCTTTTTCACGATCGTGGATGTGATATTCTGGTGCCCTGCCGTCGAAGAACGGGAGGAGAGGTGCCATGGAGTGGATGGATCCACATGTGTGCGCGTGCAGTTTCCGGTCGCTGTGCTGGATGAGCGGAACGGCGTTGACGCTATGTTGCGCCGCGATCCTCGCCTTCGGCTAGCCGCCTAGCAGCATTTGCCGCCACCGCGACCGCCGTAGCGGGCCTGTTGCCGCTCGCGGAAGAATGTCGCCTCGTCCATGACGGGGGCTTCGGGGTGCGCCGAGCGCATATGCGCGACATAGGCGGCATAGGACGGCACGCCGACCATGGCGCGGGCGGTCTGCGCGATCAGCGAAAGCCAGGAGCGCATGTCAGCTTGCCGCCAGCGCTGGCGGTACTTCGGTGACCGTTGGCGTGGCGCTGCGTCGCGCGCCGAGGCAGGTGCGTACGCCATAGACGACGATCGTCGCCACCACGGCGAGGAACAGCGCGCAGAGCGCCGCGTCGATGCGGTCGTTGATGACGATCCGGCGCATCTCGGCCAGCGACTTGGCAGGGGCCAGCATTTCGCCGCGGCCGGCGGCGTCCGCGAAGCGCGTGGCGTGGGCGAGGAATCCGACGCGCGGATCGGGCGACAGCAGCTTGAGCAGGCTGGCGGTGGAGGTGCAGATCACCAGCCAAATCGCCGGAAGGATCGTCACCCAGGCGAAGCGTTCGCGCTTCATCCGGTACAGCACCACCGTCGCGAGCGTGAGCGCGACCGCGGCCAGCATCTGGTTGGAGATGCCGAACAGCGGCCACAGGGTGTTCACGCCCCCCAGGGGATCGGTCACGCCCTGGTAGAGGAAGAAGCCCCAGGCGGCGACGCAGAGTGCGGTGCCGATCAGGCCCGGCACGAAGGACGTCGCGTTGCGGAAGGACGGAACGGCCAGTCCGATCAGGTCCTGCAGCATGAAGCGCCCCGCACGCGTGCCGGCGTCGACCGCGGTCAGGATGAAGAGCGCTTCGAACAGGATCGCGAAATGGTACCAGAAGGCCATCATCGCCTGGCCGCCGACGACGCGGCTGAAGATGTGCGCCATGCCGACGGCCAGCGTCGGCGCGCCGCCCGCGCGGCTGATGATCGTCGTTTCGCCGACGTCGCGTGCGGTCTGCGCGATCGATGCCGCATCGATTGGAAAGCCCATCGCGCCGACGGCCGCGGCGGCGCTGGCGGCGTCCGTGCCCACCACCGCCGCGGGACTGTTCATCACGAAATAGACGCCGGGATCGATGATGGAGGCGCCGATCAGCGCCATGATCGCGACAAAGCTTTCCATCAGCATCGCGCCATAGCCGATGAACCGCGCATCCCCCTCGCTCGCGATCAGCTTCGGGGTCGTGCCGCTCGCGATCAAGGCATGGAAGCCCGACACCGCGCCACAGGCGATCGTGATGAATAGGAAGGGAAAGAGCGACCCCGACCAGACGGGACCGCTGCCGTCGATGAAGCGGGTGACCGCCGGCATCCGCATGTCGGGCATCACGACGAGGATGCCGATCGCGAGCGCGGCGATCGCGCCGATCTTGAGGAAGGTCGACAGATAGTCGCGCGGCGCCAGCAACAGCCACACGGGAAGCAGCGAGGCGATTGCGCCGTAGCCGATCAGGATCCAGCATAGCTGCACGGGCGTGTAGGTGAACCAGGGCGCCATGACCGTCGAGGCGGCGACATCGCGGCCATAGACGATCGCGAGGATCAGCCCGACCAGGCCGAGCAACGATACCTCGCCGATCTTTCCCGGGCGGACGAAGCGCGTGTACAGGCCCATGAGTATCGCGAGGGGGATCGTCGCGGCGACGGTGAACAATCCCCACGGGCTATTGGCGAGCGCGCGGACCACGATCAGTGCCAGCACCGCCAGGATGATCACCATGATCGCGAAGGCGCCGACGAGCGCGACCGTGCCCGGAATGGCGCCCATTTCCATGCGGATCAGTTCGCCGAGCGAGCGCCCGTCGCGGCGCATCGAGATGAACAATATCATGAGGTCCTGCACCGCACCGGCGAGCACCACCCCGGCCAGGATCCACAGCATGCCGGGCAGATAGCCCATCTGCGCGGCGAGCACGGGGCCGACGAGCGGACCCGCGCCCGCGATGGCGGCGAAATGGTGGCCGAACAGGACACGCCGGTCGGTGGCGACGAAGTCGAGCCCGTCGGGGCGGCGGATCGCAGGGGTAGGGCGCGTCAGGTCGAGGCCGACGACGACCTTCGCCAGATAGTGCGCATAGAACCGATAGGCGATCAGATAGACGCAGACCGCAGCGACGACGATCCACACGGCATTGACCTGCTCGCCGCGGGACAGAGCCACCAGTCCGAGCGCCCCCGCGCCGATCAGCGCGACCGCGATCCAGCCGAGCTTGTTCGCGATCGTCATCACCCTCTCCCGCAGTCGTCCCCCAAAGAGGCGATGCGGGGGCAGGCGTCAAGCACGCATGTCGGCGGGGCAGGGATCGGGTACCCAGCGTATCGACGCCGTGCGACCGACGATCCTCGCGCGCCGCGCTCGGCCGGCCCCGGCGCTCACGGCTTTCGATTTGGCGAACGCGATGCTGCCAACCATCGGGTGCCCGCACCGATCCGGCATGCCGGCATGGCGGAATGGCGGACGAGGTCGGCGCCGACCCCTCGCGACGCCGCCGGCGATCGGGATCAGCCGACCCGATTGGCGACGAGGTCGTCGACCACGGCCGGATCCGCGAGCGTCGACGTGTCGCCGAGACTCGAGATGTCGCCCTCGGCGATCTTGCGCAGGATGCGGCGCATGATCTTGCCCGATCGCGTCTTGGGCAGGGCTGGCGCGAATTGCAGCTTGTCGGGCGTGGCGATGGGGCCGATCTCGTGACGAACCCATTGGATGAGGTCGCCGCGCAGCGTCTCCGACGCCTCCTGCCCCGTGTTCAGCGTCACATAGGCGTAGATACCCTGGCCCTTGACGTCGTGGGGCATGCCGACGACCGCGGCCTCCGCGACCGCGTCGTGCAGCACGAGCGCGCTTTCGACCTCCGCAGTGCCCATGCGGTGGCCCGACACGTTGATCACGTCGTCGACCCGGCCGGTGATCCAGTAATAGCCGTCGGCGTCCCGCCGACAGCCGTCGCCGGTGAAATACTTGCCTTCGTAGGTCGTGAAATAGGTCTGGAAGAAGCGCGCGTGATCGCCCCAGACGGTGCGCATCTGACCCGGCCAGCTCTGGATGATGCAGAGGTTGCCCTCTGCCTTGCCGACCAGCGGCGATCCCTTTTCGTCGACGAGCTGCGGCGTCACCCCGGGCAAGGGCTTGGATGCCGATCCGGGCTTCATCGGAACGGCGCCGGGCAGCGGGGCGATCATGATCCCGCCGGTCTCCGTCTGCCACCAGGCATCGACGATCGGCGCGCGGCCCTCGCCGACGACGTCATGGTACCAGCGCCACGCCTCGGGATTGATCGGCTCGCCGACCGAGCCGAGCACCTTCAGGCTCGACCGATCGGTCCGCTTCACGAAATCGTCCCCCTCCTTCATCAGCGCGCGCAGCGCCGTGGGCGCGGTGAACAGCGCGTGCACCTTGTGCCGGTCGACGACCTGCCAGATCCGGCTGGCGTCCGGCCAGTTGGGCAACCCTTCGTACATCAGCGTCGTCGCGCGGTTCGCCAGGGGGCCGTAGAGGATGTAGGTGTGGCCCGTCACCCAGCCGATGTCGGCGGCGCACCAGAATATCTGGCCTGGCTTGTAGTCGAACGCCCATTGGTGCGTGATGCTGGCCCAGAGCAGATAGCCGCCGCCGGTGTGCAGGACCCCCTTGGGCTTGCCCGTCGAGCCGCTGGTATAGAGGATGAAGAGCGGGTCCTCGGCGCCCATCGGCTCGGGCGCGCAGGACGTGCCGGCATTCGCCGCGGCCTCGTGGTACCAGATGTCACGATCGGTCATCGCCACGTCCCCGCCGGTGGCGCGGACGACGATGACGCGCTCCAGCGTCGGCGCACGCGCAGCGGCTTCGTCGACGCAGGCCTTCAGCTTGATCCGCTTGCCGCCGCGTCGCCCCTCGTCCGCGGTGACGACGATCCGTGATCCGCAATCCTCGATCCGTCCGGCCAGCGCGTCGGCGGAAAAGCCGCCGAACACCACCGAATGGATCGCGCCGATGCGCGCGCAGGCGAGCACCGCATAGGCCGCCTCGGGGATCATCGGCATGTAGATGGTGACGCGATCGCCCTTGCCGACGCCCTCCGCCTTCAGCACGTTGGCGAAACGGCAGACCTCGTCATGAAGCTGTCGGTAGCTGATCTGCCGAGGCTCCTCCGACGGTTCGTCCGGCTCCCAGATGATCGCGATGTCGTCACCGTGCGCATCGAGATGCCGGTCGATGCAGTTCGCCGCGACGTTCAGCACGCCGTCCTCGAACCATTTGATGTGGAAGTCCGCCTTCGCGAACGACCAGTCGCCCGCGATCGTCGGCGCCTTGACCCAGTCGAGCCGCTTCGTCGCCTGGTCGAGCCAGAAGCCGCCCGGGTCGTTCGCCGCCGCCTCGTACAGATCGGTGTACCGCTTCGGATCGAGACTGGCGTTCGTCCAGTCGCCGGTGATCGGATAGATTTCGGGATCGGTCATGACGCTTCCGTACAGGGAGGGCGGGGCGGCGCGGACTGTAGTCGGGATCGAAGGGCAGGCAAGCGGCGGAATATCGCCTTCCGCCCCGCCCCCGGCCGCAGCCGGAACGACGTGGCGGAAGGCAGATCCTCAGCGGCCCAGGAAGGTCAGCAGGTCGCGCGTCAGCCGCTCGCCCTCCGTCGCGAACAGGCCGTGCGGCGCGCCGTCATATTCGACCAGCTGGCTGTCCGCGATGCCGACCGCCGCCGCACGCGCGGAGGTGTCGATCGGCACCGTCTGGTCCGAGGTGCCGTGAATGATCAGCGTCGGCACGCGGAAGGCGGCGAGGTCGGGCCGGAAATCGGTGTGGCCGAACGATTCCGCGCAGGCGAGCGTCGGCTTCAGACCCGCCATCATCGCCGTCGTGGTGGCCCAGTCGAGGACCGCGTCGCTCACCGGCGAGGTGATGTAGCCGACGCCGAAGAACTGCTTGAAGAAGGTGTCGCGGAAGAAGCCCGCGCGATCCTTTTGGATGCCGGCGCCGATCTGCTGCAAGGTTTCCTCCGGCACGCCGTGCGGATTGTCGTCGGTCTTGAGCATATAGGGCACGACCGAGGCGACCAGCGCGGCCGCCGAGACGCCCTTTCCGTCGTGGCGGCTCATGTAGCGGGCGACCTCGCCGCCGCCCATCGAGAAGCCGACCAGCGTGACGCCGTCGGTGGCGCCCGTCGCTTCGAGCACGTCGGCGAGATCGTCGGTCAGCGTGTCATAGTCGTAGCCGCTCCACGGCTGGCCGGACCGGCCGAAGCCGCGGCGGTCATAGGCGATGGCGCGAAAGCCGGCATCGGCAAGTGCCATCATCTGCGGGTCCCAGCTGTCCGCCGACAGCGGCCAGCCGTGCAGCAGCACGACGGGACGCCCCTGTCCCCAATCCTTGACGTAGATGTCCGTGCCGTCGCGCGTCTTGACGTAAGGCATTGCTTTATCTCCATGGCTTCTGCCGGGAGATGCAACGAGGCCGATCGGGTGCCGTTCCAACGTCTTGGGCTGGCGCAAGCGTACCAACGGTGCCAGCATCGCGCAAAGAAAGACGAATCAGGAGACGACATGCGGCTAAGGATGGCGGTTTCGCTTGCGGCGCTCGCGATGGCGACGGCGGCGTGCCAGGTGAAGGTACAGGATGCGGCCAACGAACAGGCCGCGGCCCAGCCACCGGCCGCTGCGGGCAGCGCGACACAGCAAACCGACTGGTCGCGATTTCGCGACGGCTTCATCGAAGGCTGGTTCAAGCTCGATACCGCCAACGCCGTGTATCAGGGGCGGCACGATTTCGACGGCCAGCTGCCCGACTGGAGCGCGGCGGGGCTCAAGCGTCAGTCGGCGTTCCTTCATCAGGCGATCGACAAGGCGAAGGGCTTCACCGATGCCGCTTTGAAGCCGCAGGAGCGGTTCGAGCGCGATTACCTGATCCAGGTCGCCCGCGGGAAGCTGTTCTGGCTGGAGGACGCCGACCAGCCGCATAACAATCCTGCTTATTATGTCGGCGGCGGCCTCGACCCCAACGTCTATATCGCGCGCCCTTATGCCGACGCACCGACGCGGATGAAGGCGCTGATCGCCTTTCTGACCCGCGTGCCCGCCGCCGCGGCGAACATCCGCGCCAATCTGAAGACGCCGATGCCGCGGTCCTTCGTCGATTACGGCACGGCCGGCTTCAATGGCTTTGCCGATTATTATGTCGGCGATGCGAAGAAGGCCTTCGCGGACGTCAAGGACGCCGGCCTTCAGCAACAGCTGGACCAGGCAGCCGCCAATGCGAGCAAGGCGATGCGCGATCTGGGTAGCTGGGTGGCGAGCCAGAAGGGGAGCGCCACGGGCAATTTCGCGCTCGGTGCCGATCGCTTCCAGCGGATGATTTCGGCCACCGAAGGTGTCGACACGCCGCTCGCGCAGCTCGAGGCGGCGGGCCGTGCCGACCTCCAGCGCAACCAGCAGGCGCTGGCCACCGCCTGCGCGCAGTTCGCGCCGGGGCAGACGATACCGCAATGCATCGACAAGATGGGGGCGAACAAGGCGGCCGACGGCCCGGTGGCGGAGGCCCGCCGCCAGATTCCGACGCTGCGCGCCTTCGTGATCAAGAACGACCTCGTCACCATTCCGGGAACCGAGGAGGCGAAGGTCGAGGAGAGTCCGCCCTACAACCGGCAGAACAGCGCCTATATCGATCCGCCGGGACCGTTCGATAAGGGCATCCCGTCGGTCTATTACATCTCGCCGCCCGATCCCGCCTGGGACAAGAAGACGCAGGACGCCTTCGTGCCCGGCAAGGCGGATCTGCTCTTCACCTCCGTGCACGAGGTGATGCCGGGGCATTTCGTGCAGTTCCTCCACGCCAACCGGTCGCCGTCGCTCTTCGGCCGGCTGTTCGTCGGCTATGCCTTCGCCGAGGGCTGGGCGCATTATGCGGAGGAGATGATGTGGGAGGCCGGGCTCAACAACGGCGATCCCGAAACGCATGTCGGGCAGATCAGCAATGCGCTGCTGCGCGACTGCCGCTTCCTGTCGGCGATCGGCCTCCATGCGCGCGGCATGACGCAGGACCAGAGCCTGAAGATGTTCCGCGAGCAATGCTATCAGGACGAGGGCAATTCGCGCCAGCAGGCGGCGCGCGGCACATACGACCCGGCGTATCTCAACTATACGATGGGCAAGCTGATGATCCGCAAGCTGCGCGCCGACTGGACCGCCAGCCGCGGCGGGCGCAAGGCGTGGAAGGCGTTCCACGACCAGTTCCTGAGCTACGGCGGCCCGCCGATCCCGCTCGTCCGGCGCGAGATGATGGGCGAGGCGACGGCGAAGGCGGTGTTCTAGATAAGGGAAAGGGTAAATCTTCTTGTCGGTTGACACAGCAAGTCTACAAGATCACGCTGGCGTATGCTGATGTGGCGGGTCTGCGGAATATCTTCTGCCCGGTAAAGGAGTCTTGCCGGGCTGGTGATGTAGAACAGGCGGAATACTGACCGACTGCTACGATCATTGGGAGTGACAGGCATGAGGATCGTGAGACCGGCGATCATGATGGCGACGGCGGTGCTGGGCGCTGCCGCCACTTCTCCATGCAACAGTCAGACTCGCGAAGCACCGCCTGTGCAGGCGCGCGGGAACGATGGCGCTCACGAGAGCGACGTGGTCGTGAGAGGATATCGCGACCGGAAAAAGCCCAAGGACCGCGTCAGCATACCCGCGACCGCAAGTGCAGTCACAAACCGCACCAAATTCGGCTATTCCGAACGGCTCGCGAAATGTGTGCTGAAGGGTGATCCCACGACGCTGTACAAACTACGCGTTGTTCTGGATGGCGAAGTGAACACCTGGCGCACCCGGCAGGCGCAGGACTGGCTGGTGCGATCCAACATCACGTGTTCGGAAAACGTCGCCCTGCTGAGTTTTTCGGGTGCGCCCGTACAAGCTGACGAGTCGGCGGCGTTCATCCGTGCCCTTGACGGCGATTTTACGGGAACCCCGCCGTTGATTGAGAGCAGCCCCTTGGGAAGGTCGATCTTCGATCGCGGGGCGCTGGTCATCGCGGCGCTTCATCAATACATGCCCGACCTGACGCTGACCAGAGCTGAGGTCGACGATCCGATCATACAAGCCCGTTTCAATATGCGTGAGCTGGCGCGCAACCGCTTCCGAACCGCGGTCGATCGCCGATACTTCGAGGCGGCCGTCTGCATGGTTCATGCCGAACCCGAGCTCGCGGTGAAACTGGCCATGTCCAGCGGCGTGGCTAGGATGAGCGATGCGCAGGAGCTGCTGATCGACCGGACGCACGCCTGTGTCGGTAACGCGCGTCGTGTGAAGGTCGAGCCTACCCAGTTCAGAATTTATATCGCTGATGCCGTCTATCGTTGGGCGGTTGCGGTTCGCAATACGGCTTCGCTCGTGCCGACAAGCGCCTGAAACCTTAATCGGCCACCGGCGGCTGCGGTGTCCGTCGCTCACCACGACACCTGGGTGCCGGGCTGTTCGTCCTCCGCCTCGTCGCTGCGCGGGTTGCGGATCGAGGGGCGCAGGCGGGCGAGGCTGCACAGGCCGGCGACGAGCGCCAGGCCGGCGGCGATCAGCGGCGGGGTGGCGCCGCCGCCGATGCCCAGGGCGAGCAGCGCGGCGACCAATGTCGCGCCCGTGGTCTGGCCGACGAGGCGGACGGTGCCGACGAGGCCGCCTGCCGCCGCGGCGCGCTCGCGGGGGGCGGAGCCGATGATGAGCCGCGCGTTTGGCGGCAGGAACAGGCCGAAACCCGATCCGCACATCGCCATCCGCCAGGCGATGTCGATATAGGCCGGATCGGCAGGGAGCAGCGCGATCAGAACGAGCGCGACGATCGACACCGCCATGCCGATGCCGCCGAGCAGCCCCGCGGGCACGCGATCGGACAGCCATCCGGCGAGCGGCGCGACGATCATATTGGTGAGCGGCCAGGGCGCGATCGCCGCGCCGACCTCCGCCGCGCTGAGGCCGATTTCGTGCTGGAGCCGGAAGGGAGTCGACAGCAGCAGCGTCATCGACGCGGTGAAGGCGGTGTACGCACCGATCGCCGACAGCGCGATGACGGGGCGACCGAGCAGGTCGATCGGCAGGATCGGCTTCGCCTCGCCGCGCTCGCGCCGGATGAAGATGACGCCGACGAGAGCGCCGACCGCGATGATCGCGGCAGAAACGACCGGGCTGTCGCCGTGCACGGCGCTTTCCGCGCCGCCGATGACGAGGCCGATCATGCCCGCGCACATCACCGCGCCGAGCACGTCGAACGGTTCGTCATGGCTGCGCGGGGCGGGCAAGGCGCGGCCGAGCGCGAGGCTGAGCAGCGCGAACGGCACCGCGCTGGCGAACACCCACGGCCAGGGCGCGATCGACAGGACGAGGCCGCCCAATGTCGGCGCGAGCGCGGCGGAGCTCGACACCACGACCGAATTGATACCGAGCCCGCGGCCGAGCTGTTTGGCGGGATAGATCGAGCGGATCAGTGCCGACGAGACGCTGAGCGCCGCTGCCGCGCCCAGTGCCTGCGCGGCGCGGACGACGACCAGGAAGGGCAGGCTCTTGGCGAAGAAGCAGAGCAGCGTCGCGACCGTGAAGACGATCTGCCCGAACTGATAGGTGCGCTTCAGCCCGAACCGGTCGCCGATGCCGGCGAAGGGCAGGATCATCATTGCCAGGATCAGCTGGTAGACCGTGACCACCGCGACCACCGAGCTGCTTTCGACGTGCAGGTCGCGGGCAATCGTGGGCAGCGCCACGGTCGCGATCCCGCCGTCGATGACGGCGAGCGCGGTTCCGGCGGACAGTGCGGCGATGGCGAAATAGCGGCGGGGCAGGGGCAGGCCGTCGATCATGGCAAAGCGCATTGCGCGCGCCCGAGCGGACGGGCAAGCTGCTGATAATGCCTGGGAGGGACCATATGCTTTTTCGCGCGCTTCTGATCGCCACCTCGATGCTTGCCGCGGCGCCCTCGCTCGCGCAGAGCCAGGCCATGACCAGTGATACCGATCCCTACGTCTGGCTCGAGGACAAGGACGGCGCCAAGCCGCTTGCCTGGGTCGAGGCGGAAAACGCCCGCACGCTGCCGCGACTGCAGAATGATCCGCGCTACCAGACCTTCTACAAGGAGGCGCTGGCGATCGCATCCGCCAAGGATCGCATCCCGATGCCGAGCCAGCTGTACGGCCGCATCTACAATTTCTGGCGCGATGCGGATCATCCGCAGGGCATCTGGCGCTGGACGAGCGAAGCCGATTACGCGCAGCCGGCGCCCCAATGGACGACCGTGCTCGACCTCGACGCGCTGTCCAAGGCGGAGGGCAAGAAGTGGGTGTGGAAGGGTGCGACCTGCCTTCAGCCCGAGGAGCGGCTGTGCCTGGTCGCGCTGTCCGAGGGCGGCGAGGACGCGATCACCTATCGCGAATTCGACCTCGCGAGCGGCCGGTTCGTCGAGGGCGGTTTCGCGCTGCCCAAGTCGAAGCAGGGCGCGAGCTGGCTCGACAAGGACACGTTGCTGGTCAGCCGCGACTGGGGCGCGGGGACGATGACCGCGTCGAGCTATCCATTCGTGGTCAAGATGGTGAAGCGCGGCCAGCCGCTGGAGGCGGCAAGCGAAATCTACCGCGGCCAGCCCGGCGACCAGCTCGGCACCTATGCCGGCGTCATCACCGACGGGCAGGGCAATCGCCTGGTCGTGATCACGCGGCGGACGACCTTCTTCGGCGGCGAGACCTATGTCTGGACGCCGGCCGGCACGCGCAAGCTCGACATTCCGGCGCGCACCTTTCCGGAAGGCATGGTGAACGGACAGGTGCTGTTCCGCACCAGCGACCCGTGGGGCAGGGTGCCGGCGGGCGCGATCGCGTCCGTGCCGCTGGCGGATGTCGAGAAGGGGACGCTGAACCCGACGGTGGTCTTCGCACCCAATCCGCGTCAGTCGGTCGACGAGGTCGTGACCACGCGCGACACGCTGATCCTGGTTTACAACGACAACGTTCGCGGCCGCGCGGCGGTCTACCGACCGGGGGCGAACGGCTGGACGGCGCAGCCGGTCGCGCTGCCCGACAATGCTTCGCTCGGTGTCGCGAGCGCCGACGACAAGAGCGATCATGCCTATCTGACCGTCACCGGCTTCCTGACGCCGACGACGTTGGTGCCGCTCGACGCGGCGGCTGCCCGGGCCGGTGCGCCGGTAAAGACGCTGCCCGCGAAGTTCGACGCGAGCGGGTTGCAGGTCGAACAGCATGAGGCGACGTCGACCGACGGGACCAAGGTGCCCTATTTCATCGTCCACAGGAAGGGCATGCCGCTCGACGGATCGACCCCGACGATCATGACGGCCTATGGCGGCTTCGAGGTGCCGATGCTGCCGGGCTATTCGGCGATCACGGGCAAGTTGTGGCTGGAGCGCGGTGGCGCCTATGTCCTCGCCAACATCCGTGGCGGCGGCGAGTTTGGCCCGGCATGGCATGACGCCGGCCGGATGACCAAGCGCAAGGTGATCTACGACGACTTCGCCAGCGTCGCGAAGGACCTGTTCAGCCGCAAGCTGACCAGTCCACAGAAGCTGGGGATCTATGGCGGGTCGAACGGCGGCCTGCTGATGGGCGTCGAATTCAACCAGCATCCCGACATGTGGAAGGCCGTGACCATCCAGGTCCCGCTGCTCGACATGATGCGGTACGAAAAGATCGAGGCAGGCAAGTCCTGGGTCGACGAATATGGCTCCGTCGACGTGCCGGAGCAGCGCGCGTTCCTGCGCACGATCTCGCCCTATCAGAATATCCGAAAGGGGGCGGCCTATCCGGAGCCCTATATCTGGACGACGACGAAGGACGATCGGGTCGGGCCGCAGCATGCGCGCAAGTTCGCGGCGCGGCTCAAGGAATATGGTCTGCCCTATCTGTTCTACGAGGACACTGCGGGCGGCCATTCGGGCGATGCCGACATCGAGCAGGGCGCGCGGTTGCAAGCGCTCCAGATGACCTATTTCGCCCAAAAGCTCCTCGGGCCGGCCGGCGATTAGTCCAAGGCTCCCCCTCCCGCTCGCGGGAGGGGGCGGATCATGCCAGCGCCTTCGCGAGCTCGGCCTTGGTCATCGTAGACCGGCCGCGAATGTCGCGCTTCTTCGCTTCGGCATAGAGATCGGCCTTGCTGCGGTGGTCGCGATAGGCCGCGGTCTTTTCCGCGACGTCGTCGGGTTGCGCCGAGAATTGCCGCCCCTTGCGGGTGTCGGCCCGCTTCTTGGCGGTCGTCCGGGCGTAATCCTCGTCGCTCAGCGCATCCCGGGCCTTCCTGGGGAGATAGCGCTCGCCGGTCCTGGCGCTTTCCTTGCCCGACTTCGTGCCCCAGTCCTCTTCCGTCCATTCGTGGAGCGCATTGTGCGGGTCCTTCGAGCCCTCATATCCGCCGCCCCGCTTCTTGTATTCGGCGACGGCGAGCTGCGCCTTGCGGGCGGACCACTGGCCCTTGCGTCCCCCTTTTGCGCCGGCGGTCACCTCGGCTTTCACCTTCTCCCACAAAGCGGGATCGCTCTTCGTCGCCGTCTCGCTCATGCTCGACTCCTTGGGGCTGGTTGCGGCAGATGAACGCAGCGTTGCAAAAAGCGTTCTTGCTGCACCGCAGCGCAATTGACTAAGGCGACGAGGATGACCCAGCCCAGCGAAGGCGCACCGTCCGGACCTCTGCCGACCCTTTTCGAGGCGATCGTCCGCCTGAGGGTCGTGACCGCCACATACAACCGCGGCGCCGTCACGCTCGCGCCGCACATCCTCTACACGCGCCACGGCGAGGTCTATGTTGATGCCGTCACCCTCGACCGCGACGGCAAGCCGCCGCGCGAAGAGAAGATGGGCACGTTCAAGCTCGACGGTCTCGGTGATCCCACGATCGTTCAGGACCGGCCATTCTTCCCCAGTCCGCTCTACGATCCCGCGCAGGAGAAATATGCCGGCGTGACGTTGCTCGGCGTCGAGCGGGCCTGAGCTCGCCCGACGCCAAGTCTCACGCTGTCAGCGGCAGCGGATCTCCGACTGGTTCTGGTCGATCGACTTGCCTGCCAGCGCGCCGGCCGCGCCGCCCAGCAGCGTGCCCACGATGCGGCTGTGCCCGCCGTCGATGAGGTTGCCGAGGATGCCACCGGCGGCGCCGCCGACGATCAGGCCGGTCGTGCCGTCGCTGCGGCGGCAATAATAGCGGCCATCGTTGCCGGCATAGACGCGCTCGTCGGGGCTCAGGACGCGCTCGCGATAGCTGCTGCCCGACCGGTAATAGCGGGCCGGGTCATAGCCGTTCTCGTAGCGATCGTCCTCGGCATAGCCCTGGTCATAGGAGCCGGGGATCGGCGCCTGGCGATAGCCGCCCGGTCCGGTCGGCGCGGCGCCATACGACCCGTAGCTGCCGCGCGACGCGCGATAGCGATCGAATTCGGCACGATAACGGGCCAGTTCGGCATCGAAGCGCGCCTGCGCGGCTGCCCAGCGGGCATCGTCGGCGCCGCTCTGCGCGGCAACGGGCGCGGCGGCGGCTAGGGTTGCGGCCGCGGCGGCGGCGGCGATCAGGCGAGCGATCATGTCTGTTCCTCCTCGTGGTACCGGCCGGTGCCGGCAACATCGGCAGACTACGCAGGCGCCGCCTGATCGGTTCCTGAACGGTCCTATCGGCCGACGTGGGGAAGGATCATGCGATCGTCACGAAACTGTCCATCACCCGCTTGCGCCCCGCGCTCTCGAAGTCGATTTCCAGCTTGTTGCCCTCGATCTCGGCGATCGCGCCATAGCCGAACTTCTGGTGGAAGACGCGCATGCCCGTGGACAGGTCGCTGCGGCCCTTGCTGCCAAGGCTCACCGCGCTCGTGCGGCTCTCGACGATGCGGGTCGGTTGCGTGGTGAAGCCGGAGCCTGAACCCGCGGCGCGTTGCCAGCCGGGGCCACGGCCGGTCCCGCGCGCGACGTCGGCGAAGGGGTCGGCGCGTTCCGACCAATTGGCGCGCCACAGGCTCTCGCCCCCCGACATCGTGGTCTCGCTGTCGACATGCTCCGGCGGCAGCTCGCCGACGAAGCGGCTGGGAATGCTCGACGTCCATTGCCCATAGATGCGCCGGTTGGCCGCATGCAGGATCACCGCCAGCCGCCGTGCGCGGGTGATCGCGACATAGGCGAGCCGACGCTCCTCCTCCAGGCTCTTCGTCCCGCCCTCGTCCAGCGAACGCTGCGACGGGAACAGCCCTTCCTCCCAGCCCGCCAGGAAGACGGTGTCGAACTCGAGCCCCTTGGCGGCATGGATCGTCATGATCGTGACCTGGGGATCCTGCGCGCCGCCCTCGTTGTCCATGACGAGGCTGACGTGTTCGAGGAACGCGCCGAGCGATTCATACTCCTCCATGGCACGGACGAGTTCCGAAAGATTTTCCAGCCGTCCCGCCGCCTCGACCGACTTTTCCGCCTGCCACATCGCGGTATAGCCGCTCTCGTCGAGCAGCTGGCGCGCCAGTTCCGCATGCGGCAGTTCGCGCGCCATGTCGCGCCAGCGGGCGATGTCGCCGACCAGGTTGCCCAGTGCGCGCCGTGCCTGGGGCGTCAGCTCGTCCGTATCGAGGATGCGCGCCGACGCGATCGTCAGCGGCAGGCCTTCCAGCCGCGCCAGCTGGTGGATCTTCGCCAGCGCCTTGTCGCCCAGGCCCCTCTTCGGCACGTTGACGATCCGCTCGAACGCCAGATCGTCCGAAGGCTGGTTGACGACGCGCAGATAGGCGAGTGCATCGCGGATCTCGGCCCGCTCGTAGAAGCGAAAGCCCCCGACGATCCGATAGGGGAGGCCGATGGCGATGAACCGGTCCTCGAACTCCCGGGTCTGGTGCTGCGCGCGGACGAGGATCGCGATCCGGTCCAGGCTGGTGCCGCCGCGTCGCGCCGCCTCGATCTCGTCGCCGACGCGGCGCGCCTCTTCCGGCCCGTCCCACACGCCAATGACGCGGACCTTCTCGCCCACGTCGAGCTCCGTCCACAGCGTCTTGCCGAGCCGGCCGCCGTTGTTGGCGATGACGCCGGACGCGGCGCCGAGGATGTGCGGCGTCGATCGATAGTTCTGCTCCAGCTTGATCACCGTCGCGCCGGGGAAGTCACGCTCGAAGCGCAGGATGTTTTCAACCTGGGCGCCGCGCCAGGAATAGATCGACTGGTCGTCGTCGCCGACGCAGGCGATGTTGCGCCGCGCCTGCGCCAACAGGCGCAGCCAGAGGTACTGGACGACGTTGGTATCCTGATACTCGTCGACCATGATGTAGCGGAAGCGCTCCTGATACAGGCGCAGCACGTCCGGATGCGCCTTCAGGATGGTCAGCATGTGCAGCAGCAGGTCGCCGAAGTCGCAGGCATTCAGCGCGCGCAGCCGGTCCTGATATTGCGCATAGAGTTCGCCGCCGCGCCCGTTGGCGTAGCGCTCGCTCTCGCCCGCATCGATGTCGGCCGGGACAAGGCCCTTGTTCTTCCAGTCGTCGATGAGGCCGGCGAGGCTGCGCGCGGGAAAGCGCTTCTCGTCGAGGTCGGCCGCCACGATCAGCTGCTTGAGCAGGCGCAGCTGGTCGTCGGTATCGAGGATCGTGAAGTTGCTCTGCAGGCCCACCAACTCCGCGTGCCGCCGCAACATCTTGGCGCCGATCGCATGGAACGTGCCGAGCCACGGCATGCCTTCCACCGCCTCGCCGACGAGCCGCCCGACGCGCTCGCGCATCTCGCGCGCCGCCTTGTTGGTGAAGGTGACGGCGAGGATCTCCGAAGGCCAGGCCTTTCGCGTCCAGAGCAGATGCGCGAGGCGCGCCGTCAGCGCGGCCGTCTTGCCTGTACCGGCACCCGCCAGCATCAGGACCGGACCCTCCGTGGTCAGCACGGCCTCCCGCTGCGGCGGGTTCAGGCCCTTGAGATACGGCGGATCTTGCACGGGGGTCACGGTGTCGGTCACCGGCGAACAGGTAGGGAACGGCGCGCGGCGGGGCAAGAGCGAAGCGCAGGCTGCGCCGTGGCACAGCCACGCGTCGCACGGAAAAATCGGGGCAGCCGTGATCGACTGCCCCGTAGTTCAGGGAGGATCGGCCGACAGGGGTGGCGACCGAACGTCGAGCCCACAGGGGGAAGGGGGGCATCGACCCGCTCTGATCTAGGGGGGCATTGTTGCGCGAAGATGTCAGGCGTATGCTGGATATGACTTTTATGCGGCGGCCCAGCACCCTTCCGTGGGCAGCCTTGCGCGGTTAGTCTCGGCCGATGCAATCGCCCTCGGTCCGCCGCGTCCTGACTGCCAGCCTCGTCGGTACGGCAGTCGAATTCTACGATTTCTATATCTATGCGACGGCGGCGGCATTGATCTTTCCGACCCTGTTCTTCCCCGGCGAGAGTGCGGCGGCGCGACAGGCGTTGAGTTTCGCCACCTTCGCGGTCGCTTTCCTCGCCAGGCCGGTGGGCGCAGTCGTCTTCGGCCATTTCGGCGACCGGATCGGGCGCAAGTCGACGCTCGTCGCCAGCCTCCTGCTGATGGGCGGTTCGACCGTCGCCATCGCCTTTCTGCCGACCTATGCCCAGATAGGCTGGATCGCGCCGCTGCTTCTGTGTGTCTTGCGGCTCGGCCAGGGCCTGGGGCTTGGCGGCGAATGGGGCGGGGCGGCGTTGCTCGCGGTCGAGAACGCGCCGCCGGAGCGCCGTAACACCTGGGGCATGTTCCCGCCGCTCGGCGCGCCCGTCGGCTTCATCATGGCGAACGGCCTGTTCCTGGTGCTCGGCCTGTTCCTGTCGGATGCGGCTTTCCGCAGCTGGGGATGGCGGCTGCCGTTCCTGCTCAGCGCGGTCCTCGTCGCGCTCGGCCTGTGGGTGCGCCTCAAGCTGACGGAAACGCCTGCGTTCGTCGCGGCGGCGAAGGCGGATGCCCTGCCCAAGGTTCCGGTCGCGACGCTTCTGGCCGGCCATGCCAGGGCGCTCGTCGCCGGAACCGGCGGGGTCGTCGCCTGCTTCGCGCTCTTCTATCTCGCGACCGCCTTCACGCTCAGCTACGGGACCGCGACCCTTGGCTATGGGCGTGAAGCGCTGTTGGGGGCGGAACTGGTGGCCATCCTGTTCCTCGCGGCCGGCATCATCGTCGCGAGCATGCTGGCCGACCGGATCGGCGCGGCGCGCATGCTGGCGACCGGCTTCGGCGGCTGTATCGTGGCGGGTCTGGCGATGGGCTCCATGCTGGGCTCCGGATCGCTGCTGATCGTGTTCGCGTGGCTGGCCTTCGCCCTGTTCGTCATGGGTTTCGCCTATGGCCCGCTAGGCGGCTGGCTGCCCACGCTCTTTCCGGCGGGGGTCCGCTACACCGGCGTCTCGATGACCTTCAACCTTGGGGGGATCATCGGCGGCGCGCTGGCGCCGAATGCGGCGCAGATGCTCGCTCCGCATGGTCTTGGCTGGGTCGGTCTCTACCTCGTGGCGGCGGGGATCGTCAGCCTAGCCGGTCTCGTCCTGCTGCCTCGCCGGGAACGGGCCATGCAATAGCGGACGCAGGGAGGCGGAAGGCGGCCGCGCCGTGCCCGACCTGCGTCAGGGCTGGGAGTCCCGCCGCAGCAGCGTCAGGCGTGCCTTGCCATGCACCCGCGATGCGTCGACCGCGAAGCCAGCCACGGCGATCTCCTCGTCGCGCGCGGTCTCGATGCTGACCCAGCTCGCCGGACCGACCCATCCGAGCCGCGCCAGCTTGTCGAGCGCGACGGCCCCGGCACCGGTGCCGTAAGGCGGATCCATCATCACGAGGTCCAGCGGCGCCGGCGCGGCGCCCAGCGCCATCACCGACGTCGCGCGCACGTCGCCCCGTGCGTCGAGACGGGACAGATTGGCCTTGAGCGCATCCAGCGCGGCGCGATCCTGTTCGACGAAGAGGCACGATGCGGCCCCGCGCGACAGCGCCTCGATCCCCAGCGCGCCCGATCCGGCGAACAGGTCGGCGACCGCCAGTCCCTCGAAACTGCCCAAGCGGCTCGCAAGCATGGAAAATAGCGCCTCGCGCGTCCGGTCCGCGGTCGGCCGGGTGGCGTCGCCCTTGGGCGCGACGAGGGGCCGTCCGCGCCAGGTGCCGGCGATCACCCTCATGAGCGGCCATTCCTCGGCGGACGTCCGCCCTTGCCGCCGCCCCGTGGGGGGCGACCCGGACCGCCGTCGCGCGGCGATCGACCGCCGTCGGTACCCCGCGGTCGGCCAGTGGCATCGCCGCCGCGCGGTGGCCGCCCGACATCGCCGCCGCGCGAAGGGCGCCGGCCGATCTCGTCGGCGGCGGATCGAAGGGATGATTCGCCCGAGGGGCGGCGTTGATGTCCGCTTGCCGCGCGCGGGAATCCCGCACCGCCCGGGGCCGTGCGGTCGGGGCGGCCGACCTGTGTCGCCGTCCGCGGGGACCGTCCGGCATCCGCGCGCGGTGTGCGAGCCGCGACAGTCTCGTCCCGTCGCGGCGACTGCGACGCGCGCGACGCGCGCGCGGGAGCGTCGGCGCCGGCCTGTACGCGGCGCGCCGTGGTCCGGGCCGGTCGAGGCGAGCGGCCGTCTGCATCATCCTGCCGAACCGGGCGCGGCACGCGCGGGTGATCGCCGCCTGATCGATCGCGCGAACGCGCTGCCCGATCGACGGTCGCGGCGGTACGGAAGCCGGGTCGGGGCGCATCGCCGGCAAGATCATCGGGCGCGCCGCCCTTCAGGGTGCGGCGGAACGCGACGAGCTCGTGCTGCTTGACCTCGCCGATCTCTCCCGTCGGCAGGTCGCCGAGCAGGAAGGGGCCGTAGCGGGTGCGGATCAGCCGGCCGACCTGGAGTCCGAGGTGCTCGAGCACGCGACGGACCTCGCGGTTCTTGCCCTCCGTCAGCGTCATCTCGATCCAGACGTTGGCGCCGGTCCGTCGCTCGATATTCGCATCGATCGAGCCGTAGCGTATGCCTTCGATCTCGATGCCGTCCGCCAGATCCTCGAGCTGCGCCTGCGTGACATTGCCATAGGCACGAACGCGATAGGTGCGCTCGACCCCCGTCGATGGAAGCTCGAGCTGGCGCTTGAATCCCCCGTCGGTCGTCAGCAGCAGCAGCCCTTCGGTGTTGAGGTCGAGGCGGCCGACCGGGACGAGCCGCGGCAGATCGCGGGGCAGGCGATCGTAGATCGTCGGCCGACCCCGCGGGTCACGCTCCGTCACCAGCAAGCCGGTCGGCTTGTGGAACAGGAACAGCCGCGTCGGCTCGGGGGCTGCGACCGGATTGCCGTCGACGGTCACGCCGCGCAACGACGGAAGGATGGTCGCAGGCGTAGCGACGAGCGTGCCGTTCAGCGCGACGCGCCCGTCCGCGATCATGCGCTCCACTTCGCGTCGCGACGCGATGCCCGCACGGGCGAGAAGCTTGGCGATGCGGTCGCCCTTGGCGGCACTGGAAGGGGGATTGGGAGCCATCGACCGCCCATAGCCGCATCATCAAAGCGTTGCGAAATTATTTGCGACCGAAGCGGCCTGCGCGCGTTATGTAGCGCGGGCGTAACAAACCGTGCCCGGTGGAGCGGGTAGATGCTGTTCGGCAAGAAGAAGCGCAAGATCATCAAGCTGCTGGTGGTCGAGGATGAACCGCTGGTCGCCTTCGATACCGAGCATTTCCTGTCCGATGCGGGCTACACGGTGGTCGCGACGGTCGATCGCGTCGCGGAGGCATCGAACATCATCCGCTCGGGCACCGCGCTCGATCTGGTCCTGGTGGACGTAAGCCTCGCCGACGGGTCGGGCCTGGATGTCGCGCGTGCCGCCCAGGAACAGGGCGTCCCCGTCCTGTTCGTCACCGGCAATTGCCCCGTGGAGGCGACGGCCTTCGCCGCCGGCTGTCTTAGCAAACCCTATGCCCAGCGCGACCTGCTCGGCACGCTGACTGCGCTCGACGCGCACCTGTCCGGTCACAAGCCGCGGCGACTGCCGAACGGGCTGCGCCTTTTCGAAAGCGCTACGACAGGCTGATCCAACGCATCGCGGCAGGCGCATGGACTTCGCCGGCCCGGACGCTCTATGCGGGTCGCTTGAACTTCGGGGGCGGGTGACGCGATCATGGATCAGGCAAGGCGGCAGTCCTGGTGGGACGGCATCAGGCCCTATACCGAACGCGGACCGATCGCCGCCTTCCTCCTGGGCATCTCCTCCGGTTTTCCCTATGCGATGATTGGTGCGACCCTGACGACGCGGCTTGCTCGCGACGGGATCGACAAGAAGACGGTCACTGCGTTCAGCCTCGCCTTCCTCGTCTACAACCTCAAATTCCTGTGGGCCTGGGTCGTGGACGGCGTGCGCCTACCGATCCTGGGGCGGCTGGGGCAGCGCGTATCCTGGCTGCTTGTTGCAGGGGCGCTGGTCATCGCCGCGGTGGTGAACCTGGCGCTGGTCGATCCGCGCGCCGACATAGCGGCCGCGGCGCTGGCGGCGATCCTGGTGGGCGCTGCGGGCGCGACCTTCGATATCGTCATCGACGCCTATCGCATTGAATTCCTGGAACCGCGGCAGCTTGGGGTCGGCTCGGGCATGAGCCAATACGGCTGGCGCATCGGGTCGGCCGGGGCTGGTGCGCTGGCGCTCGTCGTCGCGGATCGGATGGGCTGGTCGGCGGCCTATATCGCCTGCGCCGCTCTCGCATTGCCCGCAATGATCACCGGGCTTGTCTTCGGCGAACCCCAGCGCCACCGTGAGCCCCAGGAGCGACGCGGGCTGGGCGAGGCGTTACGCGCCGTCTGGGGACCTTTTGTGCAGTTCTTCGCCCGCCCCGGTGCGATGCTCGTCCTGGCGTTCATCCTCAT
Source organism: Sphingomonas beigongshangi (assembly GCF_016820445.1). Classification (GTDB taxonomy): domain Bacteria; phylum Pseudomonadota; class Alphaproteobacteria; order Sphingomonadales; family Sphingomonadaceae; genus Sphingomonas; species Sphingomonas beigongshangi. Next base: position 298,818 of record NZ_JADHDT010000007.1, read on the forward strand.
CCACAAGGTCGGCGACACGCTCGCCAACCTGACATTCCGCCTGTTGTTCGACGATCTGAAATTCACGGGCGACGAGATCGCCTTCTACGACGTGTTCGTCGGCTTCCTCGCCTATCTCGTCGGCATCTTCATCGGGGGCGTGCTCTATGCCCGCATGGGGATGAAGCGGTCCGTGCTTCTCGCACTGGTGCTGATGGCGGTATCGAACCTCAGCTTCGCCTTGCTCGCGGCCGCGGGACATTCGACGCTTGGCATGGCCGGCGCGATCGGCTTCGAGAATATCGCGAGCGGCTTCGGTGGTGTCGTGGTGATCGCCTATTTTTCCGCGCTCTGCGATCTTCGTTTCACCGCTGCCCAGTTCGCCCTCATCTCCGCGGCCGCCAGCATTCTCGGCAGGATCGTGACGGGAACCACGGCCGGAGCGCTGATCGAGGCGCTGGGCTATGTAGACTTCTACCTGCTGACCACCGTCGCGGCGCTGCCTGGCGTCGCCCTGTTCTGGTGGATGAGCCGAACCGGGCTCGTCGATCGGTCGATCGGCAGCGCGGGCACGGCAGGCGAGGGGGATGCGCGCGTCGGCGACGCATAGCCCTAGCGGCTGATCGGCCGCCCCTCGTCGGCGAAACATGCCGCGACGGCGGCTGCGCTGGCGAGCACGCCGTCGACCCGGCGCGTCGACAGCAGATCGGCGAGGAGCAGCCGCGCACCCTCGAGTGCGGTCTCGACACGGGCAAGTATCGCCACCAGGGCCTGTTCGGCAGCGGTCATGCGCGCACAGCAGCAGGGGGCGATGGCAATCGTGTCTGCCGCGGCCGCCGCGAGATCGGCCATCAGCGCGCGCATCAGGATCAGTGGCCGACGGAAGCCCTCGCCGAAAGCGGCGATGAACACGTGCGCCGCGCGGGCATCGGCAAGGCCGTGCGCGCCCATGCGACGGATCGCGACGAGGATCAGTCGCGTGTTGGGGCAGACGGGCAGATGGTGCGGTAGCGGCGCAAGCAAGGCTTTGACGTCGTCCATGAGGTGCGACTCCTGAATACGAGCCACACCTTCCCGCGCCTGCTATTGCAAGTCAATCGCATAAATGTGGGTCAGTCCGGCGCCTCGCCGTTCAGCCGGAGCGCTTCGCCCGCAAGATAGAGGGACCCGGCGATCAGCACGACGCAATCGCCGTCGATCCGGTCGAGCGCCGCGGCGAGGTTCGGCTCGGTCGTTGCGCTTATCCCCAGTTGCTGCGCACAGGCGGCGAGGTGCGCCGGCGGGTGGCATTCATGCCCCTCCACCGGGATCGCGATCACCCGCGACAGGCCCGGTGCGAGCAGCCGCAACACGCCGGGCGCGTCCTTGTTGGCGAGCATGCCGATGACCATCACCACCGGCCTTCCCTTGGCGATGCCGCGCAACGCCCGCGCCACGGGCAGCGCGGCGGACGGATTGTGCGCGCCGTCCAGCCACAAGTCGCTCGCCCCGGTCAGGCGATCACGCAGCGGCCCGGCCGCCAGACGCTGCATGCGCGCGGGCCATTGCGCCCATTGCGATGCCGCGCGCAGGGCTGCTTCCGGGACGTTCACTGCCGCCTGGTGACGCAACATGGCGATCGCGAGGGCGAGGTTGCGCGACTGGTGCGGGCCGATCAGCCGGGGCCGCGGCGCCGACAGCGCGAAGCCGGCATCGCGGTACCGCATCGTGGTCCGGCCGCTCTCGCTCCACCAGTCGCGGTTGCGCGCGAAGACCGGTGCACCGGCTGCCTCCGCCAGGGCGGCGACCCGCTCGCGGGCAGGGCGCGGATAGTTCATCGTGATCAGCGGCACGTCCCGCTTGGCGATGCCGGCCTTCTCGCCCGCGATGTCGACCAGCCGGCTGCCCAGGAACGCCTGGTGATCCAGGCCGAGCGCCGCGATGCCCGTCACCGCGGGACGGGCGATCACGTTCGTCGCGTCGAGTCGGCCGCCCAGTCCGACCTCGACGATCGCCGCCGCCGCCGGGCTACGCGCAAAGGCCAAAAAGGCGGCGGCGGTCGTCACCTCGAAGAAGCTCGGCGCGATCCCGTCCGCGTGGTCGAGCACTTCGGCGAGCAGTGCCGCGAGCGCTGCGTCTTCGATCAGCCTGCCGGCGACGCGGATACGCTCGTTGAACCGCACGAGGTGCGGGCTGGAAAAGACATGCACCTCATGGCCCGTGGCCTCGATCGCGGCGCGCAGGAAGGCGCAGGTCGAGCCCTTGCCGTTCGTGCCGGCGACGTGGAAGACCGGCGGCATCGCATGATGCGGATCGCCCAGCCGCGAGAGCAGCCGGGTGATCCTGTCGAGCCCCAGTATGTCGGCGCCCGGCGAGAGCCGCGACAGCCGATCGAGTTGCGCCTGGACCGCGGGGTCGGTGGATGTCGCGTGGTCGGGCATCGTCCGTTCGCTTCCGCCGGAGCGAGGAGGCTCAGGCCGCCTTGGCGCTCGGCTTCAGGTAACCGATGACCGTCGCCAGCCGCTCGCGCAGGTCCTTGCGATGCACGACCATGTCGAGCATCCCGTGGTCGAGCAGATATTCGGCGCGCTGGAACCCCTCCGGCAGCTTCTCGCGGATGGTACTCTCGATGACGCGCGCGCCGGCGAATCCGATCAGCGCGTTGGGCTCGGCGATCTGGACATCGCCGAGCATGGCGTAGCTGGCGGTCACGCCGCCGGTCGTCGGGTCGGTGAGCACGACGATATAGGGCAGGCCGGCGTCATGCAGCATCTGGATCGCGACGGTGCTGCGGGGCATCTGCATCAGGCTGAGAATACCCTCCTGCATGCGCGCGCCGCCGGCGGCGGTGAAGATGAGATAGGGCGCCTGGTCGGCGATCGCCGCCTCCACGCCCCGCACGAACGCCTCGCCGACCGCGAGGCCCATCGAACCGCCCATGAAGGCGAAGTCCTGCACGCCCATGACGACGCGGTGGCCGTAAATCGTTCCGCGCGCGTTGATCAGCGCATCCTGCTCATGCGCGCTGCTCCGCGCCGCCTTCAGGCGATCGGTATAGCGCTTCGAGTCCCGGAACTTGAGCGGGTCTTCCGGAACCTTGGGCGCGGGCAGTTCCTGGCAGCTGTCGTCGTCGAGTATCTGCTGGAAGCGCAGCTTGGGGCCGATACGCTCGTGATGGTCGCATTTCGGGCAGACGTAGAGGTTCTCCTCCAGCTCCTTGGTGAAGACCATCTGGCCGCAGCCCTTGCACTTGTGCCAGAGATTCTCCTCCGACGTTTCGCGCGTGGTGACGCGCGACAGCGCATTGCGGACGCTGGTGATCCAGCTCATTGCTTCATGCCTTTCCGGGCGGTCGTGAGGGCGACCGCGAGCGATTGAATATAGGGTAGGACGGCCGACGGCGCATCCGTACCGTGGGCGGCGACGATCTCGACGATGGCGGAGCCGACGACGACGCCATCCGCGACCGCGCCGATCGCCGCAGCCTGTTCGGGCGTGCGGACGCCGAACCCGACCGCGATCGGCAGGGCGGTCGCGGCCTTGAGACGGCTGACGGCCGCGTCGATCGACGCCTGTGCCGCCTGCTGCAGGCCGGTTATGCCGGCGACCGAGACGTAATAGAGGAAGCCCGACGCACCATCCAGCACCTGCGGCAGCCGTGCGGCGTCGGTCGTCGGGGTGGCAAGGCGGATCGGCGCGATACCGAACGCGCGCAGTGCGGGGCCGAGCGCATCGTCTTCCTCGGGTGGCACGTCGACGCAGATGACGCCGTCGACGCCCGCATCCGCGGCGGCCGCGGCGAACCACTCCGGGCCGCGGCGCAGCATCGGGTTGGCGTAACCCATCAGCACGAGCGGCACGTCGGCATGACGTGCGCGGAACCCGCGTGCGATCTCCAGGATATCGGCGGTGCGCGTCCCGGCGGCGAGGCTGCGGACATTGGCGGCCTGGATCGCCGGTCCGTCCGCCATCGGGTCGGTGAAGGGCATGCCGAGCTCGATCACGTCGGCGCCGCCCGCGACCAGCGCGTCGAGGATCGCGGGCGTCGCATCGGGCGTCGGATCCCCCGCGGTGACGAACGCCACCAGCGCCGGTCGACCCTTTGCGAAGGCAGCGGGGAGACGGTTCATCGGCGATAGGCTCCGATCGCGAGTTGGGACGCACCGATGCCGAAGCCGACCGCCAGGGCGGACGTGACGTGCGCATTGTTTGTCAGCGTGCCGACGAACAGGCTCGTCACCCCTTCCACCGATCCTGCGACGAGGGTACCCAGCAAGAATCTCTTCCAGTTCCGGGTCATATCGCCACGCCCAGCGCGCTGGCGACGGTGAAGATATCCTTGTCGCCGCGGCCGCACAGGTTGACGAGGATGCGTGCGTCGCGCGGCATGTTGCGCGCGCGACGGGTCACGGCAGCGATAGCGTGGCTCGGCTCCAGCGCGGGGATGATCCCTTCGGTCCGGCACAGCAGCTGGAACGCGTCGAGCGCTTCTGCATCCGTCGCGCTGTCATATTCGACGCGTCCGATGTCGCGCAGCCAGGCATGTTCCGGCCCGATGCCCGGATAGTCGAGACCGGCCGAAATCGAATGGCCCTCCGCGATCTGGCCGTCTTCGTCTTGGAGGAGATAGGTCTTGTTGCCGTGGAGCACGCCGGGGAAACCGCCTGCCAAACTGGCGGCATGCTCGCTTCCGCCGAGGCCGTGACCCGCCGCCTCCACCCCCAGCATCGCGACCTCCGGGTCGTCGAGGAACGGGTGAAACAGGCCGATCGCGTTCGATCCGCCGCCGATCGCCGCGACGAGCAGGTCGGGCAGCCGGCCGGTGCGGGCCACCATCTGCGCCCGCGCCTCGCGTCCGATCACGCTCTGGAAGTCGCGCACAAGTTCGGGATAGGGGTGTGGGCCCGCGGCGGTGCCGATGATGTAGAAGGTGTCGTGGACGTTCGCGACCCAGTCCCGCAGCCCCTCGTTCATGGCATCCGACAGCGTCGCCGCGCCGCTGGTCACCGGGCGGACCTCCGCGCCGAGCAGCTTCATGCGGAAGACGTTGGGCTGCTGCCGCTCGACATCCTTGGCGCCCATGTAGATGACGCAGGGAAGGCCGAAGCGCGCACAGACCGCGGCGGTCGCGACGCCGTGCTGGCCGGCCCCCGTCTCCGCGATGATCCGCGTCTTGCCCATGCGGATCGCGAGCAGGATCTGGCCGATGCAATTGTTGATCTTGTGCGCGCCGGTGTGATTGAGCTCGTCGCGCTTGAACCACACCTCCGCGCCCATGCCCTCCGGCGCGCTTTCGCGCAGCGCCGCCGTCAGCCGTTCGGCATGGTACAAGGGGCTGGGCCGGCCGACATAATGTTCGAGCAGGTCGTCGAACTCGGCGCGAAAGGCGGGGTCCGCCTTCGCGCGGCGGTATTCGCTGTCGAGATCGAGGATCAGCGGCATCAGCGTCTCGGCGACATAGCGGCCGCCGAAAGCGCCGAAATGACCGCGCTCGTCGGGTTGCGTGCGGAAGCTGTTCGGAGCGTTCATAGCTGCGCCGCTTTAAGGAAGGCGACGATCTTGTCCACATCCTTGACCCCCGGTGCGCGCTCGACGCCCGAGGACACGTCGACCAACGGTGCCCGCGTCCGACGGATCGCCTCCGCGACGTTGACGGGGTCGAGCCCGCCGGAGAGAGCCCAGGGGAGGGGATGCGCGAAGCCGTCAAGCAGCGCCCAATCGAATCGCAGCCCCATGCCTCCCGGCAGGCTGGCACTTTCCGGCGTCTTGGCGTCGTAGAGGATCCGGTCGGCCGCACCGACGAAATGCCGGGCAAGGTCGAGGTCGGCGCGCGTCTTTACGGGCACTGCCGCCCAGGCTTCGAGGCCCAGCCGCGCGCGGATGGCGGCGGCGCGCGCGGGTGCGGTCTTGTGGAGCTGGATCGCATCCAGCCGGCCTGCCGCCGCCGCCTGATCGAGCAGGGCATCGTCGGGATCGACGAACACGCCGACGCGGCGGACGCGTGCCGGCACGCGCGCGGCAAGACCCGCGGCGCGATCGAACGGAAGGTCGCGGGGCGAGGGGGCGAAGAAGACGAAGCCGACGTGGCTGGCGCCGACGCCGATCGCCGCGTCGAGCGTCTCGGGCGTCGACAGGCCACAAATTTTGGTGAGGGCGGACATGGCGCAGGCGCTAGCGGTTATGCGACCGCGGCGCAAAGCCCGTTCAACGCTCGATCGGCTCGTAGCGGAGGATGCCGGCAATGCGCTCCCCGCCGCCGTCGGAGGGGTGATGGATGCCGTCGTTGACCGGAACCACACGGAAGTCGAACGGGCTGATGCCGTCGAGACAGGCGGCATTGACGCCGAACTCACCGCCGTTCGATCGGCGGCGGTGGTGCGTGTAGATGCCGCAGGTCCGGCAAAAATGATGTTCCGCGGCGCCCGTGTTGAACCGATAGGTCGACAGCTGTTCGGCGCCCGAGGTAATCTCCAGATCCCCGACCCTGGCGGTCAGCGCCACGGCACCGCGCATCCGGCAATAGGAGCAGTCGCAGCGACGCGCCGCTGCCAGCCCGCCGGTCAGGCGGACGGCGAAGCGCACAGCCCCGCAGTGACAGCCGCCGGCATGTTCCGCATCATCGCTCATCGCGGTCCGTCACGCCCGGCGGGCGATTCCGCCTCGCAGACATGCCACAGCACGCCAGCCGGATCGACGAGCATGCCCACGCGCATACCCCACGGCTTCACCTCCGGCGCCATGGGTTCGCGTATGCCGAAGCGCTCCGCAAGTCCGTCCGTCCGTCGCCACCAGGCGTCCAGATCGTCGACGAACAGCTGGTGCATCGAATTTCCGGCCCAGTCTTCCTGATAATAATTCTGGAGCAGGAACCCGGCACCCTCATAGTCGAGGATCGCCACCGTCTCGTCGGCATACACGCGCTTGAAGCCGATCGCCTCGTAGAAAGCCTGCGACCGCGCGAAGTCCTTCGACGGCAGGAAGGGGCGGATCGTCGCCATGGCGTCAGAGCGTGGCGCCGATGGCCCGCGCGGCCGTGTCCGGGTCTTCGGCCTGGGTGATCGGGCGGCCGATGACGAGCACGGAGGCACCGGCGTCGAGCGCGGCGCGCGGCGTGACGACGCGCTTCTGGTCGCCGACCTGGCCGTCCGCCGGGCGCACGCCCGGAACGACGAAGAACCCCTTGGGCCAGAAGGACTTTGCCGCGGCCACTTCGGCACCAGAGCATACGATGCCGTCGATGCCCGCGTCATGGGCCAGTTCCGCAAGCCGCAGCACATGATCGTGCGCGCTGCCCGAAACGCCGGTCGCGGCGAGATCGTCGGCGTCGAGGCTGGTCAGCATCGTCACCGCCACCACCTTCGTCTGCGGTGGCGCGGCGGCCTTGGCATCTTCCAGCATCGCCCGACCACCCGACGCGTGGACCGTCAGGATGGCCGGCGCCAGCGGGGTGAGCGCCATCACCGCCTTGGCGACGGTGTTGGGGATGTCGTGTAGCTTCAGGTCGAGAAAGACGGGGAGGCCGAGCGCCTCCATCTCGCGCACCCCCGCCTGGCCATGCGCGCAGAAGAATTCGAGGCCGAGCTTCAGCCCGCCGACATGATGGCGCACGCGGGTCGCCAATGCCTTGGCCCGTGCGAGGTCCGGCGTGTCGATCGCGACATAGATCGGGCTCACAGCAGGCGCCCCTCGGCGGCGACCGCCTCGTCGATGGGGAGCGCATCGCCCGCCGGGGCGATGGGCAGCGCAGACACCGGCGCCGGCGGCACGGCGCGCAGATCGGCCAGCATGCGCTCGCTGTTGGTCAGACGCTGGCGCAGCCGCCAGCGCACGGCGCCGAGGTAGAGATAGGTCGGCAGGAAGCCGAGCAGGAAGGTGACGAGCAGCAGCAGCGGGAGGTTCACGTCCGCGATCAATCCGCCCCACAGGTTGATCTGGATGCTGGTCCAATTGCCATAGGTGAAAAGCGCCGCGACGAAGGCGAGCAGGAACCAGAACAGGATCTTGAGGAACTGCATGCGGAACTCCCGGAGGGTATCCGCGACGCTAGCCGCTGCATGGCCCGATGGCCAGCCCGACACGTGGAGGCCCGGCGGCTCAGCCGATTTCGCGGCGCAGGCTGGCGATCAGCGCGGGAATGGCGGTCAGCCGGCCTTCCTCCTCGTCGAGGATCGCGCGAAAGGCGGCGCGCTTGATCGCCGCGGCGCGTCCGGCACGCATCCGCACGTTGGGCGGCAGGGTCGAGATGCAGATGTCGATCATCCGCTCCGCACCGTGCAGCCGGCCCCACAGATAGTCGTTCTCGCGGTAGGCGCGGCTGAAGAACGCCCCGAAGCTGTTGAACTGGATACCCTTCAGGGTCGCTTCCGCGCCGCCGCCGCGGATCGCGGTAGCATCGTCCGGCGCGATCCGGTCGACCTTGATCGGGTCGAATTCGTCCAGGCCCTCGCCTTGCAGCAGCGGCAGGGTGGCCGTGTCGTAATAGGGGAAGCCGAGATAGGCGAGGAGCAGCGCGCGGCGCGGCGCCCTGTCGATCGCGACGAATGCCGTCGCGAGCCGCGCGTCGGTCTCCGCATCCAGCCGGGTGAGATCGAGCGCCGCCGCCAGACCGTCGAGCAAGGGGCCGGCATCGGCGCCGCGCAGCGCGCGTACCGCACCGCGCAGCTGAGGATGGTCATCGGCGCGTTGTCGCTGAAGATACAGCGCCAGCGAGTCGTAGATCGCGTCGCGAATCGGCTCGACGTCGACGCCGTCCGCCTCGACCTCCGTCAGGCGCCGGGCCATCAGTCGGAGCCGACGAATGCGAAAACCGATGTCGAACGTCCGCAGGAAATCGACCGTCGCGGCGCTTTCCTTGCCGGTGAAGGTGGGGACGCCGCCGTCGTGACCTGGGCCGAAGCCGCGCGCGGCGATCGCGGCCTCGATAGCCGCCTTCAGCCGTCGCCAGCGGTGCTGCCCCGGCTCCCCGCCGACGTGATAGAGGAGCGCGGTGATCGTATCGATCACTCCGGCGAGCTTGAGGTGGCCATAGGCCGCATAGCCATAGCCCGCGCGGGTCGCGGCCGCCGTCTGCGCGCGCCTCCGCCACGCGACGAGCCGTGCGGGCGTCGGACTGTCGAGGAAGAAGGTGTGATCGAACAGCGCGCCGATCTCTTCCTCGACGGCGGGCCGCAGCGCGGTGACGATGCCGCGCATCCGGTCGATCCGCGCCGAGCGCGCGGCGATCGCGTCCAGATTGTCGCGGATCGGCTGCTGCCGCGGCAGATCGCTCAGCGCGCCCAGGATCGTCTGGAAGAAACCGGGATCGCCGCCGCCCGAGCCAAGCCGGATCTTGATGCCGGGCGAGGGGTCTATGTAGACGAACCGGCGATCGATCTCGCGCCGTGCCGGCCGTTCCTTGAGCGCGTCGATCGCGGGGCGGAAGGGGGCGTTGGCGAGGACCGATCCGTCGATCAGCACCGCCTTCTCCGCCTGCCTCGCCGCGAAGTGCCGCGGCAGCGCGCGGCGCAGGAATGCCGAGCGCCCGGGCCATTCCAGGCCGCGCCCGGCCAGGACGCGATCAAGCTCGCCGACGCTGAACGGGGGAAAGGCGCCAGGAAAACTCGACGTCGCGCGCGCGGCGAAGGCGAGCTCGGGAATCGCCGCGAGCGCCGCGCCGCCGCCGTGGTCGCTGAAGCCGATCACCAGGCGATGTTCCGTTTCCAGAACTTCCGGTGGCGAATTGAGCGTCAGCCGTTCGGGATGCCCGGTGAAGTCGGTCACCGTGACGAACAGGTCGAGCGGCTGCCCATCCGGCAACAGGCGGGGGCCGCGCTCGGTGGCGGCCATCGCATCGAAGGCATCGAGCAGCATGGTGGTAAACGTGGCTCCGCCGAACGGCGGCTCGAACCAGCGCGAGCGGACGAAGTGCGACAGCTTCGCGCGCACCTCCTCGCGGGTCGCCTCGTCGAGCTCGGCGACCTTGTCGGCGCTGCGCCCCGCCGCCATCCACGCGAGGGGCAGCGCCCACATCTTGGAGAAGCGCGATGCCGGCGCCGCATCCGGATCGATCAGCGCCTCGACGTCCGCCGAGGTGAGCCAGAGGTCGGTCAGCGGCTCCAGGCTCTGTCCCGTGGTGATGGCCTGCGCCAGGAAGATGCCGTTGATCCCGCCTGCCGACGCGCCGGCGACGATGTCGGTGAGGACGCGCAGTCGCATGCCCGCCGTCGCCTCGATCTCCGCGATGAGCGCGGCATAGACCTGCTCGCTGCCACCGGCGGCGGGAACGCCATCGTGGCAGGCGCGACTGGCGCGCACCACCCGCCAGACTTCCTTCGTGATGCCGTGCATGTAGACGGCGAGGCTGATGCCGCCGTAGCAGACCAGGGCGAGGCGCAGTTCCTTCTCACGCATGGCGAAACCGCGAGCGTCTCATGCCGGTGTAAGTGTCGCCCAGATCGGCAGGTGATCCGACGTCTTGCGGGCCGCGGCGCTGGCATGCACGCCGCAGTCGGCGACGCGCAGGTCGCGTGATACCATGATGCGGTCCAGCCGCCCGACGGGACGGCGCGAGTGGAAGCTCGGCCCGGTCGGCGCGATCGTGTGGTCCCGGCAGAAATCGCGCAGGCAGCCCGCCGCCGCCGTCCATTCGTTCAGGTCCCCCATCAATACCGTGGGATGACGATGCAGCGAGGCGTCGACATGCGCAAGGATCGCCGCCGCCTGCCGTCGGCGCCACAGACCCGACAGGTCGAGATGCATGCCGACGACGCGGATGATCCCGGCTCCCGTACGGACGTCCGCCATGACCGCACCGCGGGGCTCCAGCGCGGGCAGGTGGATGGCCTCTCGATCGACGACCTGCGCGCCCTTGCGAACCAGGATGACGTTGCCATGCCAGCCCATCGACAGCGCGCGCATGCCGAAATCCACCGCCTTCCAATCGCTATGCTCGTCGAGCAGATGGAGCGGGATGACCGATTCGCGCGCGCCGAAGCGGCGGTCCGCCTCCTGCAGCGCGACGACATCGGCGTCGATTTCGCGCAATACCTCCAGCACCCGTTCGGGATTGCGGCGGCGGTCGAGGCCGATCCCCTTGTGGATGTTGTAGCTGGCGACCTTGATCGTGGAACGGGAATCCATTGCGCTACCGCAACGCCCGGCATCGGCGCGGGGTTTCAGATGCTCAGGCGATTGCCGGATGCGCGCGGCGCCAGGCGGCGATGACCAGCAGCACGACGACGATGACGAACGTGTCCGCGAGCCAGTCGTGGATGTCGCAGTCGCGATGGAGCGCAGGGATCGACTGCACCACCTCCACCAGCGCGCCGACGAACGACAGGCGCTCGCCGATCCGCAGCAGTTCCGCGCGCGGCCACCCGGCGGCGGCCAGGACCGTCAGCGTACCGAAGGCGAGCATGTGCTGCACCTTGTCGTCGTTGGGTAACGGCAGGTTGGGAGGATGCGGCGTCCAGGCCATCGCCAGCGCGAAGGCGAGCGCGGCGCAAAAGGCAACGCGGGCGGCGAGGGTCAGAAAATCGTCCTTTCGAAGGAAAGGTGGTGCCGAGTGCAGGGATCGAACCCGCGACCTTCGGTTTACAAATTCGCCCTAGCCTTTTTGGAAGGCGCGCGTCAAACCCGGTAATCGTCCTTCTAAGTGCCCGGAAAACCTAGGTTTTTGGCTTGTGAGGTGCACGGCGCGGGTGTCCATCGGAGTTGCGGTAAGTCAAGTTTTTGTCCGGTTTCATGCGTTTTTGACCGGTTCAATCCGCGCTCTGGTGTCCCGCTGGTGTCCTTGGCAGGCCAAGATCAACGAAGGACACCGGAATGGAAAAAATCGTCTTTTCTCCGCGCTTTATCGAAAATCTCGCGAGCGGAACGGCTGCTGATCCGGGGACACCGGGCCTGTTTATCGAAGCGGACGGTGTCCGAAAGACGTGGCGCTACAAGCGGAAGGTCCGTGGCACCAACAAGGTCCACAAAGCGACCTTCGGCACGTTCCCGGCGGTGACGATTGCTGACGCACGGGTGCAGGCTGGCGCGCTAAACGCCATGGTCGAGCAAGGCGTTGATCCACGCGAAGAAGCGCGCATCAAGGGGGTGACCGTCGAAGTGGCGTTCAACCGCTACATGGCGTCCGACCGGGTCAAGGCGCTGAAGCCAAGGACGGTCGATGACAAGCGCAAGGTCTATCGTGCTGGTCTGGCACGACTGGCGGACCGTCCGATTGCGTCCATTGTAGAAGCCGACATCCTCGCCATCATCCGCGAACGTCGGGAGGCTGGCAGCAAGGCTGACCGCTTTACGGCTGAGACGAAGGCGTTCTTTTCGTGGTGCGAGTCCATCGACGGGGAGATTGATGGCGTGACCATCGCGAACGATCCGACCCGTCGCCTTCACGTCAAACCTTCGCGGGCGCGCGACCGGTTCTTGGATGAAGACGAACTGGTGTTGTTCCTGCGGGCGCTGGCGGAACAAGACCGCGTCTATCAGCGCGCCGTTGGCCTGCTGCTGTTGTCCGGTTGTCGCCGCACAGAGGTAATGAGCGCACCGGCTGCGGAGGTTCGCGGCGATGTCTGGATTGTGCCAGCCGCGCGCTACAAATCGAATATTGACCATGCGATGCCGCTCAGCGCGTGGGGACAGAGCCTTCTTCGCACCAACAGCGAATGGTTGATCCCGGCCAAGCGTGGCGAGGGACCGATGACGGACGGCTGGATCAACAAGGTGGTGGAGAAAATGCGGGTGCGGATGATGGAACTGAAGGGCGGTGCTGTGCCCGCCTTCCGCGTTCACGACATCCGCAAGACGATGCGGTCGAACTGCACCCGCCTGAAGATCGACACCGCCACGGCAGAAGCGATGTTGGGTCACTCTAAGAAGGGGCTGATCGCGATCTACGACCTTTACGACATGATGGACGAAAAGCGGGAAGGCTACGCGAAGTGGGAAGCCTATTTGGTCGACCTCGCCCGCAAGGCCGGTGTGGCAGACGCGCTGCAAATCCCGGACGGCGCTTAGATTCGTTGGGTCAGCGACCAAGCGTCCACTTCGTCAGCCCGCCATAGCTTCCGCGCTCCAATCAATACCGGGCGCGGAAAGCTGGGCTGCGTGATGATGCTTGCGTAGAATTTGGTGTTACCGCACCGTAGACGGGTGCAAACTTCTTTGACGTTCAGCAGGCCTTCCCGGCGGTTGGCCTCAAGCTGAAGCTGAAATCGTCTTTCGGCGCGTTGGCGTCCTGCATCGGTCATCATGCGCGACCAGCTACGCGGTGTTCCTCGAAGCCTCCAAATGTCAAATCAAGAAAGTTTGGACAGCAGCGCTTCGAAATCGTCCAGATACATGACCGCCAGCGGGCGCTTGCGGTCCGCCTGCATCACCAGCAACGGCGTTCGATCATTGGACCGGCGGGCTTGGATCAGCGCTTCATATACCAATGCGATCTTCGCCCGGCGCTTGCACTCTATGTCGAATGGGATCAGCCGCTTGGCTTCGGTCGATAGCTGAATGTCCGCACCGGTCGAGCCCATCGCACACGACTTCACATCGTCCCCGGTCAGCGTTGGGTAAAGGCGCAAGAACATGTCCCGCGCCTTCTTCTGAAGATCACGTCCTTTGGCTTTGGCGGCAGCGGTGCTGATCGCCATTAGGGCTCTAGACGGTTGGCCGTTGATGGCTTGGTCGACTGACCGTCATCAAGCGAACCGCCGCCACCGCCTGACCAAGTGACGGTATCAGCGACGTTCTTGGAAACACGGTGCAGCTTCACGCTGATGACGATGATCGCCACGAAGATGATCGCGATCAGGGCGAGGATTGCGACGGGGACGGTCATGCGCGATCCTCTGCCGCGTCAGCACGGCAATGAAGGCAATCGCAGGCAAAGTCATCATCAGTGGTTTGAACAGTGGCTACCGTTTCGGTTTGCGCGTCTTGTTCCAACACGTAAGCAGCCATGTCGCCTACATACTGATTGAGACCGCGAAGCACTTGATAGTGATCAGCGATAATTTTGCTCTGATCGCTTAGTTCGCGCTTCAATGTGCGCACGTCGAGGATCAGCGTTCCGATGATAACCGTCGCAAGGACGAAAATGATTGTATCTGTCATGATGGTTGGCACTCCAATAGTCTTGTCGACTATTTAGCCAACGAGTGCGCTGACGGCTAAATAGCCGATGCAACTACGGATCATCATTGCACTACTGTCATGCGCAGCGTTGCTGATGGTCGGGCGGTCGATCTACAACCGTGGCGTCCATCATGAACGCGCCATCTGGCAGGCAAAGGTTGCGGCGGAGGCGGCGAAGAACGCGGCCACCAGTGCGGCGCTGAACGCACAGGTGCAGGACTATGCGAAGCGTCTGGACGAAGCGCTGAACAAGCGCGCCGAGACGGTCACCGTCTACCGGGACCGGATCGTGAACGCGGCTTATCCGGACTGTCAGGTGACCGCCGATGTAATGGATGACCGCAATGCGATCCGGGCTGACCCAACGCTGCCCTAACCGGCTAAATAGGTGATGCCGAACCAAGACATCAACGCCTTAATCGACCAATCCAACAAGTCAATTGAAGCGGCAACTGAACGCATGAAACAATTGCAAATCGAGATGGATCGCCTCATACGCAACATCAAAGCAAGAAACTACCTGCATCGTTTTTCCGAAGTCGCGTTTCACTTTGATGAGGACGGAATGATATGCCTTGATCACGATGATGACCGCATTCACTTTATGCTGTGGCAGAAGTGATGGCATGACCCGCAAAACCGTTTTAGCCGCCCTCCTAGGGTCAGGACCCATTGATGTGGGAGGCGCGATCTGATTCAGGCTCCGTGAGGAGAGAGTGGATGAGCGACCTGT
>NZ_JADHDT010000008.1 GCF_016820445.1 Sphingomonas beigongshangi
ACACACGGAAGCACCTGAACCCGCGCGATCAAATCTTCCGAACACCCCCTTGTATCCGACGGGGCGTCCACACACGGTCATTCCGATCACCGGTGACCCCCGGGCGGCGGACGTCGCCGAGATCATCGAGAAGCAAATGCAGGGCCCGACCCGGCCGATCGCGATCGAGCTGCCGATACTGCCGGTCACCGCGCTTCCCGCCATCACCACGCGAGCCAAGGCGCTCGGCGTTCCGATCTGGATCAACACGCTGTTCCACGGTTTCGTGACCGGGATGGGCGGCGATCCGGAGGCGCGGCACGACCCGCAGGCGGTATGGGGTCGACTCGCCGATCAAGGCGTACGCCTGTTCCAGACGGACGCGGTCGAAGCCCTGCTCGCCTATCGCACCACGTGGGAGCGGGCGCGCCGCTGACCTTGCCATGCGCCGCGCCGTCGTGCTTCGGGCAGGGTCTTCAGGCAAGGACCAGCATGGCGAAGCGCAAACGCTATCTCACCGCGACGATGCCGGATGGCTACGTCAAGACGATCGGTCCGACGGCCGCGCCGCTCACGCATTACTGGCGGATCGTTGCCGTGACGGCGGACGGCAAGACGGAGGTGTTCTGGGGCCATGCGAAATCGCTGCGCGAGGCGACCGGGAAGCGCGCCGCGGCAGCGGATGCGGCGCGGCAGCGCGGCTGGCGCAGCTATGGGTTCGAGGCCGTCGAACTGGTCGAAAGCGCCGACCCGCCGCTTGCCTGAGCGCCGTCGGATCGCTCGCGATGCGCTGGCCTAAGCTGCGGCGGGCCGCGACGTAACGGGTCAGCCGGCCAGGGCGGCCGTGGTCGCCCCGTCCGCGTCGATCCAGCCGATGCCCCGCTCCGCCAGCCACGCATCCTGATAATAGGTGCAGGCATAACGGTCGCCGCCATCGCATAGCAGCGTGACGATGCTCCCCCTTTCGCCCCGCGCCGCCATCTCCTCGACGATCCGAAGGCACGCCCATAGGTTGGTACCCGTCGACCCGCCGACGTTGCGGCCGAGACGCCGGGACAGGGCACGCATGGCGCCGATGCTGTCGGCGTCGGCGACGGGGATCATGCGGTCGATTACGCTGGGGACGAAACTCGGCTCCACGCGGGGGCGGCCGATACCCTCGATACAGCTGCAGCATCCCTCCGGCAGCACGGTCTCGCCGCGATCGGCGAAGTGACGATGAAAGATCGAATGCTCGGGATCGGCGACGCACAGCCGGGTCGCATGGCGGCGATAGCGCAGGAATCGCCCGATGGTCGCCGACGTGCCACCGGTTCCCGCGCCACAGACGATCCATGACGGGGTCGGATAGCGCTCCTCCGCCATCTGCGCGAAGATGCTTTCGGCGATGTTGTTGTTGCCGCGCCAGTCGGTCGCGCGCTCCGCATAGGTGAACTGGTCGAGATAATGACCGCCCGTCTCGGCCGCGAGCCGGTGCGCGACGTCATAGACGGTGCGCGGATCGTCGACGGCATGGATCTCGCCGCCGTGGAAACGGATCGCGTCGAGCTTGGGCGCGGCGGTCGAGGCCGGGACGACGGCGATGAAACGCAGGCCGAGCATGCGCGCGAAATAGGCCTCGCTGACCGCGGTCGAACCCGACGATGCCTCGATCACGGTTGTCCCCGGACCGATCCAGGCGTTGCACAGCGCATAGAGGAACAGGGATCGGGCCAGCCTGTGCTTCAGGCTGCCGGTAGGATGGCTGCTCTCGTCCTTGAGGTACAGGTCAATGCCCGGATAGCGCGGCAGCGGCAGGTGGATGAGGTGCGTGTCCGCCGAACGGTTGAAGTCCGCCTCGATCCGTCGCACCGCCTCGTCGAGCCAGGCGCGCCGCGTCGCCTCGCATCCGTTATCGCCCCGCGCCATGCCGTCCCCCGCCTCAATCCGCTACAGAACCGTCCGAACCCGCCATAACTCGGGAAACAGCACGACGTCGAGCATCCGTCGAAGATAGGCGACACCCGACGTGCCGCCGGTCCCGCGCTTCAGGCCGATGATCCGCTCCACCGTCGTGACGTGATTGAAGCGCCAGCGGCGGAAATAGTCCTCGAAATCGACCAGCTTCTCTGCGAGCTCGTACAGGTCCCATTGCCCCGCGGGATCGGCATAGATGCGCGCCCAGGCGTCGACCAGCGCCTCGCTTTCGCCCCGCTGGTCGGCAAGGTCGCGGCGCTCCTGCTCCACGGCGAAGCCGCGACGCGCGAGTAGGCGGATCGCCTCGTCGTACAGGCTCGGCCGCGCCAGGATCGCGCGCAGCCGCGCATCCAGGTCGGCGCGGTGCGCATGCGGTTTCAGCATCGCCGCATTGCGGTTGCCGGCGACAAATTCGATCGCGCGATACTGGTAGGACTGGAAACCGGAGGACTGACCCAGCGAGGTGCGGAATTGCGAATATTCCGAGGGCGTCATCGTGCGCAGCACGTCCCACGCGCCGTTCAGCTGCTCGAAGATGCGTGCGACGCGGGTCAGCATCTTGAAGGCGACGTCGAGCCGGTCGCTCGCGATCGCCGCGCACGCCGCCTCCATCTCGTGCAGCGCGAGCTTGAGCCACAATTCGCTCGTCTGGTGCTGGACGATGAACAGCAGTTCGTCGTGCGCATCGGACAGCGGATGCTGCGCATCGAGGATCGCGTCCAGCGACAGATAGTCGCCATAGGACATGCGCCCGCGAAACGACATCTCGGCGCCGTCGCCCGCGGGGTCGTAGGGCCGGTCGCTCACGTCACCGCCTGCCGCACCTGGTAGCGGGGATCGCGCCATGCCTCGCTCGCCATGATCTCCCCCAGGATCGCCGCGCCGCGCGCCACCTCCGCATGGCCGAGATACAATGGCGTGAAGCCGAAGCGCAGGATGTCGGGCGCGCGCACGTCGCCGATCACGCCGCGATCGATCAGCGCCGCCATGATGGCATAAGCATCGGGATGGCGGAACGACACCTGGCTGCCCCGCCGGCGGCCGTCGCGCGGGCTGGCAAGCGTCAGCGTCGGGCAGCGTGCCTCCACCTCGGCAATGAACCGCTCCGACAGGTCGAGCGAGGCGGCGCGGACGTCGGCCATCGACACCCCGTCCCAGACGTCGAGCGCCGCCTCGAGCGCGGCGAGTGCGATGACCGGCGGCGTGCCGACGCGCATCCGCTCGATCCCCGCGCCGGGGCGATAGTCCGGAGCGAAGGCAAAGGGTTTCTCATGACCCATCCAGCCCGCGAGGGCAGGTCGCGCGTCGTCGGCATGGTCCGGCGCGACATAGATGAACGCCGGGGCACCCGGGCCGCCGTTGAGATATTTGTACGTGCAGCCGACTGCGAAATCCGCGCCGGCGGCGGACAGGTCGACGGGGATCGCGCCGGCCGAATGCGCCAGGTCCCAGACCGTCAGCGCACCGGCCGCATGCGCGTGCGCGGTCAACGCCGCCATGTCGTGCAACCGTCCGGTACGATAGTCGACCTCCGTCAGCATCACCGCGGCAACGTCCTCGTCGATCGCGTCTGCGACCGCCTCCGGCGCGACGACGCGCAACGCATGCCCCTGCCCCATCGTGTCGAGCAGCCCCTGGGCGATATACAGGTCGGTCGGGAAATTACCGCTGTCCGACAGGACGATCCGACGCTTTGGCCGTAGCGCGAGTGCGGCGGCGAGGGCCTGATAGACCTTGATCGACAGCGTGTCGCCGACCACGACGCTGCCCGCGGGCGCGCCGATCAGCCGGCCGATGCGATCCCCGACGCGTGGCGGCTGCGCCATCCAGCCCGCATCGTTCCAGGCCCGGATCAGCCGCTCGCCCCATTCCGCGCGGATCGTCCGCTCGACGCGTGCCGCCGCCGCGCGGGGCAGTGGTCCCAGCGAGTTGCCGTCGAGGTAGACCAGCCCCTCCGGCAGGTCGAACGCAGCACGCGTCGCCGCGAAGTCGGTCATGCAAGCCCGCGGCGGATGAGCAGTGCCTCGACATCGGCGTCGCGACCGCGGAACGCGCGGAAACTGTCCGCCGCCGGTCGGCTCGCACCGCGCGCCAGCACCTCGTCGCGGAAGGCATCGCCGGTCGCCCGGTCGACCAGCCCCGCCTCCGCGAACCGCCGGAAGCCGTCCGCCGCGAGGACCTCCGCCCACAGGTAGCTGTAATAGCCCGCCGCATAGCCCCCCGCGAAGATGTGGCTGAAGGCATGGGGAAAGCGATGCCAGGCAGGGGGGCGGATCACCGCCACCTCGTCACGAACCGCTTCCAGTACCTCGATCGGATCCGACCCCATCGTGCCAAGGTGCAGCAGCAGGTCGAACAGCGCGAATTCGACCTGCCGCACCACGAACAGCGCGGAGTGATATCGGCGCGCCGCCACCAGCTTCTCGAACATCTCCGGCGGCAGGGGCGCCCCGGTCTTGTAATGACCCGACATGCTGGTCAGCACCGCCCGGTCCCAGGCGAAATCCTCCATCAACTGGCTCGGCAGCTCGATCGCGTCCCACTCAAAGCCGCTCGTGCCGGCGATGCTGGGCCGATCGACGCGCGTGCACAGGTGATGCAGGCAATGCCCCGTCTCGTGCAGCAGCGTGACGACGTCGTTGTGGCTGAGCAGCGACGGCGCGTCCCCGCTCTTCGGCGCGAAGTTGCAGACGAGATAGGCGACCGGCACGCCGATCGTGTTGCCGTCGTTGAGCCGGGGCCGTGCCTCCGACATCCACGCGCCGCCGCGCTTGCCCGTCCGGGCATGAAGATCGACGTAGAGGCCCGCGAAGACGCGTCCCTCGTCATCCGCCACGTCGTAGTAATGCGCATCCTCGTGCCACAGCGCGACGTCGTCGCGCGGCGCGAGCCGGATGCCGAACAGGCGGTGGAGCAGCGCCTGCCAGCCCTCGACCACCCGCTCGACCGGGAAGTGGGCCCGCACCGCTTGCTCGTCGACCGCATAGCGCGAGCCACGCAGCCGTTCGCTGGCGAAGCCGACATCCCACGGCTGGAGGTCCGAAATCCCGAGCTCGTCCGCGGCGAATTCGCGCAGTTCGGCCAATTCCCGTTCCGCGATCGGTTTCGCCCGCCGCGCGAGGTCGCGCAGAAAGGCCAGTACTTCGGCCCCGTCGGGCGCCATCTTCGTCGCGAGCGACCATGCGACGGGATCGGTGAAGCCGAGCAGCCGTGACAGCTCGTGGCGCAGCTCGAGGATCCGCGCGATGCGGGGGCCGTTGTCGAATTGGCCGGCATGCGGCCCCTCGTCCGAAGCGCGGGTGCCGAAGGCGCGATAGACGCGCGCGCGCAGCGCACGGTCCTCCGCGAACGTCAGCACGGCATTGACGCTGGGTGCGTGCAACGTGACGAGCCAGCCGTCGAGACCCTTGGCCTTCGCCGCCGCCGCGAACATCGCCAGATCGGCTTCCGACAGACCCGCCAGCGTCGCGGGATCGGTGACATGCTCGCTCCACGCATCGGTCGCGTCGAGCACCGCGCTGCCAAAGGCGGTGGCCAGCTGCGACAGCTCGACCGACACGGCGGCGAAGCGTTCGCGCTCCGCCGCGTCCAGCGCGACGCCCGACAGGCGGAAGTCGCGCAGCGCGTGCTCCACCGCGACGCGATCCGCGCGCGGCAGCTCGGCGAAGGCGGGCGTCGCCGACAGCGCGACCAGCATGTCGTAGATGCCGCGGTCCTGGCGCAGACGCGTGCTCGCCTCGACCAATTTCCCCATACCCTCGGCATAGGCGGCGCGCAGCGCCGGCGTGTCGGCGACGCCATGCAGATGCGATACTGCCGACCACAGCGCGTCGATCGCGTTGCCGACCCGCTCCAGCGGCATCCACGCCTCCTCGAACGTGGTCGGTCGGTCGCGCGCGAGCATAGCCACCGTCGCATCTTGGTCGGCGATCGCCCGCTCCAGCGCCGGCAGGATCGCATCCGGCGTCAGTGCGTCGAACGGGGGCAAATCGGTGGGAAGCAGCAACGCGGAACTCGTCATCGTCATCCTCTCGACGGGCTCGATCCGACCGGATCGGGCCATGGTGGCAGGCCGAACATAGGGGCTTCACCGCGTCTATGCACGCCGCCTTCGGCCGAAATCCGGGACCGCGCCGGGGAACCTTCACGGCCGACACGGCTTGATCACGATGGAGGCGGCTCCCGCCGTGTCCGAGATCGCCGCAGTCACCGAGCGAGCCCGTCATGAAAGCCATCGTCGTCGTGGCGGCAATCCTCGCGTTTGCCGGCCTCTCCTCTTCTGCCTCCGCCTTGCGGTCACACGACGACGAGGTGCGCATCGCCATCTATCGCGGGCCAGCGGCCTGCGAGGATTGCGCCGAAGCACTGATGCGCGCGATCCACCGCGTCGACCCGCAGTATCGCGTCGATTTCGTCGGTCCGAACGAACGGCGCGACGTGTCGGCGCGGACGCTGTCCCGTTATACTGTCTATATCCAGCCCGGCGGTGGACAGGACATCGACGGCGCCCTGCACGCACTGGGCGATGGGCGGCGGTCTGCCATCCGGTCCTTCGTCGCCAACGGGGGCGGTTATATCGGCATCTGCATGGGTGCCTACCTCGCCGACCGCACGAACCTCGCGCTGATCGACGCGACGCTGGACAGCGAAGTCGGCCGGCCAGGCACGCAGGCGCATTCCGAAGCCGACACGGTCGTTGGAGTCCGTTGGGGCGACCGCCATCGCACCCTGTATTATCAGGACGGGCCCTATCTCCCGCAGGCTGCGGACAGGCCGGGATTCCGCCCCCTCGCCGCCTATCGCAATGGCGACATCGCCGCGGCCCGCTACAGCAGCGGCAAGGGCGTGGTCGTGCTGAGCGGCCCGCATCCGGAAGCCGATGCGTCTTGGTACCAGGACGCGGGGCTACCGCGATCGGCAGTGCCGCAGGATCGCCCGGTCGAGCTGCTGCTGCGTGAGATCCCGACGGTCCGCGCTGCGCGCCGCAATCCGCTGGCGTGGCCGATCGACCAGTTGCGGCGGATCGCCGCGACCTGATCGGTCTGCGTATCATTCTCCCCGTCTGCCATAGGAGACCTGGCCATGTTCATCCTCGCGCTTGCCCTCGCCGGCGTCTCGACACTGGATCGCTGCCTTGCCAGCGGCGATGCGGCGCGGGGCGTCACCGACGCGATGGCCGCCTGTTACGATGCGGACTATCGCCGCGCGGATGCCGAACTGAACGCGACCTACCGCACGACGATGCGCCGGCTGACCCCGAGCCGACAAGCCGTGCTCCGCGCCGCGCAGCGCCAATGGATCGCGCGTCGCGACGCCGCCTGCCCGCTGGACCTCAGTCCGGGCGCGGGAACGATCGTGCGGCTGGACCATCCGGCATGCCTCAGCAAGCAGACCGTAACGCGCATCGCCTGGCTGCGGCGATACCGCTGAACGCCACGCACGAACGGATCGCAAAGCCATTTCCCTGCGCACGATACGATCGCTCATCTTCCGGCAAGTGTCATGATCCGACAAAGCCCTTGTGCATCGCACAAAGCTGCGGCAGCTTCGGGACCGACCGGGAGACGCCATGCAGGATCGGCAGGTTTTCGATGAGATTTTCGGCGTCGGCGACGGGCAGCGCCCCGAACTCGGAGCGCTGACCGACTGGATCGGGCAGATGCCGGTCGCGGATCTGAAGCGACGCCACGATGCGGCGGAGGCCGCCTTCCGGCAGATCGGGATCACCTTCGCCGTTTATGGCGAGGAGGAGGCGGCGGAGCGGATCATCCCGTTCGATATCCTTCCCCGCGTATTCAGCGCGCGCGAATGGGCATCGCTGACCCGAGGGCTGGAACAACGCGTCGCGGCGATCAATGCGTTCCTGCTCGACATCTACGGCGAACGTCGCATCCTCAGGGACGGCATCGTTCCTGCCGACCTGATCCTGCGCAACCCACAGTTCGCCGCGCCGATCGCCGACATCCGCCCGCCGAAGAACGTCTTCGCGCATATCTGCGGCATCGATCTCGTCCGCACGGGACCGACGGACTTCTTCGTGCTGGAGGACAATGCGCGCACGCCGTCGGGCGTATCGTACATGATCGAGAACCGCGAGGCGATGCTGCGCCTGTGCCCGGAACTGTTCGCGATGTTCCCCGTACAGGCGGTCGACGGTTATCCCGATGCCTTGCTGTCGACCCTGCGCTCGGTCGCGCCCGACCGCGCGACGAACGAACCCGTCTGCGTGCTGCTGACGCCCGGCCCATTCAATTCGGCCTTCTACGAACACAGCTTCCTCGCCGACAATCTGGGCATCGAGCTGGTCGAGGCGGCGGATCTCGAGGTGCGTGACGACGTGGTGTGGATGCGGACGATTTCAGGTCCCGTCCGGGTCGACGTCATCTACCGCAGGATCGACGACGACTTCCTCGACCCGCTCGTCTTTCGCGCGGACTCGCTGTTGGGCGTGCCGGGGCTGATCGCCGCCTATCGCGCGGGCAACGTCGCGCTCGTCAACGCGCCCGGGACGGGGATCGCCGACGACAAGGCGATCTACAGCTACATGCCCGAAATCGTGCGCTATTATTCCGGCGGCGAGGCGCTGCTGCCCAATGTCCAGACGTTCCGCTGCCGCGAGCCGGAGGCGCTGGCCTATACGCTCGACCATCTCGACGAACTCGTCGTCAAGCTGGTGGACGGATCGGGCGGCTATGGCATGCTCGTCGGCCCGACCTCGTCGCGCGCCGAGATCGACCGTTTCCGCGCCGCGCTCAAGGCGGAGCCGCATCGCTACATCGCGCAGCCGACGCTGGCGCTGTCGACCTGCCCGACCCTGGTCGAGGACGGGCTTGCGCCGCGCCACGTGGACTTTCGCCCGTTCGTCCTGACCAGGGCGGACGGCATCACGATCACGCCCGGCGGCCTCACGCGCGTGGCGCTGCGCGAGGGGTCGCTCGTCGTCAATTCGAGCCAGGGCGGCGGCACCAAGGATAGCTTCGTGCTCGGCGACCCCTTCCTGACGCAGTCGCAGTCGCTGGAGGGCATGCACCAGAGCCAGATCCTGCCCGATCTGTTCACCGATCCGGCGACGGGAGGGCGCGCCTGATGCTGTCGCGTACCGCCGCCTCGCTCTATTGGCTCGGGCGCTACATCGAGCGGGCCGAGTTCACCGCTCAGCTGGTCGAGGCGACGCTGCGCCTTGATCAACTGGCGGCGCGTCCGGCGGGCAGCGAGGCCTGGTCTTCCGCGCTCGCCGTCGCCACCGCAACGGCGAGCTTCGAGGCGACGGGGGCGCCGCTGCAGCCGGCGGACGTCGCGCAATATCTGCTGCTCGCCGCTGCCAATCCGGGTTCGATCCGCTCCTGCATCGACGCCGCCCGCCACAATGCGCGCGCGGTGCGAACCGCTTTGTCGCGGGAGGCATGGCTGTCGATCAACCGCGCCTGGATCAGCGTGCGCGGCCACCAGCACCTGCGTGACAGCGAGCGCATCCTGAACCTGATCGAAGAGGTCAAGGCGGACGCACGCGGTTTCGAGGGTGCGCTGAACCGCATGCTCCACAACGAGGCGCGCGCCTTCATCGCGCTCGGCACCGCGGTGGAGCGGGCGAACGGGACGGCGCGGCTGCTCGACGTCAAATACCATCTCCTGCTGCCGCAGGGCGAAGCCGTCGGCGGCGCGGTAGACCGCGACCAATGGACGGGGATATTGCGCACCGTATCGGCGGTCACGGCCTATCGCTGGCTCTATCGACAAGGTCTTAGGCCCTGGCTCGTCGCCGACTTCCTGATCCTGCGCGACGAACTGCCGCGGTCGCTGATGGCGTCGATGGAGCGGATCGTCACGCTGCTCAACCGGATCGGCCAGCGGACCGGCATGCAGGGCGAGGCGGACCGGCTGGCGCGGCGGCAGCGCGGGGCGATGCGCGGCACCAGCATCGACAGCCTGTTCCAGGGCGGGCTCCACGAATATCTGGGCCGCTTCATCGGCGACATCGCCGATCTCGACCGCGCCATCTCGCAGCAGTTCCGGTTCACCTGATGCGCCTCATTGTTCGCCACCGCACGACCTATCGCTTCGCATCGCCCCAGGCCCGGCTGGTGCAGCTCGCCCGCCTTACGCCGCCCAGCTTCGCGGGGCAGACGGTGATCGGCTGGGAGATCGACGTGGATTGCGATGCACGGCTGCGCGCCACGCGCGACGGCTATGGCAACGACGTCACGATGATCTACGTCGACGGGCCGCTCGACGCGCTGACGATCGAGGTCGCCGGAGAGGTGCTGACCGAGGATCGCGCGGGGGTCGTGAGCGGAACGACGGAGCCGCTGCCCGCCGCGGTCTTCCTGCGCGGCTCGGCGCTGACGGTGGCGGATGCCGCCATCCATGCGCTTGCCGCCGAGGCGCTTGCGGCGGGCGCCACGCCGCTCGACCGGCTGCATGCGCTGAACCGCCTGCTCGCCACGCGGATGCGGTTCGATGCGACCGGCATGGACGTGCGGCGGGCGGCGGCGGACGCGCTGGCGATGGGTCACGGAGTCTGCCAGGACTTCGCCCATGTGTTCGTCGCCGCGGCGCGTGCCATGGACATACCCGCGCGCTACGTGTCCGGGCACCTGTTCCGTCGCGACGGTGCCGACGACCAGCCTGCGGCCCACGCCTGGGCGGAAGCCTGTGTCGGCGATCTCGGCTGGGTCGGCTTCGACAGCGCGAACGGCATCTGTCCGGACGATGCCTATGTGCGCGTCGCGATCGGGCTCGACTATCGCGAAGCCGCGCCAATCGCCGGTGCGCGTATCGGCGGGGGCGAGGAAACGCTGGACGTCGCGGTGTCGGTGACGCAGGCAGGGCACCAGCGGCAGAGTTGATGGAGCGGACTTTTCGGTGACCTACGGTCTGGGCATGCTGGTCGAAGAGGGACTGGTGATGATCGCGGACACGCGCACCAACGCCGGCGTCGACGACATATCCACTTATCGCAAGCTGCATCTCCTCGCCGCCGGCCCGGACCGGCTGCTCGTCGCCGCGACGGCGGGCAATCTCTCGGTGACGCAGCTGGTCCTGTCGACCCTGGCGGAGGGACTGCCGCCGACGGAGGAAGGCGGGCCGCCCCGCCGGCTCAGCGACGCACCGACGATGTTCCGGGCGGCCCAGCTGGTCGGCGAAGCGGTGCTCGCCGCCCGTCATCAGGTCTCGATCGGCCTCGCCGCGCAGGGCATCTCGACCGGCGTGTCGCTGCTGCTGGGCGGCCGGATCGGCTGCGAGCGACTGCGCCTGTACCTGTTCTACGAGGCCGGCAATTTCATCGAATGCCAACGCGACAAGCCGTTCCTGCAGGTGGGCGACATCAAATACGGCAAGCCCATCCTCGACCGCTCGCTCCGGTACGACATGCCGGCGAGCGAGGCGGTGAAACTGGGGCTGATCAGCTTCGACTCGACGATGCGCTCCAACCTGTCGGTAGGCCGTCCGATCGATCTGATCGTCATCCCGACCGATGCCGCCGCGCCGATCGTCTCGCGGCGGATCGAGGAACGCGACGCCTATTTCGACGACCTTTCGATGCGCTGGTCCATGCTGCTCGACGAAGTGCGCGCCACCATCCCGCCGCCGCCGTTCATGGCGGACTGACCGTCACAGGACGGCCTCGACGAGCCCGCGCGAGCGTGCCTCCGCAGCATCCAGGTACCAGTTGCTCGGGGCCTTCTCCATCAATTCGTCCAGCGAAACGTCCGATCCCCGCACGAGGTTGGTGAACCCTTCGTTCTGGATGGCGATCGATGCCCGCAGCTCGTTCAGCTTCGCCTCCACGGTCGCCACGCACCGCGTCAGCGGACCGTTGATCTCCAGGCTGGCCCCCATCAGCCGCTCGTGGATCATCAGTCGCGTGCCCCGGGTCAGATACCGGTTTTCGCGGAGGAAGAAGCTCATGAAGGTGACGCCCGCCGAATAGACCGCGGCCTTGCCGAGAAAGACGATGCGACGATCCGGCTCGATTTCGCTGCGGAAGCGGACATCCTCGCCCATCATCCGCGCGACCTCGGGATCGCCGCCGAGCGTCGACAGCTCGATGACGCACAATCCCTCTGCGGGCGCGGCGTCGAGCTGCTGGCGAAACTGCCCGTACATCGCCTGGTCGACCGTGCCGGACAGCAGGATCGCGGGCGCGCGGAAATCGAGGGGCTGAAGAGCATGGAAGGCCATGGCGACACAACGCGCGGCGACGCAGCGGTTCCCGCTTCCCGCGCTATGCCGGCCTCGTCGGTCAGGTCAGGTAGGCGTGGACGATCTCCACCAGTTCCTCGGCGGCGGCGCGCTGCACGCTATCGGCCGGCGCGGCGGGATCGACCAGATGCGCGCGGATATGGTCCTCGATCACCTCCGCGATGAAGCCGTCGAGCGCGCCACGGCAGGCGGTCGCCTGTTGCAGCACGCGCGTGCATTCGCGATCCTCCTCGACCGCACGCTCGATCGCCTCGATCTGGCCGCGCAGGCGCTTGAGCCGGTTGAGCAGCTTCTTCTTTTCCCTCTCGATGTGGCTCACGCCCGTCCGAACCTTCCATGACCGATTTTACACTTGATCCTATACCCCGGATGGGTATGCCGCGTCCATCGACGCGGGCGTACCGCGAGTCGATGGCCAAACGCGCCCCTGGCGCCTGACGAAGGACGACGATGAAACCCCGATCTAGCACCCTGTCCGGCGAGGGCGACAGTAGGAGCTTTGCTCCACTGATGCCGATCGCGGGACGTGCCCCGGTCGGGGAGATCGCGACCGCCGCCTGAACGGCGGTCCGTCGACCTCCCGGACCGGAAGTAATTTTTTCCCGGTCCCCAAGGAGGTCGCGATGACCCTTTTGCTCCTGCGCATAGAACGCCATGCCCATCTACGTCCCGTCGAGCCGCTAAGCCGTCGGGTCCGCCTGGCCGCGCGTCGTCCAGCCACGACGCGGCCGATGGACGAGGGCCCTGGCGCCACGGTCTGAACGCCGGCCCCTGCCCGGAAACATCTGAATCGAAATAGCACGCGGAGTTCGTGCCATGACCCAGCATGCCCTCGCGCTGCCGGCGGGTGATCCCGCCGCGCGCGCCGTCCGCCCCACCGCCCACCTCGATTGCGCGCACACCGGCGACATCATCGGTGCGTTCGGCACGATCGACGTCGCCGACACCGGTGCGCGCCGAAACTGGCGCCGCCGGCTCGCGACGCTGGCCGCGATCGTCGGCCCCGGCCTCATCGTCATGGTGGGGGACAATGACGCGGGAGCGTTCGGCACCTACACGCAGGCCGGCCAGAATTACGGCACGTCCCTGCTGTGGACGCTGCTGCTGCTCGTCCCGGTCCTCTATGTGAACCAGGAAATGGTGCTTCGGCTCGGCGCGGTGACGGGGGTCGGACACGCCCGGCTGATCTTCCAGCGGTTCGGCCGTTTCTGGGGAGCGTTCAGCGTCGTCGACCTGTTCCTGCTCAACGCCCTGACCATCGTCACCGAATTCATCGGGATCACGCTTGGCCTCGATTATCTCGGCGTACCGCGGCTCGCAGGCGTCGCCGTTGCCGCGCTGCTGATCATTACGGCGGCGAGTACGGGCAGCTTCCGCCGGTTCGAGCGCTTCATGATGATCCTCGTCTTCGGCTCGCTGCTCCTGATCCCGGTCGCCTTGGCGATGCATCCGCCGGTGCACGGCGTCGTGCACGACCTGGTCGTGCCGGGCCTGCCGCGGCACGGGCAACTGTCGGACGTGATGCTGCTGATCATCGCCATCGTCGGCACCACCGTGGCGCCATGGCAGCTGTTCTTTCAGCAGAGCTATCTCATCGACAAGCGCATCGGGCCGCAATTCATGGGGTATAGCCGCGTCGACCTCTGGATCGGCATCGCCGTCGTGATCGTTGGCGCGGTGGCAATGATCGCCTTCACCTCTGCCGCCTTTGCGGGAACGACGGGTGTCGGTCGCTTCACCGATGCCGGGGCGGTCGCGCATGCGATCGCCACGCGGGGCGGCCACGTCATGGGCGTGCTGTTCGCCATCGCCTTGATCGATGCGTCGATCATCGGCGCCTCGGCGGTGTCGCTCAGCACAGCCTATGCGATCGGCGACACTTTCGGCATCCGCCATTCGCTTCACCGCTCGCCCCGCGAGTCGATCGGCTTCTATTGCGTCTATGCGGGCCTTGTCGCCGTCGCCGCGGCGCTCGTGCTCATACCCGGCACGCCGCTCGGCCTGCTGACCAATGCGGTGCAGTCGCTGGCGGGGGTACTCCTGCCGAGCGCCACGGTCTTCCTGCTGCTCCTGTGCAATGACGCGGCCGTGCTGGGTCCGTGGCGCAACGGCCCTTGGCTCAACCTGTTCACCGGCGCGGTGATCGCGGTGCTGATCCTGCTGTCGGTCATCCTCACCGGCTCGGTGCTGATACCGGGATTCGGCGCCGGAGCGATGCTGTGGATCCTGGGCGTCGGTACGACCGTCGCGGCGATCGGCTGGCTGAGCCAGCGCGTGCTGGCGCGCGCGCCGGCGGACATCATCGACCGGTCCGGGCGTGCCGAATGGCGGATGCCGCCGCTCGATGCCCTGGCGCCGGCGAGGATCGGCCGCGGCGAACGGCTCTGGCTCGGGGCGCTGCGCCTGTATCTCGTGGTTGCCGGCGGCCTCGTCCTCGTCCGGATCATCCACCTTGCGCTGATGCATCAGCTGTAACATTCCGACGACAGGGGGATCGTCATGACCAGGTCCAATCCGCTGCTGGCGGGCGCATGCGCGCTCGCCGGCCTGCCGATCCATGCGCCAGCGCTCGCGCAAGAGGTGCAGGATCGTGCGCCGACGCAGACGGCGGCGACGGCTGCCGACGGCGAGGGCGCGTCGCCCGAGCGCTTCGCGCTGCACGGCCAGGCGACCTACGTCGTCCAGGCAACGCCGAGTTTCGCATCGCCCTATGCGGGACCCAACAGCCTGACCCCGAACCAGGCGCGCGAGACCGTCGACGTCACGTTGTTCGCCGGCCTGCGCCCCTGGGCCGGAGGCGAGGTCTGGATCAATCCGGAGGTCGACCAGGGCTTCGGCCTGTCGAATACGCTGGGCGTCGCCGGCTTCCCGAGTGCGGAGGCCTATAAGGTCGGGCGCAGGTCGCCCTATCTTCGCCTCCAGCGTGTGTTCCTGCGTCAGACGATCGCGCTCGGCGGCTCGCGCGAGGCGGTGGCGGGCAGCGCCAACCAGCTGGGCGGCGCACGTTCGACCGACCGCCTGGTGCTGACCATGGGCAAGTTCGGCGTCGGCGACATCTTCGACACCAACAGCTTTGCGCACGATCCGCGCGGCGACTTCCTCAACTGGTCGGCGGTCGACGCGGGCAGTTTCGATTATGCGGCCGATGCATGGGGCTATTCGACCGGCATCGCGGCGGAATGGTATCGCGGGCCTTGGACGCTCCGTGTCGGCGCCTTCAACCTGTCGAAAGTGCCCAACGGCGAAACGCTCGAATCGCGGTTCGGCCAATATCAGCTGGATGCGGAGGTGGAGCATCGCCACACGATCGACGGACAGCCGGGGGCATTGCGCGTCACGCTGTTCCGCAATCGCGGGCGCTTCGGCCGTTTCGACGATGCATTGTCGCTTGCCGCGCAGACCGGCGATCCGATCGATACCGCGTCGGTACGCCGCCGGCAGACGCGCCTCGGGGTTGCCGCCAATGCCGAACAGCAGCTCGGCGACGCGCTCGGCCTGTTCGCGCGGGCCGGCGTCGCCGACGGGTCCATCGAACCCTACGACTTCACCGATATCGATCGCACCGCGCAGCTTGGCATGGCGCTGAAGGGGGCGGCGTGGCACCGTGCGGCGGATACGGTCGGGGTCGTCGCCATCGTCAACGGCATCAGCCGGGATCATCGCGCCTATCTGGCCGCAGGCGGGATCGGCGTGCTGGTCGGCGATGGCCGCCTGCCCCATCCGGGCGCCGAATGGATCGGCGAGACCTATTACAAGTTCGTCGCGGCGCGCGGAATCGAGACGTCGCTGGATTATCAGCTGGTCGTCAACCCGGCCTATAATCGCGACCGGGGCCCGGCGAACATCGTCGCCGTACGGCTGCACGGTGCATTCTGAAGACAGGGGATACAGGCGCCGCGTATCGCGCTATCGCGCGACGGTACGAGGCTGACGAGAGGGACGAAGGCCATGCGCCGACATCGTGAAAAGCATCGCATCAACCGCACCGGCTGGCTGCGCGCGGCGGTGCTGGGCGCCAATGACGGCATCCTGTCGACCGCCAGCCTCGTGGTCGGCGTCGGTGCAAGCGGTGCGGATCGCCATGCGATCCTCATCGCCGGCGTCGCAGGTCTTGTTGCCGGCGCCTTTTCGATGGCGGCCGGCGAATATGTCTCCGTCAGCTCGCAGGCCGATCTCGAGGCTGCCGATCTGGCGCAGGAACATGCCGAGCTGGCCGACGACCCGCATGGCGAGGAGGCCGAGCTTGCCGCCATTCATCATGCGCGCGGACTGAGCTGGGAAACGGCGCGGCAGGTCGCGCGCGAATTGACGGCGCACGACCCGCTGGCTGCCCATGCGCGCGACGAACTCGGTATCACCGACAGCGGCGCGGCCCGTCCTGTCCAAGCGGCCGTTGCTTCGGCGGCATCCTTTTCCGTTGGTGCGGCGGTGCCGGTCGCGCTCGCCATCGTGTCGTCGCACGCGCTCGTGCTTCCCGTCGTGACGATCGGCGTGCTCGTGACGTTGTGCATCCTCGGCGCCGTCAGCGCCGCGGCCGGCGGCGCAAGTCAGGTCCGCGGCGCGCTTCGCGTCCTGCTCTGGGGCGCGCTGGCAATGGCCGCGACGGCGCTGATCGGCCATCTGGCGGGCACCACCGTATGACGGCAACGTGGCCGGGCGACGTCATGCCGCCCGGCCACAATGCTTATTGATGGCTGTCGTAGCGATCGGCCATCATCACCTTGTCCCATACGGCGACGAAGTCGCGGACGAAGCGTTCGTGCCCGCCCCGAGAGGCATAGACTTCGGTGATCGCGCGCAGCTGCGAATTCGCGCCGAAGATCAGGTCGCAGCGCGTCGCGCGGAAGCGCGTCTCGCCGCTGTCGCGGTCGCTGACCGTGAACGCATGGCCCGCCTCGTCCGCCTTCGCCCAGACATAGTCCATGCTCGTGACGACATCGAAGAAGTCGGTCGTCAGCACGCCGACACGGTCCGTGAACAGGCCGGTATCGGACCCGTCCCAATTCGCGCCGAGCGCACGCAATCCCCCGGTCAGCACCACCCATTCGGGCGCGCTCAGCGCGAGCAGATTTGCCTTGTCGAGGAAGAGTTGCT
Source organism: Sphingomonas beigongshangi (assembly GCF_016820445.1). Taxonomy (GTDB): domain Bacteria; phylum Pseudomonadota; class Alphaproteobacteria; order Sphingomonadales; family Sphingomonadaceae; genus Sphingomonas; species Sphingomonas beigongshangi. The sequence goes on from NZ_JADHDT010000008.1 coordinate 17,233, forward strand.
CGGGCGAAAGCTTGCCGCCGGTGATCGTGTCGAACTGATCGTCGACATAGTTGCGGAAACCGTCGACGACGGGCTTCAGCCACTCGAAGCTGTCGGCGTCGGTCCGCGCGTCGTCGGTATCCATCCGGCCCGGGACGAAGGGGACGTCGATCGCGAGGCCGGCGTCGGCCGCCGCCTTCTCCACCGCGGCACAGCCCGCGAGCACGATCAGATCCGCCAGCGAGACCTTCTTTCCACCCGGCGCCGAGCCGTTGAAACCGTCCATTAGCTCGCGCAACCGCGCGATCACCGGCAGCGTGCGGCGATTGACCGCCCAGTCCTTCTGCGGTGCCAGTGCGATGCGCGCACCGTTTGCGCCGCCGCGTTTGTCGCTGTGGCGATAGGTCGATGCCGCCGAGAAGGCGGTGAAGGCGAGGTCGGAAACGCTGAGCCCGGTTTCGAGGATGCGCCGCTTCAGCGATGCGGCATCATCGGCATCGATCAACGGGTGATCCACCGGCGGGATCGGATCCTGCCACAACAGGTCGTCCTGGATCGTCTTCTCGGCCCCCAGGTACCGCTCCTTCGGCCCCATGTCGCGGTGCGTCAGCTTGTACCAGGCCTTGGAGAATTGCTCGGTGAAATAGTCGAAGTCGTTGAGGAAGCGCTCGCAGATCCCGCGATAGACGGGATCGACCTTCAGCGCGATGTCGCTCGTCATCATCATCAGCGGATGCGTCTTGCCGGGGATGTGCGCGTCCGGCGTGTGCGGCGCGGTCTTGTCGACGGGCGTCCACTGCAACGCACCGGCCGGGCTCTTCGTCTGCTCCCATTCGAACTTGAACAGGTTTTCCAGGTAGCTGTTGTCCCAGGTCGTCGGGTCGGGCGTCCAGCTGCCCTCGATGCCGTTTGTCATCGTGAATTCGCCGGCGCCCGTGCCCTCCGGGTTGTGCCAACCGAGACCCATCTCTTCGATCGGCGCCATCTCCGGCGGCGCACCGATGCGGTCGGCCTTGACCATGCCGTGGCTCTTGCCGAAGGCATGGCCGCCGGCGATCAGCGCGACCGTCTCCTCGTCGTTCATCGCCATGCGCGTGAAGGCCACCCGGATGTCGCGTGCCGACCCCATCGGGTCGCCGCTGGCATAAGGGCCTTCCGGATTCACGTATATCAGCGCTTGATGCGTGGCGGCAAGCGGCTGTTCGAGATCATAATCCGCGTCGCCGTTGCGGCCCCGCCACCGTTCGTCCCGGTTGACCATCTCGTCGAACGACGAGACCGTGGTCATGTCGACGTGCTCCGGACCCCAATAGGTCGCGTCGTCCGCCTCCCAGGCATCACGCCGGCCACCGGCATAGCCATAGGTGGGGAAGTTCATGATCTCGAGCGCGCAATTGCCGGTCAGCACCATAAGGTCGCCCCAGGACAGCGCATCGCCATATTTCTGCTTGATCGGCCAGATCAGGCGACGTGACTTGTCGGTGTTGCCATTGTCCCACCAGCTGTCGATCGGCGCGAACCGCTGGAGTGCCTCGCCGGCGCCCCCTCGCCCGTCCGCGATGCGATAGGTGCCCGCGGCGTGCCAAGCCATGCGGATCATCTGTGGCCCGTAATTGCCATAGTCGGAAGGCCACCAGGCGACCGAACTCGTCAGGAACGCCTTGATCTCCGCCTTTAGGGCCTGAAGGTCGATCGCCTCGAATGCGGCCTTGTAATCGAAGTCGTCGCCCAGCGGATTGGCGCGCGGGCCGTTGCGATGCAGCTGCTCGACGCGAAGCCGGTTCGGATACCAATCCTGCAGCGTCGGCTTGCTGGTGAACGCGCCGCCGATCCGGTCACCGCCAAAGGGACACTTGCCCGCCAATACGTCCTTGTAATCGTTCATGAAGCTGCTCCTGCGCGGTCGGTCGGCGGATCGGACGCGCGTCCGAGACGCGCCCGGCACCACGGTTAGGTCCGGTTCGCGCCTGATCCACGTCAGCAAAGAACGTTGGAGTGCCGCATTGCGTTTCGTAAATTCGCGTTCATGGCCTCGCTTTGTCCGACACCGGCCATTCGCGTGCGAAGCCATTGGCTAAGGCCGCAATTCAGGCCATCGTGCCGCCGCCCGATCCCGCTGCCCGGCAAGAGCGCAGGCGGATCGCCACATGAAGAGGGGGACCAAAAATGCACCATCTGCTCCGCGCCGCGACGATCGCTGCCCTGCCCGCCGCCCTGCCCATCGCCGCGCCTGCCGCCGTCGCGGTCCAGGCGCCGGTGCCGGGCGTAGCTGCGCCGGTCGCCAGCGAAGACGCGCGTCTCACCGCCTTTCTGGACGCGCAGTTCGCCGAGGAGATGGCGATGCGCCCGCAGCTGGCGACGCGGCTCGGCAGCAAGGAGGGGCAGGATCGGCTCGACGACAACAGCGATGCCGCGATGCTGAAGCGGCTGGAATGGCGCCGGGCCAGCGTCGCGGCGATGAAGCGGCAGTTCGACCGCGCCCGCCTGTCCCCCGCTGCGCAGGCGAATTATGACATCTGGGCGCTGGAACTCGACCGCGCTGAAACCGGCTACAAATACCGTCGCTACCAGCCCCCGTTCTACTCGTTCCTCTATTCCGTGCACGCCGAACTGCCGAACTTCCTGATCAACACGCATACGGTTCGGGACACGCGCGACATGCAGGCCTATGCCGCGCGGCTGCGCGCGATCCCGGCGGTGCTCGACGATGCGATCCTGCGCAGCAAGGCGTCGGATGCCGCCGGCATCAGGGCACCGAAATTCGAGATGGAGCGCGTCATCGCGGGCAGCCGGGCGATCATCACCGGGGCACCGTTCGACGGCGGAGCGGATTCGCCGCTATGGGCCGATGCAAAGGCGAAGGTCGCGGGTCTCAAGCTTTCGGCCCCGCAAGCCGCCGCGCTGCTCGATGACGCGCGCGCCTCGCTGCTGACGATCAAGCCCGCCTATGAGCGGGTCATCGCCTGGGCCGAGGCCGATCTGCCGACCGCGCCGTCGGGACGGGTCGGCGCCAACTCCCTCCCCGGCGGGGCCGAATGGTATGCCGCCGCGCTGCGGACCAACACCACCACCGATCTCACCGCCGAGCAGATCCACCAGATCGGCCTCAAGGAGGTGGCGCGGATCGAGGGTGAGCAGGACAAGCTCGCGCGGCAGGCGGGGCTGAAGGACCGGCAGGCTTATTACGACCAGCGTGCGAAGCTGTTTCCGCCGGCGCCCTACACCGACGCGTCGCGCGCCGCCTATCTGAAGACCGCGAACGATGCGATCGCGCATACCCGAACACTGCTGCCGACCTATTTCGGGCTCCTGCCCGCCTACAAGGTTGAAGTCGTGCGCGAGCCGTCGTTCAGCGAGGTTGCGGGCGGCGCGGCGCACGCCGCCGGACCCAGCCCCGACGGCGTGCGGCCGGGGCGCGTCTATGTTCACCTGCTCGGCAACGCCGAGGATCCCGCCGCGGTCTACGACCTGATGTGCCACGAGGGGATTCCGGGCCATGTCATGCAGGGCGACATCCAGGCGCGCCAGACCGGCGCGCCCAAGTTCCGGCGCGCCTATGGCTATGTCGCGTTCGGCGAAGGCTGGGGCCTGTACAGCGAGGCATTGTGCAAGGAGATGGGCGCCTATCCCGATCTCGCCGCCGATTTCATGCGGCTCGACCAGGAACTGTTCCGTGCCGCGCGTCTCGTCGTCGACACCGGCATCCATGCCAAGGGCTGGACCGAGCAGCAGGCGATCGACTTCATGATCACCACCGGCCGCAGCGGTCCGGATCAGGCACGATCCGAGGTGCGCCGCTACATAACGCTGCCGGGCCAGGCGACGGGCTACAAGATCGGCATGCTCAAGATCATGGCGCTCAGGGCCAAGGCGCAGGACGCGCTGGGCTCCAAATTCGATATCAAGGGCTTCCACGACCTGTTGATCGGGTCCGGTTCCATGCCGCTGTCGGTGCTGGAGAACCGCGTCGACGATTGGATCGCGCGTCGCCGCGCCGGCTGAACGAAGGATAACGACTGCATTCAGCGAAGACTCAAGGGCGATTCGCCATAAGCATCCTTGTCGACGCCCAATCGGGGCCGACCCGTTCTGGTGATGGGAGCAGGCAAGATGTTCAAGAAGTTTTCGATCGGTGCCGGTGCACTGGCGATGGGCCTGATGTCGCTGGCCCCGGTCGCGGCGCAGGCGCAGGATTATTATGGCCGTGGCTACAACGACTATTACGGCCGCAGCTATGACGACGGCTATCGTAATCACGACCGTGCGTATCGTCAGGCGTACCGCGACGGCTGGAACCAGGGTCCGCGTTACTACCAGGGCCAGCGTTACTATCACGACGCCGGCGACTATCGCTATGCGCCGCGCCGCTGCCAGAACGGCACGGCGGGCAGCGTGATCGGCGCGATTGCAGGTGGCCTGCTGGGCCGTACGATCGACACGCGGGGCGACCGCACCCTGGGTACCGTGCTCGGCGCCGGCGCCGGCGCATTGGCCGGTAACGCCGTCGCGCGCGCCGATAACCCGGCCTATTGCCGCCGCTGATCGCGCCTCGCGTCCATCAGCATGAGGGGGAGGCGACATCCGCGAGGATGTCGCCTCTCTCATTTCGTGCGATCGTCATCGCTCTTGGCGCGGATCGCGGCAAACTCCGATTGGGAATGCCACATGGGCCAGTCGTGCCCGGCCGCCAGGTCGAAGCCGACGCGCCGGATCAGGTCGACGTCCGCCGCTGCGCCCGCGAGGTTCCATGTCGGCGACCAGGCGTCGCACGTCTGGTGATAGCAACGCATATATTCGTCCAGCCAGCGCTGGCCCGCCACGCGACCGCCGTCGACCAGATCGGGCGCGCCGCTGATCGCCATCAGCAGAAGCGTCGGCACGCCGCGCCGGGCGAGCGAGAAATGATCGGCGCGATAGAAGAGCCCGCGCTCCGGCAGCGCCTCTGGCGTCACGATCCTTCCCTGTGTTTTCGCGGCGGCGGCGAGCTGGTCCTCCAGGCTGTTCTGACCGTTGCCGACCAGCAGGACGTCATGTGACGGTCCCGCGGTCTGCAGGATGTCGAGCGTCAGGTTCGCGACCGTCTTCGCCAGCGGATAGATCGGATGCGCGGCATAGGTTTCCGAACCGAGCAGCCCCCTCTCCTCGCCCGTCCACAGGGCGAACACCTGGGTCCGCGTCATGGGTGGCACCTTCGCCGCCGCGCGCGCGATCGCAAGCACCCCCGCCACACCCAGCGCATCGTCGTTAGCGCCGGGGCGCACCGTCCGCCCCTCCGCGTCCGGCACCCCCTGGCCATAGGCGTCCCAATGCGCCCCATAGATGATGGTCTCTTCGGGCCGGCTGCGCCCGGTGCGCTTCGCGATCACGTTGCGGCTTTGCGCACGCGTCACGGCGACGGGCAGGTCCACCGATAGGCCGGTTCCCTTCAGGGGAACGGGACGGAAATCGGCTCGCCGCGCCGCGGCGCGCAGCGTCGCGAGGTCGAGGCCCGCCTTGGCGAACAGACGGTTGGCGGCACTTCCTTCGATCCATCCCTGCACGGCGACGCGGGGCATGGACGGATCGGCGACATCGTAATTTTCACCGCCCGGCGCAGTGACAATCGCCCAGCCATAGCCGGCGCCCGGCGTATCGTGGATGATCAGCGCGCCGATCGCGCCACGTCGCGCCGCTTCCTCGAACTTATATGTCCAGCGGCCGTAATAGGTCATGCGCCGGCCGCCGAACCGTCCTGCCGCATCGTCCCCCGGTCCCGCCTCGAAATCCGGGTCATTGATCAGGAAGACCGCAACCTTGCCGCGCAGGTCCACGCCCTTGAAATCGTCCCAGTTACGCTCCGGTGCGCTGACGCCGTAGCCGACGAAGACCAGCGGCGCTTTCGTCACGCGCAGGCGGCTTTGAGGCCGGACGGTGGAAAGATAGACGTCGCGTCCCGGGGCCAAGGCCGTATCGTTCGCGACCACCTCTCCCTGGCCGACTTTGGTGCGGATCAGCGGCACCGGCTGCGTCCAGCTACCATCGGCACCGCCGGGCTCCAGGCCCGCCGCCTTGAACTGCGCGATCAACCAGGCGACCGTCTTCTCCTCGCCCGGCGTTCCCGGGGCACGCCCCTCGAACGCAGGCGACGCCAGCGTCCGGACGTCGGCCGAGAGGCGCTCGGGCTGCGTCGAAACGTCCTGCGCTTGGCCGGCGACGGCGCCGGCGGATGCGACGGCAGCCAGCGCGGCACGGTAAAGGATGACAATTCGCGACATGACGCCCCGTCTTTCAGAAGGTTGGCCGGCGACGCTATCAAGTCGATACGTCACTGGCGAGGGCATCGGTCACCGTAGTCGTCGCACCCTCACGGCACGCCGCCCGGGCGCGGTCGCGATATAGCTGCCGAGAGACCCTGGCTTGATCGTGACGACATCGCCTTCGCGCAGACGGTTCATCGACTGCTCGGTCGTCTCCCAGACGCCGCCATCGTCCAGCGTGAAGCGTATCAATCCGCCCGGCTGCGAAGCCGATGCGCGCATCGTCCCGACGAGCTGCTTCAGACTGTCGTCGTCCTTGCCATCTCCGAACAATTTGATCGAAGGCAAGGAAAAGCCGAACAGCGACCGCTTCGTCTTCTGCACCTGCTCGCGATCCAGCACGACGATGTCCTTGCGCTGCCGCGCCTCGTCGACCGCTTTCGAGACGCGATCGTAACAGGCCAGCCGCTCGTTATTGTCGGCGATGGCCCGGCAACTTGCCAACGTCTGTAACAAATTGTTTCCGCTTTCCTGCACAGGCGCGGCGATCATCAGCAATAGGGTCAGCATAGGGTACCTTTATTCGGTCAGGAAATACGTCAGTCATCCTGCTTTAGAGCGAGGAATAGGACAGTATTTCTTGCCACTTTCATTGTGACGATTTTGTCACGCCCCGGCTACATTTTGAAGTATCAATTTAAAACCATATTGTAGGCTCCCGCATCCCCTGCGAATTTGCATGCGTGACCGGCCTTCGAAAGACCGGCGCACAGGCCCGCTCGTTCGCGAGCGTCGACCACAAAGGGGTATCTATGACGCAAAATCTTCGCTCCCGCCTGCTGACGACGACGTTGTTCGTCGGCGCGGCGCTGATCGCGACGCCCGCGATCGCGCAGACCGCACCTGCGACGCAGGAGACGCAGCAGAAAACCGACGATCCCAACGCACCGCCGCCCGCCCAGGAAGGCGGCGACATCGTCGTTACCGGTACGCTGATCAGCAACCCGAACCTCGTCTCGTCGAGCCCGGTCAACACCGTCTCCGAGAACGAGCTGACGCTGCGCAACACCAACAACGTCGAACAGATCATCCGCGAGCTGCCGGGCGCGGTTCCCGGCATCGGTTCGGCCGTGAACAACGGCACCGGTGGTTTCGCGACGATCAACCTGCGCAACCTCGGCTCGCAGCGTAACCTCGTCCTGCTCGACGGCGACCGCATCGTCCCCGCAGCAGCCGGCGGCACCGTCGACCTCAACAACATCCCGACCGCGCTGATCCAGCGCGTCGACGTGCTGACCGGTGGCGCCTCGACCACCTATGGCGCGGACGCGGTGTCGGGCGTCGCGAATTTCATCACCAAGAAGAACTTCGCCGGCATGGAGGCTCAGGCCAGCCAGCAGATCACCGAGCGTGGCGATTCCAACTATTTCACGGCCGACCTGACGATCGGCGCGAACTTCGGCGACGGCCGCGGCAACGCGGTGCTGAGCCTGGGTTATCAGGAAGCCGACCCCCTGTATCAGGGTGATCGCGACATCTCGATCTTCGGCATCGGTTCGGGCAACGGCGTTGCATCCGGCTCGTCGCCGACCTCGGTCCCGACGCGCATCGCGATCGCCGGCAACGACCTCCAGGTCAATCCGGCCGGCACCGCGCTCGTCCCGTTCTACAACGGCTTCAACTTCAATCCGTACAATATCTTCCAGACGCCGTTCAAGCGCTACAACATGTTCGCCCAGGCGAACTACGAGGTGAACGACAACCTCGAAGTGTACAGCCGCGGCATGTTCTCGAAGAACACGATCCAGCAGATCATCGCGCCGTCGGGCATCTTCGGCGAAGCGCTGACCATCCCCGGCAACAACCCCTATCTGCCCGCCGGCATCCGCGATCAGCTCTGCGCGCTCAACAACATCGCACTCGGCACCGCCTGCAACACCGCCACAGCCATCCAGCTGCCGGAGGTTTACCGCCGTTCGGTCGAACTCGGGCCGCGCATCTCGACGTACACGACGACGATGTTCGACTATAAGGCCGGCCTGCGCCTCCGCTTCTCGGAGCACGTCAAGCTCGACGTTTCGGGTGCCTATGGCGAGAGCGACCTGAACCAGACGCAGTCGGGTTACGTGCTGCGCAGCCGCGTGCAGCAGGCGCTCAACGCGACGAACACCACGACCTGCACGGTCACCACCAACGGCTGTGTTCCCGTGAACCTGTTTGGCCCGGCCGGATCAATCACCGCCGACCAGGCGAACTTCCTGAACGGCAAGAGCACCATTCAGATCCACACCGCGCTCTCGCAGGCGAAGGCGGTTCTGAACGGCGACTTCGGCACCACCTCGCCCTTCGCCAATGAGCCGATCGCCTTCGCGGCCGGTGGCGAATATCGCAAGTACACCTACACCCGCACGCCCGATGCCTATGCGCTGTCGCCGGGCGAGCTCGGCGGTGCCGGTGGTGCGGTGCTGCCCTTCGCCGGCAGCTACGACGTGCGCGAGGCGTTCGGCGAAATCATCGCGCCGCTCGTCGCCGACAAGCCGTTCTTCCACTCGCTGACGCTCGAGGCCGGCGTGCGCTACTCGAACTACAAGGTTCAGGCGGCGAACAATCCGACCTTCTCGGCGACGACCTACAAGTTCGGCGGCAGCTTCGAGCCCGTCCAGGAGATCAAGTTCCGCGGCAACTACCAGCGTGCGGTGCGCGCGCCCAACATCGCGGAGCTGTTCTCGCCCGTCACCACCGGTCTCGACAACCTGTCGCCGGGCCTCGACCCCTGCGTCGGCGCCAAGCCGCTGGCGAGCGCGAACCTCGCCCTCGCCTGCCGCAACCAGGGTGCGCCGGCCAACGTCATCGGCTCGATCGCCGAGCCGGCGTCGGGTCAGCCCAACGTCACCGGCGGCGGCAACCCGAACATCCTGCCGGAAAAGGCCGACACCTACACGGTGGGCGTCGTGATCCAGCCGCGTGGGATCGTCCCGGGCCTGAGCGTCGCGGTCGATTACTTCAACATCCGCGTGAACAATGCGATCACCGCGGCGACCCCGGCGGACATCCTGACGCAGTGCTTCGGGACCAACCCCGCAGCGATCACCGCGGCGCAGGCCGCGTCGGCCGCCTGCACCAGCATCCGCCGCAGCACGGCGACGGGTCGCCTCAGCGGCTCGAGCGCCACGGTCGCGGGCCTGCCGCAGCCGCTCACCAACCGCGGCCGCCTGCGCACCGACGGCATCGATCTCAACGCCAATTACGCGCGTGATTTCGGCGATGTCGGCCTGAACCTGAGCTTCCAGGGCACCTGGACCGCGCACAACTACTTCCGTGCGTCGGAAAGCGCGTACGATCGCGACTGCGTCGGCTATTACAGCACGAGCTGCTCGTCGATCCAGCCGGAGTTCCAGTGGAACCAGCGCACCAGCCTGACCTTCGGGCCGGGTACCTTCTCGGTGCTGTGGCGTCACATCGGCAAGGTCCGCTACGAGGCGCTGGCCCCGGATGCGACCGCGCGTCAGGTGACGACGCCGCTGTTCAGCGGTGTGGTGACGGGTCCGACCCCGCTCGCGGGCGGCACCTACAACTTCAACGAGATCAAGGCCTATAATTACATCGATCTCGCCGCGCAGGTCGAGGTGAACGAACACCTCACCTTCACGATGGGCGTGCGCAACCTGTTCGACAATAAGCCGCCTCTGGTGGGTTCGTCGGCCGGTTCGACCGCCTTCAACAGCGGCAACACCTATCCGTCGACCTACGACGTGCTGGGCCGCCTGTTCACCGTTTCGGGCAAGCTGCGCTTCTAAGGCGTCCGTCCCGACGGACATCTCGATTGGGGGCGGCCTGGCAGGGTCGCCCCTTTTTTTGTGTTTTCCATCCAGCCGTGCGAGCTTCGAACCGTCATGTCCGATCTCTCCCCCGCCGCCCAGCATCACGCTTCGCAGGCGCTGCTTGCGCGACAGCGCGGCGACGCCGCCGCGGAACGGACCGCGCTCGAGGCGGCGCTGGCCCATGCGCCCGACCATCCGCAACTGCTCAATGCAGCAGGCATGCGCGCCATGGCGGACGGCGATCTGGATGCGGCACTGGCACGGTTCGCCGCCGCGGCGGCGGCGGATGCGGCGCAGCCCACCTTATGGGTCAATCAGGCCACGGTGCATCGCATGCTCGGAGACGCATCCGGCGAGCGCTTCGCGCTGAATCAGGCGCTTTCGCTGGACCGGACGCATTTCACGGCGCTGCTGCGGTCGGCCGAATGGTACCAGCGCCACGGCGCCGCATCGGAGGCGGCGCAGGCCTGGGCGGGCATCGTCCAGATGGCGTCCGCGATGACCGAGCGCCCCCCCGCGATCGACGACGCCCTTGCGCGGGGGAGAGCCTTTCTCGCCGAGCACAACGCCGCTTTGGGTCGCGACATCGCCGCCGCGCTGCCCGACGCGCCGTCGCGCCGCATGGCGGCCTGCATCGACCATATGCTCGGACGTCGTGCGATCTACGCCAACCAGTGCGCAGGCGTTCACTTCCCATTCCTGCCCGCCGAGGAGTTCTTCGATCCGGCGCACTTCCCGTGGTTCGACGCGCTGGCCGCCAAGTCGGACGCGATCCGCGCGGAGGCGCTGGCGCTGATGGGGTCGGGCGATGCCGCCATCCGACCCTATGTCCGGCAGGAAGCCGGCACGCCAAACAACAAATGGTCGCCGCTGGACGGCAATACCGACTGGAGCGCCTGCTTCCTCTGGGAATATGGCATCCGCAACGAGGCGGTCTGCGCCCGCTGCCCGGAGACCGCCGCGGCGCTGGCGTCGATCCCCCAAACGAACATTCCCGGCAAGGCGCCGACCGCCTTCTTCTCGATCCTGAAGGCACATGCCCATATCCCGGCGCACACGGGGGTCACGAACACCCGCGCGATCGTGCACCTGCCGCTCGTCGTGCCGGAGCGCTGCCGCTTCCGCGTGGGCGGAGAGACGCGTGCCTGGCGCGAGGGAGAACCCTTCGCCTTCGACGACACGATCGAGCACGAGGCATGGAACGACAGCGATCAGCCCCGCGTCGTCCTGATCTTCGACGTCTGGAACCCGCACCTGACGCCCGACGAGCAGGTGCAGCTGCAGACGGTGTTCGCGGTGACCGGCGGCGGGTCCGTGCAACCCTGAACCGCCGATCACCACGCCATCATCAGAAGGCGATCCCCGCTGTCAGCAGGAAGCTGCGCGGCGGCAGATAGTTGAACTGGTCGAGCTGACCGTAGCCGGACTGGTATTTCGTCCCGTTGACCGTCACCGTCGGGGCGCCGGTCGACGCGGTCGCGATATTCGTGACCGCCCGGCTGTTGAACACGTTGGTGACCGTGACGCCCAGCTTCAGGCCACCCTCGATCTCCTGGCTGATCGCAAACTGGCCGATCGAATAGGGGCGGATGCGATACAGGCGGAAGCCGGGGCTGCCGTTATAGTCGCTGGCATATTGCGGGCCGGTATACTTCTGGTCGAACGAAAGGCGGAAACCGGCGCGTCGATAGATGAAGCCAGCCGCCGCGGTCGAGAAGGGTGCCTTGGCGATCTGCGCGCCGGTCTGCACGCTGTGCGCGTAATTGTAGGATCCGTTGCCGAACACGGTCAGCCCGCGGACGGGCATGACGCTGACCTGCCCCTCGACGCCCTTGTAACGGACCTGCCCCTGATTGATCAGCAGCGTCGTGTCGCAGCCGACCGTGGTGCAGGTGCCGATCTTGTTGTCAACGTTGATGATATAGCCATCGACGTCGAGCGACACGTAATCGCCGTGCCATACGCTGCCGACCTGGTAATTCGTCGTCGTCTGCGGCTTCAGCGCGTCGAGGGCGGTCGAAAGCTGGCCGGACGCGGAATAGAAGCTCGACAGGTCCGGTACGTACATCCCCTGCGCGTACTGGCCGTAGAAGGACCAGTTCTTCGCCACCAGCCAGTTGGCCGTGAGGAACGGCAGCGTCTTCGTCCACGTGGCGCTGGTGTCGAGCGGACTGCGCGTCTTCTGGTTGAGCAGCGCGTCGACGCCGCGGGTGAAGTGGACGTATTTGACGCCGGGCGTGATCGAGACGCCGTCGACCGGGCGCAGTTCGAGCTCGCCGAACAGCTGATACTGGTTCCACGTCGAATGCTGGACGAAGTTTATGTTGGCCTGGCTGATCGGCGGCAGCGTGCTGGTCGCCGCGGTGCCGAGGTTCGCCTTCTCGTTATAGCTGGGCAGGCCGGTGGTGCGGTCGAGGTCGAAATTGTGGCGGTCGGTATCGGCATGTTCGTACCAGCCGCCGACGCGCAGCTTGCCGAAGCCGAAATCATAGTCCGCCTGACCGATATAGCCGAGCACGCGGTATTTGTTGAGCTTGTCGTACCCCAGGATGTCGCTGGTGTTGACGACCGCCTTGTAGGGCGATGCCGCCGTCCCGGCCCCGCTAAAGCCGGTTATGACGTTGCCGGTGTTCCCCGACAATGTGTTGTTGGTGTAGCCATACATATAGGCGCGGTTGTCGAGCGACAGGCCGCCGCCGAGGTCGCTCTGCAGGCGGAGGTACGAGAAGTCCGTCGTCTTGTCGGTGCGATTGTATTTCCAGTAATCCTGCTTGGTCGGATCGTTGCCCAGACCGTAGTTGAGCCCGTACATGCCGACCTGCGACGTCGCAGAACAGCCGCGTCCCGTCAGCTGCGTCAGCGGCTGTCCATCCGCCCCCAGCGCGGTGGTCGTCGTCGCCTTCGGATTGGCGGCATTATAGGCGTCCGTCGCCGCGCTGCCGCAGGTCGTGCCCTTCAGCACGTCGGACTGATAATAATAATTGCGGTTCCAGCTGCTCATCACGGTCAGCGTGTTGCGCGCACCGACCGGCACGACCGCCTTGCCGAACAGGTTCTTCGATCCGACGGACGAATAGGTCAGCGCGCCGTTTGAAGTGAGATATTGGCCGGTGAGCACGATGCGCGTCCCCCCCAGCTTGTCGATGCTGCCGCTCTCGAACAGGCCGCGGGCGAGGAAGGTGCTCCAGTTGCCGACGATCGCTTCGGCGCGCGTCTCCGCATTGGTGGTCGCGGCGCGCGAGTACATGTTGATGTTGCCGCCGTAGCTTGCCTGGCCAAGCTGGCTGGCGTTGCCGGGGCCGCGATCGACGACGACCGTCTCGATCGTGTTGGACGGGAAGAAGGCCGTCGAATGGTGGGTCGGATTGTTGGTGTCGGCGAAGGGGATCGAGTCGTAGGTGACGTTGTATTCGCCGTCCTGAAAGCCCCGGATCGTCGCCTTCGTCTCACCCAGGCCATAGCCGTTACCCGCGCCCGAGATGGATACGCCGGGCGTGAGCGCGATCAGCTCGTTGACGTCGGCGGTGGCCGTCGTGTTTTCGATATAGTCGCGGCTGACCGCGGATTGCGGCTGCGTGGTCGTCAGCGAAGCCGTCAGCGGTGCGCTCTCCGCCGTCCGCGATCCCGTCACGATGATGTCCGACGTGGTCAGCGCCTGTTTGTCGTTCGCCTGCCCGGCCTGCGTAGCGCTGGTGGTCTGGTCGCTGCCCGGTGCGACCGCGGGCCGCGCGGCGGAATCGCCGGGATTGGCGTGGACGGCGGTCGGCAGGGCGCAGGCGGTGGCTGCGAGCAGGGCGGCGCGAAGGGTCGGGCGGGTCATGGCGGTTCCTTTCGAAAAGCAGGTTGGATCAGCGCTGCGCCAGTTCGCGGCGCGCGGCGGCGACCTGATCGGCGAGGCGCGGGTCGTGCAGCAGGTGATCGGCGACGAGGGTGCCGAGCGCGTGGCCGGCTTCGACGTCCGAGGGATAGTGGACGGCACAAATCTCGCGGCCGTCCGCATAGTCGCGGGCGCGTTCGAGCAGCGCGGGCGCCCGGTCGGGCATCAACTGCGCCAGCGTCCAGCCCGTCGACCAGGCGAAGGCGGCATGGCCGCTCGGGTAGCTGTCGTCCGTGCCGTTGCCGTTGTCGCAATGTGCCAGGCGCGGGTCGGCGACATAAGGCCGCGTGCGATGAAAATAGGCCTTGCCCGCGCGGACCACCGCACCCGTCTCCTGCTTGACGATCCGCAGCAGCGCGGTGGTAGCCGGCAGCGCCTGGAGGTCCCGCCCGGCGGCATCGTTGAACGCGTGCGGCGTCTTGTCCTTGCCGTCGCGCGCTGCCCGCGCAACGCGATCCGTCGACACAGCCGCGTGGAGCCTGCTGAGAAACCGCAGTTCCTCCGTCGCCACGACCGATCCCGGCGCTGGCGGCGGCGCGATCACCCGGTCGGGCGCAAAGGCACGGGCGTCGAGCAGACGCGGCGCCTCCTCCTCCGACGCGGCCCCGGCCGACACACCCATGCCCAGGACGCCGATCGCACAGGCGATCGGCGTCAGAATCCTGACGATCATGACAAGTCCCCCAGATGCCGATCAGCCCGATTCCTCGGACGGGCTGATCCGCTTCGGCTCGCCGGCTAGGCTTCGTCCGTGACGGAATGGTGACAGCGACGCGCCGTTCGGCCATCAACGCGCAACATTGCAAACTTAGAATGTTGGCATCAGCCCAGTGTCACATTCGGCGTGTCTGGGATCGATGTCGCCGCCGCGGGTCGCCCCGTCGCCGGACACCCTTCACCTCGTTCGATCAGGAATTCCGATGCGTCGCTGGCACCGTCTGCTTGCCCCCTGGTTCGCGCTGCTGCTGCTGATTCTCGCCGCGACCGGCATAGCGACACAGCTGACGTCGGTCTTCGATACGCCCGCGGCGCGCCCTGCGCCCGCCGCATCGACCCTGGCGGACGCCCCCTCCGCGCCGCCGAAGAAGACGCGTACCGCGCTCGGCTCCTGGAACCACTGGATCAAGAAGATCCATTCGGGCGAGGAGTTCGGCCCGGTCGGCATCGCGCTCAACCTCGCGGGAGGCGCGGCGCTCCTGTTCTTCGCGGGGTCCGGCCTGTGGATGTACATCGATATGTGGACGCGCCGTCGGCGGAGCCGCCGGGCACGACGCGACCGCCCGTGATGCGTCCTGCGACGCTCCGACGGCAAGGCGGTCAGACGGACGCGCGCGCCTGTGGAAGCCGGATCTCGACGGCCAGTCCGGGCGCCGCGTCGCGCAGCGCCAGATGGCCGTGATGGAAGCGGACGATCGCCTGGACGATCGCCAGGCCCAGGCCGCTTCCGCGCCGATCCGTGCTGGCGGCGCCCCGCTCGAAAGGCCGGGTCACGCGGACGCGATCTTCGGGCGCAAGCCCGGGTCCATCGTCGCGGACCGTCACCACGACGGTGTCGCCGTCGCGCGTCGCCGATAGTTCGGCCCGCGTACCGCGCGGCGCGTGCGTGGCGACGTTTTCCAACAGATTGACCAGCATCTGGTTGATGAGATCGGCGTCACCCTGCACGCAGGCGTCGTCGAGGCGGCCGATCGTCACCCTGCCGCCGCGATCCGCGAGCACGGGCTCCATCGTATCGGCGATGTCCTCCATCAGGGGACGCAGCGCCACCGTACCGACGGCGGTGGGATGCTGGCCGCTTTCGATCTCGGCAAGCCGCAGCAGCGCGTCGAAGATGCCGATGATCGCCGCGCACTCGCGCTCCGCCCGCTCGAACGTCGTCGCAAGAGTACGGCCGTCGTCGACGGTGCATGCGGCGCCGTCGCGCAGCGTCCCGCGCAACCGGGTCAGCGGCGAGCGCAGGTCGTGCGCCAGGTTGCTGGAGAACAGCCGTTGCGCGCGAACCAGATGTTCCATCCGGTCGAGCATGCGGTTGAGCGCCTCCGCCTGCGCGGCGAACATGCCGTCGAGATCGTCGGTGGGGATGCGACGGCTGAGATCGCCAGCCGCGATCGCGTCGGCCGCGCGCTGCGCCACCGCGAGACGCCGCGCGATGACATGCGCGAACAGCCACGTCGCGATGATGCCGAGCAGAGAGGCGACGAGCGAGATGGCCAGCACGACCTGCGGCAGCAGCGCACGCAGCGCGGTCGCCGCCTGGCTGCGCTGGACCACGACGAGCAGGCTGCCGCTGGGAAGGCGCGTCGCGAGCGCCCTGCCCTCCTGCACCGACACGCCGCCGCCGCGGAAGCGGACGATGGAGAGGCCGGGCGGCGGCACGGCGATGTCCAGCCGCCCGGCGATACGTCGCCCATCCGATCCGAACAGCACATAGGTCCGCTCGCTCAGCACCTTGCGCCGCTGCCAGTCTTCGATGCGCGCCGCCACCGCGGCGTCGGTCACCGGAGCGCCGCCGCCGAGCGCGAGATATTTGGCCGCGTGTTCGCGCAGCGACACGTCGATGCGGTGCGTCACCCAGCGCTCGGCGACGATGAAGCCGATCAGCCCGACCACCGCCATCGCGATCGCGAAGGCGATGCCGACCCGCACGGCGAGGCGGCCGACGCGCGGCGACGGCGATGCGACCCGCGTCAGGCGCACCGCTCCGACCGGAGCACGTAGCCCGCGCCCCGCTGCGTCTCGATCGGGTCGCAGCCAAGGCCGATGAGCGCGGTGCGCAGCCGGCTCATGTTGCTTTCGACGATGTTGGTGGTCGGCGCGAAGGAATAGCCCCAGACCCCCTCCAGCAGCATCGAGCGCGTGATCAGCCGGTCCGCATTCCGCATGAGGTGGGCCAGCAGCGAATATTGCTTGCGATTGAGCACGATCGACGCGTCGCGGAACCAGGCCTGATGGCCGCTCGGGTCGAGGTGCAGACGTCCCACCTGCAGCCGCGCGCCTTCGGACCGGCCGCCGCGCCGCCGCGCGATCGAGGCGACGCGCGCGGCGAGTTCGTCCATGTCGAACGGCTTGGCGAGATAGTCGTCGGCCCCGGTTTCCAGCCCTTCGATGCGGTCCTTCACCGACCCCAGCGCGCTGAGCATCAGGATCGGCGTCGCATGCCCCTCGCGGCGGACATGGTCGATCACCGACAGGCCCGTGATGTCGGGCAGCATGCGATCGAGCACCATCGCATCGCACGCCTCTTCGCGCAGCAGGCGTATCGCCTCGGACCCGGTCGTCGCCAGCCGCGCCGCATGGCCGACGCGCGTCAGCCCCGCGACGATCTGTTCGCCGATGATCGGATCGTCCTCCACGACCAGCAACTGCATGACGTCCCCCCGTTCCGGCCGTTTCGATGCCCGAACTCCATGACAGTTCGATGGCGGTCGCCGTTGCGCGTGCTGCCCGGCCGCGCCCGGGGTGCGATCCAGCAAGGCTGGATCGGCGCGATATCGGCCTTCACCCCAGCCGGGTGGGGGGAAGGCCGGTACCGCTTCCACGCGCGGGGATCACACTCTAGGCTGCATGCCAGGCGCGACGTATCGAACGCGCGGACCAAGGAGATCGCCGATGTTGCTCGCCCTCGTCATGCTGCAGGCCACGACGCTCGGCGCGACCAACTATGCCGCCGATCAGCCGATCGCGGCGCCGGCCCGCGCGCCCGACTTCGCCGACGAATTCGCCGGAAACGCCGTCGATAGCGCCAATTGGCGGTTCGACACGTCGCACAACCGGGCCGGCTGGCCCAATCACGAGCTCGAATATTACGGTCCGGACAATGCGCGGGTCGTCGGCGGGGCGCTGGAGATCGTCGCCCGCCGGGAGCGGCCGGACAAGCCGGATGCCGGCGGACAGGCCTATACGTCGGCTCGCATGGTGAGCCGGCGGGACTTCGGCTACGGTTTCTACCAGATCCGGGCGCAGTTGCCGTGCGGGCGCGGCACATGGCCGGCGATCTGGCTGCTGCCCGATCAGGGACCATGGCCCGCCAAGGGCGAGATCGACATCATGGAAATGGTCGGCTGGAATCCCAACGTCGTTCACGCCACCGTCCACAGCGCGAAGTTCAATCATGTCCTGAAGACGCAACGCGGCGCGGAGAGGCCGGTGCCGACGGCGTGCACCGCGTGGCACGACTATCAGCTCGATTGGCGTCCCGACGCGATCCTGATCGGCGTCGACGGCCGCGCCTATATGCGCGTCGCCAACGACCAGCCAGGCGGCGCCGCGGCATGGCCGTTCGACAAGCCGTTCAAGATGATCCTCAATCTGGCGGTGGGTGGCGACTGGGGCGGGGCGAAAGGTGTCGACGACGCCGCGCTCCCGCAGATGATGCGCGTCGATTACGTGCGCTACTGGAAGCGGTAGGACGGCCCCCTCGCCGCCTCCCGTCTTCCGGGGGCGGCGGATGCCGTCGACGTCCGCCCCCCTTCTGCCTCAATCGCTCAACGGCGCCGCATCAAGGCTTCATCGTCTGCGGCTCCAGCGTCGCGGTGGCGACCATCGTCCGGTCGGTCGCGTCGCGGGCCAGCGCCACGCGATAGGTGCCTCCCGCGATCCGCCAGCCCGGCAGTGCCGTGTCATAGTCGGCAACGATGCGCGGCTCGGCGGTCAGCGTGATCCGCCGCGTCTCGCCCGGCTTCAGTTCGATCCTCCGGAAGCCCGCGAGCCGCATCGGTGCGCCGCTGCCGTCGCGAGCGACATACATCTGCGGCACGTCGGCGCCCGCGCGCTTGCCGGTGTTCACCACGTCGAAGGTGACGCTGAGCGTGCGTCCGCCCGTCACCTGCGGATTGCGATAGGCGAATTGCGTGTAGCTGAGCCCGTGCCCGAACGGGAACATCGGCTTCAGGCCCTTCTTCTCGTACCAGCGGTAGCCGACGTCGGCGCCCTCGACATAGTCGACCGGAAAGCTTTCCTGCACGTAGCGCGCGGCATTCGCCGGATCGGCGGCCGCCGACGCTTCGAGGGCGTTGAGCCGGTCGAGCCCGACCGGACGCGAGCGGGGCGGCTGCGACGCATTGGCGGGAAAGGTGATCGGCAGGCGGCCGGACGGGTTGATCCGACCGCTGAGGATTCCCGCCAGCGCCTCGCCACCGCGCTGACCCGGATACCAGGCCTGGATGACCGCCGGTACCTTGGCCAGCCACGGCATCAGCACGGGGCCGCCCGTCTCCATCACCGCGACGGTATGCGGCTGGGCGGTGGCGATCGCGGTGATCAGCGCGTCCTGCTGATCCGGCAGGTTGAGGTTGGGGACGTCCTGCGCCTCGCTGGTCCATTGCGTCGCGAAGACGATCGCGAGGTCCGCCGCCTTCGCCGCATCGACCGTGGCGTTGAGGTTCCGCCCGTCGATCCAGTCGATCCGCACGCCGGGCAGGGCCTTGCGCAGCGCCAGCAGCGGCGACGAGGCGTGGTAGGTGATGCGGGCGAACGACGCGGAAGCGCCGGTCGCGAGCGGGATTTCCACCGGCGCGCCGCCGACGGAGCGCACCTGGCTCGAGCCGCCGCCCGACAGCACACCGACATCGGCGTTGCCGCCGATGACGACGATGCGCTTCGCGCTCCTTGCGATGGGCAGCAGGTCGCCGTCGTTCTTGAGCAGCACGATCCCCGCTTCCGCCGCGCGCTGCGCGACCTCGGCATGGGCCGCATAATCCGGCGTCACCGCGCGCGCCGGCATCGCGGCGGCGAACGCGCCCGTTTCGATCAGCCCGGTCAGGTAGCGCGCGACCATGTCGTCGAGGCGCGCGAGCGGCACCTGCCCCTTCTCGACCGCATCCTTGAGCGGCGCGGCGAAATAGATCGCCTTGTCGAGTTCCTGGCCCGACTCCTGGTCGAGCCCCGCGTTCGCCGCCTTGGCAGTGGAATGGACCGCGCCCCAGTCGCTCATCACCCAGCCGCGATGGCCCCAGTCGCGCTTGAGCACGTCCGTCAGCAGATGGCGGTTCTCGCACGACCAGTCGCCGTTGACCTTGTTGTAGGCGCACATGACGGAGCCGGGATTGCCGCGCTCGACCGCAATCTGGAAGGCGAGCAGATCGCTCATCCGCAGCGCGGCCTCCCCGATCCGCGCGTCGACGACGTTGCGGCCGGTCTCCTGCGCATTGAGCGCGTAATGCTTGATCGTCGAGACGATGCGGTTCGACTGGACGCCGGCGATATGCTCGCCGGCCAGCGTTCCGGCGAGCAGGGGATCCTCGCCCAGATATTCGAAATTGCGGCCGTTCCACGGATCGCGCGTCAGGTTGACGCCACCCGCCAGCAGGACGTTGAACCTCTTGTCACGGGCCTCGGCGCCGATCATCGCGCCGCCCGCATGCGCGATCGCGGGATCGAAGCTGGCGGCGGTGGCAAGGCCGGACGGCAACGCGGTCGCGACGTCCCCCTTGCGCTGTTCGACCTGATTGGCGACGCCGAGCGAGGCATCGCTCTCGCGCACCAGCGGGATGCCGAGGCGGGGAATACCATCGACATGGCCCGCCGACGGGATCAGCTCGTTGGCGGTCTTGCCCGCCGCCATCGGCGGAAACAGGCCGTGCACCAGCGCGATCTTCTCATCGAGCGTCATCCGCGCGACCAGCCGGTCGGCGCGGGCCCGTGCATCGGCCGGGCTCACCGCCGCGCCGGCGCGATCCTGCTGCGGCGGCGCCGCCGTGACCGCGCCCGCACCACCGATCGCGATCGCAAGCATCGCCCCAGCGCCCAAAGCCTTGTATCGCCTCGTGTTCATCGCGTTCCTCCCCTGCCCGCCGTCGTTCCAGCGGTGACGTTTCCGGGCCTTTCAAGCATATCGGGTGAACGTTCACAACCTTTGTAACTCAGCCACAAACGCGGCTTGACAGCGGTTTTGAGTTGCGCGAAGTGAACGTTCTCAAGAAGCGCGGCGGAACCGCGCCTTTGTCTATTGGGGAGGATCTCATGCGCAGCGTACGTGCTCGCCTGCTTTCGAATTTCGCCATCGGTGCATCGACCCTGGCCTTTGCGATACCCGCGACCGCCAGCGCGCAGGATGCGGCGGCGACCGTCGGCCAGCCCGGCCCGTCGCAGACCGATCCGCAACCCTCGCCGCAGACCGGCGACGCCGGCCAGGGCGACGGCGATATCGTCGTCACCGGCATCCGCGCCAGCTTGCGCGAGTCGATTGACCTGAAGCGCAACGCGCAAGGTATCGTCGACGCGATCAGCGCCGAGGACATGGGCAAGTTCCCCGACACCAACCTGGCCGAATCGCTGCAGCGCATTACCGGCGTGTCGATCGACCGCTCCAACGGCGAGGGCCAGTTCGTCACGGTCCGCGGTTTCGGCCCCGAATACAATCTGGTCACGCTCAACGGGCGGCAGATGCCGACCTCGTTCATCGGCGACGGCAACAGCGCGCCAGGATCGCGCTCGTTCGACTTCGCCAATATCGCGTCGGAAGGCGTCGCGGCGCTCGAGGTCTACAAGTCCGGACGCGCGACGGTGCCGTCGGGCGGCATCGGCTCGACGATCAACATCCGCACCCCGCGCCCGTTCGACAAGACGGGCCTGCGCGGCTCGATCGCGGCGCGCGGCGTGATCGACACGTCGCAGAACGGCCACAAGGACATCACGCCCGAAGTGTCGGGCATCATCTCCGACACCTTCGCCGACGACCGGATCGGCATCCTCATCACCGGCGCCTACCAGCGGCGCAACTTCAGCGCGAACCAGGCGAACATCGGGTGGCGCGACGGCTATCTGGGCAACGAGAACAACTGGGGTTCGCTCGCGCAACCGGGCGACCCGCGCTACGCCAACATCACCAACCGCCCCAAGGCGACCGACGTCTACCAGGTGCCGCAGAACGGCGGCTACGACGTGGTCAACGGCCGGCGCGAACGCATCAACGGCCAGGCGGTGCTGCAATTCCGTCCGATCGACAGCGTGACCGCGACGATCGACTATACCTATTCGCGCAACACGATCGATATCCGCGATAACAGCGTCGGCATCTGGTACAATCATAACGACACGGTCAGTGCCTGGACCGACGGTCCGGTCGCGGGACCGATCTTCTACACCGAGCGGTTCGGCGCCGGCGAGACCAAGGACCTCGCCTATTCCGCCTCGCAGACGGCGGTGCGCAACGAGAACAAGTCGCTGGGCGGCAACATCACCTGGGACGCGCCGGGTGGCGTCACCATGTCGCTGGACGCGCATCACTCGACGGCGGAATCGAAGCCCAACAGCCCCTACGGCAACAGCAACTCGTTCGGTACGGCGGTCTTCGGCATCCAAAGCCAGACCATCAATTTCGATCACGATCTGCCGGTGCTGTCCTACACCATGTACCCGGGCATCGATGCGCTGAATCCGGCGAACATCGTGCCGACCGGCAACGCGTTCCGCAATTCCTACTTCCGCGACGAGATCAACCAGGTGCAGGTCCGCGGCCATTACGACAATGGCCATGGCTTCATGGACAGCCTCGACTGGGGCGTCGAATATACCGACAACAAGGTGCGTTCGGCCTATAGCGTGCTGCAGAACGACACCTGGGGCGGCGCTGGCGGCAGCACCCCCGCGCAGCGCGCGGCCGCGGCGGCGCTGCTGCCCGACAACATCTTCCAGCTGACCAGCATTCCCGACAAGTTCGCCGGGATCAGCGGCGCGAACGACCCGAACATCATCAAGTCGTTCTTCACCTTCGACCTGCCGACCGCGCTGGCATTGACCGACAAGGCCTATCAGACGTGCGGCGGCAATCTGCAGTGCCTGCTCCCCTACACCACCGACTCGCGCGTGCGCGAGAAGACCGTCGCGCCCTATTTCCAGTTTAACGGCAAGTTCGACCTGTTCTCGCGCCCCGGTCACCTGATCGCAGGCGTCCGCTACGAGAATACCGACGTCTCGGCGAGCGCCCTGGTCCCGACGCCCGTCGGCGGCCAGCAGAACTCGCAGAACGAATTCAACGTGCTGTTCCAGGGCAGCGGCTTCACGACCTTCAAGGGCAGCTACCACAACTGGCTGCCGGCGGTCGACTTCGACGTGTCGCCGCTGGAGAACGTCAAGCTGCGCGCATCGTACAGCCACACGATCACCCGCGCCGATTACGGCAGCCTGCAGGGCGGTCGACGGATCGACCAGCTGTTCCGCGTCGGCGGCGGCACCGGATCGGTCGGCAATCCGAACCTGATCCCGTACAAGTCCAAGAACATCGACCTGTCGGCCGAATGGTATTACACCAAGGACAGCTATTTCTCGGTCGGCTATTTCCACAAGGACGTGTCGAACTACATCGGCCAGACCCAGATCAACACGACCATCCCTAACGTCGCCTCGCCGACCACGACCATCAACGGCGTGACCTATAACGGGCCGCGCTATCAGGCGGCGATCAACGCGCCGGGATATGACGGTACCTTCGCCTTCATCCAGAACTATTATATCCGGAACTTCCCGGCCTATGTCGGCAAGAACGGCGTCTTGCTCGCCGGTCCTGGCGATCCGCTGGCCAACTTCGTCATTACGACGCCGTTCAACAGCAATCAGACCGCGGCGGTCGACGGCTTCGAATTCGCGCTGCAGCACAATTTCTGGAACACCGGCTTCGGCACGATCCTGAACTACACGATCGTCAACGGTAACCGGAAGTATAACAACGCATTGCCGGCCACCGTGTCGCAGTTCGCGATCGTCGGCCTGTCGGATAGTGCCAACGCCGTCCTGTTCTTCGACAAATACGGCATCAATGCCCGCGCCGCCTACAACTGGCGCAAGGGATATCTGGCGGGTTCGGGCATCAACCCGACCTATATCAACACCTACGGTCAGCTCGACGCGAGCGCCAGCTATGCGATAACCCCGATGATCACCATCTTCGCGGAGGGGATCAACGTGCTGGGCGAGGATCGCGGCGGGCATCTGCGCTCCGACCGCAACATAACCTTCGTGACGAAGCAGGACGCGCGCTATTCCGCGGGCGTGCGCTTCACCTTCTGACGCATCGCTTAAGGCCAGCCTTCGACGAGAAGGCTGGCTTTTTGCGTCCGGCGGCGGCACGCCTGCCCGAGCGATGTCCAGACACGAGACTCAGGTTCGATGACCAGCCAGCATGCAATCCTGACGGCGGAGGCACATCGCAACCTCCGCATCCGTACCGACCGCGCCGCCGCCCTCGGCGACGCCCAGATGTGCTGCATCACCGTGCCGACCGAATTCCGCGCGGTGCAAAGCGAATATCCCATCCTCTTCCGCCTCAACGACACGCGCGACCGCTTCACCGCCTTTGCCATGTTCGGGTTCGAGAATGGGGAGAATCTCTATCTCGAGGGCGGGCGCTGGGACGCGCGCTACCGCCCGCTGGCGATGGACATCCAGCCGTTCCTGATCGGCGGCGCACCGGACGGCGAGGGCGCGAAACAGGTTCACGTCGACCTTGCCTCCCCCCGCATCGCCACGGGCGATGAAGGCGCGCGGGTGTTCGACGAACTCGGCCAGCCGACCCCCTATCTGGAACAGGTTGCCGAACAGCTCGGCGCGCTCGACGAGGGATATCGGGCATCCGCCGGCTTTTTCGCCGCCCTGCAGCGCCACGACCTGCTCGAACCCTTCACGCTGGAGGTGACGCTGGACGACGGATCGAGCAACCGCCTCGTCGGCTTCCACATCATCGACGAGGACAAGCTCGCGGCGCTCGATGGCAAGGCCCTCGCCGAACTCAATGCCGCCGGTCATCTGATGCCCATCTACATGGCGATCGCCTCGCTGGCGCATCTCGGCGACCTGGTTGCGCGGCGGAACCGGCGGATCGCGCATGGCTGAGGCCGATCCCGGACCGCTCGCGGGTCTTGCAGCGGTGGCCGAGGTCGCCATTGCCGACGCCGCCGAACTCGACGTCCGGTTGCGGACGGCACAGCAGCCGTTCGTCGTGCGCGGGCTCGCCGCCGGCTGGCCGCTCGTGGAGGCGGGCCGGCGATCCGGGGACGCGGCCCGTGCCTATCTGCTCGCCCATCACCGCGACAAACCCTTCACCGTCTCGGTCGGTCAGCCGGGCAGCGGCGGTCGGTTGTTCTACGACGATGCGATGGCGATGAATTTCCGCACGTTCGAAGCAAAGCTGCCGGAGATCTTCGCGCGCATCGCGGCCTTCGCCGGCAAGCCGGAGGCGCCGGTCGTCTATCTCGCCTCGATCGACGTGCATCAGTATTTCGAGGGGCTGCACGCCGCCAATCATGTCGATCTGGGCGATCGCGAGCCGCTCGCCAGCATCTGGATGGGGACGCGCACGCGCATCGCCGCGCACAACGACGTGCCCAACAACCTCGCGGTGGTGGCGGTCGGCCGGCGGCGCTTCACGCTCTTCCCGCGCGAGCAGTTCCGCAACCTCTACCTCGGGCCGGTCGACAATACCCCCGCGGGCCGGGCGGTCAGCATGGTCGATTTCAGCAATCCCGACCTCGTCCGCCATCCGCGCTTCGCGGAAGCGATGGCGCATGGCCAGGTCGTGGAGATGGCGCCCGGCGATGCGCTCTACATCCCCGCCCTCTGGTGGCATCATGTCGAGGGGCTCGAGGACTTCAACGTCCTCGTCAATTATTGGTGGCGCGAGACGCCGCGATGGATGGGCCAACCGCAGGAAGTCCTCAACCACGCGATGATGGCGATCCGCGATCTGCCGGCGGACGAGAAGGCGCATTGGCGCGACATGTTCGACTATTACGTCTTCGACAACGATGCCTCGGTCACGGATCATATCCCGGCGGGCGGCCGCGGGGTGCTGGACCCGATGACGCCCGAACTGGCTGCGCGGCTGCGCGGCTATCTCATGCGGGCGCTCAGCCGATGAGCGACGTCACGCCGCCCCGCATCGCGCCACGGCGCATCGTCGTTGCGGGCGGAGGCACCGCAGGCTGGATGGCGGCGGCGGCCCTGACCCGGACACTCGGGCGGACGGCGACCGTGACGCTCGTCGAATCCGACGCCATCGGCACGGTCGGCGTCGGTGAATCGACGATCCCGCCGTTGATCACCTTCAACCGCCTGCTCGGGATCAACGAGGCGGAGTTCATGGCCGCCACGCAGGCGACCTTCAAGCTGGGCATCCAGTTCGACGGCTGGAAGGGGCCGAACGACAGCTATTTCCATGCTTTCGGCCTGACCGGAAAGGACCATTGGGCGGCCGGCTTCCAGCATTTCTGGCTCGAAGGGCGTGCCCGCGGCCACGACCGGTCCTACGACGACTATTGCCTCGAACTGATGGCCGCGCGCGAGGGCAAGTTCGCGCACCTGCCCGACGACCGAATGAGCTACGCCTATCAGCTCGATTCGACGCTCTACGGCCGCTTCTTGCGCAAGATGGCGGAGGGCGACGGCGCCACCCGGATCGAGGGTCGCATCGCGCGGGTCGAGCTCGACGGCGAGAGCGGCG
This sequence comes from Sphingomonas beigongshangi, assembly GCF_016820445.1. Classification (GTDB taxonomy): domain Bacteria; phylum Pseudomonadota; class Alphaproteobacteria; order Sphingomonadales; family Sphingomonadaceae; genus Sphingomonas; species Sphingomonas beigongshangi. Next base: position 43,579 of record NZ_JADHDT010000008.1, read on the forward strand.
ATATCGCGGCGCTCGTGCTCGATGACGGCCAGCGCGTCGCCGGCGACCTGTTCCTCGACTGTACGGGCTTTCGCGCGCTGCTGATCGAACAGGCGCTGCACGTCGGGTATGACGACTGGACGCACTGGCTTCCCTGCGACGCCGCGATCGCGGTGCAGACCGAGAGCGTGCGCCCGCCCGTCCCCTATACGCGCGCCATGGCGCATGACGCCGGCTGGCAATGGCGTATCCCGCTGCAGCACCGCGTCGGCAACGGCATCGTCTATTGCAGCCGCTACCTGACGCAGGACGCCGCGCTCGACCGCCTGCTCGGCAATGTCGAGGGCGCGGTACTCACCGAGCCCAACCGGCTGCGCTTCGTCACCGGCGCGCGGCGGAAGCAGTGGCATCGCAACTGTATCGCGATCGGCCTCGCCGGCGGTTTCATGGAGCCGCTGGAATCGACGAGCATCCATCTGATCCAGCGCGCGATCCTGCGCCTGATCCGGCTGTTGCCGCCCGGGCCGATTTCCGCGCACGACATCGCCGAGTTCAACGACCAGCAACTCACCGACATGGAGCAGATCCGCGACTTCCTGATCCTCCATTACAAGGTCACCGAGCGCCGCGATTCCGCCTTCTGGCGGCAGTGCGCGGCGATGGATATCCCCGACAGCCTCGCGCAGAAGATCGGCCTGTTCCGCGAGACGGGGCGGGTCTTCCGCCGCAACGACGAGCTGTTCGCGGAGAACAGCTGGATCCAGGTCATGCTCGGCCAGGGTCTGACGCCGCTCACCCATCACCCGATCGCCGCCAAGCTGCCCGACGACGAGCTCGCCCGCTTCCTCGACGGGTTGCGGCAGGGCGTGGAGGCGACCGTACGCGGCCTGCCGCAGCATGCCGCCTATGTTTCGCGCTATTGCGGCGCGGCACCCGCCTGATGCCGCGGCGTCGCCAGGCGGTGACCATCCGCCACGTCGCCGCCGATGCCGGCGTCTCCCTCCAGACCGTCAGCCGCGTCATCAACAAGGAGCCGAACGTCCGGCCCGAGATGATGGATCGGGTGCGCGCGTCGATCGACAAGCTCGGCTACGTGCCGTCGATCGCCGCACAGCGCATGGGCGGATCGCGCTCCTATCTGATCGTCGCGCTCAACGACCGCGATCGCACCATCGCGGACTGGCGCAACCGGCAGGGCGCCGACTGGGTCGACCAGATGATGCTGGGCGGCATGCTGACCTGCGCGGACCACGGCTATCGGCTGATCGTCGAACTCGTCGATACGCACAGCGACCATATCGCGCGCGAACTGATGGGCGCGATCGCCGCGTTGCAGCCCGACGGCGTCATCCTGACACCGCCGCATTCGGACAACCCGCAGATCACCGACCTGCTCGAGGCGCAGGGGATCAGCTTCGCCCGCATCGGCTCGCCCAAGCCGGGTCCGGGCTTTGCGGTGGCGATGGACGACGCCGGTGCCGCGCGCCTGGCGACGGAGCATCTGCTGGCGCTGGGCCATCGCCGCATCGGCTTCATCGCGGGACCGCCCGACTATGAGCTGAGCGGGTGGCGAATCGACGGCTGGCAGGCCGCGATGGCGGCGGCCGGTCTCGAGACGGAAAGCCTGCTGCTGCGCGGCGACTTCGGTTACGCCTCCGGTCGCGAGGCAGCGACAGGGCTGCTCGCCTCGGCCGCTCCCCCGACGGCGATCATCGCCAGCAACGACCAGATGGCGTTGGCGACGATGGAGGTGGCGCGGGAGCGCGGCCTCGCCGTTCCCGACGCGCTGTCGGTGGTCAGCTTCGACGACACTCCCATCGTACGCTTCGTCAGGCCGCCCCTGACGGCGATTGTCCAGCCGATCGCCGACATGACCGCACGCGCCGTCGACCTGGTGATCGCGGAAAAGGCGGGTCGCCCCACCTCCCCTGATCCCGTGATCTTCTCGGCGACCTTGGTCGTTCGCGGGTCGACCGGAAGACCCGGGGATCGCCGCTAGGGCGATCCCCGTCCGCGCAGCAGCGGGCGCGTACCCCCCCCAGGGTTCGTGCCGACCGGTGCACGGAAAAGTGTCCGGTCAGAGGATGAGCGGCACACGCCCCCGGAATTGCGATTCCGATGCCGGAATGAGGTCGAGACTATGGGATATATGCGCTGCGGCCGTCCAAAGCGCACAGGCATCTGCGAGCGCGAGCGCCTCTTCGAGCCGATCTTTCAACAGTTCGATTTCCCGACAACGTTGCATGAACCCCTCCACTACAATCGATTGCCTATAGGTTCGTTTTAAGGACTGAAATCTTTCCGCAATCTTACAACCCGACCCTAAATGGCGGATTCTACCCCTGCCGATCAGGGATTCGTGGTTAATTCGCGCCTTCTATTCAGAGGCTTACGTTCCGTATCGGGACACGGGACCCTATGGGGCGATCGAGCATCGGTCTGCGGCGCATGTTCGGCCGAGATGCGGCTGCGCTGCCTCCGCCATTCGCTGCCCCATCGCACGCGGTTCGATCCCGATGTATGGCGCGTCCCCATGATCCGCGTGACCGAACTCAAGCTGCCCCTGCACCATGCCGACGAAGCCCTTCCCGCCGCGATCATCCGCCGGCTTCGTATCACCCCGCGCGACCTGATCCGCTTCACCGTCGCGCGGCGCGGCCACGATGCGCGCGATCAGGCCGACATCCAGCTCGTCTATTCCGTGGACGTCGCGGTGAAGAACGAGGGCGCCGTGCTCGCACGCTTCCGCCGCGACCGCGACGTCGGACCGACACCCGATACCCGCTATCGGCCGCCGGCGCCGCCGCCGTCCGGCGCACAGCGGCCCGTCGTGATCGGCGCAGGCCCTTGCGGCCTCTTCGCGGCGCTGATCCTCGCCCAGTCAGGTTATCGTCCCATCCTGCTCGAGCGGGGCAAACTGGTGCGCGAGCGGACGAAAGACACCTGGGGCCTGTGGCGCAAGAGCGTGCTGAACCCAGAATCGAACGTCCAATATGGCGAAGGCGGCGCCGGCACCTTCTCCGACGGCAAATTGTACAGCCGCATCAAGGATCCCCGTCACCTGAACCGCAAGGTGCTGACCGAATTCGTCAAGGCGGGCGCGCCGGAGGAGATCCTGACGGAGGCGCACCCGCACATCGGCACCTTTCGCCTGGTGACCATGGTTGAGAGCCTGCGCGAAAGCATCGAGGCGCTGGGCGGTGAATATCGCTTCCAGACGCGCGTCGACGGACTGGACGTCCACACCGACGCCACCGGCGAGCGGCGTCTGCGCGGGCTGCACCTGCACGACGGATCGTATCTGGCGGCGAGCCATGTCGTCATGGCGATCGGCCATAGCGCCCGCGACACCTTCGCGATGCTTCAGGAGGCGGGTGTCTTCGTCGAGGCCAAGCCCTTCTCGATCGGCGTGCGGATCGAACATCCGCAAAGCTGGATCGACCGCGCACGGTTCGGACAGGATGCCGGAAACCGCATCCTGGGCGCGGCCGAATACCACATTTCGCACCATTGTTCGAACGGTCGCACCGTCTACAGCTTCTGCATGTGCCCGGGCGGCACCGTCGTCGCCGCCACCTCGGAAGAGGGACGCGTCGCGACCAACGGCATGAGCCAGTATTCGCGCAACGAGCGCAATGCCAATTCCGGCTTCGTCGTCGCGATCGATCCGGCCCGCGATTTTCCGGGCGACCCGCTCGCCGGTCTGGCGCTGCAACGGGACCTGGAGTCGCGCGCGTTCGTCGCGGGCGGCTCGAACTATCGGGCGCCGGCGCAGCGGGTCGGCGACTTCCTGGCGGGACGCCCGTCGACGAGCCTGGGCAGCGTCGTCCCCTCGTACCGCCCCGGCGTAACGCCGACGGACCTCGCCGCCTGCCTGCCCGACTTCGCCATCGCGGCGATGCGCGAAGCGATCCCCGTCTTCGGTCGCCAGATCGCGGGCTATGATCATCCCGACGTGGTGATGACGGGCGTGGAGACGCGCACCTCCTCCCCCGTTCGCTTCACCCGCGGCGACGACTTCCAGAGCGTCAACACGATCGGCCTGTTCCCGGCGGGCGAAGGCGCGGGTTATGCGGGCGGCATCCTGTCCGCCGCGGTCGACGGCATCAAGGTGGCAGAGGCGGTGGCGGCGAGCATGGCGGCATGACGCTGATCGCGTTCAACAAGCCCTATGACGTGCTCAGCCAGTTCACGGACCGGAACGCTGCGACGAGCCGCGCAACCTTGTCAGCCTATATCGACCTGCCAAACGTCTATCCGGCGGGACGGCTCGATCGCGACAGCGAGGGACTGTTGCTCCTGACCGACGACGGCCGGCTGCAGGCACGGATCGCAGACCCGAAGTTCAAGCTGCCCAAGACCTACCTCGTCCAGGTGGAGCGCGAACCGGACGCGGCGGCCCTCGCTGCCCTGCGTCGCGGCGTGATGCTGAAGGACGGCCCCACCCGCCCCGCCGAGGTCGAGCGGATCGACGATCCGGCGCTCTGGCCGCGCGTGCCACCGATCCGCGTCCGCGCCACCATTCCCGATTGCTGGCTGCGTCTGACGATCCGGGAGGGGCGTAACCGGCAGGTGCGTCGGATGACCGCGGCGGTCGGCCATCCGACCTTGCGGCTGATACGCTGGCGGATCGGCGATTGGACGCTCGACGGCCTCGCCCCCGGCGCCTGGCGCGTCGCGTGAAGATCTTCTTCGACGGTGGCCTGCGGCCCGCCGGCATGGAGACGGCGGTCGTCGCGGCGGGGCAAAGCCACATCCGATGCGACCTCGGCCCCGGCACCAGCATGGACGCCGAATGGCTCGCGCTGCTCGCCGCGGCGTCGCTGGCCGGGGCGCGCCAATGGGAAAAGGTGGTCCTGCTGGGCGATGCTGCGGCGGTGATCGCTCAGGCGAATGGGGACGTGCGCTGCCCGCCGGCCTATCGCCACCATCAGGCGGCCTACCATGCCCTGGGTGGCCGATGGCGCCTGCGCTACGTCAAGCGCACGCAAAATCTCGCCGGCATCGCGCTGGCGGCGCTGCACGGCCGGTAGGCCGTCGATGGCCAAACATGGCGTGCCGAGGACGTCTTTGTCATCATCCCGCCATGGCCCTGCCCCGGTTCGCCGCCTATGAACCGCGGCCATGGTCCGCTCGCTCGTCCGTGTCCTCGCGTCCGTCGCCCTGCCCGCCGCCCTCTTCGTTGCGCCCGTCGCGGCGAGCGCGCAGGGGAACAGCTTCGATCTGGCCGGCCCGGACGTCTCCGTCACCGTGCACCGGGGTGGCCGCTCGCTGCCGCTACCGCAGGTGCCCTCGCTCCAGCCCGGCGACCGCCTCGTCGCGCGGGCGCTGCTGCCGGCAGATCAGTCCGCACATTACGTTCTGATGGTCGCCTTTTTGCGCGGCGCGACGAACCCGCCGCCAAAGGACTGGTTCTATGCGGTGGAGAGCTGGCGGCGGAAGAAGAACGTGCTCGATATCGCGGTGCCGCAGGGCGCGCGCCAGGCGGTGCTGCTGCTCGCACCGCAGGCTGGCGGCGGCTTCGACTCAGTGCGCGACGCGGTGCGCGGCCGCCCCGGCATCTTCGTTCGCGCGGCGCAGGATCTGTACCAGGCTTCGCTCGACCGCGCCCGGCTCGACACCTTCGTCGACGCGATCGGCAGGATCGGCGATGCGGACCCCGAACGGCTGGGCAAGGCGGCGCCGGTGCTCGCCAACATGCTGCGCATCAAGTTCAACGCCGACTGTCTCGCCAGGCCGCGCGACCAGCAGGCGGAATGCCTGACGCAGAACCGCGACGACCTCGTCCTCAACGCCCAGCGCGGCGCGACGCTGACCGACACGCTGACCGGCGCACCCGTCGACCTCGCCTATCAGGTCGCGGCCACGCCCGAGGGGGGCGCCGGCTATTACAGTCCCTATATCGGCCTTGTGCGCGACGTGGCGAAGCTGTTCGGGGCGTTCCGCAGCGCGCAATACCAGTATCTGCCGACGCTGGCGCTCGGACGCGGCGAGGCAACCCATCTTCTGCTCAACAGCGCGCCTTCGTTCCAGAACCCGCGCTCGGTGCTGGTCGTGCCGATGCCGCCGATCGGTGCGGCGCCAGCGCCGCTCTGGCGGGCGGGCTCGGCCGCGCCGGTGTGCCTCGCGCGGCCGGACCTCGTCATGCCGATCGACGACGCGTCGCTGCTCTTCGCCACGCGATACGCGCGCGATCTCCGGCTGCACCTCGTCGGCGACGGCGGCCGCACGGCCGATCTGCCGGTCGTGCCGGACGCGGAAGGCGGCGGCATCCGCCTCGCGCCGGGCACCGCGCTGCCGGTGTCGGGTCCGATCCGCCAGGCGGTGTTGCAGGGCGAGTGGGGATTCGATCCGTTCACCGGGCCGCGCCTCCCCGTTCAATATGGCGGCGATGGCACATGGACGCCGCGACCCGATGCCACCGTCGTCGTCGGACGCGAACAGCCGCTGGTGCTGACCGGCGAGTCCTCCGCCTGCGTATCGCAAGCGACGCTGAGGCTTGCCGACGGCGAGACGCGACCCGTGCCGTGGAAGGCCGTCGCGCCCGATCGGGCCGAGGCGCAGCTGCCGCTCGCCGGTGCGAAGCCGGGCACGCTGTCGCTGGCGATCACCCGCTTCGGCACCACGGCGCCCGACACCATCACGCTGACCGCCCGTGCCGAGGCGAGCCGGCTCGATCGTTTCTTCATCCATCAGGGCGACCGGGCTGGCGTGCTGGAGGGCACCAGGCTCGACCAGGTCGCGTCGCTCGACCTGGGCGGGCGACATTTCGTCGCGACCACGCTCACGCGCGGGGACCGCGGCGATCGCCTGGACCTCGTCGCAGACGGGACCCCTGCCGCGACCGACGCGCGGACCGCCCTGGTCCGGCTGCGGGACGGCCGCTCCGCCAGCGTCGCCGCGATCATCGCCCCGGCGCGCCCCGCCGCGACGATCGTCCACCGCGCGGTGACCGCGCCGGCCCAGCCTGCGACGCTGCCGATCGTGCTGCCCGATGGCGTCATGCCGGTGGACGGCACGCTCGCCGTGTCGCTCCGCCTGGCCGGGGGCACATCGACCGAGGATGCGATCGAGGTCGCGTCGGACGACGCCGCCGCGACGCTGACTGCCGCGTCGGGTGCGATCCAGCGGGTCGGCGACGATATCGCCGTGGCCCGCTTCGTGCCGCGATCGCTCCTCGGCGCCACGGCTTCGGGGGCGCTGCGCTACCGCGTACGGCGGGGGGATGCGACGGGGGATTGGCAGCCGCTCGTCCAGACCGTGCGACTGCCGGTCCTGACCGGCCTATCCTGTCCTGACACGACCGGCGAGTGCACGCTGGCCGGGCGCGACCTGTTCCTCGCCACCGCGGTCGGCGATACGCCCGACCTCGCAAAGGCGGTGGCGCTGCCGCCCGGCTTCGTCGGCAGCTCGGTCGCCGTACCCAGACCCGCCGGCCACGCGCTCTACATCCGGCTGGCCGATGCACCGGGCGCCATCGCGACGGTATCCCTCCCCTGACGCGTTCCCCGCGCGCGATTGACCCCGCGGCGGCGCGATATATAGTCAGACATAACAAGTGCCGGCTGGCGACGGGGGGAGCGAATCCGATGGCTGCTATGTCTCGTCGCACTTTGCTGGGCGGGATGGCCGCGACCCCCGCCCTGCCCACGCTGGCGTCCGCGTCTGGGGCGGCGACCGCTGCGCGCCCCCTGGCGCCGACTCCGCCGATGGGGTGGAACAGCTGGAACAGCTTCGCCGTGACCATCACCGAGGCGCAGGCACGCGACACGGCCGCGATCATGGCGCGCCTGCTTCGCCCCGCCGGCTACGACATCTTCACGATCGATCATCAATGGTATGACCCGCGCGCGAAGGGCTATGCCTACAACGCCGATATCGTGCCGGTGATGGACGGCTTCGGGCGGTTCCAGCCCGACCCCGTGCGCTTCCCTTCGGCCGCGGGCGGCACGGGCTTCGCGCGCCTCGCGCGTGACATCCATGCGATGGGGCTGCGCTTCGGTATCCATCGCATGCGTGGCATCCCGCGCGCGGCGGTGGCGGCGAACCTGCCGGTGTTCGGCACCCAGTATCGCTCGCGCGACATCGCGGATACGTCGAGCACCTGCTCGTGGAACGTCGACATGTACGGCGTCGACATGACCAGGCCGGGCGCCCAGGCCTATTACGACGGCGTCTTCGCCGAATATGCCCGCTGGGGCGTCGATTTCGTCAAGGTCGACGATCTCAGCCGTCCCTATGACGCGCACGCGCCGGAGATCGAGGCGATCGCCCGCGCGATCGACCGTAGCGGGCGGCCGATGATCCTCAGCATGTCGCCCGGCGAAACCCCGGTGGTGCGCGGCGACCACGCCCGCCGCCATGCGCAGATGTGGCGCATCTCCGACGATTTCTGGGACGACTGGAGCCTGCTGGAGGCGCAGTTCGTCCGGCTGGAGAACTGGAACCCCTATATGGGCGACGGCCGCTGGCCCGACGCGGACATGCTGCCGCTCGGCCGGCTGGCGATGGGACAGCGCGACACCCGCTTCACCCCCGACGAGCAGCGCACGGTGATGACCCTGTGGTCGATCGCGCGCTCGCCGCTGATCATGGGAGGCGACCTTCGCCACCTCGACGCGGCGACGACCGCCCTGCTGACGAATCCGGAGGTGATCGCGGTGAACCAGGCCTCGCACGCCAACCGGCCCCATTTCGTCGAGGATTATACGCGCATCTGGTCGGCCAAGGCGCCGAACGGCGACACCTATCTGGCGCTGTTCAACACGGGCAAGGATGCGCGCGAGATCACCCTGCCGCTGGCCGCCATCGGCATGCGGCGCGCCGCAGTGCGCGACCTGTGGGCCCGGCGCGACGACGGCATGGCAAATGGCAAGGTCGAACGACGGATTCCGCCGCACGGCGCCGGCCTGTACCGCCTGACGCGCGCCTAGGCGCGAACCGGAACGATTCATCCGGAATGAAGCAATCAATTGGAAAATCGCGTTTTCTGCCCGGGCAGTTAACGCGTCCTTGAGCATTTTGCCGCCACATCCCGACCCCGGAATGACAACCGAACCAGGGGTGGGGCTAGATTGATGCGTAAGTGGGGGTATTTGCTCGCGGCGACGGCATGTGCGGCATTCGTGGCGCCGGCGAGCGCGCAGGGTCTGCGCGGAACGCTGCCGACGGGCAAGGAGACGGACAAGGACAAGGCGAAGGCGGAAGCGGTCTCGAAGAACACGTCCGACATCATCGTCACGGCGACGCGGCGGTCCGAGCGGCTGTCGAACGTGCCGATCGCCGTCAGCGCCTACGGCACCGCGGCCCTGCAGAATTCCGGCGCGACCGACATCCGCCAGATGGCGCAGCTGGCCCCCTCGCTCATCGTTTCGTCGACCGGCTCCGAGGCCAACGCCACCGCGCGCCTGCGCGGCATCGGTACCGTCGGCGACAATCCGGGCCTCGAAAGCTCGGTCGCGGTGTTCATCGACGGCGTCTATCGCAGCCGCACCGGCTCCGGCCTCAACGACCTGGGCGAAGTCGAGCGGATCGAGGTGCTCCGCGGCCCGCAGGGGACGCTGTCCGGCCGCAACTCATCCGCCGGCGCGATCAGCATCTACACCAAATATCCGTCCTTCGACTTCGGCGGCTATGGCGAGGCCAGCTACGGCAACTACAACGCCGTCCGCCTGGCGGGTGCGCTCACCGGTCCGATCGTCAAGGACAAGCTCGCCTTCCGGATCGACGGCGTGTTCGGCAAGCGCGACGGCTTCTACCATGACGTCACGAACAACACCGATTACAACGACCGCAACCGCTATTTCGTCCGCGGACAGCTCTTCTACAAGCCGTCGTCGACCTTCTCGGTCCGCCTGATCGGCGACTATACCTATCGCAACGAAAAGTGCTGCGGCGCCGTCTATATCGACACGCGCGAGAAATTGGATCCGACGCCCGGCGTTCCCGGTGACTTCACGATCAACCCCAACGGCAACCGCATCGTCCAGATCCTGCAGAGCCTCGGCGGCGTGCTGCCGAGCGCGGGCGATCCCTACAACCGCCAGATCGCGAACACGCCCGGTCGCGCCTACGCCAACGTGACGAAGGATTATGGCGGCTCGGCGCGCATGGGCTGGAACATCGGTCAGGTCCAGCTGATCTCGATCACCGCCTATCGCGAATACAAGGCCGGGGGCGCTGCGGACATCGACTATGGCAATGTCGACATCGGCTATCGCCCGGACGACGGCAATGCCTATCGCCAGTTCCACACCTTCACGCAGGAAACGCGGCTCAGCGGCGGCCTGTTCAACAACCGGCTCGACTGGCTGGTCGGCGGCTATTACGCGCACGAGAATCTGGAGGTCGTCGACAACCTCAAGTTCGGCTCGCAATACGGCGCCTTCGCCGCCTGCCGCATCGTCGCGACGATCAACCCGCTCGCCGCGCTGCGCAATCCCGCCAATCCGGGCTGCCTGGGCAGCACGCCGGTGGCGGCGCTCGGCGGCGCGACCGGACGGCAGGCGATCACCGCGGGCGTCGGCGCGGCCGTCGTCGCCGGCATCGACCGGCTCAGCACCGTCAACAACGTCGGCAGCCTGCGCGACGTCTACGATCAGACGAGCAGCAACTACGCCTTCTTCACGCACAACATCTTCAAGATCACCGACACGCTCAGCGTGACCGGCGGCCTGCGCTACACCAACGAGCACAAGTCGCTGAACGCCAGCTTCAACAACAACAACACGGTATGCCCGGCGCAGCAGGCGGCGCTCAGCCCGCTGCTCGCCAGCGCGGCGGTGCCCGCGGCGCTGAAGCCGCTGATCGGCGGGATCATCACGCTGACCTGCACCGGCAACTCGACGTCGGCGCTGACCGGCGTGCCCATCAAGGACTCGATCCGCGAGGGCCAGTTCACCGGAACCGGCGTCCTGTCGTGGAAGCCGGCGCCCAGCACGCTGCTCTATGCGTCCTACGCCCGCGGCTACAAGGCGGGCGGCTACAATCTCGACCGGTCGGACCTGTCGGCCACCGTGTTCGCGACGCCGACCGCGTCGAGCGCCAGCAACCTGCGCTTCGATCCCGAGACGGTTCAGGCGTTCGAGGTCGGCATCAAATACGCGACGCCGAAATTCACCGCGAACCTCGCCGCCTTCCGCTCGGCATTCAAGAACTTCCAGCTCAACACCTTCAACGGCACGAACTATATCGTCCAGAACATCGGGTCGTGCAGCACGCCGCTCAACGGTGCGGATCAGGACGATTCGGCGGCGACCGGCGCCTGCACCGGCAAGGTGAAGGCCGGCGTCGTCACGCAGGGCTTCGAGCTCGAGGCGGGTGCCTATCCCGCCCCCGACCTCGCCTTCAACCTGGGCTACACCTACGCGCACACGCAATATCGCAACGATCTGGTCGGCAGCGATGCCGGCGAGGCGCTCAACAACGCGCTCTTCCTTCTGCCCGGCAGCCAGATGTCGAACGCGCCGCGCCACACGGTCACCACCTCTGCGACCTTCACGCCGCGGATCGGATCGAACGGGCTCACCGCGCTCTTTTATGCCGATGGGCGCATGACGAGCGACTACAACACCGGCTCCGACCTGTTCGCGGAGAAGATCCAGGACGGCTATGTCCTGGTCAACGCCCGCGTCGGCATCCGCGGCCGCGATCAGCGCTGGGCGATCGAGTTCTGGGGCCAGAACATCCTCAACACCAACTACCAGCAGGTAGCCTTTGCAGCGCCGTTCCAGGGCGCCGGAAGCCTGTCGCAGGTCGCCCGGTTCGGTTCGCCGACCTATGCGGCCGGCAATGCGATCTTCGCCTCGTTCCTTGCCGAACCGCGGACCTACGGCGTGACGCTGCGCTCGCGCTTCTGATCCCGACCTTCCAGAACGGACATCCCTGATCCCATGAAGATCCCGCGCAAGCTCGGCCTTTCCTTCCTCGCGATCAACGCCTCGGCGGCGATCGTCATGCTGGTGCTGCTCGGCACCATCCTGATGATCGACCGCACCACCGAGCAGAACAACGTCAGCCAGACCATCTATGCCAAGGCGCTGACGCTAGAGACCGCAATCCTGCGCCAGAACAGCCAGTTCCGTGGCTTTCTGGTGACGGCGGATCCCAGCTACCTGAAGTCCTACGACGAGGGCCGCACCGAGTTCGATCAGACTGCGGTCGAACTCCAGCGGATGCTGACCGATCCTGTCCAACTGGCCCAGGTGCGCGAGGCGGTCGCCGAGACGCACAAATGGCGCAGCAACTGGGGCGACCGGCTGATCGGCTGGGTCAAGGCCGGCCGGCGTGAAGACGCTCAGGCGGCGGTACGCGGGGCCGGCGCCGCGGTACTGGTCAGCAAGGTCGCGCTGCCGCTGCGCGATCTGCGCTCGACGGAGACCGAGCGCATGGCGCGCAATGCAGCGCGTCAGGACAGTGCCATCCTGGCCTCGCTGGTGGCGCTCGCCGTCGGCGGCATCGCGTTGATCGGGGTCGCGATCAGCCTGTCCATGCTGCTGAGCCGCCAGATCGCGCGGCCGATCACCACGCTGACGCAGGCGATGGCGACGCTCGCCGCAGGGCGGCACGACATCGCCGTCGAGGCGGCGACGCGGGCGGACGAACTGGGCGACATGGGACGCGCCGTCGAAGTGTTCCGCGACACGGCCGCCGCGAAGGTCGCCGATGACGCCGATCGGGCAAAGGCGATGACCGCGATCGGCGGCGCATTGCATCGCCTGTCGGACGCGGATCTCACCGCGCGGATCACCGACGTACCCGTCGCCTTCCGCAGCCTGTCCGACGACTTCAACAGCGCGACCCAGAGCCTGTCGCGCGTGCTGGGCGACGTCAGCCACAGCGTTCGCACGATCAAGCTGAATTCGGGCGAGATCCATCATGCCGCCCTCGATCTCGCGCAGCGTACCGAGCAACAGGCTGCCGCCTTGCAGGAATCGGCGGCCGCGCTGGACGAGGTGACGCGCTCGATCCGGGACGATGCCGGCGCCGCGACGCAGGCGAGCACCGCCATGGCGCAGGCGCACGACGAAGCGCAGCATGGCGGAAACATCGTGCGCGAGGCGATCGGGGCGATGAACGGCATCGAACAAGCCAGCAACGAGATCGCCGCGATCATCAGCCTGATCGACGGCATCGCCTTCCAGACCAACCTGCTCGCGCTCAACGCCGGCGTCGAAGCCGCCCGGGCGGGAGAGGCCGGCAAGGGTTTTGCCGTCGTCGCCAGCGAGGTCCGCGCGCTTGCCCAGCGCTCCGCCGATGCCGCGACGGAAGTGAAGACGCGCGTCGGCGCCGCCTCCACCCATGTGAAGGCGGGCGTCGCGCTGGTCGACCAGACCGGCCAGGCGCTGGCCCGGATCATCGAACGGGTCGCCGCCGTCAGCGCGGCGGTGGAGGCCATCGCCCGCTCGTCGGATCATCAGGCGACGAGCCTTGGCCAGATCAACGTGGCGATCGGCGAGATGGACGGCATGACGCAGCAGAATGCCGCGATGGTCGAGGAAACCTCCGCCGCGTCGCGACGTCTCGTCGAGGAAGCGGAAGCGCTCGCCGCCTCGGTGGCGACCTTCGTCGTCGACGAAATGCCGGCGGCGGCGCCGGTCACCCGGCCCGCGCGCCTCGCGCCGCCCGTTCGCAGCGCCCAGCCGGCACGTCGCGTTGCCAATGGCGATTGGGATGTGTTCTGACGCGCACGTGACGATGACGATGGATGATCCTGCGACCGACGGTGCCGCCGCTGCGATCCCGCTGACACGGCAGGCCGCGGCGGTGGCGGCGATGGGATCGCCCTTCGTCGCCACCGTGCTCGAAACCTGCGCGCGACAGATTCACCGCGCGCCGCGCACGGCCGCGCTTATCGCCGATTGGCCGCGCGACACCGCTTCGGACGCGCTGGCGATGCGGCTGAACGCGGCGTTGCATGCGCTGGCCCTGCGCGGCACGATGCCCGCGCTGTCGGCGTTCTACGCCGCACGCTGGGGCGATGCCGATCGCGTCATCGGCGAAGCGCTGGCTGCCGCCGACGCGTTCATCGCGGGGTGGATGCGCGAAACGCCGCAGACCAACGAGGTCGGTCGCGCCGCCGCGATAATGGCGGCGATCATGGCGTTGCGCGACGCGCACGACATGCCGTGCGAGCTGCTCGAACTCGGCAGCAGTGCCGGGCTCAATCTGAACCTCGCGCGATATTCCTATGACCTGGGCGGCGTGACGGCGGGCGATCCCCTATCCGCTGTCCGGATCGCACCCGCATGGCACGGCGGCACCCCGCCCGCGTGTCCCGTCGCGATCGCCGGGGCGCGGGGTGTCGACCGGCATCCGCTCGATCCGCGCGACGCGAACGCCCGCGAGCGGCTGATGGCGCACGTCTGGGCGGATCAGGCGGACCGGGCCGCACGCCTCGGCCACGCGCTCGACATGGCCCGGACCGATCCACCCCGGGTCGACCGCGGCGACATCACGGACTGGCTGCCATTGCGCCTCGCCGAGCCGCAAGCGGCCGGCGTCTGCCGCGTCGTCTTCCACTCCATGGCCCTGCAATATCTGGACGAGCCGGCGCGCGCGCAGGTCGACGATCTGATCGCGGGTCACGGGCGTCGCGCGACCGTGGATCGTCCTCTCGCCCGCATCGGCTTCGAATGGACACAGGCACGGGACGCGGTCCACCTGACGCTGACCTGCTGGCCGGACGGACGGCCGCGGCATCTGGCGACCTGTCACGCCTATGGTGCGTGGATCGACTGGCACGGTGGCGGGGAAACCAACGCCGGATGACGCGTTCCGCGCCTTCGCATGGAGGAAGGCGCATGAGGATCGGTTTTCTGGGGCTGGGCCAAATGGGCCATGCCATGGCCAAGAATCTGGTCGAGGCAGGCCATGACGTCACCGTCTGGAACCGGTCCCCGGGCAAGGCGGACGACCTGGTCGCGGCGGGCGCCACCCGCGCCGAACGCCCGGTCGATGCCGCGCAGGGCGACGTCGTGATGAGCATGCTCGCGGACGACGCGGCCGTGGAGGCGGTCGTGTTCGGCGACGGGGGCATAGCGGGCGCGCCGGCGCTCCATGTCGGCCACAGTACGATCAGCGTCGATCTCGCCGAGCGCCTCGCCGCGTCGGGCGCCTATGTCGCCGCGCCCGTGTTCGGTCGCCCGCCAGCGGCGCAGGCCGGCAAGCTGTTCGTCCTCGCGGCGGGCGATCCCGGCCTCGTCGAACGGTGCGTGCCGCTGTTCGACACGATCGGACAACGCACCTTTCGCATCGGCGCCGCGCCCGCCACCGCGAACCTGGTCAAGCTCAGCGGCAACTTCATGATCATGGCGGCGGTCGAGGCGATGGCGGAAGCGATGACGCTCGCCGAAAAGGGCGGCGTCGACCGTCACATGCTGCTCGAGGTGCTGACCGGCACGCTGTTCGGCGCGCCCGTCTACCAGACCTATGGCACGATATTGGTGGAAGATCGCTTCCGCCCCGCGGGCTTCGCCGCGCCGCTCGGGCTGAAGGACATGACCCTCGCCGACGCCGCGGCGACGCGCTACCGCGCGCCCATGCCCCTGCTCGGCATCGTCCGCGACCATCTGCGCGCGACGATCGCCGTCGAGGGGGAGGATGTCGACTGGGCCGGGGCCGCCCTCGCGGTGCGGCGCGGCGCCGGCCTATAGACTTCACGGCTTGGCAATCACGCCGTAACAGCGACGGTCGTGGCGCAGCGACGACGACGATCACCCCGGAGAAGCAGCGCGGCCGATCGCTGGCTGTTGCTTGTCCTCGTCGCCGGGTTCGTCGCGGTCGGCATCGGCCTCGTCGGGCCATGGCCGGCACCACGACCGCCGGCGACGCGGCCGCTGACGATGGCGGAGGCCCGCGCATCGAATGCCGCGATACCCATCGATGCGGGTCGGCGGCTCGCCGCGCTGCCCTATCGCTTTCGCGGCGGCACCGCCGAGCGGGCGCAGGCGGTCGACTGTCTCGCCACCGCCGCACTGTACGAGGCTGGGGACGATGTCAGCGGGCAGCGCGCGGTGATCCAGGTCGTCCTCAACCGCGTGCGTGCGTCTGGTTTCCCCAAGACGATCTGCGGCGTCGTCTATGCCGGATCGACGCGCGCGACGGGCTGTCAGTTCTCGTTCGCCTGCGACGGGTCGGTCTCCCGCAGGCCCATCCACCTCGGCTGGGCGGGCGCGCGGCTGGCGGCGCGGCGCGCCCTCTCGGGCCACGTCTATGCCGCGGTCGGCCGCGCGACCCATTACCACACCGACTGGATGGTGCCCTATTGGCGCGATTCCATGGTCAAGGTCGGCCGCGTCGGAACCCATCTCTTCTACGTCCGCACCTAATTTCGACCCAGCGAGGCTGATAACCCGCGACGCCGTCTCTCACCCGTCCACCCACGCAGAAAGGGGCGACGCCGCGCGCCGCCCCTCCGTCTCTGCCGCTGGTCGGCCGGTGGTCAGCCCGCCATATCCTCCAGCTCGCGGCCCCGCGTCTCGTTGACCATCGCCCTGACGAAGAAGAATGAGATCGCCGCAAAGGCCGCATAGCCCGTGTAGGTGACGGCCAGCCCCGGCTTCACCGCCAACGCAGGGAAGCTGACGGAGATCGCGGCATTGGCGATCCACTGCGCGAAGCCCGACACCGCCAGTCCGGACCCGCGGATCTGGTTGGGGAACATCTCGCCGAGCATCACCCACATGACCGGGCCCCAGCTCGCGTTGAAGAAGATCACGTACAGGTTCGCCGCGATCAGCGCGACGAGGCCGTTATGACCCGGAAGGCTGACGGCACCGGACGCGTCGGTGACCGCCGTCGAGAATGCCCAAGCGACCACGGCCAGCGTCACTGCCATCCCCGCGGATCCGACGAGAAGCAGCGGCTTGCGGCCGATCCGGTCGACCGTCGCGATGGTGAAGAGGCAGGCCGCGATCGACAATATGCCGGACAGGATGTTGATCTGCAGCGCGTAATCTTCGGTGAAGCCGACCGCCTCCCACAATACCGCGCCGTAATAGAAGACGACGTTGATGCCGACGAACTGCTGGAAGACGGCAAGGCCGATACCCGCCCACAGGATCGGCCGGATCTTGCCCGTCGTCTTGTCGATCAGATCGGACAGCTTGGGCTTGTGATGATCGGCGGCCAGGGAATTGCGGATTTCCACGACCTTGCGATCCGCCTCCGCGCTGCCGAACAGGCGCGTCAGCACGGCATGGGCTTCCGCGTCGCGACCCTTCGCGACGAGGAAGCGGGGACTTTCCGGGATCGAGACTAGTGCGACCAGGTAGATTGCGGCCGGGATCGCCTGTAGCCAGAACATCCAGCGCCACGCCGGAAAGCCAAGCCAGAACGACGCCGTCGACCCGCCCGCATAGCGCGCGAGCGCGAAATTGGCGACGAAGGCCCCCGTCAGGCCGGTGATGATCATCACCTGCTGGACGCTGGACAGGCGGCCACGGATCGAGGCGGGCGTGACCTCCGAGATATAGACGGGCGAGATCACGCTTGCCGCACCGACCCCAAGGCCGCCGATGATCCGCGCCAGGATGAAGACGCCGGACGCGTGCGCCGCGCCCGCGAGAATCGCGCTGATCAGAAACAGCAGCGCGGCCAGCATCATCACGTTGCGCCGGCCGATCGCATCGGCCAGCCGTCCCGCCCCGAATGCGCCGATCGCGGATCCGACCAGGATCGCGCCGACGTTGACGCCGATGCCGAGCTTGCCCAGCGCGAATGCGGCCTCGAGCCCCTTCTGCGTGCCGTTGATGACACCCGAATCATAGCCGAACATGAAGCCGCCGATCGTCGCCACCGCGACGATCGCGGCAATGAAGCCGTGATTGACGGCGGTGCCCCCCGCCCCCCGCATCGTATCCGTCATCGTCTCTCCTATGCCGGTCGAATGCCGGCGCGTTTATGTGGCTTGTTCTACGTAAAGTCGGTCGACCGCCGGCCCCGGCGGCGCGGCGTGGCAGCGAGTAAATCGTCCTGGCGAATCGACTGGCACGGCACGCCCGGCACTCCCCCCTTGCGGTGGCAGGGCGTATCGCGCTGCCGCCCTTGAGGTGTTATCGCTATCACGTCGAGCGCGTCCGTCAAGCGTCGACGATGTGCGCGGATGTGCGTTCCAGCGAGGCCGGATCGCGCCGGCGCCGCTTCCCCGCGAGTGGACCCGAGCCTAGCGCTCGCGGGGACGACGACGGGGCGGCGCATCGGACTGGCGCCGGATGAGCGTGAAGTCCAGCAGGCGCGGAACCTCCACGCCATCGCCACCGCGCTGACGACGCAGCGTCGTGACGAGCAATTCGAGCGCGGACCGCGACATGTCGGCGATCGGCTGGTGGATTGTCGTCAGCTCGGGCCAGATGGCGGTCGACAGCGTCGTATCGTCGAACCCACAGACGGTCAGATCGCCGGGGACGTCGAGCCCGCGACGATGCGCCACGGCGACGGTGGCCGCCGCCATGTCGTCGTTGGACGAAAAGATCGCCGTGGGCGGTTCCACCCGATCGAGCAGCTGCTCGGCCGCGTCCAGGCCCGATCGATAGGTATACAGACCTTGGACGATCAGCGACGGATCCTCCGCGATTCCCGCATCCGCCAGTGCGGCGCGAAACCCTTCGAGCCGTTCCGCGGACGCCGCAAGATTCGGGTCCCCCTTGATGAAGCCGATGCGTCGGTGGCCGAGCTGCATGATGTGGCGCGTCATCGTCGCTGCGGCGGCGTGATCGTCGATCCGGATTGCCAGCCGGTCCTCATCACGCATCGCGGTGGCGACGGACACGGCACACACGTTCGCCTCGTCGAGCAGCGCGAGCAGCGCTGGTGCCTCGCAAAGGGGCGGCGGCAGGATGATACCGTCGATACCGCTCGCGATGAGATGCTGCGCCCGCTCGAGTTCGTGATCGCCGAGCTCACATTTCTCGACCACGATCTGCACGTCGCTGCGGCTCGCCTGATCGAGACTGCCGAGCAGGAACTCGCTGAGGAAGCCGGCGCTCGGATTGCTGTAGAGCAGACCGATGCGAAGCTGCCCTGCCCCGGCCAGGCTGCGCGCCGCGCGATTGGGCGAATAGCCCAAAGTCGCGATCGCGGCATTGACGACTTCGCGGGTGGCGGGGCGAACGTTGTTCTCGCTGTTGATGACGCGCGACACCGTCATCGGCGAGACGCCCGCCAGCTTGGCGACGTCGCTGATGGTCGGCGCGGAGCCGGATCGCCGCGACGGGCGCGGCGGGGCGGCGGTGCTGGAATCCATGATCGTTTCGGTGCCGTCCAAGCTGAATGCGGCATGACATGAACCGATCTGCGGTGGCCCACAAGAGCGAGGATGTGAATGAAACCGCTTGCACCCACTCCAGTCGCTCAATATGGTAGCGCTATCTCGATCGGAATCGGTCGTACAGGTCTCGAAAGAAGACCGCTCGTCAGGGAGGGATTTCGCGTTCATGCACCAACGCCTATACCGTGCGCTTGCCGCATTCGCGCTCGCCGCATCCAGTACCCTTGCGCTGGCACAAAACAGTGCGCCTGTATCCTCCCCGGACCCGCGTAGCCCCGAGGGCAAGCGCTATCTGGCGCAGCCGCTCGTGCGCGACCTCTTCTTTGCCGACCCGTCGGCCCATGTCTTCAATGGCCGAATCTACGTCTATCCGAGCCACGACGTCGACGCGGGTATTCCCGACGACGACTTGGGCAGCGAATATGCGATGCACGATTATCGCGTGCTGAGCATGGATCGCATCGGTGGTCCGGTGACCGTGCATCCGGTGGCGCTGGATGTGAAGGACATACCATGGGCGTCGCAGCAGACCTGGGCACCCGACGCCGCCTATCGGAACGGCACCTACTATCTCTATTTCCCCGCCCGCGACAAAGCCGGCGTCTTCCGCATCGGCGTCGCGACATCAAAGTCGCCGACCGGTCCGTTCAAGGCCGATCCGCAGCCGATCCGCGGCAGCTTCTCGATGGATCCGGCGGTCTTCACCGACACCGATGGACAGAGCTACATGTACTTCGGCGGCATTTGGGGCGGCCAGTTGCAGCGATGGGCGACGGGTCGTTACGCCCCCAAGGCCGGCGATACCGATCTCAAGCAGGACGCCAAGCCTGCGCTGATGCCGAAGATCGCGCGCATGGCGCCGGACATGAAGCAGTTCGCCGAGCCGCCCCGCGACGTCGTCATCCTCGACGAGCACGGCAAGCCCATGCTGGGCGGCGATCACGACCGCCGCTTCTTCGAGGCATCATGGGCGTTCAAGCGCGACGGCAGATATTATTTCACCTATTCGACGGGCGACACGCATTTCATCAACTATGCGATCGGCACGTCGCCCTATGGGCCCTTTCGTTATGCAGGACATGTGCTGCTGCCGGTGCAGGGTTGGACCTCCCACCATTCGATCGTCGAGTTCCAGGGCAAGTGGTGGCTGTTCTATCATGACACGCAGCTGAGCAACAGAAACCACCTTCGCTCGGCGAAGGTGACGGAACTCACCTTCAATCCCGACGGCACGATCCGCACCGTCAATCCGTTCAAGGACTGAACCGGACGATGTATCTGGGCATCGACATCGGTACATCCGGGGTGAAGGCGGTCGCACTCGATGACAGCGGCAGCGTCGTCGGACAGGGCAATGCGCCGCTGACGGTTCAGCGCCCGCATCCATCATGGTCCGAACAGGACCCGGACGCGTGGTGGACGGCGACGACGGCGGCGGTGCAGGCGATCGACCCCGTCATCCGCCGCGACGTGCGCGCTATCGGGCTGGCTGGCCAGATGCATGGGGCGACGCTGCTGGGTGGCGATGACCGGCCGCTCCGACCGGCGATCCTGTGGAACGACGGGCGCTCCTTCGCCGAATGCGCCGCGCTTGAGGCAGAAACACCGGCGTTCCATGCGATCGGCGGCAATCTGGTGATGCCAGGCTTTACCGCGCCCAAACTTGCCTGGGTCCGCGCGCACGAGCCGGACGTGTTCGCACGGACCGAAACCGTGCTGCTGCCGAAGGACTATGTGCGGCTGGTGATGACCGGCGAGAAGGCATCCGACATGTCGGATGCCGCCGGCACGTTGTGGATGGATGTCGCGGCACGGACCTGGAGCGAGACGCTTCTCGCAGCCACGGGTCTCTCGACGGCGCATATGCCGCGGCTTGTCGAGGGAAGCGAGACCGCGGGCATGCTGCGCGCCGATATCGCCGCATTCTGGGGCATGGCGCAGGTCCCGGTGGCGGGCGGCGGCGGCGACAATGCGGCGGGTGCCGCCGGGGTCGGCGTCGTGGGTGACGGAGACGCCTTGCTCTCGCTCGGCACATCGGGCGTAATTTTCGTCGCGACGCGCGACTTCAGACCTAACGTCGCCGGCGCGGTGCACGCCTTCTGCCATTGCCTTCCCGACATGTGGCACCAGATGGCCGTCCATCTGTCAGCCGCGGCCTGTATCGACTGGGTGGCGCGCATCACGGGCGCGGCAGGAGCCGCCGACCTGTTCGCGCGCGCGGAGCAAGCCGGCCCCGCAAGCGGGCCCGAGCTGTTCCTACCGTACCTGTCGGGCGAGCGGACACCGCACAACGATCCGCAAGTGCGCGGCGGCTTCCTGCGGCTGGACCACGATACCGACCCGGCACGCCTCGCCCAGGCCGTGCTGGAGGGCGTCGGTTTCGCGTTTGCGGACGGTCTCGCCGTGCTGCGCGAGGCCGGCACGACGATCGACCGCCTGGCGGTGATCGGCGGCGGCGCCCGCTCCCGCTACTGGGGTCAAACGCTCGCGGCCGCCATGGGCGTTCCCCTCGTGTACCTCCACGGCGGCGAAGTCGGACCGGCGCTCGGCGCGGCGCGCCTCGCCCGGCTCGCGGTCGATGGGGGCGACCCGGCCGACATCTGCCGCCCGCCCCCGGTCGCGCATGTCATCGAGCCCGATCCGACGATCGCCGCGCGCCTCGCCCCGAAATACGCCGCCTATCGCGACGCCTATTCCCGCATAAGGACCCTTTGAGCATGGCCGACTTCTTCGCCGACATTCCGCAGATCCGCTACGAAGGGCCGGACAGCGACAACGAACTCGCCTACCGTTTCTACGACAAGTCGCGGGTCGTTCTGGGCAAGACGATGGAGGAGCATCTGCGCTTCGCGGCATGCTTCTGGCACACCTTCTGCTGGCCCGGCAGCGACGTGTTCGGCGGCGGCACGTTCGATCGCCCGTGGCACCGCGGCGCCAACGACGCCGATGCCGCGGCGGAGAAGCGCCGGGTCGCCTTCGACTTCTTCACCAAGCTCGACATTCCCTATTACTGCTTCCACGACGTCGACGTCATGGCGGACGCGCGAACGGTCGCCGAACATCGCGCGCATTTCGCGCAGGCGGTCGATCATCTCGAACAGCTTCAGGCCGCGTCAGGCCGCAAGCTGCTGTGGGGAACAGCCAATCTGTTCAGCCATCCGCGCTTCGCCGCCGGCGGCGCGACCAATCCCGACCCCGAAGTCTTCGCCTTCGGTGCGATGCAGGTCCGCGATGCGCTGGAAGCCACGCACCGGCTGGGTGGCAGCAACTACGTGCTTTGGGGCGGCCGCGAAGGCTATGAGACCCTGCACAACACCGATCTGAAGCGTGAACTCGACAATCTCGGCCGGTTCCTCAGCCTCGTCGTCGAGCACAAGCACAAGATCGGTTTCGCCGGCACGATCCTGATCGAGCCCAAGCCGCACGAGCCGACGAAGCACCAATATGACTTCGACACCGCAACGGTTTACGGCTTCCTAAAGCGCTACGGGCTCGAAAACGAGGTCCGCGTCAATATCGAGGCCAACCATGCGACCCTGTCGGGGCACACGTTCGAGCATGAGATCGCGACCGCCGGGGCGCTCGGCATCTTCGGTTCGATCGACGCCAACCGCGGCGACCCGCAGAATGGCTGGGACACCGACCAGTTTCCCAATTCGGTCGAGGAAATGACGCTCGCGGTCCTCGAGATCCTGCGCGCCGGCGGCTTCACCACCGGCGGCTTCAACTTCGACGCGAAGGTACGTCGTCAGTCGATCGACGCCGTCGACCTGTTCCACGGTCACATCGGCGGGATCGACGTGGTCGCCAAGGGTCTGCTGAACGCCGCCGCCCTGATCGAGGACGGCCGCCTCGACGCGATCAAGACGGAGCGATACGCAGGCTGGGACGCCGCCTTCGGCCAGGAGATCGCGACGCTGGACCTCGCCGGCATCGCGGACCTGGCCGTCGCACGCGACATCGATCCCCGGCCGAGGTCCGGCCGGCAAGAGCGGATCGAGAATATCATCAACCGCTTCCTCTGATCATCGCGCCCGCCGCGTCGGTCCGGTGTCCGACGCGGCGGCAACTACCAGCCGAACTACCAGGCGCGGAGTGCTTTTGCGCCATATCCCGCGGGGCCTGCGGCACCTATTGTTCATGACGGAGGACTGCCATGGACGATGTTGCCGAAATGGAACGCGACTATCTCATCATGCGGCGCGACGCGCATGCGGTCCGTGCCCTTCAATGCGCCGATCCCGTCGCCCGCTCCCTGCATGAACGCTTCGCCGCGGCCTATGACGAGCGCGCCGCGAGCCTCGTGGTAGATGACGACTAGTCCTTCCACGCAAAAATACCAGGACCGACCTCTCTTCACATAGGTTTATGCGACCGGACCGGTCGTAATTCGCGCCCGGCGGTGTGAAGGACGTCGATGCTCCGTTTCGTCATCCGCAAGGCCCGGCGCCTGGCGACCGCCCGCAGTTCGCGGCGCGAGCGTGCGCCGTCGCGCCTGCCCGACCGGACGTAGCGCCGATTGGTGCCAGCTGCGCCGATGGTCGCCGCATCGCACTGTCCCTTTCCTCAACGATGAAGGATTTCGCCATGAACAAGAACGAACTGCACGGCGGTGCCCGCTATGTCGGCGGCAAGGTCGAGAAGGCGGTCGGCGACGCGGTTGGCAGCCGCGACTGGCAGGTCGCTGGCGTGGTCGATCAGGTCGCGGGCGGCGCCGAGAATCTGTATGGTCGTGCGCGCTCGATCGGCGAGGACGCGGTCGACGCCGCTCCGGCCATCGCGGACCATGCTAGGGAAAAGCTCGCGGATGCCGCCGACGCGATCGGTGAGACCGCGCACCGGACGGTGGAACAGGCCCGCGAGGCGGCGGGTCGCGCGGGCGAGACCGTACAGCGCGTTGCGGGCCAGGCGAGCGATGCCGCGCGCCGCGGCGGCAAGGACGCGAACGCCGCGATGTCCGCCAACGCGCTGCTGTGGGCCGTCGGCGCCGCGATCGGCGGCTACGCCCTCGGCTGGCTGATCCACGGCCGCACCGCGTAAGGCTGCGCATGGCCGCGTCGCTCAAATCCCTTCGCGAGACTGTCGACCTGAGGCACCTGCGTCAGATCATCGCGGGGCTCGACGAGGGGGTGATCCTCGTCGACCCCGACCAGAGCCTGCTCTGGGCGAATGATGCCGCGCTGCGCATGCATGGCGTCGAGCGCCTGGCGCAGCTCGGCGCGGACGTCGACGAATATCGCGAGCGGTTCCAGTTGCGCTACCGCAACAACCACCGCCTCGAGGCCGACGATTATCCGATCGAGCGGGTCGTCGCGGGCGATTCCTTTTCCGAGGTCGTCGTAGAGGTCACCGTCGCGGGCGAGGATGCGCCGCGCTGGGTGCACCAGGTCCGCAGCCTGGTCCTCAACGACGCGGACGAGGATGCGCCGAGCTGCGTCGTGCTCGTCATCCAGGACGTCACGGCACGGTACGAGGCCGAGGATCGCTTCGAACAGTCGTTCAACGCCAATCCTGCGCCAGCCGTGATCTGCCGCCTGTCCGATCTCCGCTTCGTCAAGGTCAACCAGGGCTTCCTCGAGATGACCGGCCACAACCGGGACCAGGTCCTGGCAAAGACCGTCTACGAGGTGGACGTCCTGCGCGCTGCGGAGAAGCGCGACCTTGCCAAGGAGCGCCTGGCCGAGGGACGCACGATCCCGCAGATGGAGGCGGAACTCGCCCTTCCCGATGGCACCACCAAGCTCGTCATCGTGGCCGGTCAGCCGATCGATCTGTCGGATCAGCCGTGCATGCTGTTCACCTTCGCCGATCTCGAGCCCCGGCGCAAAGCCGAGGCCGCGCTGCGCCACAGCGAGGAACGGTTTACCCGCACGTTTCAGATGGCGCCGGTGGCGATGGCGATCGGCGCGCGCGACGGTCACCTGCTCTGCGAGATCAACGGCAGTTTCAGCCAGATGACGGGCTATGCATCGGCGGAGATCATTGGGCGATCGCTGCACGACGTCGGCTTGTGGATCGACGACGCCACCGCGCAGGCGATCGAGGACGGCATTGCAGGCGAGCGGGAGTTGCGCGGCCACGAGGCGCGCATCCGCAACAAGGATGGCGGCCTGATCGACTGCCTCGTGTCCACCGAAGCGTTCATGCTCGGCGGCGACACGTGCCTGCTCTGGGCGTTTCAGGACATCACCCAGCGCAAGGCGACGGAGACCGAACTGGTCGAGGCGATCGATGCCGTGATGAAGGACACGAGCTGGTTCAGCCGTTCGATCATGGACAAGCTGGCGCGCCTTCGCGCCCCGCAGGACGAGGCGCAAGGCGCGAGCCTGGACGATCTGACCGGCCGCGAGCGCGAGGTGCTCGCGCTCATCTGCCGTGGTCTTGACGACAAGAGCATCGCGCGGACGCTCGACGTGTCGGGCAACACCGTGCGCAACCACGTCGCCCGCATCTACGCGAAGATCGGGGTCAACCGTCGAACGGCGGCGGCCGCCTGGGCGCGCGCGCGCGGCTTTGACGGCGATTCGATCGTCATCACCCGTCCGGGAGAGGCACGATGACCGGAAAGAAGACACCCCCCCTCGCCGGCCCCGACCACGTCCGCGCCGGCAAGGGCGCGGCACGAGAGGCGATCGGCAAGCTGATCGGCGACGACGCCGAAATCCGCAAGGGGCGCACCGAACAGGCGGAGGCTGAGGATCCGCCCGCGTCCGACCCTTCCGAAAATTCCCAATAGCAGGAGCAAACATGGCAACCAATATGACCACCGGCCTGACGCCGCTCGAGGCGTCGGCCGCGACGCGCGGCATCACCCGCATTTCCTGGGGCGCGATATTCGCAGGCGTCGTTATCGCCATCGCCGTCCAGCTGGTGCTCGGCATTCTCGGCACCGGCATCGGCCTCTCGATGATCGACCCCGTCGAGGGTACGACCCCCGGCGCGACCGGTTTCGGCATCGGCGCCGGCCTGTTTTGGCTGGTCACCACCGTGGTGGCACTCGGCGCGGGCGGCTATGCCGCGGCGCGCGTCTCGGGCGTGACCGAGCGGTTCGATGCGCTGGTCCATGGCCTCGTCGTATGGGGCGTTACGCTGATCCTGACGCTGTATCTGTTGACCAGCGCGGTCGGCGGGATCATCGGCGGCGCATTCCGCACCGTCGGGACGGTAGCGGGTGCGGCGGGACAGACCGTCGGCGCCGCAGCACCGCAGGCCGCCAAGATCGCGGGCGTCGACCAGAACGACGTCCGCGACGAAGCCGCCGCTTATCTGTCCGACGCTCCGTCCGATCCGGCGCAGATGACGCCTGAGCAGGCGCAGAAGGAAGTCGCCAAGCAGCTGCCGGCGCTCGCGCGCGGCGGCGCGGACGGCGCGAAGGCGGAAAGCCGGATCGTTGACATCGTCGCCGCGCAGCGCAAGATCAGCCGCGAGCAGGCGCAGGCGCAGGTCACCCGGGCCAAGGCCGACTTCGTCAAGGCGAAGGACCAGACGATTGCCTCGGCCAAGACGGCCGCCGACAAGGCTGCCGGCGCCGCCGCCGGTACGTCGTTCGTACTCGTGCTCGCGCTGCTGATCGGCGCGGCCGCTTCCGCCTTTGGCGCCACGACGGCGACCCGCCGCCGACTGCGCTGAAGTGTCCGCGGCGGGGTAGCGTATCGGCCCCGCCGCAACCCGTTCACCGTTGAAGGAGACGTGTCATGACCCGCAAGATCGGCCTCATCGCCGCGACCGCCGCATTCCTGGCGCTCGCCGCCTGCAACACCGTCAACGGTGCCGGCAAGGACATCAAGTCCGCGGGCACCGCCATCTCGGATGCGTCGGGCGAACCGAAGAAATGAAGCAGCGATGGCCGCGGCGGACGTCGACGGCCATCCGACCTGATGCAGGCGCCGTCGGAGCGATCCGGCGGCGTCCGTGCATCGGCCTCAGCGCATCTGCGAGGTGATCTTGGCGATTTCGCGCGCGACCAGCGTCTCGACCATGTCCGGCAGGTTCGCATCGAGCCAGTCGCGCAGCATCGGGCGCAACATCTCGCGGACCAGGCCCTCCAGCGTGCCGTCGCTTTCGGGCGCCGGCTTGACGATCAGCTTGCTCAGCGTCTCGAGCGAGCCGAGGCTGGCCGCCAGCGCCTGCTGCGACACGATCGGCTCGGGCGCGGAACGCGGCGTGGTATTAGGTTGATGCATTTGCGGTTGCTGCGTTTGCGGCTCGGGCTGAGGCGCAGGAGACGGCGCCGCCGGGGCGCGCGGGGCGGCACGATCGGCCAGGTGCGGCGCCGGCTCGGGCTGGCGAGGAGGCGCAGCCGGACGGCTATCCGCCGCGGGCTGCGGCATGGGATCGCTCAGCTCGAGCACTTCCTCGGCATCGATTTCCGGTTCGGGTTCGGGTTCCGGCATCGGCGCGGCACGGTGCGGCCGCCTGGCGCGGCCCTGCGTCGCTTCGCCTTCCTCGGCGATGATCCGTTTGATCGAGGACAGGATCTCCTCCATCGACGGCTCGACGCTCATGTCCCCCATGATTCCCGTTCCCAAGCGCATGCCCGCCACCATCAGCGGTTTGGCGCCTGAGCACCTGTGGTTAACCCAGCGCTTCTGTCAACCGGTGTATCGAGCGATGGATCGAGCGGCTTGGTCACGATCGCGGTCTGCGCCGGTGTCTGCGCGGTCGATGTCGCGACGGGGGCCGGCTCGCCATCGCCGCCGAAATCGCCGATCCGACCGCGCACGCGCTGATAATTGATCGTCGGATCATACAGCGATCCGCCATCGAGCCCGAGGTCGCGCGCCTCGGCATTGCCCATCGCGGCGAGCAGCGCGAAGCCCGCGACATAGGCATCGCGACGGGCGCTCACCAATGTCACCTGGCTGTTGAGCAGTTCCTGCTCGGCGTTGAGGATGTCGAGGATGGTGCGCGTACCGACGCTGTTTTCGGCCCGCACGCCCTCCAGGCTCAGCTTGTTGGCGCTCACCGCGGCTTCCGAGCTCGCGATCACCTGTTCCGACGACTGCCACTGCGCATAGGCGGACCGCGTCGTCGCGACGACGTTGCGCTCGGTCGCGGTCAGCGTCTCGATCGCCTGGCTGCGTCCAGCTTCCGCTTGACGGACGCGGGCCGCCGGCTGGCCGCCCTGGAACAGCGGCAGCGACAATTGCAGGCCGGCCGTCGCGGCCGTGCCGCTCCCGGGGATACGCTGGCCGTTCGCGACCGTCGGGATCGATCCGAGATAATTGAAATAGGTCCCGGTCGTCACCGCCGCGACGCGGGGCAGCCGCGTCGCGCGCGCCACGCCGACGTCGTAGCGCGTCGCGTCCGCCGCCTTGCGGGCGGCGATCAGTTGCGGATTGCGTTCGAGCGCGACATCGACCGCCGCCTTCGGCGATGTCGGCAGGTTCGGCAGCGGCGGCGCGCTCTCCAGCGTTCCGGGCGGCGCACCGACCACGGCGATATAGTTTTCGCGGCTGGCGATGAGCTGCGCCTCTGCCGACTGCAACTGCGCCCGCGCCAGCGCAAGCCGCGCCTCGGACTGCGCGACGTCAGTCCGGGTCAGATCACCGACCTGGAAACGATCGCGGCTGGCGCGCAGATTGACCTCGAGGACGTGGACGTTCTGCTGGTTGAGACCGACGATCGCCTCGTCTCGCGTCACGTTCATATAGGCGGCGACGACGCTCGTGAACGTGTTCGCCTCGACGCCGCGCAGCGTCGCCCGACCCGCTTCTACCCGCGTTTCGGCCGCCCTGACCGCATTCTTCACCGCGCCGCCCTGGTACAGCGGCACGGAGAATTGCAGCTGCCCGTTGGCGATCCGCTCGGGATTGAGAAAATTATTGTTGGCCTGCAGTACGTTGTCCGTCGCCGACCCGTTCAGCGAGAGACCGGGCAGGCCGCTGGAACGGGCGATCGGCACATTCTCGTCCGTCGCGCGCTGCGCCGCGCGTTGCGCGGTCAGCGTCGGATTGTTGGCATAGGCTTTCGCCAGCGCCTCGCGGAGGGTTTCGGCACCCGCCGGCATGGCGACCAGCGCCGCGCCGGTTGCCAGCATGATACGGAACGCGTGCATCCTCCCCCCACAGATCATGTTAAAACGTAAAGCCCCGCGGTTTGGCGAAGCCCGGCAGGACGACGCAGTCGCTGTCCATGAACGGCTTCAACCCGAAGCCGCCGTCGGTCTTCCGCCCGCTCGCCAGGCGCACGACGCCGCCGTCGACGAGACCGGTCACGACCCGGCCGCCGGACTTGACCTGAGTGACGAGGGCGTCGGGAACATCCTCGATCGCGCCGTCGACGATCAGGACGTCATAGGGCGCGCCAGCGGCATGGCCCTGGGGAAGCGGCGCTTCCACCACCTCGACCTTGGGAGTCGCGGCAAGCGCCTCGCGCGCCAGCGCGACGAGCGTGGCATCCTCCTCGACCGCGACAACCTGCGCGACGATCTGCGCCAGCAGCGCGGCGGCATAGCCGCCGGCCGCGCCGATCAGCAGAACGCGGTCCGAAGCCTGCAGATACGCCTCGGTCAGCAGCCGGCCCGTCACCATGGGCAAATTGACCGCGCGGCCGTTGCCGACCGGCACCGCGGTATCGCGATAGGCGATCTCGCGCGCTGCGGCGGGCACGAACATCTCGCGCGGCACTGTCATCATCGCCGCGATCACGCGCTGATCGTTGACCGCGTTGGTGC
The DNA here is from genome assembly GCF_016820445.1 of Sphingomonas beigongshangi. Lineage (GTDB taxonomy): Bacteria > Pseudomonadota > Alphaproteobacteria > Sphingomonadales > Sphingomonadaceae > Sphingomonas > Sphingomonas beigongshangi. The sequence continues at coordinate 73,500 of NZ_JADHDT010000008.1, forward strand.
GCAGCTGGCTGGCGACCATCGCGTGCCGCATCGTTTCAGCGTTGGTGGCGTCGAAACTCGTGTTCATGCTTACCCCTCTCGCACAGCTGTCTTAGCTACGCAATACACTTCGTGATCCATCGGGCTTGTATCGTGCCCCCTGCCCCGCGCCAAGCGGCGCGATTTGCCCGATCCTGCCCCAACACCTATGGCGCGGCGATGATTCCCGCGATCTACCACCGCTTCATCGACTGGATCGGCGACGGCACCGGCCTGCCGGACACGATCCTGCATCTGCACGCCGGCCTGGCGGTGTTGATGGTCGCGCGCATCGTGACCCGCCGCTCGCTGGGCAGCTTCGTGCCCCTGTCCTTCGTCGTCCTGGCGGAAACCTTCAACGAGGTGATGGACCGGATGCATTACGGATCGTGGCGATGGGCCGACACGACGTCCGACGTCGTCAACACCTTGTTCTGGCCGACGGTCATCTGCCTCGGCATTCGCCTTCGCCCGATGCTGATGCGGCTCGATGCCAAGCGGGTGAGAAACGACGTCGTCTGATTCTGGAGGCCCGACCGGGAATCGAACCCGGGTGCAAGGATTTGCAGTCCTCTGCGTCACCACTCCGCCATCGGGCCTCGACGTCGGGAGAGGCGCGCAATTGCGGGCTTTTTGCCGCCGCGTCAACGGGCGCGAAACGAAAGTTCGCACTTTTCTGGATCGAGTTCGCAGTTCGGCAAACCTCAGCCGGCATCGCGCGCCTCCATCGCCGCAATAGCGGCTTGCGCGCGAAGCCGCTGGGAAGCGTACTTTAGGGCCATCTTGAAGGTCTGGTGCCCGAGCACCGCCTCGATCTCCGCAACCGAACACCCGGCCTCGCTCATCCGAGAACCAGCAGCATAGCGGAGGCCATGCAGCGACCGATCGTCGGGCAAGCCAATGGTCATCTTCACAACCCGGCGCAGTGCCTGTGAAAGGCTGTTGGGTGTGTACGCCCTCCCCTCGATGCTCGTGCAGATTACCACACCTTTCGCGCGGCCTCGTAACTGGTCGAGATGACGACGAAGCTCGCTGTGGCAAGCGACGTCTAACAGGGCTCCGGTCTTGCTCTGGCGAACCCGGATGACATCCCCCTGGAACTGTTGCCAGGTCATGCGAACGATGTCCTGCCGACGCTGCCCAGTATAGAGCGCGAGCAGCACGGGCGTCTTCACGTGTTCAGGGCAGCCGGCCAGCATCAGCGCGATTTCCGCGTCGGACCAGACTACGATCTCCTTGGCACCGCCTTTCGGCCGCACTTGTCGAATGCCCTTGGCAGGATTGAAGCCATCAGGGACCAGACTGTTTTCCTCTGCCCATGAATACAGGCGACTGACCATCTGCTTGATCTTATGCGCCTTGCGCGGATGCTCGGCATGACCGTCGCGGACGGCCTTGATCATTGCTCTAGTGGTGAACCGATAGCGCCTGGAACCTAATTCCTCCTCGATGAGAAATAGGGTCTTGATGTAATCTGCCTGTGTCGTGTCCGCGAGGCTCTTGAATTCGACGCTGCGCTGATACTCGCTAATCAAGCCTGCGAAGGTGTCTCGCTCGACTTTTTTGCAAGGCCTGACCGCAATCTCCAGTAATTCGGCATAGCGCGCATGAAACTCCGGATCGCCGGGCGAGCCGGGGAGCGGCACGTCACCGACAGTCGGAATATGCCGAAAGCGCCAGTACCGTCCGCCCTTAACTGGGTAGGTATACTTGAGATGCTTCCTAGCCATGGCCGCGAGCCGCCCTGTCGCGGAAGAACGCACGTTCTTCATCCAATGCGCAACCTGCGGCTTCATTGGGAGTCAATGGCTGACCAGCGAGACGATCGGCATACCGGTCCAGCGATTTGCGATCGTACAGGACGCGCCGACCGGGCGTCTCAATCGGTGCAATACCCCACGACTGAAGGGTGCCGGAGCTGACACCAAGATAGGAGGCCGCCATGCCTGCGCTCATCAATCTCGGCCAATCGGGAAGGTTCAGCCGTTCAGCCACGGCGCGCCCCCTTTGCCGGCCGCCCATCGTGCTGACACGCCGTCCTTCCGGGCGGAAGGATAGCCGGTTCGCCTGTCGTGGATGGCGGGTTGCGGTCGACGCCCAACGCCTCGAGAACTCGCGTTTCGATGTCGTTGAGGAAGAGCAGCACTGACGCCGACGGCTTATGAGTCTCTGGATCCTCGATCGCCTCCGCGATCTGGATTTGATTCGAAGCCGGGAACACCCGCACTGCTCCCGTCGCCGGAAAGAAGGCCATGAACGTAAAGCCGACCTGTTGAGCGTCCCATAGTTCGCCAGGCTGTCGCGCGGGCGGCATTCCCGGTATGGGCGGGTCGAATTGCATGCTGCCGACATGAGCAAAGCCCCACATGGCGGCCTTGAAAGCTTTGCCCGCATCCACCCCGACGCGGATGAGTTCTCCGGCAATCGCGAACCCCAGTGCGTCGCGTAAGCTCCACATGTGCGCCACCCCGTGTGAGGCGGCAAGTTGCTCTGTCTCACCCAACATCAGGAAGTGCCCGCGCTTGAAATACGCCCGGAAGGTGTTGATCTCGATGCCGGCGGCCGCAGCAACCAAAGACGATTTGAAGCGGGCTGTATCGTAATCGATCATCGCAAACCCCATTGCACTTGCACCGTCATAGGCCGGTGCAAGTGCAATGTCAAATGGGAAGGTTATGCTTGGAGCCTAGCAGGCGCCGGGCGTCACGCAGCATCGGCTCAACGTAGGCGATCGACCAGGAGGCGGTGCAGCCATCCCCGTCATCGTTAATCAGTCGCTCAAGCTTCCAAAGCAGGGCTTTCCGATTTGGCGACGGCATTTCGAGCAGTCGATCCTCGCATCGGCAAACATCCGCAATTGCCTCGTCGCATCGATCTGCCGCCTCTTTCGCTCGCCGGGCATGCTTCTGATCGTTGATCTCTGCGGCCTCGCGGAAAGCCTCAAGCTGATCCAAAGCGGCCAAACGACGAAGTGCCCGCCCCGGGTCGTGGAGCCAATACCCACGATTAATCTGTCGCTGGGTAGCTTCGCGCGCTGCGCCTATATCAATAGCGCGGTAGGTGCCGATGCGAGGGAGGATGCCATTTAGGCCCTCCCAGTCGACCGTGGCCCTGTCCGGTTCACCAGCGGCATAAGCAGCACGAGCGGCAACATCCTGCGCCGTTGCAGCAGCCAAAATCCGTTCCGCTTTCAGAAGATTTTCAGTTGCAGCGTTCCAGTCAGAATCGCTGGCACCCTGTCTGGGTGTCGATGGCGAGGCGGCGACCAGCATTGGCAAGGTTGCCAGCATCCCGAGGGCGCCCCGACGTGAGGCGGAAAGGTCATTTGATTTTCTCGGTGACGCAGCCGTCACCGTGGCGCTATGCGCGCCCTCAGCCTGTTGCATGGACTTATCCTCCAGCGATGGGTCAGAGCCGGTGCGGTCGTTGGTAGCTTCCGCCCGGCTCGACCTTCTGATAACAGAAGCGCATGATCCCTGCAAGTTCTGATAACAGAAGTTCGAAGCGCCCGGGCCAATCAGGCCAGCTAATCGGTGTACGGCTTCAACCCGACCAATTGGCCGACCTCGACGCGTGGATCGAACGACAGGATCCACATCCGTCGCGGCCCGAAGCAATTCGGATGATCCTCAAGATGTCTTTAGGTAAATGACATGCGAGATGTCCCTCGCCGGTTGCTCGTTTTGGAGAATTCTGTGGCGGAGATGGTCAGCGATTGTCCGAGATGCGCATCGTCCTACATCACGTTTGACGTATATGCAGACGTATTCGTCGGTACCAGCCATGGCTGGGTGACCAATCATGAAGTCATTGGAACGTGCAGGCGGTGTCACCGCCCGTCAATATTTCGTTGCCAGCTTAGAGCTATTGAAGACACGGATAAATATCGTAGAGATAATTCTCTCCGCTCGTATGACGGTACCCTTAACGATAAGCTGACAATAAAAGGCGTCGTTACTCAGCGCGACGTCGCAAGCGCTCAGGCTCCTGCATATACGCCAGAAACAATTCAACAGGTTTTCGCCGAGGGCACCGCTTCGGTTGCTGGCGGGTGCTATAATGCCGCTGGGGCGATGTTTCGCCTCTGCTTGGACATCGTCACGAAGGGCCTTCTTCCTACAAACGCAGATGACGCCACTAAACAGCCGAACAGGCAGCAACGTGAGAAGCTTGCCTATCGGCTCGAGTGGTTGTTCCAAGAGAATATGCTTCCTCTCGACCTGAAAGAGCTCGCGCGTTGCGTAAGAGAAGACGGGAATGATGGCGCCCATGACGGCACTCTAGACGAAGTGGATGCAGGTGATCTTCAGGACTTCACAAACGCGCTTTTAGAACGCATCTACACCGAACCTGGAAAAATCTTAGCAGCACAGGCTCGGAGAGAGGCGCGTCGTAAACCTCCACAGAGTTAGTCAGCCGCGACATGGGGCCTTTTACCTGAAAGGCTCTGAGGCCCTTCGGCGCTCCCTTCCATGAGGGGCGCAGCCTCTTCAACTGTCCGGACTATCCTTACAAGCGGCATCATCTATCAATTGCATGACCGGCACCGCAGCACCGCAGAGGGTTGCGCTCGGCACACAAGCATAGAAGCTTTTGCTTCAACTTAGCCGAAAATGCCAGCGAATGGATTTGCTTCCAAATCCCAATCTGCAATCGCGAACATGCCACCGACAGGCGGGGATTTGACTGTGCGAGCGCCGGCAATCACATGCTCAACCTCATGGCCAAGCGCCCGCAGCGCGCGGGCGCAAGCGATGGCGTGACCGCCACCCGTCACCACGTCATCAACAAGCACTACAGGTCGCTTTGCGAGGTCTGTCCGTGCTCGGACGTTAGCGAAGAGCGTTTCGGCATCCCTAGGGCCGCCAGAGCGGGCGCTAGGCAGCTGTATGTGCCAATGGAGGGCATCCACCGAACGCGACGCGCTGCGGGCCGCTATGGCCGCCGCCAGGGCGCGCCCCTTCGGGTCCTGACCGACGCTGAGACATGACGACGACGGCACAGGCACCAACCATGCCCCATCGGGGTATAGCTGGTTTGCGATGGCCCCGCCCCACTCACCAAAGGCAGCGAATGCGTTGTGCCGCAGCGGCGTCGATATCTTGAGTTTCCCCGGACCGGTCGCGCGCGGCAACCAACCGTAACCGTTCGCGACCTCTCCCTTAAGCAACTGAACGAACTTGTGCGCAACGTGCTCGCCGTCTCCCCACGGATAGGCGTTCTCATAGCTGGCATAGCCGCCGTAGACGTGCGCCCAGAGCGTCATTCGCCGTAGATGGTCGCCAGAAGCTGCGGTGTGCTCTCCAAGATCGTCGTCATCGGCTTGCCGATGAACTTGGCCGGCCAAGTCAACGCCGGATCGTCCTTCACGCTTTTCGCGATCACTAGCCAGCGGCCCAGCTTCTGGCATTCCGCCGCTTGGTGCAGCGTGCCGGACGTGTCTGACGCCTCGATGACAACGCTGGCGTCCGAAATCGCTGCCATAGTGCGATTCCGTGCTGGAAAGTTGGACGGAAAAACGCGCGCGCCGATCGGAAACTGCGAGATGAGAAGATGATCCCGATAGATCGCCTCCTGTAGCGCCTTGTTCTTCGCGGGATAGGCTTGGTCAATCGGGGTGCCGATGACGGCCACCACCTTGCCGCCGGCCTCCATCGCTCCGCTGAGGGCCTCAGTGTCGATCCCCTCGGCGAGGCCAGACACCACCACGACGCCGGCTTGCGCTAACTGGCGGCCGAGCTGGCGTGCGCGACGCCGGCCCATCTCAGTCGCTTTCCGCGCGCCGATGACCGCTATGCAGCGACCCTCCAGCAAGTGGATGTTGCCCGCATAGAACACGCGCGCAGCGCCAGCCTCGTCTGTGTCCGCAACGGCATTAAGCATGCTCATTTGCCGTTCGGCAAAGGTGTTGCGGCCGATGGCCTCTAACAGGCCGGTCAGCGGATATGCGTGAACGTCGCTTGGCGGAACGTAGCGGCCAGATCGGCCAGCGCTGGCGCCGGCGGCCGGGACCGATCGCGCCGATCGGCGCTGCCCTCCCGCATCATCCGCCATGACTCGTCTTTCCAGCACCCACCCACCCTACCTATCGGGCGGCCGGTTTCAATACCATCGCCAAGAGGCGGTTGGAGAAGCGGCTAAATGGCTGCGGGCGATGCGGCCTGCATCGCCCGCTTTTGGCCTGCCAGAGGCCAGCGTGACAGGATGTGGACCGACCATGAAGTCGAGGGCCGGAGCGCGGTCCTGATTGTCACGCCTATCCGCGCTTCGCTTTCAGGAAACTCGATAGCGTGAGGGGAGCCACGTTCCCGTGGCTCCCCTCTGCGACGTTGTCCGATTGAGCCCCCACAACACCGTAGTGCGCCCCTGAGCATCGGACTTTCCGTTGTTGGCTGCGCCGCAGCAGCCGCAAGGATAGGGGCAGTCTCGTTACGCGGGCAGGGCCTTGACCACCTTGATGGCCTCGCTGTTCAGTACCGAGCCGTACACCCGCTTGCGGAAGTACCACTGGATGCGACCCTTGACGGTGTAGGGATCGCGCAGGACGTTCAGCTGCGTCCGATCCCCGATCATGTAACCGCGCTGCCAGTTGCCGAACGCGAGCGGATAGGCCTGCGATTCAGTCGCCGGCATATGCTCGCACTCCACGACAGGATAGCCCAGCAGGGTGCCGGGCAAGTTCTCCTGAAGGCTCGGCATGTAGAACGGCTTGCCGGTTGCGTCGGTCATCGTCGCCAGCCGCGCGATCATGTCGGTAGAGGCGAGCCATGCGGTGCCAGGCGCCTGCCGATAGCCACCCTTCAGCGAGAAGATGACAGCCAGCAGGAACTTCCAATCGATCTCCATTTGGACGCCACGGATAGGCATAGCCACGCTCTGGATCGTCCCAACCTTGCGATCATCATCGTTCTCATCCGTGATCGTCTGCGCGAGGAAACCCGCCGGCTTGCGGATGCCATCACCGTAGATGAACGCTTTGCTCTCCTGCTCCGCTATCGAGTCGACCACGTTCTCTTCGATGAATTGCTCGAGGTTGACGATCGCGTCATCGACGAGTTCTTCGGTTGCGCTCGGGAGCGCGTAAACCGTGCCGCCGGGGGGTGTCATCGCCGCGAGGCTCGGCCCCTTCGTCTCGACACGTTCCTCGTCCTCGCCGACCCAGCCGGACGTCGCACCACCCTTGTTGATCGGGAAAACCGTCTTGCCCGTTTCGAGACTGACGACGCGCGCCATGCGGCGGATCGGCGACTGCCGCCGCACCATCGCCTCGATCTGCGTGGCGATGGCCTCCGGAACGAGGACGCCGCCATCCCCTTCATCGGCTTCGCGCATTGCCGATGTATGGCCCCGCATGATCTTGCCCATGATCTTGCGATCTTCGGCGCTGATCGACATGCGAGCGCCGTTGCCGGCCCCCAAATCAAGGGTAGCGGCTGGCGCTGCCACCGTGTCGATTTGAATGCGGCCACCCCGGGCAACAGACCCGGTGGACCGACTTAGCGCGCTCTGATGCGCCTGCACCAGTTCCTCCAGCGTCGTAACCTGCCCCTGAAAACCTTCCAGCGCCTCGTCCACATTGGCGACGTGCTGACGCAGCAGTTCTTCGATATCGGCCATGTTCACTTATCCTTTTTGAAGCGTGCGAGAGACTGGCTCGCACCGGTGAGGATGGATACCAACGCGGCATCCGGTTCATCAGTGGTGTTGATTGCGCGCCATGCGGCAGACGCGCCTGCCTTGGCTTTACGGCCCGAAAGTCCAGCTTCGCGCAGAAGTTCTTCCAGATCGCGGGCACCGCCAATGGAATTTACCCGCAATACTCTCGCGCTAGGCAACGCGGGCACCGAAACAAGGCTGATTTCATACAGATCAGCCTTCTTCACTATCGTACCCGGCTTGTCGCGATTGCGGCTTACATCCTCTAAATGGTGGATTGCGCCAGTAGACAGGCCGGCCAGCGACCCCGCTTTCAGATGCGCATAGGCTTCCCGCCCATCCGCAGTTTCGAGCGTGAGACGGCCTTGGACCTTCAGGCCCGTCGCTATGGGGGTGATTTCCTTCCAAGCACCGACAGGCTTGGTCAGATCGTGATGCAGCAGCAGGGCCGGCATTGTGCCCCGTGCCTTGTGTTCGGCAAGCGAGGCAGTGAATGCATCGGGAGAGTAATCATACCGATTGCGGTTCATTCCAGCAGCCGAGGCTATGCCGGTGAATGAGCCGGCCTCATCAAGGCCGCTCAAAACAAACGATTGGTCGTGGATGTGCATTGCGCGTCTCGACAGCTGCGCCCCAACGGGGCGGTTCCTAAAGCCGTCGCCTGACGCGCATCTCACGCGGGTGGCGGGGTGCCATCGCGCATCTCACGCGATTAGCGACCCCTCCGCTAACACTTTCCAGGCGACAGAACAAGATCAATCTTGGATGAGGTTTCGGGCACCCCGGTCGAGCAAATCCATGCGCTCCAAACGACTTGCTTCGTTCCGAAGGATGCGGGGCAAGGCCTCGGCTGCGCCATAGCGGGTCAGCGTAAATAGGCAGGCCGCTGAAACGCCCGCCAGAACGTCAGCCGGCTGTGTGCCGGCCGCCTCCAGCGTTCCAATGAGGGTAAGGATCGACGTTCCGACGTCGTTTGCGCTCGGCTCAGGCTTCATTTCGTTGGGTCCTTCGGCAAGGGGGCAAATGGCAAGTACGGCTGTTGCTGTGCTGAGCCGGGCCTTTTTCGTCGGCGATCAATCCAGTGTTCTCGGATGAATCGCTCAGCCGCATCGAGATCAATGATATACGATCGTCCCGAATGGCCTCTGGTTTCGATGGGGAAGTCGGGCCGCGCTGAGATGAAGCGCTGCAAGGTTGGCAAGCTGGCATATCTGGACGCGCGCCGAGCTCGCGCAGCGAGCCAAACCTCTGACCGGGCACTGTGGATTTCGACTGCTCAAGGGAAACCGTCACGGGAGGCTCTTACAAAAAACTTTCCCGGCGAATTTCGCGCCGAGATTTTCTCTGTTGCGATCCGGTCCCGGCGTTGACGGCCTCAGACTTTTGACCACCCCCCGGTGCAGGCCTGATCATCCCACCTGGGCTTCCAGCGCGCACGGCAGTGCTCTCAAGCGCCTGCATCACGATCGCCAGATGGGCCTTTGCCAATTCGATATGTCGGCGGAGGATCGGTCGAGGCGCCCCATCGACTACGTCGGCAAACGCCACACCATCGTAGAAGCTGCCATCGTTTCGGACGTAGCGATGGCCAAGCCGGGACATTTCACGCTTCAAGGCCGGGTAACTCAACGCGGGCAACCCTAAGGGCTCCGCCCACGCCGCATAGACGGCGCGCAAGTCCTTAGTTGCGATTCGAGCCCCAGGATCAGTCCGCAGCTGACCACTGCAGAACGTCGTGAAGTTATCCCGCGCGGGGCTGTGAGCAAGAGGGTCAACCATAGCCATCTTTTATCTTCTCTTATGGTACGGATAGTACGGATAGTATGTGCATATCGCACATGCACACGCACACATATGGAAAGGTCTTTGAACGAACTATCCGAACCCTCCGGACTGTCCGTAACTCAAGAATTTCCGCGGCTCTCGACAACGGACAGTCAACGGACGGCCGGATAGTTCGCGCGGCGCCGGAGAAGGCTGAAGCCCAATTATAGGTCCAAGATTGGACCTTTCGTGCTTGTTCAAGGCCGAAAGTACGGAGGGTTGAACCAAACTATCCGTAGACTGTCCGGTCGAGGTGACCTTACCGCGCGCTGCCTCAGCGACCGCAACGCCCAGCGGACAAACTGAGACATAGGTCGACGAACATTTGCGTGGGCAGCCGCCGCGTATTCCTAGCGACGGTGCACTCTCGCGGTCGCTTCTAATGGTGCAGCGGGTAGCTGTCGACTGTCCGGAAACTGTCCGTATTGCCGATGATCTCGACAGGCAGGCCGACGGTAAGCGCGCGCCTGGCCGCGGTTCGCACTGACCGGCTAAGTCATTGATTTTCAGTGACTGGTGGGAGGCTGGAAAACTGCGAACAACCGCTGAATTCTGGCGATTCGGTGGGGCTTTGCAGTCCTCTGCGTCACCACTCCGCCATCGGGCCTCGACGTCGGGAGAGGCGCGGCTGATGATGGCTTTTTGCGCCGCGGTCAACCGTCCGCGTGCAAATCCTTTCCGGACCAGGCTCCGAGCGCCGCAACCAGCGGCACGTCCGCCGGTGGCATCGGCAGGTCCGCCATATCGGCGGGCGCAACCCAGCGCAGTTCGGGTGATTCGACGGGGCGCGGCTCGCCCCGCCATGCGACGACGCGGTAGAGCAGCAGCAGCAGTTGCCGTCCCGCCAGCGGCGCAGCGGTGAAGGTGATCGGCTGCACGTCAGGCAGCGCCACTTCGACGGCCAATTCCTCCGCCAGCTCTCGGACAAGTGCCGCGTCGGGCGCCTCGCCGGGTTCGACCTTGCCGCCGGGAAACTCCCACAGGCCGGCCATCGCCTTTCCCTCCGGCCGGCGTTGCAGCAGCACGCGACCGTCAGCATCGATCATGGCAGCGGCGACGACGACCAAAGGTGGGCTCGCTACGGTTCCTTTGTCAGCCAATCGTAAACCCTTTTCCGTTTAAGGCGGTGGCATGACCGTGCGCCTTGCCCTTCGCCGCCTGTGTCAGGCCGTCTTCGCGTTCGCCCGCGAGGCGCGTGGCGCGACTGCGGTCGAATATGGCCTGGTGGTCGCCCTGATCGTTATCGCGATGATCGCGGCGCTCAAGGGCGTTGCCGACGCCAACACCAACATGTGGACGCAGGTCAGCAGCAAGGTGCAAAGTGCAAACTAAGCGCCCGAGCCGCCGCGCTTTAAATGTTTCGCAACCTCTCTCCCGCTAATCCGGATGTGCTGGTCCGGTCGCAAACCGGTTCAGCCGGGTGACTGACGTTTGATAGTGGAGACCGGAATGCTCGCGATTCGCAAATTCATCAAGAACAGCAAGGGCGCGACCGCCATCGAGTACGGCCTGATCGCCGCGCTGATTGCCGTGGCCGCGATTGCCGCGATGAAGGGTCTGGGCGGCAAGCTCACGACGACCTTCCAGAACGTGACGTCGAACATGACCGTCAGCTAAGCTGACGATCGGACGATCAAGAAAAGGGGCGGCGGACCATCGGTTCGCCGCCCTTTTGGTTTGTCAGTCCGGCGCCGACTGCCGATCAGAGGCGCCCCATCGCCAGGAACTTCTGCCGCCGCTCCTGGCGCAGCGCCTTGCCATCGAGGGGCGCAAGCGAATCGAGCGCCTGCGCCAGTGCATCGCCCAGCGCCTGTATCGCCGCGGCGGGATCGCGATGCGCGCCGCCCAGCGGCTCCGGAACGATCGTGTCGACGATACCAAGTCCACGCAGGTCCTGCGCGGTGATTCGCATCGCCTCGGCCGCATCCGGCGCCTTGTCGGACGTGCGCCAGAGGATCGCCGCGCACCCTTCGGGACTGATCACCGAATAAACGGCATGTTCGAACATCAGCACGCGATTGCCCGCGGCCAGCGCGACCGCGCCGCCGGATCCGCCCTCGCCGACGATCGCCGCGACGACCGGGACACCGGCGGCAAGGCACGCCTCGGTCGAGCGTGCGATCGCTTCGGCCTGGCCGCGCTCTTCGGCCTGCACGCCCGGGAAGGCGCCCGCCGTGTCGACCAGCGTCACGACCGGCAGCCCGAATCGATCGGCAAGCTCGACGAGGCGGATCGCCTTGCGATAGCCCTCCGGCTTGGCGGAGCCGAAATTGTGCTTCAGGCGACTGGCGATGTCCCAGCCCTTTTCATGCCCGATCGCCATCACGCGCCGGCCGCGGAAGGTGGCGAAGCCGCCGACGATCGCCTGATCGTCCGCGAATGCGCGATCGCCCGCGAGCGGCACGAATTCGTCGAACAGGCCGGCGACGTAATCACGAAAATGCGGTCGCTCCGGATGGCGCGCAACCTGGGTCTTCTGCCAGGGCGTCAGCTTCGCGAAGGTGTCGCGCAACAGCTTGTCGGACTTGGCCTGGAGTCGCGCCACGTCGGCGGCGATATCGACCCCGCCGTCGGCGGCGGTTTCACGCAATTCGTCGATCTGGCCCTGCAACTGGGCGATCGGCTTTTCGAAATCGAGGAAGCTCGGCATCGGCGGGGGGTTAGATGCGCGCCGCCTTCCCGTCAACGCGGCCGCTGTCGGCGAGCGGATGGCGGCTGTTGACGAGCTCCACTAACCGGCCGCTGTCGACATGCGTGTAGATCTCGGTCGTCGCGATGTCGGCATGACCGAGCATGGCCTGCAGCGCGCGCAGGTCGGCTCCGCCCGCGAGCAGGTGCGTCGCGAAAGCATGACGCAAGACATGCGGGCTGACCCGGTCGGGCGCGATTCCCGCCTCGGCGGCAAGCGCCTTCACCAATTGATACAGCCGGATGCGCGACAGGTGGCCCTTTCCCGACGGAAACAGCCAGGCTCGGTCCGGCGCTACATGGGCCCGCCACGCCGCCACGGCGGCGCGGGCGCGGTCGGAGATCGGCACCAGACGCTCCCGCCCGCCCTTGCCGCGCAAGATCAGGAACGGCCGGTCGGGATGCACGGCCGCGCGCGGCAGCGCCACGACCTCGGTCGCGCGCAGGCCGGAGCCGTACAGCAACTCGATCAGGGCGGCGAGACGCAGGTCGCCCGGCAGCGGCCGCGCCACGCCCGTACGCCCGGCGATCGCGGCGAACAGGCGCTCTACGTCCGCGTGGCTCAGCACCTTGGGCAGCCGCCGCGCGCTGCCGGGACGTGGCAACGCGACGGAGGGATCGTCCGCGATGTCGCCCTCGCCATGCAGGAACGCGAAAAAGCGACGGAGCGCCGCTGCCTTGCGCGCGACGGTCGCGCGCGTCAGCGGCGCCCAGAGTTCCGACAGGTGCCGGATCGCGGCTTCGTCCGCCGTCTTCAACCGCCCACCGAGCGCTTGCGACGCCAGCATGAGATCGCTGCGATAGGCCGCGATGGTATTGGCCGCCGCCCCCTGCTCCGCGGCGAGCATGTCGAGAAAACGATCGATCAGCGGAGCGTCGCTCACACGCGCGCGAGCGCCTCCGCCGCGATCATCCGCGCTTCGCCTTCCAGCCCGACGGTGCGGAGCGCCCCGACGATCCGGTAGAGCATCGCGGGGGGCACGCCGCGCCAGTGCGGCGTCTGCATGCCGATCGCTGCCAACAGGATGACGTTGCCCTGGTCACCGTTCGCCGCGGCGCGATCGATCGCCTGGGTCCAGGGTGTCGATGCGCCGATCCGCACGTCGAGTGCCTCGGCGGCACGCTCCACGTCCTCGGGCGCCAGGCGGCCGAGCCCCGCCAGGCCCGCGAAGAACAGCCGTTGCTTCAACGCCGCATCCCCGCTGCCCGAATAGCGCGACAGCACGCCATAGTTCAGGCGCTCGCCCGCGTCGGGATCGGCGAGCGTGATCATCGCCCAGGCGTCGCCGCCTTCCGGTACCGCCATGCGCCATCGCGCCGCGCTGCGATCGAGCCCCGCGGTCAGCATCGATGCGACCAGACGGTCGGCATCGCTCAGCCCTATCCGCGCGGGGATCCGCCCGGCCGCGCGCGCGGTAAGGACCAGCCGCGCATAGGGTGGCTGCGTCGTCGCATCACCCCACAATTGGCGCATCGCCGCCAAGCGGGCATCGACGCTCCCCCCGGCATAAGCGGTCCTGAGATCGCTCGCCGTCGCGCTGGCGACGCCGGGCATGTCGTCGGCCGCGTCGACAGCGGCATAGAGATCGACCAATGCGTTCGACGAGAGGACGCCCTGCCCCGCCGCCGCCTCGGCGGCCGCAATCCGGTCGCCCAGGCCGATGCCGGGCGACAGGGCATACCAGTAGCGCACCTGCGGGCCGACCGATGCGAGCAAGGGGTCGGGGATCGTGACGCCCGTCGCGGCGGCAAGGCCGAACCGCCAGTCGTCGATTCGGTCGACGCCGGCCCACTCGATCGTCACCGCCTGTCCGCCGCCCGGCGCGGCGCCGACCACCTTCTGCGTCAGCTGCAGGTCGATGCCGGTCGCAACGTTGCGGCGCCGGATCGCGGTCATCTGCGCCTTGGCCGCCGCCGCTTCGCCGCGCAGCGCGGTGCAGATCGCGCGTGCCAGCACCCAGCCCCGCGCCGGCGCCTGCGTCGCGCCGGCGTCCGCCAGCGGGCACAGGCCGGCCGGATCGCCGCTCGCCAGTTCGGCACTCATCGCGACCTGGAAGAGTTTGGGGGTATAGTCCTCGGTGTCGACGCTCTGCACCACTGCGCGCGCCGCCACCGACTCCCCCATGCGCAGCAGCAGCCAGGCGCGTTCCGCGGCGAAATCCGCGCCGTCGACCCCGGCGGGCGTCGCGACGCGCGTCGCAAGGGCGCGGCGCAACAGGATCGACATCCAGCGGGACGGCAAGGGAGCGGCGATACGCCGCATCAGCGCCTCGGCGAAATGGCCGTCCGCCTGCGCGAACAGATCCGCATCCAGTCCGCCCTCGCGCGGCCCGACCGGCCCGACCGCATCGAGCGATCGCCGCGCATAATCGGGCATCTCATATTGCGCGAGCACGGCGGGATCCACCGTCGGCATCGCGCTGGGCGTCGCGGTGGGCGACGCGCTGGCCGTCGGCAACGGCTGGACCATCGTATCCGGCGACACGGTCGCGCCCGGCGCCGGCGCGGTGGCGCTGGACGATGGACGCGGGGTGGGACTGGCCTGGGCGGCCGGTTCCCCGAATCCGGGGGGCAGGATCGATTCGGGGCGCTCCTGGCCCGATGCCGGGCCGAACGCGGCGATCGCCACCGCGCCGAGCGCGGCCGCGGCGACGCCGACGCGCAGCCTAGCTGAGATTGGCAAGCGTCACGGCCTTCTCGACATGGGTCTGGGGCCGCTCGGAGGCGCGCCCGGCGAGCAGGAACAGCCCGCCGACCACAACCACGAGGAGCACGATGACGGAGATCGCGAAGCGGGACATAACCTACCTTGGCTCACGGAAAAACGCGGGGACGGAGCTTTTGCCCCGTCCGCCCCCGCTGTATAGCGCGGCAAACCATGTTGCAAAGCGCTGTTCCCCAGACTGCCGGGCCGGACCCTGCATCCGCCGCGCCGGCGGCGCGCCCGATCGTGCTCGTCGGGCTGATGGGCGTCGGCAAGTCGACCGTGGGTCGCCGCCTCGCCGGCCGCCTCTCCCTGCCCTTCGTCGACGCGGACCATGCGATCGAGGAGGCGGCGGGCATGACGATCGCCGAGATCTTCGAACGGTTCGGCGAGGCCTATTTCCGCGATGGCGAGCGTCGGGTCATCGCGCGGCTCATGGACGGCCGGCCGAAGGTGATCGCAACCGGTGGCGGCGCGTTCATCAATGCCGAGACGCGCGCGCTGATCCTCGCGGAGGCGACCGCCATCTGGCTCGACGCGCATCCGCACGTCCTGGCCGAGCGCGTTCGCCGCCGCGACACGCGCCCGCTCCTGCGCGGCAAGGATCCGCTACAGGTGCTCACCGAGCTCGCCGCCGTCCGCAACCCCATCTACGCCGAGGCGCATATCCACATCATCAGCCACAAGGCCCCGCACGAGGCGACGGTCGCCGCCATCCTGAAGGCGCTGGGCGCGGGCGGCCGCCGATGAGCCGAACCGTCACCGTCGCGCTCGGCGACCGCAGCTATCCGATCCTGATCGAGGCCGGCGTACTCGCGCGCGCGGGCGAGCAGCTCGCGCCGCTGGCGCGCGGCAGACGGATGGCGATCGTCAGCGACGAGAACATCCGACCGCACCTTGCGACGCTACAGGCGTCGCTCGATGCCGCCGGTATCGAGAGCGAGGCGATCGTGCTCCCACCCGGCGAGGGGACAAAGAGCTGGAGCCAGCTTGCCGCCCTGTGCGATCGGCTGCTCGAGCTGGGCGTCGAGCGCGGAGACCATGTCTTGGCGTTGGGCGGCGGCGTGATCGGCGATCTCGTCGGCTTCGCCTGCGCGATCCTCAAGCGCGGCTGCGGCTTCGTGCAGATGCCCACTACCCTGCTCGCGCAGGTCGACAGTTCCGTCGGCGGCAAAACCGCGATCAACACGCGCGCGGGCAAGAACCTGATCGGTGCCTTCCACCAGCCTTCGCTGGTGCTGATCGACCCGACCGTGCTCGACACGCTGCCGCCGCGCGAGATGCGGGCCGGTTATGCGGAGGTCGTCAAATACGGGCTGATCGACGATGCGCCTTTCTTCGCCTGGTGCGAGGCGAACGGCGAAGCGCTGCTCGCGGGCGATGCCGCGGCGCGGGAATATGCCATCGCGTATGCCGTCGCCGCAAAGGCGCGCATCGTCGCGGCGGACGAGCATGAAACCAACGGCATGCGCGCGCTGCTCAACCTCGGCCACACCTTCGGCCACGCGCTGGAGGCGGAAACGGGATATTCGCAGCGGCTGCTGCATGGCGAAGGGGTCGCCGCGGGCTGCGCGCTCGCCTTCGCCTTTTCGGCAGCGCAGGGGTTGTGCGGCACGGAAGACGCCGCGCGGGTCGCCGCGCATTTCCGCAACGTGGGCCTGCCGGACGGCCTCGCCGCCACAGGTATCGCGGCATCGGGTGCGACGCTGGTCGCGCATATGCGCCATGACAAGAAGATGGCGGCCGGGACCCTGCCCTTTCTCCTCGCTCGTGGAATCGGCGCGACCTACCTCGATCGAACGGTTGACCTCTCCGCCGTCGAGACATTCCTCGACACGCAAGGCCGCTGATGCCGAACGGCGTCGACAAGCGCGACCTGCCGACCAAGGTCTGCCCGGCCTGCAACCGCCCGTTCGCTTGGCGCAAGAAATGGGCGCGCGATTGGGAGAATGTCGTCTATTGCTCGGACGCGTGCCGACGGAAGCGGTGACCATGCGCGCCATCCGTTCCCACCGGAGCGGTAGGCGCGCGAAGGATCAGCGCGTCACCCCGCCCGCAGCGACCAAGCCAGCCACAGCCACCCGCCGATCAGCATCGCGCCGCCGATCGGCGTGATCGCGCCGAACCAGCGCGGCGCGCCGACCGCCATCAGGTAGAGCGTGCCAGCGAAGATCGCGCCGCCCGCGACGAACAGCCAGGCCGGCCCCCGCGCCTCCATGCGCAGGGCAACGAGCGCGGCGACGGCATGGATCAGCTGGTAATGTCCGCCCGTCTTCAGCCATTCCTGCGCCGCGCCGCTGGCACCATGCGCGCCGAACGCCCCCGCAGCGACTGCGAGCGCGCCGGACAGGGCTGCCAATATGCCGAGCATCAGCGGTCGTTCCCCCATGGCTGCTGCTCCGCGACCAGAGCGCGGGCGGCCCGGATGTCGCCTGCCTCGATCTGGATCCGCAACCGCTCCTTGTCGCGGGACCGGTACATTTCCTCGGCGCGATCGATGTCGGCCTCCGAGACGCCCAGCCCGTCGAGCGCGAGCCGCGCCATCTTGACCGCCGATTCCAGCACCTCGCGCACGACGTAGCGCGCCGGCCCCTGCTTCAGTTTGACCAGCGCGCGCCGGTCATAGGCACGGACGTAGATCTCGGCGTCAGGAAAGGCCTCGTGCACCGCTTCGAGCGTGTCGGGCTGGATTTGGTCGCCGTCGATGCAGAACAGGATCAGTTCCGCTTCCGCGGCGCCCGCCTGGCGCAGCAGGTCGAGCCGCGTCCCGTCGCCATAATAGACCTTGGCGCCGAACTCGCCCGCGATGTCGATCATCTCGATATCGGTATCGATCAGCGTCACCGGAATGTCGCTGGCGAGCAGCATCTGTCCGACCGTCTGCCCGAACCTGCCGTATCCCACGATGATCGCATTGGCACCGTCCGCCTTGGGGCCGTCGCGCTCCTGGTTTTTCGCGATCGGCTCTTCCCGGAAGCGGCGGGTGACGCCCATCAGGAACGGCGTCGTCGCCATCGACAGCGTGACGATGGCGCCGAACAGGCTGGCCGCATCCGGCGCTATCAGGAAGCCGGCCTGCGCCTGGGCGAAGAGCACGAAGCCGAACTCACCGCCCTGGCTGAGCAACAGCCCCAGCGCCAGCGCGCTGCGCCACGTCATGCGGAAGGCCAGCCCGATCAGGAAGATGACCGCCGCCTTGGTGGCGATCAGCGCCACCGCCATCGTCGCGACAAACGCCGGCCGCTCGACGATGGCGGGCAGATTCAGCATCATACCGACGGCAAGGAAGAACAGGCCGAGCAAGACCGCGCGAAAGGGATCGACGTCCGCCTCCAGTTCGTGGCGGTAGGGGCTGTCGGCAAGCATCACGCCCGCGATGAACGCGCCCAGCGCGGTCGAAAGCCCCAGCGCTTCCATGATCGCGGCGCTGGCGATGACGGTGAACAACGCGGCGAAGACGAACATCTCGCGCTCGCCGAGATTGCCGATCAGGCGGAACAAGGGGCGCAACAGGAACCGCCCCGCCAGGATCAGGCCGAAAACCGCAAGCACCGTGTAGATGCCGAGCAACCAGCCCGGCGGTGCGTTGGCATCGGCCGGATTGCGGCTCATCGCCGCCACGATGGTGATCAGCGGGACGATCGACAGGTCCTGGAACAGCAGGATCGAGAAGGCGCGCTCACCAAAGGGCGTGCGCAGCCTCCCAGCCGACTGCAGCATCGGCAGCACCTGCGCGGTCGAGGACAGCGCCAGCGGCAGGCCGAGCGCGAGCGCGGCGGTGATCGAGAAGCCGGCGAACCAGACGATTGCGGTGATCGCCAGTCCGCAGGCCACGACCTGGAGCAGGCCGACGCCGAAAATCTCCTTCTTCATCCGCCACAAGCGCGACGGATTCAGTTCCAGCCCGACGATGAACAGCAGCAGCGTGATGCCCAGTTCGGCAACGCCGATCTTCGATTCGGCATCGCCGACCACGCCCAGCACATGCGGCCCCACCACGGCACCCGCGACGAGAAAGCCCAGAGTGGCACCAAGGCCGAGGCGGCGGAACAGGAGCACGAAGGCGAGGCCGGCACCGAGCAGCACCATGCCGTCGCGCAGGATGGATACGGGCGACGCATCATGCATGGGCGCGCGCCTTGACGGCCTGCTCCGCCGCCTCCGCCGCCGCTTCGAAGGCGAGGCGGATCGATGCGTGGCGCGCGCTATAGTCGCGCGCGGGCGCCAGTACGTCGATCCCGGGCCAGTCCGGCGCAGTCCCCTCGCCCGAGAGCCATGCGGCGAGCGCATCGCGGGCCGCGGCGACGTCCTCCGGCGTGCGGCCGAGGATGTGGGCGGCGAGCAGCGACGCGGACGCCTGGCCGAGCGCGCAGGCGCGCACCAGCAATCCCACCGCGTCGACGCGGCCTTGCTCGTCCACCCCGACGTCCACCGTTACCCGGCTGCCGCAGACGGGCGATCGTTTCTCCGCGGTGGCGGCGGCATGCGTCAGCCGTTCGTGATGCGGGATGGACGCGGCGAGGCGGAGGATCTCCGCATTGTAGAGGGGGGCGTTCATGGCGCGTCACTCGCATTGGTCGGGGCGGATTCGGCGATCGCGGCGCGCGACCCGAACACGGGCAGGCCACGGCGGCGGCGATCGACGAAATCGGCGATGCCGGCGCTCGTGGCGTTGAGCAGCGGATAGGTGCGCGACCGGATCATCCATTCGGGCCGGTTCGCCGCGCCGCCGCGCGCCGTATCGACCACCAGCGCGGCGAGGAGAAAGCCGAGGCTGGCGAGGATCAATCCCTTCAGCGCCCCGAAGCCGAAGCCGAGGGCCCGGTCGACGGGCCCGAGGATCGAGCTGCGCGTCCGCCGCCCGATCGCGGTGGCGACGAGCCGGCCGACCACATAGGTGCCGCCCGCGATGATCGCGAAGGCCGCGACAGCCGCCCCGGAGGGCGTACCGATGGTTTTGACCAATGTCGCGGCCAGCGCGATGTGGAACAGCTTGAGCATCGCCACGATCGCCACCCAGGCGAACAGCGACAGCACCTCCGTCACGAACCCGCGCACCAATCCCATACCGGCGGTGCCGAGGACGAGAAGCAGCACGATGGTATCGAGAGCGGTCAAAGCCATGCAACCTTCGATAGGGACGCGAGGCCGCCGCGACTAGGGGGTCAGCGCGGTTCCGGTCGCGCGGCGGACGCGCCGACCCGTAGCGGACGGCCGCGGTTCGCCCGCCCCTAACGCCCGAGCATATGATCGACGAACTGCGCCAAGGTGCGAAACCCGGACAGGGTCAGCGCGCTCTCTTCCTTCGCCATCGCGGTCGGCACCAGCGCGCGCTCGAAGCCCAGCTTGCCGGCTTCCTTCAGCCGCAGTGCGGCATGGGCGACCGGCCGGATCTCTCCCGACAGGGCGATTTCGCCGAACGCCACCGCGTCCACGGGTACCGGCCGCTCGGACAGCGCCGACACCAGCGCCGCCGCGACCGCCAGATCCGCCGCCGGATCCTGCACGCGATAACCGCCCGCGACGTTGAGATAGACTTCCGCCGACGAGAAGGACAAGCCGCAGCGCGCCTCCAGCACCGCAAGGATCATTGCCAGACGACCCGAGTCCCAGCCGACGACCGCGCGCCGGGGCGTCGCGCCGCTCGCCAGCCGCACCGTCAGCGCCTGGATTTCGACCAATACCGGCCGGGTTCCCTCGAGCGCCGGAAACACCGTGGCGCCCGTCACCCCCTCGTCCCGATGCGTCAGGAACAGCGCGGAGGGATTGGCGACCTCGCTCAGCCCCTCGCTCTGCATCGAGAAGACGCCGATCTCGTCGGTGCCGCCGAACCGGTTCTTGATCGCACGCAGGATCCGATACTGATGGCTCCGTTCGCCCTCGAAGGCGAGCACGGTATCGACCATATGCTCCAGCACGCGCGGCCCCGCGATGCTGCCGTCCTTCGTGACATGGCCGACGAGCACGAGCGCGGTACCCCGCTCCTTGGCGAACCGGATCAGTTCCTGTGCGGAGGCACGGACCTGGCTCACCGTGCCCGGCGCGCCCTCGATCAGATCGGAATGCATCGTCTGGATCGAATCGATCACCAGCAGGTCGGGCGCCGCCCCGATCGAGAGCGTCGTCAATATGTCGCGCGTCGAGGTCGCGGCGGCGAGCTGGACGGGCGCGTTGCCCAGCCCGAGCCGCCGGGCGCGCAGCCGCACCTGGTCGGCCGCCTCCTCGCCGGACACATAGGCCACGCGCCTCGCCGCTCCATCGGGCGCGCCGCTCGCCAATCGCGCCGCGGCCTGCAGCAACAGAGTCGACTTGCCGATACCCGGGTCACCGCCGATCAGCGTCGCCGATCCCTGGACGAACCCGCCGCCGAGCGCGCGATCGAGTTCGGCGATGCCGGTCGCCATCCGGTCCGGCAGCGCGATATCGGCATCGAGCCCGACGAGCTGCACCGTCCGCCCGCCGCTCTGCAGATTGTGCTTCGCCTGGAACGGCGTAACGACCGCGCCCGCTTCCTCGACCAGCGTGTTCCACTCGGCACAATCGCCGCACTGCCCCGTCCAGCGATGAGAGACCGAGCCGCAGGCCTGACACACGTAGCGTTTCTGGGGTTTCGCCATGCCGCCTATCTAGCCCATGCGGAACGATAAGGGAACACGCGCATCGTGATGGAAAGTTCATCTTTGCCGTGATAGGGCCGATTCGAGTATGTTGCCGACTGAACCTCTTGCATTGAACCACAGTTGGCCGATCGCCGAACGCGCGAGCCGGTTCGATCTGGGCGTGGTTCATGATTCGCTAAAGGTGCCGGGCGGCATGCCGGGACTCTGGCGTTGCGAGTTCCCAACGGAGCGGCTGATCTGGTCCGACGCGGTCTACGATCTGTTCGGTCTGCCGCGGGGTGCCCTGATCACCCGTCAGGACGCGGTGCGGCTATATGCCGAACATTCCCGCGCGGCGATGGAGCGGCTGCGCAAACATGCGCTCAAGCACCATCGCGGCTTCACGCTCGACGTCGAACTGCGCCCCGTGAACGGCGGCGTCCGCTGGATGCGTCTGGTCGCCGCGCCCTTCTTTCGAGGCGGCACGCTCACCGCGCTCGAGGGCCTGAAGTTCGACGTCAGCGCCCTCTACCGTTGAACGCCCGCGCGGTGGATCAGCCCCGCGCCGGGATCGTGAGCCCTCGCTGCACCGCCGGACGGTCCAGCCCGCGCGCCAGCCACGCCGCGACGTTGCCGAACCGGTCGAAGCCGACCAGGTCGCGCGCCTCGTAGAAGGTCACGAGACCACGAACCCAACCGAGCATGGCGATGTCGGCGATCGAATAATGATCGCCCAGGAACCAGTCCTTACCCGCCAGGGCCGCGTCCATCACCCCCAGCAAACGCTGCGTTTCGGCGAGGTAGCGGTCGCGCGGACGCTTGTCCTCCCAGTCCTTGCCGGCAAACTTGTTGAAGAAGCCGAGCTGGCCGAACATTGGTCCGACACCGCCCATCTGGAACATGACCCATTGGATTGCCTCCCAGCGGTCGACCGGCCCCTGCCCCAGGAACCTGCCGGTCTTTTCAGCCAGGTACAGCAGGATCGCGCCGCTCTCGAACAGGGCCATCGGCTGGCCGCCGGGCCCTTCCGGGTCGATCATCGCCGGGATCTTGCCATTGGGATTGAGCGACAGGAACTCGGGCGTCTTCTGATCGTCGCTGGCGAAGTCGATGAGGTGCGGCTCGTAGGACAAGCCCGTCTCCTCCAGCATGATGGAGACCTTGACCCCATTGGGCGTCGGCAACGAGTAGAGCTGGATCCGATCCGGAAACTGCGCGGGCCAGCGGGTTGCGATCGGAAAGGCGGACAGGTCGGCCATGGCAAGCTCCTCGGGATGCGTATTGCAGCGACGACATAGTCGTGCCGCATTCTGAAGGCTATGGCACGCGGCATCATGCAACCGTCCGACCTGCGCGTCGCCCTGTTCAGCGGCAACTACAACTACACCCGCGACGGTGCGAACCAGGCACTGAACCTGCTTGTCGGCCACCTGCTCGCCGCGGGCGTGACCGTCCGCGTCTATTCGCCGACGATCGATCCGCCCGCCTTCGCGCCGACGGGCGATCTCGTATCCGTGCCCGCCATACCGATGCCGGGCGGCCGCGCCGAATACCGGCTCGGCCGCTATCTGCCCGCCGCGACGCGGCGCGATCTGGAGGCGTTCGCGCCCAACATCGTCCACGTCTCCGCCCCGGAGTTTCTCAACCACGGCGCGGTCACCTGGGCGCGTCGCCACGATGTCGCGGTCGTCGCCTCGTTCCACACGCGGTTCGAGACCTATTTCCGCTACTATCGGATCGGTTTCATCGAGCCGCTGATCAAGGCGATCATGACGCGCTTCTACAATCGCGTCGATCTCGTCATGCCCCCGAGCCCCAGCATGGGCGCGCTGCTCAAGGAATGGGGTGTCACGACGCCGATGACGCTCTGGTCGCGCGGCATCGACCACGCCCGGTTCACGCCTGAGCGGCGCAGCCTCGACTGGCGACGCGGGCTCGGCATCGCCGACGACGAGATCGCGGTCGGCTTCCTCGGCAGGCTCGTCAAGGAAAAGGGGCTCGACGTCTTTGCGGACGTGCTCGCCGAACTGCGCCGCCGCGGCGTCCGCCACAAGGCGCTGGTGATCGGCAAGGGGCCGGCCGAGGAGTGGTTCGCCCAGGTCGCGCCCGGCGCGGTCTTTGCGGGCTTCCAATCAGGCGACGATCTCGGTCGCGCCGTCGCGTCGATGGACGTGTTCTTCAACCCGAGCATCACCGAGACGTTCGGCAACGTGACCACGGAGGCGATGGCCGCCGGTGTGCCCGTTGTCGCCGCGCGAGCGACCGGCGCAGTCGATCTGGTCGAGGATGGCGTCACCGGTTTCCTCGTCGATCCGACCGACGTCGCGGGCTATGCCGACGCGATCGCACGGATCGCCGCCGATCCTGGCCTTCGCGCCGGTATGGGCGCGGCCGGGCACGAGCGGGCCGCCGCCTATCGCTGGGACACCGCGAATCAGGCGGTGCTTGATGCCTATCTCGCGCTGGCGCGTTGACGCGACCGGACGATCGGCCGCCGATGCCGCTCCGTCGACGCCCATGCGCAATCGGGGAGTGACGCGATGACGAGGATGATCGGCGTCGGCCTGATCGGCTATGGCCTCGGCGGCCGCGCCTTTCATGCGCCCTATGTCGCCGCGTCGCAGGACATGGCGCTTCGAGCGGTCGTATCCCGCGACTCCGCCAAGGTCCACGCCGACATTCCCGCGGTGCGCGTGGTCCCAAGCGTCGAACAGCTCCTCGACGACCGGGACATTGACCTCGTCATCGTCTCGAGCCCGGACGCACTGCATGCCGAGCATGCGCTGGCGGCGCTCGCCGCCGGCAAGAGCGTGCTGGTCGACAAACCGTTCGCGACGACGCTTGAGGACGCCCGCCGCCTCGTCGCCGTGAGCGAGCGATCCGGCCAGCTGCTAACCGTCTTCCACAATCGTCGCTGGGATGCCGACTTCCGCACGCTCCGGACGCTGATAGCGGACGGTCGCCTCGGCGCCGTGGCCACGATGGAAAGCCGCTTCGATCGGTGGCGGCCCGTGCCCGCCGCCACGTGGAAGGAAGCGCGCGCCGGGGGATCGTGGCTGGATCTTGGGCCGCATCTGGTCGATCAGGCGCTGCTGCTCTTCGGTCGCCCGCTCGCGATCAGCGCGGATATCGCCACCTTGCGCGCGGGTGCGCCCGCCCCCGACTATTTTCAGGCCGTATTGCGCTATGCGGACAAGCGGGTGACGCTGCATTCCAGCAAGATCGCCGCCGCGCACGACCTGCGCTTCGCCGTGCACGGCACGGGCGGCAGCTGGATCAAAAACGGCATCGATCCTCAGGAGGCGGCGACGATCGCGGGCCGTCGGCCACAGGGCAAGGATTGGGGGCATGATCCGCTCGACGGCATCCTGACCCCCGTCGACGGCCCCGCGGCCGCCGTTCGCGTGCCGAACGCACGCGGCGATTACCGGCTGTTCTGGTCCGCCCTTGCCGCCGCGATCCGCGGGGAAGGTCCCAATCCGGTGCCGCCCGGCGAGGCGCTGGCCGTGATGGAGGTGCTCGACGCGGGATCGCGAAGCGCGGCCGAACGCCGCGAGATCGCCTTGTGACCTGATGCGCATCGACCGCGGCCGCGCAGCGTGCCCGCGTCACGCCTCCGCACGGACGAAATCGACAAAGGCGCGGAGCGGCGGCGGCACCAGCCGGCGCCCGGAATAATAGAGGAAGGGGCCGGAAAAGGACTGCCACCAGTCGTGCAGCACCGGTTCCAGCGCCCCGCTGTTCAGTGCCGGCCGCAGCCAATCCTCGAACAGATGGACGATCCCCCCACCGGCGATCGCGACGTCGACCAGCAGGTCGACCGCGCCGGCGACGCTGGCGACGAGGGGACCCTGAGGTTCGACCCGGACGATCTCGGTGCCGCACTCGAACTCCCAAGGGCCGGTCAGCGCCCCGCTGCCGAACCGTCCGCGCAGGCAGGGATGCGACAGCAGGTCGCGTGGATGGCCCGGCCGCCCTCGCGCGTCCAGATAGGCGGGCGCCGCCGCCGTCGCGAACCGCTGCACGCGAGGGCCGATCGGCACGGCTATCATGTCCTGCTCGAGCCGCTCGTCATAGCGTATGCCCGCATCGCAGCCCGACGCCACCACGTCGACGAACCCGTCCTCCGCGACGATCTCGACCTGGATGTCGGGATAAGCGGCGAGGAACCGCGGGAGGATCGTCGGCAGCACCAACCGCGCCGCGCTCACCGGCACGTTGAGGCGCAGCGTTCCCGCCGGACGGTCGCGGAACAGAGCGATCACGTCGAGCGCCGCCTCCACCTCGCCCAGCGCCGGGGTCAATCGCTCGATGAGCCGCGCGCCCGCCTCCGTCGGCACGACGCTCCGCGTCGAGCGATGCAGCAGGCGGACACCCAGATGCGCCTCCAGCCTGCGGACCGCCTCGCTCAGCGTCGACGCACTCGAACCGGCCGCGCGGGCCGCGTCGCGAAAGCCGCGTGCGCGTGCGACCGACAAAAATGCGTTAAGATCGGCGAGATCGGCCTTCATCGTTCGGTTTTCCGCACAGCCTGTTCGGATATCTCCCGCTTATCGCGAAGATAGGCAACACGTATCTCCGGCCGGCAAGGAGACAGACGATGATCGAACAGGCAGGCACCTATTCCTTCGCGGGGCGTACCGTGAAGCGGCTCGGCTATGGCGCGATGCAACTTGCCGGCCCGGGGGTGTTCGGACCGCCCCGCGACAACGACCAGGCGCTCGCCGTCCTGCGGGCCGCGCTCGACGCCGGGGTCGACCACATCGACACGAGCGACTTCTACGGCCCGCATGTCACCAATCGGCTGATCCGCGAGGCGCTGGCGCCCTATCCCGACGATCTGCTGATCGTCACGAAAATCGGCGCCCGCCGCGGCGACGACGCATCATGGTTGCCCGCGTTCGAGCCCGATAACCTCGCGCGCGCGGTCGAGGACAATCTCCGGAACCTCGGTCTGACGTCGCTGCCCGTCGTCAACCTGCGCCTGATGTTCGATGTTCACGGCCCAGCGGAAGGCTCGCTCGCCGCGCCGCTGAAGGCGCTGGCGGACCTCCAGCGGCAGGGACTCGTCGAGCATATCGGCCTCAGCAACGTCACGCCCGCGCAGTTCGAGGAGGCTCGCGGCATCGCGCCGATCGTCTGCGTCCAGAACCAGTACAATCTCGCCCACCGCGCCGACGATGATTTCATCGACACACTCGCGGCGGAAGGCGTCGCCTACGTCCCGTTTTTCCCACTCGGCGGGTTCAGCCCACTGCAGTCGACGGCATTGTCCGATGTCGCCGCACGGCTGGACGCAACGCCGATGCAGGTGGCGCTGGCGTGGCTGCTCCGGCGCTCGCCCAACATCCTGCTGATCCCCGGCACGTCATCGCCGGCCCATTTGCAGGAAAACCTCGCCGCGGCCGCGCTGTCGCTGCCCGAGGCGGCCGTCGCCGAACTCGACGCGATCGGCCGGTGATCACACCGGCCGATTGGCGAGCACCGCGTCGAGCAGTCCGGGAAAACGCGCGTCGAATTCCTCGCGGCGCAGCACGTTGATCATCTCGCGCCCCGCCTGCGTCGTCTCGATCAACCCCGCCGCGCGCAACAGCTTGAGGTGATTGGACAGCGTGCTCTTGGGGATCGACTCGCACGGTGCGGCATCGGCGCAGCTCAGCCGTTCCGCCGTCGCGAGCCGCGCCACCATGCCCAGCCGATTGGGATCGGCCAGGGCGTGCAGCGCCAGATCGAGCGGCACGTCCTCCAGCCGGGGATGGGTGAAGCGGGGCATGGGCACGATATAGGACGAATAATTCGATTTAATAGTTCGGGATCATTGAACCGTTGAACCGATCCCCCATCTTCCTCGGGCCGACAGCGCACGATGCCGTGATCGCGGGCAAGGAATTTGGAGACTGCACATGTCACTTGAAGGAAAGAAGGCGCTCGTCACCGGCGGTTCGCGCGGCATCGGCGCGGCGATCGCCAGGCGGCTCGCCGCAGACGGCGCGGCGGTCGCCATCACCTATGCCGGCAACAAGGCCGCGGCGGAGGCCATCGTCGCCGCCATCGAGGGCGCTGGCGGCACGGCCTTCGCGTTCCAGGCGAATGCCGCCGTTCCTGCGTCGCAGCGTGCCGGGGTCGAACAGGCGGCCGATGCACTGGGCGGGATCGACATCCTCGTGCACAATGCCGGTGTGGCCGAATTCTCGCTGATTACGGACGACACGGACGAAACCTACGAGCGGCAGTTCGGCGTCAACGTAAAGGGCCTCCACGTCGGCACGCGCGCGGCACTGCCGCATCTCCGGGACGGCGGCCGGATCATCCTGATCGGCAGCATCTCCAGCGAGAAGGCCTTTCCGGCGACCACCGTCTATAGCGCGACCAAGGCGGCGGTGGCGGCGCTCGCCCGCGGCTGGGCGAAGGACCTCGCGCCGCGCAACATCCTGGTCAACACGGTGCAGCCGGGACCCATCGACACCGACATGAACCCCGCCGACGGCGAATTCGCGCAGCAGATGACCGGCGCCATCCCCCTCGGTCGCTATGGCACGGTCGAAGAGATCGCGGGCGCCGTCGCCTTCCTCGCGGGCCCGGACGCCAGCTACATCACCGGCACCACGCTGAACATCGACGGCGGCGCGACCGCCTAGCGCGGCCCTTGCCAGACCCCTCCCCACCGGGAGGGGTCGACCGCTCCGCGATGTGGCACGGCGCGGGCGTTCCCTCGGTCCCGATGCAGCCCGCGGCCGACGAAGGGTCGCGCAGGCCCCAACCGGCCGGGAGGCGATCACCCGGCTGCCGACCCATGCCGGAGCCGTTTCGGCCGCCCGCTCGTTCGGGCGCCCATGAGCCGCGACCACCATCACCGCTATCCCTATCGACCGATCACCGACCGTCCGGTGTACGACTGGCCCGGCGGCGCGCGCCTTGCGCTCTATTTCGGCGTCAATCACGAGGTCTTCGACTTCGGCGGCGGGCTGGGCGCGGAACTGGCGCCGTCGCAGACCGACCCCGACGTGATGAACTATGCCTGGCGCGATTACGGCAATCGCGTCGGGGTATGGCGCCTGTTCGACCTGTTCGACCGATTGGACCTGCGCACCACCGCGCTGCTCAACGCCGACGTTCTCGATCGCTGTCCCGGGCTCGCCGAAGCCTGCCGCGATCGTGGCGACGAGATCGCCGCGCATGGCGGCAGCAACGCCGCCGCACAGGGCGGCATGCACCGCCATGGGGAGGATCGCATGATCCGCGACGTGACGGAGCGGCTCGCCGCGCTTGGAACGCGGCCGACCGGCTGGCTCGGCCCATGGATTTCCGAAAGCCGCCACACGCCCGACCTCCTCGCGAAAGAAGGCTATAGCTACGTGCTGGACTGGGCGCACGACGACCAGCCGACACGGCTCGCCACACGCGGAGGCAGCTTATTGTCGATACCATATTCGCAGGAAATCAACGATATACCGGCCATTATTCAGCGCAGGCAGGAGGCCGAGACCTTTGCCGGCATGATCCGGTCGGCGGTGGATCAGCTATTGTCCGAATGCGATCGCCGGCCACTGGTGCTGGGCATCGCCTTGCATCCCTACATCATGGGGCAAGCGCACCGCGTGCCGCCGCTCGCCCGCGTCCTCACGGCGCTGCGCGAGGCGAACGATCCCCGGATATGGTGGACGACCGCGGGCGAGATCGCGGCGTACGTCACCGCCAACGGCCTCGCGGCCTGAGCGACCGAGGCGGCCCGCCCGATGCGAGCCGCCCGATATAAACAACAAAATCAGGACATTATTCGGATAATCTGATGGGCGACGGGATGTTCATCGAGCGACGAAGACATGTTTGGGCAGCACGACGTGCGCGCCCTTGTTGCGATCCACGAGCTCGGTAACCTCCACGTCGCCGGCGGTGCTGACGAGCATATAGGCGTCGTCGCGCGTCATCCCCCTGGCAGCGACGAGGAACGCGATCATGTTCCGCACGGCCTTGCGCGCGGCGTTGGACAGGTCCTCGTCATAGCCCATGGCGACATAGGCATCGGGCGTCTCGGCGCGCGGATAGGCCGCCTCGGTGGCAGTCCCCTCCCCCTGCTTGTGCAGGATGAGCTGCAGCGTCCCCGTCAGCGATGTCTCCAGGGCGGTGATATCCACCTCGCCATTGCCCTGCGCTGCATGGCCGTCACCGACCTCCAGCAGGCCACCCGGCGCGTGCACCGGCAGGAACAGCGTCGTGCCCGCGACCAGCAGGCGATTGTCCATGTTGCCGCCGTGGATCGATGGAGCGGTGGAGTCGTAGCGGCCGAACGCCGCTGGCGGGGCGACGCCCATCGACCCGAAGAAAGGATGCAGCGGCACCTCCACGCCGGGGGCGAGCCTGCCGATCATGCGGCGCCGGTCCAGCGGCACGATCTTGATCCGCCGATAGGGGAAATCGTCGGTGAGGAAGCCGGTCGTGGGGCCGAAGGCGTTGTAGGCGTAGGGGATTGCGAGGTCGATTTTGAGGATCCGGACCTCAAGCGTGTCGCCCGGCTGCGCGCCCTCGATCGCGATCGGCCCGGTGAGGATATGCCCGCCGGGCCCTCGCGCCGACGTCGGGACGCCGTCGAATACCGCCCGCAGCGAGGGCTCCACCTGGTCCGCGGGCAGTCCAGCCGCCTCCAGCCCCTTGGGGCTGTTGGTAATCAGCGTATGCACGACCACCGTGTCCCCCGACCGCACCGTCAGCACCGGGGTCGCGCCCGCTTCATAATGTCCCCACGCGACCGTGGCCGGCGTCGCGGGCAGGTCATATTGCTTGGCGCCGGCGGCGCTCGACACCGCGAGCAGCAGCACCAATTTCCAGGTCACGGCCATATCGATCCTTCCTCCATCCGGGCGAAGCCTAGGGGCCGATCCACGTTCGTGGAAGCGGTGCCACGACGATCCGCTCTGATGACAATGACTTGCCAGCCGTTCGATCAGAGGCGACGATGGGTCATGGTGTTCCTAGCCCCGCTTCTGCTGCTGCAGGCCGCAACCGCGCTCGGCGCGCCCCAGCCGCAGGCTCAGTCTCAGCCCCAGCCGCTGGCCCCCGCGGCCAGGCCCGCTCCGGCCGTCTCCCGATGGCCCGCGCGCGACGCGCAGTTCACCATCCGCGATTTCCGCTTTCGATCCGGCGAAACGCTGCCGACGTTGCGCATCAATTACACCACTTTGGGGCAGCCGCACCGCAACGCCAGGGGCGAGATCGACAATGCCGTCATGGTGCTGCACGGCACCGGCGGGACCGGGCGACAGTTCCTCAGCCCACAATTCGCGGACGAACTCTACGGGCCCGGCCAGCCGCTCGACATCGCCCGCTACTGGATCATCCTTCCTGACGGGATCGGCCACGGCAAATCGTCGAAGCCGTCCGACGGGCTGCGCATGCATTTTCCACAGTACGACTATGACGACATGGTCGAGGCGCAATATCGGCTGCTGCACGATGGTCTGGGGATCCGCCGGATGCGGCTGATCATGGGAACCTCGATGGGGTGCATGCACAGCCTCGTCTGGGGCGAATCGCATCCCGATTTCGCCAGGGCGCTGATGCCGCTGGCCTGCGAGCCGGTCGAGATCGCAGGGCTCAACCGCATGTGGCGACAGCTCGCGATCGACGGGATCAAGGCCGATCCCGCCTGGGCGGACGGCGACTATCGCGCGCCGCCGGTGCAGGGACTGCGCACCGCCGCCAGCCTGTTGTTCGTCGCGGGCGCCGCGCCCCTGTACTTCCAGGCGCAATATCCCACGCGCGACGCCGCCGCGACCTTCGCGCGAGAACGCGTCGCGGCGTCGATCGCGGCGACCGACGCGAACGACCTCATCTACCAGCTGGACGCATCGCGGCATTATGCGCCCTGGTCGCGGCTCGAGGCGATTACGGCGCCCACCACCTGGATCAATTCCGCCGACGATTTCATCAATCCGCGCAACCTGGATTATCCGCGGCGTGCGGTCGCACGGATGAAGGACGCGCGGTTCTTCCTTATCCCCGAAAGCGACGACACGCGCGGGCACGGTACCCATACCGCCGCCCGCTTCTGGAAACAGGATCTGGTCGCCTTGCTCCGGCGCAGCGAATAACGGCCCGACGTTCCGGGAGGCCCCTCGCCGGCAAGCAACGTGCCGCGCGGCGCCGATCCGCCGTCAGCGGCACGAGATGCCGTCGCGGCGAACCCCGAAGCCGTCACGGCCGGGGCGCCACGTCAGCGCAATTGCATGAACATCGCCAGGGCGTTCCGCTCGCTGTCGGCGAAATAGTCGTAGAGACGACGCGCGATCGACGCGATGCCGGACTGACGATCACGCCCGCCGCGGGCGAAGATGGCGACCGCCACGCGGTGACCGTCAGGCATGGTGACGAACCCGACGTCGTTGGTGACGCCGTCGAGCGTGCCTGTCTTATCCTCCACCGTCGTACCGGTGGGGAGCAATGCCCTGATACGATGCGTGCCGGTCGCGCAACGCCGCATGAGGTCGAACAGGAAGGTGCTGCTCTTTGGGGTCAGCACCGTCGCGTCCACCAATCGTCCCAGCAGCGCGACCATGGCGTTCGGCGTCGCCACGTCCTTCACGTCCGCGAGATGGCCACGATCGCGCAACAGCTGCGCGATCGTCCGGTCGACCCGTATGCCTGCCATGTCGTGCGAGCGCAGCCATTGCTGGACGACGGCAGGCCCGCCCAGCGCGGCGAGAAGCTGGTCCGCCGCCTGGTTGTCGCTGCGGACGATCATCAGCTCCATGGCCTTCGCCGCGCTCCGCCCCGCGACGGTATCGCTCAGGCTGCGGCGTCCCTTGTCGACATCGGCGAGATAGGCGGCGGCGATGGCCAGCTTTACCGTGCTGGCCATCGCAAAGGACACGTTGCCGTTCACCGCCACGCTGGACCCGTCGCGAAGATCGAGCGCCGCAATGCCATATTCGCCTGGTCGTCCGCTCACCAGCGCACTGAGCTGGCGCTCGAGGCCGATGAGGTGGGGCGACGTCGCCGCCGCCGCGGGGATGGGCGACAACAGGGTCGCCGCCATGCCGGTAAGAAGGAAGAGGCGGGAAAGCATCGGTGCGCGCATGATCGGCCTTGTTCTACGTCCTTGGCTTACCCTTAACACGGCAAGCCTGAACAGACCCTCTCCGCATTCAGACCGAATTCTTGTCGCCGCCTCCGGTCACCGTGCCGCTTATCCCTGACGCCAATCGAACGTCAGCGGTGCCTCGCGGAAGGCGAAGCGGTCGAGGTGGCTCGCGACCACCTCGCGCATCCGCGCCTCGTCTTCGCCGTCGGGAACCGTCAGCAGCAGGTCCAGCGTGTCGTCGCTGGCCCGCATCTCCAGTCGCGATGCGTTGGGAAAGACGATCGTCCCCTCCTCCGCGGTGAAGACGACCTCCATCTTGTGGCTCCAGTGTTTCGCCAATTGCTGGAGGTAGCGGCTCGACGAATGCGTCGGCACGCGCGCGACCGACACGCTCATTTCAACCGCTCCACCTTTTGCGCCGCTTCGTCGAGGATGCCAGCGATACGATGGATCCTCTCCACCTCCGCCTCTCCCTTGGGGACGGCATTCTGGATCGCATGGCGCAGGTTGCCCATCGCACGCTGGATCGGCGAGCGCATCCAGCCGACCCTGTCGCGCTCCGAGCCGACATCTGTCAGCCGCTCGATCAATGTCGCTACCGCATCGGCATTCTCGGCCAAATGCGCCCGCCCCGCCTCGGTTACCGCGAAACGCTTGCGGGAACCCTCGCTTGCCTGCTCCTCGATCAACTCCATCTCGTCCAGCATCGACAGCGCCGGGTAGACGACGCCGGGGCTCGGGGCATAGGCGCCGCTCGTCAGCTCCTCGATCGCCTTGATCAGCTCATAGCCATGGCGCGGAGAGTCCGCGATCAGCTTCAGCAGGACAAGGCGCAACTCGCTGCCATCGAACATGCGCCGTCGGCCACCGCCGCCACCGCCGCCGCCGCGACCGGCATGCTCCCCGAAAATCTCGGCGAAGCGCTGCTCCAGTCGCTCGCCCCATTGTTCCCAGCCGCCGCGCGGCCCGAAACCGTTCGCGCGCCCGCGCGCATAGGCACCGTGGCCGCCATGACGGCCGTGATCGCGGTGATCCCTGTGATCGAACATCATCAACTCCATATCTCGATGCGCTCAAGATATATCTTGATATTCAGTCGTCAAGATACCTCACGATATATCTTGGAAAACCGCCAAAACACTGCGACTTTTGTGACCTTCCACGTCGACGCACCCGCCCCGGCAACCTATCTTCCGGCCATGGCAGACCTGCTGACCGGGCTCGAACCGGCGCCTTCCCCCAATGCCTCTGGACCCGGACCCGATGCGCCGCTCGCCGATCGGCTTCGCCCGCGGACGCTGGCGCAGGTCGTCGGGCAGGAGCATCTGACCGGTCCCGACGGGGCGATCGGGCGTATGGTCGCCGCCGGCCGCCTGTCGTCGATGATCCTGTGGGGGCCGCCGGGCACGGGCAAGACGACGATCGCACGCCTGCTCGCGGATGCGGTGGGCCTGCGCTTCGTCCCGATCAGCGCGGTCTTCTCCGGCGTCGCCGAGCTGAAGAAGGCCTTTGCCGAGGCGCGCGACCATGCGCGCATCGGCAGGCGCACCCTGCTCTTCGTCGACGAGATCCACCGGTTCAATCGCGCGCAGCAGGACGGCTTCCTCCCCTATGTCGAGGACGGCACGGTGACGCTGGTCGGCGCGACCACCGAGAATCCGTCGTTCGAGCTGAACGCGGCGGTGCTCAGCCGCGCGCAGGTGCTGATCCTGCATCGCCTCGGTGCGCCCGCGCTGACGAAGCTCCTCGACCGGGCGGAGGCGGCGGAAGGTCGCGCCCTGCCCCTCACCGCCGCCGCCCGCGAGGCGATGGTCGCGCAGGCCGACGGCGATGGCCGCTTCCTGCTGAATCAGGCCGAGACGCTGTTTTCTGTCGAACTGTCGGAACCGCTCGATCCGGCGGGCCTGTCGGCATTCCTGCAGCGGCGCGTCGCGGTCTACGACAAGGATCGCGAGGGTCACTACAATCTGATCAGCGCGCTGCACAAATCGATCCGGGGTTCCGACCCGCAGGCGGCGCTTTACTATCTCGCCCGCATGCTCACGGCGGGCGAGGAACCGCTCTACGTACTGCGGCGGCTTACCCGCGCTGCGGTGGAGGATATCGGGCTCGCCGATCCGCAGGCCTTGGTGCAATGCATCGCGGCGAAGGACACCTACGACTTCCTCGGCTCGCCGGAGGGGGAACTGGCGATTGCCCAGGCCTGCCTGTATCTCGCCACCGCCCCCAAGTCGAACGCAGCCTATAAGGCGCAGAAGAGCGCCTGGCGGACCGCGAAGGAGACGGGCTCGCTGATGCCGCCCGACAACATCCTCAACGCACCGACGAAGCTCATGAAGCAGATCGGCTATGGCGCCGATTATGCTTATGACCATGATACGGAGGATGCCTTTTCGGGCGCGAACTACTGGCCGCAGGATCTGGGCCCGCAGCGCTTCTACGAACCCACCGGGCGCGGGTTCGAGAAGAGGTTGCAGGAGCGGCTCGCCTATTGGGAGCAGCTGCGTCGCGAGCGCGGCGGGGCATAAGGTCTGCCGTCATCCGTTTCATGGCAACGACGGCGGATCGAGGAAGGCGATGGCATCCCCGGACCGGATCGCCTCGCCCTCGACCAGCTCGGGCCGCAGGCGCACGCCCCTGGGTACGAAGACGAGGATCGTCGATCCATGTTCGAACCAACCCATCTCGGCGCCCTTGGACAAGGCGACGTCGCACGCGAGCCGTGCCGATCCTAAGTCGCGCAGGCATTGCGCGCTGCCCAGGAACGCCAGCCGGATGCTCGCCACCAGGATCGCCGCGACCGGCACCAGCAGCACCGGCGTCCCGTCGTCGAGGCGCGTCTCGATGACCGCCCTCTCGTTGCGGCAGAACAGCCGTTCGACGCGCTTCAGTGCGATCGGATTGACGTTCCAGCAGTCGCCGGAGAGATAGGTCAATCCCTCGACGGTCAGATCGTGCGGCGCGTGGAACCGGTGATACATTCCCGCGGTCAGTCGCAGCGTCACGAAGCTGCCGTCGCGGAACCGCTCGACCAGGGCGGGATCGGGAATGAGGTCGCCGAGCCGGTAGGGGAAGCCCTTGACCTGGTACAGCGCATCGCCGTCGATCCGGCCGTGCGCGCCGACGATCGCGTCGCAGGGCGCGGCGATCGTCGCCGGGTCGGGGTCGAACCGCCGCGCGCCCGGCTTCAACGCCCGGGTGAAGCCATCGCGCAGGGACCGGAACCGCGTCGTCGCCGCGTCCGACAGGTCGACCCCTCCGAAAAACCGCCACAAGGCGATTGCCGGTTTCGCGACCAGCGGATGCTCGACGCGGGCGATCCGGCCTACCAGCGTCGTCGCGAGACGACGGGGAAGACGGTTGGTCAGGAGGAAATTGACGTCCTCCTGCATCAGCACGCGCATCAATCCCTTCGGCGCTGTCATCGGCGCGTCACGCGCATGCGCTCAGTCGCATCCATGTCCATCCTCCTCTATCCCATCGCCGCAGGCGCCGGACTGATCGCCGCGGCCAAGGGGCGCCGGCGCCTCGCGCTGTCGCGCGCCAAGCATCGGTCGCTCGGCGGGCACGTCCGCATGGCGAAGCGCATCGCCGGCCAGATCCCCTTCTACGAATATGGTCCCGAGCGCTTCTTCCGGGCCGACGGCGCACCAGACGAGATCGCCGCACGGCGACAGGCGGCGTTCGAACGGCTGGGCGCGCTCTATGCGACGCGGTTCGCCAGAACGCTGGCGCTGACGCGTGCGACCCGCGACGGCCTGTCCGACCTGCAGTTCACCGGCGCCTATCGCGTGCCCTTCCAGTTCAGCCGCCGCGTTCGCGAGACCTTGGGCACGGGCGCCTTCCTCGAACGGTCCGACGGCCCCAACGTCTATGATCTCGACGGCAACCGCCTGATCGACCTGACCGGTTCGTACGGTGTCAACCTGCTCGGCTATGACGCCTATAAGCAGATGATCCGCGAGGGCGCCGCGCTGGTGGAGGATCTCGGGCCGGTGCTGGGCGCGCTGCATCCGGTGGTCGCGGACAATGTCGCGCGCCTGCGTGCGCTGTCCGGCATGGACGAAGTGTCGTTCCACATGTCCGGCACGGAGGCGGTGATGCAGGCGGTCAGGCTCGCGCGCTACCATACCCGCCGGCGCCGGCTCGTCCGGTTCGCCGGAGCCTATCATGGCTGGTGGGGCGACGTGCAGCCGGGGATCGGCAATCCCGTCCCCGCCGACGGCACGCTGACGCTGGCCGACCAGTCGGAGCAGACGCTGCATGTGCTCGCCACGCGCAAGGACATCGCCTGTGTGCTCGTCAATCCGCTGCAGGTTCTCCACCCCAATGGCGCTGCCCCGTCCGATGGACAGCTCGTCGACGGCGGGCGGAAGGCCGGCATCGACCGCGACGCCTATGCCGCCTGGCTGCGCCGGCTGGCGGCGGTATGCCGCGCCAACGGCATTGTGCTGATCCTCGACGAGGTCTTCGTGGGCTTCCGCCTCGCGAAGGGCGGCGCGGCGGCCTATTTCGATGTAAGGCCCGACCTTGTCACCTATGGCAAGACGCTGGGCGGCGGTCTGCCCGTGGGGGTTCTCGCGGGACGTGCCGATCTGATGAAGAGGTGGCGCGACGATCGCCCCGTCGACATCTGCTTCGCGCGCGGCACGTTCAACGCGCATCCCTATGTAATGGGATCGATGAATGCCTTCCTCCGCCACATCGAAGGACCCGCGGGCGACGCGCTGTATGACGGGCTCGACCGGCGCTGGGACGCGCGCGCCGCGACGCTCAACGCCGCGCTGGCGGCGGAGGGGTTGCCGGTGCGCGTCGCGAACATCCAGACGATCTGGACCGTGCTCTACGACGCGCCCTCGGCCTACAACTGGATGCTGCAATTCTACCTCCGGGCGGCGGGCCTTGCGCTCAGCTGGGTCGGCACGGGGCGACTGATCTTCAGCCTCGACATCGACGACAGCCTGTTCGCCGAGATCGTCGAGCGGTTCGTCGTGGCGGTGCGCACGATGCGCGACGACGGCTGGTTCTGGCATGCAGAGGGCGCGACCAACAAGGACGTCCGCCGGCGGCTGCTCCGCGAAACGATCGCGGCTCGGTTCGGCCGAGGCTGAAAGGCCACTGGAGGGGGCGCAGCAGCAACCCCCTTCGATGGCGACCGCTGCGGCGCCTCAGCCGTGCGCCGCTTCCGGGTCGTCGAACCGCTCGCCGCGCAGCAGGCGGCGCGGCGCGCTCTTGTACATGCGGAAGTCGTTGAACGGATCGGTGATGATCTTCGCCGCCCAGACGAGTCCGGTCTCGACGTCGCGCTGCACGAACAGCTGCAGCGAGCGGAATACGATGGCCCCTGCCCCGAGCACCAGCCAGGCCGTGCCGACGCGGCGCAGCGTCGTCTGCCAGCCATCGGGCGCAGGCAGCAGGCCGAACAGCGTCGGCTCGAGGAACAGCGTGACGGGGATCAGCGCCCACAGGCTCATCAGCACGACCTTGCGGGCGAGATTGTAGCCGACCTTGATCTCTTCCTTATGGGCATGCGTCGCCTGATTCTTGTGATCGTAGCCCTTCGGCTCGAAGAAGAAATGGCCGGCCTGGCGACTGGTCATCGCGACCCCCCAGGCGAGCAGGCTGGCGACCGCGGCATCGACGAACAGCAGCGCATAGGCCGTCAGGAAGGTACAGGCGCTGATGAAATGGAGGCTCTGGTTGACCAGGCTGTGGTGATAGTAACGATGGTCGTCCCATCGCTGTTCGGCGAGCTGCGTGCGGAAGTTGGTCATCGGACGGGGTCCTGCGTGGAGGCATGCTTGGCGATGCGGACAAGCGAGAAGTGGCCGAGCGGGGGGATGGGCCGCGCTTCGATCAACGTCACGTCGTCGCGCCCCGCCGCCCAATTCTCGTAGAGCGAGAAGGGAAAGTCGGTGCGGAAACCGAGGCGGCTGGTGATCGGCATCAGCCCTTTCTCGATCCTGCCGCGCATGCCCCCGGTCGCGCTGACCCGCGTCGTCACCACGATCTCGCCGCCCGGCCGGCAGACGCGGGCGAACTCGTCGAGCGCCCGGTGCGGGTTGGGAACGGCGGAGACGACATATTGCGCGACGACCGCGTCGAACGCGTTGTCGGGATAGCGCAGGGCCTCGGCATCGCCGATTTCGATCGCCTCGACGTTCGCCAGCCGAAGCTTGCGGACGCGATCGCGCGCCTTGTCCAGCATGTCCTCGGAAATGTCGACGCCAACGATGCGGCTGCCGGCGGAATAACCGGGCAGCGAGATACCGGTACCGACCCCCACCTCGAGGATGCGCGCCCCGGCGCGTTCCGCCGCACGGATCGCTGCGGCGCGGCCTTGCCGGAACACGGGACCGAAGACGAGGTCATAGACCGGCGCCCAGCGGTCATACGCCTTGGCGACACCCGCCGTATTCATCTGCGTTGCCAAACGATGCTCCCTTGCCCTCGCGAATAGCTCGCAACATCTCGGGACAAGGCTGTGACAGCCGAGCGTGTCAGTTTGGCGACCGTCGTGCGACAGCGCTCATCATAAATGCGAAACCGAGCTGTCACAAATTCGCGGAAGCCGATCCCGCCAGGATGCGTTACGCAGACGCACCTCGATCGACGACGGAAAGGACGATGACGATGCGCGTGCTGGCGATGACGTTCCCGGCCATGGCCCTGCTGGCGGCCTGCGGCCCGTCGAACCAAGGAGCTTCGAACGCCGCCACGCCGACGGTCGTCGCAAAGCCCGGCGGGTTCGCGGAAAAGGTCGTCGCTCTTTCCGAACCGCAGCGCCGCGGCGTGATCCTGCGCGCGATCCGCGATGCCGGCAACGCCTGTCAGGGCGTCATCGGCACGCGCCGTCAGCCGGCCGGGATCAATGGCCTGCCAGCCTGGGCCGCGACGTGCCGTGACGGCAGCAACTGGCTGATCTCGTTCGGAGACGACGGCATGGCCCGTGTGACGGGCCTGCCCGCGCGCAAATAAGTCTGCCGCGACGGGGCGCGCTTCCAGCCCTCGGGGCGCATGCCCCGCGACGGTAAGCGCGCCCGCTCACCATCCCCGGCGCACCGGGGATGGCGAGAACGCCGCATGCAGGCCGCTTGACCTAGCGCCCCACCCAGCGCGCCACCGCGGGCCGGAGGCGATCGGCGACCGACTTGCGGACCGCGATGCCCGACAGCGTTCGCTTCGCGCCGCCGCGCGACGCGGCAGGGATATACTTGTCGGCATAAGCCTGGATCTTGCCGGGCATCGCCGGGTCGTTCGATCCGCCACCCAGGCCGACGATGAAGCCCGCGCGCTGGCTTTCCTCGACGAAAGGCTCGACCAATGCGCGGTTAGCCACCGCCCAATCGAACGCCATGTCCGGGTGCGACCCCGAAACCGACCGGAGCAGCGAAGCCTTTTGCGGCGCCGTGAATGTGTCCGTGCGCAGCAGTTCGAGCGCCTTGGCGGCGACGGTGTCGTCGCGGCTGGCCCCCAAGAGCGAGACGAAGCCGTTCTTCGCGACCGGATTTTTCTCGGCCTTCGCCAGCGCCAGCAGCTGCTCCCACTCGGCGGGTGTCGCGTTGATCGCGAAGGTCGACAGGATCGGCTGGCGGATCGCAGGCGGGATGGCGGTGGGATCGGTCGCCAGCGCCGCGACATAACGGCGCGCCTGTGCGGTCACTTCGGGATCGCCGTTCGAGCCGAGGCGCGCGACCAAAGACTCGCGCAGGTTGGAGACGAGCGGCGATTCGCCCAGCTTCGCGGCAAAGCCGATGCGCTGCATGATCGGCGCCAGCACCTGGACGGTACGCTGGCGCAGCGGCTGCTCCAGCGGCGTCTTGTAATACAGGCCGGTCAGGCTGCCGAGGCGGCCCGCGACGATCTCCCATTCCAGCGGATCGGCGTCCGGCGCCACCTTCGCCATGACATCGAAGAAGCGCGAGAGGTCCTGATATCCGCCCGCCGCCAGCGCATAATCGTCGCCCAGCGTGCCGAGCCGATCGGTGAGCGCGAGCCTGGTATAGTCGCGCACGATCGCGTCATGACCCGCCTGATCGTACATCACGCGCGTATAGCTGCCCTTGCCACGGTTGAGCACGAGCGTGCCGCAGCCCTTGATGCTGACGGCCGTCGCAGCGCCCGTGACCACGGTGCGTGTCTCGCCGCCGCCCAGCGTCGCGGCGACCAGGGGGACATGCCATGTCTGCGGGGTCTTGGACGCCGCGTCCATGCCGAAGCGCCCCTGCGCCAGGCTGGCCTGCGTCACGCCGGCGACGCAGCGGGCATTCGACAGGCTGACCAGCGGGACGCCCCCCTGCAACGTGAAGTCGTGCGCGATCTGTTCGACCGGCGTGCCGGCGGCGGCGGACAGTTCCGACCACAGCTGATCGGTGACGGTGTTCGAATATTTGTACTTCGCCATGTAACGGCGGATGCCGGCGCGGAAGGTGTCCGGGCCCAGCGTCGATTCGAGCATGCCGATCACGGCCTGCCCCTTCGAATAGGTGATGCCGTCGAAGGCCTCGCCGATCTGGTCGACCGTCTCGACGTGGCGGATGATGGGGTGCGTCGCGGCGGTGGCGTCGAAGCCCATCGCGCCTTCGCGATCGAAGGCGACGGCGGACGCGCCGGCCTCCCACGACGGATTGAGATCGCCGGCGGACTTGCTTTCCATCCACGAGGCGAAGCCCTCGTTGAGCCACAGGTCATCCCACCAGGCCATGGTGACGAGGTCGCCGAACCATTGGTGCGCCATCTCGTGGGCCACGACCGTGAAGATCCGCTGGCGGCCGCTCTCCGTCGCACGCTTCGGGTCGAACAGCAGTTCGGGCTCGAAATAGAAGATCGCGCCCCAATTCTCCATCGCGCCGAAGAACTGGCTGGAGCCGGGGCCAGCGATCATGTCCATCTTCGGCAGCGGATAGGGCGTGCCGAAATAATCGTTGTAATAGGTCAGCAGGCGCTTCGCCTGGGCGAGCGCGTAATCGCCCTGATCGACCACCCCGCGGCGCGTGATCACGCCGATCTCGACGTTGCCGGCCTTGACCGTCTTGCGTTCCATGTCGCCCATGCCGAGGAACAGCAGGTAGCTCGACATCACCGGCGTCTCGGCGAAGCTGTAGAGCTGCTTTCCGTCAGCCTGTGTCGTGACGTTGCTGGCCGGCATGTTGGAGAAGGCGAGTTGCCCCTTCGGTGCGACCGCCTTCAGCCGGAACTTCGCCTTGAACGCGGGTTCGTCCCACATCGGCGCAAACCGGCGGGCGTCGGGCGCCTCGAATTGCGTCGCGAGCATGCGCGCCTTGGAGCCGTCCTGGTTGGTATAGTCGATCGCGAAGAAGCCCGCCGCCGACTGGTTGATCTTGCCCGTCCATGTGAAGGATATCGTGTGCCGGCCGTTCGCGGCGGCCTGCGGCAGGGTGAGCGTGAGCTGCTGCTTGTCCTTGTCGATCGCGAACGGAACAGCCTTGCCGTCGAAGGACGCGCTGGCGACGGCGAGGTCGACGGCATTGAGCACGATCGAGCGGGTGACCGCCTTGACGTCGACCGTCACGTCCTCGCTGCCCGAAAACACCATCTTGTCCGCGTCGGGCGACACGGTGATGTCGTAGAGGACCGGAACGACGGTCTTGGGCAGGGAGCCGGCGGCGAGCGCCGGCGTGGAGACGGTCAGCGCGAGCGCGGTGACGGCGGCGAACTTCATGGGCAAGTCTCTCCGGTAGGTGTATGGTTAACCTCCTACACCTTTACCATGGTGCCGCAAGCGCCCGGACATCCGACCGACCGCCGACCCGCTGGACAGCGCGATCCGTTGCGCTACAAAACCGATCCATGAGCCTGCCTGCCCTGTTCGATCGCCTGCGCCTGCCCGTCATCGGGTCGCCGCTGTTCATCATTTCCAACCCGGATCTGGTCATCGCGCAATGCAAGGCCGGCATTGTCGGCTCGTTCCCGGCGCTCAACGCGCGACCGCAGGCGCTGCTCGACGAATGGCTTCATCGCATCACCGAGGAACTGGCGGCGCACAACCGCGACCATCCGGATGCGCCCGCCGCGCCGTTCGCCGTCAACCAGATCGTGCACAAGTCGAACGATCGGCTGGAGGCGGACCTGGCGACCTGCGCGAAATGGCAGGTCCCGATCGTCATCACCTCGCTCGGCGCGCGCGAGGATCTCAACACCGCGGTTCACGACTGGGGCGGCATCACGCTGCACGACGTCATCGACGACCGGTTCGCGCGCAAGGCGATCGAAAAGGGCGCGGACGGGCTGATCGCGGTCGCCGCCGGTGCCGGCGGCCATGCGGGCCGGCTGTCGCCGTTCGCCATCGTGCAGGAGATCCGGCAATGGTTCGACGGACCGCTGGCGCTGTCCGGTTCGATCGCGACGGGTGATGCGATCCTCGCCGCACAGGCGATGGGCGCGGACCTCGCCTATATCGGCTCCCCGTTCATCGCGACCGACGAAGCGAACGCCGCCCCCGCCTACAAGGACGCGATCGTTGCCGGGCGCGCCGCCGACATCGTGTATTCGAACCTCTTCACCGGTGTGCACGGCAATTACCTGCGCAGCTCGATCGAGGCGGCGGGGCTCGACCCGGACCATCTGCCCGAGGGCGATCTCAAGACGATGGATTTCGGCGGCGGCAATGGCGCCAAGGCCAAGGCGTGGCGGGACATCTGGGGTTCCGGACAGGGAATCGGCGCGGTGGAGGCGGTCGAGCCGGCGGCTGCGCGCGTCGCCCGCCTGGCGGACCAGTATCGCGCCGCCCGGGCTCGTATGGGTCTGACGACCGGCTGAACCGGCGGCGGCTGGTCGGCGGACCGATCCGAGACCGCCGACATGGATCAATCGCGCGTCTGCTGCGCTGTGCCGTCGATACGGGACGCCGCTTGCCGAAGGACGCAGAAGCCGATGAACGCCGCCGATGTCTTCACCACCCTCGACCTGCTATTGCAGCCGGATCCGGCACGGACCGTGATCCGGCCGTTCGACTTCGGCTACCCCGATGCCTTCGCCAAGGATCGCCCGACCCGGGTCGCGCAGGTCACGGCACGGTTGATGGCGCTGGACGAGACGATGCGGACGCGCATGCTCGACCTGCTGCACGGCGCGATGCGAGAGCGGCACCGCAACGTCGACGAGGCCTTTCTCCGTCGCTTCGAGCAGATGCGGGACAGGCTCGACTGCGGTCCCATCACGCAGGAGCGCGACCGCCTGCTGCTCGGCGCCTATTTCAGCCAGGAATATGCCTTCGAGTCGGCAGCGCTGTTCAACCCCAGCATCGTCCGCGCGCCCGATCGGGTGCAGGACGGCGGCGACCCGCGCTTCATCCTGTCGCTGCGCGGGATCGGCGAGGGTCACATCTCTTCCGTGACGTTCCGTACCGGACGGTGGGACGGCGCGCACGGCCTCGTCATCGACCCCGCCAGCGATCAGGGTGTGCCCCCGACCATCGAGAGCGACGACGACGCCGGTTGGGTCAGACTCCACTCGCCCGACAGTCGCGACATTTCGGAAACGGTGATCTTTCCCATCCTGCCCAGTCAGCGTCAGGGTGTCGAAGACCTCCGCCTCGTCAATTTCACCGATCACGACGGGGTCGAGAGCGTGCTTGGCACCTATACCGCATTCGACGGGCGCGAAGCGCGCTGCGAATTGCTGCGCGGCATAGACGAGCGGACGTACGAAATGCGCCCGCTGCTCGGCGCAATGGCCGGCTACAAGGGCATGGCACTGTTCCCGCGGCGGGTCGACGGCCAGTTCGTCATGCTCGGGCGACAGGACAACGAGCGCATCTGGCTGCTGCGCTCGCCCGATCTTTACACGTGGGAGCACGGCGAACCGATCATGGCGCCCCAATATCCCTGGGAATTCGTGCAGATCGGCAATTGCGGTTCGCCGATCGAGATCGACGAAGGCTGGCTCGTCTTCACGCATGGCGTCGGCATGGTGCGCGGCTATTGCGTCGGCGCCTGCCTGCTCGACAAGGACGATCCGTCGCGCGTCCTTGCCCGCACCCCGTCCCCCTTACTGTTCCCCAGCGCGGAGCAGCGCGGCGGCTACGTGCCCAACGTCACCTATAGCTGCGGCGCGCTGCTGCAGGGCCGGCGCATCCTCCTGCCCTACGCGGTGGGCGACGAGCATACCGCTT
Organism: Sphingomonas beigongshangi; assembly: GCF_016820445.1. Lineage (GTDB taxonomy): Bacteria > Pseudomonadota > Alphaproteobacteria > Sphingomonadales > Sphingomonadaceae > Sphingomonas > Sphingomonas beigongshangi. The sequence continues at coordinate 118,199 of NZ_JADHDT010000008.1, forward strand.
TCGCGGTTGGCAGTGTGGATGACCTGCTGTCGGTGATGGCGCCGCAATAACCTGGTCAAAAGGCCTGCGCGATCCGGTCGTGGAGGCCGTGAACGGGGCTGACGATGCCGGCGGCAATGCCCTGCGCGCCATCAAGCAACCCGACGCGGCGATGCAGGTCGGCGCTGGACGCCACGAGTGCCCGCGCGCGGGGTGGCAGCGCATCGAGAAGGTCGGCGTCGAACGAGGGGGCCGTACCGAGCCGGCGGGTGGGGTCGAGCGCCTCGCGCGGCTTGAGTTCGCCCGCGTCGACCGCACGCTGCGTCAGCAGCCAGGCGATCACGTGCATGAGGCGCGTGGTCACCTTCAGCGACTCGCACGAAAATCCCACGCGGATCAGCGGGTCGAGCGCGTCCCGCTCGGCTCGGCCCGCCTCGTCGAAATACGCCCGCGCCTCGTCGGCGAGCACCATCGCCTCGGTATAGAGGGCGTCGATGAGGCGCCGATGGATCCGCGATTCGGAGTGTCCGGAATTCATCGTTTTGCGGGTGCCACAGGCCGAGCGCGGGAGCCATAAGCACCGCACCATATGGTGTGTCGAACTGGGGCGGTTGCGGCGATGATCGTCATCGGCGTCGGCATATCAGGCGATGATATCGGGGATGAGCGTGTCCTCCAGCATCGCGATCTCGTCCTTCAGGCGCAACTTCCGCTTCTTCAGCCTCGCAAGCTGCAACTGGTCGGGAACCCCCACCCCTCCCAGGGCCTCGATCGCGGCGTCCAGGTCGCGATGCTCGGTCCTGAGTCGATCGAGTCGTGCTGCGATCTCGTTTTCGTCCATCGTGCCCCCTCGCGTCACGTCGATCGGGATCGACGACGCGGCCGCAGTTTACGAAACGCTCGTCGCCGCAACAAGCGCTGCGGCAGCATCGCCGGTCGCATGCAGGTCGTCGCATACCATGGCTCGGCCGGTCGCTTTGACCTGATTTCGGTGAGGACTTTTTCGCCCTTTGGTGATTAACTCCATTCCCCCAACCGCATGCATCAGGAGGTACACCGAAATGCACACTGCGCATCAACAGGCTCTGGAGACCAAGCATGCCGCGCTCGACCGCCGCATCGCAGACGAGGTCCATCGCCCGATGCCCGACGCGGCGACGCTAGCCGACCTGAAGCGCCAGAAACTGCGGATCAAGGAAGAGATCGCACGACTCTGACGGGTTCGCGACCGACCCCTCCCGACGCGGGAGGGGTCCTCAGCGAGATTCGTCAGTCTTCGCGGGAAATCTTCTCGCTGCGCTCGTGGCGCTCTTGCGCTTCGACCGTCATCGTCGCGATCGGGCGTGCCTCCAGCCGTCCCAGGCTGATCGGTTCGCCAGTCACTTCGCAATAGCCGTATTCGCCGTCGTCGATCCGACGGAGCGCCGCATCGATCTTTGCGATCAGCTTGCGCTGCCTATCCCGCGTCCGCAGTTCGATCGACCAATCCGTCTCGCTCGAAGCGCGATCGGTGAGATCGGCCTCGCGCAGCGAGTCCAGCTGCAACTGGTTGAGCGTTCCTGCGGCGTCGCTCAGGATCGCCTCCTTCCACCGAAGCAGCTTCGCCCGGAAATAGGCCTGCTGCCTCAGGCTCATGAACGGCTCGTCGGCGCTGGGACGATAGCCGTCCTCCGCGTCGTTGGCCGGCAATGGATTGGTCGTGTCGTCGTGTACGCGATGCACTTGCGCTACCATGCCACTCTCCCTCCGGCCCCTCGAGTGCCAAGGGCCCGCCCCCAAGTCTTGGTGTTCGCGCCTATAATCGTGCCCCGCGTCATTCACAAGCGAGGCGAGTTGCCGAATTCTGCGCATTCGCGACATTTTCTTGCGAATCACCATGTCGACGGCGTCGGCTATCGCAAATAGCCCTGTCGCCGAACCGCGCCTTCGCGGACGACGATGTGTTTCGCCTTGGCACATTAAGGCTGTTGAGGCCGATCGCATGGCATTTCAGGCGCCGGATTCGCCGATGATCATGGTTAATGATCTTGCGCTTCAACCTTTGATTTGCACTTGGTGAGCTAGCGGCGATCCTTCGACGCAATGGGGATACCGGCCAGCGCAGGTCGGAAGTGAGAGAGAACAGATATGTCCGTCCGAATGGCCCTGGCGAAACTGTGCGCTTGCGCATGCGGCGGCGCATTGATCGGCGGCGGAGCGGTGCATGTCGCCGAGCGGCCCAGCCGCCCCACTCTCGTCAAGCAGGTCAAGAAGCGCGTCGTGCACCGCGAGCTGGCCTCGGTCGTGCGGAAGGGGGGCGTTCGCCGGATCGTGACGCGGACCACCACGACCTGCGCGCCGGCTGTCGTCACGGTGGCGAGCCAGGCAGCGCCGGTCCCGCTTCCTCTGCCCCGCGGCGAGGGATTCGTCAGCGGCGGCGGCGGTGCCGTGCCGGTCGTTGTCGGCGGCAGCGGCGGCTGGGCCGGCGGCGGCGGCGGGTTCTTCGGCGGCGGGTTCTTCGGCGGCGGCAGTTCGGGATCGAGCGGCAGCATCGTAATCTCGTCGACGTCGAGCGGCGGATCGACGTCGAGCAGCAGTTCCTCGTCCTCCTCCGGCAATGTCTCCAGTTCCGGCAACGTCTCGAGTTCGTCGTCCGGAAACGTCTCCAGTTCGTCGTCCGGCAACGTCTCCAGCAGCTCCTCGTCGTCCGGAAACGTCTCGAGCTCGACGTCGAGCTCCACCGGCGGCGCCAATGTCGTCGTCGACAATCAGAACAACATCAACAACCAGAACAACAACAGCAATCAGAATTCGAACAGCAACCAAAACTCGAACAACAATCAGAACACCAACACCAATACGAATCAGCAAAGCCAGGACCAGAACCAGAACCAGAACCAGCAGCAGGGGCAGCAACAGGGACAGCAGCAGAACCAGGATCAGAAGGGCTGGAGTACGAGTGGCGGATGGTCCTCGAGCGGTCCGAACCCGCCGCCGCCGCCGCCGGGGCCTCCCGGACCTCCGGGACCGCCCGCGCCGGTGCCGGCTCCGCCGATGGTCCTGCTGTTCGGCGCGGCCGCAGCGGCGCTCGTCGTCAGGCGCCGGATGGCGCGCCCGGCGACCGCCTGACACGTTACCTTCGCTTCTAAAAAGGGGGCCGCCGGATTGCATCCGGCGGCCCCTTTTCGTTTACGCCTATCGTCGGCGCGTCAGGCCGACTGCAGCGCCTTCTCGATATCGGGGACCGGATGTCCGGTCAGATCCTTCGCCAATTCGCCCTTCAGGCGATCGCTGACCTCCTTGTGATAATGCTTGCGCAGTTCGCCCAGCGTCTTCGGCGGCGCGACGATGATCAGCGCCTCGAATTCGTTCGCCAGGGCGCGCCGCTTCAGCATGTCCGCGGTTTCCGCGGCGAAACGATCCTCCTCCTGCTGGTGGAAGTCCGTCTCGTCCATCGACCCGCGCGACGGCGCGAACTGCGCACCGCCGCCGCTGGCATGGTTCGATCCGCCCTGCGCGACCGGCGGCGCACCGGCTCCTGACTGGGTCGAGGAGGCGCCGCCGGCGGCGTCCGTCTTTTGATCGCGGTCGGCCGGGTTCACATGTTCCTCGGCATGCTCGACCTTGAGGTTCGGATAGTCGGCATCGCCCTCGTTCCGGAAGAACAGCGCCTTTCGGCCGTCCGCGACCAGCACGAAGGCATTGTGGGGCACCTGCATCTGACGTCTCCTGATCGTTATCGTCGGGATCGACAACGCCGCGCACCCGGTCGCGGTTGCCGGCTTGCGCCTGGCGGGGGGCGCGGCCATAGCCGTGGCACCATGCACGACATACGCAGCCTTCGCGACGACCCCGCCCCCTTCGACGCCGCCCTCGCCCGTCGCGGTCTCGAGCCGCAGTCGGCGCACCTGATCGCCCTCGACGACGCACGGCGCGCCGCCATCGCCGCGGCGCAGGACGCGCAGACCCGCCGTAACGAGCTGTCGAAGGGCATTGGCCAGGCGAAGGCGCAAAAGGACGAGGCGCGTGCCGCGGCGCTGATGGCGCAGGTCGCCGCCCTCAAGGAGGCTCTTCCCGCGCTCGAAGCGGATGAGGCACACGCCGCCGCCGCGCTCGACGCCGCGCTCGCCGCCCTTCCGAACCGCCCCGCCGCCGACGTACCGGACGGTGCGGACGAAAACGACAATGTCGTCGTCCACAGCCGGGGCACGCCGCCCCACTTCGCCTTCGCGGCGCGGGAGCACGATGCGATCGGCCCCGCGCTCGGCCTGGACTTCGAGACCGGCGTCGCGCTGGCAGGCGCGCGGTTCACGCTGGTCCGCGGCCACGCCGCCCGTCTGCAGCGCGCGCTCGGCCAGTTCATGCTCGACCGGCTGACCCGCCAGCACGGCTATGAGGAGGTCTGCCCGCCCCTGCTCGTGCGCGACGAGGCGGTGTTCGGCACGGGGCAGCTTCCCAAGTTCGCGGAGGACCTGTTCCGCACCACGGACGGCCGCTGGCTGATCCCGACCGCCGAGGTGTCGCTGACCAACATCGTGCGCGAGGCGATCCTGCCAGAGGGCGAATTGCCGCTGCGCTTCGCCGCGCTGACCCCGTGCTTCCGCTCGGAGGCGGGCGCGGCGGGGCGCGACACGCGCGGCTACATCCGCCAGCACCAGTTCGACAAGGTGGAAATGGTGTCGATCGTCGCCCCAGATGCCTCGGAGGCCGAGCACGAGCGCATGACCGCCTGCGCCGAGGGCGTGCTCGACGCGCTGGAACTGCCCTATCGCCGGATGCTGCTGTGTGCGGGCGACATGGGATTCTCGGCGGCGCGGACCTACGATCTCGAGGTATGGCTGCCCGGTCAGGCGCGCTATCGGGAGATTTCCAGCTGCTCCATCTGCACCGACTTCCAGGCGAGGCGGATGAATGCGCGCTACCGGGTCGAGGGGGAGAAAGCACCGCGCTTCGTGCATACGCTGAACGGGTCGGGCCTCGCGGTCGGGCGCACGCTCGTCGCAGTGCTGGAGAACTATCAGCAGGAGGACGGGTCGGTCGCGGTGCCCTCGGCGCTGCAGCCCTACATGGGCGGACTGAACCGGCTGGAGCCGGCGCGCTGAGATGAAGCGCGTCGCGGCCCCGTTCGCGCTGCTGTTGCTGGGGGGATGCATCCCCAGCGTGGATATGCCCGTCGAGGACGCGCCCCCCCCACCCCCGCCGGTCCGCGAGGCGCCTGCCCGCCAGCCCCAGCGATACGACCCGCCGCCGGTCGCCTATCCGCGTGCGCCATGGCGTGACGCCGCGAACGACGGCGACGACCGTCCGGCGCGGCAGGTCGACGTTCCCGTCGCGATGCCGCGCACCGCGCGGCCGGCGTGGGAGGCGCGTCCCGTCACGCCGGATGCGCGGACCGTCTCCGACCAGCGCTACGTCGTGCAGCCCGGCGATTCGCTGCGCGGCATCGCGGAGCGCACCGGCGCGGGATCGGAGGCGATCGCCCGCGCCAACGATCTGGCCCCGCCCTTCACCGTCCGCGCCGGCGAGCGACTGACCATTCCCGGCGGGCGCTACCACCTGGTGCGCCAGGGCGAGAGCGGGATCGCCATCGCCCGCGCCTATGGCGTCGAATGGTCGCGGATCGTTGCCGCCAATGCGCTGGAGGAACCGTACATCCTGCGGGCCGGGCAGCGCATCCTGATCCCCGGCGAGCCGGGCCGCGCGGCCTCCACCGCCGAGCGCGCCGCCGCCTTTCGCCTCGATATCGACGATATCCTCACCGGCGGCGAACCCGCCCCCGCGCCGCGGCAGGCACCCGCCAAGCCCGTCGCCAGCGCACGGCGCGTGCTCCCGCCGACCGCGGTGGTCGAGGCGCCGACCCGCCTTGCAGGGGGCGGCTTCGCCTGGCCGGCCGAGGGCAATGTCGTCGGCCGCTTCGGTCCGGGACGCAGCGGCGAGCGCAACGACGGCATCACGATCGCGGTGCCGATCGGCACCCCGATCCGCGCCACCGCGGATGGCGTCGTGGCCTATGCCGGCGACGGCATCGCGGCGCTGGGCGGCCTCGTCATCATCAAGCACGGCGGCGGCTGGACCAGCGTCTATGGCTATGCCAGCAAGTTGCTGGTCCAGCGCGGGCAGAGCGTGAAGCGTGGCCAGACGATCGCCTTGTCGGGCGACACCGGCTTCGCCGACCGGCCGGAGTTGCACTTCGAATTGCGCAAGGGCCGGACCCCGGTGGATCCGCAGGTGCAGCTGCCGCGGCGCTGAGCCCGGGTCGCGCGCCCACCAACCCCCGTGACGGGACCGTCCCGGCTGTGTAACGGCTGCGCGCATGACCTATGCCTCCGACCTGCTCAATACGCTCTCGACGCGCGGCTACATCCACCAGCTGACCGATGCGGAGGCGCTCGACGCGCTGGCGGCCAAGCAGGTCGTCCCCGGCTATATCGGCTTCGACCCCACTGCGCCGTCGCTCCACGTCGGCAGCCTCGTGCAAATCATGCTGCTGCGTCGCCTGCAGCAGACCGGTCACAAGCCGATCGTGCTGATGGGCGGCGGTACCGGCAAGATCGGCGACCCGAGCTTCAAGGACGAGGCGCGCAAGCTGCTCGGCGAAGAGGGGATCAAGGCCAACGTCGCCTCGATCAAGCGCATCTTCGAACGCTTCCTGACCTTCGGCCCCGAAGGTGAGATGGGGGGACCGACCGACGCGGTGATGCTCGACAATGCCGAGTGGCTCGACCGCCTCGAGTACATTCCCTTCCTGCGCGAGGTCGGCCAGCATTTCAGCGTCAACCGGATGCTGAGCTTCGACTCGGTCAAGCTGCGGCTCGATCGCGAACAGTCGCTGAGCTTCCTCGAGTTCAACTACATGATCCTGCAGGCCTATGATTTCCGGGAACTGGCGCATCGCCACGGCTGCCGGTTGCAGATGGGCGGCAGCGACCAGTGGGGCAATATCGTCAACGGCATCGAGCTCGCCCGCAGGATGGACGGGACGGAGGTGTTCGGCGTCACCACGCCGCTGATTACCACCGCCGACGGCGGCAAGATGGGCAAGACGATGGCGGGCGCCGTCTGGCTGCACGAGGACCAGCTACCGCACTTCGATTATTGGCAGTTCTGGCGCAACACCGACGACCGCGACGTCGGCCGGTTCCTGCGGCTGTTCACCGACCTGCCCCTCGACGAGATCGCCCGTCTCGAAGCGCTGGAAGGCGCCGAGATCAACGAGGCGAAGAAGGTGCTGGCCAACGCGGCGACCGCGATGTGCCGGGGCAGCGCCGCCGCCGAGGAGGCGGCAGAGACCGCACGCCGCACGTTCGAGGAAGGCAGCGCCGGTGCCGCGCTGCCGACGATCACCGTCGAGGGCGGCACGATCGGCGTCGTCGACGCGCTGATCGCGCTGGGCTTCGCCAAGTCGAAGGGCGAGGCGCGCCGGCTGATCGCGGGCGGCGGCGCGCGCATCGGCGCCGAGAAGGTGACCGACGAGGCGCAGATGATCGTCGTCGGCGCCGAGCCGGTCCGTCTTTCGGCCGGCAGAAAAAATCACGGATTGCTCATTCCGGCGGAATAAGCCTTTGTAAACTTACTCTCCCTATGATTGATCCATATTGGTCCAAATTGTACCGTAGCGGACCAAGGGAGAACCGGCGTGACGAGTGCTGCTTCGATGGGTCTTTCCGATGGACGCCACTCGGCCGACGGGCGGGCCGAGCCGCGCGACGAGGTGCATCATCGCAGCCGGGCGAGACTGGTCGACGGCCGCACGCTGCCGGTGCTGATCGTCAACCTGTCGCCTGGGGGATTGATGCTCCGCAGCGATGCCGCCGTCAGCGTCGGCGAATGGATCTCCATCCAGCTGCCCGTCCTGGGCGAAGTGAAGGCGGCGGTCCGTTGGGCGCTCGGCGGTCGGATCGGGTGCCAGCTCGAGCGGGCGATCCCGGCGAATCGGTACCACGCGGTGCTGGGCGGCATGCACGGCTGAGCCGGTTTTTCGTTGAACGATCCGGCAAGTCCCAGCGCGATTTGCGACAGATTGCTGTCGTGCGACGATCTTCCGTTGCACGCGCGCGCAACATAGTTCCGAAGGTCACAAAGGTCACGGTGTTTGGTCGCTTTTGCGGCCACGTCATTCCGCACCTGTCAAAGAGCATGGTGGCCATAGCACATATTCGTGTCAGGGCACAGACTACGTGCTCCCGTTCGACGCAATTAGAATGATATCCCCGCCTTCATAATATATGACGACACGGATGCCCCCATCACTACTAGATTGAGCGCAACACTTTCGTAGTTTCCTTTTTTCAAAATATTTTTTGTTCGTCCAACTGCCCTGAATTGGAGGAGAGCCCCGCTCCCTCCTATCATGACATCGGAATTACATATCCTTCACTTGCCGTTCTGTAATTCACCGTTCAGCGACGTGCGCGCAGGACTTGGGGATGGCAATGCAAGGAGGCGGCTCGATGAAAAGGGGCTTGGTGGCACTACTGGCGCTGGGCGGAGGCATGGTCGTCGCGACGGCGGCAGCCGCGCAGCTGTCGATCAACATCAGCGTCGGATCCCCGCCGCCCCCGCTGCCCGTCTATGCGCAGCCGGCGCTGCCGGGACCGGATTACGTCTGGACGCCGGGCTATTGGGCCTGGGACGACATAGAATACGCCTATTATTGGGTTCCGGGCACCTGGGTAATGGCGCCCCGCCCCGGCCTGCTCTGGACGCCGCCCTGGTGGGGTTGGAGCGACGGCGCCTATGTCTTTCACGCCGGTTATTGGGGCCCGCACGTCGGCTTCTACGGCGGCGTGCCCTATGGGTTCGGCTATACCGGTGTCGGCTATCAGGGCGGGTACTGGAACGGCGGCCACATCTTTTACAATCGCGCCGTCAACACCATCACCAACGTCCACATCACCAACGTCTATCGGCAGGACGTGGTGGTGAACCGCATCACGCGGGTCAGCTACAATGGCGGCCCGGGCGGCGTGCAGGCGCGGCCGAGCCGGCAGGACTGGATCGCCGCGCACGAGGCCCATGTCGCGCCCACGCAGAACCAGTTCGCGCATTTCACGGCGGCGCGCGGCGACCCGCGGCTATTCGCGACCGCGAACCATGGCCACCCGCCAATCGTCGCGACCGCGCGGCCGCTGATGGCAGGTCGTCAGCCTTTCGCCGATCCGCGTCGCGGCGGCTGGCAACCGAGCGGCGCGCCGTTGCACGGGAACGCACCGTCGACCCTGCCGACCGCGTATCGCGCGCCGCATGCGCCACAGCTCGGTGGAGCATCCGCGCAGGAGCAGGCGCAGGCATTCGCCCGCGCGCCGATGCCGGTCGTGCATCGCGGCGGACCGCCGCCCTGGCAGCGTGACACCGCCCCAGGCGCAGCCCCCGCCTCGCCACCGTTCCACGCTCCGCCGCCCCAGTGGCATGGCGCCGTCCCGCAGGCACGCGGCTATGGCGGTGAGGGCATGCGGGACCGGGCGGGGCCCGCCCCGCATGGCGAATGGGCCGCGCAGGGCGGTCGTGCCTGGGCTAACCCTCCCCATGCGGCGGCGGCGCCACGCGTCGCCTTCCATGCGCCGCCGCCGCGGCCCGGCGCCCCTCCGCATCCGCCCCATCGAGGCGGCGGCGACCACCATGGGCATCACGGATAGCGGGGCACTCCGGCCGGTCCGGCTCGCGGCACGCGCGATCCGGACGTGCGCCCTGCGGACCGACGATGCAGCGGCTCTCGGTCCGGGTCAGGCGACGGAGCCGACCGAACGGCGACTTCGCGCATTACCCCGGCAATCGCCTGCCCTGCCGTTCGCGCCTTACCCGGAGCGTAGCAGCGCCACGCCCGCGTCGCGATCGAACAAATAGAGCGCGATGCGCGCCGCCGCGCCGCGCGGCCCTTCGAGGCCGCCGTCGCGGTCGATCAGCAGGCGGGCATCGTCCTGGGCGCATTGCAAGAGGTCGGCGAGCATGTCGGGCGTGGCGAGGCGAAAGGCCATTTCGCCCGACTGGCGCGTGCCGAGCAGTTCGCCGCTGCCGCGCAGCCGCAGATCCTCCTCGGCGATCCGGAAGCCGTCGTTGGTGTCGCGCATCAGCGCGAGCCGCGCGCGCGCGGTCTCGCTCAGCGCCGCGCCGCGCAGCAGCAGGCAGCGCGACAGCCCCCCGCCCCGCCCGACGCGGCCGCGCAGCTGGTGGAGCTGCGCCAGCCCGAAGCGATCGGCATGTTCGATGACGATCAGCGTCGCGTTCGGCACGTCGACGCCCACCTCGATGACGGTCGTCGCGACGAGCACCGACAGGCGGTTGCCGGCGAAGGCCTCCATCACCGCATCCTTCTCCGGCCCCTTCATCCGGCCATGAACGACGCCGACGCGATCCCCGAACCGCGCGCGCAGCTGCTCCGCGCGCATCTCGGCGGCGGCGAGGTCACTCTTCTCGCTTTCCTCCACCAGCGGGCAGACCCAATAGGCCTGACCGCCATCCGCCATATGGCGCCCCAGCGCCTCGACCACTTCGTCCAGCCGGTCCTGGCTGACGACGCGGGTCTCGATCGGCTGGCGTCCCGGCGGCATCTCGTCGAGGCGGCTGACGTCCATCTCGCCATATTGCGCCAGCGTCAGCGTGCGCGGGATCGGCGTCGCGGTCATCGCCAGCAGGTGCGGCGGGGTCCGCCCCTTGGCCTGCAGCATCATTCGTTCGGCGACGCCGAAACGGTGCTGCTCGTCGACGACGACCAGCGCGAGGTCCTTGTAGCCGACCGCCTCCTGGAAGATGGCGTGCGTGCCGACGAGAATGTCGATCTCGCCGCTGGCGAGCCCCATCAGCGTCGCCTCCCGCGCGCGACCCTTGTCGCGCCCGGTCAGCACGGCGATGGTGAGCGGCAGGCCAGCGAGCGTCCGGCGCAAAGTCTCATAATGCTGGCGCGCGAGGATTTCGGTCGGGGCGAGCATCGCGCCCTGCGCCCCGGCCTCGACCGCGATCAGCAGTGCCATCGCGGCGACCAGGGTCTTGCCGGCGCCGACGTCGCCCTGAAGCAGGCGCAGCATGGGCGCGGTCTGCGCGAGATCGCCCTCGATCTCCGCGATCGTGCGGGTCTGCGCGCCGGTCAGCGTATAGGGCAGCTTCAGCAGGTCGCGCAGGCGCCCGTCGCCGTGGAGCGCACGACCGCGCCGCTTGCGCGTGTCGGCGCGGACGAGCGTCATCGCGAGCTGGTTGGCGAAGATCTCGTCATAGGCGAGGCGCTCGCGCGCCGGCTTGTCGGCCGGATCCTCGTGAATTCGCGCCAGCGCCTCGTGCCAGCCTGGCCAGCCGCGCTTTCCCTTCAGCCCCGGCTCGATCCATTCGGGCAGGTCGGGCGCGCGCTCGACCGCCTGCTGCGCGAGCGCGCCAAGGCGGCGCGAGGTCAACCCCTCCGACAGCGGATAGATCGGCTCGCGCGCGCGGAACGGCTCGTCGGGCTCGGCGAGGTCGGGATGGATGATCTGCAGCGTCTGGCCATATTGTTCGAGCTTGCCGGAGACGCGGCGCGGCTCGTTCAGCGGGAGCAATTTCTTCACCCAGCCCGACGAGCCGCCGAAATAGACGAGGCTGACGGCGTTGCCGCGCGCGTCGACCGCCTGGACGCGCGTCGGGCCGCGCCCGCTCGACAGACGATAGTCGACCGGGGTCAGCGTGATCGCGACGATGCGGCCGACGTCGGCCTCGTCCAGCGCGTCGCGGGCGACGCGGTCGACCCAGCCGTTCGGCAGGTGAAAGGCGACGTCGACGACGCGCTGCAAGCCGAGCCGGTCCAAGGGCTTGGCGAGCGCGGGACCGACGCCCTTGAGCGCGGTGACCTCGGCGAACAGCGGATTGAGGATGAGCGGGCGCATGATTACATGGGCCGCTATACCGTACCCGACGGACGCCGCCAGCGTCTGCCGGGCATCCGCGCATTTGCCGCAAAGAAGGGGCCGCATGGACCACGCCACTCGCCTCAAACGCCTGAAGTTCCGCGCCTGGCATCGCGGCACCAAGGAGGCCGACCTGATGATCGGCGGTTTCTTCGACGCGCATGGCGCCAGCATGACGCCCGCGGAACTCGACTGGTTCGAAACGCTTCTGGAGGAGCAGGACGTCGATATCATGGGTTGGGCGATCGGTTCGCTACCATGCCCGGAGCGCTGGCAGGGTCCGATGATGGACCGCATGCGGGCGATCACCTACGTGCCGACGTTCTGACGCCTGCTCGCCCCCGTGTGCGGGAGGGGCGCTTCTATTCTCCCCTCCCGCCTGCGGGAGGGGTTGGGGGTGGGCCTGATCCATCCTCCTGCCTTGCCGCCTGATCCTACACGTCGGGCCCACCCCCTGCCCCTCCCGCAAGCGGGTGGGGGGACATTTCGACCTGCCCCTCCCGCAAGCGGGACGGGAAAATGTTGACCGACCCCTCCTGCCCGCACGAGGGGAATTTGAAAGCCGCGATGCCCGACCTGAAGACGATCCTGTCCGCCAAGACACCGCTGACCCTGTCGGGCATACCGGCGGGATTCCAGCCGGCCTTCCTCGCCGATCTGGCGCGCGCCGCCGCGCAGAAGGGCGCGCGCGCGGTGTTCGTCGCCGCCGACGAGGGCGCGATGCGGGCGATCGCGGGGACGGCGGCGTTCTTCGCGCCCGACCTGGAGGTGATCGGCCTTCCGGCCTGGGACTGCCTGCCCTATGACCGCGCCTCGCCGACGCTGCGGATCATGGCGGAGCGCGTGGCGGCGCTGCACCGGCTGCAGCGGCCGGTGAAGGCACCGCAGCTGCTGCTGACCACCGCCAACGCGGCGACGCAGCGCGTGCTGACGCCGTTCCGCATCCGTCAGCTCGTCGCCCGGCTCGCGCCCGGCGAGCGGATCGACCGCGACAAGCTAGCCGCGCTGCTCCAGGCGAACGGCTATGTCCGCACCGACACGGTGCACGACCATGGCGAATATGCGGTGCGCGGCGGGATCGTCGACCTGTTCCCGAGCGGCGAGGAGCAGGCGCTGCGCCTCGATTTCTTTGGCGACGAGATCGAGAGCGTGCGCACCTTCGATCCCGGCGACCAGCGCACCACGGGACGCGTCGACGGCTTCACCCTGCTGCCCGCGTCCGAGGCCCTGCTCGACGAGGAGTCGATCAAGCGCTTCCGCAGCCGGTACCGTGACAAGTTCGGCGCGACGGCGACGGGCGATCCGCTGTACCAGGCGATCAGCGACGGCCGGCGGCTGGCGGGCATGGAGCATTGGCTGCCGCTGTTCGAGGACAAGCTGGCGACATTGTTCGATCACCTCGGCGCCGACGACGTGGTGGTGCGCGACGCGGGCGTCGCGGGCGCGGTCGAGGGGCGGCTGGAATCGATCGCCGATTATTACGAGAACCGTCAGCGCGCGGAGGGCGCGCAGCCGGGCAGCTACCGCCCCCTCGGCTCGACGGCGCTCTACCTCGGCGAGCGCGAGTGGCGCGAGGCGCTGGAGGCGCGGCACGTCCATACGACGACGCCGTTCCACGAGCCGGAGAGCCGGACGGTGCTCGACTTCGGCGTCGACGGCGCGCGCGACTTCGCGCCCGAGCGCTCGAGCGGTGCCAATGTCTACGATGCGGTCGTCCAGCACCTCGGCCGGCTGCGCAAGGAGGGCAAGAAGCCCGTCCTCGCCAGCTATTCGAACGGCGCGCGCGAGCGGCTCGGCACCCTGCTCAAGGACCATGGCCTGACCGGCGCCAAGGCGGCGGAGACCTGGCAGGAAGCGCTGGGCATCGCGGATACGGGGAAGAGCGCGGGCGTCGCGCTCGTCGTGCTGCCGCTCGACCATGGCTTCACCGCGCCGGACGTCGCGGTCCTCACCGAGCAGGACATGCTGGGCGACCGGCTGGTGCGGCGGGCGAAGCGCAAGAAGTCGGCGGACGCGTTCCTGGCCGAGCTAGCGACGCTGACGCCGGGCGACCTCGTCGTCCATTCCGACCACGGCATCGGCAAATATCTCGGCCTGACCTCGATCCCCGTCGGCCAGAGCCCGCACGACTGCGTCGCGGTCGAATATGCCGGCGGCGACAAGCTCTTCGTGCCGGTCGAGAACCTCGAGGTGCTGTCGCGCTACGGCAGCAGCGAGGAAGCGACGGCGCTCGACCGGCTGGGCGGCGAGGCGTGGCAGCGGCGCAAGTCGAGGATGAAGGAGCGGATCCGCGAGATCGCGGGCGAGCTGATCAAGGTCGCCGCCGAGCGCGCGCTGCGCCCCGGCGAGATCGCCGAGCCCGATCCCAGCGGCTATCCGAGCTTCGTCGACCGTTTCCCCTATGACGAGACCGACGACCAGGACCGCGCGATCGAGGACGTGCTCGCCGACCTGGCGGCGGGCAAGCCGATGGACCGGCTGATCGTCGGCGACGTCGGCTTCGGCAAGACCGAGGTCGCGCTGCGCGCCGCCTTCGTCGCGGCGATGGCGGGGATGCAGGTCGCGGTCATCTGTCCGACGACGCTGCTCGCGCGGCAGCATTTCAACAATTTCACCCAGCGCTTCGAAGGTTTTCCGATCGAGATCGGCCGGCTGTCGCGCCTCGTCCCCGCCGCCGAGGCGAAGAAGACCAAGGAGGGGCTGGCGAGCGGCGGCATCGACATCGTCGTCGGCACGCACGCGCTGCTCGCCAAGGGGATCGAGTTCAAGCGGCTCGGCCTCGTCATCGTCGACGAGGAACAGCGTTTCGGCGTGACCCACAAGGAGCGGCTGAAGGCGCTGCGCGCGGACGTGCACATGCTCACCCTCACCGCGACGCCGATCCCGCGCACGCTGCAGATGGCGATGAGCGGCCTGCGCGAACTGTCGGTGATCCAGACGCCGCCGGTCGACCGGCTGGCGGTGCGTACCTATGTGATGCCGTGGGATCCGGTGGTGCTGCGCGAGGCGCTGCTGCGCGAACATTATCGCGGCGGGCAGAGCTTCCTCGTCACGCCGCGTATCGCCGACCTGCCGGACCTCGAGGACTATCTGCGCAATGAGGTGCCCGAGGTCCGCTACGTCATCGCGCACGGCCAGATGAGCGCGACAGAGGTCGAGGAGCGGATGAGCGCCTTCTACGACAGGAAGTTCGAGGTGCTGATCTCCACGACGATCATCGAGAGCGGCATCGACATCGCGTCGGCGAACACGATGATCGTCAACCGCGCCGACCGGTTCGGACTGGCGCAGCTCTACCAGCTTCGCGGGCGGGTCGGCCGGTCTAAGACACGCGCCTATGCCTATCTGGTGACGCCGCCGGAACGGCAGATGACCGATACGGCGGAAAAGCGCCTGAAGGTATTGTCCGACCTCGACAGCCTGGGCGCGGGCTTCCAGTTGGCCAGCCACGACCTCGACATCCGCGGCGCGGGCAACCTGCTGGGCGACGAACAGTCGGGCCATATCAAGGAGGTCGGCTACGAACTCTACCAGTCGATGCTGGAAGAGGCGATCATGGACGCCAAGGCCGGCGGCCTGGCGAGCGATCGCCCGCGCGACTTCTCGCCGCAGATCACCGTCGACGCGCCGATCCTGATCCCGGACGATTACGTCCCCGACCTCGACCTGCGCATGGGACTGTACCGCCGCCTCAACGAGCTGGATTCGTCGCGCGAGATCGAGGCGTTCGCGGCGGAGATGATCGACCGGTTCGGCCCCCTGCCCGACGCCACCGACAATCTGATCCGCGTCATCGAGATCAAGCTCAACGCCAAGAAGGCGTGCATCGCCAAGATGGACGTCGGCCCGCGCGGCGTGCTGGTCTCGTTCCACGACGACAAGCCGCCCAACGTCCAGGGGCTGCTCGCCTATGTCGACCGGCTGAACGGCGTCGCCAAGCTGCGCCCCGACAGCAAGTTGGTGCTGCAACGCGCGTGGCCCGACGCCAAGGCGCGGCTGCACGGCGCGCTGCAGCTGTCGAAAGGGCTGGCCAAGGCCGCGGGATGAGACGTCCCGCCCCGCTTCCACGGTGGACGCCCGCCGCCGCAGTCTCTATGCCGGGCGCCCGATGAACCTGTTGCTGCTTCTTTCCGCGCTGCTGTCCGCCCTGACCGGGGTAGGATCGGCGGCGCGTGCGCCCGCCGCGGCGCAGGCGGTGAGCGCGCAGGTCACCGCCGCCGCGGCGCGCGTCGCGGCGGTGCGGGTCGCACAACGGCCGCAGGCGGCGATCGCCCGCCTGACTGACATCGCGGTCGCCCACCCCCTCCCCGCCCGATCGCTTGCGGTCGTGCGGCTGTACGCGAGCCGCCGGCGCGAATAGCGCCCCTGCATCGAACGTCCCGTGGCTTCGGCCGCCTGCGCCCACGACCCATGTCATCATCGGCCGCGCCGCCTGTCATCGCGTGCGCGCCGGCCTTCATCAGGACATCACGCTTATGCTCGGCGGCCTCGCCAAATCCCTGTTCGGTTCGTCCAACGACCGGTACGTCAAGTCCCTGAACCCGATCATCGCCAAGATCGCCGCCTTCGAGCCGCAGCTGCAGGCGCTGTCGGACGAGGACCTCGCCGGCCAGACCGCCAAGTTCCGCGAGCAGCTCGCCAACGGCACGAAGCTCGACGACCTGCTGCCCGAAGCCTTCGCCACCGTGCGCGAGGCGGCGGTGCGCGTGCTCGGCATGCGCCATTTCGACGTACAGATGATCGGCGGCATCGTCCTCCATCGCGGCGAGATCGCCGAGATGCGCACCGGCGAGGGCAAGACGCTGGTCGCGACGCTCGCCACCTATCTCAATGCGCTGCCGGGCGACGGCGTCCATGTCATCACCGTCAACGACTATCTCGCCAGCCGCGACGCGGAGTGGATGGGCCAGGTCTATCGCTTCCTGGGTCTGACGGTCGGTACGATCATCCCCAATCTGACCGACGAGCAGCGCCGCGCCGCTTACAACAGCGACATCACCTACGGAACGAACAACGAGTTCGGCTTCGATTATCTGCGCGACAACATGAAGTACGAGCGCTCGTCGATGGTGCAGCGCGCCTTCAGCATGGCGATCGTCGACGAGGTCGATTCGGTGCTGATCGACGAGGCGCGCACGCCGCTGATCATCTCCGGCCCGACCGACGACAAGTCGGAACTGTACATGGGCGTCGACGCGATCGTGAAGCAGCTGAGCGCCGACGATTACGAGAAGGACGAGAAGCAGAAGTCGATCATCCTGACCGAGGACGGCACCGAGAAGGCCGAGCGGCTCCTGGAGGCGGCGGGCCTGCTACAGGGCGCCAACCTCTACGACTTCGAGAATACGCAGGTGGTCCATCACCTCAACCAGGCGCTGCGCGCGAACATGATGTTCAAGCGCGACACCGATTATATCGTCAAGGACGGCAAGGTCGTCATCATCGACGAATTCACCGGCCGCATGATGGACGGGCGCCGCTGGTCCGACGGCCTGCACCAGGCAGTCGAGGCGAAGGAGGGCGTCACGATCGAGCCCGAGAACCAGACGATGGCCTCGATCACCTTCCAGAACTATTTCCGCATGTATCCCAAGCTCGCCGGCATGACCGGTACCGCGGCGACGGAAGCGGCCGAATTCTACGACATCTACAAGATGAACGTCGTCACCATCCCGACCAACGTGCCCGTCCAGCGCGTCGACGAGGAGGACGAATTCTACAAGGACACCAACGACAAGTTCCGCGCGATCGCCAAGAAGATCCGGGAACATGCCGCCAAGGGCCAGCCGGTACTGGTCGGCACGGTGTCGATCGAGAAGTCCGAGCTGCTGAGCGAATTCCTCGTGCAGGAGGGCGTCGACCACAAGGTGCTCAACGCGCGCTACCACGAGATGGAGGCGCATATCGTCGCGCAGGCCGGTCGCAAGTCGGCGGTGACGATCGCGACCAACATGGCCGGCCGCGGCACCGACATCAAATTGGGCGGCAACCTCGAATTCCGGATGCTCGACGAGCATCCCGACCTGGTCGAGGGTACGCCCGAATATGAGGCGGCGGCGGCGCGCATCCGAGAGGAGATCGAGGTCGAGAAGCAGGAAGTGCTCGCGGCGGGCGGCCTGTTCGTGCTCGGCACCGAGCGGCACGAGAGCCGGCGCATCGACAACCAGCTGCGCGGCCGTTCTGGCCGCCAGGGCGACCCCGGCCTGTCGCGCTTCTACCTCAGCCTCGACGACGACCTGCTGCGCATCTTCGGCCCCGACACATTGTTCGCGCGCATGATGCGGTCGAATATCGAGGACGGCGAGGCAATCGGGTCGAAGTGGCTGACCAAGGCGATCGAGACCGCGCAGAAGAAGGTCGAGGCGCGCAACTACGACATCCGCAAGCAGGTCGTCGAATATGACGATGTGATGAACGACCAGCGCAAGGTCATCTACGAGCAGCGCGCCGACATCATGGATGCCGAGACGGTCGGTGACGTCGTCAGCGACATGCGCGCGGAGACGGTCAACGTGATCGTCGGCGAGGCCTGCCCGGTCGGTTCCTATCCGGAACAATGGGACGTCGCCGGCATGAAGACGCGGCTGGTCGAGACGCTGAACCTCGACATGCCCGTGGAAGACTGGCTGACGGAAGACGCGATCGATCCGGAGATCGTCGAGGAGCGCGTGCGCGAGGCGGCCGATGCGATGGTTGCGCAAAAGGCCGCGCAGCTCGAGCCGGAGACGTGGCAGCAGGTCGAGAAATCGATCCTGCTCCAGAATCTGGATCATCATTGGAAGGAGCATCTGGCGACGCTCGACGCGCTGCGCCAGGTCGTCCATCTGCGCGCCTATGCGCAGAAGACGCCGATCAACGAGTACAAGCAGGAGGCGTTCAGCCTGTTCCAGCGGATGCTCGACGCGATCCGCGAGGACGTCAGCCGCACGATCGCCTATGCCGAGTTCCAGATCCAGGCGCCGCCGCCGCTGCCGGAGCTGCCCGATTTCATCACGACGCACTTCGACCCGTTCACCGGCGAGGACAATTCGGCGGACATCGACGCCGCCACGCTGGGCCGCGTCATGCCGCAGTTGCCGCCGATGCAGATGGTGCAGCCCGAGGCGCCGGACCTGGGCGACGATCCGGCCGGCTGGGAAGGCCGCGTCAATCGCAACGCTCCCTGTCCGTGCGGATCGGGCCGCAAGTACAAGCATTGCCATGGCGCGGTAACCGCCTGAAGCGAAGTGGCGCTAGCCGCGCCCGTTGGGACGGGCGCGGGCCGCGAGAGCGACGCCGCGGCACCGCTGCCGGGGTCCATGTCCGCGCACTGCACCCATCTGGTGTGCGATCCGGCGAGGGGATGGATCGGTGCAGGGCGGGGCCAATGAAAAGGGGCCGGTCGCGCGATCCGCGACCGGCCCCACTTTGCGTCCGGCGTCGGCCCGCCGCGCCGCGTCAGTTCGCCTTGGGCAGCACCACGCTCGGCCCGATCGTGTCGACGACCGAGCGGGCGTTGAACGCGCGCAGATTGTCGCGCGGGATCGGCCCGTGGCGCATGACGATTTCCGCGGTCGCCTCGTACCGGTCGATCTGGCGGATATCGAACCCATTGTCCCAGGGGCCGAAGCCACCGAACCACGGGTCCCAAGTGCGCCAGCCGAAGCCGCGGCCGTAATAGCGCCACGCCGGGCCCCAATAACCGCCGAATCCACCGAAGCCGCCGATCCCCGGCGTCGTATAGACCTGCGACTGGCGATCGGTGTCGCGGTTGGCCATGACGAAATAGTCGAAGCCGTTCTGCAGCGTCAGTTCGGCGGCGCGAAACAGCAGGTAGCGTTCGACCGTGTCGCGCGACGTGACGCTGTTGCCGGCGAAGCTGACGATGAAGCGATCCGGCTCGATCCGCCGTTCGCTGTAACCCGTCCGATTGAAGCCCTGGCCCGTGGCGGGCCGGTATGTGGTCTCGGTCGCGCAACCCGCGACCATCAGCGTGCTCGCGGCCATCGCCGCGATCATCGCCTTACGGCCAAGATGCATCATGTTTCCCATACTCCATTCGCGCGCGGGTGCGGCGAACCCGCCGTTCTTACGCTATGCGAGTCGAACGAGCGATGAACGACTTGGCTCCATCATGGCACGCTCCATCGCCGCGTTCAGGCGCCGATCAGGTGCAGTGCGAGGCTGCGGCGGTGCGGCCGGCGACGATGTTCGAAGAGATAGATCCCCTGCCACGTGCCGAGCGCGAGCGCGCCGTCGATCAGCGGAATGGTCAGCTGCACGCCGGTCAGCGCGGTGCGCAGATGGGCCGGCATGTCGTCTGGTCCCTCGTCGTCATGCTCGTAGGCCGCGTCCTCTGGCGCGATCCGCTCGAAATAGGCCTCCATGTCGCGGCGCACGGCCGGCGCGGCATTCTCCTGGATCACCAGCGACGCGGAGGTGTGACGGCAGAAGATCGTGAGCAGGCCGTCGGCGAGGCCTTGCTCCGCCACCCAGCCCGCAACGCGCTCGGTGATCTCGAGCAGCCCCTTGCCGCGCGTGTCGATGGCCAGCATGCCCAGCGCCTGCCGCATTCGCTTCCCTTTCGATGTTGACAACCCAGCATGTGGGGCGGGCATGCGCACGCGGCAAGCAACCGCTCGCCGACGTCACCAAAGCTACCGCCGGACGTTAAGGCTGGTCGATAACATATTGAGAGATCAACCGATGGCCGACGAGGACCCCTTCCGGAACAAGCCGCAGCGGCAGGCGATCCCGCGCATGCTCGTCTTCCTGGCCGTGCTGGTCGTGCTCGCGGTGGCGATCGCGATCGGTTTCGAGCGAAGCTAGGGCGTGATCCGTGCGTCGATAGCGGCGGCGGCCCCGCGCAGCCACACCGAACGCTGTGTTGCGAGGGTTAGCCCCCGTTTGGAAACGGGCTCTCGCGCAATCGGGCCTGCCTTTTCGCCTCGGTTCCGATGCAGTCGGCACGGGCGCACCACGCCGTTTCGATCCTGGCGACGGCCGACGCTGTCGATCAGTGCGCGACGAGGGCGGCGATCTCCGTTGCATTGAGCGTGCGCCGCGCATTCGGCTCCGGGCCCTCGAGCACCAGATAGGCGTGGGCACGCGTGACGTCATCGAGCCGCCGCCAGAGGTCCAGGCATTCGCCGACCGATGCCCGCAACGGACGATGCAGCGAGGCGACGAGTTGTGCGGCGGTCGCACGATGCATGAGGTCCACGGGCGACGATCCTGTACAAACGAAGCGGCATGCCATTGCGCGGCATGCTCGCGTCGCCCCTACCCTAATCGCGCGCCATTTCCGATGCGTTAAACGTGATCAATATGTGAAGGTTCGGTGCAGTCGCGCCATGCGGCGATGCCCACACCCCTCGGCTGGCTCAGCCCGGCAGCGAGTCCTCCGCGTCCACCGAAGGCTTGCTCGTGACCGCGAGCAGGACGGGCACCGCGAGCACTGCCGCGGCCATCGCGCCGATCGCCAATTCCAGGTAGATCATGTGAAGCCTCTCCCGCGGGCGCGTTGTGCGCCTCGCCAGCGGCCATGATGTCGCGTCGCGAAAGGCTTGGCAACCGCTAATCGGGAAGGACACAGTGACGGCAGGTCAGCTTCGCAAGGGCGAAGCGATGGCTCCCTGAGTTGGATTCGAACCAACGGCCGCTCGATTAACAGTCGAGAGCTCTACCGCTGAGCTATCAGGGACCGTTACCGTCGCTGTGTGGAGGGGGTCTATAAACGGCAATTCGGATCGCGCAACCCCGTTTTCGCGGGTTTTCCACAATGGCGTGTCGGAGGCGTTCCACCTGCCCTGCGCGGCCCGGCGGCGCGGGTCAGGCGATGAACTGTTCCATGGTGATGCGATCGTCCAGCGCATGTTCGGGATCGAACAGCAACGTCAGCTCGCGCGCGCGATCCATGCCGATCGCCACCTCTGCGACGTCGCGGAACTCGCGCTGGTCGGCGACCGCCGACACGGGTCGCTTGCCGGGGTCGAGGACGCGGATCGAGATCCGCGCCTTGTCGGGCAGGATCGCGCCACGCCAGCGCCGCGGGCGGAACGGGCTGATCGGCGTCAGCGCGAGCATGTTCGAGCCAAGCGGCAGGATCGGCCCCTGCGCGGACAGGTTGTAGGCGGTCGACCCCGCGGGGGTGGCCACCAATATGCCGTCGCAGGCGAGCTCGTCGAGCACGATCCGGTCGTTGACCGTCACTTCCAGCTTGGCGGTCTGCCGCGTCTCGCGCAGCAGCGACACCTCGTTGATCGCCGGCGCCTGATGCACGCGGCCGTCCATGCCGGTGACGGTGGCGCTGAGCGGCGTCACCTTGAACGGCTTGGCGCGGGCGAGCCGTTCGCCGAGGTCGAAGCGCCGCCATTCGTTCATCAGGAACCCGACCGTGCCCAGGTTCATCCCGAACACGGGTACCGCCGGGCGACGCTGATCGAGCTGCGCGTGGAGCGTCTGGAGGAGGAAACCGTCGCCGCCCAGGGCGATGATGACATCCGCCTCGGCCGGATCGACCCAGTCGGCGGCATCCGCCAGTTCGGCGGCGGCGGCCTGCGCGGGTGCGGTGGGCGAGGCGACGAGCGCGCGCCGTTCGAAGGCGTTCATCCGCCTGTGACGCTCATGTGCCGCGTCGTCGCGGGCGCGGCGCCTGCGCCGATGGTGAAGTCGTGCCGCGCGGGCTTGCGCATCAGCCCCTGATCGATCGCCGCGTCCAGGCCCGGTATGCCGCCGTCGCGGAGCGCCGCCTTTAGATCGACGCGATCCTCGTGACCCAGGCACATGTACAACGTACCTTCGGTGGTCAGCCGCACGCGGTTGCAGCCGTCGCAGAAATTGGCGGTCAGCGGAGAGATCAGGCCGAGCCGCGTCGCACTCTCGCCGACGCGCCAGTAGCGCGCCGGACCGCCCGTGCGATGCGGGTCGCGGGCCAGAGGGAAGCGCGCGGCCAGCGCCTCGAAGACACGCGTCAGCGGCACGAACCGGTCGACGCGATCCTCGTCGATCGCGCCGAGCGGCATCGTCTCGATCAGCGACAGGTCATGCCCTTCGTCGACGCACCATTGCAGCATGGTGCCGATCTCGTCCTCGTTGAGCCCGGCGAGCGCGACCATGTTGATCTTGATCGCGAGCCCGGCCGCCTTCGCCGCCGCGATGCCACCGAGCACCTGGCCGAGGTCGCCATGCCGGGTGATGAAGCGGAACCGGTCGGCATCGAGGCTGTCGAGACTGACGTTGATGCGCCGGATGCCCGCCGCGACCATCTCGTCCGCATATTGGGCCAGCCGCGTCCCGTTGGTCGTCATCGTCAGCTCGTCGAGGCCCTGGCCGACATGACGGCCGAGGCGGCGCACCAGATCGCCGACGTCGCGCCGCACCAGCGGCTCCCCGCCCGACAGGCGGATCTTCGTCACGCCGCGCGCCATGAAGCGTTCCGCGATGATCGCGATCTCGTCGAGGCTGAGCAGCTTTGCCCGCGGCAGGAACGTCATCTGCTCCGCCATGCAATAGCGGCAGCGCAGGTCGCAGCGGTCGGTGACCGAGATGCGCAGATACCGGATCGCCCGGCCATGCGCATCGACCAGCCGCTGATCGGGAAAAGGTGGAGCGGAGGCCATGGTCATCGAGCTAGGACGTCAACCCGGCGCGGACAAGTCCGTTCCACATTGCCCGAAACGGTCGCACCGCCTAGTCGTGGCACGATGGGGCGGAGAGACGAGCGCGGCACCGTGATAATCGTGTCGCCGCAGGATCATGATCGACTGGCGGCCGTGGCGCGCGCGGACGGCTGGATCGTCAGCACGGCGCGGCAGGCGGACGTGCACGCGGCGATGGCGGGCAACGCCGCGGTGGCGCTGGTCGATGCGCGCCGCGACGCCGAATCGGGGATCGAGGCGGTGCGCGCACTGGGCGGATTCGCCGCCGCGACGGGCGGCGCGCTGGTCGCACTGCTCGACACGGTCGACGACGACGCGACGCTCGATGCGCTCTACGCCGCCGGTGCGACGCATTTCGCCTGCGACGCCGCCGACGATTCGGTCCGCCAGACGCTCCGCTTCGCCCGCCGCCACGCCAATCGCGCGGGCGCCCGCCCCGACGACCGCCGCCTGCCCAGCGAACGGGAGGACGAACAGGTCGCGGTCGCGGAGCGCTGGATCGCGGCCCGACTGGCGCAGGGCGCCCCGATCGGCGTGCTGATGATCGCCCTGTCGCGCCTCGACATCCTGAACGCCGCACGCGGTCGGGCGACGGGCGACGTGCTGATTGCGGAGGCGCGCCACCAGGTCGAGGCGATCGTAGCCGACCTGCTCGGCGATGCGGCGATCGTCGCGGTGCCGAGCGGCGGCGAACTGATCGTCGCCGCGGCGGCGGATGCGGCGACGCTCGACCGGCTGGCGGCCAGGCTGGACGGCGCGCTGGCGAAGCCCCTCGCGGTCGCGGGGCGGCTCGCGGTGCTCGGCAGTCGCTGGGCGATGGCCGGCAGTGTGCAGGGCGACGATGCCGGTCGCCTGCTGCGCCGCGCCGCGGAGGCGCTCGCCGCCGCCAAGGCCAGCGACAGCGGCATGGTCCGCGTCGTCGGTCCACAAGGCGCCGCGCCGCTCGATGCGATGGCGGTCGACCTGCATTATGCCATCGAGCAGGGCGAGATCGACATCTTGTTCCAGCCCCAGGCCCGGATCGGCGACGGCGGGGTGATCGGGGTCGAGGCGCTGGCACGCTGGCGGCACGGCCGGCTGGGCGCGCTCGGCGCGGACGTGCTGTTTGCCGCGGCGGAGCGCGCCGACCTCGGGCTGGCATTGTCCGACCACATCCAGTCGCTGGTGCTGACGCGCGCCGCGGCGTGGCGGGATGCCCGCGCCGCCTTGCGGGTCGCGCTCAACCTGACGCCGGCCGATCTCGGCCGCCCGGGCTTCGCGAACGCGTTCCTCGCCCGCGTCGCCGCCAGCGGCTTTCCGCCGGCGCGACTGACCGTCGAGATCACCGAATCGAGCGCGATCCGCGACCTGGAAGCTGCGGCCGGCGTGCTCGACGCGCTGCGCGATGCGGGCATCAAGGTCGCGCTCGACGATTTCGGCACCGGCTATTCCAGCCTCGCCTATCTGACGGCGCTGCCGCTCGACTATCTCAAGCTGGACAAGGCACTGGCGGTCGGCGACGGCGCGCGCCATCGGGGGGTGGTCCGCGCGGTGATGACGCTGGCGCGGTCGCTCGGCCTGCCGGTGATCGCGGAGGGCGTGGAGACGCAGGCGCAGCGGGCGCTGCTCGCGGCGGAAGGATGCGCCATATACCAGGGTTTCCTGCTCGCACCCCCGCTCGACGAGGCGCGCCTCGCGATGCTGGTCAATCCCGTCACGGAGGACGAACGATGATGCCGATCCTGCTCGCCGCCGCGCTGGTCGCGCCCGCCCCCATCCCCGCCCCCGCCCCCGACGCGGATCCGCAACCCGCGATCGAGGCGGCGATGGTCGCGAGCGCCGCGGGCTGGACCAGCGGCGACATGGCGAAGTTCCTAGACATCTACGCCGGTGATGCCGTCTTCGTGACCAAGGACGGCCTCGTCCGCGGCAAGGCGGCGATCGCCGCCCGCTACGACAAGGGCTATGGCACCGACCCGACCAAGCGCGGCGCACTGAGCTTCCAGATGCTCGGCCACCGCCGGATCAGCAACGTCCACCAGATGCTGTGGGCGCGCTGGACGCTGCGCTATCCCGGCGGCCGGACCGACACCGGCATGACCTCGCTGCTGTTCGAACGCCGGCCGGAAGGCTGGAAGATCATTTCCGACCATAGCAGCTGAGGGCTCAGCCTTAGCCCGTCGGCTATTGCGCCGGTAGCAGCAGCATCCTCGACGCGAGTCGGACGCGGGCCGTCGTCGGCCGGCCGTCGCGCACCGGCGGCGCAAACAGCTTCCGGCCGATCGGAGCCGACGCGCAGGGATCGCCACTTGGCGTTCCCTGGCGCACGACCTTGCAGCCGGACACCGCCCCCTCTGGCGTCACCGCCACCTCGATCACCTGGTCGACCAGGAACCTTGGCGCCTGCCCGACCTCCATGCGCTGCGAGGCGGCAGGATCCAGCGCCCATCTGACACCACGCATGCGATACGTAGCGCCCACCGCAACCCCATCCTGCCGCGCCGGTGAAAAGCGGGCGTTGCGCCGTGCCAGCGCGCAGGTCTGCTCATCGAGGATCGCCGACCCGCTCGACGTCATGACGGTGCAGCCCGCGACCCGGCCTTGCGCATCGATCGCCAGCAGCACAGAGACCCGACCCTCCTCGCCTCGACGCCGCGCTTCCGCCGGATAAGCATCGGACGGAAACCAGGAACCCTGATCCCCTATCGGCGCGGCGGGCACGAACCCCTTCTTCAATACGCGTGGGGACGCCACCTCGGCCGCCTTCTTCAGACGAGCGCCGATGACTTGCGGCGGCGCGGCCGGCTCCTGTCGCCGACCGTCGCGATATACCTGATAGCCGCGGACGGCGAGCATGGCCGCCACGATGGTGCCGGCGATGACGATCGCGGCGATGGCCAGAAGCACACCGATCATCAGCGACCTGTTGTCACCCGACAGGCGCCGGCGCGGGCGGGGCGGCGGCCGCGTGCCGGCATACAATATCGTCGGTGCTGCCGGCTCGTCTGCGTCGATCATGTGTCTTTGCCCTGTCCCGGAACCAGCTTATGGGGGCGGCATGTCCTCGTCCATCTCTCCGCTGGCCCCAGCCACCTTCCCCCACCTGCCCCCGATCGCGGGCGTCGTGCCGCACGTCGCGCGAGCCCGGTACAAGGCGTGGGACCGCTGCGACCTCACCTTCGTCGCGCTCGATCCGGGTACGTCGGTCGCGGGCGTGCTGACGCAGAGCAAATGTCCCTCGCCCGAGGTCGAATGGTGCCGCAAGGCGCTGACGCTGGGCCAGGCGCGCGCGTTGGTCGTCAACGCCGGCAATTCGAACGCCTTCACCGGCAACCGCGGCCGCACCGCGGTCGAGGCGATCGCGGCGCGCACCGCGCAGCATCTCGGCTGCCAACCCTCCGACGTCTTCGTCGCATCGACGGGCGTGATCGGGGTGCCGCTGCCGATCGACAAGGCAGAAGCCGGCCTGGACTTCGCGTTCGCCGCGGACGCCTGCGACTGGCAGGCGGCGGCCGAGACGATCGGCACGACGGACACTTATCCGAAGGGCGCGACGACGACCGCAATCGTCGAAGGCAGGACCGTGACCCTGGTCGGGATCATCAAGGGATCGGGCATGATCGCCCCCGACATGGCGACGATGCTGGGCTTCATCTTCACCGATGCCGCGGTCGACCCGGCGTTCCTGCAAGGCGGGCTAAGCGCGGCCAATGCCCGCACCTTCTCGTGCATCACCGTCGACGGCGACACCTCGACCAGCGACACGGTGCTGGCCTTCGCAACGGGCAAGGCCGGCAACACGCCGCTGGTCGACGCCGACAGCGACGGCGCCGACGCCTTCGCCGCGGCGCTCGCCGACCTCTGCCGCCAACTTGCCCTGCTGGTGGTGCGCGACGGCGAGGGCGCGCAGAAGCTCATCGAGATCACCGTCGAGGGCGCGGAAAGCGATGGCAGCGCGCGTCGCATCGCCATGTCGATCGCGAACTCTCCGCTGGTCAAGACGGCGATCGCGGGCGAGGACGCCAATTGGGGCCGCATCGTGATGGCGGTCGGCAAGGCGGGCGAGCCGGCGGAGCGCGACCGGCTGGCGATCCGCTTCGGGGCGACGCAGGTGGCCGAAGGCGGCCTCGCCGTCGAGGGCTATGACGAGGCGCCCGTCGCCGCGCATCTGAAGGGGCAGGAGATCGAAATCGGCGTCGACCTGGGTCTCGGCGATGGCCGCGCGACGGTGTGGACCTGCGACCTGACGCACGGCTACATCTCGATCAACGCCGACTATCGCAGCTGAGGACCGGCGCCGCCATGATCCACGACCACCACGACGCCGTCGTCGCGCTGATGCGCCGCGTCGGTGCGGATATCGTCATGCCGCATTTCCGCAATCTGTCGCCCGACCAGGTGATCGAGAAGGCGGCGGACGACCTCGTCACGGTCGCAGACCGCGCGAGCGAGGCCGCGCTGACCGAGGGATTGAGCGCGATCGACGCGCACGCCCGCGTCGTGGGCGAGGAAGCGGTGTCGGCCGACGCCTCGCTGCTGGAGGGGCTCGATCATGGCCGGGTCTGGATCGTCGATCCGATCGACGGCACCAACAATTATGCCAACGGTCGCACGCCGTTCGGCATCATGGTCGCGCTCGCCGACGATGGCGTGGTCGAGGCGGGCTGGATCCTCGACCCCGTCAGCGGACGGCTCGTCCACGCCGTTTCGGGCGGTGGTGCGTTCGTCGACGGCGTGCAGGTGACGGCGCATCGATCGTCGGGGCCGCAGCCGGTGGCGGGCGTGGCGAGCTATTTCCTGTCGGCCGAGGAACTGGCGGATATCGACGCGCGCGCGGCCGGCCGCTGGCAGATCGTCCCGATGCCCCGCTGCGCGGCGGAGCAATATCCCCGGCTGGTGCTCGGCGACAACGACGCCGCACTATTCCGTCGTACCCTGCCGTGGGACCACGCCGCCGGCAGTCTCTTCCTGCGCGAGGCGGGTGGCGTGGTCCGCCGGCTGGACGGCGCGGATTACCGGATCGGCGACGGCCGCAGCGGCATGATCGCAGCGGCGTCGGCGGACCTGTGGGAGCAGGCATTGGCGATCCTGGAGGGCTAGCGGTCGCGTAGCGGCACGCGTTCAGCCCGCCTGAAGCAGCCAGTGCCGTACGAGCCGCAAGATCTCACGCCAGAAGATACCGAGTACGCCGCCGAAGGCGACCCAGACGAGCACCTCGTGCAAACGTGTCCGGACGGGAGCCCAATCTTCGGAATCGTGCATAGGCGGAGGGGCTCCCTGTCTTATACATGTCGGATATCGACATACAAAGCTGCAGGAAAGGCTTTTTCTACAATTATCTCTGAGCAAACGGTTTTTGAAGAGACCCGCTCATGAATTCCGTCGACCGATTCGGCGCTACAAAGGGCATTGCCGATGCATGAAGGCCGAACGTGGAACGCGAATATTATCTTCTGATCGATAACCGGCGGATTCCACCAATATCAACAACTGCCGACAACCCGCGCAACATCAACGAAAAACCTGAAGTTCGGCAACTCCCATCCGGTCAGGGGCGCACAAAAACGGGGTGGGCGAACAATGTCGCGCCACCCCGCTCCATTTCACCTGGTCCTGACGAGGACGGCGCTCTTACGCCAGCTCGCCCTCCAGCCATGCCTTGATGCGGCCCTTCGGCTCGGCACCGACCTTGGTCGCCGCCGGGGCGCCGCCCTTGAACAGGATCATGGTCGGGATGCCGCGCACGCCGTAGCGGCCGGGCGCGTCGGGATTGTCGTCGATGTTGAGCTTGGCGATCGTCACCTTCTCACCCAGCTCTTCCGACAGTTCCTCGAGGCTCGGCCCGATCATCTTGCAGGGTCCGCACCATTCGGCCCAGAAATCGACCAGCACAGGCCCGTCGGCGTTGAGCACGTCGGACTGAAAGCTGGAATCGGTGATCGTCTTCGTCGCCATGAATAGTCTCCTTTGCGTCCCATCTAGGATGGCACGCGTGCCGGCTCAACCGCCCGAGCCCTAGCTTTGCTCCGCTCGATGCAAGCCCGGCTTCTGCGCGGCGAGCAGATCGGGCGGCAGGTCGAACAGGCGCGGGCCGGCGGTATAGAGCAATCCGGCCTCCACCCGCCGTCCCGGAAAGACGATCGCGAGCGCCGCCGCATAGGCGGCCATCTGCGCGAGATGGTAATGCGGCACGTCGGCGAGGGTGGTGGGCGGCCGGCGGCCCGTCTTGAAATCGACGACGCGGACCGCATCCTCGGTCACCAGGAGACGGTCGACCGTGCCCGACACGACGATCCCCCCGCCGATCGTCGCGGCGATCGGCGCCTCCGCCAGCGCATCGGGTCCGAACAGGTCGGCGAAACGCGGATCGTCGAGGATCGACAGCACGCAATCGACGATCTCGCCCCGCGCCGCCGAATCGACAAGACCGCCGGCGGTGGCGAGCCAGCGCTCGCCCGCTGCCGCCCGCGCGTGAGGGGCCACAGCCGGAAGCCGCTCGAACAGCGCATGGTACAGCCGCCCGCGCTCCGCCGCGGCGCGCATGGCAGGACCGGGCGGCGGGTCGCTGACTTCGTCCTCGCCGAGCGACGAGGGCGCGAGCGGGCGCGGCGGACGGCTTTCCTGCGGCGCCGGGCGACGGGCCCAGTCGGGAATGTCCGTGGGGGCTACCTCCTCGACCTTTGCTGCCGCACGCGGCCGTACCGGCGGCTGCGGATCGGTGCCGGCGAAGCTGCGGACGCCCTCCCCCTCGACGCCCAGCGCGGTAAAGGCGCGCTCGGCAGCGGCGTACCAGCTGGCGGCGGGCGGCACGCCCTTGGCCCGCGACCCCAGCGCGCCGCCGATCACCAGCCGCTCCTCCGCGCGGGTCGCAGCGACGTAGAACAGCCGCCAATGCTCCTCCAGCTCACGCCGCTCGAGCGTGGTGATCGCCTCGTCCAGCGGACCACCCCGCTCCGCCGACCGCGGGCGGAAGATCGGGATAGGCTGCGCGCCCGGCTCCGGCGTCCAGCGCACCAGCGTGCGCGGCGCCGCGGTCGGGTCGACGGTGGCGTCGGCGAGGATGACAAGCGGCGCCTGCAGGCCCTTGGCACCATGAGCGGTCATCACCCGCACCGCGTCGAGTGGCGCGGACGGGTCGCGGACGATTTCCACGTCGCCGCGATCGAACCAGTCGAGGAAACGCTGCAGCGATGGCGTGGACGTGGTCTCGAACAGCAGCGCGGCGTTCAGCAACTCCTCGATCGGGTCGCGCGCCTCCTCGCCGAGCCGGCGGATCAGCTTGCGCCGGCCGTCGAGCGGGCCGGACAGCAGCGCCTCGAGGAACTGATAGGGCGTGTCGATGTCGGCGCGGCCGAGCATGGCGCGCAGCGGCGCCAGCCGCGCTTCGGGTTGCGTATCGACGAGTCGCGACCACAGGCTGCCCGTCTCCCGCGGCGCGGCGGCCATCAGTTCGTCCTGGGTCCAGCCGATCAGCGGCGAGACGAGCAAGGCGGCGAGCGACAGGTCGTCGTCGGGTTGCAGCACGAAGCGGATCGCGGCCAGCAGGTCCTGCACCGCCAGCGGTGCGTTGAGCCGCAGCCGGTCGACGCCGGCCACCGGCACCCCCTCCGCATACAGCCGCGCAACGATCAGCGAGGCCAGGTCGCCACGCCGCTTGACGAGGATCATCACATCCTCGGGCCTGAGCGGCCTGCCCTTGCTTTCCAGCATCAGGCCCTGCTTCAGCCAGTCGCGCACGGCGCGGGCGATGCGCACCGCCTGCTCGCGTACCGCGTCGTCGATCCAGCCTTCCTCGTCCTCCTCGCTGCCGCCCGCGACGACGGGCGGCCACAGGTCGACGCGTCCCGGCCCGACCACCTCGCTGGCATGGCGCTCCAGGTCGCCGGCGATGCCGAGGCCCGGCTCGCCCAGCGTCGCCACCGCCGCGTCGACGAATTCGAGCACGGGCCGCGTCGAGCGGAAGGAATGGGTGAGCGACAATTGGTTGAACGGCAGGCCGCGCTCGTGCGCGGGCCAGTCGAGATCGCCCGCGACCGACGCGGCGCGCTGCGCGAAATGCCCCTCCGCCCAGCGGAAGTTGATCGGGTCCGTCCCCTGGAACCCAAAGATCGCCTGCTTGTAGTCGCCGACGGTGAACAGCGTACGCGTCGACGGGGCGAAGACGCCGCGGCCGACGAAAAATTCCGCCGCCAGCGCGGTGACGATCCGCCACTGGTTGAGGTTGGTGTCCTGCGCCTCGTCGATCAGCACGTGCTCCGTGCCTTGGTCGAGCTTGTAGCGCACCCACTCGCCGATGCCGGGCTGTTCGAGCAGGCGGACGGTGACCGCGATCAGGTCGTCGAAATCGACCGCGCCGATCCGCCGCTTCGCCGCCGCATAGGCACGGGCATAGTCGCGGCCGACCTCCAGCCCCGCGGCGAGCAGGTCGGCATAGGCAGCGCGGCTGGTCAGCGCCAGCAGGTCGAGGCAGTGCGCGCCGAGTTCCGCCGCCAGCGTCTCATAGTCCGGTTCGGCATCGACCAGCTTCTTCGACGCCTTGCGCGGTTCGTTCTTGCCGGTCAGTACCGTGCCGGCGAGATCCTCCAGCGTCAGTGCCCGGTTTTCGGGCGAGGCGGCGAGCCAGGCGTCGAACCGCGCCGCATGGCCGAGACCGGTCGCGGACGCCCAGGCGCGATTCGCCGCCGCGAGCCGCTCGATCACGTCGGTGTCGATGAGGTCGCAACCCGATGCCAGCGCCTCGCCGATGTCGCCCTGCGGCAGGTCGAGCGCGCGGCGCAGCCACGGCTGGATGCCGCTCGGCAGCGCTTCCAGCGCGGGCAGCGAGCGTGCGCAGGCGAGCAGGAAGCTTTCCGCGCCGCCCTCGCCCATCCGCAGCGACAGCGCGCCGATCGTTTCGATCGGGGCAAGACGCCCCTCGCGCTCCGCATCAGCGAGCAATTGCGCCAACGTCTCGCGCGCCAGCACCGCCTCCTCGCGCGCCTCCAGCGGACGGAAGCCGGGGGTCAGCGCGGCCTCGACCGGGAAGGCGGCGAGCAGGCTCTGGCAGAAGCCGTGGATCGTCTGGATGCGCAAGCCCCCGCCCGGCGCGTCGAGGACGCGCGCGAACAAGGTGCGGGCGCGTTCCTGCAAGTCGGGCGTGGCGCGCTCGCCGAGGGCGTCGAGATCGGCGGCGAGCTGCGGCGGCGCCATCCGCACCCAGGCGGCAAGACGGGTGTTGATCCGCTGCGCCATTTCCGCCGCGCCCGCCTTGGTGAAGGTCAGGCAGAGGATCGCCGAAGGATCGACGCCGCGCAGCAGCAGGCGAAAGACGCGCGCCGCCAGCACCTGCGTCTTGCCCGTCCCTGCCGAGGCGGAGAGCCAGACATGCGCCTCCGGATCGCTCGCGGCGGCCTGCGCGCCCTTCAGCCGGGGCAAGGTGGCGAGCGCGTCAGTCCCGGCCATACCATTCGTCCCGGCGCATCAATTGGTCGTATTCGGCATAGGGCGCGTATTCGGGGACGAGCTTGGCGGTGAACGGCTCCGCGCCGGTCAGCCACTTGCCCGCGGCCTCGACGAAATTGGCGACGGCGATGGCGGTGAAGTCGGCGGTCGCGATCCGGTCGCGCGCGGCGTCGGGATGGACCGGCGTGTCGATATAGCCGAACTGGTCGCGCTTCTTGCCGAGCGACCAATATTCGAACGCCGCGGCACGGCCCTTCACGTCCGCGAACCCGCCCCGCTCGACGATCGCGCCGAGCAGGCCGAGCTGGAGGCTGTAGCCGGCCCGGACGGCGGCGGCGGAGGGCGGCTTGCCCGTCTTATAGTCGACGATCGCGAGGCTGCCGTCGGACAACCGGTCGATCCGGTCGTAACGGCCGGTCAGCGTCACGCCCGCGATCTCGGTGCGGCCCGATCCTTCGGCACTCGCCACCTGCCGCCCCTCGGCCGCCTGCGCCGCCACCGCGCCGGCGATCCAGTCGATCGCCTCCATCAGACGCGGGCGCCACAGCGCGCGCATCATCGGATGCGTCCGCTCGTCGGCCAGCATCGCCTCGGCCCGGCGGACCAGCGCGTCCGGGGCACAGCCGTCCTGCTTCCACCATTCCTCCAGAATGCGATGCACCTCGGTGCCCCGCCAGGCGGCGGTCGGATCGGCATCGACCGGGTCGAGCGGCATCAGCGCCAGCACGCGCCGGGCGTAGAAGGCATAGGGGTCGGCCTTCAGCCGATCGATCTCGGTGACGGAGATCGTGCTCGGCCGCCGCGCGGCGGGGGGTATGGGCGCGGGCCGATCGGCGGGCGCGTGCTCGCCTGGCGCGTCGAGCGCATGGACCCAGCGCTCCAGATCGTGCGCGCGCACGAAGCGGTCGCCGGCCATCGCCTGCAGGCGCAACCAGAGTCGCGACGCCAGCGTCGGCCCCGCCGCGTCGCGGCGCGCCCGCGTGACGAGGGCCGCCGGCGCGCCGAGGGCCTGGCCGAATTCGTGCGCGGCGACGCCGACGGCATATTCGAGGCCCGGCAGCCCCAGCGCCGCGCGGATACGCGGCGCCAGCCACGGATCGGGCGCGGGCCGCCCGGGCCAGACGCCTTCGTTCAGGCCGCCCAGCACCATCAGATCGGCGGTCTGCAACCGCGCCTCGAGCAGGCCGTAGATCGCGATGCGCGGATGGTTGCGCCCGCTCGGCAGGCGTACCGCCACCTCGTCGAGCAACCCGCGCAGCAGCGGCGCCAGCCCGGCAGGATCGACGCGCGGAGGCCCGGCCGCGGCATCCGCCTCCAGATCGTCCATGAACTGTGCCGCGGCGCGGCCGGGCAAGCCGGCCCACAGGTCGTCGCCGCACAGGCCCTGCGCCGTCTCGCGCAGGCAGGCGAGCATCGTCGCCAGCGGTTGTGGCCCGTCATCGAACGTCCGCTCGATCGGCCGCAGCAGCTCGGACGCCTCCTGCCACCAGGCCGCCGCGCGCTTGCGTCCGCCGCGTTCGAGATGCGCCGCGATGCCGTCCAGACCGGGCGCCGGGCGCGGCCCCCGGAGCGCGCGATCGAGGCTGCGGACGCCGTCGAGCCATGCCAGCCGCCGCTCGCCGCTTCTGACCAGCGGATGCTTGAGCAGCGCGAGCAGGGCGAGCGGCGCGAACCGTTGCGCCGCAGCCTCCGCCAGCGCGAGCAGCAGCGTACCCGACGCATACAGTGACAGCGGCCGACCCGCCGAATCGTTGGCCGTGATGCCCCAGCGTTCGAGATGCGCGGCGACGCGGCGCGCCAGCGCGCGGTCCGGGGTGACGAAGGCGGCGGTTCGCCCTTCCTCTTCCAGCGCGCCACGCAACGCGATCGCGATCGCCTGCGCCTCCTCCGCCGGCGTCGCGAGTTCGGCGGCGGTGACGCCGGTCAGGCGGCGATCCTCCGCCTTCAGCGCGGTCCACTTGCCGGTGAAGGCGGCGGGTGCGAGCGCATTGGCGATCGCCCGCCCGCGCACGACGCCGGCGTCCGGGCCGGCGCTGCCCGGCCAGGGCGCGAACTCCGATCGGCCGACGCCCATCCGCTCCATCAGCTGCTTCATATGGAATTGCGGATGCGTTTCGATGGACCGACGGATGGCACCGGTGACCGCGTCGGGCGCATGCGGACCCAGCGCGTCCCATTCCTCGTCCGGCATGGCGAGGTCGAGCCCGGCGAACACCGTCATCCCCGCCGGCGCTTCCGCGACGCAGCGGAGCAGGCGGGCGACCGCGGGTGCGGGATCGGTGATGCCCGCCGCGCAGACGAAGCCGATCGGCGGCGCGTCACGCCAGCGCGCCTCCAGCCGGTCGAGCAGCATCCGGCGCCGCGTCGCCGCATCGATCATCCCCAGCCGCGCGAGTTCCGCGGGCCAGCGTTCGAGCACGACCGCAAAGGTCGACAGCGCGCGCTGCCAATGCTCGCTGAGCTCGGGCGCGAGATCGATGTCGCGCAACCGCGCCGGCGGCACTTCCTCGACCAACAGCTGGTCCAGCGTCTGGCAAAGGTCGCCGGCGAGCCGGACGGCCTCGGCAGCGTCGACGGGCTGGCCGGCACGCGCGCGTTCCTCCTGCACCAGTCGCGACAGGATCATCCGCCGCTGCATGGGCGCGACGGCGGGTGGCGGCGGCGCGGCATCGTCCACCGGGTCCAGCGCGGCGCCGACCGCCTCGCCCAGATCGGGGCTGCCCAGCGCCACCAGTCGCGGCAGCAGCAATCCCCCGCCGCTCGCCCGGACGAAGGCGTTGGTCACCGCCACGACGGCGCGGTTGTTCGGCAGCAGGACCAGCCCGCGCGCGAGCGCCATGCGATCGTCGCCGGCGCGTCGCAGCAGCCCCGCGACCAGCGTGTCGGCGAACGCCTTGTGCGACGGGATCGTGAACAGTCTGGGGCGGCGGCGCTCAGCCATCCGCGATCAGGACTTCCGTCTTGGCGATCGCCTGCGGGGTACCGACGTCGAACCACAATCCCTGGTGGACCTGACCGAAGGCGCGGCCCGCCTCGATCGCGCGGTTCCAGAACAGGTTGGTGGAAAAGGGGCCCTCCGGCCAGTCCGCGATGATCCGCGGGTGCAGGATCTGGACGCCGGTGTAGACGAAGGGTGCGGTGCCGCCCTCGCGACGACGCCCGACGATCTGCCCGTCGGCGGCGAGACGGAAGTCGCCCTGCCCCTTGTGGTTGTTGGCGCGGGCATAGGGAACCACCTGGAGCAGCGCGTCCATCTGCGCATCGTCCCAGCGCGCGGCGAGCAGCTTGAGCGCGTCGACCGGCCCATCGAGCCACAGATTGTCGCTATTGACGACGAGTATGGGATCGTCGCCGAGCAGATGCCGCGCCTGCACGAGGCCGCCGCCGGTCTCCATCAGCTGCGCGCGCTCGTCGGAGATCAGGATCTCGATATCGGCGTAGCGGTTGACGAGATGCGCTTCGAGCAGGTCGCCCAGATAATGGACGTTGACCACCGCGCGGCGGACACCCGCGGCGCGCAGGCGATCGAACACGTGGTCGATCAACGGCTTGCCCGCCACCTCCACCAGGGGCTTCGGGCGCGTCGCGGTGAGCGGGCGCATGCGCTTGCCGAGCCCCGCGGCCATGACCATCGCCGTTTCCGGCACGCGTCCGCCAGGCTCCGGACGCAGCGAGCGCAACCGCGTCATGCGGCGAGCACCAGCGGGTCGCCGCGCTTCTCCGGCGGCACGTTGGCGTCGAACCAGGCGGCGACGGGGCCGAGCACCGGCTGCGACAGGTCGCGCTCCAGATAGGCCCATACGCGGGGGCACAGGGTCGGGTAGCGCGGCTTGCCATCCCGCTTCCACAGGCGCGTGAAGATGCCGATGATCTTCGCGTTCCGCTGCGCGCCCAGCACGTGATAGGCGCGCAGGAACGCATCGTCCGCCCCGGTCGCGGCACGGTACCGCGCCAGCATCGCCTCCTCCAGCGAAGGCTCAACGTCGCGGCGCGCGTCCTGCAGCAGCGAGACGAGGTCGTAGGCCGGGTGGCCGGCGAGCGCATCCTGGAAGTCGAGCAGGCCGAGACGCCGCTCCGCCCCGACGAGCATCAGATTTTCTGCATGATAGTCGCGCAGCACGGTAACGGGCTCGGCGGCGAGCGCATGGTCGAACACCGCGTCCCACGCGGCGCGATAGCCGTCCAGATCCACGTCCAGCCCGACCGCGGGGCAATACCATTCGACGAACAGCGCGGCTTCGCGGTGCAGCACCGCGCGGTCGTACGGCTCCAGCCCCTCCGCCGGATGCCGGGCGAGGGCGACGAGCACATCGATCGCTGCCTCGTACAGGGGCAGCGCGCCCGTCGCATCCGCATCCGCCGCCTCGCGCAGCCGGTCGTCACCGAAATCCTCGAGCAGAACCAGGCCCTGGTCGAGGTCGACGGCGTGGATCGTCGGCGCCGCAAAACCATGGTCGCCGAGCCAGGCCGCGACGGAGAGGAAGGGCCGCGGGTCCTCGTGCGGGGGCGGCGCGTCCATCAGGATCGCGCGCCGTTCGCCGGCATGGACGCGGAAGTAGCGGCGGAACGACGCATCGCCCGCGAGCGGCACGATCGCACCTGCCCAGCCGTGACGTTCGAGGAAGGCGGGCGCGCCGCCCGGCGGAGTCATATCGGCCATCGCCGCTTCCATGACGCGGGCAGATCGGCTGTCAAGATTCGTCCGCCGTCCGGTGCCGCCGACAAGGTAAGCGCCAGCGCCTCGGGCCAGCGTCCGGCGGCGCGTTCGGGCCATTCGACGAGCAACGCGGAGTCGTAGAGCGCGTCATCCAGCCCCAGTTCCTCGATCTCCGCCGGATCGTCGATGCGGTAGAGATCGACGTGGAGGACCGGCAGGCGCACCTCCGGCGGAGCATAGGGCTGCACGATCGCGAAGCTCGGGCTCGGCGCTTCGCCTGGCAGGCCCAGCGCGGCGAGCAGCCCGCGCGCGATGCTGGTCTTGCCCATGCCGAGGTCGCCCGACAAGGCGATCACGTCCCCGGGTTCAAGAACGGCGGCGAGTTTCGCCCCGAACGCTTCGGTCGCGGCGGCATCCGGAAGGTGCACGACGTTCATGAGACGTCTTCATGGCAAGGACCTGCGCGGCGATGCTTCATCGCCGCGGCAACTCCACCGTCACCAGCGTCCCCTGCCCCGGCTCGGACACCAGCTCGATCGTGCCGCCATGCGCCTCGACGAACTGCCTTGCCAGCGGCAGGCCGAGGCCGAGCGCGCGCTCGCCCGTCGGCTGCATACCCGGTTCGGCGAACCGGTCGAAGGCATGCGCCACCGCCTGCGCGTCCATGCCATAGCCGTCGTCGGACACGACGATCCGCGCCCGCGTCGCATTGCCGTCGGCGTGCAGCAGGATGCGGCCGCCCTCCGGCGTCGACGCGACCGCATGGCGCAACAGATGCTCGACCACTTCCTTCAGCCGCTTCGGATCGCCCGTCACCCGGCCGGTCGAGCGCGCCAGCTCGACCGCAAAGTCGAGCTTGCGGCGCTTCGCCGCCGGCTGGATCGTCTCCGCCGCCTGCCGCGCGACCGCGGCGAGGTCGACGTCGACGCGCGCGATTTCCGCCTCGTCGCCGCCCTGCGTGAGGTCGAGCACGTCGTCGATCAGCAGCCCCAGCCGCTCGACCGAATCCAGGATCGCCTGGACATACTGATCTCCTTGCGGGGATAGGGCGCCGGCATAGCCGCCGTGCAGCATCTCCGCGAAGCCGCTGATCGAGGTCAGCGGCGTGCGCAACTCGTAGCTCATGTTCGCGACGAATTGCGTCTTCACCTTGTCCGCCGCCTCCAGAGCATTGGCGCGTTCGCGGAGCGCCTGTTCGGCACGGCGGCTGTCGGTGATGTCGAGCATCGTCAGCAGCGCATTGCCGTCCGGCAGGGGCACGGCGGCGAACTCGAA
Organism: Sphingomonas beigongshangi; assembly: GCF_016820445.1. GTDB lineage: Bacteria > Pseudomonadota > Alphaproteobacteria > Sphingomonadales > Sphingomonadaceae > Sphingomonas > Sphingomonas beigongshangi. The sequence continues at coordinate 157,015 of NZ_JADHDT010000008.1, forward strand.
ATGCCGCCCGTCGGCGAAGGCGACGCGCCCGCCGCGCTGCTGCCGTTCGGCGGTGGCGGAGCGGACCAGCTCGGGGATCAGCGCGGCGCGGTTGGGCGTCGCGAGACGGGAGGCCGCCGCCTCCGCGAAGGCATCGACGCGCGGGTGCGCGGCGAGGAACTCCTCCTCGAAGCCCCACACGGTGCGCATCCGGTTGTTCCACAGCTGCAGCTTGCCGTCGGCCGCGAACACTGCCAGCGCCTCGAACAGATTGTCGAAGGTCGCGGTGCGCACGCGCAGCAGCGTGTCGCGCGCGCTGGCCAGCTGCACCTGCTCGGTCCGATCCTCGAAGATGAGCAGCAGCCCGCCATCGGGCAGCGGCTGCGCGACGACGCGCAGGTGCACGCCGCCCGACAGATGCCAATTCTCCTCCGCCGCATCCTCGCCGGGGACGAACCATTGCCGCCGCTCCGCCTTCCAGCCGGGGAAATCCCGCACCTCCGGCAGGCGGCTCGCCTCGCGCATCCGTTCCAGCACGCGGTCGAATTCGGGCCGATCCGCAAGCCATTCCGCCCGCATCGCGAACATCCGTCGGAAGGGCTGGTTGCAGAAGACCAGACCGCGATCGGGTCCGAATTGCGCCACGCCCGCCGACAGGCGATCGAGCATCGCGCGCTGCGCCTCGGCGAACCTCTTTGCATCGGCCCGTGACTGTTCGAGGTCCTCGATATCGACCGCATAGCCCGCGACGCCGCCGGTCGGCAGAGGGATGTCGTGGACGTGGAAGGCACGCCGCTCGCCGCCGATCGTCGCGGGCAGCGTCGCCACCTGCGGGCGGCCCTCCTCGCGTGCCAGCCGCGCGCCCGCCTTCGGGCCGCCGCGTCCCGATCCCTCGACAAGCTCCAGCTCGCGGCCGACGACGTCGGCGGCATCCTTGCCTTCCACCGCGCGGACATAGGCACGGTTGACCATCGCGAGGCGGAAGTCCGGCGCGCGATACCACATCGGCAACGGCGCCGCCTCGATCAGTCCGGTCAGCGCGTCGAACGCCGCGGACAGCTCGTCGACCTCCGCGGAAAGGCGCGCGATCTCACCCTGCGTCTCGGTCGCGTCGAGCGTCCACAGCACGACCGCGCCGGTCGCGCCGAGATCGCCCGGCGCGCGTGCCCCGCGCACCGTGATGCTGCGGCCCGATCCTTGCGGATGCAGCGCGCGTACGAACGACCGCCCGGCACGCTGCGCGGCCTTGACGTCGTTCGCGAGCGCCGCCGCCTCATCCTCCGGCAGGCCGCCGTCCCCGGTCAGATCCTGAAGAAAGCGCGGCGCGCTCGCCAAGCCGAACCAGTCGACCAGGCGCGGCGGCATCTCGACACGCCCGTCGGCGCGCACCAGCATCGCCATCGCGGGGGATACCTGGCGCAAAGCCTCCCACTCGCGCACGCGCGCGACGGCCGCCGCGGCCTCTCCCCGCCAGCGCCAGCCGAGGTAGAGCGCATAGCCGCCGCCTGCGATCAGCAGCGCAAGCACCGCCCCCGCCACGACCGCCGCCATCACCGAAAGCTGGATCAACGCCTACCCCTCACGGTTCGCCTGTCGCGCCGCTTGTTTCGGCCAAGCTGTAGAACGGATTGCGGGAGGGCGGCAATGACCTGTCCCCGCGCCCGGCCCTTCCCAATGCCCCTGCCCCTGCCGCCGGTGCGAACGGGAATGCGGCGCATGACGAAAAGGGCGGCGCCTCGCGGCCCCGCCCCTTCCCGTTCCGATCGCAAGGACGATCAGTAGCGATAATGATCCGGCTTGAACGGCCCCTCGACGGGCACGCCGATGTACTTGGCCTGCTTGTCGGAAAGCTTCGACAGCTGCACGCCCAGCTTCTCCAGGTGCAGCGCCGCGACCTTCTCGTCGAGGTGCTTGGGCAGGACGTAGACTTCGTTCTTGTAGTTCTCGCCCTTGGTCCACAGCTCGATCTGCGCCAGCGTCTGGTTGGTGAACGACGCCGACATCACGAACGACGGGTGACCCGTGGCGCAGCCGAGGTTGACCAGGCGCCCCTTGGCGAGGACGATGATCTGCTTGCCGTCCGGGAATTCGACCAGGTCGGTGCCCGGCTTCACTTCGGTCCACTTGTAGTTGGACAGAGCGGCGATCTGGATCTCGCTGTCGAAGTGGCCGATGTTGCAGACGATCGCCATCGGCTTCATCGCCTTCATGTGATCGGCGGTGATGACGTCGGCATTGCCGGTCGCGGTGCAGAAGATGTCGGCGCGCTTGACCGCCTCGTCCATCGTCACGACTTCATAGCCCTCCATCGCCGCCTGCAGCGCGCAGATCGGATCGATCTCGGTCACGAGGACGCGGGCGCCGCCGTTGCGCAGCGAAGCCGCCGAGCCCTTGCCGACGTCGCCGAAGCCCGCGACGCAGGCGACCTTGCCGGCCAGCATCACGTCGGTCGCGCGACGGATCGCGTCGACCAGCGATTCCTTGCAGCCGTAGAGGTTGTCGAACTTCGACTTGGTCACCGAATCGTTCACGTTGATCGCCGGGAACGGCAGCTCGCCCTTCTTCGCGATCTCGTACAGGCGGTGGACGCCCGTGGTCGTCTCTTCCGACACGCCCTTCAGGTTCTTGACGGTCTGGGTCAGATAGCCCGGCTTCTTGGCGATGAACGCCTTGACCGAGCGCTGGAACTCGACTTCCTCCTCGTTCTCGGGCTCGCCGAACGTCTGGCCGGCCTCGAGCTTCGCACCCCACAGCGCGAACATCGTGGCGTCGCCGCCGTCGTCGAGGATGATGTTGGCGGTCTGGCCGTTACCGTCGTCCCAGTCGAAGATGTCGCCGACATAGTCCCAATATTCGGCCAGGCTCTCGCCCTTCACCGCGAAGACCGGAATGCCGGCGGCGGCGATGGCGGCGGCGGCATGATCCTGCGTCGAGAAGATGTTGCAGGTCGCCCAGCGCACATCGGCGCCAAGCGCGACCAAGGTCTCGATCAGCACCGCGGTCTGGATCGTCATGTGCAGCGAGCCGGTGATGCGCGCGCCCTTCAGGGGCTGCGACGCGCCGAATTCCTCGCGCAGCGCCATCAGGCCGGGCATTTCCGTCTCGGCGATCTTGATCTCGGCGCGGCCGAAGTCGGCGAGGCCGATGTCCTTGATGACGTAATCGTGGGTCTCGGTAGCGAGCGCGGTGGCCACGAGGATTCTCCTGAACGTGCGTTGTTCGGCGGGGCTCGTCCCCGTGCCGGATGCGCGCGCATGTACGTCGTCACGCCCGCGAGATCAAATATAAAGATATCTTTATATCTGATCGGCGGGGGTTCCTAGGCGGTGCCGGTGTCCGCCACGAGCAGCCGCGGATCGATCCCGGCCTTGGCGAAGGCGCCGGCCCAGCGCCGGTCCGCGGCCGTGCCGAACAGCAGCTCGTCGTCGCCCGCTACGTTGAACCACCCCGGTTGGGCGAGCTCGGCTTCCAGCTGCCCCGCGCCCCAGCCGGCATGGCCGAGCGCGACGAGATAGCGGCTGGGGCCACTGCCGTCGGCGATGGCGCGCAGGACGTCGATGGTGCTCGACATCGCCCAGCGGCCGGCGACGTCGACCGTGTCCTGCCCGCCCCAGTCGGTGGCATGCAGCACGAACCCGCGACGCGATTCGACGGGACCGCCGAAGTGGATCGGCACGTTCGGCGCGACGCCGTGATCGATATCGAACTGGTCGAGCAGGTCGTGCAGGCCGAGCCCGTCGATCGTCGCGCCGATCCCGATGCCCAATGCCCCCGCCGCGTCATGCGAGCACATCGCGATCACCGCATGGGCGAAACGCGGGTCCATCATGCCCGGCGTCGCCAGCAGGAACTGGCCGGTGAGAAACGCGAGATCCTTCATCGCCCTGCAACATAGGACGCGCAGGCGCGAAATCCCACGTTGAAATCTCGACCGCTTTGCCCGACCAGTCGCCGGTTCCCCTTTCCTCCTTATCGAAGAGGCCTGTCATGACCATCTCCGTCGGCGATACGATCCCGTCCATCCCGCTCGTCAAGGTCACGCCCGACGGGCCCGACACGGTCTCGTCCCAGGACTATTTCGCCGGTCGCACGATCGCACTGTTCGCGGTGCCGGGCGCCTTCACCCCGACCTGCTCGGCGCGCCACCTGCCCGGCTTCGTCGAGCACAAGGACGCGATCCTCGCCAAGGGCGTCGACGAAATCGCCTGCACCTCGGTCAACGACGCATTCGTGATGGCCGCCTGGTCGAAGACCGCGGGGGCGGAAGGCATCACGATGCTCGCCGACGGCAACGCCGCCTTCGCCGAGGCGCTGGGCCTGGCGATCGACGCGAGCAAGTTCGGCATGGGTACCCGCTCGGCACGCTATGCGATGCTGGTCGAGGACGGCGTCGTGAAGCAGCTGCACGTCGAGGCGCCGGGCGAATTCAAGGTGAGCAGCGCGGAGCATCTGCTGAGCGAAATGTGAGCGCAGCCTCCCGGCCTTCGTCAGGCCGGGCGGCAACCGGCAGGGAGGGCGTGGCCGAGCGCGGCGCCTGCCCCCTGCCCCCTGCCCCCGCCGCAACCCGACGCGGCGCCGCGCGCTACGGCCGCTTGCCGGGACGACACCCGCCGTCCGTCTTGCCAGCGTCACGGACCGCGCGTAACCATCCGGGATGTCAACCGCATCCCAGATCGTCTCCGAACTCGAGCGCCTCTATCGCGCCTCCGTCGACCGCCTGCAGGCCGCGCTCAACGCCTATCTCACCGATGGCACGCCGCCCTCGCCCGAAAGCCGTCACGACGGCAGCTTCGCCTATCCCGTCATCCGCCTGCATTATGCCGGGAACCTGAACCGGCCGACGCCGGCCCGTTCGTTCGGCCGTCTCGTCTCGCCCGGCACCTATACGATCAGCGTCACCAAGCCTGGCCTGTTCGCCGACTATCTGACCGAGCAGCTGACCCTGCTGATCGAGGATTACGACGTCACCGTGGAGGCGCTGCCGGGGCGACAGGAGATCCCGTTCCCCTACGTGCTCGATCCCGGCCATGCCCTCAGCCTCGACACGGTGTCGGCGACCGAATTGTCGCGGCATTTCCCGGCTACCGAGCTGTCGCATATCGGTGACGAGATCGCCGACGGCCTGTGGATCTCGGACGGCGACACGCGGCCGCTCGCGCTGTTCGACGCCTTGCGCACCGACTTCAGTCTGGCACGTCTGCGCCACTACATGGGCACGCCGGCGGAACATACGCAGCGGTTCGTCCTGTTCACCAATTATCACCGCTACGTCGACGAATTCGTCCGCTGGGGCGCGTCGCAACTCGGGGAAGGCTCGCGCTTCACCGCCCTGTCTGGCGCGGGCAACATCGTCATCACCAGCCCGAACGACATCGACAAGCTGGTGACCGACAGCGCGTGGCGCCGCCACCAGATGCCCGCCTATCACCTGATGGCGGCGGACGGCACCGGCATCACGCTGGTCAACATCGGCGTCGGCCCGTCCAACGCCAAGACGATCTGCGACCATCTCGCCGTGATGCGGCCGGAGGCGTGGCTGATGATCGGCCATTGCGGCGGCCTGCGCCCGTCGCAGCGCATCGGCGACTATGTTCTGGCACACGCCTATCTGCGGGACGATCACGTGCTCGACGACGTCCTGCCCCCCGAGATCCCCGTGCCCGCCATCGCCGAGGTGCAGCAGGCGCTCGCCAAGGCGTCGGAGATCATCTCCGGCCAGTCGGGCGAGGAGCTCAAGCGGCGCCTGCGCACCGGGACGATCGTCACCACCGACGACCGCAACTGGGAATTGCGCTACTCGGCCTCCGCGCTGCGCTTCTCGCTGAGCCGCGCGGTCGGCATCGACATGGAATCGGCGACGATCGCCGCGCAGGGCTATCGCTTCCGCGTGCCGTACGGCACGTTGCTCTGCGTCTCGGACAAGCCGCTGCACGGCGAGCTCAAGCTGCCGGGACAGGCGAACCGCTTCTACGAGCGGGCGATCAGCGAGCATATGCGGATCGGCATCGAAACGTGCGAGCAGCTGCGCCGCGAGGGCGATCGCCTGCACAGCCGCAAGCTGCGCGCGTTCGACGAGCCGCCCTTCCGGTAAGCCCTTCACGTACTTTGGTTTTTCGGCATGTCGCTGGCGCGGCCGGAAACCATGTGGCGATGATGCGTTACGGCTGCGAACCGAAACCCGTTTTCGCATCAGGGAGCCGCATCATGGCCGACGACACCGACACGCCGAAGACCGAGGCCGGCACGACCACTCCGCGCCGCCGCGCGCCGCGCAAGTCTAGCACGGCGCGTCCGACGAGCACGACCGCGAGCGAGGCCAAGCCGCGCCGCCGCACCGCCGCGAAGGCCGCCGCGCCCGCATCGACGGTCGACAAGGTCGAGAAGGCGGTCGAGGGTGCGGCCAAGGCGACCACGCGCCGCGTGCGCGCGACGGCTGCCAAGGCGGAGGGCGCGGTGGCGGAAGCGGCCAAAGGCGCCAAGGCGCGCGTCGCCAAGCCCCGCGCCGCGAAGCGTCCCACCCCCCGCCCGTCGCGGAAGACCGAAACCAAGGCGGCGCCGACGGGACTCGCCGGCAAGGTCGGCGGCACCTGGGGCGTCGCGGCGATCGGCGCCGGCGTCGCCGCCGCGGGTGCGGCGGCGGCCGCGGCACTCCTTTCGCTGCGCGGCAGCACGCCGAAGGCGGCGCCAAAGCGCGGCAAGGGCGCGCATACGCCTGACGGCCAGGACGCCTCAAAGTCGTTCGAAGCCGGAATCGCAGACGAGAACACGATACCGGAATAATGGCTGACGGAGGGGGACGGCGTCTTATGCCGGCCGCTGGGTTAGCGCGTCGTCGTCGCCCGTGCGCGACGCACGGACGCGGGTGTCATCGGGTCATCGCATAGTCGACCCAAACGGTGACCCGTACCGCTTGCTCCCCCGGTCGCACCGGTGCGCTGACGCGCGATCCGGTGACGACGATGTCGCTTGCCGCGTCGACGTCCGCGCTGCGCTCGCTGACGCGGACGACGCGCATCGTCTTCAGCCCAAATGCGTCGGCATAGTCGCGCGCACGCCGCTGCGCCTGCCGCACCGCCGCGTCGCGCGCCTGACCGGTCAGTCGTTCGGGGTCGGCGAAGGCGAAGGTCGGACCGTCGATCTCGCTTGCCCCCGCATCGCCGAGCGCATCGATCACGCGCGCCGCACGGTCGACCGGCACGCGCAGCGACAACCGGTTGCTCGCGCGATAGCCGATGACCGCGTCGCCCTCCTCCCCATCCTTGCCGCTGGGGTGTCGAGGCCGCACCGACAGGTCGCTCGTCTTCATCGCGGCATCCGCCACGCCGGCCGCATGCAGCGCCTGGACCAGTCGATCCGCCTTTGCGGCATTGGCCGCCAGCGCGGCCTTGCTGGTCGCGGCATCCGCCGACACCCCGACCGCCAGAATGGCGATGTCGGGAATCCCCTTCACCTCGCCCGTTGCGCTGACCTGCACCAGCGCCTCGCCCGGCGCGAGCAGCGGCACCGCCTGCTGCGCGCTGGCGGAGGCCGCCATGGCAACCGGGATCGCGAGCGAGGCCCAGCGTCTCACCATCCCTGCGGCTTGCCCTTGTTCTGCTTGTCGAGCCACGTCTTGAGCGGCGCGAAATATTCGATCATCGCCTTGCCGGACATTTCGCGGCTGCCGGTGAACGCCTGCAGCGCGTCCGGCCAGGGCTTCGACTGGCCCATGGCGAGCATCGCGTTCAGCTTTTCGCCGACCGCCTTGTTGCCGTAGAAGGAGCAGCGGTGCAGCGGCCCCTTCCAGCCAGCCTGCTGGCAGGCGGCCTTGTAGAACTGGAACTGCAGCACGCGCGCCAGGAAGTAGCGGGCATAGGGCACCGTCGCCGGAATGTGATATTTGGCGCCGGCGTCGAACTTGCTCTCGTCGCGCGCGACGGGGGGCACCACGCCCTGGTACTTCAGCCGCAGCGCATCCCAGCCCGCCTGATACTGGCCCTCGGGAATCTGGCCGGAGAAGACGCCCCAGCGCCATTTGTCGACGAGCAGGCCGAAGGGCAGGAACGCCACCTTGTCCATCGCCTGGCGCAGCAGCAGCCCGATATCCTTGTCCGCGCTCGGCACCTGCGCCGGCTGGAGCAACCCGATGTTGACGAGATAGTCCGGGGTGATCGACAGCGCGACGGTGTCGCCGATCGCCTCGTGGAACCCGTCATTGGCGCCACCCTTGTACAGGAACGGCTGCGCCTTGTAGGCGCGCTGATAGTAATTATGCCCCAGTTCGTGATGGATGGTGACGAAATCGTCCCCATTCACCTTGGTGCACATCTTGATCCGGATGTCGTCGACGCTGTCGATATCCCAGGCGCTGGCGTGGCAGATCACCTCGCGGTCGCGCGGCTTGACGATCTGCGAGCGCTGCCAGAAGGTCTCGGGCAGCGGCGCGAAACCGAGCGAGGAATAGAAAGCCTCGCCCTGCTTGACCATGCGCACCGGGTCGTAGCCCTTCGCCTTCAGCAATTCGCCCGTGTCATAGCCAAGGTCGCCCGCCCCCGGCGGCGCGACGAGGTCGTAGATATTGCCCCATTCCTGCGCCCACATGTTGCCCAGCAGGTCCGCGCGGATCGGCCCCGTCTTCGACTGGACGGCATCGCCATATTTGGCGTTGAGCTTCCAGCGCACATAGGTGTGCAGCGACGTGTACAGCGGCTCGACCTCCGCCCAGATCTTGTCGGTCAGCTGCGCGAACTGCTCGGGCGTCATGTCGTAGCCCGAACGCCACATCGCGCCGACGTCGGCGAAGCCCAGTTCCTTCGCGCCCGCGTTCGATATGGCGGTCATCCGCGCATAGTCCTTGCGCTGCGGCGCGCCGACGTTGTCGTTCCAGCTGACCCACATCTCCCGCAGCTTGGCGGGATCGCGCGTCGTGCCCATCGCCGCCTCGATGTCGGAGCCGTTGATCGGCTGGCCGCCCAGCGTCCCCTTGCCCTTGCCGTAGCGCGACGACATGCGCGTGGTGATCGTTGCCAGTTCGTCCGCGGCGCCGGGCGTCGTCGGCGCGGGAAGGCCGACGCCGTTCTTCAGCAGGTCGAGCTTGCGCTTCGTGTCGAAGGAGAGGCCCGGCGTACCGTTGAAGCGTGCCGCGCCCTTCGCCCATTCGACCGCCTTCTCCGTCATCTCCGCGCCCGACTTCGCCGCGAGGGCGTCCGTGTCGTCGGTGATGTAGGTGGCGTTGACCCAGGAGACGCGGCTGGCGTCGACCGACATGGCCGCCGCCTCTTTCTCGACCCCCGCGACCCAGGCGTCCGCCTCCGCGGCGGTCGGCTTGCCCTGCTGCTGGGCCAGCGCGGGCGACGCGACCAGCGCCACGGCGAGCGCGAGGGAGGATATGGCGGTGCGCAACATTGAAAGCCCCTTCGGTTCTATCGTTGCCGAAGGATGGCCGGGGCGAACCCCCGCGGTCAAGCCGCGAGGACGTCGGCGATGACCTCGCCCAGTTCCGGCTTCGTCACCGCGCTCATGTGGTTGCCGGGGATTTCGTGGAAGCGCGCATGCGGCATCGCCTCGGCCAGAGCGGCGCCCGATCCGTTGTCGTCGTCGTCGACGCCGGTTACGATCGCGGTCGGCACGGCGATGCCGCGCACCGTCTCGATCGGCGTATCGACGAAGGTTTCGAGGACGTTGAGCAACGCCACCGGATCGCCGCCGGTCGTCTTCAGGAACGCCTCCGTCAGCCATTCGGGCGTGCCGCGCGCGAAGCTGCCGAGGTTGGTCAGCACGCTGCGGAAATAGCTGCCGCGACCGGCGGTACGCAGGATGCCGTCGAGACCCATGCCAGCGATGATCGCCCGCCGCGGCGTCGCACCGTTGGCGAGCATCCGCATCGTCGTGCGGCCGCCCAGCGAATAGCCGCCGAGGTCGTAATCGGTCAGTCCCAGATACGCGACCAGCGCCAACCCGTCGCGCATCAGCGCGTCGGCCGGATAGGCGGCGGGATCGTGCGGTTTGTCACTCGCGCCATGCCCGCGCAGGTCGGGCATGATGACGCGAAAGCCCCGCGACGCGAGGCGCGCGGCGTGGCCGTATTTGATCCAATTGACCTCCGCGGTCGAGAAATAGCCGTGGATCAGCACCACCGGCCGCCCCTCCCCCATTTCCCGCCAGGCGATACGGGCGCCGTCGAAGCTGGCGAAGGTCTGGGGTTCGGTGGTGGTCGAGGTCACGCGCGGCGTCCCGTTTCGGCTGAAGGATATCAAGCCGCCCTAACGCGTCAGCGCGCCGCCGTCTGCCCCGCGAGTAAGCGCCCGAACGTATCCGGCTCGGGCGCTTCGGCCCAGCTCGGCACGTCGGCGGGGATCGTAACCCATCGCTGGCGATACGCGGTGAAGATGTGTGCAACGCAGACGAGCTCTTCCGATCGATCGAGCGTGCCCGCGCGGACCACCGCATAGCCGGGCCGCCGCGTGTTGGTATTGTATATGCGGGCGTGGCAGGTGCCGCACACCCGCTGCGTCGAAACGCGATCCTCGGTTACGTGCTCGTAGACGACAATCGGGCCGTCGACCGCCAGCGTCGACTCCGCGACGATCACGCTCTGGCTGAATGCGCTGCCCGTCCACCGCTGGCAGACGTGGCAGTGACAAGCATAGCTGCGTGGCAGGTCGTCGCGGGCGATCGTGTACCGGACCGCGCCGCACCGACAGCCGCCTGCGATCATTCCCCGTCGTCCTCCGCGCCGATCAGCGCACTGTCACCCTTCTTGAGGTGGCGCCGGCCGAGCAGCTCGGCGATCTGCACCGCGTTGAGTGCGGCGCCCTTGCGAAGATTGTCGCTGACGCACCAGAGAGACAGGCCGTTCTCGACCGTCGGGTCCTCGCGCACGCGGCTGACGAAGGTGGCATCGTCGCCGGCGCTTTCGATGGGCGTGACGTATCCGCCGTCCTCGTGCTTGTCGATCAGCATGATGCCCGGCGCCTCGCGCAGGATCGACTTCGCCTGCTCGGCGCTGATCTCGTCGGCGAATTCGATGTTGATCGCCTCCGAATGGCCGACGAACACCGGCACGCGTACGCAGGTGGCGGTGACCTTGATCTTCGGGTCGAGGATCTTCTTGGTCTCGACGACCATCTTCCACTCTTCCTTGGTCGAGCCGTCGTCGAGGAAGCTGTCGATGTGCGGAATGACGTTGAAGGCGATCTGCTTGGTGAACTTCTTGGGCTCCGCCGGATCGCCGACGAAGATGTTGCGGCTCTGCTCGAACAGTTCGTCCATGCCGACCTTGCCCGCGCCGGAGACCGACTGATAGGTCGCGACCACGACGCGCTTGATCGTCGCGGCGTCGTGCAACGGCTTCAGCGCGACGACCATCTGCGCCGTCGAGCAATTCGGATTGGCGATGATGTTCTTGGCCTTGTAGCCGTCGATCGCGGCGGCATTCACCTCCGGCACGATCAGCGGCACGTCGGGATCCATCCGGTACAGCGACGAATTGTCGATCACGGTGCAGCCGGCGGCGGCGAACTTGGGCGCATAGACCTTGGTCGCCTCGCTACCGATCGCGAACAGGGCGATGTCCCAGCCAGCGGGATCGAAATGCTCGATGTTCTTGACCGTCAGCTTCTTGCCGGTCTCGCCATAGTCGATGACGTCCCCCACCGATCGCGAGGAGGCAAGCACCGCGATCTCGTCCGCCGGAAACTCGCGCTCGGCGAGGATGTTGACCATCTCACGCCCGACATTGCCCGTCGCACCCGCGACGACGACCCGATACCCCATGACCTTCCTTCCGCATGCGAAGCGCGCCCGTAGCGTCATTGCGCCAAAGCGGGCAACACGTTTCCGTTTGATGCGCGGCGAAGCAGCGCTTTATCCGCCTGCGATCCAGCTTTGCCGGATCGCAGGTTAGCGAGCCGCCTGCACCCGCCCGGTGCGCTGGAGCTTGCCCCAGCCGACCATCGGCCCGCGCAATGCCTGGGCGATCGCCTTCAGCACGACATAGTACATCACCTGGCGATAGCCGACGCGCTGCGGGATCAACAGCCACAGCAGCCGCCACCGCTCGCGCCGTTCCAGCGCGAAGGCGATCGTGGCGGCGAGCAGGTCGATCGTCGTGAACACCGCCCAGAAGGTCAGCATCGTGTAGATGTCGTGGCTGGTCTGCGCCCAGCCGTGCGCCTGCACGTCGAACCAGGTGAAGACGAAGCTGACCAGGAGCGCCAGATCGATGATCGGGGAGATCGCCGCGAGCAGCACCTGGAACACGATCGCCTGCGGCAGACCGATCCAGCCGAGCCCGCGCGGGCGCGAGCCGCCGATCGCGCTGCGATGCTTCCACAGGCATTGCAGCGTGCCATAGGCCCAGCGGAAGCGCTGCTTGGCGAGAGCGCGGAAGCTCTCGGGCGCTTCGGTCCAGGCGACGGCATATTGATCGTACCGAACCTTCCACCCCGCACGCTGGATCGCGATCGTCAGGTCCTGATCCTCCGCGAGCGTGTCGTCGGGATAGCCGCCGACGCTGCGGATCGCCGCGAGGCGCCAGGCGCCGACCGCACCGGGCACCACCGTGATCGCATCGAGCCGCGCGAGCGCGCGCCGTTCCAGGTTCTGCGCGGTGATATATTCGAGCGCCTGCCACTTGGTGACGACGTTGACGCGGTTGCCGACCTTCGCATTGCCCGCGACGGCGCCGAGCGCCGGATCGCCGAACCAGCGGGCGAGCCGCGCGATCGTCGCAGGCTCGAACTGAGTATCGGCGTCGAGCGCGATGACGATCTCGCCACGGGCCAGCTCCAGGCCGCGGTTGAGCGCCCGCGCCTTGCCGCCGTTCTCGAGCGTCAGCAGCCTGACGCGGGGATCGTCGCCGAACGCCTGGGCGACGATCGCGCTGGTCGCATCCTTCGACCCGTCGTCGATGACGATCACCTCGATCTCGACGTCCGTGGAGGCCAGCACGCCGCGCACCGCGCGCTCGATCACGCGTTCCTCGTTATAGGCGGGGATCATCACCGTGACGAAGCGCGCCGGGTCGATCGGCGGGAAGACCTCGCGTCCCTCGCGCCGCGCCTGGATCAGGGCCAGTGCGGACAAGGTCACCGCGCGCAGGATCCCGACGGTGATGGCGATGCCGAACAGCCAGCGCAGCGCGATGACCAGCCCGCCCAGCGTCGAGAACAGCGCGAGGTCGGCGCGGGCCGCGAGCTGATCGCTCGCCGAGATCGGCGGCATCGACTGGTTGCGCGACAGGCCAGCGAGCGTGGAGACCGGCACGAAATGGTAGCCGAGCGCGCGCAGACGCTCGATGATGACGGGCAACGCCTCCACGGTCTCCTGCCGGTTGCCGCCCGCGTCGTGCAGCAGGATGATGTTGCGACTGCAGTTCGCGTCGGACTCGTCGTCGCAGACCTTGGGTCCGTTGACGATCTTGTCGATCGTGCGGTCGATGATCTCCTGCGTGCCCGGCCGCTTCCAGTCGTCCGGGTCGACGTGGAGGCCGACGGAGATATAGCCGCGGCGCTGCGCCATCAGCGCGGGCGCGATCTCGTCCGCGGTGCTCGGCTCCGCGTCGCCGAAATACGGTGCGCGGAAGAGCCGCAGCGACCGGCCGGTGAACGCCTGGAACAGCCGCTGGTTGGCGTTCAGCTCGAAGCGCACCTGGGCCGGGCCGACCGTCGCCAGATTGGGATGGGTATAGGTGTGGCTGCCGATCTCATGCCCCTCGGAGATCATGCGCAGCAGCAGGGATCGCTGCGTCAGCGCGTTCTCGCCCACCATGAAGAAGGTGCCGGGCGCATGTTCCCGCTTCAGCACGTCGAGGATCTGCGGCGTCCATTTCGGGTCCGGACCGTCGTCGAAGGTCAGCGCGAGCAGCCCGGGCCGATAGCCGGTCCGTTCCACGACATAGGGTGACGGCATCCGGTCGAAGATCACGTCTGCGATGCGGCCGTCTGGCCCGGCGATCGCGCGCCGTGCGCCGGCAACGGGCTCGGCGGCGATCTTCAGGATCTCGCCATTGCCTTCGATGTCGACGTTGGTGCCCGCCGGTACCGCGTTGATCGCCGACGGCATCGGCAGCTGGCGATGCGTCCGCCCAAAGATCGACCAGACCCCCGGGTCCTCGGAACCGAGGCGCCACAGCGCGACGCTGCGCACCCCGGCCCGCTGCAGCAGCAGCAACTGGTCATAGGCGGAGGCGGCGTCGGCGAGCCAGACGATGTGCCGGCTGTTGCCTTCCATATAGGCGAAGCTCGTATTGCCGCTCGCCCGGTCATAGGCGGGCCGCGTGCCGCTGTCGGAGGCATTCTGCCAGGCCTCCTCGACGTCGAGGGCGTCGCCGCTGCCATCATGCCAGTCATAGGCATAGGAGGCGAAGGCGACGACCAGCTTGGACTTGGGAATGCCGCGCGCCGAATCGGCCACCGTGCGGGCGAACCATTGCTGCGATGCGATCGGTCCCGGCGGCCCGCTCACCTCGTGCTCGTCATAGGCCATCAGGAAGATCTTGTCGGTCACCTTGGCATAAGCGGGCAGATCCCATTCGGGATTGCCGAGCTGCGCGGCGATCGACACCGTCCACCCGCGCGGGGCGAACCGGCGCTGCGTTTCCGCCAGGAAGGCGCGATAATTGGCGTGCGCCGACGCCGGAAGTTCCTCGAAATCGAAGAAGACGCCTGTGGTGTTGTTCTGGGCGAGCCAGGGCACGAGCTTGTCGAGGAAGGCGCCCCGCGCCTTCGGATCGGCGAGCATCGCCGCGATCCCGGGTCCGTCCCATTCGCCGTTCAGCACGTTCTGCACCATCGGCGTCACGATCGGCCTGCGGGCAGCGCGATTGATCACCTCGCGCCCGGCCGTGTCGCGGAACACCGTGATGTGGTGGTCGCGGCCGGTGATCGAGATCCAGCCGGGGATGACCCAGTCGAGCTGGTCGATGTGGCGCGAAAGGCTCGCGGTGCTCGACTGATCCCAGGGGGTATAGAAGCCGATCGCCAGCGACGGGTTTCCGCTGCCCGCCGCCTTGCCGCCCGCCTGCCCGAACAGGCGACGCGCCCAATAGTCGACGCTCCGTTCGGTCCGACCGAGGAAGCCGTGCGGCGGCGGCAGCTTGCGCAACGTCGCCCGTTCCGCCTGCACCGGCAGCAGCGGCGCGGCCGGCACCGCCCCGATCGACGTCACGAAGACCGCCACGGCCAGCACGACCAGCAGCACGAACGCGATGATCGCGAACGTGAAGCGACGTTTGCGCCGGCCGCTTGCGTCATAGAATATGGGGGCTTGCGACATCGATCAGGAACTCCGGCGCCCTCCATGCCCGCTTCGCCCGGATCGGATCAAGACGGCGGCGCAACAATAACGACCGCGACGGCCCGGACGCCCGCCCCGCCCACGCCCCTCGCGCCCGCTTACCCCCGCCCCTGCGCGGCCAGTGAGGGCCGGATGGGGGCAGCCGACCGCCTAGGGCAGCAGGACTGTGCTGCCGCGCGTTTCGCCGGCCTCCAGCGCGCGGTGCGCGTCGGCGGCGCGTTCCAGGGGGAAGGTCTGGCCGATCTGCGGGCGGATCGCACCCTGGCGCAGCATCGCGAAGACGCGGCCGACGCCGTGTTGCCGCTCCTCGGGGGTGACATAATAATCGAACAGCGTCGGTCGCGTGACGAACAGCGATCCCTTGGCGGCCAGCGTCGCCAGCTGGACGCCGGTCACGGCGCCGCCGGCATTGCCGTAGCTGACGATCAGCCCGCGCCGTGCCGCCGCCGCGAGCGACGCGTCCCAGCTCGCCTGGCCAACGCCGTCGAACACGACCGCGACGCCCTTCCCCTCCGTCAGTTCGCGGACACGCGCGGCGATGTCCTCGTGCCGATGGTCGAGGACATGGTCCGCGCCCGCGGCGCGGGCATGCGCCATCTTGTCCGACGAGCCGGCGACACCGATCACCTTGGCACCGATCGCCTTGAGCCATCCGGTGAGCAGCTGACCGACTCCGCCGGCCGCCGCCCAGACCAGCACGGTCTGGTCGGGTTGGACGCGCGCGCACCGTTCGACCAGGCATTCGACCGTGCAGCCCTTCAGCATCAGGGCGGCGGCGGTACGGGCGTCGACCTCGTCGGGAAGGTGGATGAGCTGCGCCGCCGGCAGGTTGCGCGCGGTCGCATAGGCGCCGCGCGCCGGACCGAAGGTGGCGACGCGATCGCCCACCGCGAACCCCTGCACGCCCTCGCCCACCGCCTCGACGATGCCGGCGGCTTCGCTGCCCAGTCCGGCCGGCAATTCCACCGGATAGACGCCGCTGCGGTGATAGGTGTCGATATAGTTCAGGCCGACGGCGCGATGCCGCATGCGTACCTCGCCCGCCGCGGGCGGTGGCAGGTCGACATCGATCCACTGGATCACCTCGGGTCCGCCGGTGCGGTCGATGCGTGCGACGCGTTCCATATCCCTGCCTTTCTTCCGGTGATCGCGAGCCGCGAACGTCCGCGCCCGTTTCCGGTTGCAACCCGTCTCGCCGACGATCAGTCTGACCGGGATAACCGATCGGGAGTGAGACATGCACCGGCATCTTCAGCATTTCATCGACGGCGCCTGGGTCGATAGCGACGGCGGCCGTCCGCATGCGGTGATCGACCCCGCCACCGAACAGCCCGTCACGGAGATCACTCTGGGCAGCGACGCGGATGTCGACCGCGCCGTGGCCGCCGCGCGCCGCGCCTTCGAAGACTATGCGCGAACGGACGTCGAGACACGCGCCGCGCTGCTCGACCGGATCGCGGAGGGCATGAAGGCGCGCACGGCGGATCTCGCCAAGGCGATCAGCGAGGAGATGGGCGCGCCCATCGCCTTTGCCGCGGGCGGCCAGGTTCCCGCCGGCCTCGGCCATTTTCTGGCCACCGCCAAGGCGCTGCGTGCCTTTCCGTTCGAGGAGCGGATCGGCAAGGCGCGCGTGGTGCATGAACCGCTGGGCGTCGTCGCGATGATCACGCCATGGAACTGGCCCCTCAACCAGATCTGCGCGAAGGTCGCGCCGGCGCTCGCGGCGGGCGACACGATGGTGCTGAAACCGTCGGAGGAAGCGCCCCGCTGCGCGATGATCCTTGCCGACATCCTGCACGAGGCGGGGGTGCCGGCGGGCGTGTTCAACCTCGTCAACGGCGATGGACCGGGGGTCGGCGCGGCGCTGTCGCGGCACCGCGACGTCGACATGGTCAGCTTCACCGGCTCCACGCGGGCCGGTATCGCCGTGGCGCAGGCTGCCGCGGCGACGGTCAAGCGCGTGCACCAGGAATTGGGCGGCAAGGCGCCGAACCTCGTGCTGGAGGGGGCAGACCTCGCCGCCACGCTGCCGCCGACGCTGCAGGGCGTGCTGGCCAACTCCGGGCAGAGCTGCATCGCGCCGACCCGCCTGCTCGTCCACGACAGCCAGGTGGCGGAGGCGACGGGGATTGCCAAGGCCATCTTCGACGGCGTCGCGGTCGGCGATCCCGCGGAGGCGGGCGCGCATATCGGCCCGGTCGTCAACAGGGCGCAATTCGACAAGATCCAGGGGCTGATCCAGTCCGCGATCGACGAAGGCGCGACCTTGGTTGCCGGCGGCCCTGGCCGTCCCGACGGGCGCAACGCGGGCTATTACATCCGCCCGACGCTGTTCGCGGACGTGACGCCCGACATGCGCATCGCCCGCGAGGAGACGTTCGGCCCGGTCGCGACGATCACGCGCTACCGCGACCTGGACGAGGGCGTGCGGCTCGCAAACGACACCGACTACGGCCTGTCCGCCGCCATCTCCGGCGATCCCGCCGCGGCGGCGCAGGTCGCGCCGCGGCTGCGCGCCGGGCTGGTCACGATCAACAGCTGGTCCCCCGCGCCCGGCGCCCCCTTCGGCGGCTACAAGCAGTCGGGCAACGGCCGCGAGGGCGGCAAATTCGGCATCGCCGACTTCATGGAGGTGAAGACGATCATCGGCGAACCCGCCTGATCCTTCAGCCCCGCGCCGCCGCCATCCGTCCGGCGGCGGTCATGAAGGCGCCGCCGGCGTCGCGCGCGGGTGCGAAACCCGTCATGCCGATGTCGGTGCCTTCGGGCATGTTGACGTAGATCGCCTCCATCCCGCCGCGCATGCTGTACGCTTCATGCCAGAATCCCGCCTGTCTCGGATTGCGCAGGAAGCTGCGCCACCATCCGCCGTGCGGTTCGCTTCGCGTGAAGGCGGCGAGTGCGGCCGGATCGCGCCAATATTGGCGTATGCCGACATGATTCCACCCGAACAGGAAGCCTTCGTGATGCAACAGTCCATCGGGGTGCCGCCGCGCGATCTCGCCCAGCCCCTTGCCGATCGCCATCATCGCAGGGATGGCGCGCAGGCCGCGCAGCCGGAATCCCAGCATGACCACCATCAGATCGGGATAGGCGGTCAGGTCGACGGTCGTTCGCTGCGCTTGCATTTCGAGTCTCCATCATGTTTACAACGTAAACTACCATCTGACGTTTACGGTGTAAACATGGATCCGGCGGACAATGGCCTGCGCACCACCCTTGTCGACGCGGCGCTCGTCCTGCTCGAGACGGGAACAGGCGATCTCAGCCTGCGGGCGGTGGCGCGCGCCGCGGGCGTTTCCGCCATGGCACCCTACCGGCATTTCGCCGACAAGGCGGCGCTGCTCGGCGCGGCGGCCGAACGCGGCTTTGCCTTGCTGCGCGAGCGGCTGCTGGAGGCGGATGCAGCCGGGTCACCGCGCGAGGCGCTGATCGCACAGGGACTGGCCTATATCGCCTTCGCGTGTGCCCGCCCGGCGCTGTTCCGGCTGATGTTCGCCGGCCCCGCCGAGGCGACGATCGACGCGGCCTGCAAGGCCAGCGGCTTCACCGTGCTCTCGCAGCGGGTCGCCGGCATGGTGAACGATGCCGCGGCGGCCGAAGCGGCGACGCTCGCGTGCTGGGGGCTGGTGCATGGCCTCGCCACGCTGGCGCTCGACGGGCGACAGCCGCGCGACGCGGCCGGCGACGAGGCGGCGCTGCGCATCCTCGTCGCCGGTATCGTTCAGTAATCCTTCGACACGCGCACGTTCACGCTCTGCCGGCCCAGCGTCGAGATGCTCGACAGCAGCGACAGCCAGCGCGTCACCTGGAATTCCACCTGGGTCGCGGAATAGCCCTGCCCGTCGGTGACGATCTCGGCATAGAATCGCCGCGTCACATATTTGCCCGCCGCGATCGACGTACCCTGCCCCGTCTGGCGATCGGCGGGCAGGATGCGCAGCCGGTCTAGACCCGCCGCGCGGCGCACCGCATTGATCGGGTTGAGCCCGTTGCCGCCGTTCTGCAACGCCGCCACCGCGGCGGCGAGCTGCAACGCCTCGGGCGCCGACAGGTTGGTGATCGAGGTGCTGAACAGCAGACGCGACAGTAGCTCGTCCTGCGGCAGCGCGGGGGTGCTGGTGAAGCCGATCTCGGGCTTCAGCGCGGTTCCCGTTACCCGGATCGAGGCATTGAGGCCGGTCGTGTTCGCATCCGCTGCGATATCGAGGGCGGGGTTCGCCGGCACCTCGCCGCCGAAGCGGATGATGCCGCGCTGCAGGGTGAATTCGCGCCCCGCAAATTCATAGTCTCCGCGGATCAGCGTCGCCTGCCCCGTGATCGCCGGATTGTTCGGCTGGCCGCCGATCGTCAGGTCCGCTCCCCATTCGCTCGACAGACCCAGGCCGCTGACGAGCATGCTGCCAGGGGCATGCGCCTTGATCGCGAGCGTCCACGGTGTCGACGGCGCCTCGTCCTCGTCCCCGCCGCCGCCCGGCAGGTTGATCTCGCGGATGTTGAGCTGCGGCAGGGCCGCCGCTGCGCTGGCCTGCCCCAGCCGGTATCGGCTGCGGTTCAGCACGACCTCGCCGGCGATCCGCCCGCCCCTGCCGTCCGACGTGAAGGTCAGCGGGCCCGTGACGGTCGCGCCGATATCGTCGCGCGCGATCATCACCGCATGATCCGCCTGCAAAGCGAGATCGAGGCCGACGCCCTGGCCGGTACCGAAGTCGAAACTGCCGGTGCCGGTGACGCGCCCGCCCTTGCCGGCATCCGCGGCGAAGCGGTCGATGCGCAGCCGTGACCCCGCGAAGCGACCCGCCGCCTGCACGCCGGTCAGCACCGTGCCCGTCGTCGCGCTTTCGATGCGCGCGCCATTGGCCTGCATCGCGCCGCGGATCGACGGCGCAACCAGGCTGCCGCCGACATCGGCGCCGATCGCGACGGGTCCCGACAGGTCGAACAGTTCGACGCCCGTCAGCCGCCACAACGTGTCGGCCGGCCCCTGGTAGCGAAGTTGCGCGAACAGCGGCGCATGCGTCACGCGCGTCAGCAGATCGCCGCTGCCCAGCGGCTTCACCAGCGCCTGTGCCCGCCCGATCGTCCGACCGTCGGCCGCCATCACCGCGCGCACGCCCAGCCGGTCGGCCGACAGGGCGGCGGCGAGCCCGACATCGATCGGTCGAGACGACAATATCAGGCCGGCGCGGCTGAGGCCGCGGATCGTCAGGTCGGCGCGGCCCGTGGGCGGCCCGTCCGCGCTGTCCGCGTAGCGCAGCGATCCCGACGCCTGTCCGCTGAGCCCCAGCCCCGGATAGCCGATGTCGAGGATCGCAAGCGGCATCGCCGAAAGCGTCGCATCCAGCGTGAGCGCCTGCGAGGCGAAGCGTCCGCCGATGCTGGCCGTGCCCCCCGCGAAGCTCAGCCGGGTCGGGGCGAGCGACCATGCGTCGTCGTCGCGCGTCAGCACCGCCGGCGACAGCAGCCGCAAGGGGCGCCGGTCCACGCTGCCTTCCGCGGCGATCGCATAGCGGTCGGGCGCGACGTCGGCGGACAGATGGATGTCGAAGCCACGACCCCGCGACCCCGCGAGCGTTCCCTTGATCGTGCCCGTGCCGTCGCGCAGCTGCGCATTGCCGGCAAAGCGGGCGAGGACGAGCCGCCCCTGCCGCAGGCCCTGCCCGGTCGCCGTCGCGTCGATCGTCGTGCCGGCGGGATCGAGGACGAGGTTCGCCTCCAGGTGCCCGCGGCGGAGCGTCGCACCCGCGAACCGCGCGTCGCGTGCGTCCAGCGTCGCGGCGATGCCCTGATTGTCACCGACGGGACGGAAGCGCAGCCCCCCATCCAACCCGCCGCCGGCGACCGCGAGGCGACCGTCGAAGCCGCCGGGCACGATGGTCAGCCGTCCCCGCGCCACGGTCGCGCCGATCGTCAGGTCACCGATGTCGATCGCGGCCTGTCCGCCCTTGGGGAGCAGGATCGCACCATGCGTCGCGAAGGCCCCGAGCCGTGATCCGCCGTTGGCGCCGAAGGTGAAGCCGTCGGGCGTGGGATCGAGATGGGCCCGGACGTTCGCCAGGCCGAGCGCCGGTGCCGGCGACTGGAGCAGCAGGTCGATCGCAGGCCGTTCGATCCTGCCGTCCAGCTTGAGCTGGACGGGGCCGTAGCGTTGGTGACGGCCGCTTGCCTCGACATGGAAGCTGCCGTCGCGACGGCGGTACCCCGTGCCACGCAGTTGCAGCAGCGGCGACGACAGTCGCAGGTCGGTGAAATGCAGGATGCCGTCGGGGGTCCGCTCGATCGCGCTGGTCAGATGCGGCAGCCCCCCCGCAAGCGTGCGGAAGAAGGCGTTGTCGAGCCGCAGCACGTCCGCGCTGCCCCGCCCGACGACCCGGGTGCCGTGTCCGCCCGGCCCGGGGACGACGCGGAGCGACGACCGCACGTCCACCACGCCGAGTCCGGGGATCAGATAGCGGCCCAGCGCGCCGACCAGCCCGACCTCGTAGCGGCCGTTGGTCAGGTCGAGCGCCAGCATGATCCGCCCCTGCAGCCGGTCGGACCGCAGCCTCAGCGCGTCGCCGCGCAACAGCCGCGACGTGACCAGCAGGGGTCCGTCGACCGACAGGTTGCGCAGGATCCCCCCAGCGACGGCACCGATGCCGGTCACCTGGCGGGCGGCGAAGCGCGCGACGAGGCGCGCGGGGCTGGCACCGAGCCGCCCGCCGCCGGCCAGATAGACGGATTCGAACCCCGTCCGGTCGAACGCGACCCGCGCACCGGCGACGCGGAAGTCCAGCCGCGGCGCCGCGAAGCCGCCGTCGAGGATCGCGCGGGCGACGATGTCGCGCCCGCTCATGTTGGGAAACAGCGCCGACGGCCGCAGCAGGCGCGCCCGGATGCGGACGCCCCGCCACGCCGACGCTGCCAGATCGATGCCGCCGGTCGCATTCGCGGTCAGCGCCGCGCTGGCGAGGCTCAGCCGCCCGTCGAGACGTCGCGCCACCAGGGTCGCATCGCCCGTGACACGGACCGACGGCGCGGTCAGCCTCTGGGCCTTGCCGGTGAGCAGCGACGAGGGCGCGATGCGCCCGCCAAGGCGGTAGCGCCCCGCATCGGCGGCGAGCTTCAGGTCCGCGATCTGCGCCGCCGCCGTACGCGCGACCGCCCGGCCGCGCCAGCGCGTCCAGCTGCCGTCTCCGTCGATCGCGACCGCGACGGCACGCCCGCGGGCGAGGCTGCGCGCGAGCACGCCCCCGCGCGCGCCCGCCGCCTTCACGTCAAGGTCGAAGCGGTCGCGATCGGGTTCCGCGTCGATGCGCACATGCAAGCGGTCGGTCCCCGCGACGGCTGCATCGAGGGCGACGCGCACGCGACCGTCGCGGACATCGGCATCCCCCTCGATCCGACCGGTACGGGCGCTGCCGAGGACCGGCTTCGCCAGCATCAGCCGCGCGACAGCGAGGCGGCCGATGCGGATATCGAAGCCGGGCAGGACCGGACCGCCCTTGGCGCCGGGTCGCGTGCGCGGTGCATGGAACATCGTCGCCTGCGGTACGATCAGCGCCCGAATGTCGAGTCGGTTGCGCAACCATGCCAAGGGACGCCAGTCGAGCGTCGCCTCCGGCGCCTGTACCAGCAGCCCGTCGAGATCGTAGACGCGCACGTCGCGCAACCGGCTGCGCCCGTAGAGCGAGCCGTCGATCCGCCCGATCGCGAAGCGGAGGCCGTTGGCCGTGCGGATCGTGCCGATCCGCGTCGCGACCCAGCGATGGCCGACATCGCTGTCGACGACGACCAAGGCCACGCCGACGACGAGCAGCAGCGCGGCCAGCAGCCCCGCGATCCAGCGCCAGGCGCGCCTCAAAACGCCTGCCCCAGCGAGACGTAGACCGCGACGCGGCTGTCGCCCTTCTGCGGATTGAGCGGCGTGCCGAGGTCGAGGCGGATCGGGCCGAAGTTCGAATAGTAACGCGCGCCGATCCCGGCTCCATATTGGAAGCGGCTCAGCCCCGGCAGCGCGCTGGTGTAGATGTTGCCGCCGTCGAGAAACGGCACGATGCCGAAATTCCCCTTCACCCTGACGCGGGTTTCGATCGAGAATTCGGCGAGGCTCCGGCCGCCGATCGGGTCGTTGTTGACGTCGCGCGGTCCGATCGCCTGATAGCCGTAGCCGCGCACCGACGCGCCGCCCCCCGCGTAGAAGCGCCGCGACGGCGCGATCTGGTCGCGCGGCGCGCCCAGGATCGATCCCAGCCGTATCCGGCCCGCCAGCACGACGCCGTCGGTCAGCGGATGATAGGCGCTGCCGTCCAGCTGGACGCGGGTATAGCCGAATACCGCGCCCTGCAGCGACAGCTCGGGGCTGACGCGGCCGCCCAGACGGAAACCGCGCGTCGGGTTGAGCAGGTCGTCCGAACCGTCGTAGTTGAGGCTGGTCGGCAGCGCGCCGATGAAGAAGGTGCGCCGCCGCGGCTGCCCGGTCGCGGCGATGACGTCGCGTTCGTCGGAGGCGAGCAGTTCCGCGCCGAAAGACCAGGTCCAGGCCTTCTGGAAGAAGATGTTGGTCTGCCGTTCCAGATTGCCCGACAGCGAGAAGGTCTTGGCGTCATAGGCGTTGCGCACGGTATGCGCGGCGGCGAATTCGGCGGTGAGGACGCGGTCGCGACCCTCGAAATTATTGCGGCGAAAGACGATGCTGCCGAGCTGCTCCTGGGTGCCGAGCACGCTGCGCAGAGTCAGTCCGCCTTCGGGCGGGAAGAGGTTGCGGTGCGTCCAGCTCAGCTCCGCCCGCGCGCCTTCGCCCGTGCCATAGCCCAGCTCGCCCGCGATCGTGTGAGGCGGCGCCGGCTCCAGCTTGACGCCGACGTCGACTGTCGTGGGATCGGCGGCGCTGTCGATCGGCTTCACCTCTACCGACGAGACAAGGCCGGTCTGGATCAGCGCGCGGCGCAGATCGTCCAGCGACGCCGCGTCGTAGCGCTGGCCGGGAGAGAAGCGCGCGATCTCCGCCACATGGTCCATTCCGAAAACCCGGTTGCCGGGCAGCGCGACGATCCGGCCGAACCGCCGCTCGGTCCCCGTCGTGACGGGAAGATCGAGCGTCGCCGTCCGCGTCGCATGGTCGACGACCAGTTCCGGCGCACCGACCTCGGCGAAGGGAAATCCCTGCCGCGACAGATCCGTCTTCAGCCTGGCCTGCCCCGCCACGACCGTATCGGCATTGACCGGGTCGTCCGGCTTGACCCCGAACGCCTGGCGGAGCGGCGCCGCCTGCGCGCCCGCGCCCACCAGCCCGGCGACGGTGACGCCGCTGAACCGATAGAGCTGCCCCGGCTCCGCCGACAGCACGACGACAGGCTTGTCGCCCGGCTCGATCCGGGTCGCGACGCGCGCATCATAATAGCCCTCGCCGCGCAGCAGGGTGGTCAACAGTTCGGCATCCTCGCGCGCGCGCCGGTCGAGCTGCGCGGCATTGGCGGCGGTCCCGTCATTGGCGTCGAGCGTCGACAATTGCGCGAAGCGGCGGCGCAGCAGCGGCGTTTCGACCGCGTCGATGCCGTCGATCCGCCAGCCATAGCGCCGCTCCGCCCCCGCATCGTCGGTTCGCGTCGTCGTCGCCGCTGCGCCGGCCGCCGGTGCGCCCGCCCCGGTACCGAGATCGGGCCAGGCGACGCCGATGTCGGGCATCGGCGCGAGCGGTGCATTGGGATCGAGCGGCACCGGATCGTCCGTCGGCGGCACGGCGACGGGCGGCGCCGTCTGCGCACATGCCTGCCCGGAAAGGAGAACCGCGGCAGTCGCGCTCAGCCCGAACCACCCAAAGCGCGCCGTCATGCCATGGTCTGTAGCGCCCCGCGACGCGGCGCGACAGCCCCGACGTCGGTTGCCCGGGCTTCGGTCCGGCGCGGGACGGGACCGGTGCGGCTCTGGGAGGGTCCGGCGCGGCGATCGGCGGGACGGCCCCTGCCGATCATCCCGGCAGCATCGCCGGTGCGCCGACGGACCCGATCAGTGCACGGTGCCGGTCGCTTCCTCGCGCGCGAGAAGTTCGATCAGCCGCTCGGTCTGCCGCCAGCGGCAGAAATGCACGTGATTGCCGATGTCGCGCATCCGGCCTGCGCGGATCGCAGCCTCCAGCGCGGCATGTTCCCCGAAATCGGCGAGCAGACTGGCCGCCTCGGTGACCTGGTCGGCGTCGACGACATGGATGGGGGAATCGGCGAAAGGATGCAGCACGGACATGGGTTCGACCATTACAAGCAATGTGCCAGTTCGCGGGCCGCGACGGCTCGCGGCGGCGTGCGATGGTAAACGGGGCCGGCGCCCGGCGTCCCCGTCTTCCCGCGACGGGACGGATCGGCCGTACTGGCGTCCCGCGGCGGGACGTGGCAGGACGCCGCATCATGGCCGACACTCCTCCCTCCGCCGCCGGCGGCGTCCTCATCGCCGTCTGTTCGATCCTGGGCGCCGTGATCGGATTGGTCGAGGGGCAGGTGACGATCGGATTCCTCGCCGGGCTCGCGATCGGCGGCGGCGGCGCGATCGCGATCTGGCTGCGCGACCGGCGTCGCTGACCCCCGCTCGCGCGGCGCCTATCGCGGCGCCCGCATCAGCCAGACGACGCGACCGATCACCTCGACCGGCCCCGGTGGAGGCGGTGGCGCGGCGACATTGTCGCTGGTCGCGACCAGCGCACCCCGCCCTGCCCGCACCCGCTTGACCATCACCGCGCCGTCGATGCGGACGACGAAGACGCCGCCCTGCGCGTCCGGCCGCGTCTTGGCCTGATCGACGACGATCAGGTCGCCGTCGACGAGCCCCGGCTCCATCGAGTCACCGCGGACGCGCACGATCGCCGCCTTGCCGGCGCGCAGGCCGAGATGTCGCGCGAGCGCCGGGTCGATCGCCGCCGTGCCGAGCAGCGTCTCGTTATCGACCAGCGACCCGGGACCGGCGGACGCGGCGACGTCCAGCCGCGGCAGCGGGAAAGCATTCCGCGGCGGCTCGGCGCCGAGCTCCGCCTCGTCGATGCCGAAGAAATCCGCCAGCCTGCGACGGTCGTCCGCCGCCAGTGAACGCGGCGAACCCCGGGTCACGAACTGATGGAGGTACGCGGCGTTGCGGCCGAGCATCGCCGACAGCGCCGCCAGGCTGACGCCGCGCGCCTCCGTCAGCGCACGCAAGCGCGCCCTTGGATCGTGTCGCTCCACGTCAGGACGGTACCGTAGGAAAATTTCCTAGACAAGTTGGATTTGAGAGAACATTTCAAGAACACGAGATTCGGACTCGGGAGGGAGACGATGACATTGCTCGCCGACATCAATGCCTATCTGCGACGTCACGGGATGAAGCCCAGCGTGTTCGGCCGACTGGCGGTCAACGACCCGCGGCTGGTCCGCGACCTTCGCGAAGGCCGGCTGCCGCGCGCCGCGCTGACCGCGCGCGTCCGCGCCTTCATGGGGGAGCAACGACCGTGACTTTTGTGAACTTCCATCTTGGAGCAATCGCACGGTTGCTGCGCGCGTTGCACCAAAATGCCGAGACATATCAAGTCGCTATCGAGGTTATCGGCCACGAGGAGCAGCCGTGGGCAAGCGCGACCTTCGCGGGGCACCGCCTGCGCCTGACGCTCGCGCTGGGGGGCGGTGATCGCCAGTGCTGGCTGTCGGCGCTGCCGCTGGCGGAACTGCCGGTACGCGGCGCCTTCGTCGCCGATCTGCACGTCGAGCATCGGACCGAAGACACCGCGAGGGTCGCGATCCTCCTGATCGACGACGCATGATCGTCGCGCTCATCAAGACTTGATATAATGTAACATGACGTCTAGGTGACCGCCGACTAACTCGTCGTTCAGTTGCTTGGAGTATCGATGATCACGCCCATCCTGCTCGCCGGCGTCGCCGCGCTCGCGCTGCCCGCCCTACCGCTCGCCGACCAGGCCGCGCAGCAGGACCAGCGGCGCGACATCATCGTCACCGCGCCGGTCGATCAGAGCGAGCGCGACGTCCTGCAGGGAACCACCGTGCTGTCGGGCGAGGCGCTGACGCGCGAACTGCGCCCGACGATCGGCGAGACGCTGGCCCGTCAGCCGGGCGTATCCGCGACGTCGTTCGGCCCCAGCGCGTCGCGCCCGATCCTCCGCGGCTTTCAGGGCGATCGCGTCCGCGTGCTGACCGACGGCATCGGCTCGATCGACGTCAGCAACACCAGCGTCGATCATGCGGTGATCATCGACCCGTTGCTCGCCGAACGGGTCGAGGTGCTCCGCGGCCCCTCCGCGCTGCTGTTCGGATCGTCGGCCGTCGGCGGCGTCGTCAACGTGATCGACACCCGCATCCCGCGCAGCGTGCCGCGCGACGGCTATCGCCTGAACGGTATCGCCAATTACGGCTCGGCTGCGGATGAACGCTCGGCCGGCGCGGCGGGCGACGTCGCGGTCGGGGAGCATCTCGTCCTGCACGCCGATGGTTCCTACCTCAAGTCCGACGATCTGCGGACCGGGCGCGGCTATCTGCTCTCGCCGCAGGCGCGCGCCGCCGCGCTCAGCCAGGTCGGCCTGCCGCAGCCGGACGCAGAGGAGCCGATCGACTTCGCCGCCGCCGCACGCTTGCGCGGCCGTTTGCCCAATTCCGCCGCCGAGACCTGGACCGCGGGTGCGGGCGCATCAATCATCACCGACACCGGCAATCTCGGCGTCAGCTACAGCCACTATGACAGCCTGTACGGGGTGCCGATCCGCTACGCGACCGCCGTCGGCCAGGCTCAGGAGGCGCCGCGCCTGTCCGTGGTCCAGAACCGCGTCGACCTGCGCGGCGAGGTACAGACCGGCGGCGGCTTTCTCGACCGCATCCGCATCCGCGCCGGTCAGGCGACCTATCGCCATTTCGAGCTGGGTGAGGACGGCAGCGTCGGCACCGCCTTCTTCAACAACGGGCTCGAAGGGCGGCTGGAACTGGTCCAGGCCAATCGCGGCGGCTGGCAGGGCGCGAGCGGCGTCCAGTATTTCAATCGCCAGTTCGACGTGAAGGGCGACGAGGCCTTCCTGCCAAGGAACGAGACCAACCAGACGGGCTTCTTCACACTCCAGCAATTTGCCAGCGGCCCGTTCCGCGCGGAGGGAGGCCTGCGCTACGAGGTGAGCGATCTTGCCGCGCGCACGCCCGCCGGCGACCTCCGCTTCTTCGCCGGCAAGCGCCATTTCGACGCGGTGTCGGGGTCGCTTGGCGCGTCCTACGCGGTGACCAACACGATCCGCATTGGCCTCAACGGTTCGCGCACGGAGCGCGCGCCCTCGGCGGAGGAGCTGTTCGCGAACGGCGCCCACGCCGGGACGCAGGCGTATGAGCTCGGCAATCCGGACTTCCGCCTCGAAAAGTCGTGGGGGCTCGAGGCGACGCTGCACGCGCACGGTCCGGGTTTCAGCCTCGACGCATCGGCCTATTACAACTGGTTCACCAACTACATCTCTGAAAACCAGGTCGATCAGGCGGTCTGCGCCGCGGCAGCCGCGCCGTCCGGCCGCGTCGTCGATCTGCCCTGTTTCCAGTATCAACAGCGCGATGCCCGCTATTGGGGCTTCGAGGCGGACGGATCGGTGAAGCTAGGGCAGCTCGGCGGCTATGCGATCAATGCCGACCTGCTCGGCGACTATGTCCGCGCGACGATCGTCGACCAGGGGCCGGTGCCGCGCATCCCGCCCGCGCGCCTGCTCGGCGGCATCGAGGCGCAGGGCGACCGGCTGAGCGGCCGGGTCGAGGTGGAACACGCCTTCGCGCAAGGCCGGATCGCGGCCTTCGAAACCCGCACGCCGGCCTATACGATGGTCAACGCGTCGGTGTCGCTGAAGCCCTTCGGCGCGGACAGCAGGACCAGTCTGCTGCTCTCGGCCAACAACGTCTTCGACGTGGTCGCCCGGCGGCATTCCAGCTTCCTGAAGGACTTTGCCCCCCTCGCTGGCCGCGATCTGCGCGCGACGCTGCGCTTCGGCCTGTGACGGACCTGCCGCTTCCGCCGGCCGGCGGGGAAGGTGGTTGCCTCCCCGCCGCAACCGCCGTACCGGACCCTCCAAAAGGAGAGTGAGACGATGGCCGGCATGGGCAAGTTCGACTGGGCGGACCCGTTCCTGCTCGACGAGCAGCTAAGCGAAGACGAACGCATGATCCGCGACACCGCGCGCGCTTATGCGCAGGACCGGCTCGCGCCCCGCATCGTCGAGGCCTTCCAGCACGAGCACACCGACCCGGCGATCTTCCGCGAAATGGGCGAACTCGGCCTGCTCGGCCCGACGATCCCGGAGGAATTCGGCGGCGTCGGCGCCAGCTATGTCGCCTATGGCCTCGTCGCCCGCGAGGTGGAGCGGATCGACTCGGGCTACCGCTCGATGATGAGCGTCCAGTCGAGCCTCGTCATGTATCCGATCCACGCCTATGGATCGGACGAGCAGCGCCGCAAGTATCTGCCGCGGCTCGCGAGCGGCGAATGGATCGGCTGTTTCGGCCTGACCGAACCCGACGCCGGATCAGATCCGGGCGGCATGACGACCCGCGCGACCAAGGTCGACGGCGGCTATCTGATCTCCGGCGCCAAGACCTGGATTTCGAACAGCCCGATCGCCGACGTATTCGTCATTTGGGCGAAGAGCGACGCGCATGGCGGCGCGATCCGCGGCTTCGTGCTCGAAAAGGGCATGAAGGGCCTGTCCGCGCCCAAGATCGAGGGCAAGCTCAGCCTGCGCGCGTCGATCACCGGCATGGTGATGATGGACGAGGTCGCGGTCGGCGAGGACGCCCTTTTGCCCAACGTCGAGGGCCTGAAGGGTCCCTTCGGCTGTCTCAACCGGGCGCGCTACGGGATCAGCTGGGGTTCGCTCGGCGCGGCGGAATTCTGCTTCCACGCCGCGCGGCAATATGGGCTCGACCGCAAGCAGTTCGGCACGCCGCTCGCCGGGCGCCAGCTGTACCAGAAGAAGCTCGCCGATATGGAGACCGAGATCGCACTCGGGCTGCAGGCTTCGTTGCGCGTCGGTCGCCTGATGGACGAAGGCCGCTTCGCGCCGGAGATGGTCTCGATCGTCAAGCGCAACAATGTCGGCAAGGCGCTCGACATCGCCCGCACCGCGCGCGACATGCACGGCGGCAACGGCATCTCCGGCGAATATCAGGTCATGCGTCACGTCATGAACCTGGAGACGGTCAACACCTACGAGGGCGCGCACGACGTCCACGCGCTGATCCTCGGCCGCGCCATCACCGGGATCGCCGCGTTTTGAGCGACGGCGGGCCAGCCCCCTCCCCCTCCGGGGCGGGCTGCGCGTCGGCCCCCCTCGCCGGGCTCAGGGTCCTCGAGCTCGCCCGCATCCTCGCCGGCCCCTGGGCCGGACAGGTGCTCGCCGATCTCGGGGCTGAGGTCACCAAGATCGAAGCGCCCGCCGGCGACGACACCCGCACCTGGGGCCCGCCGTTCGTCACCAATCCCGACGGCAGCCGCGACGCCGCCTATTTCCACGCCTGCAACCGCGGCAAGACGAGCAACGTCGTCGATTTCACGACGGCGGAGGGTCAGGCGCGGATCAGGGCGCTGGCCGCCGAATCCGACGTGCTGATCGAGAATTTCAAGGTCGGCGGCCTCGCCAAATACGGCCTCGACTATGCCAGCCTGTCCGCGCTCAACCCGCGCCTCGTCTATTGCTCGATCACCGGCTTCGGGCAGGACGGCCCCTATGCCGCCCGCGCGGGCTATGATTACATCGTCCAGGGCATGAGCGGGATGATGAGCCTGACCGGCGAGCCAGACGGCGCGCCGCAGAAGATCGGCGTCGCGATGGCGGATATCGCCACCGGCCTCTACAGCGTCATCGCGATCCAGGCGGCGCTGGCGATGCGCGGCCGCACCGGGCGCGGCCAGCATATCGACATGGCGCTGCTCGACACGATGGTCGGCGTGCTCGCCAACCAGGCCGCCAATTACTTCGCGACCGGGGACAGTCCGCCGCGCGTCGGCAACGCGCATATGAACGTGTCGCCCTATGCGGTGTTCGAGACCGCCGACGGCTGGTTCATTCTCGCGGTCGGGAACGACGGGCAGTTCCGCCGCTTCTGCGACGTGGTGGCGCTGTCTCCACAGCCCGAATGGGCGACCAACGCCGGCCGGCTGGACCACCAGGAGCCGCTGTTCGCCGCGATCGCCGACAGGACCCGCACTTTCGGCCGCGACGACCTGCTGGCCCGGCTCGAGGTCGCCGGGGTGCCCGCAGGACCGATCAATACGGTCGAGCAGGCCCTGACCGACCCGCAGGTCGTGGCGCGCGGCATGGTGCTGGACCAGCAGCCGATCCGCGGCCTGCGCACGCCGATCCGCTTTTCCGATGCGAGCCTCGTGCTCGGCCGGCCCGCGCCGCGAAAGGGCTCGGCCGACGCCGAGCCCTGAACGGCGTCAGGCGCCCTCGACCTCGCGCACCGGTTTGCGGGCGTAGAGGCCGTAGGCGAGGATGATCGCATAGCAGATCGCCGGCAGGATCAGCGAGAATTGCATCGATCCGCTGGCGTCCGCGACCAGCCCGGTCAGCGGCGGCACGATGGCGCCGCCGACGATCGCGGTGGCGATCACGCCCGATCCTTCCGCCGCGCGCTTGCCCAGCCCCTCGCTGGCGAGGCTGAAGATGGTCGGGAACATGATGGAGTTCATCAGGCCGATGGCCAGCAGCGTCCACCCCGCCAGCGTACCGGTCGAATTGGCGGACACGAGGATCAGCGCGATCGCGCCCGTCGCCACCGCCGCCAGCACCTTGCCCGGCGCGATGCGCGTCAGGACGTAGGATCCGATGAACCGGCCGACCAGGGCGCCGCCCCAATAATAAGCGACGTAATTGCCCGCGGCCTGGTCGCTGATCCCGAACACCGACGACTGCATCAGGTACAGGACGATGACCGAGCCGATCGACACTTCCGCGCCGACGTACAGGAAGATGCAGGCCGCGCCCATCGCGAAGCGCGGCCGCTTCAGCAGGCTGAAGGCGTGGAGGATGCTGCCCGTCTGGTCCTGTTCCTCGTTGAGCCGGTTGCGCCGGGTCCAGACCACGGCCGCGATGATCGCGAGCGCGACGGCAAGGCCGATATAGGTATGGACGATCGCCTGCGACGCTTCCTGGCGATAGGCAACGAGCGCGGCGCCGCTCAGCGAGGCGGCGCTGACGCTGGCGAGGCCGCCCAGGATCAGCGACGAACCGACGCGCGGGAAGATGGTGGTGCCCAGCGAGTTGAACGCCTGCGCGAAGGTCAGGCGGCTCGACGCCGTCTCCGGCTTGCCGAGCAGCGAGATCAGCGGATTGGCGACGACCTGGACGATGGTGATGCCCGCGCCCAGCACGAACAGCGCCGCCAGGAACATCTCGAACTTCGCGCTCTGCGCCGCCGGGATGAAGAGCAGGCAGCCCACCATCATGGTGACCAGGCCGATCGACGCGGTGCGCATGTAACCCGCGCGCCGCACGATGGCCGCCGCGGGCAAGGAGAAGAGCGCATAGGCGAGGAAGAAGGCCGACTGGACCAGCATCGACGTCGCATGGTCGAGCGTGAAAAGCTCCTTCAGCTTCGGGATGATGATGTCGTTGAGACTGGTGATGCCGCCGAAGATGAAGAACAGCGCGATGACGAACACGCGCAGGTCGGGTGCGTCATAGCCGTGGGCGGCATCGCCGGCAGCGGCGCCGTCCGGCTGGTGGGTGGTGACGTTGATTGCCATGTGGCGCGCGGCCCCTCTCTTCCCATGTAATCGGTTTCAAGATCTACAAGCACGCCCGTGCCATGCTGGCAAGCTGCCGGGATGGGCGCCTGCCGACCTGGCAAGAAGCCCTTGCGACGGCGGAGGCTTTCCGCAGATCGCCGCGCGACGCAAGCATGTTGGCGCATCGCTGGATCGTACGGCCGCTTTTCGGCTAGGGCATTCGTCATGGCGCGCCTCACGGTCAACAACCAGCCGGTCGAGTACAAGCTCGATCCCGACACGCCGCTGCTGTGGGCGCTCCGGGACGCGTCCAATCTCACCGGCGCGAAATATGGCTGCGGCACGGGAGAATGCGGTGCCTGTATCGTCGACATCGACGGACGCGCGGTCGCCGCGTGCACCGTGCCGATCGGCCGGATCGAGGGCAGCTATGTCACGACGATCGAAGGCTTGTCGCGCGAGCGCAATCATCCGCTGCAACTCGCCTTCATCGCCGCCAATCTGCCGCAATGCGGATTCTGCATCCCGGGCATCATCATGGCGGCGCAGGCGCTGCTGCGCCGCACGCCCGATCCGGGAGAAGAGGCGATCGAGGCGGCGTTGCCCAACATCTGCCGATGCGGCGTCTACCCGCGCCTGATCGAAGCCGTGCAGCGTGCCGGCCGAGCGCTTCGCGGCGAGGAGACGATCCCCGCCGGCGCCCGCCCCGGAATCGATCCGGCCGACGCCGCGCGCGCGGTCCCCGCTCTCGTGCCGCCGCCGCCCAGGTGACCGGACGGGCCGTTCGTTTCCTTTCGCAACGCTGACGGAGCAATTCAGCTTCGACACACCCGCGCTCATGCAAATATCATGCATGATCGGGGCCGGCTCGTGCGCCGGCGAGTGAGGACGGCAGGCAATGAAGACCTTTATCAAGGCGCTGCTCGCGGCATCGATGCTGGTGCCGGCTGCGGCGCAGGCGCAGGCGCAGGATGGCGGTCGCCCATGGGGTGGTGATCGGGGCGGAAGGCCGGAGCGTCCGCGCCCCCCCGGTGACGCCCGTGGGGCGCCGCCCGCGTCCGCGCCGCAACCCGCCCCCGGCGATCCCGGCCGCTTCCAAGGCGCGCGTCCGGATTTTCGCGCCGAGCGTCCGTGGCAGGATCGTCGTGACGATCGACAGCCTGCGGCGAACGATGCCCAGCGCCGGTTCGACCGACCCGGTGGCGGGGATCGCGGCGGATGGCGCGATCCCAATGGCGGCGGCTGGCGCCGGCCGGACGGCGGCGATCGGCCCGATCGCGGCGCCGGCCTCGAAGGCCGTCAGGACTGGCGCGACCGGCCGGCGGCAGTGGACGATCGCCCGCAACGAGCACAGGACGGCGCCGCCTGGCGCGATCGCCGGCCCGGCTGGGACCGCGCCGACGGCGGCGCCCGCCCGCCGCTCGCCGCCGGGCGCCCCGACTGGCGCGGCGGCGACTGGAACCGGCAGCCGAACTGGGATGGTCCGCGGGGCGGGGATCGCGGCGCGTGGAACCGCGGCTGGCGGGACGACCGCCGGTACGACTGGGGCCGGTATCGCGCGAACAACCGGGGCGCATACCGCCTGCCGCATTATTATGCGCCGTCCGGCTGGGGCTATGGATACCGCCGCTTCTCGATCGGCTCGACCCTCTATTCGGGCCTGTGGGGTTCGAACTATTGGATCGACGATCCCTGGGACTATCGCCTGCCCGAAGCCTATGGGCCGTATCGCTGGGTGCGTTACTACGACGATGCGCTGCTCGTCGATCTGCGCAGCGGCCGGGT
This sequence comes from Sphingomonas beigongshangi, assembly GCF_016820445.1. Taxonomy (GTDB): domain Bacteria; phylum Pseudomonadota; class Alphaproteobacteria; order Sphingomonadales; family Sphingomonadaceae; genus Sphingomonas; species Sphingomonas beigongshangi. The sequence continues at coordinate 191,755 of NZ_JADHDT010000008.1, forward strand.
GGTCGACGTGGTCTACGACATCTTCTTCTGACCCGGCGTGTCGGGGCGGCGGCCGATCGAATCGCCGCCCCGCGCGCTCCCGCCGCCCCTTGCCTTTGCCGCCGAGCGGCGGCATCCCGCAGAGATGTTCGCGCGCAAGCCTTCCGCCTCCGCCGCCAACCCGCTTCGCCAGCTGATCGGCGAACAGGTCGTCCGCCGCCTTGATGACAATCCCGCCGTCGTGTCGGCCGGCGTGGCCGGTGTACAGGCCTATTATCAGCTCGATTTCCTTACGCCCGCACAGTGCGCGATGCTGATCGGCGTCATCGACGCCAATCGCCGCCCGTCGACCCTTCTGTCCGACAAGGCAGGCGACGACTTTCGCACCAGCGAAAGCTGCGACATGGATCGCTGGTCGCCCGACATACGTCCGATCGACGAGGCGATCGCCGCGCTGCTCGGGATCGCGCCCGAGCAGGGCGAGACGATGCAGGGACAGCGCTACGCGCCCGGGCAGCAGTTTCGCGCGCATCACGATTATTTCCACGACACCGAAAGCTATTGGGCGGCGATGGCGAAGTCGGGCGGCCAGCGCACCTGGACCGCGATGATCTACCTCAACGACGTCCAGGACGGCGGTGCAACCTGGTTCCCCCAGGCGGGGTTCAAGGTCGCGCCCCGCGCCGGCATGCTGCTGGCGTGGAACAACATGAATCCCGACGGCAGCCCCAACACGCTGACCCTCCACGAGGGGATGGCCGTGGTGGAGGGGACGAAGTACGTCGTCACCAAATGGTTTCGTGAGGGGCGCTGGACGCGCTACTGATGCCGCCTCGTCCTTCCGATTCCGTCACCGGCGACGTCGGCGCCGCGGGGCCGCCGCACGCGCTCGGCGTCGCCTCGTCCTTCCTCGGCCAGCCGTGGCATTGGCGCGGCCTCGCCGCCGATGGGCGCGAAGGCTTCGGCACGGACGATCTGGTCACGCAATTGCTGCTCGCCCGCGGTTGCCCGCGGGAGGCGCTGGACGCCCATCGCCTGCCGTCGATCCGCGGCTTCATGCCCGATCCCTCGATCTTTCGCGACATGGACCGCGCGGCGGACAGGCTCGCCGATGCGGTCGAGCGCCGCGAGCAGGTGGCGGTGTTCGGCGATTATGACGTCGATGGCGCCACGTCCGCCGCGCTGCTGATCCGCCTGCTGCGCGCATTGGGTTTGACGGCCCGCCCCTATATTCCCGATCGCCTGATGGAGGGATATGGCCCCTCGGGCGCCGCGCTGCTGCGACTTGCCGGCGAGGGCGCGTCGCTGATCGTGACGGTGGACTGCGGCGCGCAGGCGTTCGAGGCGCTGGAGGCGGCGCGCGCTGCACCTGCCGACATCGTGGTCGTCGATCACCACAAATGCCTGTCGGCGCTGCCGCCCGCCCATGCGCTGGTCAATCCGAACCGTCTGGACGAGGCGGCGGAGGCGGCGGCGCACGGTCACCTTGCCGCGGTGGGCGTCTGCTTCCTGCTCGGCGCGGCGCTGATCCGGACGTTGCGCGCCCGCGGCTTCTTCGCGGATCGCGCGGAGCCGCGGCTGCTCGACCTGCTGGACCTCGTCGCGCTGGGAACCGTGGCGGATGTCGCCCAGCTCCGCGGGCTGAACCGCGCGTTCGTGGCGCAGGGGCTCAAAGTCATGGCTCAGCGCCGCAACGTCGGCATCGCCGCGCTGATCGAGGCATCGCGCCTGACGCGAGCCCCGACATGCCAGGACCTGGGCTTTGCCCTCGGGCCACGGATCAATGCGGGGGGTCGAGTCGGTCGGGCCGACCTCGGCGTCCGGCTGCTCGTCACCGACGATGCCGCGGAGGCACAGGCCATCGCGGTCGAACTGGATCGGCTCAACGAGGAACGCCGCACGATCGAAGCGGATGTCCAGGTGGTCGCAGAGGAGCGCGCGCGCGACGATCGCATGGTGACCGTGGTTGCGGGCGAAGGCTGGCACCCCGGCGTCATCGGCATCGTTGCCGGGCGGTTGAAGGAAAGGCTGGACCGGCCGTCGATCGTCATCGCGCTTGACGAACATGGTATGGGCAAGGGATCGGGCCGGTCGATCACGGGCGTCGATCTCGGCGCGGCCATTCTGGCGGCGCGCGAGCACGGATTGCTGCTGGCGGGGGGCGGTCATGCGATGGCGGCGGGATTGACCGTGGCCGGGGACAAGATCGAGGCCCTCGCCGATTTCTTGGAGGAACGGCTCGCCGCGGCGGTCGCCATTGCGCGGGAGGGACGCTCGCTGCGGCTCGACGCCGTCGTGGCGCCAGGCGGCGTCACGCCCGCGCTGGTGGAGTCGCTCGACGCGGGCGGGCCCTATGGCACGGGATGGCCGGCGCCGCGGATCGCGACCGGGCCTGTGCGCCTGATCAAGGTCGACCGCGTGGGCGTCAATCACGTGCGCGCCATCGTCGCCGGCGACGACGGCCGCAGTTTCAAGGCCATGGCGTTCCGCGCCGCCGACACCGCCCTTGGGCAGACGCTGCTCGCCGCCCCGCCCCACCGACGGCTGTGGCTGGCCGGGCGCGTACGGCGTGACGACTGGAGCGGCCGGGCGGTCGCCGAGCTTCATCTCGACGACGCCGCCTGGGTCGAGTGAGCGGCGCGCAAAATCCCCATCCGAAAGCGGCTTGACCGGCCGGGCGCCCTCCCCTAATGGCCCCCAACGCCATCGCGGCGGCCCCTTCGTCTAGCGGTTAGGACGCGGCCCTTTCACGGCTGAAACACGGGTTCGATTCCCGTAGGGGTCACCATTGTCAAGGCAAAATCGGCAGAAATCTGCGCTTTTTGCAGACACGGTGCGATCAGCGACATCATCTCGTCCCCCAAAATAATTTGGCTGCGATGGTTCGATATTGACCGCCTTGGGTCGAAGGTTATCGATTCGGATATGCCATCGCGTCTCGCATCCGAGCGTCGTTTCGGGTCCCATGACGGCCACCACGCCCCGCGCGTGAGCCCCTCTTCCCGTCGAGCCGGTATATCGGGACACACGCGTCAGCGTCCCCAGTTCCTTCTCATTTGCCGACACGCTCCGATTGAGCTTGTTGCGCACAGGAGCTGGTAAGCCGCATTCCAATGATGGATTCGAGCGCGATGCGGTCGGACAGATCACCGAAGGCGGATATCTGGTGGCGCAGGTTTCGCAGCAACTCTTGGTTGCGCCGCAGTCATCGTATGTGTGGAAGCGGCAGCCGGCATAGGTTGGGTCTGCCGGTTCCGCCAGCGATACCGACATCCATCGGCCTGCTGCGGCTTGCAAGATCGCAGGAGCGCAGCCGACCGACCTGATCATCCGCTAGACAAATCGGTCGCCCCCACTGGCCTACCTTCTCCCGCCGCTTCGTTCCGGTGGCGAGGCTCACGAGAATGGAGCGCGGCCCAGGACAATCGATAGCTCTGATTTTCCTTGCGAAAATTCTCCTGACTTCCGGCGCTCCCAACAGGAATTGTACGCAATTCTTTTAGTTTCATTTCAAACATTACAGTCAATTGATTTTCTCGAAAGGTGTGAGACAAAATACGGTATCACGCCAAGAGTACGTCGTTGTAATCATAGATTCGACTCGGGACGCATCTATCCTCCCAAAGAGACACAAGTCCAAACGTAACGCATAGATTATGGGATGATTCGTCCCACGATCGATCGGGGGCCAAATGAAACGCCGATATTTGCTGGCGTCAGCATGCCTTATGCTGACGAACGCTGGTGCTTGGTGTCAGGCCATTAACACGTATCGCTATGATTCCCTTGGACGTCTTATCGTATCGTCAGTGAGCGCGGCGCCCAACGGCAGCAAGTCGACGACCATTGGATATGACCCGGCGGGCAATCGCACGTCCTACACAGTCGCGGATGGTTCGACGCCCACGCCCACGCCGACCCCCTCGCCATCGGCTCCGGTCGCGCTCAATCCGACGCTGAACTTCAAGTCCAGCGGCCGCTACACGATTGCGCTGCCGACGTTGGCGTCCTCGAGCGCCCCGGCGCTGATCGTCAGTTTTGCCGTTCCGTCAGGCGGCGGCAGCGCCAGCATCGCGAGCGGCGCGCAATCGGTAAGCTACGCGGCTCCCTTCCTCCCCATCCCGCAAATGTGCGAGCCGGCGGAGACCTACGCTTTCAGCGTGCCCTACACGGTCCAGAACGCCGCGGGAGGCCAGATCGCAAACGGTACGGCGACGATCCTCGTAACGGGTCCGGCGGGGCCGAAGCCGCCGCGCTGGCAGATGTGCCCGTAGCGGACCCTGCCGCACCACGTCCGTCCTTCGCCTCAAGCGTGAGGCAGCCTAGCTCGAAATTGCACGGGGGTATCATGTCCAAGGTCGTGCGGAGGCGCTTCGCCTCTCAAGCATCGCAGCGCACTTTATTCTGCCTGTCTACGATCTTGTGTTCGGGCATCGCACATCCGGTGCTTGCGCAATCCATACCTGCCACGCCGGTGGCCCCGGTCCAGTCTTCGCCGGACAATTACGGTGTCGATCTCGCTACCGGCGCGCTCAATCTATCGATCACGGACATCTCGGTCGGCAATGAGTCGAGCGGCCTGACGCACAAGCGCCATTGGGTGGGCCTGAACCAATGGCGCGACCAGTTCGACCTGACCTTGTATGAGGCCAATGGAAAAGTCGTCGTCGGCATCGGAGGCGGAACGGAAACCTTCACGAAGACGGGCTCGACCTACGTTTCGGACCAGGGCGACGGAGCATCGCTCGTCCTCCAGAACGCAGCCTACGTCTATACCGCGAAGGACGGCAGCGTCACCACGTTCACGCAGCGTGATTATCGGGACGGCTATCGCGCGACCCAGGTCCGGCGCCCCGATGGCGAGACGCTGACGTTCTCCTATGCGTCCGGCTCCTTCTGGATCCTGCCGAGTACGCCGTGGAGCGGCGGCCTGCCGGTGGTGCTGAGCCGTCTGAGCGCGGTCGACAGCAGCAGCGGCTATCGGCTCAATTATCTGTACGTCAGCGATGCCGTCAACACGGTGGGCACGGCGGGGGACTGGCTGGCGCGGACCGGCGTTTCGGTCCAGAACGTCCAGCGTGGCACGGGTGTCCTGGGGACGTCCACCTACTCCCAGCCCGCCTATTACGGGGCGAGGACGCTGTCCGTGTCCGACATGGCGGGTCGATCGACGGCCTATGGCATCGACGCCTCCGGTCGCATCACATCGATCACCTATCCCGGCAGTGGTTCGGCGGACATTACCATCGTCTACAATTCGATTGGCCGAATTGCGTCCGTCACCGATGCGTCGGGGACGACCAGCTATGTCTACAGCGACAATGGCAACGTCCGGACGACGAGCGTCACCGACCCGAACGGCGCCACGTCGTCCTACACCTTCAACATCGCGACGCAGAAGATGCTGTCTTCGACGAATCCGGCGGGGCAGACGACGACCTTTCAATACGACAGCTATGGTCGCACGACCCGCGTGACCGCGCCCGAGGGAAACGCCACCCAATATACCTACGACACGCACGGCAACGTGACGGAGACGCGCGTCATCGCCAAGCCCGGATCCGGCATCGCCGATGCGGTCAGTAGCGCGCTGTTCCCCTGCACCAGTGCCGCGACCTGCGACAAGCCGCAGTGGACGCGCGATGCACGCGCGAACCAGACCGACTACAGCTACGATCAGACGACGGGCAACGTCCTCTCCGTCGTGGCGCCGCCGGATGCCACCGGCCTGAGAGCGACGACGACATTCGGCTATACCATGGTCAACGGCGTGCAACGGGTGAACCGGTCCGCGACCTGCCGGACCGCGGCGAGCTGCCCGGGCAGCGCAAACGAGCGCGTGACGACCCTATCCTACGACGTGAACGGCCTGCCCGCGACCGTCACCGATCAGGCGGGCGACGGGTCGGTGGCATCGACCGTGTCGACGACCTATGACGTCGTCGGCAACGCCGTCAGCGTGGATGGGCCGCTCCCCGGAGCCGATGACACCAGCTACTTCCGGTATGACGCGGCACGACAGCGCATCGGCCAGATTGCGCCCGATCCCGACGGCGCGGGGCCGCTCGCCAGGCGTGCAGTGCGCACGACCTATGACGCGCGAGGCCGGGCGACATTGGTCGAGCAGGGAACCGTCACCGACGCTTCCGACAGCGGCTGGAACGGCTTCTCGTCGCGGCAGCAGGTGGCGCGCGGCTTCGACGGGCTCGACCGCCAGACGTCGGAGACGACGAGTGCGGGCGGCACGGTCTATTCGGTCGTCCAGAAAAGCTACGTCGGGCAGCGGCTGGAATGCTCGGCGGTTCGCCTCAACAACGCCGTCTGGGGGACGTTGCCGGCCTCTGCCTGTACGGCGCAGGCCGAAGGTCCGTCGGGTCCCGACCGCATTACCCGCTACGGCTATGACGCCGCGGGCCGCGTCACGCAGGTGACGGCGGGATATGGGACGTCGACCACCGCGACGGAGGCGACCAGCTACACGCCGAACGGCAAGACCGCATCGGTCACGGACGCGAACGGCAACGTCACGGCCTATGCCTATGACGGCATGGACCGGCTCGGCACCACCACCTACCCCGGCGGCAGCACCGAGCGGCTGGTGTATGACGAAAACGGCAACATCACGCAGCGCTGGCTGCGGGACAACAACGTCCTGCGGTACAGCTATGACGCGCTCGACCGTCTGACCGGCGTCACCGACGGTTCGAGTCCGAGCCGGGGATATGCCTACGATCTGTTTGGCAACATGACGCGGGCATTCGACGTTGCGGGCAAGACGATCGACGTTTCCTATGATGCGCTGGGCAGGAAGACGGCGGAGACCAGCAACGTGCTGGGCCGGTCGTACAGCTACGACGCGGCGGGCCGGCGGACCCGGCTGGCCTGGTCGGACGGGTTCTTCGTCACCTACGAGTATCTGACGACGGGCGAGGTGTCCGCGATCCGGGAGAATGGCGGGTTCGTGCTCGCGAGCTACGCCTATGACAATCTCGGGCGGCGCACGTCGATCGCGCGGGGCAACGGCACGACGACGGGTTATGGCTACAATGCCGGCTCGCAGCTCACCGGGCTGACGCACGATCTGGCGGGCACGGCCGGCGATCTGACGCTGACGCTGGGCTATAACACGGCGGGCCAGATCAGCAGCCGCGCCAGCTCGAACAACGCGTATACCTGGGTGGCTCCGACCAACGTCGACCGGGCCTATGGCGTCAACGGCCTGAACCAGTACACGCAGGCCGGCGGCGTCGGCTTCGCCTATGACGCGCGCGGCAACCTGACGAACTCGGGCGGCTCGGCCTATGGCTATACGTGGGAGAACCGGCTGGTGTCGGGCCCGGGCGCCTCGCTCGCCTACGACCCGGTCGGTCGGCTGCTCAACGAGGACGGGCAGATCACCCTGCAATATGACGGGTCGGACCTGATCTCGGAGCAGAACACGAGCGGGACGATCCTGCGCCGCTACGTCTTCGGCCCCGGCGACGACGAGCCGATCGTCTGGTACGAAGGCGCCGGTACCGGCGATCGCCGCTGGCTGGTCGCGGACGAACGCGGCAGCGTCGTCGCGGTGACGGATGGCGCGGGCAATGCGATCGGGATCAACCGCTACGACGAATTCGGCATTCCCTCAGGGACCAACATCGGGCGCTTCCAGTATACGGGCCAGGCGTGGCTGGCGAGCCTGCGCATGTACCATTACAAGGCGCGCATCTACTCGCCGACGCTCGGCCGCTTCATGCAGACCGATCCGATCGGATACGGAGACGGGCTCAACTGGTATTCCTATGCGGGCAACGATCCGGTAAACTTCACCGATCCGAGTGGGCTGTCCGATTGCCCGGCCGGCACGCCACCGGGGACATTGTGCGCGACTTATCCTGGTCTTCCGACACCCGCACCGCGAGGCGGAGGTGGCGGATTCTTTCTCAATCCGATACCGATCATCAAAAGCCTCTTCTGTCTGATATTCTGCAAGAAGAAAGGATCAGCCGTTGCCTCCAGTTTGGCACCGACACCGACGTCGCCGCAAAGTGGAAATCGAAACACTTCGATTTGCGAACGCAGGGACTGGCACAACCTCAAGGTTTCGGAGAAGGTAGGAGCCTTGAGGGCTGCTGGATATTCGGTTGCGGAGAACGTTAGGATTGCGAATTTCCTTCTACGTCCTCAAGATACGCGGTAGCGGACTACATTGCGCTGGCGCCGGGTTCCACGCCCAACAACAGGGTCTGGTATTTGGGCGAGGTGAAGACAGGAGATGCAGATCTGTCGCCCAATCAACATGCTAATTATCACTCAGGTCTGACCCAAATCCGCTCTAGCAATGCTTCAAATATATTTCTTGATAAGGGCGATGTAGTTCCAGTTCTCTGGAACGGGGTGGATCGTTTTCCTGGTTGTCCGAATAGGTAGGAGTTTATGGTGGCGCAAGTTGCTGACTTTTCCGTCAAGGCTAAGGCGGAACACGCTGATGAATTCAGAAGAGCGTTCCGGCTGATGGATGCTCTGGTAAGTGAAAGTTACGTGGATGATGAGAGAACAGTAATTCGGTTCAAAGTCAGATGTGACATGAGTAAGGTGCCGATAATGGAAAGGGAGGTTCCGCTAGGAGCCTATGCGGGAGTGGCCTATACATCTACTCCTTCTCTGTAAAACTGATTTGATCATCCTCCGATCGCCATCTCCGCAGCCCTGACGGGTGCGGCTGTGGTGATCGTCGCCCCCCCCAGGACTGCGTCATGGCTGATCAATCGCCCCCACCTAAGCACCATCGCGGATGCCGAGCGCCTCGGTGAGGCTGGCGCGGTTGTCAGTATAGAGGGCCGCGCCGTGTCAAGCGCAACTGATCGCGACATGGACCAGGTGTACATCGAAAGTGTTGACCCTGAACGCTTTGGTTGGGCCAAGACCTGATTGCACGGGTGCTACTTAAAATGAATAAATCAATCCTAATCATAGCCTATTTATTCATGACCGGCTGCTCAGATCAGTCACCTCATTCTACAAAAATCATATCCCCAACCGGAGACCAAGCCGTCACGGTATTTCACCAGTCTTGCGGCGCAGGATGCAATGCCAAAGACACGATCTTCATGAATTTCAAAAGACTTGACGGTCAAATGGTTGATGAAAAGATAGCTGATATACGCGGCGCGGCTAATATTGAGATTGCTTGGCTATCGCCAAATAAAATTATAATTGGTGGATGCAATGCCAGTTCTGCAAACATTAAATCGGATATCCTGTCATCAAACAAAAGCGGAGATTCTTCCAACATAGGAATAATGTTTTCTCGGTACAAAATTGAAGTGCCTGGTAAAGTCATCTGTAGAGGCGCTCGCTAAATTATCATTATGAATTATCAAGGATGATCCTTCAGGTTCCGGAGTAATGGCCGACGCTATCCAATGTTTACAGGCAAACTGCTCGGCAAGGCTGCGACGGTGGAACTGCGATCGCAGTTGGCGTCGTCGGCCTGATGATGCTGACGGACCGGATCAACTAGCGCTACGGCGCGACCGTCATCCTGGCCTGTTTTGTCCTGCTCCAGGCACCCAGTATCGCCACCGGACACATGTCCACGGCCATGTTCAACAACTGACCTTGAGCGATCTCGACCGCCAGACGTGGGAGACGACGAGTGCGGGCGGCACGGTCTATTCGGTCGCTCAGAAAAGCTACGTCGGGCAGGGGCTGGAATGATCGGCGGTTCGCCTCAACAACGACGTCTGCGGGACGTTGCCGGCCTCTGCATGTATGGCGCAGGCCGAAGGTCGCCTAGACCCAAATAACTGACTACCGACCCAGCCTCTAATTTCAATATATCCGGAATGTAAAAATGAAATTCCTAGATATTTATATGGATTGCATTTCCGATTACCTCGGGGAGGCGGATCCCGGGCTGGTCCGGCAAAAAGTTTTTTCAGGAATCGATGCCGAGAACGTTAGGTTGGATTTTTCCTTGGCATCGAAGTCATAAGTTGTGGCATTACCTCCATATTCAATCTCCATCGCGATTTAATATATGAAATGGAGCATGCGTTAGATCAAAAAACCCATTGGTTTAAATTGGATGGATACAAATTTTTGGAGTTTCGCTTTGACGACAAGGGCTACCAAGTCAATTTATGCCGCATAAACGGGGAAAAAGATACGCATCATATTCATTCGGACGACGTATTAAAAAACATCGTGAGATGCTTGCGTCTCACGGAAAATGTTATTGACGCACTTCGTTATGTTCAGCCGCAGACCAGAGACTAAGCCCACGGCGGGGGGCTGCATTTGTGACGGTTGGGCCGCTTTCAAGTGGAAGCGAGCTATGGCGCGATTTGCCGACTCTTCCGTCAAGGCCAAGGCGGAGCGCGCTGATGAACTCAGAAAGGCCTTTCAGCTGATCGATGCTCTGGTGAGCAAAAGCTACGGAGATGGTGCGAAAACCGTCATTCGGATTGCAGTGAAATGCGACGTGAGTAGGTGACGATAATGGAAAGGGGGGCTCCGCTAGGAGGCTATACCGGAGTGGCCTATACAGCTGCACTCCCGCTGAAGTAGCGATCTGATCATCCTCATATCACCATCCCTCAGGCTCAGACTGAGACCGGGTGATGCTCGCACCCTTTCCGCATCAAGATTGCTGATGCCGCAGGACAAGACGCGCAAACCGCCGCCCTTTCTTCAAAGGACGGCGGCTTGACGGACGTTATGCTTTGGTCGTCGCGGCTGATCAGGCGGCGTATGCCACCGTCGTGGTGGTGGTCTTGTTGCGACGGCGCATGGCGAAGCCGACCGCGCCCATGCCGAGGATCATCAGCGCCCAGGTTGCGGGTTCGGGGACCGCGCCGGTCGCCGCTTCGAAATTGTAGGTCGTGCTGCCGCTGTTGGTGATGAACGTGACGTTGTCGGCAAATGCATGATAGCCGGTGGTCGCGCCGCTACCCACGCCGACCGAGAACCCCGACACCGTCGCACCGGTCAACTGCGCCGCCCATTGCGCGATAGTCTGTCCGGCGTTGACGTCCCCGCCGGTGATGTAGAACTTGTCGTTGACGGACGACGAATACCAGGTGTCACGCAGCGTGTTGCCGTAGGTGCCGTTATAGGCCCCTTCCCAGATCAGTTCCTTGCGTGCCGATCCGTCCTGGATCAGCAGGCGGAGCGCCGGCGTATAGTCGGTGTTGTACGGGTTGGTGGAATCCGCCGCGATCCGCCAGTCGAAGGTCAGGCCTGTCACCGCCGAAAGCGCGCCAAGATCGGTCCGCGCGCCTGCATATTGGATGCCGAGCTGCGTGCGCGTGCGGTCGCCGGTCATCTCCAGCGATCCGTTGCCGGACCGGGGCGCCGTGGTGCTCACCGTCGCGGTACCGCCGCCGGTATTCTCTCCCGGAATGGTGCCCCAGGTCGACGCGCTGGGCAGTCCGGACACGGTGTTCACGACAACAGTAGCGGCGGACGCCGGCGCAGCCACAATGGTTGACGCCAGCAACGTGGCGACGATCGCGGTATGCACTTTCATGTGATTCATCCTCTCGACGCTCCGTCCCTGCGCGAAGCATGAACATCGTGTTAATCTCGCGTTCACCAGAAGGACAGTCCCCCATCCCTAAGTTTTTTGCTGTGTATCAATGCGATACATTCTCCTCGGTCGACCTGCGGCTACAGGAGTGGGATCCGTCTTAGGTAACGAGGGGCGCTTCGAACCGCTCGCTCGCGGTATTCTTGCGCAGGGATCGACCGCATCGATCGGGCCCGTTTCTCGCCCTCCGTTGCATCAGAAACATGCGAGCGCACGGCGGTGACGGCGATCAGGCGGACGGCCGGCACCCGCGACCATGGTACACGCTGCGGCCTAGACACGAGGCTTAACCCGTGCCGAGGCGAGCGGAGACCGGGCGGCAGGAACACCCCAGGAACGTGACGCCGGGCGCGTTCGCCTGCCCGGGGCGGCGCGCGTTATCCCAGCAAGCTGTAGGCGAGCGTATCGACCAGCACGTTGCGTGCATCCGGCGTAAGATGATGTCCGGCAAAAGCCAGGACGGTCAGTTGCTCGAAATCGATCGTCTTCCGGCGGCTTGTCGAGAAGGTCCGCAGCAGGCGTCCTAGCGTGTCCGGCGCGTCAAACGCGTGCATCTCGCCAAAGGCCGCGACCAGCTCACGAGCGGCCGCCACATCGGCCCTGTGACGACACCGGATGTGACCGAGCAGCGTGGCCGGGAGACGATCGTCGGGCGTCGCGCCAGCGATAGCGTCCCACGCCGCCACCGCCGCCGTCGCCGCTATCCATGGCCAGCGCAGTGTGCCCCTGCAGGAACTTGGTCATCGCCGCCCTGCCGGAGTGGTCGGACAGACTATCCGCGATTGCTTCCGCCTGGCGATCACGTCGATCTCGAGGATCACGTCGCAACCGGGTGCGGACGAAACGACATCGGGCTGAGGCGGGATCGGATCCATCGCGCGCATGCTTTCTGCCCCGCCTTCGTGGCGAAGGCAGAGACGAGATGCATTGACGATGATCAAACGAAGCTGCGGACCAGGCAAAAACCTTGCCGATGCCGCGAGGTTCGAGGACGGCACGCGGCCGGTCGGGTGCCTCGGCGGTCAGGTCCGCCGGTCCGCCCCGCATGCGGAAGGACCGGCGGCAGGGCCTTATTTCGCCATCGGCAGTGGCTGACCGCCGTTGAGCGGAACCCCCGTATTCTGGTCGGTCGGCGTCGGCTGAATCATGGCGCGCATCTGCCACTGATATTTGTCGATCGCGTGCTGCACCTCCTGCAGGAGGTTCGACGTGGTCGGATCGCCGTCTTCGGTGGCCTTGATCCCCTGTCCCACCTCATCGCTGACCACGCGATAGTTGCGCGCGAACCAGACGATCACCTGCCCGTCGTCGATAAACCCACCGGTGATTTCGGGCACGCGGCTGGTGCGTACGATCGTGTTGGCGCGGCCATCGGCCGAGGCGCCTATCGCGAGCAACCGCTCGGCGACCTCGTCCGCATATTTGCCGACGCCCTCGTAATGCTCCTGCAGCAGCTCGTGCAGAGGATAGAAGAGCGTGCCGGAGACGTTCCAATGCGCCTGCTTCGTCTGGAGCTGAAGCTGCTGCAATTCGGTCAGCGTCTGCTGCAGGGCGGCGATCGAAGCGCGCTGCGCCTCGCCCCGCGGGCCGCCATGGTCGCGGTCCGAAATGCTGTTCTGCGGGAAACTGCCCGACGCCTGCTGACTCTGGGCGGCGGCGGGCGCGGCGACGAGGCACGCAGCGACGAACAGTGGGAGGCGCATCGGCAATTCCTTCATGGAAGATGAACACTGCCCAGAACGCCGCCAGCGCCGATAGCGTTGTCTAAATTCTCGTTCAGCTTCCGGCATGACGCCGGATTGGACGTTTCTGCCGAGCCGCGGTCAAACACCCCACGCGCCCCGAAAGATTACGAGACGCATTGATCTGTATCAACACAAAAGTATTTGGCGCGTGCGGAACCTTTTCCGACGATCGGCGGAATTAACCTAAGTAATAATTCTTGGACACAATTTTCCCGAACGACGTTGAGCCCCAGCAAAAAAGAAAAAGGGGCGCACATGATCATCTTTCATCTGGCGCTCGGCGGCTGCCTGAAGGCGCCGCCCGTCGATTTCGGGATCACGGCGGACACCGGCGGCCATATCGCCTATGTGCTCGATGCCGCTCACCATCAGGCAATGCGCGACGATGTGGAACAGGTCGTCATCGTCACGCGCGCGTTCGACGACATGCGTCTGGGCGCGACGCATGCCCGCAGCCACGAAACGGTCGCGCACAAAGTGACCATTCGCCGCATCGCTACCGACGATCGTCGCTACCTCGAGAAGGAGGCACTGGGGGCGGACCTCGGTGCGTTCATCGAGGCGTTCGTCGCGATGCTCGCCGCTCTGCCGCGCCGACCCGACGTGATCCATGCGCATTTCGCCGATGCGGCCGCGGTCGCGATGGTCGCACAGCGACGGTTCGGCATCCCCTTCGTCTACACGCCGCATGCGCTCGGCATCGACAAGCGGGAACAGCGCATCGAAAGCCCTGGGCTGGACGCGCGCATTGACGCCGAACGCGCGGCCATTGCCGCCGCCTCTTCCGTCGTCGTGTCGACGGAAGAGGAAGCCCGGCGGCAGGTCGCAGGCTATGGCGTCGCGCTCGGCGACCGCATCCGGGTCGTCGCGCCCGGCGTGCCGCGCCAAGGCCGCGAAAGAGCCGTGCGGACGCTGGCGGACCGGCTGGATGAATGGTTCGAACGCCCCGAACTGCCGATCGTGCTCGCCATCGCCAGGCCGGTCGCGAAGAAGAACCTCGGCGCGATCGCGCGCGCCTTCGCCGGCAACGCCGGGCTGCGTGCACGCGCGAACCTCGTCATTCTCGCCGGGCAACACGCGCATGCCAGCGGGGAGGAGCGTGCCGCGCTTGCCGAGCTGCGGGCGATGGCCGACGCCCCGGCCCTGCGCGGCCGTTTCGCGCTGCCCGCGTCCCATGACGCGGACGACGTCGCCGCCCTCTATGCGCGCGCGGCCGACGGGGGCGTGTTCGTCAACCCCGCGCTGCACGAGCCGTTCGGCCTGACGCTGGTCGAGGCGGCGGCGGCGGGCGTGCCCGTCGTCGCGACGCGCAACGGCGGTCCGGCCGATATCCTCGCGACGATCGGCCACGGCTTGCTCGTCGACCCGAAGGACGAGGCCGCGATCGGCGCGGCCATGGAGGCGATCGTCGCCGATTCCACGCGCCACGCCGGCTTTGCAACCGCCGCCCGGGCGAATGTCGGCCGCTATTGCTGGCACCGCTATGCCGCGACGACATCGACGCTGTACCGCGACCTTGCCGCCCCGCGCCTGCTCGCCTGCGACATCGATAACACGCTGACGGGCTGTATGGAGAGCGCACGCGCGTTCGCCGCGTGGCGCGAGGCGACCGACCTGCCCTTCGTCATCGCGACGGGCCGCGGCTTCGACGCGGCACGCATGATCCTGAAACGCTGGCGGCTTCCCCAGCCGGACGCGTTCATCGTCGACGTCGGGACGCGGCTGATGCTCGCTGACGGACATGGCGGGTGGCGCGCCTGCCCCGACTATGCCCGCGCGCTCGACGCCCATTGGGATCGCGAGGCCGTGGAGGACGCCCTTGCGCCGCTGGGGATCACCCGCCAGCCGGAGGCGACGGCGGGGCCGCACAAGATCAGTTTCTACGGCACCGCAACGGATGCGGAACGCGTCCGCCTCACGCTTCGCGCGCAAGGCCTCGCCGCACGCACCGTCTTCTCGCACGGTCGCCTGATCGATGTGCTCGCGCCCACCGGCGGCAAGGCGCAGGCGATCGCCGCCTTTGCCGCCCGCTCAGGCCTGACGCTGGCGGATTGCGTCGCGGCGGGCGACAGCGGCAACGACGACGACATGCTGGCTGCCTGCGGTCACGCCATCGTCGTCGGCAATGCCGGCGCGGAACTCGACCATCTGCCAGAGCGACCAGGGCTGCTGCGCGTCGCGGGCCGGCACGCGGCCGGTGTATTGGAGGGGCTGACGACACTCGGTCTCGTGGCCCGGTCGACACCGAAGCCGTGCGTGTCGGCGGCGGCATGATGCGTCCCTTCGGCTATTTCGTCCATCATCAGGGGCGCGGCCATGCCGAGCGCTGCGCCGCCATCGCACGGGCGCTGCCGTCCGCGCGACCGATGACGATCTTCTGCGCGCGCGACGATATCTTCCCGCCCCTTCCGCAACAGGTCGACATCGTCCGTATTCCGTCCCTGTTCGAAGCCACCGGCGACGAGGCGACGACCATGGACTGGGTCCCGACCCCGCAGACGCTGCATTGCGCGCCGCTGGGCTGGCCGGGGATCCGCCGCGCGATGAGGACGCTGGCCGACTGGTTCGACACCGCGGATCCGGCGCTGATCCTCTGCGACGTGTCGGCGGAGGTGGCCCAGTTCGCACGCATCTGCTCCGTGCCGCACGTCAAGGTGCTGCAGCACGGCGACCGCACCGACCCGGGTCATCGCGCCGCCTATGACGGGGCAGCGGGGCTGCTCGCGCCCTTTCACGCCGATCTCGGCCAGCCCGACTGGGACGATGCATTTCGCGCGCGGACCTGTTTCGCCGGCGGGCTCGGCGTCGACGTGCGCGTGCCGGAACGCGAGGTGGCGCGCCAGCGGATCGGTATCGGCGCGGACGAGGAGATGATCCTCGTCCTTTCGGGCGGCGGCGGCGAAGGCTTTGCCCAGGCGCCGATCGGCGTCGGCGCGCGCACGCGCCCCAATGCGCGGTGGATCACGATCGGCAAGGTGCAGCGTGACTGGCATGCCACCGAACCATCCAACGTCGAGCACCGCGGCTGGGTGGAGGATGCCGCCGACCATATCGCGGCGGCGGACCTCGTCATCGCCTCGACCGGCAACACGACGTGCCAGCAGATCCTCGCCGCCGGGCGACCCTGGCTTGCGGTGCCAGAATGGCGCTATTTCGACGAACAGCACCGCAAGGCGGAGGCGCTCGCCGCGGCTGGCGTCGCCACCGTTCGCCCCCACCTTCCCTCTTCGGCGCAAGGCTGGAACGCCGCGCTCGCCGAGACGCGTGCCCATCATCGGCCCGACCGGCAGCGCGCAATGATCGACGATGCGCCCGCTGACCGGGTCGCGCTGTGGCTCGAAGCCCTCGCCGACCGGCTGTGGACCCCGATCACCATCACCCTCGCCCCCTCCCTGGAGCCCCGCCCCCTATGACCTCCGTCTCCGTCGTCACGCTAGCGAAAGGCCGCCCCGATCACCTCGTCAACGTCGTGCTCGGACTGACGCGACAGACGATGATGCCGACCGAATTCATCGTCGCCGTCATGCAGGACGATCTCTACGACCTGCCAGACGCGCCCTTTCCCGTCCGCCAGATCCGGATCGAGGCGGATTCCCTGCCGCTCGCGATGGCGCGCAACGTCGCCGCCGGCGCGGCGCGCGGCGACACGCTGGTCTTCCTCGACATGGATTGCATCCCCGCGCCGGAACTCGTCGCGGACTATGCCGGCTTTGCGGCGACCTTCGATGGCTTGCTGATGGGTGAGGTCATGTATTTGCCCGGCGGCGCGACGGCGGGCGACTGGTCCTACGACGCCTTTGCGGCGGTGGCGGAAAAACATTCGGACCGGCGCGGGCCGCCCGCCCGGGGGCTGGAGCTGTGCGCGGATTATCGCTGCTTCTGGTCGCTCAACTTTGCCATGCGGCGCGACACCTTCCTGCGCGTCGGCGGCTTCGATGAACGCTATGTCGGCTATGGCGGCGAGGACACCGATTTCGGCAAGATGCTGGACGGCGCGGGCGTGCCGATCGCGTGGATAAAGGGCGGGCTCGCCTATCATCAATATCACCCGCACCACATGCCGCCCGTCCATCACCTCGACAGCGTGGTGCGCAACGCGCAATTGTTCGAGCAGAAATGGGGCTATCGCACCATGGGCCATTGGCTGCACGCCTTTCGCCTGATGGGCCTGATCGACGACGCCCCCGGCCGGCCGATCCGGATCCTGCGCGCGCCCGACGACGGCGATCGCGCGTTGACCGGACAGCAGAGCCACCAGCCCTATGCGAATACGGCGACCGTCCTGCGTCACCTGGAAGCGGCCGCGCGAGCGCCGGATACGGTCGCGGCATGAGGATCGCGGTCCTCGCCCATGTTCGTCAGCGGATCGCGGAACCCTTCGCCGGCGGGATGGAGGCGCATTGCTGGCAGCTCGCCGCCGGGCTGCAGGATCGCGGTCATGACGTGGTTCTGTTCGCCTCGGGCGACAGCGATCCGCGCTTCGCCATCGATCCCGTCCTGCCCGAGCATTACGAACGGACCTTTCCCTGGGCGGAGCATCGTGGATCCGCTCCGCTCATCGCGCATCTGGACCATGGCTATGCGGCGGCGTGCGACCGGATCGCGGCGGGGGGCTTCGACGTCGTCCACAACAACAGTCTGCATCGCTTCCCGCTCGAGCAGCGACGCACCGCGATGGTGCCGACCGTCACCTCCCTCCACGTCCCGCCGTACGACGCGCTGCACTGGTTCGTCAGCCAGAGCCCGTCGCCGCGCCATCACCTGACCGTCACGTCTGCACGGCAGCGCGAGGCATGGTGGCCCGCCGGCGCGCCGGCGGAGGTTTCGATACTGCACAACGGTATCGACGCGGCGCGCTGGCCTTACCGCACGGACGGTAACGGCGACGCGGTCTGGTGTGGGCGGATCACCCCCAACAAGGGGCCCCATCTCGCCGCCCGGGCGGCGCGCGCGGCGGGCATTCGCCTGACCCTGTTCGGCGCGATCGAGGACCCGGATTACTGGTCCGCCGAGGTCGAACCGCTGATCGCCGATACCGTCGTCTATGGCGGCCATCTCGGTGCGGCGGCGCTCGCCGACGAGCTCGGTCGCGCCTCTTTGTTCGTCTTCACGCCATGCTGGGACGAACCCTTCGGACTGGTCGCGGCGGAAGCCATGGCCTGCGGCCTGCCCGTCGCCGCGTTCGACATGGGCGCCGCGCGCGAGGTGGTCGGCGAAGCTGGCCGGTTCGCGCCGCCCGGCGACGTCGAGGGACTGGCCGCCACGATGCGCGAGGCGATGGCGATAGACCCCACCGTACCGCGCGACCGGGTGATGCGCCTGTTCACGCGCGAACGCTGGCTCGATCGCTGCGAGGCGCTGTACCGGACGGTGATGGCGGGTGACGCCAGGCTGGCGGCATGACCGATGTGATCGTGGTTCAGCAGGCGGCGCTGGATCGATTGTATCGCAGCCATGTCGGGCCGGGCGACCGCTATGCGTTGCTCGATTTTCCCGACCACGCCAATGTCGGCGACAGCGCGATCTGGCTCGGCGAGCTGGCGATGCTGCGCGCGATCACCGGCCGCGAACCCGACTATGTTTGCACTTGGCACGATTTCGATGAGCGGGCACTGCGCGCCGCCTGTCCCGACGGCATCGTCTTCCTGCACGGCGGCGGCAATCTCGGCGACATCTGGCCGCATCACCAGCGGCTGCGCGAAACGGTGCTCGCGACGCTGCCCGATCGCCGGATCGTGCAATTGCCCCAGTCGATCCATTTTCGCGATGCGACGGCCGCCGCGCGCTTTGCGAGCGTCGTTGCCGCCCATCCCGCGCTGACGCTGTACGTTCGTGACTGCCCCAGTCTCGGCATCGCGCGCGACATGATCGGCTCCTCGGCGGCTATCGCCCCCGATTCCGCGTTCGCGCTTGGCCCCCAGCCGCGGCAAAGGACAGACGTACCCTTGCTGGCGCTGATGCGCACGGATGTCGAGCGCGATGCGCATGCCCCCGCGCTTGCCCCTGGGACGCTCGCCTGCGACTGGCTCGACGACGAAGGCACGGTGGAGGGCGATCATGCGGCGCAAGCGCTGGCGCGTTTCCGCCGCGGCCTTCGTCTTCTGTCGCGCGGAGAAGCGATCGTCACCGACCGCCTGCACGGCCATATCCTCGCGCTGTTGCTCGACATTCCCCATGTCGTCCTCGACAACGACTATGGAAAGATCGGTCGCTATGTCGAGGCGTGGACCTCGGCAAGTCATCGGCTTCATCGCTCGGTTCCAGCCATAAGATCGGCGGCCGCGTGACGGACACGCCGGTGGTGAGCCTGCTGGTGTGCACGCGCGATCGCGTGCTTTCCCTGCCGCGATTGCTGTCGTCGATCACGCGCGCCGCCGCGCATCCGGAGGCGCCGCGGATCGAGGTGGTGCTGGTGGACAATGGCTCCGCCGACGGCACGGCCGACTGTCTCGCGCGCTGGGCAGCGGATCAGCCGTTCGCGGTCCGACTGATCAAGGCCGAGCGGGCTGGACTGGCGCATGCGCGCAATGCCGGCCTGCCCCATGCCCGCGGCGCGATCCTCGCGATGACGGATGACGATTGCCGTCTCCATACCGACTATTTCGCTGCGCTCGTCAGCTGCTTCTCCGCCCTGCAGGCGCCCGCGATCGTCGGCGGGCGCATCCTGCCGGGCGATCCGGCGGACCTTCCGCTCACCATCAAACTCGAGGACCATCCGATGGTCGCCGCGCCGCATCGCTTTCCCGGCGGCTTCGCCATGGGCGCCAATCTGGCCATGACCGGCGATGTGCCCGGCCGCGTCGGCCCGTTCGATGCGCGCTTCGGGGCCGGCACGCCGTTCCGCGCAGCCGAAGATACCGACTATCTCGTCCGCGCGCAGGCGGCCGGCGTTGCCATTCGCTACGATCCCCGCTTCGTGGTGGACCACCATCACGGACGCCGTTTGCCGGCCGAGGAACGCTCGCTGCTGGCGGGCTACGGCATCGGCGATGGCGCGCTCTACGCCAAATTCCTGTTCAAGGACCCGCGCGTGCTCCGCTTTCTGCTGGGCGACCTCGCGGCGCTGCCGCGCGATGTGTTCGCTCCCATACGCACCCACGCGAGCGTCCGGGCCTTCCACTTCTTCCGCCTGCGCTGCAAGATCCGCGGCATGGCCATCTATGCTTGGGTGGCAGCCCGTGCAGCCGCCCAGCGCCGCACGCGCGGACACGGGCGGAACGTCAGCGTCCCGTCGGCGCCGGTGGACAGACGCCCGGCGACTCGCCGTTGAGGCGAAGCGACTGCCAGCCGCGGTCGAGCGCGGGCGGAGGTCCGCATCGGCGCAGCTGGAACCGGACCTTCTTCGCCCCGAAATCGAGCGAGACGCGGCGGAAGCTCCCCATCAGGTCGGTTCCCAGCATCATCGCCGGTGTGTCGCGCAACCCGAAGAGCGCAAACGGGGGCAGGTCCGCGAAGCCGACGACGACGTTGCGCATCGTGATGCTGCCGATCCGCATCTCCGGAACGATGGCCAGCGGCACTTCCATCCGCTCGCCGGTCACGCTGATCAGTTCGGTCGTGGCGGACTGCAGCGGCGTCCGACGGCGATGGAACAGGGCGTCGCGAAGCGCGAGATTGCCGATCGTCAGCTGCGACCCGGTATCGACGACCGCGCGGATGCCGACGCCGCCGGCCCGCGCCTGCGTCAGGATCAGCTGGCCGCCGCGACGACGCGCGGTGACGACGATGTCGTCGGCACGGGTCTGCACCGGCCGCCGCGTATCCTCGACGGTGACGGCGTTCGTCTCGAAATCGAGCATCAGCCGCTGACCCCGCAACGCATCGATCCCGACCAGGCCGCGCGCACCCAAAGTGGCCTCGGGCAAGGTCGGCGCCGCGATGTCCTCCACGATACTGCTGCCGATCCCGAGCCGAGCGATACGCGCCGTCTCGCGGCGGCTCGTCCCGGCCATGCCGTGCAACATCACCGGTTCGCCGGGTGGCAAGACAAGCGCACGCGCAAGCCTGTCCGCGATCACCGACCGATCCGCGCCGCTATCGACGACGAAGCGGTAGGGGCCATGGCCGTTAACGGTCACGCCCACGGCCATGCGCGTGTCGAGTTGCTCGCCGGCGACGCTTTCGCCCGCGATCTCCAGCGCGTCGTCGATCTGTGCTTCGCCGGGCGGGAGGCGGGCGGCGGGCGGGGGATCCGGGACGCGCTGCGGCAGCGCCGCCGCCTGGGGGAACAGCGCACCGGCAAGCCAGAAGAGGCAGCACGCGACCATGGCCGATCCTAGCACCGCGACGACGCCAATCCAATGTTTCCGGGGGATTGCGTCGCAGACGTCGGGATCAGCGCAGCAGGTCCTCGTTGACGCGCGCCATCTCGATCAGCACGGCGGAGGTCTCGCGCGACAAGTCGCGGATCGCGGCCGCGACGACGGCAAATCCGCGGCCGAGATCGCCGAGGCGGGCGGCCTCGATGCTGGCGTTCAGCGCGAGGTTGCGCGTGTCCGCCGAAATCCGCGCGACGGTCGCCAGCATCGAGCCGGACTGGCGGGCCAGTGCGTCACGCGAGTCGCTGCGACGGTGCATCATCCTTTCATGCGTGACATCCAGGAACGTCAGTATCGCACCCCCCGCCGCGATCGGATCGAACGTCACCTCAAAGATTTTGCCGCTGTCGAAGACGTGGTCGAACCGTTGCGGGATCCCCTGTCGCGACCAGCTACGATGATTGTCGAGGACGCGCGCCACCCGATCGGCAGGCCAGCCGACGGCCCTGCCGACGGACGCGAGATAGCCGCCCAACGTCGAGCCGATCGAGATCGAACCCCGCGCGAATCCGAAGATCGTCGGGACGCGGTCGTTGATCAGCATGATCGACTCGTCGGCGTCGTACATGACCACTCCCTGACGGACGTGGGCCATCAGAAGCGCGAGCTGTGCAGCCGCATCCAGCGGCGTGTCGGTCAGCGCTGCTCCCACAGCCGATCCATCCACGCGCGGGCTTCGTCCATCGACAGAAACGTACGACAGTTCGGACCGCGCAGGTAGCGTTCGGTCTGTAGCTTCGCGAGGTTCGACGAGGCCACCGCGGCGACCGGCGCGGACGTCAGCTTCATCGCTTTCGGCACGAACAACGCCAATATGTCCACGACCGCGCCGGAGTGGACGCTGGATTCACGCAGGTCGGCGATCGCCCGGAAAGGACCGTGGCGCAGGCGCGCCGCGGTGGCGCGCGCCAGAGCCTCCGCGGTGAACTTCGTCGCGACCGGCACGGTCCAGAATCCGCGCGCGGTGATCGAGAACAGCGACGCTTGCTCATCGAATGCGATTTCATAGTGTTCGCGAGACATTCCAGGTCCTGTTCCAGGCACGAAGACGCGGTCGATGACCGTCCTGTCGGCCTTACCGACGGACCGCGCCTTCAAGACCGGACCATCGCCCACAAGCCTTAATAAACTCACATTGGCGGATGGACAGAACCGTACCGAGATCGATCGATCCACCGTCGCGGGAGCGCCGCGGCGTAAAATGTTGCGCATCCGCTATGATCCGGACGGAGCAGACTGCCTGCCACGCCGTTCTACCCTCTGCACAGGCGGGAGATGAGCGTGCGGTCAAGGTCAGGAAGTATCGTCGTCGTCGCGTTGCTGCTGTCGGCCTGCAACGTCGAGGTCGCACAGGACCGTAACGCCAGTGCGACGGCGACGCCGCAGGCGCCCGTCGCGCAGGCGGGCTGGACCAGCAAGACGACGGACCAATTGCGCACGGCGATCGACGGCCGCGCGGCGCATGGGCTCGACCATGTCGACTTCGGCCCACCGCCAGCGGACGATCGTCAGCGGACGGAGCAGGCGCTGCGCTATGCCGCCGCGCTGTCGCAGGGCGCGACCGACCCGACGAAGCTCTACGACATCTACACAGTCCCCCGTCCCCATCCGGATCTTAAGGCCGGGTTGGCGGCGGCGCTGCACAACGGCGATCTGGCCGGCTGGCTGAACGGGCTTGCCCCGCAGGACGCCAATTACGCCAGGCTGTCGGCGGCCTATCTGAAGCGCCGGCAGCCGGCACCGGATTCGACCCCCGACATCGCCGTGACCGACCAGCCGGTAAAGCCCGGCGCGAACGATCCACGCATCCCGGCGGTCGCCCACGAATTGGTGGTGCTGGGCTATTTGGACGGAGCGCCGCCCTCAGGCTCGATCTACGCTCCGCCACTGGTCGATGCCGTCCGGCGGATGCAGGCGGATTACGGCATGAGGCCCGATGGGATCATCGGGGCCGAAGCGCTCGCCATCCTCAACATGTCCGACGCGGATCGTGCGCGCGCGATTGCGGTCGCGATGGAGCGGCTCCGCTGGCTCGATCGCAATCCGCCCAAGACGCGCATCGATGTCAATCTCGCGGCGGCGCGGCTGACCTATTGGCGTGACGGTGCGATCGTCGACAGCCGCAAGGTGGTGGTCGGCGAGCCTGACCGGGAAACGCCGCAGCTTGGCTCGCCCGTCTTCCGTCTGGTGGCGAACCCGACCTGGACGGTGCCCCGATCGATCCAGGAGAAGGAGATCGCGGGGAAGGGTCAGGGTTATCTGCGCGCCAACAACATGGTGTGGAAGGACGGCTGGATCGTGCAGCAGCCTGGTCCGAAGAACTCGCTGGGCCTCGTCAAGTTCGACATGCTCAACGACCAGGCCATCTACCTGCACGACACGCCGGCCAAGGCGCTGTTCGGCATGGTGCAGCGCCAGCGCAGCCACGGCTGCGTCCGGGTGGACGACGCGCTCGGCTTCGCCGAGATGATCGCCACCGACGAGGGCGTGCTAGACGCCTGGCATCAGGCGCGCGCGACCGGCAAGGAAACGTTCGTCAAGCTACCCCGACAGATCCCCGTTCGTATGCTGTACCAGACCGTGCTGTTCGGCGACGACGGCGAACCGATCGTCCGCAACGACCCGTACGCGTGGGACGATCGCGTCGGTGCCGCGCTCGGCTTCAAGGCGGGCAAGGCCCTGCGCGTCCAGAAGGGCGCCGCGGACATCGGCCCGTGACGCCGTCGCTCGCCTGACGCGTCCGTCGGCAGCCGTACGGGAACGGCGCGTGAAGACCTTGGTTGGGCATGCGGCACCCCAATCGAGGATCCAACGATGACCGTCCAAGCCGTGCGGGTTCACCGCTTCACGCAACCCGAAACGCTGGTCGTCGAGCGCGTCGATCCTCCGGCCTCTGCGGGCGGCGTGATCGTCGCCGTGGAGGTAGCAAGCGTGAACCCCGTCGATTGGAAGACGGCGGAAGGCGCCTATGCCCCCGTCGGCGAGGCCAAGCTGCCGATCACCTTGGGCCGCGATCTTGCCGGCACGATCGAGACGAGCGAGATCGAAGGCTGGACGCCGGGCGACCGCGTGTGCGCCTTCATCGGGCAGGATCGCGGCGCACAGGCCACGCGCGTGCGGGTGACCGCCGAGGAGATGACACGCATCCCCGATCCGGTGTCGACCGATATCGCTGGCGCGCTGCCGCTGGCGGCGATGACCGCCTGGCAGGGGTTGTTCGACCATGGCGGGCTGGAAACCGGTCAGCGGGTGCTGATCCATGGCGCGGCAGGCGGGGTGGGACACCTTGCGGTCCAGTTCGCACGCTGGAAGGGCTGCACCGTGTTCGCGACCGCTGCCGCGGACGATCTCGATTTCGTCGCCTGCCTCGGCGCCGATACCGTCATTGACTATCGCAGCCAGCGTTTCGAGGACGTCGCCACCGGGCTGGACCTCGTCTTCGACACGCAGGGGGGAGAGACGCAGGCCAGGTCGTTCGAGACGTTGAAACCGGGGGGCATCCTGGTGTCGACGCTTGATCCGGACGAGGCGCGCGCCGCCGCGCTCGGCGTCCGCACCGTGCCCCGCTGGCATGCGCAGCCCGACGCGGTGGCGCTCGGCCGGGTGCTGGATCTGGTCGCCGAGGGCGCCGTTCGGGTCGAGATATCGCGCCGTTTCAAGCTGGACGCGGTCGAGGATGCGCATCGCTTCGCCCGCAACGATCATCCGCGCGGCAAGGTCATCCTGGTCGTTTGAGCCGCTCAGGGCGGCGCGGGTTCCAGCCCGAGCCGGCCGCGCGCGCGCCAGCGCATGGTGAGCAGCAGCGCGACGACGAGCAGCCCCGCCGCAAGGCCCCACCATATGCCGGCTCCGGCGAGCGGCGTCGCGAAGCCGAGCGCCACCGAGCTGCCGAAGCCGACGACCCAATAGCCGAACGCGGCGATCAGCATCGGTACGCGCGTGTCCTGGATGCCGCGCAGGACACCGGCCGCCACGGCTTGCGCGCCGTCCGCCAGCTGAAACACCGCCGCCACCGTCAGGAAGCGGACGGCCAACGCCACCACCGTCGCATTGGCGGGATCGTGCGTGTCGATATACAGGCCGATGAGGGATCGGGGGGCGGTCCAGATGATCGTGGCGGTGACGGCCATCACGCCGACGCCGATCGCCAGCGCGACATTCCCTGCCAGCGCGATCCAGCGGCGATCCGCGGCGCCGTACGCCAGACCGACGCGGATCGTCGCCGCCTGCGCGATGCCGAACGGCAGCTGGAATGCGAAGGCGGCGATGTTGAGCGCGATGGCATGGGCTGCAACGTCGGTGACGCCGATCAGGCCCATCAGCAAGGCCGCGCCGCCGAACAGTCCCCCCTCCAGCATCCAGGTTGCCATGATCGGCAGCCCGATACGGCAGATGTCGCACGCGCGGGCGCCATCGCCACGCCACCAGCGGCCGAAGAGGCGATAGCGCCGCAACCGCGGATCACGCACGAGGATCACCGCATAGGTCAGGGTCATGACCGCGAAGCTGATCAGGTTCGCCAGTGCCGATCCCGCCAGCCCCAGCGGCGGCGCGTGCCAATGGCCAAAGACCAGCACCCAATTGCCGACGATGTCCACCAGCAGGGCGACGCCCGTCGCGAGGAATGCCCAGCCCGGCCGCCCGAGCGCCGCCGCGGCGATGCGCATCACGCCCGCCGCGACCGACAGCGGCACGGCGGCGAGCAGGATACGCAGGAACAGGCCGGCCCGTCGCGCGACCTCGGCATCTTGGCCGGCAAGCGACAGCAGGGCCTGGCCATGCCAGAGCAGCAGCATCACCGGCACCGCACCGATCAACCCGACCCACAACGCCATGCGCACGTCGCGCCGTACGCCGCGGACGGCGTGCGCCTTGCGGCCACGTTCCGCGGCGATCAGGGGCGCCGCCGCACTCGTCAGGCCGATCAGCGCATAGCTCAGGAGATTGAAGAGAAAGGCCGCCAGCGTCGCGGCCGCCAGGTCGACGGCGCCGAGCCGCGCGACGAAGATCACGTCGACCGCGGCGATCGCCATCTGCAACAGGTTCGCGCCGACCAGCGGCCCGGCAAGCGACAGCAACGCCCTTCCCTCGTCCTTGACCGACGATGGTGGCGGAGCGGCGAGAGACGGGGAAAGGGTCGGCTGCATGCCAGTGCCTTACAGCAAATGCCCGCCGTGCCGACCGCCTTCCTCTCCCTTCCCGTCACCCGCTTGAGCTATCGCCGCCCGCCCCCCGTCTGCTCAGGATGCAGCGCCCGCATGTGGGGGACGATGCAGATAGGCATGTTCACGCAACTGGTGGCGCAGCATCTGCTGGGCCGGCGCCGCCTCGGACGCCGGGAATTCCGGGACGAGGCTGTTGGTGTCGGTTTCCAGCTCGACGACGCCATTGACGATCCGCCCGTCGCGGTGGGTCGCGACGCCCGCAACCGTCTGGTCGAAGTGAAGCGGGTCGAGGGTGAAGCCGTGCCCGCCATTCGGCAGTACGATCGTCTCCCGAAAGCGTCGGCCATTCGGGTAAGGCAGGGCATAGGGTATGTCCGCCGGCGTCCCCGGCTCGCGCGCGAGATCCAGCGACTCGCCCAGCTGCACGCCGGTCAGTTCCAGCGCGTCGTCGGTCCAGTCCAGCGACGCTATACCGTTGAGCACCAGCGTCTCTTCGCCTTTGGTGGCATCGAAGCGCGACAGCACGTCCGTCGGCGCGATATAGTCGAACTGCTTGCCGAACACGCCTCGCAGCGTCCGTTCGCGCTGCTCGGTCGACAGCGCGGCAAGCTGTCGACGGATGACCAGCGCGCCATCGCCCCGGAACGTCACCTCCGCATGGGCGACGACCGGCTTGTCGAAGCCTGCGGATGCGTCCAGCCGCAACGCCGTCTCGCGCAGCGGCTTGTCGGCGGGCGGCGGCATCATCGCGACGAGGGTCCCGCCCTGCGCCTGCACCGGCAGTCCCCAGTGGAAGGCGGGCGTGCGGATGTCGGCGAGATGCCGGTCGTCCATCCGTGTACCGTCGAGCCAATAGGTTCGCCCGGCGATGACCGCGCGGACGAGAACATGATTGAACAGGCCAGCTGAGGGCAGGAAGCTCGGGATCGCATCGCCGAACGAACCGGCGGATACGAGGACGGGCTGCGCCTCGATCTTGAGCTGATGCAGGAGGGCGAGCAGCAGCACCGTCTTGCCCTTGCAGTCGCCATATCGGCGGGTCCAGGTATCCTCCGCGGCAGCGGGGATATAGCCGCCATCGTTCAGCCCGACGTACAGATACCGTACCTGTTCCTGCACCAGGGCCAGCGCCGCCTCCGCCTGCGCAACGGGATCGGCGGTCATATGCGCGATGCGGGTCGCCTCGGCCTCCACCGCACCGCCGGGCTTGACGAACGAAGCCTTGTCGTACAGCGGCGCCATCGTCGCGGAGACTTCCGCGAAGTCGTGCCAGTCGGAGAACTGGACCGCGTCGGCCTGGCGAAAGCGCTCGGGCGCGTATTTGGGCAGATGCGGATCGGGTACGTCGGTTTCGCTGATCGACAGCGTCTCGGTCCGGCCCGTGGTGATGTGCGGATCGGGAACGCCGGGCAGAGCGCGCCAGCGGATCGGAATGGCCTTTTCCCA
The DNA here is from genome assembly GCF_016820445.1 of Sphingomonas beigongshangi. Classification (GTDB taxonomy): domain Bacteria; phylum Pseudomonadota; class Alphaproteobacteria; order Sphingomonadales; family Sphingomonadaceae; genus Sphingomonas; species Sphingomonas beigongshangi. Next base: position 219,983 of record NZ_JADHDT010000008.1, read on the forward strand.
TTGCGCGTCGAATTGCGTCTGCATCGTGCCGGGCGACAGGTTCAGTCGCGCCTCGTGGTGACGGCCGAGCGCCGGATCGTGGCTGGTCCGGGTACCGCTGATCTCCACGATATCGCCGACCGCAAGGCCAGCGATCGGCAGCGTCGCCGTCAACCGGCCATCGATCGCCGCCCGTTCGAGGTTCGTCTCGCGATGCAGAACGGTGAAATGCTGGTCCTTCAGCACGTCGATCACCTGGCTGCCGCGACGGATGACCACCGTATGGATGCGCAACGTCTCCGTTTCCGGGTTCCACGTCAGCGAGATCGTGCCGAGCTTGGCGAGATCGTCAGGGGGCACGACCTGGTTCGCGGCGACCCAGTGCAGCGACATGCCGCCCTCCGGTTCGAAGACCAGCTGGTCTGCGCGCAGCAACATGTGATGGGGGGCGTGGCCGGCCCGAACCACTTCGACCGGTGTCGCGACCGGCTTGACCCACGCGGCGGGCGCACCGACGGAAAAGCTTGGGGCATCCTCCGCGCGCACGCCTGCCGCAGCCGCCAGCAGAGACCCGGCCGCAACCGCGCATGACAAGATCTTCATGGTCATTCTTTCGATTGGACCGTCAGGCAGGACACCTGACGGGGCATGTATCGAAAGATGATATCGGCCGTTGCTTACAAGAAGCTGACGAGATGTTGTGGGGAGGCAGTATTTTGCTTCACATCGGAACAATTGACGCGAACCGGCACCACGGTCTTCTTGCATCGTGCTGAAGCTCGGCGCCCTCCCCCTTTCCGCTCGGTGACGCCGCTTCGATCATCCACAGCACAGTTTGTGCTTGCGACCGGACCCGCAGGCGCAAGGCTCGTTGCGGCCGATCTTGGCGACGCCCGTCGCCGCCGCAGCGATCGCCGCCGAACCCGGCGCGCGCTTGCGGGAGTCGTACAGGCCTCGGACGGTGTCGATCAGTTCGGCCACCGCATGGTCCTCGAACGCATTGATCGCGACACTGTCCAGATCGCTGTCGCCGCGCGCGATCGCGATCAACATGGTCATGCGCGACCAGGGCTCGGCGCCTGCCTGATCGTCGGCAAGCTGGTCCCACGCCTCGGGCCGCAGCGCGATCGCCTCCGCGAAACCGTCGATCCAATATTCCCACATCGGATCGCCGTCGCGCGCGTCGGTATCGAGGATCGGCTGGAACTTGCCGCGCGCGAGATCGCGCGCGATCTCGTCGCGCCGCGCCGCGACGGCACCGGCGAACCATTGCACGTCACGAGGATCGTCGAACGGTGGCACACCGTCTACGTCGATGCCCCAGATGACGGTCATATATTCGCTCGCGTCCACCGGCTGAGGACAGACGACCAGCCCGGTGAGGAAGCCGTCCAGCTCGGTGAGAAGCATCGGCTCCTCGACGGGAAGGTCCGCCAGCGCGCCGTCGAGGCGGCGGAACCGGGACGGCAGCCGTCTCAAAGGCTGATCCCGCGCCGCTGCATTTCCGCATCCGCCATGGCGCGAAGTGGCGTCGGTTCTCCCGCGGCGAAAATGTCGGCGAAATCGAGCAGATCCTCGTCGACAAGCGCCGCAACTGCGGCCTCGACGGCGGCCAGGCGCGCGCGCGCGCGGTCGGTTTCCGCGGCGATGCGCTTCATGCGAGTCTTCAACATGCGGCTGGCGCTAGCAGGATCGGGCGGGCTTGGGCAGCGCGCGTTCGTCGCGGATCGGGACGGCTGGCGCCTCGACGCGCAGCCCCCCATATATGGGATCGCCAAATGCAGGAGACGCACCATGGTCGAAGCGCGGTGGAACGGCGCCCTAATCGCCAGCAGTGACGATACCGTCGTCGTCGAGGGCAATGATTATTTCCCGCGCGAGGCGGTCGACGACGCCCTGCTCCGCCCGAGTGACACGACATCCACCTGCCCCTGGAAGGGGGGCGCGCATTATTACACGCTCGACGTCGCGGGTTCTCAAAACGTGGATGCCGCCTGGTATTATCCCGATCCCAAGCCCGAGGCGGCGGACATACGCGGGCGCATCGCCTTCTGGAAGGGCGTCACGGTCGCCTGACGCGGCACGCGCGGGCGACCGATACCGGCATCGGTGCCAGGCGTCGGTGATCGCACACGCCGCCCGCGGGCGGGCGAAGGCCGATCGGTCGACACGCTTCATTCGCGTGCACGGACGAAGGCCGCGACATTCCGCAGCACGGGCGCCCTGCCGCGGAACGGCCGTGCCAGCGCGAGCAGCAGACCGACGTGGCCGATGTTCGGATAGGAACGCAGGTCCACCGCCACGCCACCCGCCCGCAGCCGCGCCGCCAGCGCTTCGCTGTTGCGCGGCCGTACGACCGTGTCGTCGGCGCCGACAAGGAGCAGCGACGGCGGGTCGCCAGCTCCGGCCCAGGTCACCGGTTGCGTGTCCGCCGGGCGCGGCCAGGCACCGAACGCGGCGCGACTGGCATCGACGTCGAACGGTGCGAAGTCATAGGGGCCCGCCAGGCCGATGAAGCCCTTTATCGCCGCCCGGTCCGCCCTGAGCCAGCGGTCGTCGAGCGCCAGCATCGCGGCGATATAGGCCCCCGCCGAATGGCCCATCAGCATGATCCGACCGGGATCGCCCCCGAATTGCGCGGCATGGGCCCTCGTCCAGCGCACCGCCGCCGCGCCGTCTTCGACGAAGGTGGGATAGCGCACCGCCGGGACGAGCCGGTAATCGGGAACGACGACCACGAAGCCCTGCGCGGCCAGCGCCCTGCCGACGAAGGCATAGCCGGTGCGCGTGCCGCTGTTCCAGCTGCCACCATAGAAGAAGACCAATGTGGGCATCGCGCGGTTCGCCGCCCTGCGCGGTGCATAGACGTCGAGCGTCTGACGCGGCGCGTCGCCATAGGCGATGTCGGCGCCGACCTTCGCCACGCCGCCGTCCTTCGGCACCAGCGTATCGAACAGACCGAGCGGCGAGCAGCCGACGGTCGCGAACCCGGCGAGCAGGGCCAGGCCTGCCCGGATCGCGGTCGCGACACCGCTTCTGTTTCGCATCGGCCCCTCTCTCCTCTTGCGGCGACAACCACCAGACGCGGACCGTAGCGTGACCTTTGCGTTTGCCCAATCCGGATCGCATGCCGCGTTCGCAATCGATGGGACGGCTGGAAACGTCAAAGGCCTCGCTGCCGAACGGCCGCGGGTCAGACGATCGTCCGGCGTTGCTCGTGTTCGGTGAGGATCGAGCGGAATGCGTCCGCCAGGGCGCGTCGCTGTTGCGTGGTGGCACGCGGTGGCGCGGCATCCGTCGCTACGGACGCTGGCGGCGAAGACGGCGGGGCCGCCGTACCGAAGCCGGCATGCACCGCGTGATCCGCAGGATCGGCGGCGGGCACGTCGATGGTCACCGAACCAGGCGACGGTCCGGCTGCGCGCGCGCGCTCGATCACCTTAACCTTGCCCGCGTTGACCAACAGGACCGTATCCGCGCGCTCGACCAGAGCGGGGCGGTGGGCGATGACGATCCGCGTGACCGGCATGTCACGGATCGCATCGCCGATCGCGGCCTCGTTCACCTCGTCGAGGTTTGCGGTGCCCTCGTCGAGAAAGAGGGCATCGGGCTGCCGATAGGCAGCACGGGCCAGCAGCAGCCGCTGACGCTGGCCACTGGACAGCGCGGAGCCCATGTCCCCGATCAGGCTGTGATAGCCCATCGGCATCATCGCCACGTCGTCGTGAATGCGCGAGAAACGCGCGCATTGTTCGATCCGGGTCTGATCGGGTCTGGGATCGAAGAACGCAATATTGTCGGCGAGCGTGCCGTTTAGCAGCGCATCGTCCTGCAGGACAGCCCCGGCCCGCGAACGCCAGGCGGCGAGCGTCGCCGGGCCGAGCGGAACGCCGTCGATCAGGATGCGACCGCCGGTCGGCGTCAACAGCCCCAGCATCAGGCGCATCAGCGTCGTCTTGCCGGCCCCTGAAGGACCGACGATCGCGACGAACCCGCCCGCGGGGACGGTGAAGCTGATGCGGTCGAGAATGGGTCGTTCGACGGGACTATAGGCGAAGCTGACGTCCTCGAGCCGTATCTCCGCGGGCACCTGCCATTCCGGACGTGGGGGTGCCGCACCGATGCCCTCGGGCACCTCACCGACGATGTCGGACAGGCGTTCGAGATGCAGCCCGATCATCCGCCATTGCTGCAGCTGCTGGACGACGTTGATCGCGCTGTCGGAAAAACTGCTGCGGTAGGAGACGAAGGCAAGGAGCACCCCCAGGGTCATCGCCCCCCCGATCACCGCATTCGCGCCAAGGTAGACGACAAGGACGAGTTCGATGCCGAAAAGGACGTGCTGCGCCAGTCCCGTCCGCAGCGTGAACATCTGCGCGCGATAGCTCGCGTTGACCACCTCGTTGTTGCGGTTGCGCCACCCGGCCTCGCGAAGGCCTTCGCTGCCGTGCAGCTTGATCGCCCGCATCGCGCGCATCGTCTCGAGCAGATATGTTTCCTCGCTCGCCTTCGCGAGGATCTGCTCCTCGAACCTCTGGCGCCATCGGGGAAACATGGCGAAGGAAATAGCGAAGAATATCAGCGTCGCCGCGACGACCACGCCCGCCAGTGCCGGACTGATCAACAGCATCACGACCAGCGTGGTCAGCGCCAGCATCGTGTCGATGACGGCGTTCACGATACCCTGGGTCAGCAATTCCTGGATCGGACGGATCGACCCGATCCTGCTCATCAGATCACCGACATGGCGACGCTCGAAATAGGCGAGCGGCAGGCGGACGAGATGGTGGACGACATTGCCCGCAAGTTGCGCCGCCAAAGTCTCCCCGAGGGTCAGCACGACCCAGCCGCGCAATCCCGTGAGCAACGCGTTGAGGACGTAAAGACCGCCGAACCCGAGCGCGAGCATGGAGAGCAGACCTGCGTCCCCCTGCGTGATAGCCCCGTCGATGGTCAACTGCATGAAATAGGGCAGCGCCAGCGCCGTCAACTGGATCAGCAGCGACAAGCCCGCGACCTGCGTCGCCGCGGGCCCGTAATTGGTCAGCCTGCTCCACAGGTCGGAAAGGCGGACGTTGACGCGCGCTTCGACGCGGGCGAAGCCGGGGGTCGGCTGGCATTCCATCGCCACGCCGGTGAAGTGCCGCGACACCTCGGCCAGCGACAGGTCGCGGCGGCCGATCGCGGGGTCGAGAATGGATACGCGTCGACCGGCCACCCGCTCCAGCACGACGAAATGCTCGAGATCCCAATGCAGGATCGCGGGCAGGCGCAATTCGCCCAGCTCCTCCATGTCGAGACGCAGCGGACGCGGGCCGAGTGCCAGGTGATCCGCCACCGTCATCAGCTCGGTCAGCGTCACGCCCTTCATCGACGTCGGAAAGCGTTGCCGCAGTCCTGCCAGGTTGACGCGGTGGCCGTGGAATTGCGCCACCATCGTCAGGCAGGCCAGCCCGCATTCGGCTGCCTCCGCCTGTAGGACCGGCGTCATCTGGCGCGCCCAGGGGAAAGCGAATACCGTCATGACCGTGCCGCGCGCAGCAGCGGATCGAGGAGCACTTCCCACATTCGACGCCGTTCGAGCACGAGATTGGCCGCGAGCGTCATGCCGGGACGCAGGGGCTGTGCGCCGGCACCCCTGCCGCGATCGAGCCGGACCCGGATGCGAAAGACGGGCTGGTCGATCTTCAATCCGGGATCCAGCGAACTTGGATCGGCCGGTACCCCGCTGATGTCGATCACGCGGCCGATGCCCGCGCCGAATTTCTGGAAGGGGAACGCGTCGAAGAGCAGGCGGACCTCGTCTCCCGGCCGCACGAAGCCGGCGGCGCGGGTAGGCGTGTAAAGCTGCGCTTCCAGGACGCTGCCCTGCGGGATCACGGTGACCAGCGACACGTCGGGACGCGTGCGCTGTCCGATTTGATTGACCAGATCCGTGACGCGGCCGGCGACCGGGGCGGTCAGGACCAAGCGGTCTTGGCGGATCACCGTCGCACGCTGCGCTGCGAGGTTCGCGCGCTGCGCGGCGACCTGCGACAAGGTCTGCTGGGTGGCGACGCGGCGCTGCGCCAATTGCGCGGAGATGGTGCCGAGTTCCCGGCGCTGACCAAGGATGCGCTCCTCGAGAGCCTCCACCTCGGCGCGGCGCGCGGTGACGGCCGCCCGCGCGCTGTCGGCCTGTTGGCGCGGCCCGGCGCCGGCCCTGGCGAGCCGCGTCGCACGAGCCGCCTCGACCTGCGCCGCCTCGACCTGCGCCGCCTCGACCTGATCCCGGGCGAGCGCCCGCTGCCGCTCCAGCGACGCGATGATGGCGGCGAGCCCCGCGCGCTGCTGTTCTAGGCTGCCGGTCTCGCCGATGCCCAGCGTCTGCGCGAGTTGCTGTTGTCGGAGCAGTTGCTGGTCCTGCCGCGCCAGTTCGGTGAGCTGACCGCTGACGCCGACGCCGTTGGCGTCCTGACCCTGGGTGAGCGAAATGGTGACGAGCGGCGTCCCCACCGCGACGACCTGCCCCTCGCGCACATGGATGGCGCGGATTTCCGCGGTTTGCGGTGGATACACGCGCGCGAAACCACGGTCGTAGGTCACGATGCCGGAGACATGCGTTCGGGACGAGAATTGTCCGAAGATCGCGATCAGCAGAAAGCCTGCGCAGGCGAGCGCGAGGATGACGGCGTAGGTGCCCGAGCGCGGCGGCACGGCGGCCACGACGACTCCCGTGAGCCGGTCGCGTTTGGCCTCGATGACTTCATATCGGAACAGCGGTGTCGTCATTGCCCTGTGCGCCCGGTGCGATGACGATGCGGCTAGCGCGGTAGCGGTAAAAGGCGCGTAAAGCGTGATGGTGCCTGCCGGACGGGGCCGCGGATCGTCCGCGGCCCCTGGGCACCCGTCAACCCGCCGCGACGGGCCGACCGGTCAGCGGCAATGGCGAGCGGGCTTGCAGGGCGCCGGCGCCGGATTGCACGGCGCAGGCGCCGGCGCGGGGTTGCAAGGCGCCGGCTGCGGCGCGCAAGCCTGCGGCGCCGGGGCGCAGAAATTCCACGAGAACAGGCCGCCGAACAGGCAAGGCAGCAGGCCGAAGCAGCCGCCGGAGACGTCGTTCGTCTCAGCGATGTCGAGAGTACGCATCCTTCTTTCCCCTTATTGATTCGCCGGAAATTGGCGCCCGAGCTTTTTGACCTTATCGAAAGGTTACCACAATATTAGCCAAGGGAGATTCGACAAATTTACCATCTCCGTTCCGCCATTTCGTTGAATTTGATCTCCTTTGTCTCTTTTCGGAACAGCGCGTTCGTTACTCAAATTGGCGGAACGCGCAGTAAGGATTCGTCAGTCGGCGCACGGTAAGTACATCGTGATGCGAAAGGCCCTATTTCTTCTACCTGTATTTACGGCATCTTGCTCGGTGCCGCCGGTCGCGGTCGTGTCGCCTCCGCCGGTCGATTCCCCGCGCTGGCACGACGATACAGCGGAACCGGCCGCGGTGGCGCTCGACGCTGGATTCTGGGATCGGTTCGGCTCGACCCTCCTGCCTCGGTTGGTCGCCGATGCGGTCCGTGAGAACCCTAGCGTCGAGGCGGCGCGTGCGCGCGTTCTTCGTGCGCGGGCGAGCGCCGGTCTCGCGCGGGCGGCGTTGCTGCCGAGCGTGGCGGCGAACGCCGGCCTCACGCAGACACGGACCGATGGCTTTAACACCAGCCAATATACGAGCAGCGCCGGTCAGGCCGGGCTCGATATCGCCTATGACGTCGACCTGTTCGGCGGCCTGCGCGCCGGCCGCCGCGCCGCGCTCTCGCGTGTCGATGCGGCGCAGTTCGACAGTGGCGCCGCACGGCTGGTGGTGGCGTCGGAAACGGCGCGGACCTTCGTGTCGATCGCCGCCGTCGACGACCGCCTGCGGCTGAACGCGCGCCTCCTCGACAATGCCCGATCCTTCGCCAGGATCGTTGCCGTTCGGCGGCGCGAGGGCACGGCGGCGGAGGTCGACGAGCGGCTCCAGGCCGTCGAGGTCGGACGGCTGGAGGCACGTCGGGCCGAACTGACGCAATCGCGGGAAACCCTGGTCGGCGCGCTGGCGGTGCTGCTCGGCCGAGAAGCCCCGTCCTTCTCGCTCGCGCCGACGGCGCTGTCGACGCTCGTCGCGCCCGCGATCGATCCGGGTCAGCCGGGCGATCTCGTGTTTCGCCGTCCGGACGTTCTGGCGGCCGAGGCGCGGATCGCCGGCGCGAACGGCGACGTGCGCGCCGCGCGCGCGGCGTTCCTGCCGTCGCTCAAGCTGTCCGCCAATTCATTGGGACAGGCGCTGGCGACGAGCGGGCCCTTTGGCCTGACCCTGAGCGCGGCACAAAGTTTGTTCGCGCCGATCTTCCAGGGCGGTCGCCTGCGGGCGGGCTACGCCGGCGCCCGCGCCGATCAGATGGAAGCGCTCGCCCAGTACCGCCAGAAACTGCTCGACGCTCTTCAAGAGGGCAATGCCGCGCTGGCGGCGGCGCGCGGCTCGGCGGAACGGGAGCGCGCGTTGCGCGGCGCCGCCGCCGACTCCCGCCGCGCCGTCGCGCTCGCCCGGCTCCGCTACGAAAACGGCGGAGGCGACCTCGCGCTCGTCCTGGACGCGGAGCGGAGCGAGATTGCGGTGGAGGAAACGCTGCTCGACGCCCAGGCCTTGCGGTGTACCGCGGCGATCGACGTCTACAAGGCGCTGGGCGGTTCTCCATTGTGACCCACCAATTCGCGCGCGTGGGCTCGCCGGGCGTCAGCGCGGACTATGCGTGATGCGGGTGAAGCGATCCCGCCTCTTCGGCGCCGTGGACGACATAATGGATCGGCTTGAACGACCCTCCGTTGGACGCGGGGGCCGAACACGCGGTCAAGCCGATGATCAGGTCCATGCGCGCGACGAACGTGATGCTGTCGCCCGCCCGGCTGACCGGCGGTAACACCGATAGCTTGCCGGTGGACGGATCGACCGGGACGTTCATGAAGCAGTTGAAGGCCACGGGTATCTGGTCGGGCGTCACGCCGAACGGCTCCAGCGCCGCCGCCAGATTGCCGAAGCAGCCCCGGTGGCGCGGCAGATCGGGATAAAAATGGTCGAAGGTCGCGAAGGAGCATGGCGTCAGCAGGAAGTCGTGCACGCCCACCGTATCCGCGACGATCTCGAGCATCGGTCCCGATCGGTTGGAATAGAGGATGTGGCCCGTCGTCAGGCGGATCGTCTCGGCATAGTCGAGTGTCCGTCCCGAGGACAGCACCTCGCCCAGATCGTCGGCGCGAAAGGCGAGCAGATCGGCGACCTGGCACCCGCGCGGATCGATCACGGTGAGACATTGGCCCTTTGCGAGGCGAAAGGCATCCCCGCTGCGCTCCGGGATCTCGACGACGGCGCCTGCCGGCACGCGCGACATCACTTGCCGGCGTAGCGGAACGGGCATTGCCATCCGCTCTCCACGATCCGCCCGCTATATTGCCGCGCCTCGCTGGCTTCGCCGTGCCGCGCCAGCATCGGATTGCGCGACCCGGCCAGCATTTCGTCCCGGACCATGATCTTCTCGCGCATCGTCTCGTACTTGCCCTGATCGCGCAGCGTCTCGAACTGATCGTGCAGGTTGAAGATCATAGCCGGCCTGGCGAACCGCCGCGCGGGTCGGCTGGCACGCGGATGCAATCCCACGACAAAGAATGCCTCGCCCCCGAAGGACAGAGAGAAATGCGGGTTGGACGGATCGGGGCTGACGCGCGAGTCCCATTCCTGCCCGAGCCAGACATCCTTGTCGGACAGCGACTGGATCCGCTGCCAGATCGCCTGTTCGAACGCCTCTTCGGTCAGGTCGCCCGGTCCGGAGAAGACGACCGCGAAGCTTCGGAAGAGCGAAGGCTCCGCACGATAGCGGGCGGCGAAGACCCGCAGCCGATCGTGGATACGCATATCATCCCAAGCGCTGGCAATGTCCCGGGCGCCCAGGACATCGAGTGTGCCCTTGGCGAGCGCGGCCTTAGCTCCGACACAGGGAAATTCCTGGTCCGCGATATGGGTCGCCAGTAGTCGGCTCGCCTCCTCCTCGCCCGGATCGGCCCAGTCGAACATCGATTTCGGTAGCAACATGCATGGGTAACGGCACGTCGGTGCCGCCGTTCCGCGTATCGACGGCCGTCTTGATGTGCCTCAATCAGAAATACCCTCACAGGATAATATCTTGCGAGACTCCTCGCGCGCCGAAGCGTTCACCGCGCAACCTTCCCAAACGTCCGTGCACCCGCGCGCTGGCCGCGCATCGGTCCTCGTCGGCACGGGCAAAGTCGAATTGGATCAGACCCGATGGATCAGCGAGAGGCCCCCCTACTCGATGCCCTGAAACACCTGGAGCGGCATCGCATCCACGGCTTCGGCGCACCGGGCCATCATCAGGGTCGCACGATCCCGAAGGGCGCGCGCGCCCTTCTGGGGGCAAGGGTATTCCAGGCGGATGTGATCACGCCCAAGGGCCTGGATGATCGTACCGAGGGGGCGCATGTCCTGCAGCGCACACACGAGATCGCGGCAGAGGCGTGGCAGGCAGATTTCTGCCGCTTCGTCACGGGTGGTTCGACCCAGAGCCTGCACACCGCGCTGGCCGCCGTCGCCCGCCCGGGGGATACGGTGCTGTTCGCCGCCAACGTCCACAAGGCAGAGCGTGCCCATGCGCTGGCGACGGGTCTCGATGCACGCATCGTACCGGTCGTCATCGATGCAGATTGGGACATCGAGCATGGCGTCTCCCCGGCGGCGCTCGAGCAGGCTCTCGATCGCCATCCGGAAGCCAAGGCCTTCGTCGTCGTGTCCCCGACCTATTATGGCGTGACGAGCGACATCGCCGCGCTGGCGGACCTGTGCCATGCGCGGGGCGTCGCGGTGATCTGCGATGCCGCATGGGGCGGTGCCTTCGCCTTCTGCCAGGCGCTGCCCCACGACCCGCTGACCAAGGGCGCCGACGTCGCCGTCTACAGCCTGCACAAGACGATGGGCGCGCTGACGCAAGGGTCGGCCTTGCTGGCCAAGAGCGGCATCGTCGATCTCCAGCGTCTGTGGCACGCGTTCGAACTGTTCGAGACGACGAGCCCCTCGGTGCCGATCCTCGCCAGCCTGGATGCCGTCCGGCGCGATCATGCGCTGGATGGCGAGGCGATATGGGCTGGAGTCCTGCGCTTGGCAGCCAGGCTTCGGAAGGCGGTTGCCGGGATCGACAAGTTACGCGTGTTCGGCAGCGGCGACCTGCCGGCCGCAAGTGAGTTCGACGAAACCAAGGTGCTTGTCGACGTTTCGGCCTGGGGCGTGACGGGCTATGCGCTGGACGACTGGCTGGCGACACAGCACCGTGTCAGCGTCGGCCTGTCCGATGCGCGGCACATCCTCGCAATACTCGCACCGGGTACGAGCGCGCGGGATGTCAAAGCGTTGGTCGGCGGCCTGCGCGATGCCGCCCGACAGGTCGAGGCGGGCACGCTGGACCTGCCGGCCGCGCCCGCCGTGCTTCCCGGAATCGATACGCTGACGGTGGAGATGCAGGTCGATCCGGCCACCGCCTTTTTCGGGCCGACCGAGCTGGTGAGCCTTGAACAGGCGAGCGGGCGCGTTGCGGCCGAAATGATCGCACCGGCGCCGCCGGGCGTCCCCCGTCTCGTGCCCGGGCAGAGGATCGACGATGCGCACGTGGCGTGGCTGGTTGCCAATCGCGATGCCGGTGCCTTCTTCCTCGACCCGACCGATCCCGACGAGCGCCGCCTGCGCGTCGTGGCGGCGGCGTCGAACGGCCGATCCGGACGGTGACGGCCATGGGTAGCAAGCGGCCAGCCAGCGAACTCGAGCATGCCGATCATCGGATCACGACGGCCGTGAACAAGAAGCGCGATACGCCGGTCATGCGCCTCGTCGGGGCAGTGAGCGAAATCGGCGATCAGCCGCAGATGCGGCTCCTGTGCGCCGCCACGATTGCCGCGGGCGTCATCCGACGAGACCGGCGGCTGGCGGCGACCGGCGTGCGGATGTTGGCGGCCCACACCATCGCCACCTGGGGCAAGGGTCGCATCAAGGCCGTGGTCGACCGGCGGCGGCCGGATAGCGGCGACGATCCGCGCGTCAGGCACGGACTGAGCGATCGTCATGAGGACAACGCCTTTCCCTCCGGCCATAGCGCGGGCGTGATCGCCGTCGGGGAGTCATTCGCCCGCGCCTATCCAGCATGCGCGGCCGCTGCCCGCGCCGCGGCGATCGCGGTCTCCATCGTGCAGGTCCCGCGCGGCCGCCATTATGTCGGCGATGTTCTGGCGGGCATGGCGATCGGGCTGGCCGCCGACCGCTTGGGCAATACCGTATGGGGCGCGGCACGGCCCGCCGCGGCCGGCTCCGTACCGTGACTCATCGCACCGGAACCGCGCCATCGCAGCGCTGTTACCCGTGAAAACCGCAGAACGAGGAAGATTCAATGACGGATGCATCCAGCAACGACGTGCCTCGCGACGCGGGCATCAGCCGCCGGGCCATGGTCGGGGGCGCAGCGGTCGGACTTGCGGCCTCCGCCACCTCGGCCGGCGCGCAGCAGCCCACCGGGTCGGCGCCGACAGTCCCCCTGACGGACCCGACGACGCGCTATCCCAGGCCGCCCTTCGCCAAGCAGTCGCAGCCTTTTCCGGGCCTTGCGAGCAAGATGAACCCTTGCCCCGATCATGGCGAGACGAGCTACCGGGGATCGGGACGGTTGCAGGGCCGCAAGGCGCTGATCACCGGCGGCGACTCCGGCATGGGACGCGCCGCCGCGATCGCATTCGCCCGCGAGGGCGCGGACGTGGCGATCGCCTACCTGCCGGCCGAGGAACCGGACGCCCGCGAGGTCGTCGCGCTGATCCGCCAGGCAGGCCGCAAGGCGGTCGCCATCCCGGGCGATCTGCGCGACCGCAGCTATTGCAGCAAGCTCGTGGAAAGCGCGGTGAGCCAGCTCGGCGGGCTCGACATCCTCGTCAACAACGCGAGCCGCCAGCAGCAGCGGCAGTCGCTGCTCGACATTTCCGACGAGGATTTCGACGCGACGATGCGGACCAATCTGTACGGCATGTTCTACGTGACCAAGGCCGCCCTGCCCCACCTCAAGCCTGGATCGGCGATCATCCAGACGACGTCGGAACAGGCCTATGACCCGTCCGAAAATTTGGTCGACTATGCGATGACCAAGGCGGCGATGATGAACTTTACCAAGTCGCTCGCCAAGCAGCTTGGTCCGAAGGGCATCCGCGTCAACGGCGTCGCGCCGGGGCCGATCTGGACGCCGCTGCAGGTGTCGGGGGGCGCCACGATGGAGAAGCTGCAGCAGTTCGGCGGCAACACGCCGCTGGGCCGGCCGGGACAGCCAGCCGAACTCGGCTCCATCTACGTGCAGCTCGCGGCGTCGGACGCAAGCTATGCCAACGGGCAGGTGTACGGCGCCGCCGGCGGCTCCGGTCAACCGTGATGGCGGGCGGCGGGATCGGCACGTCATCGGCCCTTCCCGCCGCGTCGCTGAAGCGGCCCAGTGCGGCCGCCGGCATTCTCCGGCGTGGCTGACCGCGCCACGCCGGCACCCGACCAGACACGATCCCGCAGGAACGCCGAGGCTGGCGGCTCGTTCGCCAAGGTCCTCAGAAGGACCAATATGCCCCCATCGCCCGAAATGTCCGCTTCCCAGACTCCGCTCGGCAGCCTGGAACATGCCGCAGCGCTGGCCCCGCTGCTGCTGGACGGAGACCTGATCGCCATCGTCCGCGACGAGATCGCGGCTGGCGCCGTCGCCGAAGCGCTGACGGCATTGTGCCCCGGCAGCACCATCCTCGTCTGTCCCGGCAGCGACGCCTTGCCCGGCGACGCTGCCCCGGCTTCTCCCGCGAATGTCGGCCAGCGGGTTGCCAGCCTGCACAGATTGCGCCGCCTTCTCGAACGGGAAGACCGCCCGACGATCGCGCTGATCAGCACGGGCGAGGCGGCGGCGCGTGTCTATCCTTCGCCGGACGCTTTTGCTGCGGCTCCGCCCGCAATCGCGCTCGGCGACGAGATTGATCTTGCGGCACTGCATCAAACGCTGCTGGACATCGGCTATATCGCAGACGAGCGGGTCGACGAGCCGGGGGAGATCGGGCTTCGCGGGCAGGTTCTCGACGTCTTCCCGGCCGACGCCAGCCAGCCGTTGCGGGTCGAGGTGGCCGACGGGAAAATCGCCGCGATCCGCCGCTACGATCCGGTCGACCAGCGGAGCACGGACGAAATCGAACGGCGCGAACTGGGCCGGGTGACGGAACCGTCGCCGGGCAAGGCTCCGGCAACCCTGCTCGACCAGTTGCCCGGCGCACAGGTGGCGATCACCGCCGCGGCCGACGAACGCAGGATCAGGCTACTGAAGCTGGTCGCCGACAGCGAGAAGCGGGGCTCCCGGAGAGCCAGCAAGGACATCGTGCGCGACGACACCTGGCGAAAGGCGCTCGCGGACCGCACCGTCGTCGCCGTACAGCGCATCGGCGATCCGCCGCCCCGTTTCGTCGAGCAGAATGCACCACTTCGTGCCTGCGCGAAACTGGTGCGCGATGCGCTGGCTTCCGGCGATCGCGCCGTCCTCATCGGAAGCGAGCGCGACCTGCGTTTCCTCGGCCGTCGACTTGCCAATGCGGTAAAATGCGAGATGCGCGCCGCCCGTGATTGGGCCGAGATCGCGGCGGCGCCCCCCGGCACGCTGTTGTCGCTGGAGGCATGTGCGGATCGCGGCTTTCGCCGTGACGACATATTGGCGGTTGCCGCCCCCGATCTCATCGGCAGCCGGGCCGAACTGGCCGGCGCGCCCGCGGCCCGCCCCGTACCGGGGTTCGATGCCGGCGTGGAGCTGCGCACGGGCGATGTCGTCATCCACGAGGATCATGGCCTCGCCGTGGTCATGGGCATCCAGCCGATGCCAGGCGACGCGGCGGAAGGCGGCGACGCGATCGCCCTGCGCTATGCCGACGACGCGACGCGCCTCGTGCCCATCGCGGAAGCCGATCGACTGTGGCGCTATGGTGCGGAGGAGGACGCGGTCAGGCTGGACAAGCTCGACGGCTCGAGCTGGTACAAGCGACGGCGCGAGATCGACGAGGCGATCGCGGAGACTGCGCGTCAGCTCACCGCCCTCGCGGCGAAGCGCGCGGACCAGACGGCGCCCGTGCTGGATCCGTCCCCCGCCGACTATGAGCGGTTCGCGGGTGGCTTTCCCTTCTCCGAAACGCCCGACCAGCTCGCTGCGATCGAGGCGGTACGATCCGATCTCGCGAGCGGTCGGCCGATGGACCGGCTGGTCGTCGGCGATGTCGGCTTCGGCAAGACCGAGGTCGCGCTTCGCGCCGTCGCCGTGGCGGCGCTGTCGGGACGTCAGGTTGCCGTCGCCGCCCCGACGACGGTTCTCGCCAAGCAGCATTGGGAAAGCTTCAGCGCCCGGTTCGAGGGCACCGGCATCACCGTCGCCAGCCTGTCCCGTTTGTCGAGCGCCGCCGAGAAGAAGGCGGTGAAGGCGGGGCTCGCGGACGGCTCCGTCCGCATCGTCGTCGGCACCGGCGCGGTGGCCGGCAAGGGGATCGTCTACAAGGATCTGGCTCTGGTCGTCGTGGACGAGGAACAGCGCTTCGGCACCGCGGACAAGAAGCGATTGCAGGACCTTTCCGCCGGCCATGTCCTCACCATGACGGCGACGCCGATCCCGCGAACCTTGCAGGCGGCGATGGTCGGACTGCGACAATTGTCGATCATCGCGACCCCGCCCGCGCGGCGGCAGCCGATCCGTACCGCCGTCAGCCGTTTCGACGAGACGACGTTGCGCGCCGCGCTGCTGCGCGAAAAGGGACGCGGCGGCCAAAGCTTCGTCGTCGTGCCGCGTATCGCCGAGATGGCGCCGCTCGCCCATCGCCTCGCGCGCCTCGTCCCCGAGCTCGAGGTGGTGGCGGCGCACGGCAAGATGCCTGCCGCCGAGATCGACGACGCGATGGTGCGGTTTGGACGTGGCGACGGGGACGTGCTGCTCGCGACCAACATCATCGAGGCCGGGCTGGACGTGCCCCGTGCGAACACCATGGCGATCCTGCACGCGGACCGTTTCGGTCTGGCGCAATTGCACCAGCTGCGCGGCCGCGTCGGACGTGGCAGCCGCCGCGGTCAGGTGCTGTTGTTCACTGATGCCGACGATGCGATCGCGCCGCGCACGCTGAAGCGTCTGCGGACGCTGGAGGCATTCGACCGTCTGGGCGCGGGGTTCGAGATCAGCGCGCGGGACCTCGATCTGCGCGGTGCCGGAGACCTGATGGGCGACACCCAGGCCGGACACATGCGGCTCATCGGCGTCGAACTCTACCAGCAGCTGCTGCAGGGCGCGCTGCGAACGGCGCGCGGCGAGCGCGTGGAGCGATGGACGCCCGCGCTGCACCTGGGCGCGCAGGGTCACCTGCCGGCCGACTGGATACCGGACGAGGACAGCCGGCTCACCCTCTACGCGCGACTGGCGCGGATCGCCTCACAGGCCGATCTCGACGCGTTCGAGGCGGAGCTGGAGGACCGGTTTGGCGCGATCCCGCCCGATGCGGAGCGGCTGCTCGTGATCGCCCGGCTGCGGCTGCAGGCGCGCGAGGCCGACATCGCCCGGGTCGACGCGGGACCGGCGGCCATCGCGCTGACGGCACGCGGCGATGCCGCGGCGCTGGCGGAGCGACTCGGCCTGCAAGAGAAGAACGGCCGCGCCCTGCTCGCCGAAAGCCTGGAGGATCCCGACGCGCGGCTCAGCCGCCTGGGCGACCTGATGGCAGCGCAGTGACGGAGGTGGTGACGTCTGACCGCCTGCCCGCTCCGCCTGCGCCAGACACCGTGACCCCGCCGCTCTCGACCCCGGACGGCCGCTACCTTGTCGTGCGCGGCCGGCTCTGGCGAAAGAGCGATCCCGCGCTCGCGCCGGGAGAACGGCAGGCGCTCGTCGAGGACCTGATGCAAGCGCGGCGGGCTGTGGGAGCGGCGCTGCGGACCGGGAACGAGGACGCGCTTCGCCGTGCACGCGAGGCGGTGGCGCGCGCGAAAACGGGTCTGGGAGAGCGCGGGCCGGTCTGGTGGACGGACGGCGCGCCGGACCTCAGTCGCCGGATGATCCGCAACACCGGCTACGCAGCCTGGTACCAGGGCGCCGCCCGCGTCGCCGCCGCGGCTGACGACGGCCCCCTTTAGGCTTCCGCCTCGAAGATCAGCGCCTCCCGATCGCGTCCGCAGGTCATCAGGGCCTGCCGCTTTCCCTCCTCTTCGAAGGAGACCGCAAAATCCTTGGCGGCGATGTCGCCGTCGATATGTCGCTCCTCCGGCGACGCGACGTGACCGACATAGCGCAGGCTGACGTCGTAATGACCGGACCAGAAGAACGGCACGTCGTCATATTCGCCATCGACAAGCCCGAGCAGATGGCGGGCCAGCCACTGCCCCATATGCTGCGCAACGACCCAGTGCTCGACTCGTATGGCGTGGCCGAGCCGCGGATCGGGCACATTGGCAACGTCGCCGATCGCGAAGATCGCCGGATCGGACGTGCGCAGCGTCGAATCGACCGTGATTCCCCCGCCATTGTCCTCTTCGGCCAGCGCCAAGCCCGCCGCGCGCGCCAACGCGATGCGCGGCCGCACACCGGTGCCGGCAACGATCAGATCGGCTTCGACACGGCTGCCGTCGTCGAGCGTTACGGCATGGCCGTCCCATGCCTTGACGGTCCGCCCCGTCTTGAACGTGACGCCCTTGCTCTCGTGCAACCGCCGGATCATCGATCCGACCTCCGGCCCGGCGGTCTTCTCCAATGGCACGTCCGCGTCGGCGACGACCGTCACTTCGAGCTTTCGGCCGATCAGCGACGCAGCGACCTCCAGCCCGATGTAGCTCGACCCGATGACCAGCGCCCGCTTTCCCTCCGTCGCCCAGGCGACCAGGGCGTCGGCATCGGCGAGCGTGCGCACGACGTGCACATCGTCCCGATCCGCACCATCGAACGGCGGCACGAGCGGCTCGGCGCCGGTGGCCAGCACGAGGTGATCGTACGCGATCGATTCCCCGCCCGCGACCTGGACGAAGCGAGCAGCTGCGTCGATCCCCTCCACGTGCGTGGCCAACCGGACGAGCACGCCTTGCGGAACGGGCAGCGCGATCTCGTCTCGCCCGACCTTGCCCGCCAGATATTGCTTCGAGCAGGCCGTGCGATCGTAGGGCGCATCGGCATCGTCGGATAGCAGAGTCACCGCGCTGCCCGCGCCATGGCGGGCGAGCATCTCCGCACAGGCGTGACCGGCGGGGCCGCCGCCGACGATGACGATCCGTCCCGGTTGATTCGCCGCCGCGACCGGCTGCTGCACGGGCAGCTTCGCCCCGACGCGGATGACCCCATGCTCTTCGCTCACGGCGAACCGGTCGAGCGCGCCGAATGCCGGCGCGCCCACCGCCTCGCCCGTCGCGCAGTCGAAACGCGCGTGATGCCAGGGACAGCGCAGCGTGCCGTCGACGACCAGCCCCTCTGCAAGCGGGGCGCCGGCGTGGGGGCACGTTCCCGACATGGCGCAGAGCCTGCCGCCGCTCCGCAGCAGCACGATATCCTCGTCGCCGACCTTGCCGGCGATCACCGCATCGTCACCGAGATCGGACGAGGCGATGCCGTCCGCCAGATTGCGCTCAGTCACGGCCTCGTCCTTTCCGGTAGATCAATCGGCGCGCTGCAGCGCGGTGGCGGCGAGATGTTCGCCGATGAACCAGACCTGCGGCTCGTTCGAACGGATGATGTCGCTGACCAGCAGGTCATTGGTACCGTCATCGCCCGATTCATCGGCGGCCTTTGCGCCCTCATGCGCCTGCTCGAGGACGATGCGATGCGCCTCCAGCAGGCGGGCCAGCATCGTCGGCACGTCCTCGCGTCCCTTGGGTGGGCGCGGAATGCGGGTCATCTCCGCGACGTCATGGGGAGTCGCGATGCTGATACCGCCCAGAGCCTGGATGCGCTCCGCCACCATGTCGACCAGTTCCACCTGCTTCTCGTAATGCGTGTCGAGCAGCAGATGCAGCTGGTAGAAGGTTGCGCCCGACATCTGCCAGTGATGCTTCTTGTACAGGTCGCGCAGCATCATCGTGTCCGCGAGCACCTGGTTCAGGATCGAGACGCTTTGCTTCCGCGCGTTGTCCGACAGGCCGAGCGGCAGCTCCTTGAGCGAACCGAACGGCTGAATCTCGCGATACGCGATCTTGTATTGCGGCTGGGCTTCGTCCGTGGCGGCCACCGTATAACTCCGGTTATTGATGCATGTGTCGGACGAAGCGCGCGTGCGGGATCGCGGTTCCATCACGCCGCATCCCGGGTGCGGCCGCGGACACAGGATCGTCTGCGCGAGAACCAACCTGCGTTATAAACATTATAGATCGTTCAGTAGCTTGGACGATTGCACATGGCGCAGGACGAGAGACACCGGACCGGACGGCGCGATTGGGCGCGCTGAAGACCCTGGTCGACCGCTTGCGTCCCGAGGCGGCCGATGCGTCGAGCGGGCGCATCGAGGGCTATCTACCGCTGGCGCGCTATGGCGCGCTCGGCGACGGTCGCTCGGTCGTCCTGTCCGGCAGCGACGGCTCGATCGACTGGTGGTGCGTACCCAACATGGATTCGCCACCGCTCTTCGACCGGCTGCTCGATGCCGAGCAGGGCGGTCGGTTCAGCCTGGAGCCCGACGAAGCCTTCACCGTCGAACGCCGCTACCGCGACGACAGCAACGTCCTGGAGACCGTCTTCATCACCGCCACCGGCCGCGCGCGGCTGACCGAATCGCTCAACAGCGGCACCGCCGGGCGTCTGCCCTGGGCCGAACTCGCGCGCCGGGTCGAGGGACTGGAAGGCACCGTGCGCTTCCTGCTGGCCATGCGGCCAGGGCGACGGGGCGATACGGTCAACCCGTATCACTCGACGATCGGCCAGCACACGGTGTTCCATGTCGAGCGCGTCCTGGGCTTGTTCGTGCATGATCCCCGCATCACCTGCCGCTGGTCGGACGAGGGCATCACCGGCGAGGTGACGGTCTCGGCCGGCGATCGGCGGACGGTGGCGATCATCGCGGGCCGTGACGAACCGCTCGTCGTTCCCCCGATCGGCGAAATCGATGCGCGGATCGACACGTCCGATGCGGAATGGCGGGATTGGGCGGCACGCGTCACCTACCGGGGGACGGACCGGGCTGCGTTCCTGCGCAGCGCGCTGGCGTTGAAGCTCCTGCTCTATTCGCCGTCTGGTGCGATTGCGGCGGCGGCGACCACCTCGGTGCCGGAAGGCGTCGGCGGCCGCAAGAACTTCGATTATCGCTACGCCTGGGTGCGCGACGCCGGCTACACGATCAAGGCGTTCCTGACCGCCGGCGCACAGGCCGAAGCCAAAGCCGCCTTCACCTGGCTGCTGGGCCAATTGCGCGAGACAGGTACACGCGTCTGCTACACGCTCGGCGGCGGTGTCGTGCCCCCCGTCTCGGAATGGGCGATGCCGGGCTATCGGGGCAGCCAGCCCGTCGTCACGGGCAATCTCGCGACCGATCAGGCGCAGCATGGCGTCTACGGCGACATCTTCGAAACCGCGTCCTGCTTCGTCGCCAATTCCAACATCCTCGATAGTGCGAGCGCCGAGTTCCTGTCCCACCTCGCCGACCAGTGCGCCGACCGCTGGCGCCTTCCGGATGCGGGCATGTGGGAACTTCAGGAGGAACGCCATTACACGATGTCGAAGGTCAGTTGCTGGCAGGCGCTCGCGCGCGCGGTCGAGCTCGCCGACCAGGGCCAGTTGCCGACCACGTGCCGCGAGCGCTGGCAGCGAGAACGCGACCGGATCAAGGCGTGGATCGAGGCCGAATGCTGGTCGGACGCACGGCAGGCCTTCGTCATGTATCCGGGCGCGGACGCCATCGACGCGTCGCTCGCACTGGCCGTGCGCTTCGGCTTCGACGGCGCCGATCGGCTTCGCTTGACGCTCGACGCGATCGACCGCGAGCTTGGCGCCGGTCCCTTCCACTATCGCTACAGCGGCATGCAGCGGGAGGAAGGCTGCTTCCTCGCCTGCTCCTTCTGGATGGTCGAGGCGCGCGCCTTGCTCGGGCAACGCCCGCAGGCGCGCGCCGCGCTCGATCGCCTGACCGCTGCGCTATCGCACGGCCATGGCATCCTCGCCGAGATGGTCGATCCCGACACCGGCGCGTTCCTCGGCAATCTGCCGCAGGGATTGAGCCATCTCGCCCATCTGATGGCGCTGTCCGTCCTCGACGATATCGCTGCCTGCGACTGATCGGTCGCCCGACGGCCGATACCTGCCCCCCCCAAAGGAGACGACGATGACCGATCGCATGACCATGCAGGATCCGCGCGCGCAATATCCGCGCCCGCCCTTCCCGCGCCAGCCACAGCCGGTGCCCGGTTCGGCCGCGAAGATGGACCCGGTGCCGGATCACGGCGAGACCAGCTACAAGGGTTCGGGCAGGCTCGCCGGCCGCAAGGCACTGGTGACCGGCGGCGACAGCGGCATCGGCCGCGCCGCCGCCATCGCTTTCGCGCGCGAAGGCGCGGATGTCGCGATTTCCTATCTGCCCGCCGAGCGCGACGATGCGGCGGAGGTCATCGCGCTGATCGAAGCGGAAGGTCGGACGGCGGTCGACCTGCCGGGTGACATCACCGACGAGTCCTGGTGCCGGGAGCTGGTCGCGCAGGCCGTGGCGAAGCTCGGCGGTTTAGACATCCTGGTCATCAATGCCGGTCGGCAGCAGAACCGCGAAGATATCTCCAAGGTCTCTTCGGAGGACTTCGACCGGACGCTCAAGACCAACCTCTATGCGATGCACTGGATCGCACAGGCGGCGGTGCCCCATCTGCCCGCGGGCGCGGCGGTCATCACCACCGCGTCGATCCAGGCCTATGAACCGTCGGCGATCCTGCTCGACTATGCGACCACAAAGGCCGGCATCGTCGCCTATACAAAGGCGCTCGCGAAGCAGCTGCTCGAAAAGGGCATTCGCGCCAATGTCGTCGCACCGGGCCCGTTTTGGACGCCGCTTCAATCTTCGGGTGGCCAGCCGCCGGAGGCGGTGATGCAGTTCGGATCGGAAAGCCAATACGGGCGTCCGGGCCAGCCGGTCGAGATCGCCCCCGTCTACGTCCTGCTCGCCAGCCAGGAAGCGAGCTTCATCAGCGGCGAAGTCTATGGGGTGACCGGCGGAGCCGGCGTCGCCTGATCCACGCACACTATCCCGGCATCCGTTCGATGCCGGGATAGCCGTCCCGCCTCAGCCGGCAATCGTGAACACGGACCCGGAATCGACGCGGATGCCTGCGCCGTTGATGAAGCTGGCCCGCTCAGAGCACAGGAAGGCGACCGCCGCGGCAACCTCCTCGGGCTTGCCGCGCCGCTTCAGCACCATGCCCGGCCGCTCCTCCTCCAGGAAGCTCGCGATCGCCTCCTCGAACGTTGAGCCCTTTTCCTCCGCCCGCTTGCGCATCATCGCGTCCGTCATCGGCGTCGCGATGAACGCCGGCGACACCGTGTTGACCAGCACGTTGTCGCAGCCATAGGCCTTGGACAGCCCCTTCGCGAGACTGAGGATCCCGGCCTTGGACGCACAATAGGCCAGTTCGTCGACATAGGGCTGCACCGCATCCTCGGAGGCGAAGAGGACGATCCGTCCCCAGCCCTTGCGCCGCATCGCGGGGATCGCCTCGCGGCACATCCGCACCGCGCCCATCAGGTTTATGTTCAGCGTCTCCAGCCAGCCCTTGTCGTCGACGTCGAGGAAATCCCCGGTCGCGCCCGTCACGCCCGCTGCATTGACGTAGATGTCGGGCTCGCCCAGCCGCTCGCGAACCTCGCGCCAGACCTTCTCGACCTCGTCGATCTTGGTCACGTCGCCGGTCACCGCGACGATCTCACCCAGCGGTGACAGTTCCTCGATCGCCCGGTCGAGCGTGCCATCGGGCTTGTCCGTGATCGCGACGCGAACACCGGCCTCGAGCAGCAGGCGCGCCGTCTCCTTGCCCATTCCGGAATCGGCACCGCTGATCAGCGCGATGCGGCCGTTGATACCCAGATCCATCATCTTCTCCTTCACCCCCGCGACGCGAGGAAACGGTCGGCGGTGCGCAACGACAGCGCCATGATCGTCAACGCCGGATTGGCGGCAAGCGCGCTCGGAAAGATCGAGTTGTCGCACACGAACAGATTTTCGATGTCGAAGCTTCGCCCGTCGGCATCGACCACCGCGCGATCGCCGTCGCGCCCCATCCGGCAGGTCCCGATCGTGTGCGCGGAACGGGCGACGGCGAGGATATCGCGCGCGCCCGCTGCCTCCCAGATCGCGGTCATCGTCCGTCGTGCATGCAAATCGATAGCCTGCTCGTTGGGGCCATAGCTGAAATTGATGCGCGCCTTGCGCAGGCCGAAGGCGTCGGTCTCCTCGGCCAGCGTCAGCCGATTGTCCTCCGATGGCAGGCATTCGCCATTGATGCCGATCCCGCCGAGACGGTTGTAATCGTTGATCATCGCCACCAGCGGCGCCCCCCACAGGCCAGCTCCGCGCGCCAGGTTGGCGGCGAGCGTCACCGGCATCACGCCGAGGCTCTGGATGAGATACCCGCCGGCATGGCCGGCGTTCTCGGCGCGCACCATGTCCTCGGTGATCAGCGACGAAGGATAGCCGCGGTTCATCCGCATTTCCGCGTCGAAGCGACCCCAGACCTGCGTCGCGACATGCGCCATGAAGTTGCGGCCGACCTGGCCGCTCGAATTGGCGAGGCCGAGGTTCAGCAGCAGTCGCGGCGTCTCGATGCCGCCCGCACACAGGAACAGCGCGCCGCAGCCCTGCCGCAGCCGCTCGCCGCCGCGATCATAGACGACGCCGGTTACCCGACCGGCGTGGTCGCGCTCGATGTCGATCACGCGGCTCTCCGCGCGAACCTCGGCGCCATGCGCGACGGCGAGCGGCAGCCACGTCGTGTCGGTGCTGGCCTTGGCCGCCGTGCGGCAACCCTGATGACAGGTGCCGCAGTTGATGCAGGCATGACGCCTGCCCCAATGCGGCTGGACCCGGTCGCGGGATACCAGAGCGGCGGGAGCGTCGGTCGCGGTGATGCCAAGCCGTTCGCATCCGCGTGCCATCGCTTCGGCGGGGGCGTTGCGGGCGACGGCCGGCAGCTCGTACCGCCGGTCGGCATCCCAGGGATAGCGCGCCGGCCCCGATACGCCGACGAAACGCTCGACCGCATCGACGTAGCTGATCAATTCGTCGTGGGAGATCGGCCAGTCCTCTCCCTGCCCGGTCTCGCTGCGGAGCATCAAGTCGCGCTTGTCCGGGCGTGGGCAGAACGCGCCCCAGTGCAAGGTCGAGCCGCCCACCCCCATGCCCGAATTGTTCGCGCCGAAGGCGGTGGGGTCCGCGCCGCCGCTCAGCCGCTCTTCCATCCAGTAGATGTCGGCCGCGAGTTCGTCGGGGACGTGGTCGAGGGGCGAAAAGGCACGTCCCGCCTCGAGGACGACGACCGATAGTCCGGCCTGCGCCAGACGCGCGGCGAGCGGGGCGCCGCCGGCGCCACTACCGACGATGACCACATCCGCCGGATCCTTCGGGCCGCTCATGCCGGCGCGCCCAGCGGCGACTGCCACGGTTCGCGCGTGTTCGCCGCGGTCAGTCGATAGCCCGGCAACGGCATGTCGTCGCCGCCCACCGCGAAGCCGTCATAGCCGATACGCGCCATCGTCGCCGGCAGCGCCACCCACTGACGCGCAACCTCGGCTCGCGCTTCGGCGAACCACAGCCGCATGTGCCGACGCTCGATTAGCGCCTCGCCGCCGCCATCCTCACCGGAGTCCTCGCCGATGGCACGCAGCGCCTCCTCGCGCCGTGCCGCGCTTGCGCTCGCGAAACCGAGGGTTTGGGCTTCGAGCGTGTCCAGCCCCCATTGCCACGCCAGCGCATCCGCGGGCAGGTCGGCGAGGCGCCATCCGTCGCCCCGCCCCTCCGCCAGCGAAGCATCGATGCGCCGTGCGAGGTCGGGCGCGTCGACCGCTCCCGGCAGCAGGGTTTCGATGAGCGCGACCAGCGTCGCCCGTTGCGCGGTGGACAGCGTTCCGGCCGCGTCCGGCGCGGCATGGCGATCCATCATCGCCGCACGCGCTCGCCGGCTGACGCGATCCGATGCGAGCAGCGCAGCAAACGAGGCCGGCAGCGCGCGGGCAAAGGCTGGCGCAACGTGATCGCGGATCAGCGCGGCCACTTCCGCATGTCGCTCGTAGGGCAGCAGATGCGCCGCGCCGTCCACCACTTCGACGCGCGCATCGCGATAATGCGGCAGGTTGAGCCGCCGCTGCGCCTCGACGCCCAGATCGCCATCCTCTCCCCCGGCGACGATGAGCGCGGGCAACGCGATAATGCCCGCCTCCGACCGCCAGTCTTCGCGGCTGCCCCGCTCGAGCCAGGCCGTCCAGGCGGCGCAGCCGGATCGCTCGACGTCGGCGATCGCTTGCGCTCGATCCGGGCCAGACAGCGACGCGGCGGTATTGGCGTCGATGAACGCTTCCGCATCGGCGGTGCCGATCCCGCCTCCCGCGCACCAGCCGATCATCTTGGCGCGACGATCCTCCGCCATCGGCTCCGGCGCGGGCGGCGAGGCGGCGAGCAGCACGACCGCCGCCAGCCCGGCGAAGGACGGATCACCCCCGCGGGCGCGGGCGGCGGCGAGCGTCGCGATCTTGCCGCCCATGCTATGCCCGATCACCGCCCAGCTCTGGGGTTGCCGACGCCCGACCTCCGCTGCAAACCAGTCGACCAGACCAGTAACGTCGGATGCCGCGTCGGCGCTTCCGCCGAACCCCGGCAAGTCGAGGGGAATGCAGTCAAAATCGTCGCTCAATGCCGCGACCACGCGATCCCATTCGCGCGCGCTACCCCCCAGCGCGTGGAGGAAATACAAACTTGCCACGCTGGGACTTTCATGTGGATTACTAACCCATGATGAAGCCGAACCGCCGCTTTCGGTTCCGCAGATCACCGGAAAATCCGGTGGCGGACGGCTAATCTGCCAAAAACGAAGCGCATCCCGGCCGCTGACAGCCCCCGGCGTCTGCGACGAACCGAGCATCACATGCGTTACAGTGGAACCTGCTACCGCCGGCGGAGACCATGCAGACGCTCGAGATCACCCTGTCGCTGATCGCCGCCTCGCTCGCCCTGACGCTGGCGGCAAATTGGCTGCGCGTACCCGCCGCAGTCATGCTGGTGCTGGGCGGCATGGCACTGGCGTTCATGCCAGGGCTGCCCACGATCGTGATGGAGCCGGAGGTCGCGCTGGCCCTGTTCCTGCCGCCGCTGCTGCAGGCGAGCGCCCTGCGGACCGACTGGGGCGCCTTCCGCTCGAACATCGTCTATATCGTTCTGCTGGCATTCGGCGCCGTGCTGTTCACGACCGCGTGCGTGGCGGTGGCGGCACGACAGCTCATCCCCGATATGTCCTGGCCCGCGGCAATCACGCTCGGGGCGATCGTCGCGCCGCCGGACGCGGTCGCGGCCACGTCGGTGCTGAAGCGCTTCCGCCTGCCCAAGCGCATCATCGCGGTCCTGGAGGGCGAAAGCCTGATCAACGATGCGTCGGCGCTGATCCTCTACCGGATCGCCGTGGCCGCTACGCTGGCTGGCGCGTTCCGCTTTCACGGCCTGGCAAGCTCGGTCGCGCTGCCCGCCGTGGTGGGCGTCGGTACGGGCCTGATCGCCGGCGCGGGCGCCAATTGGTTGATGCTCCACCTCAAGGACCGTTTCCTGGAGATCGTCACGTCGTTCCTCGCCGCCTTCGCCAGCTATTTTGCCGCTGAATGGATCGACGGGTCCGGCGTGCTGGCCGCCGTCGCGTGCGGCGGGATGATCGGTCGCGCACAGATCAGACTTGCGGCACAGACCAGGCTGGAGTCGACGAGCTCATGGGAATTGGTCGAATTTGTCCTTGCCAGTCTCGTCTTCCTGCTCGTCGGTCTCCAATTGCGGGGTATCCTCGCGCGGTTGAGCGAATATGCGGCGTGCGACTTGCTGCTGCTTGGCGCTGCCGTCTCCGCCGTGCTGATCGCGTCGCGCTTCGTCTGGGTGTTCGTCACCTTCTATCCCGCCTCCGCATTGGTCGCGGCGATCCGCGGCGGCAGCTTTACGCCACCGCTCAGCTATCCGACGATCATCTCCTGGGCGGGTATGCGCGGTGTCGTCAGCCTCGCCGTGGCCCTGGCGCTGCCGGTTTCCTTTCCGGGCCGCGATATCATCGTCTTCCTTGCTTTCTGCGCGATCTTCTCGACCCTGGTGATCCAGGGGACCACGCTGAAGCTGCTCATCGCGTGGTGCGACGTCCGCGATCCCGACATCGCGGCGGTCGACCCGGCAACCATCGCCGCACGTGAGATGGTGGCGGCCGCGATCGCCGGCGTCGGCCTCGGCACGGCGACGACCGATCCCGTCGACGCTTTCCACAACGAGCGCCAGCGCGCACAGGCGGTCGATCGGACCGGTCCCAGCGCGCGGACGGTCGCGCGCGCAGAGGCCAAACTCGCGGCCATCGAGCATGCACGCAAGCAACTGCAGGAACGCCGTGACGAGATCGACGGCGATACCCTCCAGACCCTGACGCAGGAACTCGACCTGGAGGAACGACAGATACGCCTGTTCCTCGACGAGCATACGACCATAGCCGGCTGAACGCTCCGGGCCGGCGCTGTTCCAACCGTCGCCAACCACCGTCCGGCCGCGCAGCACGCATGACGGACCTGTTTGTTCCGCTTCCTTGTTCGAAAAGACGCTGATTTGCCACGCCTCGGCGCAATACGATGCGTTTTTGGCTTTGCGTTCACAATCCTGCCGCCATCCCGGCTCAACGCCGCGCACGCCGTCGTCCGGCTGCAATTTCCCGAGCAGAACCATGCCTTTCACCCGAGCCACCGCGCGACCGCGCATCGTTTTCCGCCGCGCGCTCGCGCTTCTGCACCCCGAGCGGGGCAAGGTGACGGCGCTGGTTGCGGCGGGCGCCCTCATCGCCCTCCTCCAGGTCCTGGAGCCCGTCCTGTTCGGGCGCGCCATCAACGGCTTGGCGAAGGGTGCCAACCCGCTCGACTATGTCGCCCTGTGGTGCGCGATCAGCGTTACCGCTTTCGTGTCGGCGATGGTCATCTCGCTCGGGTCAGACCGCCTCGCCCATCGGCGGCGACTGGCGTCCATGGCCGGCTTCGTCGAGCATCTTCTCGCGCTGCCGCCGTCCTTCCACCATCAGGCCCGGTCGGGTCGACTCATGCGGATCATGATCGCAGGGTGCGAGAGCCTGTTCTTCGTTTGGTTGCCCCTGCTGCGCGATCAGGTCACCAACGCGGTGGTGCTGCTCGCGGTTCTGCCGATCGCGTTGCTGACCAACTGGCGCCTCGCGCTGGTGCTCGTCGCGCTGCTCGTCGTCTACGCGCTCGTCAACCTGATCGTCATGCAGCATACCGCCCGTGGTCAGGCCCAGGTGGAGACGCGTTTCACCGACCTGTCGGGGCAGCTGGGCGACCTGCTCGGCAATGTCTCCGTCCTGCAGAGCTTTCTCGCGGTGCCAGGCGAACTGCGCCAGGTGAAGATGTCGCTGCACGACCTGCTGCATGCCCAATATCCGGTGCTCAACTGGTGGGCGCTGTCGGCGGTGCTGACCCGCGGCGCCTCGTCGATAGCGATCGTGGCCATCTTCGGCGTCGGTTCCATGCTGGTGGCGCGGGGGCTCGCCACGATCGGCGATGTCGTCGCCTTTGTCGGATTCGCGACGCTGATGATCGCGCGGCTGGAGATGCTGACCACCTTCATCGTCGATGTGGCGCAGCGGCTGCCGACCCTCGGGCAGTTCTTCGCCGTGCTCGATCAGGAATCGCATATCGCGGAACGGCCCGGCGCCCCCGCGCTGCGCGTCACCGCCGGCGAGGTGCGCTTCGAGAACGTGTCCTTCCGCTATCCGACGGGATCGGGCGCGGTGCACGACCTCGACTTCACCGTGTCGCCCGGAGAGACGGTCGCGATCGTCGGACCAACCGGATCGGGCAAGTCGACGGCGCTCGGACTGCTGCAACGGGCCTATGATCCAGGCGCCGGCCGCATCCTCGTCGATGGGCAGGACATCCGCGATGTCACCCTCGCCTCGCTGCGCGCGGCGACGGGGGTCGTCTTCCAGGAGGCGGGACTGTTCAACCGCTCCATCGCGGAGAATATCGCAATGGGCGACCCCGCTGCGACGTTGGAGTCGATCGAGGACGCCGCCCGCATCTCCGGCGCCTACGATTTCATCGCACGCAAGCCACAGGGATTCGCCACGCCGGTCGGCGACCGCGGTCAGGGGCTTTCCGGGGGCGAGCGCCAACGGATCGCGATCGCCCGCGCCCTGCTCAAGGACGCGCCGATCCTGCTGCTCGACGAGGCGACAAGCGCGCTCGACGTCGCGACCGAAGCACGGCTTCAGGAAAGCCTCGACCGGCTTCGCCAGGGTCGCACCACCTTCGTCATCGCGCATCGCCTGTCGACCGTGCGGGCGGCGGATCGCATCATCGTCCTCGACCAGGGACGGATCATCGAGCAGGGCGGCTTCGACGCGCTGCTCGCCGCCGGCGGCGCCTTCGCGGCGCTCGCCCGCGATGGCGGGCTCACCCAGGCCGCCGCGAATGACGACGCCGACGCGGCACGGGCCGGTCGCGTGGCGATCCGTACAAACGCTTGAACCGCCCCGCAAAGACGTGGACAACCGGCGCTCATCAAGGAGTGCCGGCTTGGCGAGCGTCGCGATCGAGGGGGTAAGCAAGCGCTTCGGCGACACGACGGTATTGCAGCCGACCAGCCTTTCGATCGCGGACGGTGAATTCGTCGTCATCGTCGGGCCTTCCGGCTGCGGCAAGTCGACGCTGCTGCGCCTGATCGCGGGGCTTGAGGAAGCATCGGGCGGGACCATCCTGATCGGCGGACGCGACGTGACGAACGTCCCGCCCGCCGAGCGCGGGCTGGCGATGGTCTTCCAATCCTATGCGCTCTATCCCCATCTGTCCGTTGCGGAGAATATCGGCTTTCCGCTGAAGGTCGCCGGGCGGCCGAAGGCGGAGATCGCGCGCCGCGTGGCGGCGGTGGCGGCGACGCTCGACCTCGGCGGTCTGCTGGACCGCCGTCCTCGTGCCTTGTCGGGAGGGCAGCGTCAGCGTGTATCGATCGCGCGCGCGGTGGTGCGCGACCCGCAGGTCCTGCTGCTCGATGAGCCCTTGTCCAACCTCGACGCGGCGCTGCGCGTCCGCATGCGCCACGAGTTCGCGCGGCTGCATCAGAGCCTCGGCTGCACGATGATCTACGTCACGCACGACCAGCTGGAGGCGATGACGCTTGCCAACCGCATCGTCGTGATGGCGCATGGCCATGTCGAGCAGGTCGGCGCGCCGATGGATCTCTACTACCGGCCCGCGACGCTTGCGGTTGCCCGCGCCATCGGGTCGCCCGGCATCAACCTGCTGCCGGGGGAGATCGTCGCGGCCGACGGCGCCGGGGCGACGGTGCGGCTCGCCGGTGGCGCGACACAGGCGGTGGCGGCGCAGGTGCCCCGCGAGGCGATCGGACGATCGGTGACGCTGGGGATCCGGCCCGAGCATCTGACCCCATCGCCCGATGGCCCCTTTGCAGGGCTGATCGAGTTGTTCGAGCGGCTCGGCCCCCTCTCCTTCGCGCATCTCGGCACGGGAAGTGGGGAGCCGATCGTCGCGCAGCTGCCGGGCGACCGGCAGGCGACGCTGGGCGAGCCGCTGCGGATGGGCGCGGCCTCGTCCGACGTGCTGCTGTTCGACGGTGACGGACGCGCCTTTGCCCGGCCTACCCCTTGATGCTGCCACCCAGCAGGCCGGTGATGTAATAGCGCTGCAACGCCAGGAAGATGGCGAGCACCGGCAGGGTCGTCACGACAGCGGCGGCCATCATCAACTCCCCATCGGCGGCATGTTCGCGGCCGATCGCCGCCACCGCGACGGGCAACGTGTAGAGGTGCTGGTCGGCGAGCACGATCAGCGGCCAGAGGAAATCGTTCCAGCTTCCCAGGAACAGGAAGACCGCCAGCGTCACCGTAACGGGCGCGAGCAGCGGCAGCACGATCGAGACGAAGATTCGTATCTCGCTGGCGCCGTCGAGGCGCGCCGCATCCAGCATTTCGTCCGGGATCGCGAGCGTCGCCTGCCGCACGAACAGCACGGCGAAGATACCGGCGAGACTGGGAAGGATGACGCCGGCATAGCTGTTGACCAGCCCGAGTTCCTTGAAGATGAGGAACAGCGGCAGCATTGCGACCTGCCCCGGCACGACCAGCGCCGCGATCAGCGCTTGCAGCAGGCGTTCGCGCCCGCGGAAGCGCAGCTTGGCGAAGGCATAACCCGCCGGTACGGTGAGGAGCAGGCCGAGCATGGTGGAAATCACCGCGACCAGTACGCTGTTCCACAGCGCCGGCAACACGCGATAGTCGAACCAGGCGCCGTCGATCAGCCGACGCGCGAGCAGCTCATGATAATTTTCCAACGTCCAGCGCGTCGGCCACAACGGTGGCGGATACGCGCTCGAGGCGCCGCGCGGCATGAACGACACCAGCACCATCCAGACGAGGGGCAGGATCGTGACCGCGGTGACCAGCGCCACCGCCGCATTGGCCAGCAGCCGCCGCATCGGGCTCACAGCCATTCGTAGCGGCGCCCGATACGCGTCTGGATCATCGTCAGCAGCAGGATCAGCACGAAGAGTATGAACGCCACCGCGGACGCCTGGCCGAGGTTCCACCATTTGAACCCTTCGTCGAACATGAAATAGAGCACGGTCGTGGTGCTCTGCGACGGCCCGCCCAGCGTCATCACATAAGGCTCCGCAAAGATCTGGAGGAAGCCCGCCACGCTCATCACCGCGGCGAGCAGCAGCGTCGGTCCGATCGCCGGCAGCGTGACGTGACGGAAGCGCATCCAGCGGCCCGCGCCGTCCAGTCGTGCAGCCTCCATCAGGTCGACGGGTACCGCCGCAAGCGCGGCGGTAAAGACGATCATGTTGTAGCCGAACACCTTCCACGTCACGAACAGCAGGATGGCGGGAATCGAGGCGCGCGGATCGCCGAGCCAGTCGACTCCGGGCGCGCCGATTGCGCGCAGGGCATAGTTGAGCAGGCCGAATTGCGTGTTGAGCACGAAACGCCAAACCACCGAGGTGGCGACCACGCTGGTGACGTAGGGCGCGAACAGCAGCACGCGCCACAGCGGCTTCCATCGCACGGTGCGATCATGCAGCAGAAGGGCCACCGCCAGCGACGTGCCTATCGCCATCGGCACACCCAACAGCGCGCACAATCCCGTGTTCGCCATCGCCCGCCAGAACAATGGCGTCGCGAACAAATCAGCGAAATTGCCGAGGCCGACGAAATGCAGATTGGCCGGATCGGCAAGCGCGTAGATGCTGTAGTCGGTGACCGAAAGCCCCAGCGCCAGCGCGGTCGGAACGACGAACACGAGCAGGATGATGGCCAGAACCGGCACCGTGAAAAGCCATGCGGTGCGCGATTGCCGGGTCATGCGATCCGTCCTGCCTCGACCAACGCGCGGCGCTTCGCGAGCAATGCATCGACGCGGCGGTTCATCAGCAGCGTGCCCTCCTCCACCGTCAGCTGATCGCGCACGACGCGCTCCGCGATCAGCTGGACCTCGGCACGGATCCGCTCCATTTCGACGATCGCGGGCTGGGATGCCGGCTGTCGCATCTGCGCGGCGAACGCCGCGAGTCGCGGCGTGGCGAGTTGGGGGGACGACCAGGCGCTGCGCCGCGCCGGCAAATTGCCGATCATCGCCTGAAACTGCAGCTCGCTCCGCGCCGACGTCATGTGGCGGACGAGCGCCCAGGCCTCCGTCGGCCGAGGGCTGCTGCGGGCGACCGCGAGGCAGGCACTGATCCCGTCGACGGCGCCCGGCCCGCGCGGACCTGGCATTCTGGTCACAGCCCAGCGGTCCGGCGGGATCTCCGCCGCCCGTCTGCGCAGGTCCAGCAGCAAGGTCGGTCCGCCCGGATAGATCGCGAAATAGCCCCGCGCGAACGCGGCGATCGGGTCCTGCAGCTCGGTCGACAGCGCGCGCGGCGCCAGTCCGTCGTCGAAAAGGGATTTGTAGAATCGCAATGCCTCGGTGAAGGCGGGGCCGGCGAAGTCGCCGCGCGTGTCGCGATCGCGCAGCAGCGGCGCGCCCGCCTGACCGGCGAAGGTGAACAACGTATCGGGCCAGTTGAGGTAGGACAGCACGACATAGTCGTCGGGCCGCCGCCGCTTGAGCGCCAGTCCCATGCGCCGCCACGAAGCCCAGTCGAGCGAAACCGCACCGAAACCCTCGCGGGCGAGCAGGTCGGCCCGATAATATTGCATCTGCGGGGCGACCGACCATGGGACGCCATAGTCATGGGCGCCATAGCGCATCGCCGCGCGCACCGAAGGGAACACGTCGTCGACGAGCGCGGGATCGGCGAGCGGTGCGATGGCCCCGATCATGGCGAATTCGCCGACCCAGCCATTGGGCAGCATCAGCACATCGGGCAGGGAATCACCGGAGAAAGCCGTCAGCAGCTTCTCGTGCGCCGCGGTCCAGGGCAGCGTCTGGACCTCCACCGGAATGCCGGTGGCGCGGGTGAACGCGGGCATGAGCAGGGGCGAGTAATCGCCTTCATAACTCATCGCCCACACCGACAAGGCACGCGGGTCGCGGCGGTTCGAACACCCCGCCAGCAGAGCGGCCGGCAGTGCGGCGATGACCGTGCGTCGCGTCGGCGCCGTCGGCATGCTGGCGTTCGCGTCCGCCCAACGGGACGTGCCCGACGGCACCGCAATGTGCCGCCGGAAGAGCTTTATCATCCTGCCACGAATATATAACCCATGTTGGTGGAGCGATTGCGCAGCCGAAACGTTCCCTCCCGCTGGCGCCTCAAGAAAAGAAACGCGTGGCGCATCAAAGGGGTACATGGGATGCAGGATAAGGCAAGCTGCCGCGCCGCGATCGTCGCGGGCGTTCTGCTGTCGTCGATCGGCCAGGCGGCCGCGCAGGAGGCGCCCGCCCAACCACCCGTCGCGGCGCCCGTCGGACAGTCCGGCTCGGACGACAGGGCTGCCCCCGCCGACCAGACGTCCGGATCTGCTGACATCGTGGTGACCGGCTCGCGCATCACGCGCCCGGACTATGCGGCGCCCAATCCGATCGTATCGTTCGGCGCGGCGAACATCCAGCAGTCGGGCAATACCAACGTCACGTCCTTTCTGCAGCGCGTGCCGGCGCTGACCAACTCGGTCGACAGCACGCAATCCGCCGGATCCGATCGCCCGGGTGGCCAGCTCTATGGCGCGGCGGGGCTCAACCTGCTCGACCTGCGCGGTCTCGGCACCGCGCGTACCCTCGTCCTCGTCAACGGTCGCCGGCACGTCGCAAGCCAGATCGACAGTGCCGCGGTGGACGTCAACGCCATACCCACCGACCTGATCGAGCGCGTCGACGTGCTGACCGGCGGCGCGTCCGCCGTCTATGGCGCCGACGGCGTGTCCGGCGTGGTCAATTTCATCCTCAAACGCGATTTCGACGGCGTCACCGCGCGGGCGCAGATGGGTATCTCGGACCAGGGCGACGCCGGCAATCGCTTCGCTTCCATCGGCGCAGGACGCAATTTCGCGGGCGGCCGCGGCAACGTTACCCTTTTCTACGAATACAATGCCGACAGCCCGCTGCGGAACGACGACCGCGCGTTCCTGCGACGCGAGAACCGCCGATATCTCGTCCCCAACCTGGCGTATAACGGCCCGGCAGCCGGGTCGTATCAGCAGGTGCTCGCCGGCGACCTGCGCTACCCCTATGGCACGCCCAGCGGCTATATAGAGATCGGCGGCAACGCCTATAACGGCGACGGCACCCGCTACGACCCGGGTACGCAGGTCGGCGGCGGCTTCGTCAGCGGCGGCAGCGCGACGCCCGTCGCGGGCTATGTCGGCGACCTGCTGGCGGCGACGGAACGCCACGCCGTCAATCTGCTCACGCACTATGACGTTTCCGATGCGTTCAAGCTCAGCCTGGAGGGCAAGTTCGTCCAGAGCACCGCGACGACGTTCGGCGGCTTCTCCGGAAACTATCCGGCCGTCTTCACGCTCGACAATCCCTATATCCCCACGGCGCTGCGCAACGCCGCGCTGCTTGCCGGGGAGACGACGATCGTCTCCAACCGCAACAACACCGACTTTCCGCGGCTTGGCGAGAGCGATCGCCGCCGCACGTGGCGGGGCGTGGTCGACGCCAGCGGCCGCGTCACCGACCATGCGCAATATGACGTGTCGCTGACCTACGGCCAGACGGACGTGCGTATCACCAAGCTCAACAGCCGCTGGAACGATCGCTTCACCGCCGCCCTCGACGTCGTCACCGACCCGTCGACCGGCCGCCCGACCTGCCGGTCCAACCTCAATCCCGCGGCGCTGCAGGTGCCGGCCTACAGCTTCACGCCCGGTGCCGGCAGTGGCTGCCTGCCGCTCAATACATTCGGCTCCGGAGTCTACGACCCTGCCGCGCTGGCCTGGGCGACCAACCGTGACAACGTCAGCACGGCGCGCCTGACCCAGACCGTCGTCAGCGCGCAACTCACCGGCGACTTCGGCGCGCTGTTCACGCTTCCCGGCGGCCCGATCCAGTTCGCGGTCGGCGGCGAATACCGGCGCGAGACGAGCCGCTTCGATCCCAACGGCTTCCTGACCGGGAAGCAATGGTACCAGTATGACGAGGGGGACAGCTTCGACCCCAATTATGTCATCTCGCGCTCGCGCGGTGCCTTCGACGTCTGGGAGGCGTTCGGCGAACTCAACCTGCCGCTGCTGAAGGATCAGCCGTT
This sequence comes from Sphingomonas beigongshangi, assembly GCF_016820445.1. GTDB lineage: Bacteria > Pseudomonadota > Alphaproteobacteria > Sphingomonadales > Sphingomonadaceae > Sphingomonas > Sphingomonas beigongshangi. Next base: position 255,932 of record NZ_JADHDT010000008.1, read on the forward strand.
CGCGCAGACTTTGTCCGTCGGCGCGGCGGGTCGCCTGTCGGACTATTCCACCGTCGGACGGACCCAGGCCTGGCAGTTCAACGGCGTATGGGCACCGATCCGGGACATCACGTTTCGCGGCTCGTACGGACAGTCGGTCCGCGCGCCCAATATCGGCGAGCTGTTCCAGCCGACGAGCCCGACGACCAACTACTTCGTCGATCCATGCTATCTGGAGAACCGCAACGCCGGGTCGGCGACCCGTGCCACCAATTGCGTCGCGCTGATCAACACCCTCGGCGGCAATCCCGCGACCTTCACCGCCAACAACAATCCCGATGCCGCGGTGCTGATCAATGGGTCGCGCACCGGCAATCCCGGGCTGAAGGAAGAAACCGCCCGCACCTGGACGGCCGGCACCGTCCTGCGCCCGCGCTTCCTGCCCGGCCTGTCGGTTTCGGCGGACTGGTACGACATCCGCCTGCGCGACGCGATCAACACCGCCGACGCCAACACGATCGCCAATCTCTGCGTCGATCAGCCGACGCTCGCCAACGTCTTCTGCGCCGCGATCCGTCGCCGGCAGGGCACCGGCTATATCAACGGCTTTTCCGTCCAGCCGCAGAACGTCGCGAGCTTCCGGACCGCGGGACTCGACGTCAACCTCAGCTATGTCATCCGCGCGTCGCGCGCCGGCACGTTCGACCTGCGCTTCGTCGGCGGCTATCTCGACCGGCTGGAGCAGATCGCGACGCCAGGCGCGCAGCCAGAGGATCAGGTCGACCAGCCCGGTCGTCCGAAGTTCAATTTCGTCGCCTCGCCGACCTGGTCGCTCGACCGTCTGACGATCAGCTACAACCTGCGCTGGTTCGACCGCACCCGTCGCTTCCCCAAGGCGGCGACGGACGCCAACCCGGACTACGCCGCCCCCGACCTGCTGCGCTACAAGGAGCTCTGGCAGCATGACGTGCAGGTTCAATATGCCGTGACGCCGGATTTCGCCCTGTACGGCGGCGTCAACAACCTGACGGGGCAGAAGCCGGACGTCGACAGCTACGATTATCCGATCCCGTCCCTCGGGCGCTATCTCTACATCGGCGTGAAGCTCGGCGGTCGGCGCTGACCGTCCGGCCCAGGCTGGGCCGGACGATCGCGCTCACGGCTCTGGCCGTCGTTCGGTCGATACGGCCGGCGCGCCGTTCGACACGCCATCGCCGTCGACACGTTTGGACGATCGCGAACGTCGCCTGGGACTTGCCGGTGCGAGCCAGCCGGCGAGGTCCATGCCTGTGTGCTCGATCGCACGGACGATCACCATCCCGGCGGCGCGTGCGTCGCTGAGCGCATCATGGTGCTTGTGGGGCAAGCCCAGGAACGTCGTCAGGACGTTGAGACGGTGACTGGGCAGGTCCGGCCATGCGCGTTTCGCCACCCGCACGCTGTCGAGCCACGTCGCCTCGATCGGCTCGCGCCCGTGGGTCAGGCATGCCGCCGCCAGCGCGCCCTTGTCGAACAGCGAATGCGCGACGGCGATGCGGCCGGTCAGATGTCCTGCCACAATCCCGTGGACCTCGGCGAACGTCGGCGAACCAATCACGCGGTCGGACGTGATACCGTGGATGCGGATGTTGAACGAAGAGAAACGGTCGAGAGGGTCGATCAGCGTTTCATACGCGAAAATCTCCCTGCCATCGCGGAAGCCCACGATCCCGATCTGGCAGATGCTGCTGACCTGCGAGCATGCGGTCTCGACGTCGACGACCACGAAATCGGGTGTGTCGGCGCGGCCGGCGGCTGCTTCCGTCACATCGTAGCCCGCGTCCATCACGACTGCTCCGCAAGGCTGCGGAAGGTGATCGACCAGCGGGGATGTCCCATCGGTGCGATGCTATGCTCCCATTCGTACCGGGCGGGACCGTCCATGTGATAGCCGCCGCGCGGGTCGAGCGGCACGGCCACGCGGTCGAACCCGCCGGCCCGCCGCCGCCGGAAACGCATCGTCGCTGGCTCGCCGAGCGAGATACCGACGACATGGCCGTAGATCGGCCGGTCGCGATGCCAGCCGATCCCCGCGCCCGGATCGTAGCGGATCAGCAGCGCCTGGATGAGCTTTTCCGGGTCGATCCGCGCAAATGCCGCCATCCTGTCGCGGATGGGGAGCAGCCAGTCCGGTATCGGCGGCGCATCTTTGGGCCGGCCGACTTCGAAGTCGTAGCTCCACCCGAAGGACGTCGTCAGTCGCTTGCCCGTCCAGCCCTGGAACCGAAAGGGTTCGAGGTGGGTGGCGTCGATCCGGTCGATCAACACGCCTTCCTCCTCCTCCGTGATCATGCTTTGGCGGGTCGCAAGGCCGGGCAATGCTGGTAACCCGAAGAGATCGAGCATCAATCCGCCACTTTCATGGCTATGGGAGAAGGCTTGGTACGGCGCCGACCGACAGCCATGCGAGATGCTCCTGCTTGCGTGCCGCCGGTCCGGCCACGTCGAAGTTCGAGGCATGCAGCGCCTCCGACGACACGTGCGGATCCGGCCGACTTTACGCCCTGACCCCCCGACGGGGCACCGTCTCGGATCACGTAGGGCGAGGGATACGCCGCCGCAAGGAGGCTAAGGCCCGGGCAGCTTGGACCGGCGTGCGCGGGCATCGTGCCATACGCGGGAAAGCGTTGGCGCTTCATCCGTTCAGCTAGCTCCACCCCGGCGGAGTTCGAAGATGAAGGCGATGACACTGCAACCACCGATCGGGCTGGACCGCCTGACGCTTCAGGACCGCCCCGATCCTGGCCTTCCCGGTGCGGGAGAAATCCGCGTGGCGCTTCACGGCAGTTCGCTCAATTTCCACGATCTGGGCGTCGCCACCGGGCGGATGCCGACCGCCGACGGGCGCATCCCGCTGGCCGATGGCGCCGGGACCGTGGAGGCCGTCGGCGATGGCGTCGCCGACGTCGCGCCGGGCGACACCGTCGTGTCCTGTTTCTTTCCCGACTGGCAGGACGGTCCGCCCATCGTGGGCGATTTCAGCCGCACGCCCGGAGACGGCATGGATGGGTTCGCGCGCGACCATGTCGTCATGCCCGCCACGGCCTGTACCAAGGCGCCCAGGGGCTATGACGCGGTCGAAGCGGCGACCATCACCACCGCGGGTCTGACCGCCTGGCGTGCGCTGGTCGTCGACGGCAAGCTGAAGGCCGGGGACATCGTGCTTCTGCTCGGCACGGGCGGCGTGTCCATCTGGGCCTTGCAGCTGGCCAAGCTGATGGGCGCGACCGTTGCCATCACCTCCTCGTCGGACGAGAAGCTGCAGCGAGCGAAGGACATGGGCGCCGACTTCACGCTCAATTACCGTAGCCAGCCAGATTGGGGGGCCGCGATACGCGGTTGGACCGGAGGCCGCGGCGTCGACCATGTCGTCGAGGTGGGCGGGCCAGGCACGCTGGCCCAGTCGATCGAGGCGGTTCGGGTCGGCGGCCACATCTCGCTGATCGGCGTCCTGACCGGCGGCGCCGGCGAGGTTCCCACCGCCGCCCTGATGGCGCGGCAGGCCCGGCTGCAGGGGCTGATCGTCGGCAGCCGCCGCGAGCAGCAGGACATGATCCGCGCCCTGGACGCCAGCGGCATCCGCCCGGTGATCGACCGCCGCTTCCGTCTGGAAGATCTCGCCGACGCCTTCCGCTACGAGATGAGCGGCGGCCATTTCGGCAAGATCGGGATCGAGTGGTAGGGCGCTCCCGGCTTGAGGGACGCCGCCGGCGGGCGGCACGTCGCTCTGCGGAAGGTCAGGCCACCGCGGCCTTCCTCGCCAGCATCGTCATCGCGATCATGCCGTATGCCGCGGCCAGCAGCGCCATGACTGCCAGGGGCCCCGCCGCCTCCGCGACGCTTGCCCCCATCTGGTTGAAGCGGACGAAGAGGTGCATGGCCGGCGTAGCAGGCGACGCCCAGGCCAGCGTCGCCAGCCACGGGGGCATCTGGTCCAGCGGCCAGGCGAAGCCCGCCAGGAAGACGAGCGGCACCGAGGTCGGGATCAGCAGCTTGAGCGCGGCGTCGCCATCGCCGAGCGCATGGCCGATCGCGAGCCCCAGCGCGGACACGGCGCCGGCGAAGAGCGGCATGGCCATCACCACCCCGGCGATGTTTCCCGCCCGCGGCACGTCCTGGATCCAATAGGCGAAGCCGAAGAAGAACGATTGCGCGAGAATCCCGATCAGCGTCATCGCTGCCCAGGTCCCCAGCGATGCCCGCAATCCGCCGAACGCCGCGCGTCGTCTACGTCGTTCGGCGGCGAGCCGCGCCGACGCGAACAGCAGCGTCTGCTGGAGAATGATGTTGCTGACCGCCGGGAAAATGTAATCGCGATAGCCGGCGGTCGTGTTGAACAGCGGCTGGACGCGGACGAGGCCTGCCGGATCGGGCAGCCTGCGGTCGATCGCCTTGCCCCGCTGCGCGATCGCGTCGACCAGCGTATCGGCAAGGGTCAGCGCAATCGCCTCCGCGCGCACGGCATAGGCGGCGTTCACCACCAGCATGGCACCGGCCCCGGGCCTGATCGCCGCAGGATGCGTCGCGATCGCGTCGAGATCGCGCGACAGGAAAAGGATACCGTCCGCGCGCCGGTCGAGCACCGCATCCTCCGCCGCTGCCAGATCGACGGCTTCGCCCACCACATGGACCGAGCGGCTCGCCTCGAGGGCCCGCGTGATCGACCGACCGAGCGGCGAATGCCCCTGATCGACGACGACGAGGTTCATGCCCTCCGCCGCCTGCTGCGCATAAGGCGCGGGATAATAGAAGGCGTAGAAGAGCACCGAGGCGATCGCGAGCGACACCAGTTCGCGCGTCGTCGCGATCTCGATCAGCGTGCGCTCGAACGCTTCGCGCAGGGTCATGCCCGTGCGCTCCGCGCGACCAGCCAAAGGCCCAAACCTCCGGCGATCAGCGGATAGAGCAGCAGAGCCCCCGCCTCGACTGACAGCGGCAACGGATGCGCACCGATCAGCGCGTCCATCTCGAAGCGGATATAGTGCGTCAGCGGCAGCGCGGCACTCCACACCTGTGCCAGCCGCGGCGCGCCGTTGATCGGCAGCGACGCACCCGAATAGGCGAGCGCCGATCCGGTGATGATCACCGCGGCGGACAGGGCGGTGGCCATCTCCCGCGTCGTCACGATCAGCAGCAGGGCGACGCCCACCGTCGCCAGCGCAAGCAGGAGAAGTCCGCCCGCCACCGCCCATATGCTGCCGACGAAGCGATAGTCACCGAGCAGCGTCAGCGCGACGATCCACGCCGTGCCCCACGACCAGCAGGCGAGCACATGCGGGGCGAGCCGCCCGACGAGATCGAGCGACGGGCGCACCGTCACACGAGCATATCCGGCGAAGGTCTTGCCGGCCAGCAGCGGGGCCACGGCGCCGATCGCCGAGACTGCGAACAACAGGTGGATCACTGCTGGACCAAGCAGCAATCCCAGGTACCAGCCGAGGCTGGCGGTCGGATTGCCCAGAAGCGTCAGGCGGACGCCCGGCAAAGGTCCGCGCCCCGGCGAAATGCCGTCGACCCCGGCGGAACGCGGCGCCGCCTCCGCGACGCGCAGGGTCACGGCAGCCCGCAAGGCCGCCTGTGCCGTCGACCCGGCGGCAAGGAACTGCGCTTCGTACAGGATCTCCGCCGGCGGCGATCCGGCCAGCCCGATACCGCGCGGAATGACCAATATGGCGAGCGCCCTTTCGGATCGTACCATCGTCATGGCGGTGGCGACGTCCGGGGTGACGGCAGCGACGCTCAGCATCGGCGACGCGTCCACCGTCCTGCGGATCGCGCGTGCCAGCGCACCGCCGTCATGATCGACGATGACCACCGGCCCGTCGCGCACCGATCCGCGCGCGATCATCGCGCCCATGAGGCCGAGCAGCACCGCGGGCATTAGGGTCAGCAGGATCAGGTCGAGTCTCGAGCGGCGGAGCCGTGTGCATTCGGCGCGCCAGCCCCGCGCTATCGCTGCGGCCGGTGCCGACGCCGCACCGCGCGTCATCGCGTGAACAGGACGCTCATGCCCGGCCGCAGGCCAACGACCGGGCCGGCCGGCACCAGCCGCACCTCGAAACCGCGCACGTCGTAGCCACGGGATTGTCGATCCGCGCGGAACGTCGCGAACTCACCCTGCACCGCCAGGTGACGAACCCGGAACGCGATCGTACGGTCGAGCGCGGGCACGCGGCCCTCCAGTATTTGCCCCTCGGAAAGGCCATGCAGGTCGTCCTCGCGCACCGTGAGCAGGACATAGGGGTGGTCGACATCGACGATCTGCAACGCGGGAAGCACGGGGCCGATGATCTCGCCGGCACGGACGAGGCGGCGCGAAACTTGGCCCGCGATCGGCGACACCAGCCGCGTCTCGTTGAGCAGCGCGCGTGCCGTGGCGTCTGCCGCCTGGGCGACCCGAACCTGCGCATCGGCGATGCGGCGGGTCTGCGGACGTGCGCCGGCCACCGCCTTCGCATATTGGGCGTGCGCCGCCTCGGCCGCACGCGCGCTACTGTCGCGCGCCGCGCGCGCCTCGTCCCGCCGCTGTGCGGCGATCACGCCTTCGGCATACAGGGTCTCGGCGCGCCGCGCGCTGACGGCGCCGAGGTCCGCGGTAGCCTGCGCTGCCAGCCACGTGGACCGGAGCGAGGCGACATCCTCGCGCCGCGCGCCCTCGTCGGTCAACGACCGCGTCGCGCGCGCGCCCTCGAGCGTTGCCGCGGTCTGAACCGCGGCATTGCCCAGCTCCGGGCTCGACAGCGTCGCCACGACCTGCCCCGCGCGCACGCGGTCCCCTTCGTCGACCATCAGCCTGTCCACGCGCGCCAGCGCCTTGGTCGCGACATTGACGCTGTCCGCCTCCACCTCGCCTTGCAGCGGCGGCGTCGCGGGGCGGCTCGCCAGCCACAGCCCCGCCACGAGCAGAATCGCGACGGCTGCCAGCACGCCGTAAAGGATCAGCCGCCCTCGCCGGGACGGACCGGTATCGTCCACGACCTCGACCATCACGCGCCTTCGGCCGTTACATGCTGATCGGCGCGGCGCAGATACATCTCGAATTCGTCCATCCGCCCACTTGCCGTCAACAACCCCGCCAGCGCCAGATCATATTCATACGCCACCGACACGCGTTGCGCGCGCGCGGCCGCAAGCGCCGCCTCGGCACCCGCAACCCGCGTCACCGTCCCCTCCCCCTCGCGCAGGGCGACGCGCTGCACGCGCAGATTCTCGCTTGCCGCCGCGATCGAACTGTCGAGCAGCAGAAACGAGCGCCGCGCGCCTTCGACGAGGTTCCAGGCACGACGTATCGCCTCGCGCGCTTCCTTGCGCGCAGCCCTTCCTGCCTCTGCCGCGGCACGTTCTCCCTCCCGTGCCGCCGCGAGCGTATGCCCGCGATCGAGTCCGGACAGCAGCGTCACGCGCGCGCCGATACCCACCACCCAGTCGGGCTCGGTGGGCAGCGCATTGCGGCTGTTGGCGTTATACTCGCCAAAGCCAAAGACCTGCGGGCGATACCGCGCCTTAGCCAGATCGGCTGCGGCACCCGCTACCTCGCGCGCGGCATCGGCTTGCCGGCTCAGCGGCGTATCACCCTCGCCCCCCATGAAGGTTTCGGCCGGCGGCAATGCGGTGCTGGACACGAACAGCGGTGTCGACGGCGCGGCCCCCGGCATGTCGAGAATGTCGCGCAGGTCTTCATCAGCCGCCTCGTCGGCGAGGATCGCCCTCTGCAGCGCGCGCTCCGCGCCGTCGCGCGCGACCGCCGCCTCCAGTGTCGCGGCGCGCGGCGTCACGCCGGCGATCTCGGATCGCTGCACATCGTCGTAAAGGCTGCCCAGCGCCTGCCGCGTCTCCTGTGCGGACGCGCGCAGGGCACGTGCTGCGATGCGGCCGAAATACACCCGAACCAGATTCACCTGCGCCAGATCCCGGGCCTGCGCCGCGCGGCCCTGCGCCATCGTCACGCCGGCACGCGCACCCCGCTGGATCGCGGGGATCGCCCCTCCGGTGTAGAACGGTACGGCGGCCTGCACGGTCGGCCGAAACACCGTGTCGCGGTAACGATAGGAAAGGCTGTCGGGGATGAGCGCGAACAGCCCCGGCAGGGCGCGATCGATCCGCCCCACCACCTCGTTGGCGATCTGCTGAAACGCCGGAGGCAGGGAATTGGGCAGCCCCACGAGGAAATCCTGTGTGGCGCCAAGGGCATTGGAACGCGCATCCGACAGATCGACGGCCAGCGTCTTCTGATATTCCAGCACCTGCGCGGATGCGGTGACAGTCGGGCGGTGCAGGGTTCTCGTCGTCGCCGCCGCCTCGCGCGCGGCCGCCACGGCGTGCTCCGCACTCGCCAGGCTGGGCGAGGACGATTCCATTCGCGCCCGAGCCGCCGCATAGGTCAGCGACGGTTCTTGCACCTGTGCCGCCGCGCTCACGACGGCCGCGATCAGGGTGACGGAGGAATGCATGGCGTCCATTCAGCGTGGATGACGATATTCGCCTTCCCGAAGTCCGATTGCAAATCGAAATCCGTGCGGACGCACGATCCTTCGACCTGTCGGATCGGCGGCCCAAGAAAGACGGCGCTGCCAACTCTGGCCGACGCGCGGACGAGCGCCGCGGATGGATGTCCGGCGTCCGCTCGGGTGTCTCCCGAGCACCGCTCGAGCAAGGGCGTTTATATCGGCTTTGGCTGCAGCGCACCGAATTTGGCCCGACGGCACATCGTTTCGCGGATGCCGACGCACCCAATATGAGCAGCCGCCGGGTCAAAAGCCTGTGCGCGACTCGGCGCGACGATGCTCGGCACGCGGCTTTGCACCGGCCGTTTTCCGGGGCGAAAAGAGTGGCTCATGCCGCCGGATGCTCCCTACGGGTCGGCCGGGGACACCGACGCCGGCGCTGGCGCGCCCGCTCCATTTTGAGTAATATTTACCATGACTGAATGATTTACGTTATTGTAGGGTGCACCGATCACGACACTGATGCCGGCCGGAGAACCGTTTGAATGCGGCACTTGACGCTTTTGGGAGAGCGTCGAAGCGGGAGAGAGAGCAATGGTGGATCTGGATCTTGCCGAGCTGCTTCTTCTGGCGCCCGCCGAGGACGCCGAGTCGCCCATACCGATCTCCAGCCTTCCCCCGGTCGATCGCTTCGTCGAAGGCCTTTGCCGCGCGGTCGGTGCCATTGCCGGCTGCATCGTCGTGCCTGGCGAAAGCGGGGGATTGCCTGAGCAGAGCCAAGCGATCGGACTCGTGGCGCGTACCGAGACGGATCGCGCCGCTATGCGGACGCTGATCGACGCCGCACCGCCGATATCGCGTCGGGGCTTCAGCTGGATCCGGGAAGCAGCGACGCCCGACCATTGCGGGCTGATTGTCGCCACGGGTGGTGCCGACCGTGACGGACATCTGATCCTCGCCTTCGCCCGCGATCATCTGGAAGACCCCGCCGTTACCGCGCAATTGCTTACGCTCGCACCGGGACTGGGCGTGATGGCCGGCGCGATGCGGGCGATCTCGGCGCAACGCGATCAGGCAGACCGACGGCGGTGCGCGCTGGAGGCGGCGTTGCAGCAAAGCGAGTGCGGCGTCGTCATCATCAGCGCTGATCAGACCGTGCTCTTCGCCAATGCGTCGGCTCAGGCCATCCTCGATGCGGGCGACGGCGTGGAATTGCGGCGCAACGCGCTCCGCCCGACGCGATATCATGATGCCGTGCGGTTCCATGCCGCGCTCGATGCGGTGGTCGCGCCGCCGCGGCATCGGGAAAGCCAGCGGGAACGGGGCGCCATGCTCCTGCTGGAGCGCACGGGAGCGGAGCGACCACTGATCGCCGTGATTGCCCCGGCGAACCGAGGGCATGCGAGTGACGTCGGGGCCGACGGCGACGCCGATGCCCCTTCCGGCGGCGCCGCCGCGATCGTCCGGTTGATGCGCCCGGAAACCAGCTTTGCGCACGGATTTGAGACGATCTGCCAGCTACACGGCCTCTCGCCGGTCGAAACCCAACTCGTCGCCTCGCTCGCTCGGGGCATGACGTTGGGCGAGGCGGCAACAAGCATGCGGATCAAGACGGATACCGCGCGCACCTATCTCAAGCAGGTGTTCGCGAAGACCGACATGCATCGTCAGACCGACCTGCTGCAGCTCTTCCTCCGCTATCAACGCGCGGTCAGCGGCGAGATGCTGTTCGACGCGGCCTGACAGGACGCGCCGCATCGCGCCCCCCCCTTTTGGGGAGCAGAAAAACCCCGAATGAGAATGGTTTTGCTCCCACATGAAGGGAGAATGAGGCAAAGCTGAACGACTAATTAACCATTGTTCCGATGGAACGGGCGGTGATCCTCGCGAAAAGGGGGACGGCGCTCCTTTCGCACTCCTTCGAAGGGACAATGAGCATGAAATCGAGCCTGATCATCAGTACGTCGGTCGCCGCCCTGCTCGCCGCGACCGCTTCCGCCGCTGCCGCGCAGGACAGCAGCTCCGGCGCAGGCCAGTCGGCCGCGCGCAACGACAGCATCGCGACCGGAAACATCAGCGATTCCGGCAACACGACGCGGACCGATGCCGCGAACAACTCGGTCAACGGCAGCTACAATCCCGTCGCGGTCGACAACACGAACAACTCGGCCAACGGCAGCTATAACACGAGCACCAGCAGCACCGCCAACACCGACAATTCGACGACCGTCGGGGACGTCTCGCTCGCCTCGAACAGCTCCACCAACAACAGTGGCAACACCGCCACCAACACCAGCACCGACAATTCGGCCAATGGCAGCTACAACGGCGGCAACACGGCCACCAATACGAACACCAACACCAGTACCGACAATTCGGCGAACGGCAGCTACAACGGCGGCAATACCGCCAGCACCACCAATACCGCCACCACTACCAACACCGATGCTTCCGTCAACGGCAGCTACAACGGCGGCAATACGTCAAACATGAGCTCGACCAACACGACGAGCAATTCGGACAGTTCGACGAAAGTCGGTGACGTGTCGCTGGCGTCCAACAGCTCGACCAACAACAGCGGAAATACCACGACGTCGACCACCACGACAAACAACACCGACGCATCCGTTACCGATAGCGGCAACGTGATGACCACCGACAATACGAACAATTCGACCAACGGCAGCTACAATGGCGGCAACACGTCGAACACGACCAACACCGCCAACACCAGCAACACCGCGTCGACCACGAACACGGATCGATCGACGACGGTCGGCGACGTGACTCTGACGGACGCGTCGAACCACTCGGTGAACGACAGCAATAACGGTGGCAACACGTCGACGGCCGACAGTGGAAACACCAACGCCTCGACCAACAACAGCGGCAATACGTCGATTGCCGACAGCCAGAACTCGAACAGTTCGACCAACGGCAGCTACAACGGCGGCAACACGACCGACAGCAACAACACCGCCACCAATACCACGACCAACAACAACAATCAGACCTACGCCACCAACGCGTCGACCAACGATAGCGGCAACACGGCCACGACCAACAACAACAATCAGGTCGACAACAGCAACTCGTCCACGAACAACAGCAACAACACGGCGACGACCAACAACAACAACCAGACCTACAACACCGAAAATACCTCCCTGGCGTATACGACGACGACCACGGAAACCGCCGGCAGTTCCACCGTCTCGCCAAGCAGCACGTTCGGCGACAGCGCGGTCGTCGCGACCTCGGCGCTGTCGAACTACGTCAGCGGGGTGAAGGTGAACTTCGCCGGTTCGGCGGGTGAATCGAGCACGACGAACAACAGCCTGACGACCGGCGACACTGCGTTCCAGAACTTCGCTGGCATGCAGGCGCTCAACGTCAACACCGGCGCGGGTGCGTCCCAGAACGCCAATGTGAGCGTGGCGGTGACCGCCGGCAACATTACGCGCTGATCGCAGCCCACCTGGGGCGGTCGGCGCTGCGCCGGCCGCCTCCCTCCTAGCGTCGCCGTCCGGCATGGACAAAGGGGATCGTCATGCGCCGCATCATCCGCGCTCTCTCGTTGATAGGCAGCCTGGCCGCTGCCACACCTGCCCTGGCCCAGGACCGCACGACGGCGGCGGATCAGCAGTCGCCGGCCTTCGCGGATGGCACCGTGCTCGGAGACGCCGATCTCGGCACGGTTGCGGGCCGCGAGGATCGCGGTACGCAGATCGCCGCCGCCGACCAGCGCAACACGGTGTCGAACAATTCGGTCACCGGCAATTCGGTGACGGGGTCGGTGACGATCGACGGCCATGCGTTTTCGAACCTGTCCGGCCTCGCCGTCATCAGCGCCAACAGCGGCAACAACGTCGCGATCAATTCGGCGATGAACGTCGTCATCAACCTCGGTCCGCAATGAGGCCGACGCCGGCCTGGCTGATCCCGGCGATGCTCGGCCTGACGGGCTGCGCCGCCACGATCGCGCCTGCCGATCCGCATTTCGCCGGCGCCTCGGGTGCGATCGCCGATTATCAGGTCCCCGTCGCCTCGATGCTGGCGCGCAAGTTTGCTACCGTCGTGCGTCAGCAATATGACTTCAGCTGCGGCTCCGCCGCACTCGCCACGCTGCTGCGCTATCATTACGGCCTGCCGCGGTCGGAGGCGGACGTCTTCACCGGCATGTGGCGTCAGGGCGACCAGGCCAACATCCGCAAGGTCGGCTTCTCGCTGCTCGACATGAAACGCTATCTCGCCGACAGCCATCTCCAGTCCGACGGCTACAAGGTGACGCTGGATGCGATCGCGGCACGGCGGCTGCCCGGGATCGCGTTGATCACCTACAAGGGCTATCGTCATTTCGTCGTCGTCAAAGGGATCACCGCCGATACGGTGCTGCTCGGCGATCCCAGCCTGGGCCTTCACGCCATGCCGCGTGAGGCGTTTCAACGCATGTGGAACGGCGTCTATTTCGTGCTGAACTCGGCGACGCCCGTCGGCACGAGCAATTTCAACGGCGTCCGCCAATGGCAACCGCTCGCACGCGCGCCGATCAATACGCCCTTCCTGGATCCGCTCAGTCTGCAGGCGCTGACGCTGAGCGCGCCCTTCTACCGGGACTTCTGACGATGCGCGCACTTCTTATCGGCTGTGCACTTGTGGGAGCGGCCACACCGGCGACCATCGTGCGGGGCCAGGACTTCGGCCCTCCGCTGCCCGAGGCGGAACTCGCGACGCAGACCGGGAAGTTCATTCTGCCGGGGGGCGGCTCGCTGGCCCTCTCGGTCACCAGCGACACGTTGCTCAACGGAACGCCGATCCTGCGGACCGTGCTGACGATCGATCAGGGCTCCACGCTGCAGGTCTTCGGTCGCGACGGTAGCGTCGCGACACCCGCCGGGGGCACCGAAACCGCGACCGGCGCCGGCACCGCCCCTACACTCGCGAACGGTGTGTCGGTGCTGTTCAACCGCCCGACGGGCGCGCAGATCACGCTGCCCACGGTCAGTACCGTCCGCACCGGCGCTACGTCCACCGAAGCGCAGGCGGGCTTGGTGCCGATCGCCGTGGTGGCAGGTGGCCCGGCGGTGCGGACGCCCGATGGCCTCGTCTCGCTTTCCACGCTGCCCAACGGGTCGCAGGTGATGCTGGTCGGGGACCAGATCGGTGTCGCGCATCTGGTCGGCCAATCGGTCGCGACCGCGATCCTCAATGCGGGCAACGATCGTACGATCGATACGGTGACGACGATTGGCATCGATCTGCATGATGCGACCGCACTGACACTCGGCAGCGCGGTGTTGAAGGTGGATGCACTGGCGGCCGACGCCGGTCGGGGCATGGTACGCTGACAGTGCGGGAAACACGAACATTCGCCGGGGGGAACGACATGATACGAAGCTGGCGCATAGCCCTGATCGCAGCGACGATCCTGACGCCGGCTGCCGGTCATGCGCAGTCGCGGCCCTCCGGTCAGTCGCTCGGTCAGACGAAGATCCTGCAGCGTGAGCTTGAGGCCGCGCGCGCCGAGATCGCGGCCCAGCGCCGGCAGATCGAGGCGCAGGAGGCACGCCTCGCGGCGCTGGAAGCGCGGATGGGCAGCCTCGTCTTGGCGACGGGGGCCGCCGCCAGCGGTCCGGGCGCGACGCAGCCGGCCGCCGCCGTCGCGCAGGCGAGCGCGGCCAGCACGCCGGGCGACCCCGCGACGATGGTCGCGGCCACGCCCACGCCACGGCTCGAGAGCGTCGGCACGCGTCCCGCCGATCGAGACCGTCCGCCCGAGGTGGCGGTCCTCGGCAGCGAGGGCAGCGTCGTCACGCGCAAGGGCCAGCTTACCGGCGAGCTTCAGTTCGACTACGCCCGAGCCGATCGTAACCGGGCATTGTTCCGCGGCATCGAAATCGTCGAATCGGTGCTGGTCGGCGAATTCAACATCAACGAAAGCCGGCAGGACATCATAACCGGGTCACTGGCGGCGCGCTACGGCGTCACCGACCGGCTGGAGCTCGGCGCGCGGGTACCCTTCGTGCAGCGCTGGGACACCTCCGTGCTGGTGCCTGTCCAGGGCAGTACGAACAACGATGCCGCGCGCGAGATAAACAGCTCCACGCGGGGGAGCGGGATCGGCGACGTCGAACTGTCGGCGCGCTACCAGATCCTCACCGGGCGACGGGGTCTTCCCTATCTCGTGGGCAATCTTCAGGTCGTCGCACCGACCGGCAGCGACCCGTTCGCCGTACCGCGGCTGGCAACCGGCGAAGCCACCAAGGCTGCGACGGGGGCCGGCTTTTGGGGCGTGTCGCCCAGCATCACGGCCATCCTGCCGAGCGATCCGGCGGTCCTGTTCGGGACGATCGGCTATACCCGCAACTTCGGCAAGAGCGTGAATACCGAAATCCCGCCGGTACGCATCAACTACGTCAAGCCGGGCGATGCGCTGTCGTTCAGCGCGGGCATCGGCATTTCGCTCAACGAGCGCACGTCGATCAATCTGGGTTATGCCCACAGCTGGGCATTCGGCACCCGGACGCGCACCTCGCTGATCAACCCCCGGCCCACCGATCCCGCGTTTTTCGAGGAGACGTCGCGTGACCTGCAACTTGCCCGGCTGCTGTTCGGCGTGACCTATCGTGCGACCGACCGCGCCAGCATCAACTGGTCGGTGGAGGTGGGCGCGACCGACGACGCCGCCGATGTGCGAACCGTCCTGCGTGTCCCGCTGGTGTTGATCATGCCGAAATAACGCCGGGACACGGGCGCCGAACTGCCTGGGGCTGCAAGCCGGCCTGGCCGGCGCGCCTGGCGAACAACCGAGCGATCGCTCCCGCCCCACCAGATGCGGCCAGTGCCCCCGCACGCATTCCCGTCGCGCATGACGACGGGGACGCTAGACCCAGCGCCGGCCTAGTTTGATCCAAGTGCGCGGAAGCGGTATCCGGCGAAGGCTGGGTTGCATCGCGTCCCCTCGGTCGCCTAGCTTTCGCCAAAACACCGTATGGTCAGGGGAAATCGGCATGGATCGTCGCACCTTCATTCTTTCCAGTGCGGCAACCGCCGGATTGACCGCGCTCCCCGCCCGCAACGGCTTGGCACAGGCACCCGCCGGCCCGGCAGCGACGCCATCGCCGGGCGATGCGCGACTGAACGCCGCGTTCGACCAGGTGCTCGACCAAACCGTTCGCGCGTCACCGGAATTCGCCACCTCGCTTGGCCTCGACACCGGCAGCAACGCTGATCTGCGGCACAAGCTGGGTGACAACAGCTATGCCGCCATCGCCAGGGATCTGGCGCGAAACCGGAAAGCCTATGCGCTGATCACGGCCGTCGACCCTGCCTCGCTCTCGCCGCAGGCGCGCATCGATCGCGAGGTTGTTCTGTACAACATCAAATCGAACATAGTCGGGCCGGAGCAGTTCGGCCTGTCCTCGCCGCAGCGCCCCTACCCCATCTCCCAACAGGATGGCGTCTACTTCTCGCTGCCGGATTTCCTCGCCTCGACCCATCCGGTCAAGACGGCCGAGGATGCGCAGGCCTATCTCGATCGCCTCGCGCTGATGTCTCGACAACTGGACAACCAGACCGAAGTGCAGCGGCTTGAGGCGGCAAAGGGCCGGGTCGCCCCCGATTTCTCGCTTGATCTCGCGCTCGGCCAGATGGCGAAACTCAGGTCCCCCGCCCCCGCGGACAGTCAGCTGGTCCAGGCGCTGACCCGCCGCACGAGCGCGGCAAACATCACCGGTGACTGGCAAGCCCGCGCCGCCCGTATCGTCGCTGAACAGGTCTATCCGGCGCTCGACCGGCAGATCACTTTGCTCCGTTCGCTGCGACCGTCGGCTCGCAGCGCGGCCGGCGTCTGGGCCTTGCCGGACGGCGATCGGCTCTATGCCGCGGCACTGGCGCAGGCGACCACCACGACCCTGTCGCCCGACGATGTGCATCGCATGGGCCTGGAACAGGTCGCCGAACTCACCGCGCAGCTCGATCCGATCCTGCGCGGCCAGGGTCTGACGCAAGGCAGCGTGGGCGCCCGTCTCGACCAGCTCAACCGCCTGCCGGCGCAGCTGTTTGCGGATAGCGACGCGGGACGAGCGGCGTTGCTCGCCAGCCTCAACGCCAGCGTACGGGCGATGCAGGCGCGTCTGCCGCAGGCGTTCACCAATCCACCCAACGCCCCGCTGGAGATCAAGCGCGTCGCGCCGGAGATCCAGGACGGCGCACCGAACGGCTATTACTTCCGCGCGCCGCTCGATGGTTCGCGTGCCGCGATCTACTGGATCAATCTCAAGAGCGTTGCCGACTGGCCGAAATACTCGCTGCCGAGCCTGACCTACCACGAAGGCGTGCCCGGCCATCACCTGCAGATTTCGACCGCGCAGCGCGCGCCTACGCACCCATTGCGCAAGATCGCCTTCTTCAACGCCTATCTCGAAGGCTGGGCACTCTATGCGGAGCAGCTGGCCGACGAACTCGGCGGCTATGCGTCGCCCGTCGAACGCGCGGGCTATCTGCAGTCCTTCCTGTTCCGCGCCGCGCGGCTCGTGGTGGACACCGGTATCCATACCAAGCGTTGGACGCACGATCAGGCGACCCGGTATCTCGTGGATACGGTCGGTTTCGCACCGGGTCGGTCGCAGCGCGAGGTCGAACGCTATTGCGTCTCGCCGGGGCAAGCCTGCAGCTACAAGATCGGACATGCCGCGTGGCTGCGCGCGCGCGAGAAGGCCAAGGCGATCGCTGGCGCACGGTTCGACATCAAGCATTTCCATGACGTGCTGGAGGCCGGCGCCATGCCGCTTTCCATGCTGGAGCGGATCGTCGAGGAGCGTGCTCGGATGGTCTGACCGCACAGGCGAGATGTATCGGCATTTTCCGATGGGATTTGACCATGGTCGAAACATCGGGTAATGCCGATGCATGATGACCGACGACGCGCTGGTTGCGCTCTCCGCGCTTGCGCACCCGACGCGCCTGGAGGCGTTCCGGCTGCTGGTGCGACACGCGCCTGAGGGGCTTTCGACGGGCGCCCTCGTCGAGGCGGTCGGGCTGACGCAGAGTACGCTGTCCACGCACCTTGCCGTTCTGGCAAAGGCGGGTCTCGTCGTCGCCGAGAAACGTGGCCGCCAACAGATCCAGCATGCCGATCTGGACACGCTGCGCAGGCTCATGACCTTCCTGGCGAGGGACTGCTGCGAGGGGCGACCCGAATTGTGCGAGCCGCTGCTCGCCGATCTTTCCTGCTGCTGACGACGGAAGCGCTTATGACCATCGACATCGTCATCTACCACAATCCTGCGTGCGGCACGTCACGCAACACGCTGGCTCTGATCCGCAACGCGGGCATCGAGCCGCATGTCGTCGAATATCTGAAGACGCCCCCGTCGCGCACGCAATTGACCCATCTCATAACCCGCGCCGGCATCACCCCGCGTCAATTGCTGCGCGAGAAGAATACGCCCTATGGCGAACTTGGCCTGGCGGACGAGTCCCTGACCGACGACGCGCTCGTCGATGCGATGATGGCGCATCCGATGCTGATCAACCGTCCCCTGGTCGTCTCACCATTGGGCGTGCGCCTGTGCCGGCCATCGGAAATGGTGCTCGACATCCTGCCCGAGCCGCAGCGCGGCGCCTTCGCCAAGGAAGACGGCGAACAGGTCGTCGACGCCGACGGCCGACGGGTACGCTGATGGCGACGGTTCCGGCCGAGGCGCCTGCCTCCGGCATGCGCGCATTCGAACGCTACCTGTCCCTTTGGGTCGCGCTCTGCATTCTCGCAGGGATCGGGCTCGGGCATCTCCTGCCCGACGCCTTCGCCAGGATCGCGTCCGCGGAGATCGCGCGGGTCAACCTGATCGTCGCCGGGCTGATCTGGCTGATGATCGTCCCCATGCTGCTCAAAATCGATTTCGACGCGCTTGGAAGCGTACGACAGCATTGGAAGGGCGTCGCCGTTACCCTGTTCGTCAACTGGGCGGTAAAGCCCTTCTCGATGGCGGCACTGGGCACGATTTTCCTTGGCTGGCTGTTCGCGCCGCTGCTGCCGACGGAGGAGATTCCATCCTATATCGCCGGACTCATCCTGCTGGCCGCGGCGCCATGCACGGCCATGGTCTTTGTCTGGTCGAACCTTTGCGACGGCGAGCCGACCTACACGCTCAGCCAGGTTGCGCTGAACGACGTTCTGATGGTCTTCCTCTTCGCGCCGCTCGTCGGCTTGCTCCTTGGCGTCGCCTCGGTGACGGTGCCTTGGGCTACGCTTCTGCTTTCCGTCGCCCTCTACATCGTCGTGCCGGTCGCCGTCGCGCAAGTCCTCCGGAGGGCGATACTGGCGTCGGGCGGGCGCGCGGCGCTCGACCGGCTGCTGGCAGCGCTCGGGCCGGTTTCGCTCGTCGCGCTGCTCGCGACGCTGGTCCTGCTGTTCGGCTTCCAGGGCGAGCAGATCGTCCGCAAGCCGGCCGTGATCGCGCTGATCGCGGTCCCAATCCTCATCCAGGTCTATTGCAACGCCGGCATCGCCTATTGGCTGTCCAGGCGGTTGGGCGTCGCCTGGTGCGTAGCGGCGCCGGCAGCGCTGATCGGCGCGTCCAACTTTTTTGAGCTGGCCGTCGCAGCGGCGATCAGCCTGTTCGGCCTGAAGAGCGGCGCGGCGCTGGCGACGGTGGTCGGCGTCCTCGTGGAGGTGCCGGTCATGCTCAGCGTGGTCGCGATCGTCAGGCGCACGCGCGGCTGGTACGAGCATGCAGCCCGCTGAGCCAAGGTGCGGGAAAGGCGCGGGAAGTCAGGCAGCGCACCTGCCTGATCTCTCTTAACCGCCGGGATTTACAGTATTTTAGCCCGCCCCCGATAGGAAGGGCGCATGGCAAAGACCCTGGTCGGTTGGCTGGCCATTTCCAGAGAGCCAAGCCTGATTCTGGCGCAATATCGCGAGCTGAAGCGGCAGGTGCCGCTGCTGTACAGCTCATCCTCAACGCCTCTGCCGTCACCTACACGCATTTCGCCTATGCGCCGGTCTGGGTGACGGTCGGGTTCCTTGGCGCGTTGATCGCGACGTGCGGGTGGCGGATCGTCTGTTGGCTTCGCGCGCCCGAAGCCCATGCCGTCACGGTGGAAGCCGCGCGGGCCCAACTGGTCAGCACCACGATCCTGCCGGGATATTGGGTGCGGTCTTCCTGGCCTGGTCGATGCTGATGAACCAATATGGCGGCGTGGAACAGCAGGCCCATGTCGCGCTGTTCATCGCGGCGACCGTGATCGGCTGCATCTTCTGCCTGTACAATCTGCCGTCCGCGGCGATGTTCGTCACCGCGATCGTCACGGTGCCGTATCTCCTCTACTATCTCTGGCGGGGCGATCCCGTGTTCACTGCGATGGCGCTCAACATCGCCCTGGTGACGGGGGTCATGGTGCGCGTGCTGCTGAATGGCTTCGCCGCCTTCACCAACATGATCCGCTCCAAGGCCGAACTCGTCTGCAAGCAGGAGGAGACCCAGCGCCTCAGCGCCGACAATGCGCATCTCGCGCACACCGACATGCTCACCGGGCTGCCCAATCGTCGTTTCTTCTTCAATCGCTTCGAACAATGGCTGCAGGACGCCAAGCGCGAGAACCGCCGCATGGCGGTCGGCGTGCTCGATCTCGACCGCTTCAAGGCGATCAACGACACCTACGGCCATGCCTGGGGGGACCGCCTGCTCGTCGAGGTGGGTGCGCGGCTGGAAAGTTTCGCGAGCGAGCGCGTCAGCCTTGCCCGGCTGGGCGGCGACGAATTCGGCGTCCTGTTCGCCGACCCGATTGGCGACGTACGCTCCGCCGGCCAGGCCATGTGCGATGCGTTGTCCAAGCCATTCGTGATCGAAGGACAGACGATTTCGATCGGCTGCTCGGCCGGCATCGCCACCTGTCCCGACGCCGGCAGTGCCGTGCACGAGCTGTTCGACCGATCCGATTACGCCGCCTATCACATGAAGATGAACGGACGCGGCGGTTGCGCCCTGTTCTCGTTCGAGCACGAAAACCTCATCCGATCCGAGCGCGCCGTCGAGACAGCATTGCTCGCGGCCGATCTCGAGCGCGAACTCCACGTTTGCTACCAGCCGATCCTCTGCACGCACAGCTGCGACGTGCTGTCGGTCGAAGCGCTCGGGCGCTGGACGTCTCCCAGTCTCGGCCCCGTGCCGCCCGACCGCTTCATCGTCGCCGCGGAGAAGCTGAACATCATCCACGACATAACGATCGCACTGTTCCGCAAGGCGCTGCGCGAATTCGGCGCCATGCCGCCGTCGATACGCCTGTCGTTCAACCTGTCCGCAAAGGACATCACGTCCCCCGAAACGCTTCGAAAACTGATGGATCTGATTGAAGAAGGCGGCATCGATCCGAAGCGCATCACCTTCGAGCTGACCGAGACGGCCCTGATGCGCGATTTCCAGGCGGCGGTCCGGGGGATACAGTCGCTGCGGGCGCTGGGAGCCCGCTTCGCGCTGGACGATTTCGGCGTCGGCTATTCCAGCTTGGGGCACCTGCGGCGCCTCCCATTCGACAAGGTGAAGCTAGACCGCAGCTTCGTCGAAAACATGGATGAATCCTTCGGCCGCAACATATTCTCGGGCATCCTGGCCTTGTGCCGGACGCTCGAACTCGACTGCGTCGCAGAAGGCGTGGAAACCGAGGCGCAACTCGCATGGGTCACCAACCTCGGCTGCCAGCGCGTTCAGGGCTATTTTTTCGCCAAACCGATGCCCGCGCTGGAGCTAGCCGCCTGGTTCCTCGCCCGCACGACGTCGCCGACGCCGACCGTCGACAGCCGCTACGCCCTCTGATCGCAGCGTGGCGATGCGCGCGCGCGAGGATGGCCCAGCGAACGCCCGACCGTCGACCGGGCGTGCCGCACGTCGCCCGGGCGTAGGACAGTACGACATCGCCGGCGCCACATAGCTGCACGGCTTCGACAGAATCGTCCCCCCGTACGGGGCGGCCGCTGCGCCTCACGGCCGATCCGACGAAGAAGGACAGGCCGGACGCCAAGCCTCAAGCGGAATGGCACGCAAAAAACCGCCCTGGACTAGTCCTAGGGCGGTGCGGATGATGATACGTTGGTTGCGGGGACAGGATTTGAACCTGTGACCTTCAGGTTATGAGCCTGACGAGCTACCGGGCTGCTCCACCCCG
>NZ_JADHDT010000009.1 GCF_016820445.1 Sphingomonas beigongshangi
ATGCTGCTTATGGGATCGAGCAGATCAAGTTCGCCGATGGCACCACGTGGGACCGGGCTGCCATCCAGCAAGCTGCAACAAGCGAAGCAAGCACGATGGTATATAGATACGCTGCGCAAATGATCGAGGCTGCCGCCTCATTTGAAGCGCAGGGAGCATTTACAAGTAATCTTTCACTTTACGATCGGGTGGAGCCGCTTGCTCGTGAAATATTCGCTCAAACATCCTCTTGATCATAGATTTTGCCAATATGCGCATTAATAGCTGACCTGATGTGCGTGATTGCAAATTGACCTATCTTTCGACGTATTGGTTCAACTGAGACAAAGATGGGGGCTGTTGCTAATTTCAGCTCCGCCCCCTACTTTTCGGGCGAAATTTCGAGATATGCAGCCTGTATAAGCGAGCCGTGACCTGCCGCCCGTTTCCTGGACCGCCTTGAGTGGGAGTCTTTAATCGTAAAAGATGGCGCAAGAAGCGGACTGAGCATAAGATGATCTAATTTCTCGGAAGGCGCATATTGGACTTGTTGTGAAGTGCGCAGAATACGGCACGAGTGTTGGCGAGGCAGGCCGAAACAAAAACGGATTAGCCAGACGACGTTTTGCGCATGGCGCGAGAAATGTGCGGGGCTGATGTCGTCGGAGATGCGGCGGCTGGGATAGCGCGAAGAGGAGAGCATCAAGCTGAGGCAGCTCGTGGCCGACCTGCGCTTCTTTAACGCTTTGCTGCGGGACGAGACATTCGGATTACGGTCAATCCAGGTTTGATCGTAATCCGATTGGATCGCGAAAGGTCCGCGTTCACAAAGGAAGAGTTCATCTCGCGCGTCTTGGACCTATGGGCATAGTCCCGCCGTGTCACGCTGGACTTGAGTCGATGGGGCAAGCCGACATTCAATGCGCACATCGAACACTTCAGCGACTAGTTTCTTGCGAAGCGTCCAAACAACATGGGTTCACAAGCCCCCGAGGCCACGGTGCAACAAAGCGAAGGCTCGGCGACACGGCTTCGCCGAGGCGCGATGGCAGAGCGCCATCGGCGAGAATCCGCGGATTTCGCTGGTGAAGCGGTCAGCGCCGCACGACCAGCCATTGCCGGCAGATGCTGAATGACGACTAGCAGAGAGGCCAAAGTACGGGGGGGCGGCTCAGGTAGCCTGAAAATCCAGATCTAGGCCGATGAGAAACGGGGAAAGGCGCTACAATTACAGTCGGTCTTTGGCTGTATCCGAACACAAGCTCTGAGCGCGCCAAGGCGCGCACATTGTATTTGCTTGACGCCCGCCTTCGGTTCTCATGTTTAAATGTGTGATCAATCAAGAGCTGAATATTGCTGGCAAATCACAGGGACGCTGGTAATAAATTATATCCTATCATGGAAATTTTATGCCTACACTATAAAATCCGAAATTTACTTATCTCATTTGATTTAGTGGTGCAATAGAACAACCACGAATGTCCGACCAATATTTGTCCTAATTGATCGTTGAAGTGCAATCTAGCATCCATTGCCGTAAAGAGGAAAGATAATACGTGCAGCCGCCTTTCGACATCCTATAGGCGACCTAAGCGCTATATGATAGCGAGCAAAATCGAAAAATCGTCCGATATTACAAGTAAACATTGATATTATATTGGTTCGGTGTACGGAATGCTCGATGAATATTCTCAGAAGTCAGCGCCGGGGAAAGCGTGTGAACAAGGAAGTAAACGATAGATCCGCGGGAAATTCGGAGACGGGGGTGTTTGCCTTGGCGACGATACTAGCCATGCACAAGATCGCCGTTGATCCCAACCAGCTTCGCCATGAGCTCGGTCATGACCGAGCGCTCGACTCAGCCGATATCCTGCGCTTGGCAAAGCGGCGTGATGGCGTTCGTGCCAAGAGTTTAGATGCGACCATGGCGGTGCTCGAACGGCTGCCGCTGCCTGTTATAGGCGGAGGTCCGTCCGGCTGGTTTGTAATCGGTCGAGTGGGTGGTGACGACGTCCTGATCCAACGTCCAGGTTACCCAGTGGAGAAGCGCAATCACCAAGCTTTCACCGATATATGGTCGGGAGAGGTGATCCTCATTACCACCCGCGAAAGTGCTGGCGGCGCTGCAGGTCGATTCGACTTTACTTGGTTCATCCCGCAAATCGTGC
Organism: Sphingomonas beigongshangi; assembly: GCF_016820445.1. GTDB lineage: Bacteria > Pseudomonadota > Alphaproteobacteria > Sphingomonadales > Sphingomonadaceae > Sphingomonas > Sphingomonas beigongshangi. Next base: position 2,148 of record NZ_JADHDT010000009.1, read on the forward strand.
GTTATCGCAAGCTGATTGGGGAAGTGCTTCTTATTACGCTCGCCCTCAACCTCCTTGGGTTGGCTGCCCCCTTGTTTTTTCAAGTCGTAGTCGACAAGGTTCTCGTTCATAATACGCTGGCCACACTTCAAGTCCTAGCAGCCGGTTTCGTCGCCGTATCGATTTGGGAGGTGGCATTTGGCTGGCTTCGCATTCGGCTTTATTCAGAGACTAGTCAAAAGCTCGATGTTGAGCTCGGCGCCAAACTATTCCGTCATCTGCTCGGCTTGCCCCTGTCATACTTTGAGGGGCGGCGGGTCGGCGATACGGTGACTCGCATCCGCCAACTCGAATCCATCCGCGAGTTCCTAACCAACGCGTCCCTGTCTGTGCTCGTCGATCCAGTGTTTACCATTGTGTTTCTCGTTGCGATGTGGATCTACTCTTCTACGCTCTTCTGGATCGTCGCCGTGACGATCCCTGCTTACATCAGTGTGTCCGTCCTCGTCACCGCGCCTCTGCGGCGACGGCTCAACGAAAAGTATGAGCGTGGATCCGCCAACAACGCGCTTCTCGTCGAAAGTGTCTCAGGTATGCAGACGGTCAAGGCCGCCGCGGTTGAGCCGCAATGGCAGGAACGCTGGGAGCGTCAGCTCGCGGGCTACAGCGCCGCCAATCAACGCGTCATCAACCTCGGCAACACCGGCAGCCAAGCGGTCCAGCTGATTTCCAAGATGAGCATGGCCGCGATCCTCTTCTTCGGAGCGCGGGAGGTCATCGTCGGCGCCTTGACCGTCGGAGGCCTCGTCGCCTTCAACATGTTCGCGCAGCGAGTTTCCGGTCCCGTCATCCGGATCGCGCAGCTGTGGCAGGACTTCCAGCAGGTCCGCCTCTCCATCGATCGGCTGGGGGACGTCCTCAACACACCCGTGGAGCCAGGTGCCGGATCGCGTACCGCCTTGCCTTCACTCAACGGTGCGATACGTTTCGAAAGTGTCAGGTTTCGCTACACATTCGACGGTCCTTGGACGCTCGACGACATCACATTCGAGCTACCGCCAGGCGGCACTCTGGGAATCGCAGGCTCTTCAGGATCCGGCAAGTCGACACTAACTAAGCTGTTGCAGCGGCTGTACACCCCAGCCGCAGGTCGGATTTTCATTGATGGTGTAGACATTGCCCAGATTGATCCCGCGTGGCTGCGTCGGCAGATCGGCGTCGTCCTACAGGAAAACCTCTTGTTCAATCGGTCTATCCGCGAGAACATCGCACTCGGCAATCCCGCCATGCCGCTCGATCGCGTCATGGCTGCGGCCCGGCTGGCGGGTGCCCACGACTTTATCCTCTCGCTCGCGCAAGGATACGACACCATCGTCGAGGAGCGCGGCGTCAATTTGTCGGGTGGCCAACGACAGCGGATTGCGATCGCCCGCGCCTTGGTCACGCAGCCGCGAATCCTGATTCTCGATGAGGCGACCTCAGCCTTAGATGCTGAAAGCGAGGAGATCATCCAGACTAATCTCAATGCAATGGCGCGAGGTCGCACCGTGTTGATCATCGCCCATCGTCTGTCGGCGATACGGCAATGCGATCGTATCATGACTCTTGAGAAGGGGCGGGTCGTAGAAGTTGGCAGCCACGAAGAATTGCTCCGCCTGCGCGGCCGTTACGCGGACCTTTATCGCCGTCAGATGGGGGTGAGAGGTCAGCCATGAACGTGCTCAGCCGTCATTGGAACGTGGCAAGGATGGCTCTTGCTGACGAAAAAGCCCGGGCGAAGGCGTTGGTCCGGACCGAGGAGGTATCGTTCCTTCCGGCTGCCATGGAACTAGTTGAGCAGCCGGTGTCACCGACTGCAAGAGCAACCAGCTGGTTGCTGCTGATCGGCTTGGCGATCGTTCTTCTATGGTTGACCCTCGCTAGGATCGACGTGGTGGCATCGGCTCAAGGCAGGTTGATCCCCATCGACAATGTTAAGCTTATTCAAGCCGCTGAAGCCGGTGTGGTAAAGGCTATCTACGTACGTGACGGGCAACGCATCCGTGCGGGGCAGACGCTCATCGAACTCGATCCCACTGTGTCGAGTGCTGATACCGCACAGGCGGAAAAAGCCTTGGAGACGGCCGAGCTTGACGCCGCGCGGGCGCGTGCGATCTTGTCTGCTCTTGATGGACATGGGCTCGTCTTCCGAGCTCCACCGGGCACTTCGGCTGTCGTGGCCAGCGGGCAGGCCGCGCTTGCCCGTGCGCAGCTCCAAAACATAGTCGCGACCGCTGCAGCGCATCACGCCGACCAATTGGCAGCAATATCCGCGCATGGCGAAGCCACCGTGCAGGCTGCCAAGCTCGCCGAGACATTGCCGCTGCTCGACGAGCAAATCGCGGCAAATGAACAGCTTCTCGTTAAAGGCTTCGTATCAAAGCTTAAAGTCCTCGAAATGCGCCGGCAGCGACTTGCTGCCGCGCGGGATCGCGACATCGCTCTACAGACTACCAAGAAGGCAGCAGCGCAGATGGCCGCCGCTGGAAGCAGCGTCATTCAGTCACGGGCTGCGGCTAGGACGAAGATCTTGGAGGATCTCACCAAGGCGGAGGCGGATGCCCTCCTCCGTCGGGGAGAGCTCGATAAAGCCCGGCAGCGCTCCAGCCTGCAGCGGTTGGTCAGTCCAGTGGATGGGACGGTCACGCAACTTAGTGCGCACACCCTCGGTGGAGTTCTCGAAGCTGCCAAGCCTATTATGGTCATTGTGCCGAGCCGCGGATCTTTGGTGGCGGAAGTCAAGGTTCTCAACAAGGATGCTGGCTTCGTAAGCATCGGGCAGCCGGTTACAATTAAGCTTGAGGCATTTCCTTTTACACGCTACGGAACGGTGACAGGTCGCGTTGAAAGTATTTCATCGGATGCGATCGAAAACGAGAAACTTGGATTAATTTACACGGCGAGGGTTTCGTTAAGTAAAGTTCACATTGGGCGTGATGGTGATGCACGAGAAATGTATCCGGGCATGGCTCTGACGGCCGATATTAGGACAGGACAGCGGTCAATATTGAGCTATCTAGTGAGCCCGATAGACAAGGCGCGGCAAGAGGCGGCGAGGGAGAGGTAAAATACGTTTGATCTAGCATGGCGCCTGACCTGCTCGCCGTTTGCAAGCCACTGTTAAGTCAGGTTCGGTATCCTCATGCCCTTGGCGGAAGCGGTTGGTGGAAATCGGCGGGCGACAAGCTGCCGAGTCTGTTGTGCGGATGCGCGGTGGTGCAGTCTGTCCGCCATGCCTCCATGATCCGTCCCGCCGCAGTTTGCGAGGGGAAAGGGTGCTAGTTCAGACACTCGTCGCGCAAGTAACCATTGACCGATTCCACGGAGACATTCTACTGTGGCCTGCCAAGCAATGTAATGCCATTCGACGCCGGTGTCTTGGCACTAGGCAAGGATGGCGTGAATGGTCAGCTCGGTGAAGTTGTCACTGACCATCATGCACGGTAGCCCGCGACGCTCGGCAAGGGCAGTGATTTCGCGGACGACAGGACCCTGAGCTTGAAATCCGAACCGCGGTCGCTCATCGTCTCCACTGCGCGTGTCATAAGTGTCGATCAGGACCTAACGCTACAAACGAAAGAGCTGGCCAAAGCCGTGAGCGGGAGATGTTGGCCGTTTAGGTAAATGGCGCGAGGCTGAGCTGGTCCGGCGTGATCGAAGCTATCGATTTCCTGCGGGTCGGCGACGCGCCCGTTTCGGGTGTGCTCGATAGCCTTGGCCGCTCTATCCTGACTTGGTCGAACTCGCGGCCGGATCTCCCTAGGGCCAAGACTCAACCAGTGCAGCCCTCGTCGGTAGCCAGCTTGCCTGCCTCGACGGTGCCATAGCAGCCGAAGCTTGAACGTTCGGCCTCGCACTTACCGGCGACGCTGTCTCCGACCTTTGGCTCGTGTGACTGACCGTCCAAATAGAAGAGGCATCTGCCTTGGCAGTCGGTCTCGCCGGAGCAGCTCTTGCCAGCGTCACCGTAATGGAACTGGCAGAACGGACTTCCAAATGGAGCGCGGCTTTCATAGCCGCCTTGGGCCCGACAGATCTTCGCCTCCGTCGAGCTGAGCCGCTTTGGCGGGGCCGAACAGCTTCCGGCGCACGCAATCGTGACAAGCAACAGGCCGACCCGAGCGGCATGACCGTAGATGCCCAACTTCATGAACACCTACATCTCACGTCCTATCGCGGCTTGCCACCCACGAGGCTGTTCAGAGCCAGAAGGCGATGGCAGTTGCGAGTGCCACGCCTGAGAGGAAGTTGGCGGCGAGCTTGTCATAGCGGGTCGCCACACGACGGAAGTCCTTGAGGCGGCAGAAGGCGTTCTCGATCAGGTGGCGACCGGCGTAGCGGTTCTTGTCGTAGCGGATGGCGTGCTTGCGGTTGCGTCGGCCGGAGATCACCGGGACGGCGCCGGCATCGCGGGCCAGGCGGCGAAGCTGGTCGGCATCATAGCCCTTATCGCCGAGCAGGTAGCGCATGCGCCCGGCGCGTTCGAGGAGGGCAGGCGCGGCTTTCACGTCGCTGACGTTGCCGGGCGTTAGCATCAGCGCATAGGGACGGCCGATGACGTCGGTGAGCGCATGGACCTTGGTGGTACACCCGCCGCGTGAGCGGCCGATCGCCTGCGCCGAACGCCCCCTTTTGCGCCGAACGCCGCGCGTTGTGCCTTCACATAGGTGCTGTCGATGGCGGTGCTTCTCGTCACAGCGCCCGCATCCACCAGAGCGTCGAGCAGCTTGAGCCAGAAGCCCCGGTGCGACCAGCGGTTGAACCGGTTGTACACCGTCGTCGACGGCCCGTACTCGGCCGGGCAATCGCACCAGCGGCAGCCGACCTTCAGCACGTGCAGGATGCCCGAGATCACCCGCCGGTCGTCCACCCGCCGCGCTCCCGGCTGGTTCTTCGGCAGATGGGGCTCGATTGCTGACCACGCCTCGTCCGACAACCAGAACAGCGCCATGCCCGCACTCCCGTGATCCACACCCGCACTGAATCAGGAAAGCCGCTCCGCCTCAACCCGCTGATTGAGTTTGGACCCTAAGTGGATGCCACCAGTTCCCATCCCGCCGCCTAGAAATGCATCTCCGTTCAGGATCCCGTTGTAATTCCATGATTTACCGGCACCCCCAAATCTTCAAGCAAAATGTATCTCCAAGGAAAGGGCGTGGCTGTACTTTGATGCTCTTCTATAACGCTATCTAGCGCGGCACGGTTGGGTAAGATCAGTGACACGTCGTCGGGTCCGAAACGAAGTTCGTCTACACGTAGGCGCCATTCCCGCTCCCACGTGTGGTCGGTTGGTGGTGAATAGGATAGGTCGAAGCGCACGTGAAGGTGCTGGAGCTCAGATGGCAGCTTGGCATAATCATCATCGGCTTGATAGAAAACGGGGCGGCCCCCCTTCTTGTAGATCCAGCTTTTTCTGAACATGACGCCAAAAGGCTTGTACTTAACCTCGCCTCGCGGGTGCGCGAGAAGGAAGCCGACTTTGGAGATCGGGGCCTCACTAAAGCATACGCAGCGGTGCTGCCCCTTGATGAATCCCGTCCCGCCGATCAGTTTCCGTTGGTTGATAATGGACACGAAGGACACCAGGGCCTGCTCAGGCTCGCCCTTGGTCAGATGGATGAGGCGGTCGCTAAGATCGTCGCGGATGATGGTTGGCATGACTCTCGCTATTTTAAAGGGCGCGTTTGAAGCGCCAGGTCCGTTCCGTTGCACAGGAAGGAAATCATGTGACGGAATGCTTTGACAAATTCTTACCCTCGACCGGCCGTCTCGTGGGGATATGACGATGTCGTCTGCGGAGTAACGCACATCGCAATGCTGTATAGGCGATCGCTGGAACTCGTCGGGCCTAGCCCCAATTGCAGCGGTCTAGGCCATTCCATACATTGCCGCCTTTCAACCAAGCTTTATGTTAGAATGAAATCAGCCTGAGCCGCTCAGATCGGGCAAATGCCTACATGTCTCGGCGAGTGAATCTGGCTTACTTACCATGGAAGGAGCCGCGGCTAGATCGCCCTCCCCCCGATTACGCCGGACCTGGCGAGCATCAGTTGACGCTGGGCTGAGCCGCTGCTGTCAATCTGCCCTACATGTTAGCGCAGCCGCAGTGGAGTTACGCCGCGCCCGGCCAAACCCTGGTCTGCATCACTGCGCGCGAACATTTGGCCAACCACGCTCGCCCCTTGGATGAATTGAGCAGCCCACATTGAGTGGTCCGGGTTGTCAGCTAGTGCATTGTCGTCTCCGCCGCCATTGCCGGGCGTAGGTTGAGCGAACCGGAACCGGTAATGGCGGCGTCGCCGCTTCTGGGGCGGGTGGGCGGTAGCCCAGGCTGCTATGTGGCCGGACACAGGAACCCGCTATACCGATGGCAGGGCTACCTCGGCGGCGCACGGCCATGCTCCGTCGGCAACACGCTGCTCAGGCAAGGCGCGACCAGGATCGCAGTCTTCCATGTTCTCACGCAAGCCGTCCCGTCGCAGAAGTGCGCGAGACTGATCGCGCGGGCAGCCGATCGGGCCGCGATCGCGGGAACCGCCGGAACGGCGCCTACCGCAGGTCCGGCGGCGGCGCGACGTGCGCCCTCCGCCGCTCGTCCGCCCGCGAACGGACGGCGCCAGGCACTTGGTTCTTCGCCGCTCGGGAGGGATGCCGCGACGTTTCCGGGGCTAAGATAGCGATGGCCACCTGAGGCATAACAGGGCGAGCATGGCGAAGGGAAGGATGGTTCGACGGGCCACCGGTCCCGTGCCGTTGCGACCTTGGGAACCGGCCGATCCGGGCGACGTGACCCTTCGCCGACGAAATCGTAACGGGGCGAGCATGTTGACGATCTCGGCGTAGGGCTGCGGGCGACCGAGTTCGCGCAACTTGATGCTAGACGGGATTCGTCTAGTTCTGGATGCTCGATCACGCTGGAGACGAATGCAGATGGGCGATCCTGTCGACGTGCGCACGACCGAGTTCGCCGCGGCACTGACGATCGCGTGGCTGGGCAATCTCAACGCCCGCATGGCGGCGGACGACGTGCCGGCGTCCTGACGGCGATGCATCAAGCCGTCTCGTCGCTACTTGACGCCGCGACGACCCCGCCAGCGGCGCCGCCCCCTCCGGTTCACGAGCCGGCCGTACCGGTGCGCTGGTCGCTTTCCTAGAAGGAGCATATCGTCTCCATGATCGATGGAAAGCCCTACAGGACGATGCGCCGACATGTTTCGAAGCACGGCCTGACCCCCGAGGAATATCGGGCGCGCTGAGGCCTCAAGCCGGACTATCCCATGGTCGCCGAAGCCTATTCGGAGAGCCACCGCGCGATGGCCAAGAAGATCGGCCTCGGGCGGAAGCCGGGCAAGCCGGCCCAGGCGGAGCCCGAGGCCAAGGCCGTCAAGCCGCGGGCGGCCCGTTCCGCCAGAACCACAGGCAAGGCGCCCTCGCAGAGCGGCGCGCGCGAATAGTCCCGGCTGAACTTGAGCAGGCCGTGCCCGTATTAGAGAGACATGGCGTCGATCGACCTTCTGAGTTCGGCGGCGCATGGTCGAGGCGAGGACGATCGCCAGAGGCGGCCCATGGCGGCCTGCGCTGTTGCCAGCGCACCAATTCGCCGCGAGAAGCATGTCCGTCCAAGGCGATGTTCGCGCGCCCTTCGAACGGAAGGGCATGGCAGAGGGATGTGACCGGCATGCTCAACAACCTGCCGCTCCTGGCGCGATCCGGCGCTGACGCTCGACGCGATCGAGCCGGCCGCCACGCCCACCGGGGCGGCGGCATTCGGCACGGCCGATGATATTCGCGCGTCGCGCCCTGCAACGCCGCCTGGACGAACTGCGGCAGGCGATGCCGGAAGACGCCGTGAAGGCTCTGAGCAGGCGCCTGAACGTCGCGGGCCGCGATCGCATGGCGGCGATGTGGGAGGTCGTCGTCCTGCACGGCCTCTCGTTCTGCGGCACCTTGGCCTACGAGCAGCCGCTCGCATCCGGGCGACGCCCCGACGTCCGATTCGAGGGCGGACGGCTGGCGTTCACCGCCGACGTGACCTGCGTTTCCGACGACGGTCTCGACGAGGCCAATCCCTTCCAGCTGCTCGGCCAGGAGATCGAAGCCGCCAAGACCAGGCTCGGCATGCCGCCGGGCGGGGCGGACCTGCGCGTGCTCGATCGCACGGAGAGGGTGAGGGCGGGCGAGCGACGTAGCCTGCGGCTGCCGCCCCGTAAGCGGATCCGGGAGTTCGTGGCCGAAGCGATTGTGCCTCGTCTCCGGGAGCAGATGAGGGCCGGGGCGACGACGTTCCATGTTGAGATCGACGACGAGAGGGCCGGTCTCGTGCTGTCGATCGATCCGGCGCGGGGCCGCTACAGCTCGGGTGGCCATGCCACATACGACGTCCCTGCCAGCCTCACGTCGAACCCTCTGTGGAAGGCGCTGCGGAAGAAGGCGGATCAGCTACGCGGCGCTCCAGGAATCACCGGCATCGTCGTGGGAGACGGGGACTGCGCGGCACTGCGAGAGCTGCCGACGCGGCGTAGCGACAAGGGGCCCGGCGATATTGCGACCGAACTGCTTCGGCAATGCACGTCAGTCGACTTCGTCCTGCTGCTCTCGGTGGCCGAGGAGTCCTACCGCTTCGGTCGGGCCGGGTCGCCCACGCGGCATGTGGCCCCTCTGCTCATCGCACGGGATCGGGGTCTGGGTGTTCGGCTCGAGGATCTGTTCGGCAAGATGATTGACGCCATGCCTCGCCCGGTCATGATGCCGGTCAACGCGGCGCTTCGGGCGCGCGAGGACGACTACGACCTCGGTCACCATGGAGGCTACGGGATGAACGGCGGGAAGATCCGCATCGGCTCGAGGGAGTTCACGGAGATCCTGGCCGGGCTTCGCACCATCCGAGACGACGGGGCGAAGCATGTCAGGGCAGAGGGGACCGGAGGCGGACGCCCGAACGTCGTGGAGGCAGTGGTCCTCGCCAACCTTCGACAGGGAAGGCTGCCCCGGTCCATATCGGTCGTGCAGACGGACGAGAACGACGACGACTGGATCGAGATCGAGTTCGGCGATCCGGATCCGGCGATCAGCCCTCTCCTGTAGCCGACGACCCGTCGTCTCCGCGGCCAGGAACCCGGGGGCACCCGCAAACGCGTGGGAACGTCCGCTTCAGCAGCCCCGCGGACTGCTGTATGCCATAGGGATGACTGACGCTCCCGCCAGACTGATCTTCCCCGATACCAACGTGCTCATGCACGGACGGCCTCTCGCCGAGCTTCCCTGGCAGGAGCTTGGAGAGGCCGCAATCGACCTCGTGCTTGCCCGTACCCGTCGTCGCCGAAGTCGATGACCACAAGTACAAGAGGGGGCGGCTCGGCCGGACTGCGAGAGCGTGGAACGCGCGGATAAGAGAACTGATGGAAGCGCCGGAGCGCACCATCGTGATCCGCGACGGGGCGCCGCTGGTGCGATTGCTGCTCCCGCCGGGCGGCGGTCTCCGGGCGGCGGTTCGGGACGGCCTCGACCTGACCTACGGAGACGATGCGATAGTCAATCAGGTGCTGTCCTGCCTGGACTCCGGCTCGGACGTCGCCCTGTGCCAGAAACTGGGCCTCGGCCCTTCCGCCGAGCATGCGACGTCCGACGCGAACGCTCTGCGAAACAGCGTCGGAGCCAATGCAGGGGGATGGCGATGGTGGGATTCGGGCGAGGTGACGGAGGAACTGCTCCCCGTGCTCACCCGAACGGTACGCCGCGCTCTCGGAAAGGCGGCCGCGATGGAGCCGCAGATGAGAAAGGTTGATCCGTCCCCGACAGCTGGTCGACCTGGCTGCTGGCTCACTTCGACATGATCTGGGAAGCGGTCTGGTTCGATCGCCCGCAGAGGAGCTGACGCGGTACCGGTCCGGCCGGCCCGCTCTTACGCAGGGCGCCTCCTCCGGTAGAGCGCAACTCCGGCTCCCTCATCGTGGCGCCATGGCGATCAGGGGTCGGGCACTGGTTCGATCGCCCCGAGTAACCCTCGGCGCTCAGCCGAACGGGTCATCAAGGACGCGCCTGCGGCCCGCCCCGCGCCTCGGGGTGACGCCATCCGCCCTCAGCCGAACCCTGCGCCGTCTGAAGGAGAGGCTGGGGCTGCGGCTGCTGTCAGGAAGACGCGAAGCGTCGGTCCCACCGAGGCGGGGGAACTGCTTTACGCCAGGCAGGTACCTGCGGTCGCCAGCCTCGAAGATGCCATCGACGAGGCTGGCGCGCTGCGCGGCGACGCGGTCGGGACCGTGCGGCTCAACCTTTCGAGCCTCGCGGCGGAGCTGCTGTTACTCCCCCGTCTCGCTCGCCTTCGGGCGCTGTATCCCGACGTGCGGCCCGCCGCGCCGACGATGTGATGTCTTTCCTGGCACTTGGCTTCACGATGGAGCAGGTAGAGATGCTTCCTGCGGTCGTGCGCCGCTTCTGATGCCGATCTACTGAAGCGAAGCGGGCTCGGTCGAAACGGCTATCTCGCAAATTTTGCATTGCCTAAGCGTGGCTCAGAGCATCGTAAGCGTTTGAACCATGCCCGCTAGCGTGCAGGATCACAAAGCTGAAAAGTGGTGGTGCCTAGGGACGGGATCGAACCGCCGACACTGCGATTTTCAGTCGCATGCTCTACCAACTGAGCTACCTAGGCTTGCCGAACCGCGTTCGGAAGCGCGGCCTTTAGTGGGCGGATTCGCCGCTGTCCAGCCCGTCTTCGTGATTCTCCGCCACGGGGATGCGATAACCTTCGCTGAGCCATTGCAGGAGGTCGCGATCCTTGTGCCCGCGCGAGCAGAAGGGGGCGTGGGCCGGGTCGGCCGGCTTGTCGCAGATCGGGCAGGTGGCGGGCATCAGGCGCGCTCCAATTGGGGGATGAGACCGGTTCGGCGGGAAAGCGCCGCCATCCATGCGTGTTCCGCCATCAGCCGGTCATATACGGCGGGCGGCAGCCGGTGGCGGCGTGGCGCGCCAGGTGGCTCGCGCTCGAGCCTGCGCAGCGTCGCACGTGCCGCGGCGCCGACCGGATCGGCGCGCAGCAGCTCGGGCAGCGAGGCGCGCGGGCGCGGCCGGACGATCTGCAGGAAGCCGAAGCCGTTGACCGCGGTTCGTTCGAACGGCTGCGGCAAGGCCGCGTCGATCGCCTCGGCCACTGCCTGGCGCGTGGCTTTATCGGGCAGGGTGGGAAAGTCGATGCCGATCGAGCCGCCGATGCCATGGCGACGGACGGCTTGCGCCACCGCAGTGGCCGCCGCCAGTGCCAGGGGAGCGAGCGGCGGTGGTCCGTCGACGTCGAACAGCGTCATCGCCGGCGTCGGAGACAGTCGCAAATTACCGAGTGGGAAGGCGATCTCGCCACTGGCCGCCTCCTCCAGCAGCTCGGACCAGCCCGCCGCTTCCAGGGCGTCGGGCGCGTGTGCGGCGATCGGCCGGACGGGGACGCCGCTTGCGCCGAGGCGGGTGAAAAGATCGGGGCCGTCCGCCGGCATCTTGTCCGTCGCCACCGCCCGGGCCGGCTTGGGCCGCCCGGCCTCGGGTATCGCCTCTCGCACGATCTCCACCATCAGCCGCGCGCCCTGCGTGACGCCACCGGGGACGCGGGCGATGATCACCTCTCGTCCCGCGATGTCGAGACGCCCCGCCTGACCGGCCAGCGTCTCGACCAGCCGTGCCTGTGCGACCGTACCCAGTCGCAACGCATCGGGCAGCGCGATCCGGGCCTCGACGATCCGGCCGTCCACGACAAGAGCGGCGCGGTCCTCGCCGATCCCCGCTTCGTAGAGCCAGACGGCGCCGGACTCAGCCAAGCGCGATGCCGGATGCGATCAACAGCGCCCGCGTCTCGAACAGGGGAAGGCCGATCACACCCGAATGGCTGCCCTGCAGGAAGCGCACGAACGCCTCCGCACGGCCCTGGATGGCATAGCCTCCGGCCTTTCCCAGACCCTCGCCGCTTGCGACATAGTCATCGATTTCGGCCGGCGAGAGCGGCTTGAACGCGACGATCGTGTCGGCGAGGCGCGTGCGTACCGCACCCTTCGCGTCGATCGCGCAGACGGCGGACACGGCATGATGGCGGCGACCGGACAGGAGCGAGAGCAAGGTACGTTGCACGGCCTCGTCCTCCGCGGGGGGCAGGATGCGGCGGCCCAGCGCGATCGTCGTGTCGCCGGCGATCACCACCTCGCCGGCCGCCCGGTCGATGGCCTCGGCCTTCTCGACCGCGAGGCGCAGCGCATAGGCGCGCGGGAGTTCGCGCGGACGGGGGCTCTCGTCGATCGCAGGCGCGGCGATCCGCGCGGGCACCGCCCCGATCCGCGCGAGCAGATCGCGACGCCGCGGCGACGAAGAGGCGAGAACCAGCGTCGGCTGCGACGCCGGGGCGGGATGCGGCGCGCTCACGAGCGGCGCCCGCGAGCTTGCGCCGGCATGATCTAGGATCAGGCCGGCCCGGGGCCGCCGCGGCCGGGCATGAAGCGATAGGTGATACGACCCTTGGTCAGGTCGTAGGGCGTCAGTTCGACCAGCACCTCGTCGCCGACCAGCACCCGGATGCGGTTCTTGCGCATCTTGCCGGCGGTGTGACCCAGGATCTCATGGTCATTTTCAAGCTGGACACGGAACATCGCGTTGGGAAGCAATTCCACCACGCGGCCGCGCATCTCAAGCAGTTCTTCCTTGGCCAAACAAACCTCTGTCGAAAATCGTGCGGTGCGCCCTTAGCGCGAAGGGCACAAAAAGGGAAGGCACGGGCGATCCGCCGCCGCCGCGCTTCGGTTCGATGCTTTGCGTGCCGCGACAACGGATGTGGGGAGCGGGGCCCCCCGTCGCAAGCGTCAGTCGAGCATCGCACGGATGCGATGACACAGCACGTCGACGTCGAACGGCTTCGAGATGAGCGCCATACCCTCCGCGAGGAAGTCGCCCAGCACCATCGCCTGTTCGGCATAGCCGCTGACGAACAGCACCTTGAGTCCCGGTCGGCGTGCCCGCACCAAGTCCGCGAGGTCACGCCCGTTGATCCCCGGCAGGCCGATATCGGTGATCAGCAGGTCGACACGCCCCAGTGCCTCGAGCCGCGCAAGCGCCTCGCTGCCGTCGGCCGCCGGGCACACCGCATAGCCGAGGTCGCCGAGCAGGTCCGTTACCAGCATCCGTACCGCCGGATCATCCTCGACGAGCAGCACGGTTTCGCCCGCGCGCGCGGCGCGGCGCGGCGATGCCGCGGCCGTCGTGGTCGGCACGACCGACGCCGCTGCCCGCGGCAGCAGCAGGGCGACGGTCGTTCCGCGATCCGGCTGCGTCTCGATATGGACATGCCCACCGGTCTGGCGGACGAATCCGTAGATCATCGACAGGCCGAGGCCGGTGCCGACGCCGATCGGTTTGGTGGTGAAAAAGGGGTCGAAGGCGCGCGCGACCACGTCTGGAAGCATGCCGGTGCCGGTGTCGGTCATGGCGACGCGGACATAGTCGCCGGGTTCGACGTCGGCGCCGCTGCCGGGAGCGATGACATGATTACCGGTTTCCAGCGTCAGGAGCCCGCCCGCCGGCATCGCGTCGCGCGCGTTGATCGCGAGGTTGAGCAGCGCGCTTTCCAATTGGTTGTGATCGGTCAGCGCCGGCCACGTCGCGTCGGAGAGCGCCAGTTCGAGCGCGACATTCTCGCCGATGGTGCGCGCGAGCAGGTCTTCCAGCCCGGTGGCCAGCATATTGACGTCGGTCGCCCGGACATCGAGCGGCTGGCGGCGGGAAAAGGCCAGCAGCCGCTGCGTCAGGCCGGCCGCACGCTGCGCCGAGGTCGTCGCCGCTTCGATGTAGCGCGTGACCCGCGGATCGGACTGCATGCCCAGTCGCCGCCCGAGCAGGTCGAGACTGCCGATGACGCCGGTGAGCATGTTGTTGAAATCGTGGGCGATGCCGCCGGTCAGTTGGCCCACCGCTTCCATCTTCTGCGCCTGGCGCAGTTGCGCTTCGGTTTCGCGCAGCCGCGCCTCCGCCGTCTTGGCGTCGGTGACATGGCGACCGATGGCGAACACTTCGTCGGGACCTGGCGCCGCGACCCACTGAATCCACCGATAGCTGCCGTCCTTGTGGCGGAAGCGGTTCTCGAAGTTCGGCAGCGTACCCGCTTGTGCGGTCTCGAATGCCGCCTGCGTCGCCGCAAGGTCGTCCGGGTGCGTGAAATCGGTGGCATAGGCGCCGATCACATCGGCGGGATCGTAACCCAGCACCGTCTGCCATGCCGGATTGATACGCCGATAGATGCCCTCCGGGGACAGCGCGACCATCAGGTCCGGCGACGTGTTCCACATGCGGTCGCGCTCGGCGGTGCGTTCCTCGACCTGTCGTTCCAGCGTCTCGTTGAGTGCGGTCAGCGCCGCCTGGCTTGCCGCCAGGGCGCGATCGGCGAGCACGCGCGCGGTCGTCTCGTTGGTGAAGATGAACAGGCCGGCAATCCCGCCGCGTTCGTCGAGGACGCGGGAATAGGAGAAGGACCACCATGTGTCCGCCGCGCCGCGATCGGTATCGAGCTTCCATGGCAGGTCGTTGAATCGCATGCTCCGGCCCGCGAAAGCGTCGTCGATGATCGGCTTCGCCTGTTCCCACGCATCCGCCCAGACCTCGTTGAACGGAGCACCCATCGCCCAGTCCACGCGGGGGCCGAGTAGCGGGCAGTAGGTTTCGTTGAAAAAGAAGTGCAGGTCCTGCTCGCCCCAGCACAGGATCATCGATTCGGGCGAGTTAAGGACAAGGCCGAGCGCATTCTTGAGGCCGATCGGCCAGCCGGATGGCCCGCCAAGGGGATGGTCCGTCCAGTCCCGCGCCAGGATCAACCGCGTCGCCCGCCCGCCGCCTTGGAGAAAGCCGAGCTCCGGCGGCATGACGTGTTCGGGCGCGGCGTCGATCATCACGGGTCTCTTATCCGCAGTGCCGACGCGACATAAGGCACTAAACGAAATCAATGGCGTCTTTACAGTCCCTCGCCGCCGACCCAGTGCGCATTGGACAGTTTGCGCGCGACGCTCCACGTCTGCGTCCGGATGTCGGGCACCGCGACAATTTCCCAGAATGCGCCACGGGTCATCGGCCCGAGGGCGTAGAGCCAGTCGTTGGCACGTCCGTCCCGCGCGATCGTGCGCGCCGCCTCGTCCACATCGATGCCGAGATGCGCGATATCCGCCCGGATCGTGCCGCGATCCGCCAGCCGGCGCAGCAACGGCTCGGTGGTGCGTGACAGGTCGCCCTGCGGGCCGGTGCAGTTGACGATGCGCTGGACAACGAGCGTCTCCGGCATATCCGCCCCCCGGGGGCGCCAGCGCACCGCGACGCCGCCTGCATCCTCGACGAAATCGAGCGTCTTGCCCGCGGCCACGATCAGGCGGCCTTCGTCCTGCATCGCACGCAAACGCGCATGGACAGCCGGTGCCAGCCGGTGGCGATGGACGTCCCACCAGGGGCGCAGATGGCGCAGGAAGCGCGCGCGCTCCGCTTCGCTCGCATTGGCCCACATGCCCTGCGTGAACGGGCGCAGTTCGTCGACCGCCTGGCGCCATCCGACCGCATGGCCCTTGGTCCGCACCGAAGCGACGAGACCGGAAGCCACCGTCGCAGGACGCTCGCGCAGCCGGTCCGGATTGGGGGCGGGCGCGGCATGCTCGCGAGGCACCAGCCCCCGGCGCGACAGCGCGACGATACGCCCGCGGAAACCGCGCGCCTCCAACATCAGCGCGACGTCGACCATCGTCAGGCCGGTACCGATGATCAGGACGGTATCGTCGTCGCCAAGCGCGTCCGCGACATCGGCTGCCCAGGGATCGTTGCGATAGAGCGAGGCGGGCAGGGCGTTTGGATCGAAACCGGGCGGATCGTGCGGCGGCAGATTGCCGACCGCCAATACCGCCGCATCCGCGGCGATGCGCCGCCCATCGTCCAGGCAGAGGCACGCGCCGTTGCCGTCCGCGACCACGTCGCTCACTGCGCCGCCTATTACGGTCAGCCGCGAGCCAGCGCTTTGCCGCGCGGCATCGAGCAGGTCGCGCAGATAGGCGCCATAGGTGACGCGCGGTACGAACGTGCCCGCCGCGTCCGCGATACCCTTGCCCGCCAGCCACCGCACGAAATGATCCGGCTCGTCCGGAAAGGCGCTCATGTTCCCCGCCCGCACGTTGAGCACATGGCTCGGATGCGCGGCGCCATAGGCGATGCCGAGGCCGGGCACCGGCGCCCGCTCGACCAGGGTGGCGCGAGGCCCGTCGTGGCGTAGCAGGTTGATCGCCTGCAGCGTGCCCGAGAAGCCCGCGCCGACGATTGCGACATGGCGGATCATGCCGGCGCGTCTACTCAGATTTCGTAGGAGAGGCAGCCCCTCGCGGCATTTTCCGCCTCTATCGCGGCATGCGTGCGCCCGTGCATCTGCGCGTGGAGGCGGCGAACCGTGGCGCTGCCCGTGGTCGTGAACAGCGCCGGCACAAGCCCGTGAACGATGCAGGCGATCCCGCCGCCGATCATTGCGCCGCCGAAGCGAAACGCGGTCGCCGCATGCGCGCGATAGCTTTCACCGACGTGGCGTGGATGCGCGACAAAGGTCGCCTCGATGATCTGGGGCAGGGATCGCATTGGTCGGTCACCTCCGGGGCCGGTCAGGTTACGATCCCCTGCGCCGGTCCGGCAAGTGGCAAGGACTGCGGCCTGACCCGTCGCGAGCCCTGCCCATCGTCACCGGCGCTGGCTTCCCCAACAGATATACCGGCCCGAGAGCTATATGCGCCCAAGAGCTATCCCGATTGCGTCGACGCGTCCGGCCCCGGCGACGTTCCGCTTCGCCGCGTGCCGAACGCAAAGCAGTCGAATTCTCGATCTGCACGGACGAACCGATCGGTCGCCGACGGCGCTATCGCCCCGTGTCGTCTGGACCCGGATGTTCCGTTACAGGGCCGCGCCGAATGGGGGAGGGCGGATGTTTCATTTCGGAACAAGGCTGAACCCGAAGCGTAGTCGCTTTGCCTCAACGGCCCGGAGTGGCGCTCCGCTTTTCCCTTTCGCAGAGCGCCACTTCCTTGATCAGCGTGTCGCCTCGAACCTTGCGTGATCTCTGCCATTCGCCGGCCGATCGGTCATGTCCGGATTCCGGCGGCACGCCATGAATGCGTCGATCGACCGGGCCGAGCATATCTGAGGTCTGCCCATAGCCGCACGCCCGCTCCAGACGTATCGGCCGCGAGCATGTCGCGCGAAGCGGTGGCAGTGCCCGGTCGTCGCCGATCATGGCGCAGGATCCACGCCCTGATCGAGAGGCTCAACTGGGGTGCGCTTCGCTTTCCGCCGCAGCGGGCGTATCGTCGACCGGCATGATCGGGGCAGCGGTCTCGGAGCCGAGGACGGTGCCGGACTTGCTCTCGGCTTCCTCCAGCAACCGCATCTGCTCATAAGCGACCTCGAGATCGGCTGGCCCGGACCCGGTCGGCTGCATGGGCAGATCCCCGAAATCGCCGCGATCGTGGGTGGGTTCGTTCGGATTGGGCATGTCGTGCTCCTGCGGACGTCAGAACAGCATCAACGCACGGCAATCCATTCGGCTCAGGAAGAAATCTTCCGGCCGGGACTTCTCCCGCATTTTGGAACTGGCCTGGACGAAGGGGGGACGGAGGGCGTGAGGCGACCGTACATCTTTACTGGATGACCCGCGACGGAATGGCCCTAGCGGTGGTTCGGCTCGCGGATGCTGTCGACGGAGGTCTCGATTGGCGCATCTTCGGCAAGCGACGTGCCGGCCAGCCAAGGCCGCAGAGGCGTCAGTTCGTCTGCCGCAAGCTCAAGGCACCGAAGCCAGCCACCGCGACGGCGGACAGCGCAACCCAGATAACCAGAATCTTGCCCACGAACATCATGTCCCGCTTCCCTCGACCATGCCACCCCCCGGCGGACTTTCGAGGGCACAGTATGGTAAATTTTGACGGCTAGGCAAGGCAGTTGCACTGGCCTTCCATCAATTTGGATGCAATTGTCTCAAGCCTGCCTGGTCCGCCGTATCGTCGCCACGCTCCGTCGCGCCGCCCGCCGCGTCGTGGGCGAGCGGGTTTGACGGTGAGCGGCGTGCGCTGCGCCGACCGAATGGCAGCCGCGTCTGCACGATCGTCTTCGCGCGCAACGTCCACGCCATGTCCGACGGGGTCGGCCCCATTGCCGCACCGGTGGTTTGCAAGGGCGCGATAGGCCGGCAATCCGGCGCGCCGCTCTATTCGTGCTTTGACTCGGAAAACGTCCAGCGTAGCCCGGAGCCGCGCACACGCTCGATGGGGCAGGGATAGGGCGACGCGTCGAAGATGCGGCGAGCTTCATAGAGTGCGACGTCGATCAGCCGCGCGGATCGCGCCGCGCCTGATCCCAGGCGGTCCGCGAGGACGTCGAAGCTCAACGTGCGTCCGCGTACTTGCATCAGGCTTCCCAGAACTTCGCGGACCTGGGGCCGGCATTGTACGGGTTGGCCATCGATGCAGAAGGCGGGTGTGGTCGGATCATAGGAAAACGGCCCGTCGACGACGGGCTGCTCCCGTCGAAGATTATAGCCGCAACTAGGGCAGATACAGGTCAAGGTAGGCTACTCGTACGCAGGAACAGCGGTGGCGCTATGCCGTCTCGTGTCTCGGGTACCGATTGCGTCGCGCGTCAAGCGCACTGCGGTGAACGGCCATTGATCGCCGGACGACCCGTATCGAAATGGACCGGTTCGTGCGTCGAGAGCGATATCGCTGGACGATCGCCCGCTGCTCGCGGCGTGGCAGCGGCCCTCCGCATCCCCGCCGATCGGGTGTGCGGTACGGCAAGTCCGTCCCGGCTCGTGACATGCCGGACGGGGGAGCGCATAGCAGCGAAAAATGCGACAATCGGGGGATGACATGAGGCGCGCAATCATTCTGGCGCTGGCACTGATGACGGCGGGCGGCGTCGCGCAGGCGCGGAGCGACGTCAGCCCCGCGCGTGTGCGGGCGCATCTCGACTTTCTCGCGGGACCGGAATTGCGGGGCCGCGGCAGCGCGACACCGGACGAAGCGGTCGCGGCTGCCTATGTCGCATCGCAACTGCAAAGCTATGGCCTGCAGCGCGCGCCAGGGATGACCGGCTTCCTGCAGCGGATACCGGTGCTGCGCCAGGTACAGGCAGCACCGGCAGAGCTTCTGATCGACGGTGTCGCGGCAAGCGACGTCACGCTGCTACGCGGTGCCGGCGGCGTGTGGGGTGGCAAGGTCGCCGTGCTCGGGCATGTCGCACCCGGCACGAAGGCGTCGGTGCTGGTCGTGCCCGATGCCGCCGCGCCACGTGGCGACATCGCGAAAACACGGACCGACCTCGGCGCCAGTGTCACGATCGTCGCGGCGGACGCGAATAGCCGGCGGGCCACCGAAGCGAGCGGCGGCCGGCCCAGCCTGCCGATGTCCTTTGCCGACGAGGTTCCTGGCGCGCGCAACGCGACGGTCGCGGTCGGCCCTGCGACGATGGCGCGCCTGCAGCGGCAAGGCGCCACGGCCGTCCTGTCGATCCCCTTCACCCTGTCCCACGACGTGACGACCAATGCCATCGCCTACCTTCCGGGGCGTGATCCCGCGGCGGGCGTGCTGCTGCTCACCGCCCATCTCGACCATCTCGGGGTCGGTGCGGACGGGACGATCTGGCCGGGGGCGAACGACGATGCGTCGGGTACCGTGGCACTGCTCGAGATCGCGCGCGCGATGGCCTCGGGCAAGGCGCCGCGACGCGGCATCCTGTTCGTCGCTTATGGATCCGAGGAACGCGGCGGCTTCGGTTCGCGCTGGTTTGGCGACCATCCCCCCGTTCCGCTCAGCCAGATCGCCGCGAACATCGAATTCGAGATGATTGGGGCCCGCGTGCCGAAACTGGCGGCGGACCGCCTGATGATGACCGGGTACGAGCGATCGGATCTGGGCGCGGCCTTGCGTGCGCATGGGGCACTCGTCGACGCCGATCCCTATCCCGAACAGCATTATTTCCAGCGTTCGGACAATTACGCGCTCGCGCTCCGCGGCGTCGTTGCGCATACCGTTTCAGGGTACGGCGAAGTCGATACCTATCATACGCCGCTGGACACGCCGGATCGTATCGACGGAGCGTTCATGGTGCGGGCGATCGAGTCGCTGATGAAGCCGATCCGCTGGCTTGCCGACAGCCGCTTCACTCCGACATGGGCAAAGGGAGGCCGTCCTACCGAATGACGCCCGGCCACTGGGATAGAGCAGCGCCGTCTCACCGCTAGCGGGTCGTCCGGCGGATGGGTGCACAAAGGCACCATTCTGAAAAATATGCTGCAAACGGTTGAGAATCTCCGATAGTTCCGATACGGCTTCATCTACGGATCATGTAGTGAGTCGGTGGAGGTCGCGATGATCGCGCACAACCACCATCAGCAGCGTGCGGTACAGGAAAATGACATGCGGGCGTTCGCGGCTGCTCCAGTCGCGCAGCTGCACGAGGTCATGCTTCGCTACCATATCGAAAAATGTCGCACCCTGACCGATGGTGATAGTCATTGCTTGCACTGCAGCGTCGCGCGAGCCTGCGTACGCCACCACATGGGGCTGGCCGCCGGTCACATCGTGTCGGTCGTCGACTTGGTCGAGCGGAGCTCGAGCACCGATTGATCGCGGCAGACGGCGAGCGCTGGGCCCTTCACTGATGGCAGTAAAAACGGGGCGGGGCCGGATCAGCCGGTGGCGGAGCGGGAGGGATTCGAACCCTCGATACGGTTTTGCCGTATACTCACTTTCCAGGCGAGCGCCTTCGACCACTCGGCCACCGCTCCGCATCTTCCCGGAAGGATGCGCGCCTAGCGGTTCGCGGGGCGGTTCGCAAGGCGATTGCGTATCGCGCGCCACCGCGCCAGTCTGCGCCGCATGACCAGCCTTGCCGCGCTCGCCGCCGTCGCCCTGTCCGCAGCCGCTCCGCTCGCGCCGATCCAGGTCGCGCCGCCGCCGGCCGCGCCCCTGCCGTCCGATCCGCTGCCGGCGGACTGGCGGACGATCCCGGACGACGAATTGCTGATCGTCACGCTCGCCACCGGCAGGCAGGTCGTCATCCGCCTGGCGCCCCATCTGGCTCCCGCGCATGTCGCCAACATCCGCGCGCTGGCGAGGGCGCGCTGGTGGGACGGCACCAGCGTCTATCGCGTGCAGGAGAATTGGGTGACGCAATGGGGCGACGCGACCGAGAAGAAGCCGCTGCCCCCCGGCATTACGGACAGTCCCGCAGCGGAGTTCGACATCGCCAGCTTCGCGCCTGCGGTGCGAATGCGGCGGCCGGACAGCTATTCCACCGCTTCCGGGATCACCGCCGACGGCTGGCCGGTGGCGACCGACGGCAAGGCGGCGTGGCTGACGCATTGCTACGGCATGGTCGGCGTCGCCCGCAACGACCTGCCGAGCACGGGCAGCGGCGCGGAGCTTTTCACGCCGATCGGCCAGTCAGCGCGGCGGCTGGACCGCAATTACACGGTCGTCGGCCGCATCGTCGAGGGCATGCAATATCTGTCGGGCCTGCCGCGCAGCGATGCGCCGATGGGCATGTACGACAAGGACAGCGAACGCGTGCCGATCGTCTCCGTGCGTCTGGCGAGCGACCTGCCAGCTGCGGAGCGACCCCATTTCCAGTATCGCGCCGCCGACAATCCTCGCTTCGCCGCCGCCGTGGCCCGGCGCGAGGTTCCGCCGCCGCCGCTGGTATCGCTGGGCGGCGCGGCGGTATGCGACGTGCTGCCCGTGGTGCGGCGCGCGCCCTAACGTGCGATCCAGCAACGCTGAAGGGCCGATACCGCTTCCACGCACGTGATCAAACGCTGGGGCGGCTGGCGGTGTAAGGGCCTGAGGGGGAGGCGGCGCGGGTCCAAGCCTGGTGACCTGACGCTGAGCGAGGCCGCAGCGAGAGACGCGCCGCGTTCAATTTTTCCGGTCCGGTCCCGTCGGGGGCTGCGTCATGCCGCCGATTGGGCGGCGCGGCGATGTGCGACGTGCTGCCCGCCGTGCGGCGCGCACCCTGAGGCGCCTGGCGGTGTAAGGGCCTGAGGGGAGGCGGAGCAGGCCAGGCCTGGTGACATGACGCTGAGCGAGGCCGCAGCGAGAGACGCGCCGCGCTCGATGTCTCCGGGCCGGTCCCGTCTGGGGCTGCGCCATGCCGCCGATCCGGATCGGGTTCGACGCTCGATACGGGCCGGGCCCGTATCCAAGGTATCGGGTCAGCCGTTGCAGGAGCTTCGTCGAATGGCGTCAGATGGCCCCGTCCGGGAAGCGTGGGCCGACCGACGGGTATCCGGATGCCCAAAGGTCACAAAGGTCGCAGTGTTTAAGGGCCCCGTCTGCCGGTCACGCGCCGCTGCCGGGCGGCGCACGCCATCCGGCAGCCGTCTCGACCGCGGAGCGATGACCGATGAGAATGAGCGGGCAGCATACCGCTTCGCCCACCATAGCACTTAGGCCCATCCGTAGGAAAACGAAGATGGATCCGCTTCGGCTGTAATTAGCCCTGCGAGACCCAGGCCGCCACGTCCGCCGCGACCTGGTTCGCGGCCTGGCTGAGGCCGGTACCGGCGCTGGCGGCGTCGATCGTGGCGACGGGGACGCGGGCCTCGAACCGGCGCTTTTCCACTGTCGTCTTGCCCGCGCGGGTCAGCGCGGCATCATAGACGACGACCGCCTGGCGCTGGCCGGCGTCGAAGCCGAACTGGCGCAGCTCACCGGCGAGCGTCGCGCTGGGATCACCGACCGACTGGATGCTGGACAGCACGACCATGTTGCCGCGCGTCGTCACCGCATCGGAGAGGAGGCGGGCGAAGAGCCGCGACGGCGGTTCGGACCATTGCGCGTTCTTGACGTAGGCGACTTCAGTCGGCGTCGTCCACACCGGCACGCGCGCCGTCGCGATCGCCGCCGGGCTGGTCGGCACCTGGATGACGATCGAACGCGCCTTGGCCGAATCCTGCACCGCCCCCTGGGCGGGCGCATAGTCCGACTGGAGCGTCAGCAACTGGGGCGGCGGCTTCGCACCGAAGCTGATGCAGCCGGCGAGCGGCAGTGCGGCGGCGACCGCGAGGAGCAGGCCGGAACGGCGCGCGGGGCGTGTTGGGTGCGTCTGCATGGCGGTCACTTGCCCTTGTAGTCGGGGAGCTTCTGTTGCCCGATCAGCGAGCTGGCGCCGCCCTGATCGACCTTGTCGGCGATCGACGACAGCGCGGTGGCGGTGATGCGCAGGTCACGGACCAGCCGGTTCGCTTCCGGGATCGTCTGTTTGGAGAAGGTCTGCAGGCCCGGACGCGCATCCTGGATCGCCTCGTTGAGCGTGTCCGCGCTCTTGCGGGCGGAAGCGATCGCGCCGTTGAGATTCTGCAGCGTCGGCTTGACGTCGTCGGACAGCACGCCGTTGGTCGTGTCGGCGAGCTTGCCGATCGATTCCGCGGCATTGCCGGCCTGCTGGATGGCGACGCGCGTC
Source organism: Sphingomonas beigongshangi (assembly GCF_016820445.1). Classification (GTDB taxonomy): domain Bacteria; phylum Pseudomonadota; class Alphaproteobacteria; order Sphingomonadales; family Sphingomonadaceae; genus Sphingomonas; species Sphingomonas beigongshangi. The sequence continues at coordinate 25,656 of NZ_JADHDT010000009.1, forward strand.
TGCGCCAGCGTCGCGGCGATCTCCGGCCCGCGATCCGCGAGCGCCGCGCTCAGGCGGTTGGTGTTGTCGAGGATGCCCGCGATCGACGCCTGGTTGCGATCGGAGAGCAGCCCGGTGAGCCGCTCGGTCAGCGTCGAGAGCCGCTCGAGCAGCTGCGGTGCGCTGTTCAGGATCGCGCCGATGCCGCCCTGCTTGGTCGAGATGACCGGGACGCCATAGGGGCAGAGCTGCGCATTGGGCTCGTCGGGGCATTTGATCTCGGGCGCGCCCTTGCGACCGCCGTCGAGCGCGACGGTGCTGGTGCCGGTGAAGCTGCCCTGGATCGTCGCGGTCGTGCCCTGCAGGATCGGGGTGTCGTCGTTGACCGTCACGCGTACGCGGACGAACTGGGGATCGGGCTTCCACAGCACGATCTCCTTGACCTGCCCGACGGGCACGCCGGAATAGGTGACGGTCGATCCCTTGGCGACACCGTCGACGCTCTGCTTGAAGAAGATGTCATATTCTTTTTCGCGGGCGCCACCCAGGCGCGCGATCCAGACGGTGAAGATCGCGAGGACGGCGAGCAGGATCAGCACGACCGCGCCGACGATCACATGGTTGGAACGGGTTTCCATCAGTCGGTCCTCGCCTGCTGCGCGGGGGTCTCGGTGGCGGCGGCACCGGAGTCCTGGAGTTGCTGTTCTTTGACCTCGGTCGGATGCGCCTCGGCGCGCTCCTGCGCCTCTTGCGTCGCGATCGCGGCGCGGCCGCGCGGTCCCTTGAAATATTCCTGGATCCAGGGGTGGTCGAGCGCGAGCAGCTCGTCGATCGTGCCGACGGCGATCACCTTCTTGTCCGCGAGCACCGCGACGCGGTCGCAGATCGCATAGAGCGTGTCGAGGTCGTGCGTGATCAGAAAGACGGTCAGCCCCAGCGTCTTCTGCAGCGACTGCGTCAGGCTGTCGAAGGCGGCGGCGCCGATCGGGTCGAGGCCCGCGGTCGGCTCGTCGAGGAAGAGCAGTTCCGGATCGAGCGCGAGCGCGCGGGCGAGGCCGGCGCGCTTCTTCATACCGCCCGACAGTTCGGCGGGGTATTTGGGCCCCGCGTCGGCGGGAAGGCCGGTCATCACCACCTTGTAGGACGCGATCTGGGCCATCAGCGCGGGCGGCAGGTCCTTGTAGAATTCCCGCAGCGGGACCTCGACATTCTCCGCGACCGTCAGCGTCGAGAAGAGCGCGCCGCCCTGGAACAGGACGCCCCAGCGCTTGCGGATCTCGACCGCCTCCGTCTCCTCGCGGCCGATCGTCGGCTCACCGAAGACGGTGATCTCGCCCTCCACCGGCGTCTGCAGGCCGATGATCGAGCGCATCAGGACGGATTTGCCGGTGCCCGATCCGCCGACGACGCCGAGGATCTCGCCGCGCCGCACGTCGAGGTCGAGGCCGTCGTGGACGATCGAAACGCCGAACGCGTTCTTCAGCCCGCGGACCTGGATGATCGGCGCGTCGTCGCCGCGCTTGCCGACGGGGTGCGCCATCAGTTCCACCCGACCCAGGTGAAGAACACCGCGAAGAAGGCGTCGAGCACGATGACCAGGAAGATCGCCTGCACCACCGCCGAGGTGGTGCGCAGGCCGACCTGCTCCGCGTCCGATTCGACCAGCATGCCCTGGAAGCAGCCGGCGATGGCGATGATCGCGCCGAACACGGGCGCCTTGATCAGGCCGATGTACAGGTCGGTGATCGGCACGACCTCGCGGATGCGCTGCATGAAGGTGACGGGCGGGATGTCGAGACCGATCCAGCACAAAAGGCCGCCGCCGATCATCGCGATCAGCGACGAATAGAAGCCGAGCAGCGGCATCAGCAGCACCGCGGCGATCGTACGCGGCAGCACGAGCGCCTCCATGGGAGAGACGCCGATGGTGCGCATCGCGTCGATCTCCTCGGTCAGCTTCATCGTGCCGAGCTGCGCGGCAAAGGCGGAGCCGGAGCGGCCCGCGACCATGATCGCGGTCATCAGCACGCCGAGCTCGCGCAGGGTAAGGCGGCCGACGAGGTTGATCGTGAACACCTCTGCGCCGAACTGCCGAAGCTGAACCGCGCCCTGTTGCGCGATGACGATGCCGATCAGGAAGCTCATCAACCCGACGATGGCGAGCGCCTGGACGCCGACGACCTCGAACCGGTGGACGGTGGCGTTGAAGCGGAAGCGCGACGGATGGCGCAGGATCGCGGCGAAGGCGAGCGTCGTCGCGCCGAGGAAGCCGAGCAGGCCATACAGCGTCTTGAACGCGATGATGACGGCGTCGCCGACCTCGCCGACGAGCTGGCCGACGATGCCGCGCCGGTCGGTGCGCAGCGCGACGGGCTGGTCGGCGGCGGCGACCTGGTCGAACAGGTGGCGGCCGTCCTCGTCCAGACCCTCCACGCCCGCCTGGGTGCGTGCGGCGAGACGGTGGATCAGCCAGGCGCCGACGGTGTCGATCCGGCCGACATGGGACAGGTCGATCGTCGCGACGTGGCCGGAAATCGCATCGAGCCGCGCGGGAAGGTCGCCGATCGACCGCAGCAACAGGTCACCGGAGAAGCGCAGCGTGCCGCTGCCATCCTCGCTGAAATCGGCTGTCGCGCTCATCGGCTACGCTCTTGAGCCATCGCATGGGAATCGGCAAGCCGCATCATGCATGCGGCGGACGCTTCGTCCGGTTTCGTCGCATTCATGTCCGGTAAAAACGGGCGGTGTGCGTCAAATGAGGACGTCCACGCCGTGGATCGCGAGGCCGACGAGTCCGCCGACGAGCGTGCCGTTGATGCGGATGTACTGGAGGTCGCGGCCGACGGCATTCTCGAGTCGCCGCGTGATCGTCTGCGCGTCCCAGCCGCGCACCGTTTCGGAGACGAGCCGCACGATGCCGTCGCCGTAATCGGCGGCGATGCCGACGACGGTGCGGCGGACGAAGCGGTTGATCGACCGCGACAGGCGCGGGTCGTTGCCCAACGTCTGGCCGAGCTGGCGCAGCACGTCGCCGAGCTGTCCCTGCATCGCGCTTTCGGGATCGCGGGCGATGGCGAGCAAGCGGCCGCGCGCCTGTTCCCACAGGCCGTCGAGCCAGCGCTGCAGCGCCGGATTGTCGATCAGCTCCGCCTTCATCGCATCGACGCGCGCGGCGGTATCGGGATCGTGCTGCAGGTCCCAGGCGAGGCGGTCGAGCCCCTCCTCGATCTTGAGGCGCATCGGATGGTCCGGATGCTCGCCCATGTCCGCGATCAGCCTGTCGAGCCCGTCGATCAGCTTGTCCGCCACCGTCTCGTCGAGGCCGGTCCAGCGCAGGATCGAGCCCGCGCGGTCGTGCACCATCTGGCGGACGAGATGCTCGTTCGCGGCGAGCGCCTTCGCCGCCCAGCGGATCGCCGAATCGAGCAGGGGGGCGTGGCGATTGTCCGCGATCATCGCGCGGAGCAACTGGCCGAGGATCGGAGCGACCGCCGTCTCGCGAAGCCGGCCGGCGATGCCCGCCTTGACCATGCCGCCGAGTCGCGCGGGGTCGAGCCCCTCGAGCAGCTGCGCGACCAGCTTCGACGCACCGGCGCGGAAGCGGCCGCCAGCGCCTTCCGGCGGATCGGTCAGCCAGCGCACGATCGCGCCCGCGACGTCGAAGCGGCGCATGCGGCGCGCGATCACCGCGGGCTGGAGGAAATTGGTGCGCAGGAAGACCGCGAGCGTATCGCCGATCCGGTCCTTGTTGCGCGGCACGATCGCGGTGTGCGGGATCGGCACGCCGAGCGGGTGGCGGAAGAGGGCGGTGACCGCGAACCAGTCGGCGAGGCCGCCGACCATCGCCGCCTCGCTGAACGCCTGGACGAAGCCCCAGCCGGGATGCAGCGGCGCGAGCGCGCGACTGGCGAGGAACAGCGCCGCCATCGCGACCAGCAGCGCGGTCGCGACCACGCGCATGCGCACCAGGGCGGGGGGCGGCGCCTCTGGCAGGGTGCGTGCGCGGGAGAGGGCGGTCATCACCGAAACAATCCCCGAACGCGGGGAATGTTCAAGAGGGGGCAAGTTCGTCTTCCCGCCGCGGGCGGGTATCCAAAGACGCCGAGCGCGGTCCGTGTGCGCCACGGCCTTCGTGCGTCCGGATCTCCACCCGCGCGGAGGAGGCTGGGGTGGCCGGGGCGGACCGGCCTCACTCCGCCGGCTGGTCGCCCTCGAAGCCGATGCGGCCGGGCGCCGGGCCGAGGCGCGGACCCTGCGGCTCGCCCGCCAGGCCGATCACCGCACTGCCGTCGTCGCCGGGGCGATAGGTCAGCAGTCGCCGGCCGAGGCGCGGCCCGACGAAACGCTCGATGCCCACCGACAGGCTGAACGCCGCAGGCACGATCAGCAGGGTCAGCAGGGTCGACAGGGCGAGGCCGCCCATCACCACGATGCCCATCGGCGCGCGCCACGATCCGTCGCCGCCCAGCGAGAGCGCGGTCGGCACCATGCCCGCGACCATCGCGACCGTGGTCATCACGATCGGCTGTGCGCGCTTGTGCCCCGCGTCGACGATCGCGGTCAGCGTGTCTACGCCCTTCGCCATCTCCTCCAGCGCGAAGTCGATCAGCAGGATCGAGTTCTTGGCGACGATGCCGAGCAGCATCAGCAGGCCGATGAACACCGGCAGCGACACCGGCGTTCCCGTCGCCCACAGTGCGAGGAGACCGCCGAGCGGGGCGAGCAGCAGCGATCCCATGTTGACGAACGGCGGCAGCGCGCGGCGGTACAGCAGTACCAGCACCGCGAAGACGAGGAAGACGCCGCTGATCACGGCGATGATGAAGTTGTGGATCATCTCGCCCTGCCACTTGGCCTGGCCGAGCGTCAGCTTGTTGACCCCGATCGGCAGGTTCTTGAGCGTGGGAAGCGCGTCGATCTGCTTTTGCGCGACGCCGGACAGCACGCCGGGCGCGAGGTCCGCGCCGACGGTCAGCTGACGCTGCTGGTTGACGCGGTCGATCTTGGTCGGTCCCGCGCCGAGGCCGATGTCGGCGACGACGCTAAGCGGCACCGACCCGCCGTTCTGCGTGGTGACGGGCAGGTTCTGGATCGTCGACAGTTGGGTGCGCGCGCCCTCGTCCAGCGCGACGCGGATCGGCACCTGGCGGTCCGACAGCGAGAAGCGCGCCGAATTCTGGTCGATGTCGCCCAAAGTCGCGATGCGGATCGCGCTGGATAGCGCCTGCGTCGTCACGCCCAGATTGGCGGCGAGGTCGAGGCGCGGCTTGATCACGATCTCCGGCCGCATGATGTTGCCCGACACGCGCGGCGCGGTGAGCGTCGGCAGCTTGCTCATCTCCGCCACGATCTGGTTGGCGGTCTTCATCAGCAGGTCGGGATCGTCGCCGCCGAGCACGACCGTCATGTCGCGGCCCGACGAGCCCCAGCCGAACTGCGAGCGGAAGCTCACGCGCGCGTCGGGGATCTTGGCGAGTTCGGGGGCCAGCTTGCGCTCGAACTCGGTGCTCTTCAGCTTGCGGTCGTCCTTCAGCGTCGCGCTGACGCGGCCGGTGTTGACCGCGCCGTTCTGGCCGGTGCGCGCGTAGACCGACGCGACGTCGGGCTGCTTGCGCAGGAAGTCGGCGACCTGGCGAACGACGGCGTCGGTCTGCTCCAGCGTCGTGCCGGGCACCATCTCGATCGTCGCGGTCGAGGTGTCATTGTCCTGTTCCGGGCTGAACTGCATCGGTAGCACCCCGAACATAACCAGCGTCAGCACGAACGACAGCAGGCCGATCCCGCACACCCAGGCGCGATGGTCGCGCAGCCGGCTGGTGATCCGGTGCAGGCCGCCGCGCGCGGCGCTGGCCTTCGCCCGGCTGCTGTCGAGCGTCCAGCGCAGCACCGCCATATAAGCGTCCATCAACCGCCCCTCGCCATGGCTGGCGGGACCGGCGGACTTGAGGAAATAGGCCGCGATCATCGGCGTCACCATGCGCGCCACCGCGAGGCTCATCAGCACCGAGACGACGACGGTGAGGCCGAAATTCTTGAAATACTGGCCGGAGATGCCCGGCATGACGCTGACGGGCATGAACACCGCGACGATCGCCATCGTCGTCGCCAGTACGGCGAGGCCGATCTCGTCCGCCGCGTCGATCGATGCCTGATAGGCCGATTTGCCCATGCGCATGTGGCGCACGATATTCTCGATCTCCACGATCGCATCGTCGACCAGCACGCCCGCGACCAGGCTGAGCGCGAGCAGCGTCATCTGGTTGAGGTTGAAGCCGAGCAGATCCATGAACCAGAAGGTCGGGATCGCCGACAGCGGGATGGCGAGCGCGGAGATCAGCGTCGCGCGGGTGTCGCGCAGGAACAGGAAGACGACGAGCACGGCGAGGATCGCGCCCTCGATCATCGCGTGGATCGCGCTTTCATATTGCATCTCGGTGTATTTGACGCTGTTCGAGCGCAGCACGAAATGCACGGAGGGGTTGCGCTTCTCGAGGTCGGCAAGCTTCTTGACCGCGCCGTTGAACACGCTGACGTCCGACGCGCCCTTGGCGCGCTGGAAGTCGAAGCTGATCGCCTGGCGACCATCGACCGCGGCGCGGCTGCGCTGTTCGGCGTAGAGGTCGCGGACCTGCGCGATGTCGGCGAGCCGCACCGTGCGGCCCGCGCTGACGGGGATCAGCGTCTGGCCGAGCTGATAGGCGTTCTTGGCGTTGCCGAGCACGCGCAGCGATTCCTCGGCGCCCGCGATCTGGGCGCGGCCGCCCGCGGCGTTGAGGTTGATCGCGCGCAGCTGCTGGTTGACCTGGCTGGCGGTCAGACCCTGGCTCTGCAGCTTGGCGGGGTCGAGGATCACGCGGATCTCGCGGCTGACGCCGCCGTTGCGGTTGACCGCCGCCATGCCGGGCACCGACAGCAGCTCCTTGGTGACGGTATTGTCGATGTACCAGCTGAGCTGTTCGACCGTCATGTCGCTGGAGATCGCCGAATAGCTGGCGAGGTCGTTGTCGGTGGTGTTGGCGCGGAATACCTGCGGTTCGAGGATGCCGTCGGGCAGGTTGCTGCGGATCTGCTGGATCGCGCTGCGCACGTCCTCGACCGCACGATCGATCGGGGTGCCGATCGCGAGCTGGACCACCGTTTGCGACTGGCCCTCCGTCACCGTCGAATTGATCTCGTCGACGCCCTGCAGGCTGCGCAGCGCCGATTCGACCTTTTGCGTGACCTGGTTCTCGAGCTCCGTCGGCGCCGCGCCGGGCTGGCTGATCACGACGATCGCGACCGGGAAATCGATGTCCGGATCGTTGTTCACGCTCATCTGCATGAACGAGACGATGCCCGCGAGCGTCAGCGCGACGAACAGGACGATCGGGGGCACCGGGTTGCGGATCGCCCAGGCGGATATGTTGCGGAAGCTCATGACGTTCAGCTCGCCTTGAGGGTGGCGGCGCGCACCACCGGCTTGACCTTTTGCCCCGGCGACAGGAACCCGCCCGCCGACTGGACGACGCGTTCGGTGCCGTCGAGACCGCTGGCGATCGTGATGCCGGTGTCGAACACCTCGCCGACCTTCACGTTGCGGCGTTCGACCTTGTCGTCCTTGCCGACGATATACACGAAGCTGCCCTTGTCGTCACTCTGCAGCGCCGAGTTGGGCAGCAGGGGCGCCTGGCCCGCGCCGCCGACGATCGTCGCGGTGGCGAACCCGCCGGGGCGGAGAGCGGGGTCATAGGCGATCTGGACGCGCGCCGTGCCCTGTCGCGTCTGCGGATCGATGACGGGCGACAGCTGCCATACCGAGCCGGGGAAGCTGCGCGTGCTGCCGACCGGCGTCACCGTCGCGCGCGATCCGACATGCAAGCCAGACAGATCCGATTCCGCCACCTGCGCGCGCAATTCCATCTGGCCATCCATCGCCATGCGGAATAGCACGCCCGACCCCGCGCTCACGATCTGGCCCGGCTCGACCTGCCGGGTGAGGACCAGGCCGCCGGCGGGCGCGCGGATGTCGAGGCGGCCGTTGCGCGCCTGCGTCTCGCGAAGCGCGGCCTGCGCGACGCGGACCCGCGCGGCGGCGGCGTCGCGGGTGGCGGCCTTGCGCTGCAGATCCGCCTTGGAGATGAAGCCGCGGTCGACGAGTGCCTGCGCGCGCTCGAGCTCCGCCTGTGCGATGTCCTGATCCGACTTGGCGACGGCGACCTGTGCCGCGAGGCTCTGCGCCGTCTGCTGCTGGACCGACCGGTCGACCGTGGCGAGGACCTGACCCGCCTTCACCCACTGACCGGGTTCGACGAGCACGCGCGTGACGAGGCCGCCCTCGCCGGCGACGCCGACGGGCAGGTCGCGCTTCGCGGCGAGCGTGCCGGTCGCGTTGACGGTGCGATCGACCAGCTGCCGGCCGGGGACGACGACGGTGACGAGCGGCGCCTGTTCGGGGCCCTTGGTCTGCGGCGCGGCATGTTTGCGGCCGAACAGCAGCCAGCCGGCAAGGACGAGCGCCAGCACGACGACGACGGCCACGACGATCTTGCGCAGGCGCCCGCTGGGTGCCGGCTCGCCGGGGAGCGCCAGTCGCTCTTCGTGCCCGATCGATCCCGTCTCGTAGTTCATGCCCGTCCCGTCCCCTTAGTGCCGTTGCGCAGGCACGTGCGTTGCGAACAGCTGTGTTATATGAATATATCACCAAGCTCAAGCCCCGCCGGCGAGCGGTCGCGGACATGCCCGAAAGCCGTTGGCCCCGCAAGGAAAAGCCCCGTTCAGCCGAGGTTGATCCAGCATGCGCCACGGAGCGTTCCACACGGATCAGGACGGATCCGCAACGATAGGGAGACCAGGCACGTGAAGCTGATGACGGGATCGATGGCGATGGTGGTGGCCGCGACGCTGGCGGGTGCGCCGGCCGCCGCGCAGCAGGGCGCCGCTCAGACGGTCGAGCCTCTGGTGCCGGCGTCGGGTGCCGTGCTGGAGGTGTCGGCGGAAGGGCGCACGACGCGCGTGCCCGATCTGGCGACGATCCGCGCCGGTGTCGTGTCGCAGGCGGCGACCGCGGCGGCGGCGCTGTCGGACAATGCCCAGCGCATGGCGCGCGTGCTGACGGCGCTGAAGCGTGCCGGCGTCGCGGACCGCGACATCGCGACCGCGACGGTCAACCTCGCCCCGCAATATCGCTACGCGGACAACCAGCCACCGGCGATCACCGGATATCAGGCGACGAACAGCGTGACGATCCGCTTCCGCGACGTCGCCAGGTCGGGCGCGATCCTGGACGCGTTGGTCGCCCAGGGGGCGAACCAGATCGATGGGCCGACGCTGTCGATCGACAAGCCCGACGCGGCGCTGGACGAGGCCCGTACCGATGCGGTCAAGCGGGCGCGGGCCAAGGCGGACATCTATGCCGCGGCGGCCGGGCTCCGCGTCGTGCGCGTCGTCTCGATCTCCGAGGCCGGGCAGGACGCCGGCGGCGGCGATCCGGTGCGGCCGATGATGATGATGCGCGTACGGGCCGAGGCCGCGCCGACGCAGATCGCGCCTGGGGAAAAGGACGTCACAGTGACGCTGTCGGTTCGCTTCCTGCTGCAGTGACGGCCAGGGCCCTCCCCGCGCCGCGGGGAGGATGGGGGGCAGCCCCACGCCCACGCGCCGGCTCTGCTTGGCTGCCCCCTCCGCTGCAAAAGCAGGGGAGGAATGAGAATGTCGAGGCACTAAAAAGGCCGCCCGGTTGCCCGGGCGGCCCTTTTCGCGTCCAGCCGGGTGAAGGCTTAGCGGACACTGCCGCGACGCACCAGATTGACGATCCCGAGCAGGACCACCGCGCCGAGCAGCGACACCAGGAACGAGGTCAGCGTCAGCGGAGCATTGTTGATCGAACCGCCCGACAGGATCAGGCCGCCGATGAAGGCGCCGACGATGCCGACGACGATGTTCAGGAAGATGCCCTGCTGCGCATCGGTGCGCATGATGATGCTGGCCAGCCAGCCGATGACGCCGCCGATGATAAGCCAAAGAATGATACCCATAGGTCCCTCCGTTCAGCCCGTGCGCGGGCTCTGCCAAAAATACTCTCGAGGCAGGCGAAATGTTCCGCGAGCGTTTCGGTTGCGACGAAATGCTCTTGACAGGTCATTTTCCTTTGCGGCGCCGCACCCGCGCGCTACGGAACGAAGCGTGACCGACGCCGACCGCCTGCTGACCGCCGCCCGCCGCCCCGAGGATGTCGATGCGGCGCTGCGCCCGCGGAGCCTCGACGATTTTGTCGGCCAGCAGGCGGCGCGCGAGAACCTGCGCGTGTTCATCGAGGCGGCGCGCGGTCGCGGCGATGCGCTGGACCATGTCCTCTTCTTCGGCCCCCCGGGCCTCGGCAAGACGACGCTGGCGCAGATCATCGCGCGCGAGATGGGCGTCGGCTTTCGCGCCACGTCCGGGCCGGTCATCGCCAAGTCGGGCGACCTCGCCGCGCTGCTTACCAACCTCGAGGACGGCGACGTGCTGTTCATCGACGAGATCCACCGCCTGCAGCCGGCGGTCGAGGAGGTGCTCTATCCCGCGATGGAGGATCGCGCGCTGGACCTGATGATCGGGGAGGGGCCTTCCGCGCGCAGCGTGCGCATCGACCTGCCGCGCTTCACGCTGGTCGGGGCCACGACGCGCCAGGGGCTGCTGACCACGCCGTTGCGCGACCGGTTCGGCATCCCGGTGCGGCTGCAATTCTATACGGTCGAGGAACTGACCCGCGTCGTCAGCCGCGCCGCGGGGCTGCTCGACCTGGGGATCGCGCCCGACGGCGCCGCCGAGATCGCGCGACGCGCGCGCGGCACGCCGCGTATCGCGGGCCGGCTGCTGCGCCGGGTCCGCGACTTCGCCAACGTCGCCGGTGCCGCGGTGGTCGACGCCGGGGTCGCCGATCGCGCGCTCAACCGGCTGGAGGTCGATACGCTCGGCCTCGACGCGATGGACCGGCGCTATCTGACGATGATCGCCGACATCTATCGCGGCGGCCCGGTCGGGGTCGAGACGCTGGCGGCCGGCCTGTCGGAGCCGCGCGACACGATCGAAGAGGTGATCGAACCCTATCTCATCCAGCTCGGCCTGGTGGCCCGCACCGCACGCGGCCGCGTGCTCAACGCGGGCGGGTGGAAGCACCTCGGCCTCAACCCGCCCGTCGGCAGCCAGGACGGTCTCTTCGACGCCTGACCGCCCGCCACCGCACCGGAAGGCGGATCGGCGAAACCCTCAGCGCGACAGAAAGAATACCGCGCCGGCCGCGATCCCGCCGCCGACCAGGGCGATCAGCAGCGCGAGCAGCGTCGCGGCGAGCGAGCCCTTCTGCCGACGCGCGAACTGGCTGCGCGTCGCCGGCTTGGCCATCGCCATCTCGACCCAGCCCGTGGCGATGCTGGCCAGCGTGGTGACGAACAGTGTCACGATCGCCCCCGCGACCGTCGTCGGCGCGATCACCAGCGCCGGCAACAGTGCGAAGGGCGCGGCCATGGTCAACGCGGCGGCGAGCTTCGCGCGCCGTGCCGCGGCGGGATCGACAGGCGCGACGACGAGGAGATCGGGCGCGTCCTCCGCCGCGACCGCGAGCCAGGTGAGGCTGCCCGCGAGCTGGCTGGCGATCAGCACGCCCGCCATCGCAAGCACCGGCGCGGTCGCGCCGCCGTTGCGCACCCCGACGAAGACGAGCGGCAGCATGTAGATCAGCCGCATCGCGATCTGCGCGATCAGCGCCGGGTCGCGCGCGAGCAGGCGCCATTCCTTGGCGAAGACGGTCCGGCGAAGCGAGGCATGGAACAGGCCGGCCATGCCGCGGCGCGGGGCACGCCGGCGCGTCATGTGCATGCCGCCGTCGGTGTAGGTCGACAGGAACTGGCGCTCGAGCACGATGCCGACCGCGGCGAACACGCCGAACGCGGTGAGGGCGACCAGCGACAGGGCCATGCCGTCGCCGAAGGCGGCATGCATCGGCAGCGCGCTCCAGCCGGCGCGGCCAAGGCCATGCGCCTCGAACCAGCCGATCAGCCCGCGCGCCGCGCCGTCCTTCGCATGCGCGGCGACCTGCGAGGCCAGGAAGAAGCCGCCGCCGACCAGCGCCGCTGCGACCTGGCCGACGGTGCGGGCGGCGCGCGGTCCGGCGACTCGGGCGAGCGCGAGCGTCAGCGCAAGGCCGACCGCCGCGGCGGCGAGCGCGACGAGCAGGACCAGCGCGACCGCGCCGAGCAGCCGCGGATGCCCCAGCAGCGCGATCGGCACCAGCATCGGAAAGAGCAGCCCCGCGCTGGTGGTCGCGACGCTCGCGCCGATGCCGAGCAGCTTGGCGAGGATGGCGATGCGCGGCGGCAGCGGAGCGGTAAGCAGCAGGTCGAGGTCGCGCGTCTCGTACAGGGTCTGCTGGCTCGCGAGCATCGCCTGCGTCGTCATCAGCGACGCGATCAGCAGTGTCGCGCCGAACAGCCAGGGACCGAGCACCGGGTGCGGCCGCAGCGGCAGGTCGCGGATGGCGATCGCGAGCGCGATCCCGCCGAGGACGTAGATCGCGAGCAGGACGGCGACGATCAGCGCGCCGCCCCAGCCGCGCGGACGACCGCGCCAGGCGAGGCGCATCTCGTGGCGGACGAGCCAGCCGAGCGAACCGGGACGCGCCATCGCGTCAGCGCCCGTCCGTCAGGCGGATGAACGTGTCCTCCAGCGTCATCCCTTCCGTCCCGGCCTGGTGGCGCAGGTCGGCGAGCGTCCCCTCCGCCATCAGGCGGCCGCCGGCGAGGATGCCGATCCGGTCCGCCATCCGTTCCGCGACATCGAGGATGTGCGTGGTGACGATCACGGTCTTGCCCGCATCGACCTGCGCGCGCAGCGCGTCCTTGACGCTGCGCGCCATCGCCGCGTCCAGCCCGGTCAGCGGTTCGTCGAGGATCAGGAGCTTGGGATCGTGGATCAGCGCGCCGGCCAGCGCCACCTTCTGCTTCATCCCGCGCGAGAAGCCCTCGCACCGTGCATCGCGCTGGTCCCACAGGTCCAGCCAGTGGAGCAGACGCTCCGCCTCCGCCGCGGCATGGCCCGGCTCCATCCGCCACAGGCCCGCGACGAAGGCGAGATATTCCGACGGCGTCAGCTTGTCGTAGAGCATCGGATCGTCGGGCAGCCAGGCGGTGATCGCCTTGGCGGCAAGCGGGTCGCGCCGCGCGTCGATGCCGAATATCCGGATCGTTCCGGCATCGGGGCGCGCGAGCCCCGTCACCATGCGCAGCGTCGTCGTCTTTCCCGCGCCGTTGGCGCCGAGCAGCGCATAGAGCTCGCCCGCCCGGATCGTCAGGTCGAGGTCGGCGATCACCGGCCGATCGAAGCGCTTGGCGAGCCCGCGGACCGCGAGGGCCGGCGGCGGGAGGGAAGATTCGTTCATATTCGATCCTCTTCACGGATCGACCGTTGGCGCACAAGGCGGATCACGCCAACAATCGGATCGGAAATGAGGCTTTTGTTCCATTGCCTGCAAAAGAATGTTGCGTGGCATGCCGCGATCGCTTCTGATAGCCGACGACCATGCCCAGTTCGGCCGCCGCCTCCGCCCGCGAAATTCTGACCCGCCTGCACGATGTCATGGCGGGCCGAAATCCCGCCCAGGCGAAGCTGGACGCCGTCGTCGGCATTATCGCCGAGGCGATGGATAGCGAGGTCTGCTCGATCTACCTGCTGCGCGAGGGCGTGCTGGAACTGTTCGCGACGCGCGGGCTGGCGAAGGAGGCGGTGCACGTCACCAAGCTGGCGCTGGGCGAGGGGCTGGTCGGGACGATCGCGGAGGGCGTCGAGGTACTCAACCTCGACGAGGCGGCGAGCCATCCCGACTTCGCCTACAAGCCCGAGACGGGCGAGGAGCGCTATCACAGCTTCGCCGGCGTGCCGATCATCCGCCGCGAGCGCGCGGTGGGCGTGCTCGCGGTCCAGCATTCGGAGCAGCGCCGCTACCAGGATGTCGAGATCGAGGCGCTGCAGACCGTGGCGATGGTGCTGTCGGAGCTCATCGCCAATGCCGGGCTAATCGATACGGCGGGCGCCGCCAAGGACCGGGTCCAGTCGACCGCGGCGGTGCGGCTGATGGGCCTCAAGCTGGTCGAGGGCATGGGATCGGGCCTCGCCGTCTTCCACCAGCCGCGCGTCATCGTCGAACATACCGTCGCCGAGGACATCGATGCCGAACGGCACCGCGTCTATGCCGCATTCGACAAGATGCGCGAGCAGATCGAGCGGATGACGCGCGAGGCGGAGTTCGGCGTCGACGGAGAGCATCGCGAGGTGCTCGAGACGTACAAGATGTTCGCCTATGACGAGGGCTGGGCACGGCGGATCAACGAGGCGATCGATTCCGGCCTCACCGCGGAAGCGGCGATCGAACGGGTGCAGCAACGCACGCGCCAGCGCATGCGGCAGATCGACGACCCGCTGCTGGCGGACCGGATGCACGACCTGGAGGACCTGTCCAACCGGTTGCTGCGCATCGTGTCCGGACAGATGGGCACCGCGGCGCAGCTGGGCCTACGCCAGGACACGATCCTGATCGCGCGCAACCTGGGTCCCGCGGAACTGCTGGAATATGACAAGCGGCGGCTGAAGGGCGTGATCCTGGAGGAAGGGTCGCTGACCGCGCACGTGACGATCGTCGCGCGGGCGATGGGCGTGCCCGTGCTCGGCCGGGTGCGCGATGTGCGTCGGCTCATCGCGGAAGGCGACCTTTTGCTGCTCGATTCAGTCGCGGGCAATGTCTTCGCGCGCCCATCGGCGGCGATGGAAGAGGCATTCGACGCGAAACTGGCGCTGCGACAGAAGCGGCGGGCGGCCTTCGCCGCGCTGCGCGACGTGCCGCCGGTGACCAAGGACGGGCACCGCGTCACGTTGATGGTCAACGCCGGCCTGCGCGACGACGCGGCCGCGCTCGACGTGACGGGCGCGGACGGCATCGGCCTGTTCCGCACCGAGTTCCAGTTCCTCGTCTCCGCCACCCTGCCGCAGCGCGAGCGGCAGCAGCGGCTGTATCGCGAGGTGCTGGACGCGGCGGGCGAGCGGCCGGTGGTGTTTCGCACCGTCGACATCGGCGGCGACAAGGCGCTGCCCTATCTGCAGCACGCCGACGGCGACGAGGAGAATCCGGCGATGGGCTGGCGCGCGCTGCGCCTGGCGCTGGAGCGCGAGGGCCTGATGAAGGCGCAGGCGCGCGCGCTGATCGAGGCGGCGGCGGGGCGCACGCTCAACGTCATGTTCCCGATGGTCAGCGAGGCATGGGAATTCGCCGAGGCCAAGGCCCTGTTCGAGGCGCAGCGCAGCTGGCTGGCTGGGCGCGGCCGGCGGCTGCCGCTCGAGATCCGCTACGGCGCGATGCTGGAGGTGCCGGCGCTCGCCGAGCAGCTCGACCTGCTGCTGCCGGAGATCGATTTCCTGTCGGTCGGGACGAACGACCTGACGCAATTCCTGTTCGCGGCCGATCGCGCCAACCCGAAGCTCGCCGAGCGCTACGACTGGCTGAGCCCGTCGATCCTGCGATTCCTGCGGCGGGTGATCGGTCCGGCGCGCGAGGCGGGTGTCACGCTGGCGGTCTGCGGCGAGATGGGTGGGCGGCCGCTGGAGGCCATGACGCTGATCGGCCTTGGAATTGAGCGGCTGTCGATCACGCCGGCGGCGATCGGCCCGGTCAAGGCGATGGTGCGCAGCCTCGATCGCGGCGCGATCGGCGCGTTCGTCGACGGGCTGCTCGCCAGGCCGCCGCGTGACATGCGCGGCGCGCTGGCGGCATGGGCGGCGGAGAACGGCGTCGATCTGGCCTGAACGGCGGGTCAAGCGTTCCGCCAACGCGTTGACATGCCTGATGCCCTCTGGGAATGTCCGCCCGTCAGCGACGGCCATCAAGAACCGTCACCTCCCTTGGAGAATAGAATGGACGAGGTCGATCGCGGCCAGCCCGATGCAAAACCGACGACCCCCGTCACCGCGGGCGACCGGTTGCGCGCGGCGCGTGAATCGCGCGGCTTGAGCCTGGCGGAGGTCGCGGGCCGCACCCGCGTGCCGCAGCGGCATCTGGAGGCGCTGGAGACGGGCAGCTACGGCCAGCTTCCCGCGCCGACCTACGCGATGGGGTTTTCCAAGGCCTATGCACGCGCCGTCGGGCTGGACGAGGTCAGCGTGGCGCAGGACGTGCGCCGCGAGCTCGACCGGCTCGGGCCGCGCCAGCCGGAATATGTGCCCTACGAGACCGCCGATCCGGCGCGCGTGCCCTCGCGCGGCGTCGCGGTGATCGGCGCGGGCGTGGCGCTCGCAGTGCTGATCCTCGTCGCGCTCTGGTACGGGACCAACCTGTTCCAGCCGCGCCAGTCCGCCGCCCCGTCGGGCGAGGCGATCGCCAGCCAGGCGATCGAACCCGCCGCCGCGCCCTCGGCCACGCCGACCCCCGCGCCGGTGCAGGGCGGGCAGGTCCGCCTGACCGCGAACGGCGAGGTGTGGCTGCGCGTCTACGATGCCGATGGCAAGAAGCTGTTCCAGAACACGATGAAGGCGGGCGACACCTATGACGTCCCCGCCGACGCGAAGCAGCCGATGATCAACGTCGGGCGGCCGGACAAGCTGACGGTGACGCTGAACGGTTCGGCGGTGCCGCCGCTGGGCGACGGATCGCGGCCGATCAAGGACGTGCGGATCGACGGTGCCGCGATCGCCGCGCGCCTTTCGGACCAGTCCCTGCCGGCCGCCGCTGCGGCAGCTCCGGCGGCCGCACCGGCCACGGCATCGACGCCGCGCCGCGCGGCCGCGTCGCGCCCCCGCCGAGAGGCGGGCGCGGCGCTGAGCGAGACCCAGCGTGCCAATTTGCAGGCGGCGGACGCGCCGCCGCCGGCTGCGACCAGCCCGTCGAGCAATGGTAGTGCGCCATAAGCGCCAGACGCCGGGAGGGGCTGGCGGGAGCACCCCGGATGCCGCTATGCAGAGCGGGTTGTTGACCACCAAGCACGCCGGGGGGCGTCAGGACCATGCGTAAGATTATCTGGACGCTCGCGGCATCCGCCGCGTTGATGCCCGTCGGCGCGCTCGCGCAGAGCAACCTGGACGGGCGCGTCGGCAAGCTGGAGGGCGAGATGCGCGCGGTGCAGCGCAAGGTCTTCCCGGGCGGCGCGGGCCAGTATCTGCAGCCCGAGGTGACGCGTCCCGATACGCCGGTTCAGGCGGGCGGCGTACCCGCGACCAGCGCCGTCGCCGACCTGACCAGCCGCGTCACCGCGCTGGAGGGGCAGATGGCGTCGATGACCGACCAGATCGAGCAGAACGGCTACAAGCTGCGCCAGCTGCAGGATCAGTTCGACGCCTACAAGCGCGCGACCGACGCGAAGCTGAAGACGCTGGCGGCCGCGCCGGCGCCAGCCGCGACCAGCGTGACGTCCGATGAAAGCCTAGCCGGTGATACCGCGGCCGCACCGTCGCGTCCTGCGGCGCCCCGTCCCACGCGCAATACCGCGGCGGCGAAGCCCGTCGACGCGGCTGCCGACACGAGCGCGGTCGCCGGCGTCGTCAAGCCTTCGACCGGCAATGCGGCGGAGGACGACTATATGTACGGCTATCGGCTCTGGGCGGCGAAGCAATATCCCCAGGCCGAGGCACAGCTGAAGAAGGTCGTCGCCGACTATCCCAAGTCGAAGCGTGCGAGCTATGCGCAGAACCTGTTGGGGCGCGCCTATCTGGACGAGGGCAAGCCGAGCCTCGCCTCGATGGCGTTCTACGACAATTACAAGAAGATGCCCGACGGCGAACGCGCGCCGGACAGCCTCTACTACCTTGCCCAGGCGCTGATGAAGCTGAACAAGCCCGCCGACGCCTGCAAGGTATACGGCGAGCTGACGGACGTTTACGGGGGCAAGATCTCTTCCCAGATGAAGGCCGATGTCGAGAAGGGCCGTACCGCCGCCAAGTGCAAGTGAGCCGATCGTCGCCGAGAGCGACCGGTTCCGCGACGATCTGATCCGCGCGCTGGGCCACGTGCCCGGCGCGCCGGTGCTGCTTGCCGTGTCCGGCGGGCCGGACAGCATGGCGATGCTGACGCTGGCGGCGCAAGTCGCGGCGGCGGGCGGTCTGCCCGGCGGAATCGCGGCGGCGAGCGTCGACCACCGGCTGCGCCCGGAGGCGGCGGCGGAAGCGGCGATGGTCGCCGCGCACTGCGCCGCGATCGGCGTTCCGCACGCGACGCTGACGCCGCATGTCGCCATATCGGGCGCGAGCATTCAGGCGGCGGCGCGCAGCGCGCGCTACGGGCTGCTCGCCGACCATGCCCGCGCGATCGGCGCCAAGGCGCTGGCGACCGCACACCATGTCGACGACCAGGCCGAAACCTTCCTGATGCGCGCGGCGCGCGGGTCGGGCCTGTCGGGCCTCGCCGGCGTACGGCCGCGCGCGGTGATCGACGGCGTCGTGGTGGTGCGGCCGGTGCTGGAATGGCGGCGCGCCGAGCTGCGCGCGATCGTGCGCCGGCTGGAGATTCCGTTCGTCGACGATCCCGCCAACCACGACCCGGCGCATGATCGCACGCGATTCCGCCGCCTGCTCGACGCCAACGAGTGGCTCGGGCCGCCGCAGCTGGCGCGCGCCGCCGCCGCGCTGGGCGACGCGGACGGTGACGTGCGCGCGATCGTCGACTGGCTCTGGGCGGAGCGCGCGCGCGTCAGCGGCGCCAGCGCGCGGGTGCGTGTCGAGGGCCTGCCGCGCGAGCTGACACGGCGGCTCGCCCGCCGGGCGATCGGCCATGTCATCGCGACCGCGGGCCTGTCGGCACCGAAATGGAGCGAGGCCGCGAACGTCGAGGCGCTGCTCGATGCGCTTGCCGCCGGCAAGCGCGCCACCCAGGCGGGCGTAGTCGCGGCGCCGAGCGGCGACGAGTGGCGATTCCGCCCGGCGCCCGCGCGACGGACGGGCTGAACGGGCCTCCGCATCGGCCGCTGGCCGGCGCGCGCGTCCTGCGGTATCGTCGCTAGTGTGCGGTCCAGCAAAGCTAGTTCGGGGAGGGCCGGCACCGCCCACGCACGTGGATCAGACTCTGAGCCGGGCTGTTCACCCGGATCGGCCAAAACGGGCGGCTGTTCCATTGTCATTAACCTGCGTGCGCCTATCTTGTGCGCGAAAGGCTTTTCCGGATGAGCGACAACGACAAGCAGCCACAGGGCGACGGCAACAACGGGGGTGGCAGCCCCTGGATGAAAAGCCTGTTGATCTGGGTCGGCATCCTGCTGGCCATCGGACTGTTCCTGACTCAGTTCGGCGGCGCCACGACGGCGGCGGGCAGCAACACGATCCCCTATTCGAAGTTCCTCGACCGGGTGGATGAGGGTACGGTGAAGGACGTGGCGATCAGCCGCGACGTGATCACCGGCACCGGTACGAGCGGCGACAAGTTCCGCACCTATCCGATCTCTGATCCGACGCTGGTCCCGCACCTGCGGCAGAAGAACGTCACCATCTCCGCAAAGCCGGACGAGGGGACGTCGATGTGGATGCTGCTGCTCTACCAGTCGCTGCCGTTCCTGCTGTTCCTCGGCATCGCCTTCTTCGTGCTGAAGCAGATGCAGAAGAACACCGGCGGCGGCGCGATGGGCTTCGGCAAGAGCCGCGCGCGGATGCTGACGCAGAAGGAAGGCAAGGTCACGTTCGACGATGTCGCCGGTATCGACGAAGCGCGTGCCGAGTTGACTGAGATCGTTGAATTCCTGAAGGACCCGACCAAGTTCGCGCGCCTGGGCGGCAAGATTCCGAAGGGCGCGCTGCTGGTCGGATCGCCCGGTACCGGCAAGACCCTGCTCGCCCGCGCGATCGCGGGTGAGGCGGGCGTGCCGTTCTTCACCATCTCCGGCTCCGATTTCGTCGAGATGTTCGTCGGCGTCGGCGCCAGCCGCGTGCGCGACATGTTCGAGCAGGCCAAGAAGAGCGCGCCGTGCATCGTCTTCATCGACGAGATCGACGCGGTCGGCCGCCATCGCGGTGCCGGCCTCGGCAACGGAAACGATGAGCGCGAGCAGACGCTGAACCAGCTGCTGGTCGAGATGGACGGGTTCGAGGCGAACGAGGGGATCATCATCGTCGCCGCCACCAACCGTCCCGACGTGCTTGACCCCGCGCTGCTGCGTCCGGGCCGCTTCGACCGCCAGGTCGTCGTGCCCCGCCCGGACATCGAGGGTCGTATCAAGATCCTCGAAGTGCACATGAAAAAGGTGCCGCTCGCCCCCGACGTTGACTCGCGCACGATCGCGCGCGGCACGCCGGGCTTCTCGGGCGCGGATCTCGCGAACCTGGTCAACGAGGCGGCGCTGATGGCGGCGCGCAAGTCGAAGCGCCTCGTCGCCATGGCCGAGTTCGAGGAGGCCAAGGACAAGGTCATGATGGGCGCCGAGCGGCGCTCGATGGTGATGACCGAGGACGAGAAGCGGATGACCGCCTATCACGAGGCGGGGCATGCGATCGTCGCGCTGCACGAGCCGGCGTCCGATCCGATCCACAAGGCGACGATCATTCCGCGCGGCCGCGCGCTGGGCATGGTGATGCGCCTGCCGGAGCGAGACAGCTACAGCTATCATCGCGACAAGATGTACGCGAACCTGGCAGTGAGCATGGGCGGCCGCGTCGCCGAAGAGATCATCTTCGGCTACGACAAGGTGTCGAGCGGCGCGAGCGGCGACATCCAGTACGCCACGGGCCTGGCGCGCGACATGGTCACCAAATGGGGCATGTCCGACAAGGTCGGGCCGGTCGAATATGCGCAGCCGGAAGGCGAGTCGTTCCTGGGCTATTCCTCCAGCCAGCCGGTCCGCATGTCGAACGCGACCGCGCAGCTGATCGACGACGAGATCAAGGGCATCGTCGAGGGTGGGCTGGCCAAGGCGAAGCAGGTGCTGACCGATCATGTCGACCAGCTCCACCTCCTCGCCGGCGCGTTGCTCGAATATGAGACGCTGTCGGGCGACGAGATCAAGAAGCTGATCGCGGGCGAGGAAATCGGCCGGCCCGATCCGAGCCCCAAGTCCAACGTGCCGCGCGCCGGCACGTCCATTCCCAAGACGCGCCGCCCCGGTGGCCCGTTCGGCCAGCCGAGCCCGCTCGGCGCCTGACGGGCGGGGCGGCGGCGGTTCAGCCCGCCTAAAGGCAGGATGCGATAGTCGGCGGCATTCCGAATTGGAGTGTCGCCGATGTCGTTTCGAATGCCCGTGTTCCTTGCCGCTGTCGCGCTGATCGCGGCGCCCGCCGACGCCGCGATGACGGTGGGAACCTTCCTGTCCAAGGCGGCGCCGCTGCGCGCGAATCCCTTCACCGCGCTGACCAATCCCGATTATCCCGTGTTAAAGGCGGAGGCGGATGCGGCGACGCGCGCACTGAAGGCGGATCGTGCCGCCCGCGCCGCGGCGGGCAAACCCCCGATCGCCTGTATTCCAGAGGGCGAATCGCTGGGCATCCTCGACATGCTGACCGGCCTCGACGCGCTGTCGCCGGCGGAGAAGCGCCTGCCGCTGAAGGACGGCTATGCGCGCGTGCTCGCCAAGCGCTTCCCCTGCGGCGCGCGCGCCGAAGGTATTTGAGCCGGTCGGTCCTGGGCGCAGCGGCGGCGGAGGGACGCGAGCGCCGACTACGTCTGCGCTGCCGTCCCGACGGCCGGCCGGGGAGAATGTCGGCGGCAAGGGGCGGCGTCAGGCCGATTCCAGCTATAGGGTCGGGTGTGCCCCCATGCCGCGATTCCCGAGTGGTCGGACGGTGCTTCGTCCCGGACGATCCTCGTGCCGAGCGGCGGTGGCGCTAGGCCGAGGGGCATGATCGTGCGCGACGTTCCGCGGCCGTCCTCATGCGGCCGCCGATCCCCTATCGGTCTGCCACCTGTACGACGCGGCGGACGCCATGGTCGGCATGAGGGAGCGGCGGGATGAATATGGTGACGATCACGATGGTTCTGGCGCCGATGCTGGCCGCGGCGGCTTCGTCGTCGCTACCTTCGCCGGCGCCGCTCCATCCGGCCCCCCTCGCGACGCATCGCGCCGCCTGTGCGGGCAAGGACGGGTGGAGCGACCCGGCGCCGCCGGTGCGGATTTTCGCCAACGTCTATGACATCGGCACGTGCGGCATCACGGTGCTGCTGATCGCGGGGGACCGCGGCGCCGCGGTGATCGATGCCGCGACCGCCGAGGCGGCGCCGACGATCCTTGCCAACATCCGCCGGCTCGGCCTGGCGCCGCGCGACGTCAAGCTGCTGCTGGCGAGCCACGAGCATGCCGATCACGTCGGCGGCCTTGCCGCGCTGCGCCGCGCGACGGGTGCGCGCGTCGTGGCCACCGCGGCGCAACGCCCGGCGATCGAGCGCGGGCAACCGACCGCGACCGATCCGCAGCGCGGCGGCACGCTGCCGCCCTTCGCGGGGACGGAGGTCGATCGCGTGATCCGCGACGGCGAGGTCGTGACGCTCGGATCGCTCCGCCTCACCGCCCATGGCACGCCGGGCCACGCGCCGGGCAGCACGTCCTGGACGTGGACGAGCTGCGCCGGGCGCGCCTGCCGCCGCGTCGCCTATGCCGACAGCGTCAGCGCGGTGTCGACGGACGCCTATCGCTTCACGGATCAC
Organism: Sphingomonas beigongshangi; assembly: GCF_016820445.1. Lineage (GTDB taxonomy): Bacteria > Pseudomonadota > Alphaproteobacteria > Sphingomonadales > Sphingomonadaceae > Sphingomonas > Sphingomonas beigongshangi. The sequence continues at coordinate 48,244 of NZ_JADHDT010000009.1, forward strand.
CCAGCCTATGTCCGCACGTTCCGCGTGGCTCTGGCCCGGGTCGCCGCCTTGCCCTGCGACCTGATCATCACGCCGCATCCCGGTGCGAGCGACCTTTATCAGCGGTTGGCCGGGGCGAAGCCCCTGACGTCGCCGACCGCGTGCCGCGACTATGCGGCGACGGGGCGCTCAGGGCTCGACGCACGATTGACCCGCGAGGCGCGCGTCCAGCCCTGAGCGCGCCTGCCCGGCCTTGGCGGCCGCATCGACCCGGGGTTCATGCGACGGTGACGCGGCGCAACGACTGCGTTACCCTGCCGGCCATGGCCGAACGCTTCGAACGACATCGCCAGCCCTGGAAGCCCGACGAGGTCCAGAAGCTGCACACGCTCGCCAAAAAGGGCATGGCGCTGAAGGCGATTGCCAAGGCGCTGACCCGTAGCGAGGAATCGGTGAAGGAGCGGGCCAAGGCGGACGGGCTGTCGATCGCCAAGCTGCACTGACGGCGCGCGCCGGATGCGACGCTATCCGCGGCGGCTTCGGATGCTGGCGATCGGACTGGCCGCGCTGGCGGGTTACGTCGACGCGGTCGGCTTCCTCGCGCTGGGCGGGTTCTTCGTGTCGTTCATGAGCGGCAATTCGACGCAGCTCGGCATCGGGCTGGCGAGCCAGACCCATGCCGCCGCGATCGCCGGTGGCCTCGTAGCGACGTTCGTCCTCGGCGTGACGGGCGGCAGCGTGGTGGCGGAGGCGGCAGGAGCGCGCCGGGCGCCGGCCGTGCTCGTCCTGGTCGCGCTGCTGCTGGCGACGGCGGCGGTGGTCGAGGGACGGGCCGGCGGGATCGCCGCCGCCTTCGTCCTCGCGGTCGCGATGGGGGCGGAGAACGCCATCTTCGCGCACGAAGGCGAGGTGACGGTCGGCCTGACGTACATGACGGGTACGTTGGTCCGCCTCGGCCAGCGTATCGCGGCGCTGATCCGCGGCGAAGATGCCTGGGGCTGGCTTCCACATCTCGCGCTGTGGATGGCACTGACCGCCGGCGCGGCTGCCGGTGCGGCGGCGCGGCGCTGGTACGGCACGGATGCGATCTGGCTGGCCGCCGCGATAGCGGGGGTGCTGGCGATCCTGTCCCTGATCGCGGGGCCGCCCGGCGGCGTCAGTCGGTCAGACCGTGGAGCAGCAGGAGCGTGACGAACGCGAGCAGCGCGGTCCAGGCGAAGACGAGCAGCGCCACCGTCCGCCACAGCGCGGAGAAGCGGCGCAGCGAATAGGCACCCTTCAGCTGCTTGTACATGTGCAGCGGCGGCACGATCAGGACCGCCAGGGCGATCCATCCGCCCCCCAGTCCGACGACGCCGGCGAGCATCAGCGCGATGACCATCAGCATCATGAAGGCCAGGCTGTAGGTCACGAAGATCGCATGGTCGTACAGCCCGAATCGCCGCCGCCACAGGAACAGCAGTGCAACGAACGGCGTCGACAGGGGGATCAGCAGCCAGCTGTACTTATAGGCACTCGACTGCAGCTTGTAGAGCGCGAGGCCGGGGTTCTTGTTCGCCTTGTCGATCCCGTGGTCGAGGCTCGCCCAGCCGGTTTTGAAATTGGTGATGGTGAACGGGAGATCGTCGCCCGCCTGCGTCTTCGCGCCGGGCTGGGTGCGCTTCAGCGCATCGATCGTGGTGCGCAGCGCGCGGATGTCGCGGTCCGTTTCCGCGGTCGCCTCGCCGGCGGCGACCTGCCTGGTGCGGCGCTTTTCCAGTAATTCGAGCTTCGACTGCGCCTTGTCGATGCCGCGGGCGAAGGTGACGACGTTGCGGCCCATCGATTCGGGCGACACGATTTCGGCGATGTCCCCACCGAGCGCGCTGATCGTCGCGAACATCAGGAAGACGGTGAACAGGAACAGCGCGAGCGGCGAGACGAAGCGCGCGCGCTCACCGGCGATGTACCGGCGGGTCAGGTCGCCGGGCCGCGTCACCAGCATCGGCAGGGTGCGCCAGATCTTCCCCTCGAAATGGAAGACGCCGTGCGCGATCTCATGCCCGATCGCCCCGATCGAACGGTGGACGTGCGCCGGCTGGCCGCAGGCGTGGCAATGCGCGCCGATCAGCCGCGTCCCGCAATTGAGGCACAGGCCGTCCCCATGGCCATGGCCTTCCCCCGCGGACGGCTCCACGCTGCGCGCGGTGAGCGCGCCCGTGATGATGTCCGCTGCTGCTGCGATATCCCCCGACATGGCGCGAGCGTGGCAAGGCGCGGGGCGTGGCGCAAGGGGGAAGGGCGTGATAGCGCGGGAGGCATGACCGATGCCGCATCGCTGATCGCCGATCTGGGACGCCGCGCCCGTGACGCCGCCGCCGGGCTCGCGAGGCTGTCGACGTCCGCCAGGGCGGCGGGGTTGCGCGCGGCGGCGGCGGCGCTGCGCGACGACGCGGCGGCGATCCTCGCCGCCAATGCGCAGGACATGGCGACGGCGGAGACGCGCGGGCTGACGGTGGCGATGCTCGACCGGCTGCGGCTGGATGCCGGACGCGTCGCCGCGATCGCGGCGGGCGTCGAGGCGGTCGCGACGCTCCCCGATCCGGTCGGCCAGGTGATCGATCGCACGACGCGCCCCAACGGCCTGGACCTGTGCCGCGTACGGGTGCCGATCGGCGTCATCGGCATCGTCTACGAATCGCGGCCCAACGTCACCGCGGACGCGGCGGCGTTGTGCGTGATGGCAGGCAATGCCGCGATCCTGCGCGGCGGCAGCGAGGCGACGCACAGCAATGCCGCGATCCATGCCGCCATGCTGCGGGGTTTCGTGGCCGCGAACCTGCCCGCCGACGCGGTGCAGCTGGTGCCGATCGCCGACCGCGCCGCCGTCGGGGCGATGCTGGGCGCGGACGGGGTCATCGACCTGATCATCCCGCGCGGCGGCAAGAGCCTGGTCGCGCGCGTGCAGGCGGAGGCGCGCGTGCCGGTGCTCGCGCACCTCGACGGGATCAACCACGTCTATGTCGACGGGTCGGCGGAGCCCGGCATGGCGCGACGCATCGTCCTCGACGCCAAGCTGCGCCGCACGGGAGTCTGCGGGGCGATGGAGACGCTGCTGATCGACCGCGCCTTCCCCGACGCGGGCGGCCTGATCGCGGCGCTGCGCGATGCTGGCTGCGTCGTACGCGGCGACGGGCGCGCGCAGGCTTTGGTCCCCGGGCTGCAGCCGGCCTCGGCGGAGGATTGGGACACGGAATATCTCGATGCGATCGCCGCCGTCGCGATCGTCGACGGGATCGCGGCGGCGATGGCGCATATCGCCGCGCACGGCTCGCACCACACCGATGCGATCGTCGCCGACGACGAAGGCGTCGCCGAGCGCTTCCTGGCAGGCGTGGATTCGGCGATCGTGCTGTGGAACGCGTCGACGCAGTTCGCGGACGGAGGCGAGTTCGGCCTTGGCGCGGAAATCGGAATCGCCACCGGTCGCCTCCATGCGCGCGGCCCGGTCGCGCTGGAGGGGCTGACGACCTACAAATGGATCGGCAGGGGCACGGGTCAGGTGCGCGGTTGAGTTGAGCCGGGTCGCGAGACGGCCTATGTTCTGCTCATGGCAGATGCTCTTCCCGTAACGACCGATGTCGATCCCGAAACCATGGCGCTGGTGGATCGTGTTGCGATGCGTCGCGGGATCAGCAGCCGGGATTTCATGGCGCAGGCGATCCGCCGTGCGGCAGAAAGCGATGCGGACTTTGATGCGTTCATTCAGGCCGGTATCGATTCGCTCAATCGCGGTGAAGGCGTGCCTCACGAACAGGTGATGGCTGAGCTCGACGCGATGATCGCGAAGCATCGGGCGCGATGCGGATAAGCTGGTCACCCCTGGCTGTTGGGGATATCCGCGGCATCAGCGACTGGTTGGAGCAGGATGCCACGCCTGCGACGGCGTTGCGGATTGTCGGCGCGATACGGCATCGCGCACGTTTCCTGGAAGATTTTCCGCACGGCGGCCGGCCTCATGGCGATGGCCAACGCATCCTGCGTGTATTCGACACGCCATATCTGATCCGTTACCGCATCAAGAACGATACGGTGGAGGTCATCCGCGTCCACCACGAGCGCGAGGATTGGCAGCTGGAACCTTGACCCGCACCGGCTTGCTTGGCGGATCGTTCAACCCGGCGCACCGCGGCCATCGCGGCATCACGCTGGCGGCGATCCGCGCGCTCGACCTGGACGAGGCGTGGTGGCTGGTATCGCCGGGCAATCCGCTCAAGGCGGGCGCGCCGGACATGGCGCCCTTTGCCGCGCGGCTCGCCTCGGCGCGGCGGATGGCGCGCCGCGCGCCGATCCGCGCGAGCGACATCGAGGTGCGTCTCGGCACGCGCTACACGCTCGACACGTTGCGCAAACTCCGCCGCCGCTATCCCAAGCGGCGCTTCATCTGGTTGATGGGCGCGGACAATCTGGCGCAGTTCGATCGCTGGCGCGGCTGGCGCGAGATCGCGCGCACGATGCCGATTGCGGTCATTGCGCGTCCGGGGTATGACGACGACGCCCTCGCGAGCGTCGCGATGGGCTGGCTGCGACGCTTCCAACGGCCCGCAGACCAGGCGAGCGATTGGACGACGTGGAGATTGCCGGCCCTCGTGCTGCTGCACTTCCGCCCCGACCCGACGTCCGCGACCGCGGCCCGCGCGGCCGATCCCGACTGGCACCGGCGCCAACCGGCCCAGCAACCCAGGAGCTAACTTGGCGACTACCCCCCATGCCGTTCCGACGTCCGATCCCGCAGAGGTCGAGGCGCTGCATCGGCTTGTCATGACCTCCCTCGAAGACGATCAAGCGGTGGAAGCGGTATCCATCCCGCTCGCCGGCAAGTCGTCGATCGCGGATTATATGGTGATCGCCAGCGGCCGCTCGACGCGGCAGGTCGCCTCGATGGCGACGAAGCTGGCCGAAAAGATCAAGGCGGAGTGCGGCCGCATCGTGCGCATCGAAGGTCTGCCGGCGGCCGACTGGGTGCTGCTCGACGCGGGCGACGTGATCATCCACCTGTTCCGGCCGGAAGTGCGCTCCTTCTACAATCTGGAGCGCATGTGGCAGTTCGGCGAGGCTCCGGCCGCGCCGCAACCCCAGGCCTAGCCATTCTTCTCCATATCGTCGCGCGCGGCCGGATCGGGCGCTCGCCCGAGGCCGAGTTGGTCGACCGCTATCTGAAGCGGATCGCCTGGCCGACGCGCGTCACCGAACTGCCGGATACCGGCGGACGGATGCCGCCGCTCGAACCGCAGACGCGGCGCGTGCTGCTCGACGAGAAGGGCGACATGCTCGGATCGATCGACTTCGCGCGCAGGCTCGAACGGTGGCGCGACGACGGGGTGCGCGAGACGCGTTTCCTGATCGGTGCGGCGGACGGCTTCGGCGATGCCGAGCGCGCCGAGGCCGACCTCCTGGTCTCGTTCGGCCGCGCGACCTGGCCACATATGCTGGCGCGCGCGATGCTGGCGGAGCAGCTGTTCCGCGCGACCAGCATCCTGGCCGGCCACCCCTATCACCGGGAGGGATAGGCATGGCCGGGGGGCAGGGGGCGTTTCATCCGATCGGTGGCAGGATAGCGGGGCAACGGCGAATGATGGGGCTGGCCGACGGCGACGCGCATCCTCCGTCGCGCCGGATGCCCCCGCGCATGCCGTTCCGCCGCGTGTTCCTGTGGCTTCCGGCCGCTCTGCTCCTGTCCGGCAGTGTCGTCGCCACCGGCCAGTCGCTCGACCAGCAGCGTGAACGTCTGGCCGCGGCGAAACGCGATTCGGCGCTGGCGGTCGCGCGTGCGCGGGCGCTCGGCCGACGCGCCGCCGCCGAGCGCAACGCCGCCGATCGGGCAAGGGCGCAGGAGGCGGCGCTGGCCGCGCGCGTGACCGCGGCGGAGGCGAACCTGGCGGCGGCCGAGGCGCGCCGGCAGCTCGTCGCGCTGCTGCTCGCACGCCAGCGGGCCGATCTGGCGGCGCGGCAGGCGCCGGTGGCACGATTGCTCGCGGCGCTGCAGGCCCTGGCGCGTCGACCGGCGATCGTCGCCGTCGCCCAGCCAGGATCGGTCGACGACCTCGTCCACGTCCGGGCGGTACTGGGCGGCGCCCTGCCGGCGATACGCGCGGCGACGGTGCAGGTCCGTGGCGCGATCGACCGGACACGGGCGCTGCAGGCGCAGGCGGCACTCGCCGAGGGCGTGCTGCGCGAGGGTCGGGCGCGACTGGAGGCGGATCGAACGCAGCTCGCCGCGCTCGAGGCGGCGCATCGCGCACGCAGCCGGACGCTCGGTCATGATGCGATGAGCGAGGAGGATCGCGCGCTGGCGCTGGGCGAACGCGCGCGCGATCTGGTCGACCGGCTGGCGCAGGCGGACGATGCGCAGGCGACCGCCTCGGACCTCGCCGCCTTGCCCGGGCCACTGCCGCGCCCGCTGGCCCCGGGCGCCACCGCGCCGGCCCATCCGACGAGTGTCTATCGCCTGCCGGTGCGGGGAAGGCTCGTCACCGGATTCGACGAATTGTCCGCGGCCGGCGTCCGCGCGCGCGGCCTGACCTTCGTCGTGCAGCCCGGCGCCACGGTCGTCGCGCCCGCGGCGGGCATCGTGCGCTATGCCTGGCGGTTCCGCGACTATGGCACGATCGTCATCCTCGATCACGGCGACGGCTGGACCAGCCTCGTCACGGGATTGGCCGCCACGGCGGTGAAGCCCGGTGTGCGGGTCGCGGCCGGGGCGATCATCGGCCGGGCGCGCGTCGGCGACGAGCCGGAAGTCTCGGTGGAATTGCGTCGCCGGGGACGGCCCATGGATATCGTCGCGCTGCTGGATTGATGCGCCCGCTCAGCCGCGGTTAAGCCGGGCGCGCGCTTTGATTGCGGCCAGAACTCGGCTAGGGTGACCGACGCTTTTCAGTGCCTTCAGGAATTTCGATGGCCCGTCCGCTGCTTACCGCGACCGCGATTGTCGGCTCGCTCTGCCTGATCCCGCTCGCGACGCAGGCGATGGCCGCCGTCGACACCGACACCTATCGCGAGTTCGATCAGTTCCTCGACGTGTTCAACCGCGTGAAGGCCGATTACGTCGACAAGGTCGACGACAAGACGCTGATCAAGGGTGCGATCCAGGGCATGCTCGCCGCGCTGGACCCGCATTCGAGTTATGTCGACGCGCTCGACTATGACAATCTGCGCATTCAGACGGAGGGTAATTACGGCGGCCTCGGTCTGACGGTGCAGATGGAGGACGGCGCGGTGAAGGTCGTCGCGCCGCAGGAGGACACGCCCGCCTATCGCGCCGGGGTCAAGTCCGGCGACTATATCACGCATATCGACGGCAAGCTGATCTACGGCGAGACGCTGGACGAGGCGATCGGCCTGATGCGCGGCAAGCCCGGCACCAAGATCAGCCTCACGCTCGTGCGCCCCGGTACCGACAAGCCGATCGACGTCACGATGAACCGCGAGGTGATCGTCCAGAAGCCGGTGAAGTGGGAAGTCCGCGGCGACGTCGGCTACATCAATATCAACACCTTCTCCGAAAACACCGGCGCCGACACGCGTGCGGCGATCATGGCGATCGACAAGAGCCTGGGGCATCGCCCGCTCGGCTATGTCGTCGACCTGCGCGACAATGGCGGCGGCCTGCTGACGCAGGCGATCGCGGTCAGCGACGCCTTCCTCGACCATGGCGAGATCGTCTCGCAGCGCGGCCGCGAGAAGAGCGACATCGAGCGCTATTTCGCCAAGCCCGGCGACGATGCGCACGGCCTTCCCGTGATCGTGCTGACCAATCCCGGCACCGCCTCCGCCTCCGAGATCGTCGCGGGTGCGCTACAGGATCATCACCGCGCGCTGATCATGGGCGAGCGGACCTTCGGCAAGGGTTCGGTGCAGACGCTGCTGCCGCTCGGCCCAAAGACCGCGCTGCGCCTGACGACGGCGCGATACTATACGCCGTCGGGCCGCAGCGTGCAGGAAGGCGGTATCGTGCCGGACATCAAGGTACCCGAGATCAGCGATCCCGACTTCAAGTCGCGCCCCGTCTTCCGCGAGGCGGACCTGCGGCGCCACCTGATCAACGAGGTCAAGGCGGACGACAAGATCCTGGAAGAGGATACGAAGGACGATCCGCGCTTCGGCATGACGGCGGAGCAGCTGAAGAAGCAGGGGATCGACGACTTCCAGCTCTATTACGCGCTGAAGACGATCGCCCGGCTTGGCGGACCGGCGCAGATCGCGGCCGCGACCAAGCCGCGCCCCGTCAAGACGCCGCCCACCGCGACCGCGCAGTGACCGGCCGGCGATGACGCGCAACGAACGACTCGCGCGCCTGCTGGCGCTGCTGATCCCGGCGGCCTTGCTCGCCGGCGCCTGGGGCTCGCAGATCTTCGGCCATCTCTATCCGTGCGAGATGTGCCACTGGCAGCGCTGGCCGCATTATGCCGCGCTGCCCTTCGCGCTGCTCGCCTTCGTCGTGCCGCAGCGGAGCGTCGCCAAGACCTGCGTCATCCTCGCCGCGCTGCTGATCGCCGTATCCGGCGCGATCGGCGTCGCGCATGCGGGTGTCGAATATCATTGGTGGAACGGCTTCACCGCCTGCACCTCGACGGTCGACATGCGCGGAATGAACGCGGCGGACCGCCTCGCCGCGCTGATGAAGGCGCCGGTCGTGCGCTGCGACGCGCCGCAGTGGACGCTGGCCGGCATCTCGCTCGCCGGCTTCAACGCGATCTTCTCGCTCGGTGGTGCGTTCACCATCCTGATGCTGATGAGGAAGAGCCGATGAGCAAAGCCAGCTGGAAGCCCGGCGACCGGCGCGAGCCGGTGAAGGCGATGATCCGCGTCGACCAGGCGGGGGAATATGGCGCGACGCGCATCTATGCCGGTCAGCTCGCGGTGCTGGGCGATCGCCACCCGGCGAGCCGCGCGATCCACCACATGGCGGTGCAGGAAGAACGCCACCGTGCCTTCTTCGACCGGATGATCGCGGATCGCGGCGTGCGCCCGACGCTGATGCAGCCGTTCTGGAATGTCGCCGGCTTCGCGCTCGGTGCCGTGACCGCTGCGATGGGGCCGGAGGCGGCGATGGCCTGCACCGCCGCGGTCGAGACCGAGATCGACAAACACTATCAGGCGCAGCGCGACGAGCTGGGCGACAGCGACCCCGAACTCGCCGGCGCGATCGCCGATTTCCAGGCGGAAGAGCTGGAGCATCGCGACCACGCGATCGGTGCGGGCGCGGAGAATGCGGTGGCCTATCCGGTGATGTTCGGGCTGATCCGGCTCGGCTGCAAGGCCGCGATTGCCGCCGCCAAGCGGATCTGACGGGAGAAGAACCATGTCTATCGCGATCCTGGCGCTGATGCTTGCGGGCTCGCCCGCGCTCGCGCAGCAGGTAACGCAACCCCAAGCCGCGCCGGCGGCCGCGCCGGCCGCGACGCAGGTGTCGCCCACCCCGGCGCTGCCCGGCGCGGTCATGCTGAAGCCCGCGGAAAAGCCTGGGGAGGTCGCCAAGCGGGCGCCGATCAACGGCGTGCTCGTCCTCTACGGCAACGAGCGCTGTCCGACGAACACCAACGGCGACGAGATCGTCGTGTGCGAGCGCCGCAGCGCGCAGGAGCAATATCGCGTCCCCAAGGAACTGCGCGAATTCCAGGTGACGCCGCAGAACCAGAGCTGGGCCGCGCGCGCGCAGGGCGTGCTCGACACCGGCGTCGGCGTTTCGAGTACGGGCAGCTGTTCCGTCGTCGGCGCGAGTGGCCAGTCCGGCTGTTTCGCGCAGGCCGCGCGGGCGGCGCGCGCCGAGCGGCAGCAGCAAAAGGCGGAAGAAGCGCGCATCCCCTGAGCGGGGCGCAGCGTATCGCGCTGGCAGCCCACGCGCGTTGCCTGCAGAGTAGATACGTAGCGCGGTCCCTCTCGCAACGACTGCGACCGGTCTCGGACGGCCGTGAAACACGGCGTGACGTGCCGCCGGACGACGGGACATGACGGGCCCGGCCAGCGCCGCAAAGGCGCCGAGGCCGTATCTGTCATGACGGCGGAACGGGAGGCGGCTCTTCCCGCTGGCCGCTTGGCCCGATAGGATCCGCCCGAGATCGATGAGACCGGGGGGACTCGCATCATGGCCACCACCGTTTCCGTCAGCCGCGCCGCATCGCCGCCGCTCGCCGCAGACCGCTACGAACGCATCCTCGCCTATGCCGCCGCAATGCTACTTGCCGTCGTGCTCGTCGCCATCGCGCGCGGCCATGCCGAATGGCCGCGCGTACCACCTCTGGTCTGGGCGCATCTCCTCACGATCCTCGTCGCGCTCGCACTGACGCCGGTCATGCTGCTGGGGCGGCGGGGGGATCGGCGGCACCGCCAGCTGGGCACGATCTGGGTCGTCGCGATGATGCTGACCGCGCTGCTCTCGTTCGGCATCCGCCAGACCAATCACGGGGCCTTCAGCGCGATCCATCTGCTCTCCGCCTTCACCCTGGTGCAGGTGCCACTGCTATGGTGGTCGGCACGCACGCATCGGGTCGCACGGCATCGGGGCGCCGTCCGCGCCATGGTGACGGGCGCGCTGCTGATCGCCGGGGTCTTCACCTTCCCCTTCGGCCGGATGCTCGGCCATTGGCTGTTTGGCTGACACGAGCGTGCGCGGCGTCCGTATCGTCCTGTTCGCGCTGGTCTGGTTCAGTTGCGCCTGGTTCGGATCGTGGGAGCTCAACCCCAACAACGCGACGCGCATGTTCGCCGCCATGAGCCTGGCCGAGGGCGAGCACGGCGCGATCGACCGCTATCAGACGCTGACGATCGACAAGGCGATGTTCGACGGCCATTACTATCTCGACAAGGCGCCGGGCATGACGGTGATGGCGCTCCCCGCGGTCATGCTGGCGGACGCCGTGACGGGCCGGCGGGGCACCGACTTCGGCGCCTTTCCGGTCGGCCCGGACTTCGAGCGCATGCTCCGGTTGCGGACCCGGATGGCGGCGGCGAGCGGCGCTGCGGTGCTCACCGCGCTGGCGGCGGTGGCGCTGTTCGACATGGGCCTGATCCTGACGGGTAGCGCGGCGGCGGCGCTGTTCGCCAGCCTGGGCTTCGCGCTCGGCACGCCGATCTGGGGCTGGTCGACGACGGTGATGGGCCACGCGCCCGTCGCGGCCTTGTACGCGATCGCCGTGTGGGCGATCGTGCGCGGCACCGACGGTGGCAGGATCCATGCGGCGCTGGCGGGTCTCGCGCTCGGCTGGGCGGTGGCGATCGAGCATCAGGCCATCTTCGCCGGCTTGCCCCTCGCGGTGCTCGCCCTTTGGCGCGCGCGCCTGCGCGTCGACATGATCGCATGGACGGCGACCTTCGTGCTCAGCGGTCTTGCCGCCCTGCTGCCGCTGATCGCGTACGACGCGCTCGTCCTCGGCGATCCGTTCCGGGTCGGCTATGCGGGCGTCGTCGGATGGGACGGGATGCACAGCGGCCTGTTCGGGCTAGGCTGGCCGCAGCCGCGCGCACTGGTTGCGATCCTGTTCGGCCGGCAGATCGGCCTGATCTGGGTCGCGCCACTGTTGCTGATCGCGCCGGCAGGGCTGGCGCTGATGACCGCGTCGCCTCGCCAGCGCGCGCTCGCGGTCGCCTGTCTCGCTAGCGCGGCGATCGCGCTGCTCGTCAACGCCGCCTATGTCTATTGGCAGGGCGGCAATACCACGGGACCCCGCCTCGCCATGCCGTCGGCCGGCCCGCTCGCCATCGGTCTCGCGGCGCTGTGGGCGGCGCTGCCCCGCGGCTGGATGCGTGGAGCCGCCGCGGCGCTACTCGCGGTGTCGATCGCGCTCAACGCCGCGATCGCGTCCGCGGAGATATTCGCGCCGCCGACGACGCCCTTTCCAGTGTGGGACGGCGTGCTCGCCGATCGCTTCGCGCACGGTGACCTGCGCACCGTCGCGAGCGAGTGGTTCGGCTGGCACCCTTGGTACGGTTTCGCCCTCTGGGCGACACTCGCACTGCCGATGCTCGGCTGGCTTGCCGACCGCGTCAGGCGCGCCTGAGGCCGCGGATGCGGTGCCAGATGTAGAAGGCGACCAGCGCGACGAGGACGATGCCGATCAGCAGGTCGGCGCGGTGGAAGGCCGCCTTGACGCGCGGGTCGCTGTTCCACTTGTCGCCCAGCCGCATACCGACCCAGGCGAGGCCGAAGCACCACGGCCATGACCCGATGAACGTGTAGACGTGGAACGGCACCAGCCGCATCCGCGCGACGCCGGCGGGGAAGGCGATGAAGCTGCGGATCACCGGCAGCAGCCGGCCGATCAGCACCGCGATCCCGCCCCAGCGTGCGAAGAAGCGGTCCGCCGCGTCGAGTTCGCCCGGTCCGATCAGCAGATACCGGCCCCAGCGCTCGGCCACCGGGCGTCCGCCGCGCTTGCCGATCTCATAGGCGACGATCGACCCCAAGTTGCAGCCGATCGCGCCTGCGGTCGCGGCCAGATAGAGGTCGAACCGCCCCGTCGAGACGAGGTACCCCGCGAACGGCATGATGATTTCGGACGGCAGCGGGATGCACGCGCTCTCGATCGCCATGAGCAGCGCGATGCCGACATAGCCGCCGCCGGAGATCACGCCGATGGTGAAGGTGGCGAGGACGCCCAGGATCTTCTCGAACATGGGCGTGGGGCTTGGCCGATCGCGCGATCGAAGGAAAGGGGAGAACGGCACGGGGCATGGCGGTGGCCGCCGTCCGGCGCGTGGGAACCGCGGCGTGACTGGCGCGCTTGGCCGCACATGGACGATTTCCAGCTCAACGACGGCCGCATCATGCCGCGGCTCGGCTTCGGTACCTATCAGATCCCCGACACCCAGGCAGCGGCGGCGGTGCGCCGCGCGCTCGATGGCGGCGTTCGGCTGATCGATACGGCCGCCATCTACCACAACGAGCGCGGCGTCGGCGAAGGGATGCTGGGTTCGGACGCCTTCCTCACCACCAAATTGTGGAACGACCGACAGGGCGACGCGCAGGCGGCGCTGGACGAGAGCCTAGCGCTGCTCGGGCGCGACCAGGTCGACCTGTACCTGATCCATTGGCCCTCGCCTGCGCAGGACCGGTATGTCGATGCGTGGAAGGCGCTGGTCGACCTGCGCGACGCGGGCAGGACACGCTCCATCGGTGTGTCCAATTTCCTGCCCGAGCATCTCGAGCGGATCGCCGACGCCACCGGGGTCATGCCCGCCGTCAATCAGATCGAGCTCCATCCGCGTCACCAGCGGCGGGAGGAGCGCGCGTTTCACGAGAAGCATGGCATCGTCACGCAAAGTTGGAGCCCGCTCGGCCAGGGCGGCGACCTGTTACGCGATCCGGCGATCGCGGCCGTCGCGGGGAAGCACGGCCGATCGCCGGCGCAGGTCATTCTGGCGTGGCATCTCGCGCACGGCCTGTCCGTCATTCCCAAGGCGGCGGACCCGGACCATCTGGCCGACAATGTCGCGGCGGCGGGACTGGCCCTGGATGAAGACGACATCGCCGCGATCGACGCGCTCGACCGGGAGGAGCGCATCGGCCCGGATCCCCGCAGCTTCTGACCCCCGAAGCCGGCGATCGGCGGCGCCCGCCGTCGTCGCCGCGGAAGCAGGGCTTTGCGTCAGGCGGCGGCCAGCGACACAAACAGCGCCTGTACGTCGGGCGGCGCGCCGTCGAGCGCGATCCGCATCCGCTCGGCCGGCACGGTCTCCCTGTCTCCGGGCAGATTTGCCATCGTCCAGTCCCCGAAGGCACGCACGTCCACGATCGCGTCGCTGAGGAAACGGATCTGTTCATGGCGCGGGTCGGCAAGGATGCGCCGTAATGTCGTCGCGACGCTTTCGGGCGGCCCTTCAAGCAACTGGACGTAGTGCGTGCCGTCGGTCCAGAGCAGACCCGAAAGACCATCGATGCCGTTGTTGCTGCGGGACTGGGTAAGGATGCCAGCCAGATCGCGGTTGCCCGCGCCGTCCCGCGCCCTGCTGCGATACACCACCCGCCGGTACGTCGTTGCGCTCATCGATCCAAGTTAGGAATCCGTCCGGACAGCGTCGAGCCGTCGACGGCGGCATGACGCGAATTTCATCAGCCGACGCGACAGGCCGACAGGGGGGTCGCCGCCGCACGGGCGCCGCATCCATTTTATTTTGACGGGACGAAGGCCGTTTCGCCCCGGCAGGTGTTCCCTTCCTGCGAGAAAGGAGATGACGATGGCGAATGATCGGATAGTGGCTGTCGGTTTTCTGACTCAGCGCGATCTGGATGTCCTGGGCTCCGGCTTTCGGCGCATCGTGCCGCTGGCGGACGATCGCGCGTTCGACGACCTGCTCGCCCAGCTCGACCAGGTCCACGCGGAACCGACGCCGCACGGCATGAAGCTGGAGACGGAGTAAGGTACGCCCCCGCGGCACGTGATCGACGCCAAGGGCGTATCGAACACGTCCCGCTCGGGGCAGCCTGGCGAGGGTCGGCAGAGGCCGTCCGCGCAAGAAGGATATGAGCGGCGGATGCCGCTTCCGGCTCCATGGTCCCCCGGGGGCGGACCATCCATGGTCCGCTTTGGCGGGCTTTGCCGCTTGCGTGCCGTGGCACCGGATCGCGTCTCGAACGTAGAGGCTGCCATGTCCAAATTATTCGAACCGCTCGCCGTCGGGGGTCTTTCCCTCGCCAACCGGATCGTCATCGCGCCCATGTGCCAATATTCGGCGGAGGAGGGGCGCATGACGGATTGGCATGTGATCCATCTGGGTCAGCTCGCGCTGTCCGGCGCGGCGCTGCTGACGATCGAGGCGACCGCCGTCGTGCCGGAAGGACGGATCACCTATGGCGATGTCGGCTTGTGGGACGAGGAGACCGAGAGCGCGATGGCGCGCGTGCTCGAGACCGTCCGCCGCCATTCCGACATGCCGATCGCGATCCAGCTCGCGCACGCCGGGCGCAAGGCGTCGACCGAATTGCCGTGGAAGGGCGGCGCGCAGATCGCACCCGATGCCGCCGGCGGGTGGCAGACGGAGGCGCCGAGCGCGCAGCCGTTCTCGGCGGGCGAGAAAACACCGACGGCGCTGTCGCAGGCGCGCATGGACGAACTCGTCGAAGCCTTCGCACAGAGCGCGCGGCGCGCGGCGCGGCTCGGCCTCGATGCGGTGCAGATCCACGCCGCGCACGGCTACCTGCTGCACCAGTTCCTCTCGCCGCTGTCGAACAGGCGCGACGATGAATACGGCGGCAGCATCGAGAACCGGATGCGGTTCCCGCTGGCGGTGTTCGACGCGGTGCGGGCGGCATTCCCCGCCGAAAAGCCGGTGACGGTCCGCGTCTCGGGGACGGACTGGGTCGAAGGCGGCTGGGACGTCGAACAGACGGTCGCGTTCGCGCGGGCGCTGGAGGCACGGGGCTGCGCGGCGATCCATGTGTCGAGCGGCGGTCTCGATCCAAAGCAGGCGATCCCGGTCGGCCCCAGCTATCAGGTGCCGCTCGCCCGCACGGTTAGGCAGGCGGTGTCGATCCCGGTCGTCGCGGTCGGCCTGATCACCGATTACGAACAGGCGGAGGCGATCGTCGGCACGGGCGACGCCGACCTGATCGCGCTCGCGCGGACGATCCTCTACGACCCGCGCTGGCCATGGCATGCGGCGGCGCACCTGGGCGCGCGGGTCAAGGCGCCCGACCAGTACCTCCGCTCGCAGCCGCGCCAGTATCGACACCTGTTCGATATTGAAGGGAGTGCGGAAAGCTGATCGCCGAATGGCCCCTCGGACACCGAGGGGCGCCACCGGCTTATCAGCCCATACCCTCGACCATCTCGGCCAGTTCCAGCCATCGCATCTCCGCCGCGTCCTTCTCGTCGCGCAGCGCCGCGATCTCCTTGCCAAGCCGGTCGAAGGCAGCGGCGTCGCGCGCATACAGGCCCGGATCGCCCATCGTCGCCTCGTTTTTGGCGATGATGCGGTCGATCTCCTCGATCCGCTTGGGCAAGAGGTCGTAGTCGCGCTGATCCTTGTAGCTCAGCTTGGTCCGTGCCTGCGGCGGGGGCGGGGGCGGCGGCGCCTCGGCCTTCGCCTTCCTGGGCTCCGCCTTGGGCTTGCGCTTGCGTTCCCAGTCTTCGTAGCCGCCGGCAACGACGTCGACCGTCCCGGATCCGTCCAGGCCGAGGGTGACCGTCACCGTCCGGTCGAGGAAGTCGCGATCGTGGCTGACGATCAGGACGGTGCCGTCGTAATCGGCAATCACCTCCTGCAACAGGTCGAGCGTCTCGAGGTCGAGGTCGTTGGTCGGCTCGTCGAGCACCAGCAGGTTTGACCGCCGCGCGAATTCGCGCGCCAGCAGCAGGCGCGACCGCTCGCCGCCCGACAGCGTGCCGACCTTAGCCTCCGCGAGGCTCGGGTCGAACAGGAATTCCTTCAGATAGCCGTGGACATGCTTGCGCACGCCGAGCACGTCGATCCAGTCGCCGCCGTCCGCCAGCACGTCGCGCACCGTCTTGTCCGGCGCCATCAGGCTGCGCTGCTGGTCGATGACGACGCCGTCCAGCGTCTTGGCGAGCTTCACCTCGCCGCTGTCGGGCTGCAGCTCGCCGGTCAGCAGCCGCAGCAGCGTCGTCTTGCCGGCACCGTTATGGCCGACGATGCCGATCCGGTCGCCACGCGTGACGCGCAGACTGAGGTCGCGGATGACGGTGCGCGGACCATAGCCCTGGGTGACGTGGAGCGCGTCGATCACCACCTTCGTCTTTGCGTCGTCGGACCCGGTGACGAGGTTCGCCGCCCCCTGCGGCCCGATCATCGCGGCGCGGGTGGCGCGCATCTCCTTGAGCTTGGCGAGACGGCCCTGGTTGCGGCGGCGGCGGCCGGTGACGCCGCGCTGCAGCCAATGCTCCTCGATCTTCAGCTTGGCGTCGAGCTTTTCGGCGGCGCGCTGTTCCTCGGCATAGACCGCCTCCGTCCAGGCTTCGAATCCGCCGAAGCCGACTTCGTTGCGCCGCATCTGGCCGCGGTCCAGCCACAAGGTCTGCTTGGTCAGCCGGGTCAAAAAGGTGCGGTCGTGGCTGATCACGACGAAGGCGCCGCGCCAGCGGTTCAGCCAGTCTTCCAGCCAGTCGATCGCGGCGATGTCGAGGTGGTTTGTGGGCTCGTCGAGCAGCAGGACGTCGGGGTCCTGCGCCAGTGCGCGGACGATCGCGGCGCGGCGCCGCTCGCCGCCGCTCGCGGTCGCGGAGTCGCGCGACAGGTCGATGCCGAGCTGGTCAGCGATCGCATCCGCCTCGTGCCGCTCGGGCGCGTCCGCGCCGCCCAGCACGTAATCGGCCAGCGTCGGGCACTGGCGCAGGTCGGGTTCCTGTTCCAGCAGCACGACACGGGTGCCCGGCACGATGGTGCGGCGCCCCTCGTCGCTGTCGATGGTTCCGGCGAGCAGCTTGAGCAGCGTCGTCTTGCCGGCCCCGTTGCGGCCGATCAGCGCCAGCCGGTCGCGCGCGCCGACATGGATGTCGAGATGGCGGAACAGCCAGCCCGAGCCCTGGATCAGGCCGAGGTCTTCGTAGGATAGGATAGGGGCAGCCATGGCCGCGCGAGGTAGGCGGTGCAGGCGAGGGGGGCAAGCGCGGGTCGCCGAAATCCACCCCGGCACATGCAGGGGACGGGAGCATCGAGGAGGCTTGTCCCGGATGCGCGCGAAGCTCCACGCAACCAAAACGGCGGACGGCAATTTTTCCCTTTTCCGGTGTCAATCTTGCTGGATCGTGCTCACCCCCAACCTGAACCTACCTCGCCCGGCCCATTCACAGGCTGTTCAATGCCATCCGCCTATGCCACCCCTCATGTCGATGCTTGCTTCCCTCCTCTTTTTCGCGGCCGCGCCCGCGGTCGCCGAGGCGCCCGATCCGCAGCGGCGCAGCGACCAGGAGCGCGCCTATGACGCGCGGCGGCGTGGCGACCTGTTGCCCAACAAGGTGATCGAGGCGCGCGTGCTGCCGCAGATGAAGGGCTATGAGTATCTCGGCTTCGACCTCGACTTTTCGAGTGGCGTTTACACGCTGAAGTTCCTGCGCGATGGAACCGTCGTCTGGGTCGACGTCGATGGCCGCACCGGCCAAATCATCGGCCGCACCGGCCGCTAGGAACAGGGGATCACATGCGCGTTCTGATCGTCGAGGACGAACCGAATCTCGGCCAGCAGCTGAAGAATACGCTGGAGGGCGCGGGCTATGCCATCGACCTCGCCACCGATGGCGAGGAAGGCCACTTCCTCGGCAGCACCGAAAGCTATGACGCGATCGTCCTCGACCTCGGCCTGCCCGAGATCGACGGGCTGACCGTGCTCGACCGCTGGCGCAAGGAGGGCAAGACGACGCCCGTCCTGGTCCTGACCGCGCGCGACAGCTGGTCCGACAAGGTCGCCGGGCTCGACGCGGGCGCCGACGACTATGTCGCCAAGCCGTTCCAGACCGAGGAGCTGATCGCCCGCCTGCGCGCGCTGATCCGCCGCGCGTCGGGCAATGCGTCGAGCGAGCTGACCGCGGGCGACGTCCGGCTCGACACGCGTTCGGGCAAGGTGACAAAGGCCGGCGAGGCGGTGAAGCTGACCGCGCAGGAATACAAGCTCCTCTCCTACCTTCTCCACCACAAGGGCAAGGTGGTCAGCCGGACCGAGCTGATCGAACATATCTACGACCAGGATTTCGATCGCGATTCGAACACGATCGAGGTGTTCGTGACGCGCATCCGCAAGAAGCTGGGTCAGGACGTGATCACGACGATCCGCGGCCTCGGCTACAGCCTCGAAGACCCGGACGCCTGACGGCACCTCCATGTCCGAGTCACCGCCGCTCGCCGAAGCGCCGCCGCGTCGCCGGGCGCGGACGACAGGGTCGCTGTCGCGACGGATGATCCTCATCGCGGCGGCGTGGATCGGATTGCTGCTGCTCGGCGGCGGTTATGCGCTGGACAAGGTGTTGCGCGACGCGGTGACGCGCAACTTCGACCAGAACATGTCCTACATCATGAAATCGCTGCTGGTGTCGGCCTACATCGATCCTGACGGCGAAGTCGCGTTCAGCCGCAATGCCACCGCGGACCAGCAGTTTCTGGAGCCGAATTCCGGCCTCTATTGGCAGGTCTCGGCGCCGCGCCAGCCGATCGGCGAAGCCTTTGCCTCCCGCTCGCTATGGGATCGCCGGCTCGCCTATGGTGCGGACCACGACGATCGCAGCGAGCATGTCTACGACAGCACGCAATTCCCGGACGAGAAGCTCCGCATCGTGGAGCGCGACGTGCAATTGCCCGGTTCCGACGTCCATTGGCGCTTTCAGGTCGCGCAGGCGCGCACGGGGCTGGACGCCCAGATCGCGATCCTCCGGCGTACGCTGGTGCGCAGCTTCCTGCTGCTCGGGCTTGGCCTGATCGTGCTTGCCGCGTTGCAGACCTTTTATGGCCTGCGGCCGCTGCGCCGCGTGCGGGAGGAGATCGCGCGGATGCGCGCCGGCCAGTCGAGCCGCGTCTCCAGCGCAATGCCGATCGAGGTCGCGCCGATGGTGGAGGAACTCAACGCGCTGATCGAGCACAACGAGCGGCAGGCGGAGGAGGCGCGGCGGCACGCGGGCAATCTCGCGCATGCCCTGAAGACGCCGCTCACCGTCATCATGAACGCCGCCACGGCGCAGGCGGATGACCTAGCCGATACCGTCATTCGCGAGGCGCGCACCATGCGGCGGCAGGTCGACCATCACCTCGCGCGCGCACGGGCGGTGGGGCGCCGCGGCTCCGCGCACAGCCGCGCCGACGTCTGGCCGAGCCTCGAATCGGTCGAGCGGGCGGTGGCGCGCCTCTATCGCCACGTGCGGATCGACGTGACCGGTCCGAAGGACCTGCAGGTCCATGTCGAGCGCCAGGATCTCGACGAGATGCTCGGCAATCTGATCGAGAATGCGGCGAAATACGGGGGCGGCAGCGTGTTCGTCACCGTCGCCGCGCAGGCCGGATTCGTCGAGCTGATGATCGAGGACGACGGCACCGGCATTCCCGAAGAGGATCGCGTCCGCATCTTCGATCGCGGCGTGCGACTCGACACGGGCAAGCCGGGCACGGGCCTGGGCCTGGCCATCGTGCGCGACGTGGCCGAAATCTACGGCGGCACCGTCAGCCTCGAGGAAAGCGAGGACCTGGGCGGACTGCTGGTGCGCTTGCGGCTGCCCGCCGCCAATTAGGGCAGCGGCCGGATTACGCCACCGACATCGCCATCCCGCTCATCACCTCCGCCGTGATCGACAGGCTGCGCTTGCGCGCCTCATGGTCGTAGATCGCGCTCGTCACCATGATCTCGTCGACCCCCGTCCGCTCGATGAACGCAGCGGTCTGGCGCGCCACCGTCGCCGGGGATCCGACCGCGGAACATTGCAGGACGTGATCGAGAATCTGATTACCCTGCGGCCCCAGGCTGGCGCGATAGCCCTCGACCGGCGGCGGCAGCTGGCGCGGATTGCCCGTGCGCAGAGCAACGAACGACTGCTGCTGCGAACTGGCCAGCAGCTCGGCCTCGGCGTCTGTCTCCGCCGCGAAAACATTGAACCCCGCCATCGCATAGGGCTTGGCGAGCTGGGCCGAGGGGCGGAAGTCGCGGCGATAGATCGCTAGCGCCTGATCCAGCGCGTCCGGCGCGAAATGCGAAGCGAAGGCATAGGGCAGGCCGAGCGCGGCGGCGAGCTGCGCCCCGAAGGTGCTCGACCCCAGGATCCACAGGGGCACGTTCGCGCCCGCACCGGGCGTCGCCACGATGCCGGTCTGGCCATCGTCCGCGAAATAGCTCTGCAGCTCCAGCACGTCCTGCGGAAAGGCGTTGGGATCGCTGTCCAGCGTGCGGCGCATGGCGCGCGCGACCCGCTGGTCGCTGCCCGGCGCCCGGCCGAGGCCAAGATCGATACGTCCCGGGAACAGCGCGTCGAGCGTGCCGAACTGTTCCGCGATCACCAGCGGCGCATGGTTGGGCAGCATGATGCCGCCCGCGCCGACGCGGATCGTCCTCGTCGCGGCGGCGACGTGCGCGATCACCACCGCGGTCGCCGCACTGGCGATGCCGCGCATGCCGTGATGCTCCGCCACCCAATAGCGGTCGAAGCCGAGCGATTCCGCGTGGCGCGCCAAATCGGCGGCGTTTGCGAGCGATTGGGACACGGTGCCGCCTTCGACGACGGGCACCAGATCGAGCAGGGCGAAGCGGGTCATGACCAGCAAGATGGGGAGCCGATCGCCGGCTGCAATCGATCCCGATCAGAAACCGATCGCGTAGCGAATCGCTCCGCCGCGATCGTCGGGCAGGCTGGCGACGTTGCCGGGATCGCGCCGCCAGAACAGATTGGCCTGCACGTCGCCGAGGCCGAGCAGCACGCGATAGCGCGCCTCCACGTCCAGTTCGCGACCGGTCGGTGCCAGGTTCATCCGCTGCATCGTCCAGTCGCTGACCGTGAGCGTCGCATAGTCCCAGTTCGTCGGCAGGCGATAGTCGATGCCGCCGCGCGACACGCGCAGCGGCTGCGCGAACCGCAGGCCGATGCTGTCGGTGCCGAACACGCCGTCCTTGCCGGCGTCCACCGCAAATGCCGAGGTGGCGAGCTGTCCGGAGCCGGAAAGCCCGCTCTGCATACGCGCGGTTGTCCAACCCCGACGCCAGCTGCCGCCGATCGTCCAGCCACCGCCTAGCTCGGCGCGTGCGTCCATGTCGACGAACCAGCTCTTTGCCTGCGGGGCGCCGAGCGAACCGTCGAAGCGCGCGCCGAGCAGCGTGTCGCGCTCCGCCAGGTGGCTTGCCGCCACACTGGCGGTTACGCCCCGCCAGCGCGCGTCGACGCCCAGCGTGGCGCGATCGTATCCGGACCTGCGATAGCCCTGCAGCCCCGCGAGCAGCGGGTCGCGGCGACCGATGACGTCGCCATTCTCGATACCCGCGCTGATGCCGACGGGGCCGAGCTGCTGACGCAGCGAGCCGGCGGCGTGGGCCATGCTCTCGAAGCCGAGCCCGCCCTGGCCCGCGACCAGAAAGGCGGGTTCCCGCTTGCCCGCCATATGCGCGCTCAGCACGTTTGACCCTTGCGAGAAGGCGAAGCCGAATTGCGTGTTGCGACCCAGCGCCTGCGTCACCGACCCGGCAATCGCGCGTGCGGTGTCCGCCTGGTCCTGGCTGAGCAGGCTGCGTTGCACCGCGACCGATCCGTCGCGCCGCGGGGCCAGCGTCAACGACACGGTCGTGCCGGCGTTGGCGAGCGACAGGCTGCGCATCGGCATCTGCAGGGCACCGGTCAGCATCGGGGTCGGCGCGCCGCGCTGCACGGTATGAGCAAGGTCGATCGCAAAGGCGCGCGCATAGCTGTCGAGGATCACCGCCCCGAGCGTCCCGACCTGCGCATCGCCCATCGGCGCGGACAGCGTCGCGTTGCTCGTCGTGGAGACGGCGACCTTCGACCCCGCAAGCGCGGTGGTGCCGACGGGCTGGAAGGCGCGCGTCAGGTCGAGGACGCCATTGCCATAGATGCTGTCCACGCCCGCCGCACCGGCGTCGCGCGCGGTCCGGAACAGCAGGTCGACAATCTGCGCACCGCTGAGATTGGGAAAGGCCTGTGCGAGGAGCGCGATCGCGCCCGAAATCTGCGGCGCGGCGAACGAGGTGCCGGACCACAGATAGGCCGTGTTGTTCTGATCGGGCGCGCGTACCCGCTCGCCGACGGCGGCCAGGTAATGCGTGGCGCCCGTGCCGGCCTTGTCGCTGAAGGTGGAGAGCACGTCGTTCGATCCGACGGACCCGGCGATGATGACGAGATTGCGCGCCGCGGGGTTGGACGCGACCGAGGTGAACGGGTCGGGATTGTCGCTGCCGTCGTTGCCCGCGGCGATGACGATGATGATGCCTTGCGCGGTCGCGCGACCGATCGCGTCGATCAGGTTCTGCGGCATCGCCGATCCGCCGAGCGACATGTTGATGACGCGCGCGCCGGCGACGCGGGCGGCATCGACGCCGCGCGTGATGGCGTCCGTGTTGAACTTGCACGGCGAGTCCGTTCCCGTCGTCGTCGCGGTGCAACTGCCAGGCGTGTCGGCGCGCAACACGGTCAGCGTCGCGTCGAACGCCACGCCCTGCGAGCCGGTATCGTTGCGGCGGCCCGCGGCGGTGAACGCGACCGCGGTGCCGTGACCCGCCTGATCCTTGATGCTGGTATTACCGGCGACATCCTGCGACGCGGCGCTGATGCGATTGCCGAATTCCGCGCTGCTCGTGTCGATCCCGCTGTCGATGATCGCGAGATTGACGCCCAATCCGGTCGCGCCCCGGTTATAGGCGGCCAGCGCGTTCATCGAGACGGCGCCGACCGTCGCGCGATATTCCGCGGTATCGTAATTCGTCGCGGTCGGCGTGGGCGACGGTGAGGGCGTCGGGGCTGGCGCGGGCGTGGGGGTCGGCGCCGGGGTGGGCGAGGGTGTCGGCGTCGGCAGCGTCGCGCTCGGCGGCGCCGGGATCGTGTTCACCCCTCCGCCACCACCACCGCCGCAGGCGCCCAGCGCCAACGCGCTGCCCAGTGCCGCCGACCGCAGCAACCCCGCCCGCATCCCCATCACTCCACTTACGCTTATCGACTGCCTACTATCATGGCTGTGCAGGGGTTTACAGCGCATTGACGGAACTTCATGCGAAGGCCCGCTTGCCCGGCGACCGCCTGCCCCGTAGACGCCGCGGCGATGCTCGCACGCCTCGCCTCGATCGACACCTGGATCTTCGATCTGGATAACACGTTGTATCCCGCGCGTGCCAATCTGTTCGCGCGGATTGACGCGCGCATGACTGCTTATGTCGCCCGCCGGCTCGGCGTCGGTCCGACGGAAGCGCTGCGCATCCAGAAGGCGTATTTTCATCAGCATGGCACGACGCTGACCGGGTTGATGGCGGAACACGGTGTCGATCCGCACGACTTCCTTGCCGACGTTCACGACGTGGAGATGGACGTGCTGGAGCAGGATGCGCCGCTCGCCGCCGCGATCGCCAGACTCCCCGGCCGCAAGCTCGTCTTCACCAACGGCGACAAGCCCTATGCGCTCAAGGTGCTCGACCGGCTGGGGCTGGGCGAAAGCTTCGAAGCGATCCACGATATCCACGCGATGGATCTGGTGCCCAAGCCGCACCCCAGCGCCTACGCCGGTCTGTGCGCCGCCTTCGGCATCGATCCGACCCGCGCGCTGTTCGCGGAGGACATGGCGCGCAACCTCGTGCCCGCCAAGGCGATCGGCATGACCACGGTGTGGGTCGACAACGGCTCCGAACAGGGTCCCGAGGCCGCGCGCGACCATATCGATTACACCGTCCACGACCTGACGTCGTGGCTCACCCACGTCACGGAGGCAGCATGACCCGGGAACTGGAAACCACGATCGAGGCGGCGTGGGAGGATCGCACCCAGCTGGGCTTCGGCACGGGCGGCGAGACGCGGCGTGCGGTCGACCGTGCGCTTGCGTTGCTGGACGCCGGCGAGGCGCGCGTGGCGGAGCCTGATGGAGAGGGCGGCTGGCGCGTCAATCAGTGGCTCAAGAAGGCGGTGCTGCTCAGCTTCCGCCTCAACGACAATGCCCTGATCGACAATGGTCCGGGTGCGGGCCACTGGTTCGACAAGGTGCCGAGCAAATTCTCCGGCTGGAGCGAGGCGGAATTCCGCGCCGCGGGTTTTCGCGCCGTGCCCGGCAGCGTCGTGCGCCGTGGCGCCTATGTTGCGCCGGGCGCGATCCTGATGCCCAGCTTCGTCAACATCGGCGCCTATGTCGGCGAGGGAACGATGGTCGATACCTGGGCGACCGTCGGCAGTTGCGCGCAGATCGGCAGGAACGTCCACCTGTCCGGCGGCGCGGGGATCGGCGGGGTGCTCGAGCCGTTGCAGGCGGACCCGGTGATCATCGGCGACGGTGCGTTCATCGGCGCCCGGTCGGAAGTCGCCGAGGGCGTTCGCGTCGGTGAGGGCGCGGTGCTGTCGATGGGCGTCTACCTCGGCAAGTCGACCAAGATCATCGACCGCGAGACGGGCGAGGTGTTCCGCGGCGAGGTGCCCCCCTATGCCGTCGTTGTACCCGGCTCCACGCCAGCGGAAGGGGGGAAGCCAGGCCTTTACTGCGCGGTAATCGTCAAGCGCGTCGACGCGCAGACGCGCAGCAAGACCAGCATCAACGACCTGCTGCGCGACTGATCGTTCCGGCCGGCGAACCAATTACGGCATCGTCCGTTATCCCTCTGACGCAAGCGTAAAGGCGCTGGAGAAGGGGCGGCAAGATGGACGGGCGGATGTGGCGGGTCGCGGGCATGCTTCTGGCGGCGGTGACCTGGTGCGGCGGCGCGTCGGCGCAGCAGGTCGATGTCGGCGCGCCGGCGCCCGCCGATCCGCAGCAGACGCCCGCCCCCGAGACGCGCCAGCAGAATCCCGACACGACCACCGGCGACACGCAGCATCGGCCGCAGACGGCGGTGTCGCGCAGCCGGCAGCGCGATACCTCGCCGTCGGCGCTGATCGGCGACACGCAGAGTTCACCGCCGCCGGGCCTGATCGGCGACTGGCAGGAAATCCGCACGCGGCTCGGCCGGCGCGGCATCGGGCTGAGTGCGCGCTACGCTTCGGAGAGCGGCTATAACGTCGCCGGCGGCGAGCGGCAGCTGTTCCGGGAAACGGGGCAGTTCGACGTCGGCGCGCTGCTCGACTTGGAAAAGCTGGCGGGGCTGAAGGGCGGGGCGTTCCAGGCGACCGTGACCTGGCGACGTGGCAGCAACCTGACGGCGGACGCGGGTATCAACGCGCTGCAGCAGGTGCAGGAGATCTACGGACGGGGCCAGACGGTGCGCATGACGCAATTATGGTACGAACAGAAGCTCGGTCCGTCGGTGGAGGTGAAACTTGGCCTCACCAACCCGGGCGAGGACTTCGCCGTCTTCTCCTGCCACTTCATGAACCTCAGCTTCTGCGGGGCGCAGCCCGGCAATCTCGCGGGGGATTACTGGTACAACTGGCCCGTCAGCCAATGGGGGGCGCGGGTGCGGATCGACCTGCCGCGCGGATTCTACGTGCAGGGCGGTGCCTATCAGATCAATCCGCGCAACCTCGATCCGCATTTCTTCGTGGCCCATGTGCAGGGGGCGACCGGCACATTGATCCCGATCGAGACGGGCTGGTCACATGGTGGCGACGACGGTCACGTCGGCTCGTACAAGATCGGCGGCTGGATCGGGACGGCGGCGGGCGACGACGTGCTGCTCGACCTCAACCGCAACGTCGCGGTGGTGACCGGGCTCGCGCCGCTGCGGCACGACAGCCGCTATGGCGTCTATTTCACCATGCAGCAGCAGCTGACGGGTAGGTCGAAGGACGGAAAGGCGCTGACCGGCCTGTCGATGTTCGCGAACGTCACGCAGGCCGATCGCAAGACGTCCGTGACCGACAACCAGGTGGCGGTAGGGCTGTTCTACAAGGGATTGGTGCCCTGGATCCCCGGCGACGTGCTCGGATTCGGACTTGCACGCACCAACGTCAACGGCCGTGCGGCCGCCGCCGACCGGTCTGTCCCGGGCACGGCGGTCCGCGATGCGGAATATGCGGCGGAGGTCTATTACGCCATCCACCCGACCGACTGGCTCGAGCTCAGGCCCAACCTGCAATATATCCACCAGCCAGGTGGCATTCGTGAGGCGGCAGACGTGGGCGTGGTCGGCATGAAGGCGGCGATTACGCTCTGAAACGGGACGGGGCGGCGCTCCATGGTGGATCGCCGCCCCTGCCGGTCAGAATTCCGACCAGTCGTCCTGCGCCACGGCGACGGCTGCCGCCTGGCCGCCGTTCCGGCGACCGGAACCCGCGGCGCGAGCGATCCTGCGGCCTGCGTCGGCGGCGCGCTGCTGCAGTTGGTGGACCACCGGCGCCGGCGCCGCCTGGCGATCGTTCGAGACCCTGAACCGCGTCACCTGCCGGGCGAGCTGGTCGGCCTCGGCCGACAGCGAGCGGGCGGCGGCGGTGGCTTCCTCGACCATCGCGGCATT